>CAVRYN010000004.1:0-243399 GCA_963725505.1 uncultured Verrucomicrobiae bacterium | reverse complement strand
AACAGCGCCGGGTGCGTGTCGTCGCATTTGTCTTCGCGGCCGCCGTTTTCATCTTTGCCGTAGTTCGTACGGCGGTGCTTCCCATCTGACGATCCATGAGTCGAGCAACATCTGTTCGCACCGGCCTGACAAGTGAGGAAATCAAACAAGATTTCCTGGAGAATCTGCGTTGCGGTCTCGGCCGTCTCGACCGTTTCGCGCGCTCGATCCGCGATTACTGCGATCGCGTTTGGAACATTAAGCCCGGACACTGATTCGCCATGACTAAACTGCAAACGGTGGTCTTCGACACCAAACCCTATGACCGCGAATCGCTTCAACGCGCCGTCTCCAATGGGGAAATTGAATGGCGTTTCGTGGATTGGCGGCTCTCGGCGGAAACCGCAGCAGCTGCGCAAGGGGCGCAGGCGATTTGCATTTTCGTAAATGACCGCGCTGATCGGAAGTGCCTTGAAGCGCTCGCTTCCGTTGGCGTGAAACATGTTGCGCTTCGCTGCGCCGGCTACAACGGCGTCGATATCGCGGCCGCGACCGGGCTTGGCCTTTCCGTCACGCGGGTGCCGGCCTACTCACCTTACGCAGTGGCTGAGCACGCAGTCGCATTGCTCCTGGCGCTCAATCGCAAGATCCCACGCGCGAGCAACCGTGTTCACGACTTGAACTTTTCGCTCAACGGTCTCGTTGGTTTCGATCTTCACGGCAAGACAGCCGGGATTTTCGGCACAGGTAAAATCGGGCGTGTCGCCGCGCAAATTCTACGGGGATTTGGGATGAAAGTGCTGGCTTTCGACGTGGTCCGTTCGGACGAGTGGGCGAAGGAGCATGGTGTGATATACACCGACGCGCGGACGCTGACGCGCGAGTGCGAAGTGATCTCCCTGCACACGCCGCTGACGCCGGAGACGTACCACATCATCCGTCGCGAAACGCTCGAGCTGATGAAGCCTGGCACGATCCTGATCAACGTCAGCCGCGGCGCGCTCATCGACACCACAGCGCTGATCGAAGCATTGAAATCCGGCCGGCTCGGCGGCGTGGCACTCGATGTGTACGAAGAAGAAGAGGGCGTTTTCTTTGAAGATCTATCCGGCCAGATCTTGCAGGATGACGAACTGGCCCGTCTGCTTACTTTTCCCAACGTGCTCATCACCGCGCACCAGGCATTTCTCACTCGAGAGGCGCTCGCGGAAATCGCGCGCGTGACCGTGGCGAATCTTGTGGCATTCGCTAGCGGCCAGCCTTTTCTCCCCGGGACAACGCTGAATGCACAATTAGAATCACAGTGAGAAGACGGAAGTTCTCGCTGCTCACTGCCACTTCAAAAGAAAATACCTGTTATGTCTGTCACGAAGATCGTCCGAGTCCACGGCCGCCAGGTCATCGATTCCCGCGGTAACCCAACTGTCGAAGCCGTAGTTACTCTTGCCGGCGGCGGCACCGGCAGCGCCATCGTCCCGAGCGGCGCGAGCACCGGGGAACACGAGGCGTGGGAACTCCGCGACGGCGAGAAAGAGCGCTTCCTCGGCCGTGGTGTCACCAAAGCCGTCGCGAATGTGAAAGAAATCATCGCGAAAGAAGTGACCGGCATGGACGCGCTCGATCAGGTCCGCCTGGACAAAACGATGATCGCGCTCGATGGCACGCCGAACAAGAGCAAGCTCGGCGCGAACGCGATCCTGGCTGTCTCACTTGCAACTGCACATGCTGCCGCGAACCAGCTCGGCCTTCCGCTTTTCAGATACCTCGGCGGGCCAGATGCCAAGGTGCTGCCTGTACCGATGATGAACATCGTTAACGGCGGCGCGCACTCGGATGCGCCGGTGGACTTTCAAGAATTCATGATCATGCCGAAAGGCTTGCCCACGTTCTCGGAAGCTCTGCGCGCTGGTTGTGAGATTTTCCACAGTCTAAAAAGTGTGCTGAAAGATCGCGGGCTCTCGACGGCGGTGGGCGATGAGGGTGGTTTCGCACCGAACTTCAAGAGTGCGGACGACGCTCTGGCCACAATTGTCACGGCGGTGGAGAAAGCCGGTTACAAGCTGGGCGAACAAATCTTCATCGCGCTCGATCCCGCCGCGTCCGAGTTTTACGACGCAAAGCAGAAGCAATATGTGTTCAAGAAATCCGATGGTTCCAAGCGCAACGTCGAGGAGTTGATTTCCTACTACCAGGAGCTGGCAAAGAAGTTTCCCATCATCTCGATCGAAGACGGCTGCGCGGAGAATGATTGGGACGGCTGGAAAAAACTCACCGACGCCATGGGCGCGACCATACAGCTTGTTGCCGATGACCTTCTGGTTACCAACGTTAAGTTTTTGCGCAAAGCCATCGACCGCGGCATCGCCAACTCCATTCTCATAAAAGTGAACCAGATCGGCACGCTAACCGAGACACTCGACTGCATCGAACTCGCGAAGGAAAACAAATACACCGCGGTGATCAGTCATCGCTCAGGAGAAACCGAGGACACGACGATCGCGGATATCGCCGTGGCCACAAACGCCGGGCAAATAAAAACCGGTTCGCTCAGCCGCACCGACCGGGTCGCGAAGTACAATCAGCTTCTGCGGATCGAGGAAGAGCTGGGCGAGGACGCAATCTACGGCGGAAAAATGCGCTGAGGCGAAATACCATGCCAGTCGCCGATTACCAGACCTACTGCACAATGCTCGACCGGGCGCGCGCGGGAAAAACGATGTTCGCGTCATGACCGCGGCGTTTCCCGAACACAAAACAAAAATCGTCGCCACCATTGGCCCGGCGTCCGAATCACCGGAAATGCTCGTGCGACTCGTTCGCGCGGGAATGAACGTCGCGCGGCTCAATTTTTCGTACGGCGACTTTTCACATCACGCAGAACTCATCCACCGGATTCGCGACGCAGCGCGGACAACCGCACGCCGCGTGGCGATAATGGCCGATCTGCCGGGACCGAAGATGCGGCTCGGAAAGATCGAACCGGAGCCGGTGCAGCTCATGCCCGGCGACCGCTTCACGCTCACGAACCAAGACATCGTCGGAAATGCAGAGCGCGTCTCGATGAGTTTCGAACCGCTGCCGCGCGTGGTGAGGCCGGGCAATCGAATCTTTCTCAACGATGGTCTCGTGCAGCTCGTGGTCGACCGCGTGGTGGGCAACGACGTCGAGTGCACCGTCGCCGTCGGCGGCGAGCTGCGCTCACGCAAAGGACTGAACCTTCCGGGCGTTGATCTGGGCATCAGCGCTTTTACGGAGACACGACCGCGCGTGTCTCGAATTTGCGCTGGAAGCAGGCGTCGATGCGGTGAGCCAGTCGTTCGTCCAACGCGCCGCCGACATTGAGGCCGTGCGCGGCGCGGCGGCGAAAGTCGGGCGGCATCCATTCGTCATCGCCAAGATCGAACGTGCCGACGCACTTGAGCACTTCGACGAAATACTCGCCGCTTCGGACGGAATCATGGTTGCGCGCGGCGATCTCGGTGTGGAGGTGCCGATCGAAGAGATCGCCTACACTCAGAAGCAGCTTATTGCGAAAGCGAACCTTGCGGGTAAGCCCGTCATCACTGCGACGCAGATGCTCGAATCGATGGTTTCCAGCCGTTTGCCCAGCCGCGCCGAGGCAACTGATGTGGCGAACGCAATTCTCGATGGCACCGATTGCGTCATGCTCTCCGGCGAATCGGCGATGGGAAAATTTCCTGAGGAAGCAGTCACGATGCTGGCGAAAATCGCCGCGTTCACCGAAACACATCGGCCGCCCAGGAGCTTTGCCGCTCAACGCGAATTGGTGCAGGAGAAAGCGGCGACCAGGAGCAGCGATCGGATGGCGTCCCTGGTCGAGCACGCACTGTACACAGTGCCGTGCGACCTGCTGCTCGTGCCGACACGTGGCGGCATGGTGGCGCGCGCCATTGCCCGCTTTAAGCCACCGGTTTGGATCCTCGCGCCCAGCTCTGATCCCGCTGCGTGTCAGAACCTCGCGTTCTCCTACGGCGTGCATCCCATCGATCTCGCGGAGGAACCTGACGACTGGCGTCAATGGGCCGCGCACTGGGTCTGCGACAACGGAATCACCGCCCAACGCGTGATGCTCGTCGCCGGGCCATCCCCGCGAAATCCCGAAAGCAAATTACCGAATCGAGCTCATGCGGCTGGACGCCTAGGGCAGGTTGATCGCCGAAGCGAGGCGGATCAGTTTCGCATCGAGGTCTACGGACTCCCGCCAGAAAAGTGTGAGCAGGAGATAATTATCCTACAAAAATATTTCGGCTTACCGTCTTGATATCGTATAACGAGTCAATGGAAGGCACAGTCACGTTTCTTCCCTCGGCGGAAAAAGTTTGTAGGACAAAAGTCAAATAGGCGCGCTTGGCCTTGCTCATGAAGAATAGGAAGGTCTTAGCACGATGAAGATCACTCTTATTGGCGCTGCTGGAGGCGAAGTCTTGCTTGTTTACGTAAGTAGACCGCGCGCTGCCGCGCGCACTTGCGGGTCGGACATTCGATAGATGCTTCGATCGAGCAGGTAATGAATGAAACCCGTCGCGAAGCCGAGAGCTACCAGCGCAGGTACCCAGGACGAAGTCCGTAGTTGCGTCGCGAACGCGCCGAAGATCCGGTCTCCGTAGTATGTGCCTGTCTCCTGGTTTGCTTCCACTTCGAACAGCGGCAACAGCACTACGGACAACGCCGTAAAGAAGAGCACGACTGCCCACGGCCGAATGTTCAACTTATGCAAAAGGCCGCGCACAACGCCGCTGGTTGGAGCCGGCTCCGCGCGCGGTGTCTGCGAACCCAGCCCCGTAGCGAGAATCCAGTGCTGCGAGGTCCAGATTACCAGGAAGAGAAACAAACTCCTCGGACGAAGAGCGAGGCCAACCATCACCGCGATTCCAATGATGTACAACACGCGTGGCAACGACCACCGTCGCGCGCGCGCCTCTGCAAACAACATTACTCCTGTCGCGATAAACAGCGCCAGGATTGCGCCGCCGCGGATTCCATCCTGCGCCGACACAATCCACGTGGCGAAAGACCAGCGATCGATCCAGTGATCCTGATAGGCGACCGCTCCTGCGAGAATGTCTGCCACAAAAACAAGCACGCCGCCTACACTCAGCGCAAAGAAACGATCCAGGCGCCTGGTCTGAATGCACGAGCCGCGCTCCGCTCGCGAACGGTAGAGTGAAAGCGCTCCGAAATGCTGCGCCGCGAAATGGTACGTCACGCAGGCATAATCGACGATCGCCAGTCCAATAAGTCGCTCCTCGCGCGTCCATGGCAACGCCGAGTCCGCAGGGAGAAACAGCGCAAAACATCCTGCTGTCACGAGAAGCGGGAGCACAACGAACCGGACTGGCTGGAGCCGTAGGAGCGGTCGGTACGCTTCGGTGCAGTACGCGAGATAGGTGCTGGATAACCGGTGACCAATCCAAAACAGCGCAGTCAAACCGAAGTAAAGCAGATCGAGTGGGCTCGACTCCGGGTTGGAATACCCATGGGCGAGCAACAGTACGATCGGCGCGAGCCAAAGCGCGCTCAGTATCCAGAAGCCGTCCCAGAGTGGTCCCCGGACCCACGGCAATGACGACCATTTCCGCACCCATGGGGCTGCCGTTCCGATCTCAAGCACGGCGGCGGGTGAGGAAAGCTCGGCCATTCGAGCAATTACTGAGTGCGCCGTCGGCGGCGCACTCAGATTTATTTATCAGGCAACCCCGTTATCTCTGGATTTGCATGTCAACGCCGCCACCAGTGGCGTTGACATCAAGGCCTTGTTGCGTGGCGGAAACGCGAACTATCACACCGGCCTGATTTGTCATGAGGGTGCCAGTTTTCCCACTGCCAAGAGTCACGCCGCGCGTGCCCGCAGCACCGATATTATAATGACCGTTGAAATCTTGAAGATGCTTCAGATTAAAAACCTCGCCATACGCGGAACTGCCGGTGATCCCGACTTTGCCTACCGATAGTCCGTTCACCTTGACCGGATAGTTTTTGCCCTTGTAGGTCAGCGTCCCTGACCCCCACCTGAAACCGATTCCAAGGGCGAATGAACCTCCGCTCAGCCGCAGAGTTGCGTCTGGCCCAGAGTGATGACTAGCCGCCTGCGTAAATCCCGTCATCACTCCGACGACGAGCAATAGAACTACGATTTTCTTGACATTATTCATGTGAATTCCTTCCGTTTGATTTGCTGAAACTACAGTTTATATCCAACGGCTCTATTGGACGAAAGTCTTAGATGCCGGTCGACAAATTTCATATATACTCCCGGGCAAGGGTTGAAAAGAGAAAACTTATGAAGTCATCAAGCCGCAAACTATTTCACAGCGTGATCGCCATCATTGGTCTCGCATTGCCCTTATTGGGCTCCACTGCAGCCTTGGCACAGCAAGCTCAATCACAGGTTATGACGACCACGGAGCAGGCGCCGAAGCTTCCGAATGATCAATTGGATTCTCTGGTTGCGCCGATTGCGCTGTATCCCGATCCGCTGCTCGCCCAGACTCTGGCCGCTTCCAC
Source organism: uncultured Verrucomicrobiae bacterium (assembly GCA_963725505.1). Classification (GTDB taxonomy): domain Bacteria; phylum Verrucomicrobiota; class Verrucomicrobiia; order Chthoniobacterales; family UBA10450; genus Udaeobacter. The sequence goes on along the minus strand of CAVRYN010000004.1, from coordinate 236,895 downwards.
TTACCCATTGGAGATCATCCAGCTTCAGCAGTGGATGGATCGCAACAAGAATTTGAAAGACAAAGCGCTCGCCGACGCCGTAGCAAAACAGCCTTGGGATCCGAGCGTACAGGGGTTGGCAGGTTATCCGGAGGTGGTCCAGCGCATGGCAGGCAATATCCAATGGACAACGGATCTTGGGAACGCATTCCTGGCGCAGCAATCTGACGTGATGGACGCTGTGCAGCGCATGCGCGCGAAGGCTCAGGGCTCCGGAAATCTAAAGACCAGCGCGCAACAGAAAGTGGAGACCCAGACGGTCGAAGGCGGCAAGCAGGTTATCGTCGTTGAACAAGCGAATCCCGACGTCGTTTATGTCCCTTCGTATGATCCAGTTGTAGTGTACGGAGCTGCTCCTCCCGCGTATCCTTATTATCCCTATACCTATCCGGGCTACGTCCCAGGGATGGCTTTGGCATGGGGCACGGGACTTGCATTGGGAGCAGCGTGGAGCGGGGCGTGGGGGAATTGGGGCAATTGCAACTGGGGCGGCGGCGACATCAACATTAACAACAACAATAACTTCAATCGGAACAACAATTTCAACCGCCAGCAAGGCGGTAATTGGCAGCACAATGCGCAACACCGCGGAAACGCCCCCTATGGCGACCGAAATACCGCCAATAAATTCGGCGGACGTGGCCCCGGTGGTGCGGGTGGCGTTGGTGGTGTCGGAAGACCCGGTGGCGCCGGTGGTGTGGGTGGCATTGGTGGTGCCGGAAGACCCGGTGGTGCGGGTGGCGTTGGTGGTGTCGGAAGACCCGGTGGCGCCGGCGGTGCGGGTGGCGTTGGTGGTGCCGGAAGACCCGGTGGTGCCGGCGGTGCGGGTGGCGTTGGTGGTGTCGGAAGACCCGGCGGTGCCGGCGGTGCGGGTGGCGTTGGTGGTGTGGGAAAGCCCGGCGGTGCCGGTGGCGCTGGAGCGGGAGCTCGTCCCGGCGGCGGCGCTGGAGCTGGTGCTCGCCCAGCTGGCGGTAGCGCTAAAAACCAAGTCGGTAACCGCAGCGCATCATCCCGGCCTAGTGCCGGTGCCAAGGGTGGAGGATTTGGCGGCGGCGGTAGCGGCAACTACGCGCGAGCCAGCAGCAGCAGAGGCGGTCATAGCATGGGAGGTGGCGGATATAGTCGCGGCGGGGGCGGTGGCGGTGGTCGCGGTGGTGGCGGCGGTGGTCGCGGTGGCGGAGGACGCGGCGGTGGCGGCGGAGGCCGCCGAAGATAACGAACGTCGATGAGTAGAGGACAAATGAAAACAAAAACAAATATTATGACTTCGTCGAAAATTTCCCTGGTCGCTTCTGCGATCCTTACTTCTTGTTTGTTAAGCATCGCGGTGCACGCTGCGCCACCGGCCAAAACAGATGCGCCTGCGGCGTCGGAGCCAAAACAAAAAGAATTCGATTCACCGAAGCAGGCGGCCGATGCCCTTATTCAGGTAGCGACGAACTTTGATATCGCCGCTGCAAAGGAAATTCTGGGACCGGACGGCGAGGATCTCATCGCTTCAGAAGATCCCGTTCAAGACAAGAACCGTGCGGCCGAGTTTGCAGCCAAGGCAAAGGAAAAGAACTCGGTTGAAATCGATAAGAAAGATCCGAAACGTGCCATTCTCCTGGTGGGCAACGATGATTTCCCGGTTCCCATTCCGATCGTGAAGCGGAAAGGCAAGTGGCTGTTTGATACGAAAGTAGGCCGCGAGGAAATATTAAATCGACGTATCGGTGCCAACGAACTGAACGCTATTCAGATTTGCCGTGGTTTCGTCGAGGCACAACACGAGTATGCCCTGGAAAAGCACGACGATTCGAAGGTGAACCAATACGCGCAGCGAATCATCAGCTCGCCGGGAAAACACGACGGGCTGGCTTGGCAGAATGCGGACGGAACGTGGGGAGGTCCGGTTGGAGAAGGAGTCGCCAAAGCGCTGGAGCAAGGCTATTCGAATCCGAGTCAACCTCAGCCGTATCACGGTTACTACTTCAAGGTACTAAAGGGACAAGGACCTGCGGCACCGATGGGAGAGATGGACTTCGTGGTTGGTGGGGCCATGATCGGCGGATTCGCGCTGGCCGCGGCGCCCGCTGAATACCGGGTGACTGGAGTGCAGACGTTCATCGTTGGACCCGACGGAGTCGTTTACGAGAAGGACCTCGGGCCCGATACGCTGAAGACGTTCCAGAGCATGGACAAGTACAATCCTGACAAGACTTGGAAAGTAACTGAGGACGACGTCGAAGATGACTCCTCAGACCAGGGTTCCGAATCGCAAGGACAATAGAGTCTAACAATTCATTGTTGTCGTTAGCCAGTAGCCGGCTCGCTGCGTCGTTTCGGAGTACACGAAAAGATTGTGCTGCTCACGTCGGGCCTTGGCAGCAATGAAAGTGTTGCGATTCTTAGCCTACGCAGTCGCTTGGATCGCGGCCGTCTTTTGTGTCGTATGGGCGTTTGGTGCGCTCTACTTTGATTTTCCAACTGCGGGCACGCTTGCAGCCATTCTGTTCGTGCTCCTTCTGCTCGCGGCGATCGTATTTGTTCGAGGAAAACTGCTAAAGCTTGCGATCGTCTTTGGCGCATTCGCGCTCGTTGCATTGTGGTGGCTCACGCTTAAGCCAGGCAACGATCGCGCCTGGCAGCCGGACGTTGCGCAGACCGCTTGGGCCGAGATCAATGGCGACGAGGTCACAGTTCACAACGTGCGGAACTGCGACTACCGCACAGAGACCGATTTCACGCCCCGCTGGGAAACGCGCACGGTGCGGCTCTCCCAGATCACGGGAATGGACTTGGCTATTAATTACTGGGGTTCACCCTGGATCGCACATCCCATCGTGAGCTTTCAATTTGCCGATGCGCTTCCGCTTTGCTTTTCCATCGAAACACGCAAGACGATTGGACAGCAGTACTCCACTTTGGAAGGTTTTTATCGGCAGTACACGCTCATTTACATCGTGGCGGATGAGCGCGATTGCATTCGTTTGCGCACTAATTATCGGCGCGAGGATGTTTATCTTTACCACACGCTGGCTTCGCCCGCCCAAGCGCGCCAGAGATTTCGCGAATATATAGGCACCCTTAACGCCCTTCACGAGAATCCGCGCTGGTACAACGCCGTTACCAGCAACTGCACCACAAGTATCCGCGCCCAGCGCGCGGCTAAACTTCGTGCACCATGGGATTGGCGCATTCTTCTTAATGGAAAGGCCGACGAAATGCTTTATCAGGATCACGCTGTTGCGACCGGAGGGTTGTCCTTCACCGAATTGAAACAGCGCAGCCTGATCAACGAACGCGCCCGCGCTGCGGACCAGAATCCGGATTTCTCGCGCGTCATTCGCGAAGGTTTGCCGCAGAGCAACTAGCAACTCCCGAAACGAACCGCGTGTCTTCGATCTTTCCATATCGCCCAGGATTTAGTATCCGAATCCGCAGTAAACGATCCCAAACTAATGACAAAGCCAATGAACATTCTTTCTCTGGCGCTTACACTCGCAGCGGTTGTTCAATGTCTCGCGCAAACGCCGGAACCGTTTGAAGTACGCCGCGCTGAAGTCGCGTTTGAAGAGCTGCCCGAACTCAAAGCGAGCGAGATCCTCAAACCGGAATTGCTCAAGGGACCGCATTATGTGGTGCGCGATCCCGTCCCCACGGCGTCCGGCATGAATCAGTTCACGATCGATTCAGACTTTGGTCTTTTTGAAGCGGACGGAAACGAAATGCTGCTTCAACGGCTGAAGGAGATCGATGCCATCGCGCGGCTGCAGGAGGTTTCGCGGACCGACGAGTTTAAGAAATCACTACTGGCCGCGGCCAAAAGCCCGCTCAACTCAGCCAAGAATATCGCCAGGGATCCAGCCCAGGCGATTTCCAATGTTCCGAAAGGAATCATGAAATTCTTGGGACGCGCTAAGGACACAGTCAAGAATGTTGGGAAAGGCAGCGGCGAGGACGAAGGCCAAGGGAACAGGATGAAGGACGTCATCGGTTACTCGGATAAAAAACGGAAGATCGCGCTTCAGATGGGGATTGATCCATACAGCACCAACACCGTCCTGCAAAAGGAGCTGGACGACGTTGCCTGGGCTTCATGGGCAGGTGGGTTCACGTTTAGTGTCGCTACTTTTCCAATCAGTGGCCCGATCGGAGCGGCGCTCACCGTGACCAATCTGAACAGCACGGTCGAGCAACTCCTGCGTGAGAAATCGCCCTCGGAGCTCGAGCAAATCAACAGCGCGACGTTTCGCGCCATGGGCGCCAGTGCGAGTGACATCGAACGAATTCTTCACGGCGGCGCGTTTACGCCCACCCAGTCAACCACTTTCGCCGTCAATCTCAAGGCACTCAAGGGCGTGGCAAATCGCGGAGCTTTTGTGAAAGTTGCGGCACAAAAAAGCACCACCGAGGCCGATGCTCTCTTCTGCGTCCACACCGCGGCCTTGATGAATCAGATCCACGAAAAAACGCCGATCGGTCGCATCGTTATGCTTCGCGACTTTCCGATCTGCGTCGCCAAAGACGGAACAATCATAGTAGCGCTTCAATGGGATTACGCCGCGTGGACGTCAGGCGCGGCCGGGTTCACCAACGACGTGCAAAAACTCGCCGCTCAATCCGGCAAAACCCCAAATGTTTTTGTCGCGCTTTCCGGGCAAGTTTCGCCGCGATTGCGGCAGGAATTGGAAACGCGAGGTTTCGCCGTGCAGGACCGGGTTGTGCCAGGTCCACTCAAATAAGCTTCGCAAACCGGAAATCCCGAGGACGTCGCAGCCTTCAGTGAGGAGACGTTTCCGCGATTAGAGGACGCGCCAACTCAGCTCACGCGAATTTCTTTTAGTTTCCCACAAACGGATTCCGCCGAGGAATGCATTTTCATTTCGGCCGCGCTCAATTCCCTTTGGCAATCGACCGAACCGATGCACAAGGCCGCCGCCCAGGACAACGTAATCGGCGATAAAGGATTTTTTTAATTGCCCGACTGCATAAAGTACTTCGCGCTTCCATTTTTTTTGGCCTAACAACTCGAGGCCTGGAATGCCGAGATAATCCTCAATGATGCGGCCATGCGGATATGGCAGGTCGCCCAGCTCAAGCGGCATCAAAATCTTCTCCCAGACCAGAGCTGAGCCCAGGCCGGTTCCGAGTCCCAAAAAGAGCATCCGTCCGCCGCCATGGTAGCTGCCGAGCGCTTGCATGGCTGCGTCGTTGATCACACGCACTGGTAATCCGAGTGCTTTGGAAAAATTGAAACCAATCCAACCTTTGCCCAAATGCTTCGGATTTCTTGTAATCCGTCCGTTGCGCACCGGCACGGGAAAACCAATGGATGCCCTGTCGAATTTCCAACCGCGCACGTTCTCTTTAAATCCTGCCACAAACTGTTTTGGCCCCATGCGTGGCCCGGAAGGAAATTCGCGCTCGTCGCGAAGCGACATCAGCAATTTTACGTGTGTGCCGCCGATATCGACGACCAGAATCTTTCTCTTCATGAGCGGGCCGCCGCCCCGAATGCCTCGGGTAAATTACCGGTCGCGCCGCATGGATCGGCCAAGACGCTGGAAAAAGCTCTGTTGTTCTGGTTTTGCCGCAGTGCTGGCACGCCAGCATTCCACTATTTCGAGAGCGAGAAACCGGAACAGCAGTTGCCGCGCAGATTTCAAATCGAGCCGCAGATTCTTGGCAATTTGTTGCACTGACCGGGCGCCATTGAATTGGGAGGCGAATCGGGCCTCGTCCGAAGTCAGCTTTAACTTCTGCACCCGCTCGAAGCCGTCTTTCGTGTAAGCGGGAATGGATGTCGAGTCGAAGTTCGCGGGCTGATCCGGATCCTGAACAAGACGCAAGGTCTCCAGCGCCCAGTCGCTCACATTTGGCTCCCCCGGTATGTCCGCCAGGTCACTTAGCAAATCGGTATTCTTTTCAAACATTATCCACGCGCGCGGAGCCGTCCAAAGTCGGGAAAAAAGCTTTTGCCCATACTGCCGCATCAGTTCCGTGGCAGCGTCGAGGGCAATCGATTCCTGTCGGACAAGAGTCAGAAGAAATGGGGTCCCGGTTTCTCTCTGTTGCTCGCGGGCCCTCTCAACAACTACGACATCAACATCGGTCAGAACGTCCGGCACTTCGGGACAATAAAGAGCTGGATCCCGGGTCGTGACTAAAACGATCTCGCCGTCGCGTGCAAGAAGGTCGATTGGCTCCTCATCCCAAAATGATCGTAGCAAGCCGGTGAGTTTCTCTTTTGCTATCGCTTGCAGCGCACGGTTCAACGGAAACAGACTCGTGTTCCCGCAAAAATAAACGTCAGCCGTCCCTGTTTCCTTTGTTGGAATGACGTCGGTAGCCGGAGCCTCGGTCCCGGGTTCGCTCCAATCTGGAGCTTGCGGCGACGCGTTCCACCAGTCCTCGGACTGGACACTCTCCACATTCGCACCAGCTTCCGGCACAGTTCCTTCCTCCTGCGGAACAGGCGGGCTGTCGGTTTGCTCTCGCTCGTCGCTATTCGAAGATTCCATTTGAGCTTCTATTGACTTGGGTTGGCCGTGTGATTTCAGCATAGTATTCGTCTGTCGTGGTAACCAAATCCCATGTGAAGGCTCTATCAAGAACCCAATCTTCGCAACGGAGAACTCTCGCCAGTCGTTGAGAACCGGCGCGCCAGGTCGCGCCGGCTGATTTTGCCTCGCTCATTGGTCGGGATCGCGTCCATGATAAAAATCTGCTTCGGCACTTGCCAGGCGCTTAGCCCACCGCGGCAAAATCGCAGCAGATCACTCTCGCTTACATGCGGTGATGCCACCACGCATGCCGCCACTTCTTCATTGCGTAACGCCGATTGCCGACCGAACACCACTGCCTGCCGCACCCCGCCAAAGCGCAACAAATGTGCTTCTACTTCCGCGGGATTCACCTTTTTTCCCGCGACATTGATCAGATCGGAAATGCGGCCCACGATCTTGAAACCCGAAGCTTCTCGCGCGAGTAGATCGTCTGGAATGAAAGTTCCGCTTCCCAATTTCCCTTCGTCGGGTTTCGGAAAATATCCGTCGCCTGTAGCGGCGCTGCGCACGCGAATCTGGCTCGATGTCGCAGTTGCATCGACAAGCTCGACCTCGACACCGTTCATGGGCTGCCCAACAAATCCTTCGATATCGCTTCTGCCGTCGCGGTCATAACAAATCCCGCCGCATTCCGACGCGCCATAGAACGAGTGGATCGGCTTTTTGAATTTTTCGACAAATTTTTTCGCCACCGTGATCGGCAGTGGTACGCCTGCGGAAATGCAGAGCCGCAAGTTCGGCAATGCAGGAGTGTCATTGATCTCGCAAAATGCCTGGTAGAATAGTGGCATGCCCGGGAGCACAGTGGCATTTGTGCGGGCGAGGTCGGCCAGAATGGCGCGCGGTGTTCTGTCGCGGCTGAGCACCATCGGCACACCACGCGCGATCAAAGGTGTGAGCAGATTGCTAAACCCGTAAGAATGCGAGATCGGGATGACGCCAAAATTCAGATCGGCATCTGTAATTCTCATCGTATCGCAAATGTGGTTGCAATCGGCGAGTAGTTGCTCGCTGCGAAAACGGACTAGGCGCGGCGTTGCCGTTGTGCCGGAGGTAAGCTTTAAAACGGTCGGCGGATTCTTGTGCCACGCTGCTGTAGTGTCGGCTGTCCTCAGCCGAAGAATCTTTGGGGAGGTTCCGCTGGGGACAGCGGACACTACAGCGCTCGCCCTGCAAATTTGGAGTGCGGCGTCACGTTGTTCGTCGCTGATCGATTGCTCAACTGGAACAACAACGAGCTGTTTCCGCAGACAAGCGACGAAAATCGACGGCCAATCTTCGTGATTGCCGATTTGCACCGCAATGACCTCGCCCGCATCGAAGTGCTCGATCTTCGCTTCGAATTGGCGCGCCCGCTCTTCAATCTGTCGAAACGTGTGCGCGATTCGGCCGGTTGAACTGAGAATGGCAGGCTGATCGTTTTTCTGTGACAGCGTTTTGCCCCACGCTGCCAGCAATGGGTCTTCGGATTTCATCGCTTGCAGGAAACCGCGTGCGCGGATACATTCCGCGCTCCACTTGGAAGATGAAAGCAGGCATTCATCCAGAGTATTATGAGACCGACATGGTCTGTGCGTGCGGCGCGGTGTATCATACCCGCTCCACGCGCCGCGATATTAAGATCGGTATTTGTGCGGCTTGTCATCCCTTTTTTACCGGCGAACAAAAGTTCATCGATACCGCCGGGCGCGTCGAGAAATTCGCTCGCCGCTACGGCAGCACCAAAGCGGCGCGAGCTGAGAAGAAAGCTTAGCTGAACTGTAGCCGCCTCGCTCTGCCGAGGCGCCTTCCCCCACGGCGACGCAGCGCCGTGGCTACAAATACCCATGGACTTTAATTGCCTCATTAAACTGAAACGCGACCGCTTCGAACAACTCGAGCGCGAGATCGCTGATCCGGCGCTTTTTTCCAATCGCCAACGCGCGAGCGAGATCATGCGCGAGCACGCGAACATCAAGGGACTGCTGGCAAAGTGGGGCGAACTCGAAGCGGCGCGCAAGCAATTGGATGACAATCGCGAGCTGGCGATGTCGCGTGACGTCGAGATCGCTGCGATGGCTGATGACGAAATCCCGGATCTTGAAAAACGAGCCAGCGATCTTGAGCGCGATGTTCAGATCGCCTTGCTGCCACCCGATGAAAATGAAGAGCGTGATGCCATCGTGGAAATTCGTGCCGGAACCGGCGGAAGCGAAGCGGCGATTTTCGCCGCCGATCTTTACCGCATGTATCATCGTTATGCGGAAGGTGCCGGCCTGAAAACCGAAGATCTCGAATCGAGTCCGTCAGAGCTCGGCGGATTCAAGGAAGCCATCTTCCGAGTTTCGGGCGAATCAGTTTTTCGAAAACTTCGTTACGAAAGCGGCGTTCATCGTGTGCAACGCGTGCCCGCGACGGAGGCGCAAGGTCGTATTCACACATCAACAGCCACGGTGGCGGTATTGCCGGAGGCGGAAGACGTCGATGTGGAATTGAAGCCTGAAGATTTGCGAATCGAAGTCTCGCGGGCAGGCGGGCCTGGCGGGCAAGGCGTAAACACGACTGACTCGGCCGTGCAGGTTCTGCACATTCCGACCGGCATGATCGTGCGCTGTCAGGACGGGCGCAGCCAAATCAAGAACAAGGAGCGCGCGCTATCGATCTTGCGGGCGCGCCTGCTGGAGCGAAAGCAGCGCGAGGAAACGGAGAAATACAGCGCGCAACGCCGCGGCCAGATCGGTACCGGCGGGCGCGAAGAAAAAACTCGCACCTACAATTTCCCGCAAAACCGCGTGACCGATCATCGCATTGGTCTGACCCTTTACAATTTGGACCGCGTGATCGACGGCGATCTCGAGGAATTGATCGACGCGCTGCAAGCTGCCGATGTGACCGAGCGGTTGAAGGAATCAGCGGTTGCATGAGCAATTTGCTTCTGTCGTCCCAAGGGGGGCTTCGCTCGGCGTGATAAAAGAACGACGCATGACCGTGCTTGAAGTACTGCAAGCGGCGACTGCGTATTTCAAGAAACATAATGTCGAAAATCCGCGACTGAATGCGGAGCACTTGCTGGCACATGTGCTGGGACGCAAACGGATCGAGCTTTATTTGGAATTCGAGCGTGTGCTGACGGAATCGGAACTAGCGCCGCTCCGCGATCTGGTGAAGCGTCGTGGTGAAGGTGAGCCGCTTCAGCATCTGCTCGGCAACGTCGAATTTTGCGGATTGATCTTTCTTTGCGACAAACGCGCGATGGTGCCCCGGCCGGAAACTGAAGAACTCGTTGAGTTCTTAAAATCCAAAATCCAAAATCCGAAATCCGAAATTCTGGATGTCGGAACGGGCAGCGGCGTTATCGCGCTGAGTCTTGCTTCGGAATTTCCTGAGACGCAGATTCTCGCCGTCGATATCTCGGACGATGCATTCGCGTTGGCGCAGGAAAATGCGGCGAGGCTAAACGTAGCCGATCGGGTCCGATTTCTGAAAAGCAATCTCCTTGAAAATGTTGAGGGAACTTTCGATGTCATCGTCGCAAATCTTCCTTACATCTCGACACAAGACCGGCACACCCTTTCCCGCGAAGTATTACACGATCCGGCGGTCGCAGTTTTCGCCAGCGCGCGCGGTGATGAATTGATACGCGAACTGATTGCGCAGGCGCCGGCGCGCTTGCGTCCCGGCGGAATGCTGGCCGTGGAGATCGGAATCGGCCAGGGCGAGGCGCTTCTTTCGGCCCTGGCGGAAGAAAATTACCGCGACATTTATTCGAAAACCGATTATTCAGGTGTGACACGTTTCCTGTTCGCGAGATATGGATAAAATTCTCATTCACGGCGGCCGTCGGCTTTCTGGCTCCATTAAGGTCAGTGGCTCGAAGAATTCTTCGCTGCCAATCCTCGCCGCCACGCTGCTCACTCGAGAGCCTTGTATCGTTCGTGGGGTTCCCGATCTGAGCGACACGCATTACATGTTGCAAATTTTGATGCACTTAGGCGCGCAGGTGGAACGCGCCAGCGGCACCGTGAGCGTCACGGCGGAAAAGGTGCACTCGGTCGCGCCTTATGACGTCGTGCGCAAGATGCGCGCTTCAGTTTGTGTTCTTGGTCCGTTGCTGGGCCGCTGCAAAGAAGCGACGGTGGCTTTGCCCGGTGGTTGCGTTATCGGTGATCGGCCGATTGATCTGCATCTGAAAGGTTTCGAAGCTCTCGGCGCGGCAGTGCGCGTGGAAGGCGGCGACATTAAAGTCTTCGCGCCGAAATTGACGGGAACGGTGATCAACGTGCAGGGCAAATTCGGTCCGACTGTTCTCGGCACTGATAATGTAATGATGGCCTCCGTGCTGGCCGATGGCGTCACCGTCATTGAAGGGGCGGCGCAGGAACCCGAAGTCGTGGACCTTGCGAATTTCCTGAACAAAATGGGTGCAAAAATCGAAGGTGCCGGAACGCGTCGAATGATCATCGAAGGTGTCCCTGAGCTCCACGGCGCGGAACACTGGGTCATCCCGGATCGGATTGAAGCCGGCACATTCCTGGTGGCAGGTGCAATTGCGGGAAAGGGAGTCACAATCAAGCGAGTGGAGCCAGAGCATGTTCGCGCTATTACCGATGCGCTGGCCCGATGCGGCTACGCCATCGACATCGAGGACCGCGCTATTTCAATCCTGCCTAATGGGGACGCCACAGCTCTGGAACTGGCGACTGAACCATATCCGGGTTTTCCGACCGACATGCAGGCGCAGATGTGCGCGTTGCTTTCCACTACGAAAGGCACCAGTTCGGTTACGGAAAATATTTTCCCACAGCGCTACATGCATGTGGCGGAGCTAAAACGCATGGGGGCAAACGTGCAGTTGGAGGGTGCGACTGCGGTGATTGAAGGAGTGGATAGCCTCCTGGGCGCGCCGGTGATGGCAAGCGACTTGCGCGCGTCCGCTGCGCTGGTGCTTGCGGGACTGAAAGCAGATGGAACTACCGAAGTGAGTCGGGTCTATCACATCGACCGAGGCTACGAACATCTCGACGAAAAATTGAGCGAACTCGGCGCGCACATCGAGCGCGTAAAAGCAGCGTAGTCTAATCTTTTTTTCTTGCTCTTCTCGCGGCAAGCAGGCAGTCGTTGTTTTACCCAAAACGAAAGGTTTAAACATGGATCAACCACCACCACCGCCTCCATCCACTTCATCCGATATCCGAACGTGGTGCGTCCTCTGCCACGCCAGCGCATTACTCGGATTGTTTTTTCATTTCGTCGGTCACATTCTCGGCCCGCTCGTCGTTTGGCTCATGAAACGCCGCGACTCACCTGAGATCGACGCATACGGAAAAGAATCGCTCAATTTCCAGATCTCCATGCTGATTTACGATGCGATTGCGGCAATTCTCTGCATCATCCTCATAGGCATTCCGATTTTGATCGCGCTATGGGTATTGAACACGGTGCTGGTCATCATTGCGTCCGTCAAAGCTGGCGAGGGAAAGTTCTATCGGTATCCCTTTACCATTCGGTTGATCAACTAACTCCGCGCCGTCATCCCGAGCGAAGTCGAGGGATCCCGTTGCGCCGGCTTTGAGATAACTTCGCGGGATTCTTCGACTCCGCGTCGCTCCGCTCACAATGACGCTGGCGGTTAGCGTGTTTCTGCCAATCGACGCAACCTCCTTAGGTTTATCACATCTTCGTGGAGGTCCTTTCCTTTTGGCGTTTCCAGCACTTTCGGGATTTTGCGGAAACGGCGATCACGCATGATAAAGCGAAAAGCATCCAAACCAATCCGGCCTTTGCCGATGTGTTCATGTCGATCCACTCGCGAAGCGCAAGCGGTTTTGGAGTCGTTGAGGTGAATTGCAACGAGACGGTCCCGGCCGATCACGCGATCGAATTCGCGCAGGGTCTTTTGCGTCGAAGCTTCGCTGCTGATGTCGTAACCCGCGGCGAAAAGATGCGCGGTGTCAAGGCAAACGCAGACGCGTGTAGTCTCGCGCACATTGGCAATGATGAAAGCGAGATGCTCGAAGCGATGACCGAGGCACGAACCTTGTCCGGCCGTAGTCTCGAGGGCGATCTTCGTTTTTACCTGCGGAATTTTGCGAAACACCTCGTCGATTGAAGCGATGATTTTCTCCAAACCCGCTTCTTCGCCTGCGCCGAGGTGCGCGCCCGGATGCAGCACCAGAAACGGCAATTCAAGCTGGTCCGCACGGGTGAGTTCCTCCGAAAGGGCGCGAATCGAATTCGCGTGAAACTGCGGATTCGTCGCAGCGAGATTGATGAGGTAATTAGCGTGCCCAAACACCGACAACAGCTCGCCCCGCTGGGCATGATCAACGAAGGCGCGGATTTCCTCTCGCCTCAGCGGGCGGGCGAACCATTGCATGTTGTTCTTCACGAAGATTTGCATGGCGGTGCAGTGGATTGAACGCGCCCGCTTGATCGCCATGCTCACCCCGCCACGGATGGACATGTGCGCGCCCAAGAGAATCGGATGAGTTGGCGAATCGGCGAAGGGGCGACTGGGCGAAGACCCCGTTTCGCCATCTCGCCGTTTCGCCGTCTCGTTTCTGTTCGCCCTCAAAACACCTTTGGGTGCCAATCGGGTTTCTTGAGGCTTCCTGTGCCTGCGTATTCGAAAAGTTTGTACATCGGTGTGAGCAACACGCCGGGACCGTTCATGTTCAAGCGCAAACTGAAATCGAGTTTGTCGTCGAGAAAATGAATATCGCCGTGACCCAGCATGCTAAAGAGCGCACCAGCGGCCTCGAAATCGTCGGTGTGAATAATGCCGTTCTCGACCTTGAAGTCCGCGGTCGCTGTGCGCGCGATGTTGTATCCGCTGCCGGGGACGATTTTGTTCAGAATTCCTGACAGCGGTCCAAAAATTGGGATGGCGAAGACGTCGCCATTGCTTACTTCCACTTTTCCATCGCCACGCATCGTGTGCCAATCAGTGCCCAGACCGGTGAAATCATACGTGCCTTTCAACACCCCCTGCGCGGTCTTGTAGTTGTAGTACAAAGCAGTCAGCAGCGGGAAATTGATCTGGCTTACCGAGATACCTGCCCGGTAACGGGGATCATTTCGCGCCAGCGAGATGTCAGCATTTCCACGCAAGGCGCCAGCCAGAAGAGCGCCGCGGATATCAGTGATTTGCAACCGGTCGTTGGTAAAGAGCAATCGCCCTGAGACGCGGTCGAACTCCAGCGTTTTTCCAAGAAAGACGTAGTCCATTCCATTGGCGCCATCCACCTTGATCTCCAGACGCGTGTTTTTGCCGCCGCGAAATTGGTAAACGCCATCGGCGGTGACATTGGGCGGGCGCCGGAATTTGTATGGCGCCACAGTCTTCGAAACTTTTGGGTCGATCCAGAAAATTGCCTCGGCCGGATTCAGCGAGCTTTTGATATTTGAGATGCGTACCTCATGTTTTTTAAAGTCGTAGGTGAAACTGCCCGCGCCGGTTCCTTCATCACGTGCCACATGAAAGTCCTCGCAAGTAAGCGCGCCATCGGCGAAATGAATTCTGGTGTTGGCGCTATTCATCCATGTGCCGCGGAACCGGCTGCGCCCCAAAGCAACGGTTCCCTGGCCTTGCCAACTCTGCGGATTGCGATCCGTGCCACGGATTTCGAGCCGGATTGCAGGCGAACGTTGCCACTGCCATTCCCGCAGAAATTCATTCAGCTCAACGGAAACAAGCGGACGAACTGCATCTGGAGATATTGTGCTCTCAATGTTCAGGCGAAAGTCGGCCGGCCCATCGAAGAGATCCGCCCTGAGCTGGCCCGTCTGATGGCGCACGCGCAGGTCCCGAACCAATGTGCGCTCGCCGTCCCAGGAAAAATCCGCGGTGAGATCAGAGAATGCGGCCTTCTTGTACGTGAACTGCCCAAACGCGGCGTGTCCAATGATTTTTGGTCGAAATCGATCCGGTCCGAAATTTACCGAGCCGGAAATCTCGACGAGAGGCGGCGAGTGAAATTCCGTGCCTGCGAACGGTTCGCTCAAGCCAAAAGCATCAAGAAACGCCTTCAAATTCAGGGTGCTGCGCGCTTCGAAATTGGCGGTGTTGGTTTCCCAGTTCCAATCAGCGTGTCCGGCAAAACTGCCCTTGCGGTCGCTCCATTCGCAATGTGCGATATTCAAGTGCTGATTATTCCATTCCGCCGCAGCGGACAGATCTCTCATTTCGTAGCTGCCGCGTTGCAATCGGTCGCCGCGCAGCGTCGCCTCTACGCGCGCCTTTTCGATTTCCGCGATGTCTCCGCTGAACTTTAACTGCAACGATGGGACCGCGGCAGCGAACCTGATCTTTTGCAATTCATTCAACACGCGCTGCGCAATCAACAACCGTCTTTGCCATTCTTCGGGTGAAATCGGACGCGATGGCTGATAATTCTCGCGCTTAATTAGTTGCCCGGTCGCGGAGATCCGAATTCCGCAGAGGATGCCCTCGGCCTGACTGACATAAATTTGTTCCGGCGGAAAATAAACATGGGCGCGGAAGTCGGTGAGTTGCGCTTTATCGGTTTTTCCATCCGCCGTCTTGAGAGGAAAGGTGATTTGCGCATCGCGCACATCAAGCGCGTTGAGAAACGGCTGATGATGGATGAGCGCAGCGTAATTGATATCGAGCGAGACCTCGCTAATCAGGGCAAGCGTGTTTTCGCGATTCTTGTAATCGAAGATCCTTACGTTTCTTGCGACCAGACCGCGAAACGGATCGAGCGTGAGGCGTCCGATGTAAGCTTCGACACCGCGTTTGTGTAGTTCCTCCACGACCCGGGAGCGCCATTCCCGGCCAAATCCTCTTTTGGCGAGATAATAGCCGCCGCTGATAATCCCCAAAATTGCGGCGAGAACCGCCAACCGCAGGACACTCACAGCGATTCGACGTCCCCACGTCGGTTTTCGACGGCGTGCGGAAGACCCGAAACCTTTCGGGGGTGGCTCAAGAACGGCGGGCATGCGTGATCGTCGAAGCGTTAAAGGTTTGCAGCGCTGAAGCGATAGACCAACTTAACGATGTAACGGTTCAACGCTTCAACGTGATTTCAACCTCTGACCTGCCTGCTCTTAACGCGTCATTTAATTTGGCCAGCACCATCTTCATTTCGATGGGCTGGTACTTCATCCGACACGGCGCGTGGCGGCGTCATATGATATGCATGATCATAGCTGTGATGTCGTCGGTCTGTTTTTTGGTTGGTTACATCATCTATCACGCCCGAGTCGGCGAAAAATCTTCGGGATACACAGGTTGGATCGCCGCTGTTTACTTCCCGATACTGGCTTCGCACGTTCTGCTTGCCTTTGTGACGTTGCCCCTGGTGATTTTGACGCTTATCCAGGTTTTTCGCCGCAGATGGGACCGGCACAAACGGATCGCGCGTTGGACGATCCCGATCTGGCTCTACGTCTCTGTCACAGGCGTGTTTGTCTATTTGATGCTCTACAAATGGTTTCCACCGGGAGCGTGACGCAGGCAATCTTTGCCTGCGACCGTCTTGGAAGCATTAGCTGTCTCAAGTCCGCCGCTGAGCGATCTGGAGATCGCCCCTCCTTGTAATCAACGCAGAGAGGATTGTCTGCGCCACGAGCCCAGTCTTGCGCTCGGCAATTATTTGATGTTTGATCACACGATGCGCTGCCCCGCATGCGAGAAAAATTATGGTGACTATTGCGACGTTCAATGAGCCGGCTAAAGCGCGGCAACTGAAGCGACGTTTCCACGATGCGGGGCTACGGACCGATATTCACAATGAAGCGCCGCTACAACAGGTCGGTTTCATGTCGCGTCCGCAAGCGAATGCGAAAGTGATGGTGGAAGACAGCGATTTCGAAAGGGCCCAGGAGCTTATGAAGGAATGGGAGGCCACCGATCCGGACATCTCCGCCGCTCTCATTCGTTGTCCGCAATGCGGCTCTTCAAATATCGAGTACCCGCAGATGACCCGAAAATTCATGACTCCAGCGCTGGTGATTGTGCTTTGTGCCCTGAAAATTATTCCCAAGGAGTTTTACTGCCAGGATTGCCACTTCACCTGGAGCAACCAGGAGGAGCCTACCATCGGACGGCTTTGGCATCGGTTCTTCCCCGGAAGCGAAGCGGAGCAAGGCTGAGGCTTCCCTGGGGCTCGCGTTTGCCTAGTCAGTAGCAGCAGCGGAAAGTCCTTGCCAACAATCCTTGTCATTCTGAGTGGAGCGAAGAATCTCAGATTTACTGCAAGATCGCCTTCGTTCCGAGATTGGAAGCCAATGATCCGAGATGTTTCGCTTCGCTCAACATGACAGCGTGAGGATGGGATCATGAAATGGCTCTTCGTATTACTGCTCGCACTGATCATCTTCGGCGGCGCCGCCTGGTTCGGATACAACACCTTTGTCAAAGAAGAAATCGCAGTCAAAAAGGAGCAGCGTGGCGAAGTTACTCCACCACCCGCGCCGGACATCAGTCTGCCGGAATTTCAAGCGGCGGCCCAACTGCGACAGGACGGGAAACTGACCGAAGCTCGCGATGCGCTCGTCGCGTTCATCCAAAAATATCCCTCCGGAAAGCATCTTGACGAAGCGCGGGATTTGCTCGGGGAAGTGAACATTGACATTTTGCTGTCGCGTCATCCCTCTCCGGAAAAGACCGAATACATTGTGAAACCGGGAGACGTGCTGGCGAAGATTTCGCGGAAGCTAAAGACGACGCCCGAGCTGATCATGCGCATGAACAACATGAGCGGCACGATGCTGCACATTGGCGAACATCTGCTCATTTCGCACCCCGATCTCTCGATTGTTATTCAACGGAAAGCGAACCTGGTTGTGCTCCTCAATCACGGCACGTTTTTCAAGCAATATCACGTGCGCGAAGCAAAACTGCAGCCCAAACAATCAGCTAAAATCACAGCAAAAGTTGCCGAAACGATGGCTTGGAAGGGCGGAAAACGCGTCGGCATCGGCAGCAAAGAGTATCTTAGCAGTACCCGATGGATCCGACTCGCTGGCGCTCCAGGTTACACTATGTATTCGGTGCCAGATGCGGCGCATCCCAATCTCGAGCAACCGCCTCCGCCGACAGGCCTCGGCCTGGCAGCCTCCGATGTTGAGGAGCTGAGCAGCCTTGTAAACAACAAGACGGCTGTCACCATTATCGACTGAGGTAAGAAGTTTAACCTACCATGGAATGGCAACCGCTTGATTTTGAAAAACCGATCTTTGAACTGGAACGGCGATTGCAGGACTTGAAGAATCACTCCGACAAGCACGATGTCGATCTTGATTCGGCCATCAAAGAACTGGAGGCAAAGCTTCGCGAAACGCGCCGCCAAATTTATGGCAACTTGACGGCCTGGCAGCGTGTCCAAATCGCGCGACATGTGCAGCGGCCGTTCGCTTTGGATTACATTGAACGGTGTTTTACAAATTGGGTTGAGCTGCATGGCGATCGCCGCTTTGCGGATGATAGAGCCATGCCGTGTGGTCTGGCCACACTCGGCGCGCAGCGTTGCGTCGTTATTACTCATCAAAAAGGACGCAACACGAAGGAGAACGTGCTGCGTAATTTTGGCTGCGCGCATCCTGAGGGCTACCGCAAAGCGCTGCGATTGATGCGGCTGGGCGAAAAATTTGGCATGCCGGTGATCTCATTGATCGATACGCCCGGTGCTTTTCCTGGGATCGGATCGGAGGAACGTCACATTTCGGAGGCAATTGCTGTAAATCTTCGTGAGATGATGCGGCTGCGCGTCCCGATCGTCGCTGCCGTCATCGGCGAGGGCGGATCCGGAGGCGCGCTGGGTATCGGCGTCGCAGATCAGGTGCTGATACTCGAGAACGCTTACTACTCGGTGATTAGTCCCGAAGCGTGTTCCGCGATTTTGTGGAGAGACCGGCGGCATGCAGCCGAAGCCGCTGAAGCACTCAAGCTGACTGCCCAGGATTTGCTGAAACTCGAAATCGTGGACGAAATTATCCCCGAGGCCGAGGGCGGTGCGCACCGGGACTATGATTCCGTTACCGCGAATCTTGGCAAAGCGCTGCGGCGTGCTCTCCACCAGATTTCGCAGGTTCCAGTTGCCGATCTGCTCGAAAGGCGATATCAAAAATTTCGCCGGCTGGGTGTCTTCACAGAAGGAAAAAGCGTCGGCGCCGCGGCTCGCGCTTGATGTGATGTTCGGGACTTGGGGAAAATCAGTTGGTGTTTGGCTGGCTGCAGCCGCTGCCGTCACGTTACCCCGTGCGACCGCCATTGCGTCGGAGTTCCGTTTCGACCGCGATACGCTCGCATTCGCTAATCAAACCGTGTTTGAATATCACGAAGGCCATCCTTCTTTACGGAGAGGATCGTCTGTAAGACGAGACGCGTATAAGCGCCACTGCTTCGTAATATGTCGTACTGCCAAGCAATTTAAGAAGTTCGCGCGCTTCGACCCGCGCGGCGCGCCGTTAGATGATGCATCATTGGCTACCCGCATTCACGCCGTGACACACCGACAGCCTTGGGCAGAACCATTGCCAGAAGACCAACGAATTGTTTTCCCGGGCTATAAGGACTTGCGGGAAATGAGCAAGGCGCGTTGGGAAGTTGTACAACTAAACATCGGCCATGGGTGGCCCAGCTATTTCCGGATCAGCAATGCCCGGATGGTTTTTCAGCAGAGCGCGGGGTATCAAGAGGAGACTTACGCTCGTTTGAATGCAGCTTTGGCGCGCGGAGAGTTGTTTGTTGGCTTTCTTACTACTTACCCCCGTCTCAGCATCAATCACTCCGTTTTAGTTTATAAGCGAAAGTCATTTTCGCCGAATCCTGGAGTCGAACGCTATCTCGTTTACGATCCTAATCATCCAGAATCACCGCGCGAGCTTACCTGGTCCCCGCACACTCGCAGTTTTTCGTATCAAAAAGATTGGGATTTCGTAGGCGGCTATGTGCGCGTTTATCAGGTTTACGGCAAATGGCTGCAGTAGTTTGTCATCCAAACGATTCTCAATAAGCGGAGCACCGATGCCAGAGAGTCCCATCGCCACCCAAACCTGCTCCGCCGACACCTATGCCGCCTCCTGAACCATTGCCGCCTAACCCCCCGCCGGTTCCGCCGGCGCGGAGGTGACAGCTTTATTTTGCTGGCGGAAACAAAAAACGTAGCGCCGGTTCGACTCGCGCTGCCCACGCGGCTTCGCTGTGGTTGGCGCCTTTGACTTCGAGGTAACTAAGATCGACATCGGGCTGCCAGCCTTTGTCGATCAAGTAATCGCGTAAATAGCGGGTCAGTTCCCAACCGGGCTCGTCCGTGCCCGTGTCGAGCCAGATTTTCAGCGGCGGCTTTTCACCGAGAATGCCCACCAGCCGGAAGATCGCGTAATCGTCCCACCAAATCGATGGCGACATCACAATTAGACGCGTGAATACCTCCGAATAAAAAATTCCCATCGCCAGTGTGGCCAAACCGCCGAGCGATGATCCACCGAGCCCGGTGAATTCCGCATCCGGCTTCGTTCGATACTTTGTGTCGATAAACGGCTTCAATTCTTGGATCAAAAATTGCCCGTAAATGTGGGCCAGGCCGCGGCTGCGTTTTCTAGGATGGTCTTTCGGTTCGATCACACCGGGCGTCGGCGCGTATTCATGGACTCGTTCTTCGCCAATGTTTGCCACCGCCACGATGATCAGCGGCTCGATCAGTTTTCGATGGATCAATCGCTGCGCCGTTTCATCAACTCCCCATTCGATTCCGGCAAACGAAGTGGCAGCGTCGAAAACGTTCTGCCCGTCGTGCAAATATAAAACCGGGTAACGTCTCGACGAGAAACGCCGATAACCAGGCGGTAAATAGACGAGCACATCGCGCCGGTTTCCCAGGACCTTGGAGTGAAAAGCGCGATGCCGCTTGATATTGCCAGTGAGCGTGTGTTTCGGCATCGAAACCGAGATGCTTCGCGAAGATGAAATGTACTGCAAGCCTTTCGCTTGCGATTTCGTCGGGTCACCATCAAGATGCTCGCGCCAAGTTCATGAACGAACGCTACATCAAATGGTACACGCCCTGGCTCAGCCACGAGTTTGAGATGCTCACGTTCGGAAACGGCGGCGGGCTGCCGCTAATTCTTTTTCCTACTTCAGGTGCACGTTATTACGAAAACAAGGATTTCGGGCTGGTCGGCGCTATCGCGTGGTACATCGACAATGGGAGAGTGACAGTTTACTGCCCGGACGCGATCGATCTGCAAAGTCTCTACAACAAATCGATTCATCCCGCCGATCGGATGCGGACCCATAACGCGTACGAAAACGTGATCGTTCGCGACGTGTTCGACCTTGCGCGCCGGGAATGTTCTGCCCATCGAGTCGCAGTCTGCGGCGCGAGCCTCGGCGCGTACCACGCCGCAAACATTGCGTTTCGTCATCCCGACGCCGTCAGTCATCTCATCAGCTTGAGCGGCTCGTTCGACATCAGCTCATTTTTCGACGGCTATCACGACGACAACATTTACTTCAACAGCCCGTATGAATATCTGCCGAACACGACGGACCCATGGAAATACAATCACATGAGCATCATCATCGGCACCGGCGAATGGGACGTTACGCGCCATGAATCGTATCGGTTGTCTGAAGTTTTGAATTCAAAGGGGATCAAGCATTGGCTGGATGATGGAAAATGGCGCGGCCACGACTGGAATTACTGGCAGGACATGCTGCCGTATTACTTGTCGAAAATTTGTTAGCTCTGGATGCGCACGTTTTCTCTCATGTTGAGCCCGCCACGTTGTCATTCCGAGCGAAGTCGAGGAATCTCTAATTTGACAAAAAGCCAATGAAACTGGTAATCGCCGCGACCGGCGCCAGCGGAGCGATGTATCTGCAAAGATTGCTCGCGCAGATCGATTGTGGTGCGCATGAGGTGCATCTCGTCATGAGCACGCACGCGAGAGAGGTTGCAGAGCAGGAGCTCGATGACTTAAAAATCCCCCCAAACGTTTCGCAGCATTCTGAAAATGACATGAATGTGCCATTCGTAAGCGGGTCAGCGCGCTTCGACGCGATGGTGATCGTCCCTTGCTCGATGGCCACGCTCGGGCGAATCGCTTCCGGTTCCAGCGACAGCGTGCTCTTGCGCGCAGCCGATGTTTTCTTGAAAGAACGGCGGAAGTTGATTCTGGTCCCTCGGGAGACACCGTGGAATCTGATTCACGCGCGCAACGTGGTCACGTTGCTTAAAGCCGGGGCGATTGTTCTTCCAGCTATCCCCTCCTTCTACAGCCGTCCCAGTTCCATAACCGCAGTGGTGGACACAGTAGTTTGGCGCGTTCTCGACCAAATTGGGCTGCCTAATCCCGCTGCATATCGTTGGGGTCAGGAGAGCGCCCCGGCGAAACGCAAAAAAAGTTGAAGATCGAAGGTTGGCTCGCGCGATGGTTGATCGCGTTTGGATTTCGTTTGTTGCAGCTCTGGGGACGTACGCTGCGTTATGAAATCGACGACCGCGCGGGTATCGTCGGCAGACCGGTCACGGGAAATTACATCGGCGCGCTGTGGCACAATCGATTGCTGGTCTTCCCATTGATCTTGCGCCGTTTTTTTAGGCAACGGCATGGCGCCGCATTGATTAGCGCCAGCCGCGACGGCGATTTGCTTGCCGACGCCGTTCGGCGTTTTGGCTACGATGTGATCCGCGGTTCGAGTTCGCGGCTGGGCGCGAGCGCAATTCTCCAGCTCGCGCAGGTGCTGGCGTCCGGTGGCGATGTAGTGATCACTCCCGACGGTCCGCGTGGCCCGGCCTACGAACTCGGGCCAGGGATAATTTTTCTCGCACAAAAATCCGGTGCGTCAGTGTTGCCGATAAATCTGGAGTATTCGCGCTGTTGGCGGCTGGGAAGTTGGGACCGGTTCATCGTGCCGCGACCTTTTGCCAAAGTACGCGTGCTGATTAACCGGCCGCATCGTGTCAAATCCACGGTCACCCCGGAGGAATTTGAATCCGAACGACTGGCCTTGCAGGACGCCATGATGGAGCTGGTTGAAATGCGTTAAGACATCTAAACTGTCATCCTGAGCGAAGCGAAGGATCTCACAGAAGTTCTTCCCTCACGCGTGGTAATCTGTGTAATCAGCGCTCCGATTGTGAGGTTCCTCGCTCCGCTCGGAATGACAATAGAGCGCGCATTCGCGCACAAATTTTAGCACATGGCGAAATTGATCGATGGACGCGCAATTGCAGAGAAAGTTTACGTCGATCTTCGCCGCGAGATTGCCGAGCTAAAAGCAAAAGGCATTACCCCAGGACTCGCCGTGATTCTCGTTGGAGACGAATCCGGCTTCGCGCGCCTATGTGCGTTCGAAAGACAAGATGTGCCGTGAACTGGGATTGCACTCGGTTAAACTGGAGCTGCCAACTTCAACCACACAGACGGAACTGCTCGCTCGCGTCGAAGAACTCAATCGCGACCCGAGCATTCACGGCATTCTGGTTCAATCGCCGCCGCCGGACGCACATCGATGAAGCAGCCATCGTGCGCGCGCTCGATCCGCGCAAGGACGTGGACGGATTTCATCCAGAGAACGTCGCAAAGCTCGTGCTCGACGATCCCAGCGGTTTTGTCCCGTGCACGCCGCTTGGGGTGCAACGTTTGCTGATTGAAAGCAACATCGACATCAACGGCGCGCACGTCGTGGTCATTGGCAGAAGCATGATCGTGGGCAAACCGCTGGCCTTGCTTCTCATGCAGAAAAATAAAAACGGGAACGCCACGGTCACGGTCGTCCATTCGCGCAGTCGCGATCTCGCGCAGATTACGCGCTCGGCGGACATTATTATTGCGGCGATTGGTCATGCGGAATTTGTGAAAGCCGATCACGTGCGCGAAGGCGCTGTGGTTATCGATGTTGGAATCAACCGCGTGCAAGACGCGACGAGCGAGCGTGGTTATCGTCTCGTGGGTGATGTCGCATTTGACGAAGCATCCAAAAAAGCGAGCGCGATAACGCCGGTTCCCGGTGGCGTCGGCCCGATGACCATCGCGATGCTGATGTCGAACACGGTAAAGGCGGCAAGGCAATCGCTGTAGCCACGTGGCTGTGGCACGTCTATGGCAAACGGCCCACAGGGCCGTGGCTACAACTTCGGTGAAACAATTTTTTGCGTGAGCAAACGCAGTATCGCCGGCTGAATTTGCGCAGCGCGAACAAAGAACGATCCCACATGCGGCCATAACACGGCCGCGCGCGCCAAGCGATTGATCCATAATCGCCCGCGATACATTTCGGCGCAGGCGCGAGTGAATTCGCGGAGCGTGGCTCGTTGATCTTTGCCGCGAATTATTTTCGAAATTGCGGTTGCCGCCAGTTCGCCTGACCGCATGGCGTAATAAATTCCTTCACCGGTAAAAGGCTCCACGACGCGGGCAGCATCGCCGATGAAGAAAAGATTTTCGTGTGCGCAAGGAACAGGTGAACGCGTGAGTGGCGTGATCGTGCGCCAGGATTGATCGGAAGTGATTTCAAAATGCTCTTCCGCCCATTGGCGCAATCTCGAAACCGTGGGTGGTGTGCCTACGAGGCAAAGATTCAACTCTGTTTCGTTCACCGGAGCCTGGCCGGAGTAACCTTCTCGGAAGAAATTGCAGGACGATGCGTCGGCTGAAATTTCGCGGCAACGGGATGTGCGCTTGGAGTGCCACGCGTTCACGCGCGGGGCGTGGCAGCAAATTGCGCAAGCGCGCCACGGTAGAATTTCGTCCGTCTGCGCCGACCAGTATCCGCGCAGAGAACCTTTCGCCAGTAGCAGTTTGAATTTTCCAAGCGCTATTGGAGCCACGCGCCTGTGGGGCGTCGAGACCTCGACGGGCCACAGGCCCGTGGCTACAGGTCAGTGCCGTGACGGTTGTTTCCTCGTGAACTTGCGCCCCGAGCTCGCGAGCGCGTCTCAGCAGCACATCGTCGAACAAGCTCCGCTTAACCGACAACTCGCAATCGTCTCCGTCTGGAAGATCAACAATGACTTTACGCCCGTCGATGGCGATGAACTCGACCGAGTCCAATTTGGAATGCGGCAAATCCGAATACGCTGCGCGAGAGCCGAGTCGTTCCAACACAGGCCAGCATGATGGATTCAAGCAATCGCCACACACTTTTTCTCGCGGAAATCTTTCCCGCTCGAGAACAAGCGTCTGCAGACCCGCCGGCGCACAAAATGCGGCACATCTCGATCCAGCCGGGCCGCCGCCGACGATTGCAACGTCAAAGATTTCCATCGGGACGCTCAACTTCTCAGACGCTCAACGCCCAACGCTCAACCGGACGGATCTGAATCTGAACGTTGAGCATTGCATTCGTTGGTCTCTGCTCGTTGAATTCTCTCCGCAGTCAGGCCTAATCCGCACTGGCGTGCGATGTAATAGCAGAGCAGATTGCTTAGCATGAGCTGGTCTCTCCCAATTTTCCGCGTCGCCGGCATTCAATTGCGGATTCACATTACGTTCTTACTGCTGATTGCCTGGCTGGCCTTCGGCTATTATGCGCAAGGCGGTTCCGCCGTCGCGGCGAGCCGCGTCATATTTGTTCTGCTGCTTTTCCTTTGCGTGGTGCTGCACGAATTCGGGCACGCGTTCGCGGCGAAGGCGTTCGGGATCAATACACCTGACATCACGTTGCTGCCGATCGGCGGAGTGGCGCGACTCGAACGCATGCCGGAGGAACCGGTGCAGGAATTAATTATCGCGGTGGCCGGGCCGCTGGTGAATGTGGTGATCGCGCTTGGTTTGTTTGTGGCTGGCGGATCACAAGCCTTGCTTAATCCCTCGCAACGTCGAAGGCGGCGGTCTCGTCGCGCAGTTGCTGACGATCAACATCATACTGGTGCTTTTTAATTTGCTGCCGGCATTTCCGATGGATGGCGGGCGCGTGTTGCGCGCTCTGCTCGCCACACGGATGAGTTATGCGCGCGCTACGCAAGTTGCCGCGACGGTCGGCCAGGGGTTTGCTTTCGTCTTTGGCTTCATCGGGTTGCTCTGGAATCCGTTCCTTATCTTCATCGCGCTTTTTGTTTATATCGGTGCGTCGCAAGAAGCGGCCCTGGCGCAGATGAAAGATGTGTCGCGCCGGTTTCCAGTCTCCAGCGCAATGGTGCGCGAATTTCGCACGCTCTCTGAAAACGCCAGTCTGCAGGAAGCGGTGGACGCGTTGCTTGCGACTTCGCAGCACGATTTTCCAGTCGTTGGATGACACCGGCAACGTTGCCGGTTTGTTGACGCGTCACGATCTCATCGCTGCCTTGCGCAAGAACGATCCCGACGCTTCGCGTGGGCCACGTGATGCGGCGCGATATTCCGACGGTGACAACCGGCACACGTTTTGAAGACGCATTTCGCATTATGCAGGAATGCAATTGCCCGGCGGTGCCGGTGCTGGATCGAATGAAGCGCCTCGTCGGTCTGCTCACGCCGGAGAACGTGACCGAACTGATGATGGTGCAATCGGCCATGCCGCAACGGCGGGTATTGTAAGCCGAACGAATCAATAACATGGGCGCTGTAGCCACGGCCCTGTGGGCCGTCGATTCCCTAAACGTGAAAAGCAGCGCCTAGGTTGACCGGCCACAGACCGGTGGCCGCAGGATTATGAACCTTGCTCAGGAGCTGATGCGCATCGGCATCAGAACGTAGAGAAATGGCGTTTGAATTTTTAAAACGCCCGGGCTCATCTCGTCGATGAGATCGAGAAAGACTTCGTCCTCGGTCAGTGCGCGCAGAGGCGCCATGAGGAATTCCGGATTAAAGGCGATGGAAAACTCGCGACCCTTGTAGGCAACCGCGATTGATTCCTTCGCTTCGCCCACCTCCGGCGTGTTGGCGGTGATGTCGATGTTGTTCTTGCTGAAATTTAGTTTGATCGAGTGCGATTTGTCGCTGGCCAGAAGCGAAACGCGCCGTAGTGAGTTTAGAAACATTTCGCGCTCGAGTTTTATTCGCTCTTTTGCCTCGGCTGGAATGACCTGCCGATAGTTTGGATAATTGCCCTCGATCAATTTTGAGACGAGCAGCGTTTTGTTGAGATCGAACGCGATCTGGCCGCTGCCCATGCTCACCTTGACATCACCGTCATCCGTAAGCAGGCGTTGCAATTCTGTCACCGCTTTGGTCGGAATAATTAGGTCCGCTTCGTGGCTGCGCGGGAATTCCAGTTCGATTTCCGCCATGGCCAGCCGCCGCCCGTCCGTTGCGACCAGCGTCAACTTGTTGTCCTTGAAACTGAACAGAACGCCGTTGAGCACATAGCGGGTCTCGTCGGTCGATATGGCATATGAGGTCTTGCGCAGGCCATCGCGCAAATCTTTCTGCCGAATCGTGACCACCTTCGCGTCCTCGAATTTCGGCAACGGCGGAAATTCATCCTCAGGCAACCCAAGAATTTTGAAGAAACTTTGGCCGCTCCGGATGGAAGCAGCATTCTTTCCATCGACATCGATCTGAATTTCGCTCGATGGAAGTTCGCGAACGATATTGAAAAGACGGCGCGCAGGGAGAGTTGTCGCTCCTGTTTTGTCCACGTGCGCTTCGCAACTGCCGCGCACGCCGACATCAAGATCAGTAGTAGTGAGATGGATTTCATCCTTGTCCGCCTGCAGCAAAACGTTGGAAAGGATCGGAAGA
Organism: uncultured Verrucomicrobiae bacterium; assembly: GCA_963725505.1. Lineage (GTDB taxonomy): Bacteria > Verrucomicrobiota > Verrucomicrobiia > Chthoniobacterales > UBA10450 > Udaeobacter. The sequence continues at coordinate 209,689 of CAVRYN010000004.1, read as the reverse complement.
GTGGTGCGAGTACTGACCACGTTTTGAACTTGTTGCAGACCTTCGAGCAGTTTTTCTTTCGTAACGCTAAATTTCATGATGATCAGAGCGCTTAAGATGTAACGCCTTGGATTTTATTCGGCAACCGCAATCTCTCTGGCGTAGAAGAGGTTTGTAACTGGCCATGATTGGCATCGCAAGGCGGAAACGGGCGCCGGCTGACAGCTCAACGTTGCAGCGAACTGTCAATGAATGATATCGTCTGGCGAATGTTATCTTGCTCGGCCATCCGTTTCTTTACCAGTTTGCACGCGTGCAACACTGTGCCGTGATCGCGTCCGCCGAATGCGTCTCCAATTTCATTCAAAGACGCTTTGGTCAACTCGCGCGCCAGAAACATCGCCACCTGTCGCGGAAAAGCGATACTGGCCGGGCGCCGCTTGCTTGTCATATCGGCGATGCGCACATCAAAATGTTCCGCCACACGCCGCTGAATTTGTTCGATGGTGATTGAATGCCGCGCTTCCTCCTGCAAAATGTCCTTGAGCAAATGCTCGACCACTTCCTGCGTTAGTTCTTTTCCGCTGAGTGACGCGAAAGACGCCACGCGCATCAGCGCGCCCTCCAGACGACGGACATTTGTGCGAATGCGGGTGGCGAGAAATTGGAAAACCTCGTCGTGCAATTTGATCTGCATGGTGCGCGCTTTTTTCCGCAATATCGCCATACGTGTCTCGATGTCCGGCGGCTGAAGCTCCGCGGTTAGTCCCCATTCAAACCGCGACACCAGCCGGTGCTCCAGGTTTGCGATCTCCGAAGCGGGCCGGTCGCTGGAGAGGACGATCTGTTTATGCCCGTCGAAAAGCGTGTTGAACGTGTGAAAGAATTCTTCCTGGGAACGCTCCTTTCCTCCCAGAAATTGGATATCGTCAATCAAAAGAAGATCAGCCTGGCGATAACGCTTCCGGAATTTGACCAGATTGCTGTGCTGGATCGCATCGATGAACTCGTTGATGAACAGTTCACTCGAGACGTATATCACCTTCACATTTTTCTTCTTCGTCCACACGTATTGACCAATCGCTTGCATCAGATGGGTCTTGCCGAGACCGACCCCGCCGTAAATGAACAGCGGGTTATACGTGCGCGCCGGCGCCTGCGCGACGGCAAGACTCGCCGCATGCGCAATTTCGTTGTTCGGGCCGACCACGAAAGATTCGAAGGTGTTCCGTGGATTGAGTCCGGGCACGGTTGCGCCTGGCTTTGCGTCGCCTAGCGGTTCCCGTAAAACTTCTTTTAGTGGGGCGGTATCCTCCAGAGTTTGTGTGCCAGGCCCTGATGGCGAGCAAAATCTTATAGAGCGAGGGCTGCCAAATGTTGTGATGATCGCAGTCTGCAACGCCGTCATATAATTACTCTCGATCCAAAACTGGTAGATGTTGTTTGGAACACCAAGAGTGAGCGATTTGTCTTTGGCCTCGACCAGCTCGACGGCAGAAAACCAGCGCTTGAAACTATCGGCGCTAATTTGCGGTTTGAGCGCAGCCGATAATCGCTGCCACAGCTGCGCACATTTCTTGTCCATAGCAAACTTGTTAACAGTGTTACACAAATGCCATATAGGGCCGCCCCGTGGGCGTTGGCTTACAAAAAGCGACCGGACATGGAGCTATTCCCCAGCGTGATCCGCAGGTGAAATGCCGAAAAAAAATGTCAAAAACGTGTAAATACGAGGGAAAACGGCCAGACGCGCGCTTTAATCTTACTCTGGCCGCAAGCTGCCGCGCATGCACAGTCAATCGTTTGCTCGGGGAACCTTCGATGTTGTTCATTCTCGCTGGTAAAAGTTTCTCAGAAATGTTCACAACTTATTCACATGCGCTTTGTCCCCGTCCTCGCCAGCGGGCTTGAGACTAGAAATCCGTTTCAAAATCGACAAGAAAAAAATGAATTTTATTTTTTGGCCGCGAGAAAAAATTTTCTTGACTAAAAAAAGGAAACGCGCGTGTCCGAGGAAGAACAAAAAAATTGATTGCTCCATCTGATTTGTCGCCATACCTGCGCTCTCGATTCGTAACCGCAGAGGCGAACTGATCCGCCTTTTTTCCTCCTGTGTGTACTCCTGAGTTGACCGGGTTGGCCTGCGGCGCAATTTTTCCCGCCTCCAGAATGCCAGATGGAACGCGTGGCGAATCAAGAATGCAGGCAACGCACACGAAAATAACGAAGTGGCAGGCAAACCGTATCGCAAATTCCAACCGGCCCGGTATGCACAGAATTTTCTTAATCGGAGCGATCGTTTTCTTTCTTGCGGCGCCATATGCACATCCTCTGGAAGAGCTGTTGCCGCCGTTCGGCTTTCGATGGAACGACTCGATGGCGCGAGTCGAGGCCGTGCTGCACGGCGCGAAGGCCAAAATTACCTCGCGGGAAAAAAAAGAGAACCGGGAAGTCTGGACGGTGGAGGGCCTTCTTCATCCCGGATTAAAGCGCACCCTGTTTACCTTTAAGCAGAGGTCGCTTGTCGCAGTGGAGCTGCAATACGAATACTCGGAGTGGTCGATCGAACGTTACAACCAGCGGATGGGAGAAATTCGCAAATACTTCGATGAGAAGTATGGAACGGGAAAACTGGTTTCACGTTCTCGCGACAATGACACTGATGTGATTCAAACGCTGGTCGGCTACCAGTGGATGGTCGGCGCGACGATGCTGGAGCTTTTTTATTTCTCAGCCCAACACGATAACCTGGTTTACCGCACCATTACGGTTGATTACAAAGCGCTGTAGGTCTCGAGTTTCGTTTCAGGGAACGGCGCATTCGCCATTTCTGTTGTCGGCTCTTTTTTCTAGTCTTGGGAAGGGCCACAAGTTATCACGTCTTTTTGGCAAAGAGCCGAGGAGTTGTTTATGCCATCGTCAGACGTCGCCGAGTCCGCTAATTCCAGCATTGCCGAAATTCTGGCGAAGCTTGGAGCCGATCCAAAGACCGGTTTGGATTCGGCCCAACTCCAGGAACGGCTGAGCAATTACGGCCCGAACGCGTTGCCGGAAGAAAAGAAAAGCGCGCTCGCCGCTTTCCTCGCTTATTTCTGGGGGCCGATCCCGTGGATGATCGAGGCCGCTGCGCTGGTGGCGCTGATCGTAAGAGACTGGGGCGATTTCACGATCATTACTTCACTACTGTTGTTCAATGCCTTGTTAGGGTTCTGGGAGGAACACGAAGCTTCCAATGCACTCGACGCCTTGAAAAGTTCCCTGGCGTTGCAAGCGCGCGTGCTCCGCGGTGGAAAATGGCAACAAACCGATGCGCGGACGCTCGTGCCTGGAGATATCATTCGCCTGTATCTCGGCGACGTTGTCCCGGCCGACTGTAAGCTTATACAAGGCGACTACATCAGCATCGATCAATCGGCGCTCACGGGAGAGTCATTGCCGGTCAACAAGAAATCAGGCGAGGACGCATACTCAGGCTCCGTCGTTAAGCAGGGAGAAATGGTCGCAGTGATTACCGCCACTGGGGTGAATACGTTTTTCGGACGCACAGCAAAATTAGTCGCTGCGGCCGGAAGCGTTTCCCACTTCCAGAGAGCCGTAATGAAAATCGGCAACTTTCTGATCATCCTGGCGCTGGTGTTGGTGGTGATTCTGGTAGCCAGCCGTCTTTTCGATATGCGGGGCCACTACGATCGCGTGGTTTTGTTAAGGCTCGCCGAAATCGTTCTGATCCTTTTGGTGGCATCGGTGCCGGTAGCGATGCCTGCCGTGCTCTCGGTAACGATGGCTTTGGGCGCACGCGTCCTTGCCCGGAGTAAGGCAATCGTTTCCCGGCTGGAGTCCATCGAGGAATTGGCAGGCGTCGATGTGCTCTGTTCCGACAAGACCGGCACCTTGACCGAGAACAAGCTTACCTTGGGCGAACCGGAGCCCTGGCCGGGAACTGACGCGGCAACATTGATTCTCATGGCATCGTTAGCTTCGCGCGCGGCGGACAATGATCCGATTGATCTCGCAGTATTAGCCGGGCTGAAAGACCCGTCTGTGATTAAAAACTATCAGCAGGAAAAGTATGTCCCGTTCAATCCGGTGGACAAACGAACCGAGGCAACGATCAACGATGCGTCTGGTAAAGTTTTTCGTGTTACCAAAGGCGCGCCACAGGTGATTTTATCGCTCGCGAAACTCTCCGGCGCCGACTTCGATAAAGCCAGCCAGACGGTGAACAGTTTGGCCGGTCGCGGCTATCGCACGATTGGCGTCGCTGTCGCCCAAGGCGATGGCCCATGGATGTTCCTGGGAATTCTTCCGATGCTTGATCCGCCTCGGCCGGATTCCAAGAGCACCATAGCAAAGGCGCGCGCGTACGGCGTCAAGGTGAAGATGGTTACCGGTGATAACGTCGCCATTGCCAGGCAGATCGCGTTAGAACTGGACATGGGCGTGAATATCCAGCCGGCGACCGAACTGTTCCCCGGCGATATTACAAAAGGGCAGATTCCGTTGGATGCTGCCGAGAAAATCGACGCGGCCGATGGTTTCGCTCAGGTTTTCCCGGAGCACAAGTACGCGATTGTGAAGATACTGCAGGAGAACGGCCACATCGTGGGGATGACGGGCGACGGCGTCAACGATGCGCCAGCGCTCAAGCAAGCAGATGTGGGCATCGCCGTTTCCGGAGCAACCGAAGCAGCTCGAGCGGCTGCGGCTTTGATTCTGACTGCGCCAGGTCTTTCGGTCATCATCGAAGGCATCGCAGAAGCGAGGCGTATTTTCGAGCGGATGACGAGCTACGTGTTATATCGAATCGCCATGACCATCGCCATCATGGTCTTTGTGGTGCTGGCGTCGATCTACTATCATTTCTTTCCTCTGACCGCGATCATGCTTATCGCGCTCGCTCTCCTGGACGATGTCCCGATAATGACTATCGCTTTTGATAATGCCAGCGTGCCGTCTCAGCCTGTAAAATGGGAGTTGGACCGTGTGTTAGTAATTTCGTCAGTCTTGGGCTTGCTTGGAGTGATTCAAAGCTTTGGTCTACTCTACCTCGGGGACACGCTTCACCACCTCGACCATCCCCAGCTGCAGACGATGATGTTCCTGCAACTCGTTGCGGGTGGGCATCTCATGTTATTCGTGACTCGCACTCGTGGAGCGCTTTGGAAGCCGCCATATCCAAGCTCCAAGCTTTTCCTGGCAATTGTCGCGACTCAAATCGCCGCGGTGTTCATGTGCAGCCAGGGCTGGTTCGTGCCGTCACTTCCCTGGAGAATCATCGGTTTTGTTTGGGCTTATAACCTGGCATGGATGTTGGTCCAAGACGTCGTGAAACTCGGGCTTTATGGAATTCTGGATCCCGGTCGTTCGTGGAAAAAATCTCTCTTTCAGCCGCTCCGAGTTCCCATGCCAGGCGGGCCAGAGATGCTGCGGTAAACTAAAAAGAGAGAAGAACGACCATGTCCGATTACCTGAAAGAACTTATCGTGAAGCCGGACTCCAACATCCGGCTTAAACATTTCGACCCCGGTTATCACGGTAAACACGAGTCACACAAATCAGCCCTGCCGGAGATTCAGGAGAATCTGCAGAAAATGGAGGGACTGCAATACCGGATGTATGCGGAGAACAAGCGTTCGCTTCTCATTGTGTTGCAGGGACTCGACGCCGCTGGCAAAGATGGTGTAGTCCGCCACGTTTTGAGCGGCATGAATCCATCAGGTTGCGTCTCTGTTAATTTCAAGCAACCGACTGCGAAGGAGCTGGCGCACGATTTTCTCTGGCGCGTGCACCCGCACGTGCCCGCCAAAGGCTCGGTCGCCATCTTCAATCGCTCTCATTATGAAGATGTGCTGGTGGCAAGAGTTCACGGCTTGGTGCCGGAAAAAGTCTGGTCGAAACGCTACGATCAAATCAACGATTTTGAACAGCTGATCGCCACCGAAAACAACACAACGATTCTCAAATTTTTTCTTCACATTTCAAAAGAGGAACAGCTTGCCCGATTCAAGAAGCGACTGGATGACCCCGCTCGTCAGTGGAAGATCAGTGAGTCCGATTACAAGGAACGCGATTATTGGGGTGATTACACCAAGGCGTTCGAGGACGTGCTTGATAAGACGAGCACCGAGCATGCCCCTTGGTTTATCATTCCTTCAAACCATAAGTGGTTCCGCGATTTGGCTATTTCTCAGATCATTGTCCGGCAGATGGAAGAAATGGATATGCAGTTGCCCAAACCAACCGTGAACCTGGCCGAAATTCGTCGCGAATATCATCAGGCGGCCGACCAGGAAAAATCGAACGGCCGCAAGAAGCGGTAACATTGGCCGAGATCACGCTATCGCAACGCCTGACGCTGTTATTGGACGCGTCCCCGCTGAACGGGATTCAGCGATGGCTTTGGGTGCTCTCGACCGGCGGCACGTTGCTTGACGGCTTCGCTATTTTCATCCTTGGCGTGGCGATGCCTCTTGTTATTGCTGTGTTTCATCTCACGCCTGATGTTGTAGGTCTCATCGGCGCAAGTTTAGTGCTTGGTGCTGTATTCGGGGCCGGAGTTGGCGGGCCAATGGCAGACCATCTTGGTCGAAAGCCGTTGATGCTCGCCGACATGATAATTATTTGCGCAGGCGCCGCCACCAGCGCCCTAGCTAATGGACCAGAAATGCTGTTTATCGGGCAATTCCTCGTCGGAGTGGGAGTAGGCATCGATTTCCCCGTCAGTAGCAGTTACGTTTCGGAAGTATTGCCCAAACGTAGTCGTGCGCGAATGATGGTCGCCACGATTGCCTGTCAATCTGTCGGTATGGTGCTGGCCGCTGCGATCGCACTGCTTCTACTCAAAGTCATTGGCGCCGGCCAGAGCTGGCGATTTTTTCTCGGTGCCGAAGGCGCTATTGCTCTTCTCTTTTTCTTGCTCCGTCTGCGAGAACCAGAGAGTCCGCATTGGCTAATGGCTCGAGGCAGATTTGCCGAGGCTGCGCACGCATTCATCCGAATCATGCCTGAGCAACGTGAGGCAGTGTTACAACTTACCAACAATGCTGGAAACCAGAGCCTCGCATCTTCGGCCGCGCCAGCGAGACGGCCAGGAATTGCGGTTCTTTTCTCACGCGCTTATCGAGCTCGTACGACGCTGGTCGCGGTTCCCTGGTTCTTAATGGACATCGTCACCTACGGCGTTGGACTTTTCACCCCAGTTATTCTGGGTGCTATTGCTGTCTCCAGTCAGGGAGGGGGTGCCATCAGCCACGACATGGCTGCCACCAAGGGAAGCGGCACAATCGATTTGTTCCTCCTCTTCGGCTTTCTCCTTGGCATCTGGGCGGTGCCAAAGTTCGGACGCATTCGCATGCAGGCTATCGGCTTTGCTGGGATGACTTTTGGAATGATCCTGCTCATGATTGCTGTCCACCTATCGAACTCCAGCTTTCACATTCCACTGGTGTTCGCCGGTTTCATCCTGTTTAACCTGTTAATGAACGCCGGCCCCAATTCTACCACGTTCACGCTCGCGCCGATCTTGTTTCCGACACAATTGCGAGCCACCGCGAGCGGGTTCGCTGCTAGCGTCGCCAAAATCGGAGCTACGCTCGGCGTTTTCATGTTGCCTGTCTTAAAAGGAAGGTTCGGGGTTTCAACAGTCCTTGGAATGATGGCAGCTGTGAGTGTTCTAGGCCTGGTGGTTACTTTGATATTTGGTCACGAGGATACGGAAGATTGAACTGAAACCCGCCGACCATTCGTCGAATCCAAAAACCTTTGCTGATTACGAAAACCAGATCAGGTGGCGTGCGCAGCCTCAATACTTAAACCTTCATACGTTTCCGCCACGATATGATCTAGCACCGCTTTCATATCGCGGGTCTGTTTCCATATTGCCAACTGTCGATCCGCGCCGGTGCCTTCGCTCATGATCCGTTCGATGTGCGCCATCTCGCGCTGCGTCCCGAACTCGTCCACTTCACTGGACACGAACTCCAGCAGTTCGCTCAATAAACTTCGTTCTTCCACTTCGGTTTCCTTGCCGAAGTCGATCAGTTTTCCATCGATGCCGTAGCGCGCCGCGCGCCAGCGGTTCTCATCCAGAAGCCGCCGCCGGTAGATCCGGAAAGTGATGTTTTGTCGCAGCAATTTGAAAAGCTTCGCGACGATAGCCTGTATAAGCGCGGCGATTGCCAGTGTGTCGTCCACGCGGGTTTGGGCGTCGCACACGCGCACCTCCAATGTGTCGAAGAACGGATGCAGCCGAATGTCCCACCAGATTTTTTTTGCGTTATCGATGCAACCAGTTTTGACCAACAGCTTGCAGTAATCTTCGTACTCCGAAAGGCTTTCAAACGCGTCTGGAATTCCAGTGCGCGGAAAACGCTCGAACACTTTTAGTCGATAGCCTTTCAAGCCCGTATCCTGGCCAACCCAAAACGGCGAGTTGACCGAGAGCGCGTAGATGTGCGGCAGGAAATAGCGCGCCTGATTCATCACGTGGATGGCCATTTCGCGATTGGGAATGCCCACGTGCACGTGCAATCCAAAAATCAGATTGGCGCGAGCGAGTTGCTGCATGTCTTTGACGATTTCGCGATAACGCTCGCCTTGAGTGATGAGTTGATCGCGCCAGTGGGAAAACGGATGCGTGCCCACAGAGGCGATCTTTAATCCGCTGCGGCCCGCCAGCTCCGCGAGTCTGCTGCGCAAATCAATTACATGTTGCCGCGCATCGACAATCGACGGGCAAATTTCCGTGCCAAGTTCTACGACAGATTGGTGCATCTCCTGCTTGATCTGCTCTTTCAGCACGACCTTGCCGCCCTCGAGGATTTCCTGGATGTGCGAGCGCAGCTCGCGGGTCTCCGGATCGATAATCGCGAATTCCTCTTCGATACCGAGAGTAAACGTGTGCTCTTTCATGAACAGCGGAAGAAAAACATCCGCAGATTTCGCACATTTACACAGATTATTTCGGGAAGCCCGAAATTGCTTCTGCCGTCAATCTGCGAAAATCTGCGCAATCTGTGGACGATATTACGCGATGTCGCTAAGCGAACGTCTTGTCACTGCGCCTTGAAGGAATTTGCCCCAGCTCAAATTGTCGCGGCCGAGAACGTGCTCGCGCGCTTTGCGAATTGCCATTTCCGAAATTGCTTCGACGACCCATTCGAAATTTTCCTGGCCGATCCACGCCGCTTCGCAATCGGGCGCGGGATTGCAAAAGTCGATCGCGACCGGCACACCGTCGCGAATGGCAAATTCCACGGTGTTCAGATCGTAGCCGAGAAATTGATTCAATCGGAGCACGCCCTCCTCGACTCTTTGCAGAATCTCCTTCGGAGCGTGCCACTCAGTTTGATACCGCAGATGAAACGGATGCCGCGGCTCATAAGGCATGATTCGGACGTGGCGCTGATCGATTGAGTAGCAGCGAAAATACATGTCGAACTTAATTTCCTCCTGCAGCATCATCACAAGCTGTGCGGTGTCGTTGTAAGCGCGGAAAAATTCCTCGCGATTGTGCAATCGATAGACGTTCTTCCAGCCGCCGCCGATAAACGGTTTAAAAAACGCAGGCCAGCCTACGTAGTTGAAAATCGCTTCCCAATCGAGGGGGTAGCCGAGATTGCGAAATGATTTGTCGTTGGTGTCCGGTGGGAGCTGGTGTGATGGAAGCAACACCGTGCGCGGAACTGCCACGTCGATTTTCGTCGCCAGCGCGTTGTTGAAAAATTTGTCGTCGGCGCTCCACCAAAACGGATTGTTCACTACGGCGGTGCCGGTGAGAGCGGCATTCTTGAGCCAGGCGCGATAGAACGGGACGTCCTGCGAGATGCGATCGATCACTACGTCGTAACCGCACGGCTCGCCCTGAATCACCTTGTCGATCCTGACGAACTCCGCGACAATCTCTTTGCCGCCTGTCTTTTGGTTTACCCGCTCGACAAATGCCGGCGGAAAACTTTGTTCCTGGCCAAAAAGAATTCCGATTTTTTTCATAATTGTCTGGCCGTCATTTCGAGCGAAGGTCGCCGCGGCGACTGAACCCGAGAAATCTCGGGACCTTCAGAACTCAGCAATCCCGCACCTGCGGAGACTTCGCTCGACATGACAAAAAAGCGAATCTACTGACTCTCATTAACACCGGACTTCAGTCCGGTGTTCACCGCGACGCGCGGCAATAAAGCCGTTTCAACGGCTTTGTCCAGACAAGGAGTTTGAACCCATCTCTAGCAAGAATAAGCTAATGCATGATCAAGAAATTGCTGCACACGCGCTATCGCGTACACGACTTGGAGAAAACGGTTTCCTTCTACAAGGATGTTCTCGGACTCCAGGAAACTCGGCGTCAAACCTCCGGGCGCGGTTCGCAACTTGTATTTTTGAAGGCGCCCGGCAGCGATGAGGAAATTGAGATTTGCAAATTCGATGAGAGCGGGCCGGTAATGGTTGGCCCCGATCTCACCCATCTCGCTTTTGAAGTGGACGATCTCGAAGGGTTCGCGAAAGAGGCAGCGGCAAAGGGTTACCCGTTATCCGACGGACCGCATCCGAGTGGTATCGGCAAGATTGCCTTTATTGATGCGCCGGAAGGGTACGAGATCGAACTGATCGACCCCGGAGGCAAATCATAAGCTCTACGGGTCATTCCGAGCGAAGCGAGGAACCTCACAGTCGGACCGACGGCCACGCAGACTACCATGGGTGACGCAAAGGATGTTCGAGAGATCCTTCGCTTCGCTCAGGATGACACTCCCTCGACCGCGGACGAAAATCGTAGCGATTCCACTTCCAGATATGCGTCGCGACGCTTGCGCGGGCAACGGTTTTATCGCTAATTCTTCAGCTATGATGTGGCGCAAGCGACTCTTTTTCCTTTGCGCATTGGCGTCAGTGTTCGCGTTGAGCGCGTGGAGTCAGGATGCTGACTCGCAAGCAGTCCGGCCGAGCGGTGTCAACGGGCCAATTCGTAAGGCAAAGGCGGTCACGGCTAAGGAAACAGAGGATGCCGATGTTGAGTCCACTTCCCCTGGTAAGACAAAGACGTCGAAATCAACTCATGCCACGTCGCACCGGAAACGCGCAAAGGCGAAAGAAAACGAAGAATCAATCCCCGCGCCGACGGAGTACACTCCTGAAGGAATTCCGAAGACCAGCGCAGCTTCCGTGATCGTGGTCGACGCAAACAGCGGAAAAATATTGTACGAAAAAAACCCGGACCAAATACGACCGGCAGCGAGCACGCAAAAATTGCTGACAGCTCTCATTGTCGCTGAGAGCGGTTTTCTGGACCGGTCGGTCACTGTCCAACCAGTAGATACAATGGTCGACCCGGTGAAGTTGAACATCAAAGCGGGCGACACCTATCAGCGGATCGATCTTCTGCGGGCGTTGCTAGTGAAAAGTCCCAACGACGTTGCGCGATGTCTGGCGCGGGACAATGCAGGCAGCATCGAAGCGTTTGCGCAGGTCATGAACAGACGCGCCCAGGAACTTCGAGCCGTGCATTCGCACTTTGTGAATCCAAATGGGTTGCCGGTGCCGGGGCAGTACTCAAGCGCGCGCGACCTCTCACTTATTGCGCGCGCTGCCTACGCAAACCCAACGATCCGCTCCATTGTTTGTCTTCCGCAGCTTGTCTTTCGATACGCCAATGGTCGCACGCGCGAACTTGAGAACACGAACAAGCTTCTCAGACGACTCCCGTACTGCAACGGGATGAAGACTGGTTACACCGACGCTGCGGGCAAGTGTTTGATCGCAAGCGGCACGCGTCCTGGCAAAGATGTGATCGCTGTGGTGCTGGGGGACAGCTCCAGCCGCGTTTGGCGTGACGCCTCCGCCCTACTTTCCTGGGGCCTCTCGATGTAAGGCTTCCGCTGTGCGAGCCAGTTTTGCTGCGTTTCCACGGCGACGTACGCCACGCACGACATACTGAAACATCGCGCGCAGCCAGCGCAGAAAAAATCGCAGCGCAACGCTGAACGACATTTTCGATTTTCCGCGTGCCCGGTCGCGGAAAGCGATGGGGATTTCACGTACTCGCAGCGTGCCACCGCCGCGGACGATCGTCTCGAAAACGATTTTAAAACCGCTTGTGTGTGGCGCCAACTCCAGCAGCCGGGAACGGCCAATGGCGAAGAAACCGCACATCGAATCGTGCAGGCCGGTGAGTGGATAAGCAAGCGCGGCACCTGCTCGCGACATGATCCGGCGCCACACCGGCCAGCCAGGTGTGGATCCGCCTTTCACATACCGGCTTCCTACCACCAGGTCTGCGCTGCCAGCGAACAGTGGCGCCAATAAATCCTTGATCCGCTCAGGCGGATGACTCAGGTCTGCATCCATCACCAGAAGAATTTCCCCTTGAGCGGCCCGTGCACCCGACATGATTGCGCTCGCCAGTCCGAGCTCTGCTCCGTCTTGTTCGATCAGGCGAATTGGTTGACTCTTCTCCAGAGCGCGGATCTTCTCGCGAGTGGCGTCGGTCGAATAATCATCAACGAACAAAATTTCCCGAAAAGGAACAGCGCACGAACTAATCTGCGCAACCAGCGGCGCGATATTTTCCTCTTCATTCAAAGTAGGAACAATAATCGAGACGGAATGATCTGATGCGGACAAATCGGTCATTGCGAAGGCTGGAGCCGACGACGGGATTCGAACCCGTGACCTGCGGTTTACGAAACCGCTGCTCTACCAGCTGAGCTACGTCGGCACGAAGCGGGCAAAACATTGCATCCAGCGGCGCTGCACACAAGCGCTGCTACAGCGGCAGGACAAATGTCTCGCCGATTTCACGCAGCGCAATGCGCTCAGGAGTCTTGCTCAAGGCGGCTTCGAAGCGTTCGATTGGTTCTCGCATTGGCTCGAAGCTGAGCCGGAATGTTTGATGATGAACCGGCATGATGAATCGCGCGCCTGCGTCGTTTGCCATTTCGATCGCCTGCTCGGGCGTGCAATGCGACTGAATCCAGGGGTTGTAGGCGCTGATCGAGAAAATCGCCAGGTCAATTGGACCGTGTTTGCGAAGTTCGCCAAACGAACGCGTAAATGCCGTATCGCCGGCGAAGAGAATCCGGCGATTATTGCGCTCGATGAGATAACCGTTGTAGCCGCGGAAATCGTCGCGCTGCATTCGCGCGCCCCAGTGTTTCAGTGGAATCGCGGTGATCCTGGTTATTTCAGACGAAGTATCAATTGACGTATGCTCACTCCATTTTAGCTCAGTCACGTCGCGCAATTTGGTCCAGCTGAGAAGGTCGCGTGTCCGCGGAGCGGTGACCACGTTCACAGAAGAATCGAATTGTGAGAGCGTTCGCCAGTCGATGTGATCGAAGTGCGCATGCGATAAAAGGATGATGTCGATTTTTGGAAGCTCTTTAAAAGTGAGCGCAGGTGCGGTGAGTCGCTTCGGGCCGATGGTGAACAAAAACGGCACCCGAATTCCTATGCGCGCGAACAAAACCGGATCGGTCAAGATTTTCACGCCGAAGAAATTGATCAGCACGGTGGAATGCCCAAGCCATGCGGCTGTGACGCGCGCGTTGCTCCACTCTCTGGCCTCGGGCTTGGTGAAAGCCGGCGCGATTGGATGGCGACTCTTCAATATTGCTTCGCGCCATAAATACGATGCCCATCGCCGCACCTGCGGATTCCGTAAGTTTGGTTTTGCTGAACTAATTTTCATTTCGGACTGAGCGGTGGGATTGAAATAAGACCAATGCCGTATCGCGGCGCGTCCGCCACTCGTATTCAGCGGAGTATCAGAACGCCCGTCATGCGCATGCGTCTCCATCAGGTGGCACTGTACCCGAGTTGGATACGCGTTTTTTCTGCAAGATTATTGAACGTCCTTGCTGAGCATTTGTCCAAGCCATCTCGGTGCGGGGTTTTCGCTTTCTCTAATGGGCAGCCGCAGAAAAAAAAGCATCGGCATCATCGGTGGCGGCATTGGTGGTGCCGCAGCGGCAGTTGCACTTCATCAGATCGGCTTCGACGTCTCGATTTACGATCGAGAGGAACGACTTCGCGAAGCTGGCGCCGGAATGATGCTCTGGCCGAATGCGACGCGCGTGTTACGTGGACTGGGCGTTCTCGAAGAGGTGCTCAGCCGGAGCGGACGCAACACACATTTTCTAGTGCGAAACAGCAGTGGCAGAACTCTTATGACGATTGCCCTCGGGAAATTCGAAGTTCCGGCCGTTTGCATGCGGCGGCCTGATCTTCTTTCGATTCTTTTGGGTGCTTTGCCGAAGGACCGGCTTCACCTTGGCTGCGAACTTCATCGATTGCGTGAAGAAAATGACAAGGTGTTGGTGTTTCTGAACCGTGATCGAATAAGAGAACACGACGTTGTCATTGGCGCGGATGGCATTCGATCAAAAGTCCGAACGGAACTTTTCGGGTTCTCGGATCCAATTTACCGCGGATACATGATCTGGCGCGGCCTCGCACGATACGAAGGCAATGCTCTACCGCCGGGATGCAACAGCGAATCATGGGGCAAGGGAATGCGCTTTGGAATTCTTAATACCGGCCATCGAAGATTCACCTGGTACGCCACGGCAAATCGCCCCGCCAATCATCCCGACAGCGCGTTAGGCAGAAAATGGGAGCTCCAACAATTGTTTAGCGGCTGGCATGAGCCGATCGCAGATTTTTTGGAATCGACTGGTGAAAACGAAATTCTGAAAAACGGTGCGCGCGATTGCGCGCCACTCCGGCGTTGGGGGAAAGGCGCGGTGACGTTGCTCGGTGATGCCGCTCATCCATGCACGCCAAACCTAGGTCAGGGTGGCTGCATGGCGCTTGAAGACGCGGTTGTTCTCGCAAAGTGCCTCGGGAGCGGCCTGCCGCCGCGAACTGCTTTGCGCCGGTATGAATCGCTCCGCTTTCATCGCACCAAACACATTCAGCAGCGTTCTCTCCTGATGGGATACATCGGACAATGGCAAGCCCCGCTTTTTGTTAACGGTCGCAACATCGTGACTCGGATGCTTCCGGCGAGATTGATCGAGCGAAATTTGCGCAGAGTGTATTCTTACGCCGGGTAAACGAAATGCGCGTCACCATTAGCCCTTTTGTCGTCCTGCTAGCCTTTATCAATTCAGATCTGGCCGGCTCTGATCTGAAATCGGAGGAGGTGTATTCGGCGTGGTTGCAAATGTATGATCTCAAGTTCCAAGAGGCGCATATCACATTAGAACGCTGGCAAGAAAGTCATCCAGATGATTCGCTCGGGCCGGCCTCCGACGCTGCTGCCTACCTGTTCTCGGAGCTGACCCGGTTGGGAGTTCTCGAGTCCGAGCTGTTTATCGACGATAATCGTTTTAAAAATCGAAGAACGTGGGATCCGGAGCCCGCGGTGAAAAATTCTTTCACCAAAAGAATCAAGCAGGCGGACCAGCTGGCGGACTCAGCACTGCAGAAATCGGGAACGGATGCTCGCGCTCTGTTTGCAAAAGCCCTTACCTACGGACTTCGCGCAGACTACGTCGCGCTGATAGAGGGACGCGGGCTCAAAGCATTGAGCTACACGAAATCGGGGCGCGTCTACGCAAACAGACTGATGACATTGCAACCTAACGCATGCGACGCCTATCTAGGGCCCGGAGTTGAGAATTATTTGCTAAGCTTAAAGCCAGTCGCGTTGCGGGTGTTGCTCCGATTCACCGGATCGGAGGTCGATCGCGAGAAAGGCCTTGAGCAGCTACGAAAGGCTGCGCTCGAGGGTTACTATCTCGAGCCGTTCGCGAAGCTTCTTCTCGCCGTTGCAGCTTTGCGGGACAAGCAGCCTGAAAAGGCTCGCGCTATTCTGAGCGAGCTCCACGAGCGTTTTCCAGATAACAAACTTTATTCAGTGGAGCTCAATCGGCTCGCAACTCAGTAACCAGAAAATGCCGGACTCACAAATGATCGGCTCACCGGAGTTTGAGGTCGATAATGACAAGGTCCGCAAACATTACGACCGTCTGTCTTTTTTGTACAAGCTTTTCTGGGGCGAACATCTTCACCACGGCTACTGGGAAGACAATGAATCCGTGGAGCGCGCTCAGGTGCAGTTGATGGAACGGCTAGCGCAGAAAGCAAAAATTCCGAATGGCGCCGAAGTTTTGGACATTGGTTGCGGGCTTGGTGGATCGGCATTTTGGCTGGCAGAGCAATATGACTGCAGGGTCACCGGGTTAACGATCAGTCCAGTGCAGGCGAAACTGGCGACAAAAAAAGCAAAAAACCAGGGCCTGACCAACCAGCTTCAGTTTTTGGTTCGCGATGCCAACTTCTGGCAACCCAAGCCTGAAAGTGTGGATGTTATTTGGATCATGGAAAGCAGCGAGCATTTTCGGAACAAAGCAGATTTTTTCCGACGCTGCGCTTGTGCATTGAAGCCCGGCGGTGTTCTCGCAGTCTGTGCATGGCTGCGAGGCGAGCAATCAACCAGTGATCGAGAGCAGAAGTTAGTCGCGACCGTTGCGCGGGCGATGTTCAGCGCGAGCCTCGATACCCTGACCCAATACGCGGCGTGGATGCGAAACGTCAACCTGAAGGTGGAAACGGCGGAGGACATCACCAGAAACATCGCACCCACCTGGCAATACTGTTCGCGACTGATTGATCGTTCGCCGTTGAAATGGCTGGTAAACTTCGCCGATGAACCTACTCGCCGCTTCGTAAGATCGTTTCCGCTGATGACGCAAGCCTACGCAACCGGAGCGATGGCATATGGTCTCTTCGTGGCGCGAAAGCCGGCTTAACAAATCGAAGCGTTTTCAATAAATAACCTGCCCGAAATTCGTGCAGTCAGGGAAGAACTATGCTGGGACGCCGGAATCGTGAGCTACCGAGAGTTCGTCGTTCAGGAGTTTCCATGCGAGGGGAATTAGAGCGCGCTCACCGGGAATCTTCTGCGACACGGCCACTTGTTAGCGGCTGCCAAAAAAGCCTCTAATGGCTCTCCAGAGAGTTCGAACCGGTTTGGGCGCGCCTGCGCGCGCAACGAGCACAGGAACACTCGCGCGATTCAAAATGCTGCGAGTCAGATCGCCCATGATGTAGTGGCGAAGCAGTCCCCGCGCCTGTGATGTGCCGGTCACGATCAAATCGTAATCGCCCTCGCGCGCTTCTTCGAAGACTTGATCGATCACAATCCCGTGCCGAAGACGCACTTCAGCGGGAACACCGAGGCGGTCGAGTTCTCTTTTTTGCCGGCGCAGATTTGTCCCAAGCTCCGATTTCGATTCGAGTAGCTGATCGACATTTTCTTCCAGGCGCACCAGGTCGGCGTACATGGCGGGCGGCTCAGCCATGACGTGCAGCAACGTGACTGAAGCGTTGACGGCCGCGGCAAGTTTGCCAGTGAATTGCACTGCTTGTTCGATGAATTCTTTTCCGCCTGTGCAAACCAGAAAACGCTTCAATTGTTTGCGTTCGCCGATCGCCACCAGCACCGGGGGCTGAACAGTCTTGATCACTTCGTAGGTTTTCTTTGAGCGCCAGTATTCTCCCACCGCGCCAGTCCATCGCGCGCCGATGACGACCAGGTCGTAATTACTCTTCGATGTTTGATCGATAATCTGGTGAACCGGTTCACCAGAGTGCACAACGATTTCGGGCGATACGCCATGACCATGAAGCGATCGCGCCTGCGTCTGAAGCGCGTCGCGTAGAGGATGTTCGTCCTGCTCTGTCTCCGCAATTCCGAGTAGCGTGGTCCCGGCTTTGAGCGGGCCGGCCAATAATCCGCCCAAACGGATTGCTGGTTCGGCTGACTGCGTCCCGTCGCTGCAAATCAGAATTTTCATTGCTAAATTTTGTGGCCGGTCATGAGCGTATAAATCACGATTGCCGCGCCGATCAATGGCAAGGGGACAAAGGCGAGACGGATTTTTGGACCGGCAAAATATTGTGTCGCGACTACACCAATCTGCGCGCCAATCACTGCGCCGGTGTGCATTACAAGCGCGATTAGAATATCTACGTTGCCTTTGATCGCGTGGCTAATCGTTCCATAACTAGCGGAAATGACGATTTCGAAAAGATCAGTTCCCACTGCCAGGTGCGTTGGAATCCCCAGCACATAAACCATCGACGGCATCCGAATGTAGCCGGCGCCGCCGCCAAGAAAACCGCTGAAGACGCCTCCAACAAAGGCGACGAGAAGGATGGTCCAGAGTGAAATTCGTATACCTGAAGTGGGCAGTGTGATCATCGGCCAGATTTTCAGTCGTTGAATCTTTTGCGTGACTGGACCAAACGCGGAGTGATCGTCTTTTACACCCGAACCCTTTCGAGGCGACCGGCCCTTGGCTGACCTCAATGTTTTTTGGCTCTCCCAGAGCATGAATACCGCGATGCCAAAATAGACAACAATCGCGACGTAGCTGACTACTGTGTTCACGTTTCCCGCGCGCTTGAGAGCCTGAATCAACTGTGCGCCACATTCGGCGCCAGCGATTGTTCCAAAGGCCATGAAGAATCCCAGTTTGAGATCAACATTGCCCAGCGCGCGGTGCTGCTTTGCCGCTACAATCGACTTGCCGACGATGTGCGCCAGGTCCGTGCCGACCGCGTAATTCCAATCCACTCCCATCAAGCGCAGCGCCGGGCCGGCGATGAAACTTCCGCCGACGCCAAAAAATCCGCCCAAGATGCCAATGACAAAGCCGACAACCACGAGATAGATCGGGTTGATGTGCGAGTTGGAGATTGGAAAGAACATGAGTTATTTCCAGCGGCCCCGAAGGAGGCGAAACAAAAGCGTCGTCACTGCATCCAAAGCAATGGCCTGACCCGCGATGAGCAAGAGTGCAACTCCGGCATAGATGTAGCGATGTTGCGTTTCGAGGTGATACAGCCATTCGCCCAGGAGATGAAGAACCAGAAAGAAATAGCAAATGACCAGGACGGAATAGACCGCCAGTTCAATGGCAAAAGTTTGTAGGTTTTTTGCGGTTTCTTTCTTCATGCGGCCGAACCGGGAGAGTCCACGACACCTGTAAACCACCCCGTGAATCGAGTGATAACGGGCTAGCGGCCTTCTTTCAATGATTTAGCGCGCCCAACGGCTGGCGACGGTTGCGCGCAGGTGCACCAGCGGCCAAATTGATTGCGTAAGGAGCGTTTCTTCTTAACGTTTCCCCTTCACTTTTTAGGGAAAAACCATGGCCGATGCCGCAAACAAATACGCCGAAAACGTACCGGGCAAATTCTACGTCGATGATCAGTGCATCGACTGCGATTTGTGCCGCGAAACCGCGCCTGCCAATTTCAAACGAAACGATGACGGCGGCCATTCCTACGTCTATAAACAGCCGGAGACGCCGGAAGAAGAAGGACTCTGCAAAGAAGCAATGGAAGGCTGTCCGGTCGAAGCGATCGGCAATGACGGCGACGGCGCGTAATCCTATAGCGGCGGTCTGTGACCGCCGAATCCGATGGGGAAGCAACACGATTGGCGCTCACAGAGCGCCGCTACACCGCCTGTCGCATTAAGCATCGCAGGCTCGGACAGCAGCGCCGGCGCTGGTATTCAAGCCGACCTGAAAACGTTTTCTGCTCTCGGTATTTATGGATTGACCGCCCTGACGTGCGTCGTCGCGGAAATTCCCGGTAAAGTTTCGCGGATTGAACCGGTCAGCGCGCGAATTGTTCGCGAGCAAATCGAAGTGCTCGCTAAAAATTTCCCGATCGGCGCGATCAAGACCGGCCTGCTTTGCTCAGCGCAGATCATTTCTGCCGTGGCGAAGGCGATACGGGGCATGGACAAGATGTCTGCGCGACAGATTCCGCTTGTGATCGATCCGGTTATTATCGCCACGAGCGGCGATCCACTTCTCGAGCCGGCAGCCATCGAAACTTACGAGAAGGAATTATTTCCGCTCGCCACTTTGATTACGCCAAATCTCAATGAAGCAGAGCGATTGCTCGGAACGGAAATCAAAGGCCGGCGATCGATGCATCGTGCTGGGAAAGAGCTGGAGAGAGAATATGGAACTGCAATCCTTCTCAAAGGTGGCCATCTGTCAGGCGACGCGGCTGCCGATCTTCTTTTCATTGCTAGAAAAGTTGTCGAGTTCTCGGCGCCATTCGTCCGCGGCGTCGCAACGCACGGTACCGGCTGCACCTATTCAGCGGCGATTACGGCTGGTCTTGCGTCCGGCCTGGCGCTGGAAGTGGCGATCAGGCGGGCCAAGAAGTTCGTGACTGAAGCAATCGCGCAACATTTTCGGTGGACGTTGCCTTCTGGCAAAAATCTCGACACGCTCAGGCATCTTTAGTCCCGAATCCTTTCGGGAGCGTGGCGGTCTTCGCGGCCGCCCGGGTCATCCGGACGAGTCAGGATTACGGCTTTTCTCCCAGCGTTTCATTTTCAGCGCTTCAAGCGCAGCCGCGGTCTCCGCCTGTTTTTTGCTGCGACCGCTGCCTTCGCCAAGCACAATTCCCTCCCAAACAACCTGAGAGGCAAACATCTTTTCATGTTCTGGCCCGCTCTGCGAAACCAATTCATACGCCGGACTATGAGGCGAAATGCTTTGCAACAATTCCTGCAGGTCGCCTTTGGGATTGATGTCCACTGGCTTTTCCGCCAGTTCCTCGAGATCAGCGCGAGTCTGCGTCAAAATGAATTTTTTGGCCACTTCGAAGCCGCCGTCGAGATAAAGGGCGCCGATGAGCGCTTCGAATGCATCGGCCAATGTGGATGTTCGTTCCCGGCCACCACTGGCTTCTTCACCGCGCCCCATCAAAATGCAACGTCCGAGATCGAGCGTCGCGCCGTGCATCCTCAACGCTTCGCGAGAAACCAGCCGTGAACGCAATTTGGTCAGTTGTCCCTCGGCTTCGATTCGAAAATTACTAAATAGATATTCGGTAATAACGAGCTGGAGAACGGCGTCGCCGAGAAACTCCAGACGCTGATAATCAAAATGATAACGTTGCGCCTCATGGCCCAAGCTGGGGTGCGTGAGCGCTTCCGCCAGCAAAAGCGAATTGCGGAACTTGTAACCAATGCGTTCTTCGAGCGGTGTCACGTCCCCGTCATTCTGAGCGAAGTCAAAGAATCTCGTCAACTCAGTACAACGACTACAGTTCACTCATCGAGCAGCGAGCTCGGGCAAGTACGCAGGTAAAGCTGATGAAGCTAGATTGTTGGATTGTGTCTTAGCGCCATAGGCGCTGTCTTCAATTTTGAGCCTGGGGCAACGTCTCAGGTTTTTTGGAATCCCAAACGCGAGCGCTGAAAGCGTGATTCAGCTTCGGTCGAGTGCAAAAGCTAAATGAATCGCGCTTTCAGCGCTTGTTCATCTGAGGATCAAATCCCTGGGGCGAATGCCCCAGTCTCAGAGTGATAGAGCGCCTTGGCGCTGAACACAAACGAATCGTGGACGAAGCAGTCGGCGCTATCTTTTTTGATAGACCTCCAGGGAGGTGATCACATCCAGCGCGCGTTGTAAGACCGGGTCGTGCGGCGGCGGCTTTTCCGGCGACCGGCCACGGCGCTGCTGCGCTGCTTCTGCCGCTTCCACCTCAGGATTGGTTCCGGCCAAGAGTGCCGCTTCGTTCATGTGCGGCCGGCCTGCTTCGTAAACAAACTGGTTCATTCCTTTTTCACCGCTCAATTGAAAAATCTGCCGCTTGTCCGCCAGGGACATCTCAACAGGCAAGTCTGGCTTTACTCCCTCCGGAAATAATGAACGTCCTTCGGGCGAAACCATTTCTGCTACGGCAAGGCGCAGGATCTTGCCGGTTGGCAATGGCAAATCCGAGTATTCGGCCGCGCGACCCGCGGTCGGTTGTCCGATGACTAGCGCTTTGTCGTAAAACCGCAGTGCAGCCGCGATTGCTTCGGCGGCACCGGCCGTATCGCCATCGGCGAGCACCATCACCAGGCCGCGAAATGCCGGATCACGATCGGAATTAAATCCGTGATCCTGACGTCCTGGCGGTTTGCGCAAGGTGAAGATCGTTTTCCCCCGAGGACAAAATCGCTTCGCAAATTCCGCGGCCAGCGCCAAATCATCCGTTGCCTGAGTGGCGCGAAGATCGACGATGAGCGCGTTCACCTTTTTGCCGGCGAAAGTGCTGAGACTTTTGTCCAACGCTTGAAGATTCGCGCTGTTCAGCGACCCAAGGCGCACGTATCCGATACTTCCTGCGATAATCTCGCTGTAAAAGCTGCTTGGCGCTGCGCTCGGGACATTCTCCTTGCCGGGCAAAAGCATCACGCCACGCGGCAGCCGCACCAGCAGCCCCTCAACAGCTGCCCGATTCAACTCTATGTCGGTGATTGCGTCCGGATTTGTGAAATTACTTTTCAGCAGCGTGATGACCGACTGTAGATCAGGCAGGCCTAACGAATTAACCAAACCTTCTGTAGTCGGTGTTTCCGATGGCGAACCCGCTGGCAGTGCCGGCGATTTCGACTGCGTCTGCGGCGCCTTTCCCAGTGGCGCCGGTGCAGGCGAAGTTGGCGCCGGCGATTGCGCGGCGAGATTCACAGCGAAGATGAAGATGGCAAACGCGGCCTGCAAAAATCGAGACATCACGGTAATTCGTCGATGTTAGCTGCAACAGCACTCAGAGCAATGTCGCGCCTGTACTGACAGTTCTCGAAATCGATGCGCGAGGCAGCGTCGTATGCGCGTGCCCGCGCGGCTTCGATGGTTGCCCCGAGTGCAGTGACTGCGAGGACGCGGCCTCCCGCAGTCTTGATTTCGCCGGCGTCGCGTTTGGTTCCGGCATGGAAAATCCGGACGTCTTCGAGCTTCGCTGCTTCCTCAAGACCTGAGATCGGTTTTCCAGTTTCGTATTTGCCCGGATAACCAGCGGACGCCAGCACTACCGTGGTCGCAGCGCGCGTGTCCCATTCAATCGCGCACTGATCGATTGTTCCATCAATCGTCGCTTCCAACAGCGGCAATAGGTCCGACTTCATCCGGGGTAGAAGCGACTGCGTTTCCGGGTCGCCGAACCGGCAATTAAACTCCAGCACCCGCGGGCCTTCGCTGGTGATGATCAAGCCGGGGTAAAGAACTCCGCGAAACTTGATTCCTTCCAGTCCGAGACCGCGCAGCAGCGGCTGCATAATTTCGGCTTTGAATTGAGATTGCAATTTGCTGTTCCAATTATTGGCTGGACTGAACGCGCCCATCCCGCCCGTGTTCGGTCCCTGATCGCCGTCCAGCGCGCGCTTGTGATCGCGGGCCGACTCGAGTAGAAGATAATTTTCTCCGTCCACTAAGGCGTGCAACGAGCATTCCGTTCCCCGCAGGAATTCTTCGATCACGATGCACCGGCCTGCGTCGCCAAAGCGGCCTCGGTCCATCATCTCGTTGATGGTCGATCTTGCCGTGGCGGCATCGGCGGCAATGATCACTCCTTTGCCAAGGGCAAGGCCGTCCGCTTTGATCACCACGGGAAATTTCACTTTCTCGCAGTAACGAAGCGCTTCGGTGCTGTCGGAAAACGTCCGCGCTTCGGCGGTAGGAATTTTTTGCGTGCGCATCAGTTCTTTTGCGAAAATTTTAGACGCCTCGATGCGGGCCGCTGATTTCGTCGGGCCGAACGCGCGCAATTTTTCAGCCGCAAACAGATCGACAATTCCCGCGGCAAGCGGATCGTCCGGACCAACTACAGTTAAATCGAGACGATTTTCCTTCGCGAACCGAACGAGCGCGGACAAATCACTCGCGGCAATCGCGACATTCTCGGCAATTTCGGCAGTGCCCGCGTTTCCCGGCGCGCAGAAAATTTGCTCCGCATGCGGCGATTGCCGCAGTTTCCATGCTAGGGCGTGTTCGCGGCCGCCACTGCCGATAACCAAGATTTTCATCGACTATGCAATCGCAGCGGGACTGTAGAGGCAGCCGTGTCGGCTGCAACACGACCACTTCCCCCGGCGGCATGCCTGCCGCTACAATCAAGACGCATCAGCGCGATTCAGCGGGCAGGATCGGCAATTCCATTTTCTCGGTGTGCCGAATGATGGTCAGGCTGGCGCTGACGCCGATTTGTTCGCCGACCAAAATCTTATGCAGATCGTGCACGCTCCCAATAGGCTGACCATTGAACGCCACAATCAGATCGCCTTCGCGCAAGCCGGCGCGTTCGGCGGGACTGTTCCTCTCAACTGAAACAACAAGCACACCCGTTTCCAGCGGCAAATCATAGAACCGAACCACGCGGCGATGGAGCGGCACGTTTTGACCGGCAACGCCAATATAGCTGCGCCGGATTCTCCCGTCGCGAATCAGCCAACCGGCGACGAGCCTGGCGGTGTTGCTCGCGATGGCAAAACAGATGCCTTGCGCCGGGCGAATCATTGCCGTGTTCACGCCGATCACTTCCCCCGCGGAGTTGACAAGCGGTCCGCCGGAATTCCCCGGATTCAGTGCGGCGTCGGTCTGGATGATGTTGTCGATCAAACGACCCGATTGCGAATACATTGAGCGACCGAGCGCGCTGATCACGCCCGCGGTCACGCTCGCCTGGAAACCAAACGGATTTCCAATGGCGATCGCAAGCTGGCCAACCCGCAAGTTTTCGGAATCGGCCAGGCGCACATGAATTAGCTGCGGCGCGTCGATCCGGATCACTGCCAGATCGGTTTCTGGATCGTCGCCCATGAGCTGTGCCGGGTAATCACGTCCACCCGAAAGATTCACGACGATGCGAGTTGCCGCGTGGACGACATGGCTGTTGGTCAAAATGAAACCGTCGGGAGTAATCACAAATCCCGAGCCGTTTCCGGCGATGTCGCGCGGCTGATTTTTGCTCCGTTGTTGGACATCGATGTTTACCACGGAAGGCGCGACGCGCTGAACCGCGCTCACCACCGCGCGCGAGTACTCGTCTAAGAGCGCTGCATCAGTTGCCCCCGTTGTCGTCTCGTTACGCGAGGGGCGGTCTGAATTCCCTTCGCTAAACAAGAATTCCGGTCGCACAGCCCGTTCAAAATTCGTGGTTGTCATACCATTGAAAATTTCGAGCTAACCGATCCACGCGTCAACTACAGATCAATCCCATCTATACATGCTATTTGGGATGTTGCTCTCCACTGGCGCTTGGATTAAAAGAAGGCATGGCTAAAACGGCTTCTCCTCCGTCGGTCCTGGAACCGCAATGCCCGTCACGACTCGTGCTCGACCGGATTGCCGACAAATGGACTGCGCTCGTTATTCAGATACTGGCGCGCGGAACGATGCGTTATGCCGAACTGCAACGCGCGATCGGCGGGATTTCGCAAAAGATGCTCACCCAGACTTTGCGCAGTCTCGAGCGCGACGGCCTCGTACAACGCAAAGTGCATCCAGTCGTGCCGCCGAAAGTGGAATACTCACTGACGAGATTGGGCCGGACGTTGATTGAGCCGCTGCATGCGCTTTGTCGATGGTCGGAGAGGCACTTGGCGGAACTCCAGGCAAATCGGGCCCGGGCGAAGGCCGAGTCTTGAGCGTGGCAGTACCGAGTCTGGCTCAACTGTCGCGCGACATTGGCGCAATCAAAAGCCGTACCGTGCCGGCCATTCTTTGGCTGGGCCACCCAAGCGCGCTGCGCAGGCCTTGAGTTCCTTCTTGAAAACGTGAGCGAGATGCGAGCGCACCTGGTTCGTGAGCGGTAGTTTTTCCATCCCAGCCCATCGGTTGTAATCCGCCTTCAGCTGGCCGCTTGGCTTGTCTGGATCGGCGCCCAGAAAATCAAGAATGGAGCGTCGCAGTTCAGTGGGATTTCTTTGCAGATCATCAAAGAAATAGACGCGAAACCGCTCTGGATGAACGTAGCGTTTCCATCGCGTGACGACCGCGGTGGGATACGAACGCAAACGCATCCCTCGGCGGAGCAAATTCCGATTGACTTCGTTAATATTGGTCGCGTCAAACGGCTGAACCTGCCGGTAATGCACTTCCATCGACAAGTGCGACCAGAACCTCTGCACTGGATCACGCGCCAGAAAGATCACTTTTAAGTTTGGGAAATATCCGACGATTTGGCGAATGAGTTTACTACTTAGCGTCGAATAATTTGGCGAAATGTCACCGGAGAGGAGCGATCCATTGGGTTCGAACAGTCGGCCGTAATTCTCGAGGTCTACGTCTGCCTTGGCGCTCAGGGTATTTAGGCTCTCTAGAAAGCGAAGATCGCGCTCGTCTCTGCAGCGCGGAGGAGCTGATCGGTCAACCCTGCTCAGTTGATCAAAATAATGCAGTTCCTTTACGGGCGGCATCCAGAAGTCCGGATGGGCGTCGAGCTGCTGATAAAGCCATGTGGTTCCACTCTTGTGGGCACCGACGCACATGAAATCGGGCTGTGCATGCCTCGTCGAAAGCCGCTCTTTTTCGCCATCGTCGCGGGCGCGCGCGTTAAATCGCCAAGCCCAATGCACTCTTCCACTATGCTCTCTCTTGTACGGAAAGCGCAAGAATGCGAATTTCAACTTGTGACCTAGCGATGACTAGACGTGGCAACAGCGGGATTCGCGTAACGTCGGTGGTCTGGTTGCTCAAGCCGCTGACCCCCAGAATTGCTTTGCATGGCCGCCCAGGGTGGGTCTATCCTGAAATCCTCGCTTATGGACGTGAGTGGCACCATCCGCGCGATCCTGAATCAAAAAAGCGACGAGGTCTTCTCGATTTCGTCGGATGCAACAGTTTTCGAAGCGGTCGAAATGATGGACGCGAAGAATGTAGGTGCGCTCTTGGTGATGAAGCAGGAGCGGCTGGTCGGCATTATTTCTGAACGCGATTACACGCGCAAGGTCGTCCTGCGAGGCAAGCGCTCGCGCGAAGCGAAGGTTGCCGAGATCATGTCAACCAACGTGTTCACGACATGTCCGAGTGAAGGTGTGGATGAATGTCTGCGTATCATGACGGACAAGCATATTCGACATCTGCCGGTGCTCGATGGCGACAAGGTTGTGGGTATGATTTCCATTGGCGATCTGGTCAAGCACGTCATTTCCTGCCAGCAAGCCGCGATCGCCCATCTGGAAAGCTACATCCACGGCGGTTACTTGGGATAATTCTGTAGCGACGCTCTGTGAGCGCGGTCGGACAGAATTTTCAACGGTCATAGACCGCCGCTACAACTTCCAAACTGTTTTTCCGCTTACGATTGTTCGCACGGCGCGGCCTTTCAGTTTCCAGCCGTCGAAGGGTGAATTGCGCGAGGCCGATTGGAACTGATCGCCTCTGACTGTCCACTCCAGTCCCGAATCGATCAGCGTCACATCGGCACGCGCGCCGATCGATAACGTGCCTGCGTTAATCTTCAACAAACGCGCCGGTTCGACGGTGTACATCGCGATCAACCGGGCGATGTCGATCTTGCGATGCTTACACACGAGCAGATCGATGAATAATCCGAGTTCCGTTTCCAAACCGATGATGCCAAATGGCGCTGCGTCGAATTCCACTTCCTTTTCGAAATCGGCATGCGGCGCGTGATCGGAACACAAGATCGAGAGTGTTCCGTCTGCGATTCCTTCCAGCAGCGCGTTCAAGTCTGTCTGTGATCGCAGCGGCGGGTTCATTTTGCAGTTCGTATCGAAATTTTGGATAGCTTCGTCAGTTAACGCGATGTGATGCGGACAAACTTCGCCGCTGATTTTTACACCACGCGCACGCGCTTCCCGAATGAGGCGCGCACTGCCGGCGGTCGTGACGTGCTGGCAATGAATGTGATGATCGCAAAGTTCGGCGAGCAAGATGTTGCGCATGACCATCGCTTCTTCGC
Organism: uncultured Verrucomicrobiae bacterium; assembly: GCA_963725505.1. Taxonomy (GTDB): domain Bacteria; phylum Verrucomicrobiota; class Verrucomicrobiia; order Chthoniobacterales; family UBA10450; genus Udaeobacter. Next base: position 181,987 of record CAVRYN010000004.1, on the reverse strand, counting down.
CCGCCGCGGGCCAGCCCGGTAGCCCCAGCAGTGTGCTCCAATAGCCTTCGTGCACGACGCCGTTGCCGACCAGATTGTAATCCTGGCAATGATCGAGCACTGGAAGATCAAACATGCGCGCGTATTCGATCGCGCGCCGCATCACCTCGTGATTTTGAACACAATGGCCGTCGTCCGTGATCGCCACTACGCCTGCCTGTGCGAGTGAACCGATCGGCGCGAGTTCTTCGCCGGTCAGATTTTTTGAAATCGCGCCGGTTGGCAAAACGTTCACGCACGCGACAGCCGCCGCGCGATCTCTGATCCATGCGATGGTGCTGGGATTGTCTGCTGCCGGCGAAGTGTTCGGCATGCAAACAACCGTGGTGAATCCGCCGGCAGCGGCCGCGCGCGCGCCTGACTCAATCGTTTCCTTGTGACTGAATCCCGGCTCGCGCAAATGCACGTGCATGTCGATCAATCCGGGCGCCACGATCAGACCCTTCGCGTCAATCTCTTCGATTTCGGATTTCGGACTTGGGATTTCGGATTTGTCCGCGATCCGACCGTCAACGATGAAAAGATCGCTGATTTCATCCCGCTTGTTCGCGGGATCGATTACTCGACCGTTGCGAATAATGGTAGCGTTCATTGAGTTGAAATTCCTCCGCACAGATAAAGAACGGCCATGCGAACGGCGAGACCGTTGGTGACTTGATCGAGAATGACGCTTTGCAATCCGTCGGCCACGTTGCTGTCGATCTCGACCCCGCGATTAATCGGGCCGGGATGCATGATGAGGCAATCTGACTTCAAAAGTTTTGCGCGTTCTTTCGTCAGGCCAAACAAGCGGGTGTATTCACCGAGCCCGGGAAAATATTCTCTGCGCTGGCGTTCATGCTGGATCCGCAAAAGGTTCACGACATCGGCTTTCGGGAGCACGTCATCGATCTTGTACGAAACTTCGACGCCCAGTTTTTCAAACTCGCGCGGAACGAGCGTGCTCGGCCCCACCAGCGTCACGTGTGCGCCTAGCTTGAGTAGGCCAAAAATGTTCGAGCGCGCGACGCGGCTGAATAAAATATCGCCGATGATGGCCACGTGCAGACCGGCGATTTTTCCTCTTCGCTCGCGGATGGTGTAAAGATCGAGGAGCGCCTGCGTCGGATGTTCGTGCGCGCCGTCACCGGCGTTGATCACGCTCGCTTTCAGCCGGCTCGCCAAAAACTGTGGCGCGCCCGCGGAACTGTGGCGCAGCACGAGAATATCGGCGTGCAAAGCCTCCAGATTGCGCGCGGTATCTTTGAGCGTTTCACCTTTGGTGAGGCTGGAAGTAGTCGCCGAGATATTGATCACGTCCGCGCTCAAGCGAAAAGCGGCCAGCTCAAATGACGTGCGTGTTCGCGTGCTCGGTTCGACAAAAAAGTTCACTAGTGTTTTCCCGCGCAGCGCCGGGACTTTTTTGATCTGGCGGGTTCCCACTTCCTTGAATGCGTCCGCGGTTTCGAGGACAAAATTGATCTCATCGGCCGACAGCTCGCGCAGGCCGAGCAAATCTTTGCGTGTCCAGTGCGTGGTCATGGTGTTTGGGTAGCGCACGCGAGACGCGTGCTGGTTTCGGCGTCGCGCCGAAACAACCTTTCCCTAGGTGCAGGCGCGTCCGGTGTGGCGCAAGTCAAAGGAAAGTCCGCGATCGCGAGGACGCGCTCGTCAGCACGCGAGGCGCCTGCGCTACCCGGAACTTGCGCGTTCACATTCATTCTCTTTCCAGCCACACTGCGTCGGCCTCGTTATCGGTTTCCTGGAGGCGAACCTGGATTTGCTCTCGCGTCGCAGTCGGCAAATTTTTTCCGACGTAGTCAGACCGAATGGGCAATTCACGATGGCCGCGATCGATCAGCACGGCCAATTGGATGCGGGCGGGGCGCCCGAACGAATTGATGGCGTCCATTGCCGCGCGAGCAGTGCGTCCGGTGTAAAGAACGTCATCCACAATGATGACCATGCGATCCTCAAGTGGCAGGGGAAGTTTCGACGCACGCACCACGGGTAACTCTCGGCGTGTTCCCACGTCGTCGCGATGCATCGCCACATCGATCACGCCAGTCTCAATGTCGATCTTTTCGATCTCGCGAATGAAGGCGGCGACTCGCCGCGCGATTTCCACGCCGCGGGAAGGAATTCCTGCAAGCACCATCTTTTCGAGCGGTGGATTTCGCTCAATGATTTCGTGCGCAATCCGTCGAAGTGCCCGGCGAATTGCCTCCGCGTCCATGATGGGGACAGCGGTAGACGAATTTTTCTTTGCCTGTTTCATGCGTTTCCTTGGCGACCTCGCGGGATCGCGTTAAAGGAAAGAAATTAGGAGACGGACTTTTCGGTGCGCGCCTCCTTTTTTCGTCGCTCTCGCCAATTGGAGCGATGTTTCACGATCCAATCAAGCAAGGCTCTTTCAAAGCCGATGTCTTTGCCGGCTTTTTCGCTTTCAATCCATTTATGCTTCAAAATCTCCGCTCGCTCGGCGAGGAACTCCTTGTAGAGGGCCGAATCCTTGACGAATCGAGCTTGATCTTCTTCCGAAGATAGCATCGCCGGTTCTTCTTTCATAAAATTTGGGATAAGTCAACAAAATCGACGCATTGGAATTCGACGGACTGGCCACGCTATTTATTTAACGCTTCTTCGCGCGACGGATATGGACGCCTCACTACGCCAACGCCTTACGCAGATTTTCTGCGATCTTTTTAAACTCGGCTGTCACGGGTGATTGTCTATTTTCGCCCACGATGGGAATCCCGCGATCGCCTGCCTCGCGTGTGGCAATATCGATGGGAATCTGGCCAAGCAGCGGGACACGCAACCGTTTCGCTTCGCGTTCGCCGCCGCCGCTTCCAAAGATATCGTAGTGTTTACCGTCGGATGGAGAGACGAAGTAACTCATGTTCTCAACTAAGCCGAGCACAGGAACGTTGACCTTGTCGAACATCGTGGCGGCCTTCCGGGCGTCGATGAGCGCAACTTCCTGAGGCGTGGTAACGATGATCGCCCCGGAAAGGGCGACTGTTTGCACAATGGTGAGCTGAATGTCGCCGGTGCCAGGCGGCAGATCGAGCACCAGATAATCCAGTTCGCCCCATTCGACCTGCCGCAAAAATTGTTGCGTGTACCGCGTTACCATCGGCCCGCGCAAGATCGCAGGCGAAGTATCGTCGAGCAGAAATCCCATCGACATGAGTCGCAAGCCGTATTGCTCGATCGGAACGATCTTGTTTTCTTCCGTAGCCATCGGCCGCTCCCGTGTGCCGAACATCAGTGAAATGCTCGGACCGTAGATGTCGCAATCGCACAGACCGACGCGCGCGCCGGTTTGCTCCAGCGTCACCGCAAGGTTGGCCGCAACCGTTGATTTGCCCACGCCGCCTTTGCCGCTGGCCACCGCAATCACGTGCCTGACTCCGGGAATCCGCGTTGCGCCCATGCCAGCGCCTGCGCCTCCGGGCGGTGCGTGGATATCGATCAAAACTTTTGCGCTGCGCACTCCTTCGATCCCGCGCAAGGCGCATTCCGCATCATTCTTGATTGCCGCAGGAACGTTGGGATCATTTGTCGCGAGCGCGAGTTGCACCTTAACCTCGCCATTGTCGATCTGGATCGACTTCACCAAGCCGAATGAAGCGATGTCGCGAGTGAAGCCTGGATACTTCACCGACTTCAACGCCGTCTTTACTTGCTCCTCAGAGATCGACACACTTGAACCTACGTGTGTCGCGCCAAAGGTAAACCCAGCGCGGCTGTTATCGCTCCTGATAGTCTAGTTTGTAGTGAATCTGATAGTCGTTCCCGCCAGAGAAGTGAGCAGGTTGCTCGCCGGCTTTCGCGACGAAGTCTGGGTTTTGCCACTCAGACCTGGCGCGGTATTTCGCCTTCATAGGGTTGGCCGGCAAATGGAGCTTGAAAATTCGGTCTTCGCGGCCGGGCGCGATCGAAACACAAACCATGACTAACCCGATGATTAGGGCGAATTCGTCGGCGCCGGCCGTTGGAGAAGATCGATCCGTTGATGCGTTTTTGCGATCTCGACGACGAGTCCCGAATAGTTCCACTGACCCAGTGACTTCCTCGCTGCCACGTAAATCGTCCCTTTTCCTTTTGGACCGGCGATGGGAATGGACAAATTGGCTTCTCCGGCGGCGCCGTTAACGTTCGTGCTTCCGGAGACAAGAAATCCTTCAGTGACAGGCGAACCGAGGACTCCGACGACCGCTGGATGCGCCTTTGCTCTGGCCAAGGCGTCTTTGTAAACGTCGGTCGATTTGACTGCGGTGAACACGATCAACATCACCGAGCCAACGAAAACGACGAATAATACCGCTATGCTGAAGCAGCCGAGTGGCACGAACCATTTCCAGTTTCGTTTCCACCAGTTTGGCTTTGCCGTTAAGGAAATTGGCGGCGGATTCTGCTCCACGGAGCTTTTCTACTTCGGAAGCGAAGCTCTTTGCAACCGATCTCTCCACTGAGATCTAAGCTTGACTGGTTCCGTTGCCGCGAGGCAGGATGCCGGCCATGAAACTGCAACACTCTCTTCGAATTATTTTCGCAGGCGCTTTGATAGTGCTGATGGGCGCGTGTGCGACCGCTCCCACATCCGGCCCAGCTGCTCTAGTCGGCACATGGACCAACACGCTCGGCACCGTGTGGACAGTTAACGCCGACGGAACATTCCAGGTCGATCTCACCAAGGACGGCAAACCCGATGTATGGGGCCACTATACGGTGTCCGGCGATACACTCACGATAAGCGAGGTGCGGGGGAAGACCCCGAAAGCCTGCAAGCAACCGGCGACCTACAAGTTCAACCGAATGGGTGACCAACTGCATTTCACGCTTGTGAGTGACAAGTGCAAACTACGCATCCAAAACGTGACGCAGCCGTGGACGAAAAAATAGATGCTGGCGATTGGGGTTAATCGCCGCTATCCAATCAGCCGTAGATAAATATCTTCCAGCCGCTGCGCTTGCACGCGGAGATCGAAGTTTTTTCGAACGACCTCAGCGCCGCTGCGCGCGATCCGCGAAAGGAAAATTGGATCTCCCGCTGCCCCCAGCAACGCCTGCGCCAATGCGGAATCGTCACACTCCGGCGCGAGAACGCCGCTCACGCCGTTCTCGATCGCTTCGGGGATGCCGCCATGCTGTGTAGCGAAGACCGGCAAGCCGCTAGCCATTGCCTCGAGCATCGAATTTGGGATGCCTTCCTGGTTTCCATCATGACCAGTCTGGCTCGGGTGCAGAAAAATGTCCGACCGATAATAGATGTCGCGCAATTGCTCCTGGGAAATGAAACCCGTGAATGAAACGCGCGCGTCAACGTCGAGTTCGCGCGCCAACTGCTGAAGTCCACCGAGCATCGGTCCTTCTCCGGCAATCGTCAGAGTCGCATTTGGATATTTTCCCAGGAAAACTGCGAAAGCGCGAAGAGTCACCGGCAGACCTTTCTTCTCGATCAACCGCCCAGCCTGCACGAAGTGCCATTCGCCGTTTTTCGGCACGCTCCGTTCGCGGAAAGGAAATTCCTCTAGCGGAATTCCGGTGCGCTGGATTTCAATCTTTGCCGGGTCGCAACCAAGATCGGCAACTGCGCGCCGCAGCGATTTGGAGCGAACCAAAACAAGCTTCACTGCGTCGAGCATCTGTCGCGTGGCTTCTCGATAGGCCGGCTTGTTCATGTCGACTGTAACATCTGCGCCGTGAAAGGAAACGATCGACGGGTTTTTCCAGGCGCGAATCAGCGGCAGGAGATGCACGGCGATTTGGCCGAAGTAAATGTGCAAAAGCCGCGCGTCGATTCTACTCAAAACCTGCAGCAACGCGCGCAGCTCGCTATCCGAAATCTGCCATGGCATGTCGCGCAGTTGCCTGAACCAAAAACGCCGCAGGAAATGCGTCGCCGGCTTGGGAACAACTTCGAGGTGCTCAAATGGGTAGCGCTCGGTTTGTTCGCGTTTCTGCGCAATCACCATGGGAACGCATCGTTTCAGCGCGGTGATCTGCCGATAGATATGCAACATCTCCGGTTTGAGGAACGTCGCGCAATAACAGGCGATGACCGGGCGTGACTCCTGAGATCGAACTTGCAACGCCCAACGCTCAACGCTCGACGCCGAATATTCAACTTTCAGGGAAGAACGCGATTTTCCCAATTGCCTGCGGCGGTTCGGGAACGGCCGCTCCTTGAGATCCGCACTCAGGTGGAAAACTGCGCGCGCACCTCCGCTGGGACGCGGGCGGGCCGACTGGTTTGCGCGTTGATCGGGCACCACAGGGTCCGAGCTTTTGACAAGAGCTGGCCGTCGCTGTTGCGCCGGATTTCCGTGAATCGTTCAAACGTCAGCCGAGTGGCTTTGCCGACCCACGTCCGCAACATGATCTGGTCACCAAACGCCGCGGGAGCTTTGTAGTCGATCTCGTGCCGCAGAACGACCCAGCCAATAGTCTCCTGCGCTTCCAAGCTGGTTATGGCTCGCCAGTGTGCAGTGGCAACCTCTTGGACCCAGCGCAGGTAAACGGTGTTGTTCACGTGATTTTGCTCGTCGATGTCAGCCGGCAGAACTGAAACGGTCATTTCGAAAGGCGCGGAGGACATCGATGGATTGAGTCAATAAGAGACGATCAGCTTATTTGGAACCGCCGCATTAATTCCTGCCGCGCTTCCATGGCGAGATCCGGCCTCATGCGGCTGAGCAATTTTTCCCGGCGCTCGGGATCCATCGCTGCCAGTTCTCGCACCAGTTTGTCGCGCGTTTTCCACTTCGCATACTTGCTCGAGCCGATGCCGAGCGCGAGAAGCGCGGAGATGACCCAAACCGTAATGTCTGTTGAAATCACCGAAAGCATAGAAGAAGCGCAAAGGTTAACGACGACCCAACAAAAAATCACTCTTCCTTTTTCGGGACAGATTCAAGCCACAAGCTGCAAAAAGTGGCGATAATTTGACGTTCCGGACACGGGTAGGAGATTTTCTCGTGCGCGTCCACCGAGGAACTTTCGCCGTTCTGAGTACGGGTATTGTGCTGGCTAATGCACCGTTTGCACGTGCGCAGGACGCCACTTCGGCAAATCTTCCGGAACACGTGGATACCGGCGAGGCAGTGCTGACGCCGAAACCGAAAAAGAAAAAGGCGGAATCGAGCTTAAAAATTGCAGCCAGGTCATCGAGTCAAAAGCGAGCGTCTATGACCAAGCAGACGCCACCTCCAGAAGAACCGGTGACACCGGCTGCGCCGCTAGAAAAGAAACCTCGTGTAAGAAAGCGGAGGACCCCGGCCGCGCAACCGGAGGCGGCCAGCTCCCCGGCTGTCACTTCGTTGTCGTTACCGGCTGCCCAAGCCATGGCAGTGAGCGCTCCTTTGCCCGAGTATCCATATCAAGCGAAGCGCGCCAAAATCACTGGAAACGGTGTTTGCATCATGACAATCGATACTACGAGCGGGAAGGTTACGGATGCGATCATGACGCAAAGCACCGGTGATGCGATCCTCGACAACGTTACCACCAACACGTTTCGAAGGTGGCGATTCAAACCCGGAACTGTGTCGCAGGTCCAAGTGCCGATCGATTATGAATGAAATCGTGTTCATTCACCCCTCACCTCAATCCTCTCCCCTGCGAAGGGGAGAGGCGAAAAGCAACAAATGCGCATCATGATCACACCGCGAGCAAGTCGAAGGGCTCGCCTCTCCTTTTCGCAAGAGGAGAGGGGGAGGGTGAGGAGTTTTCGTGAGAAGAACAGCCAATTTCCCGGTAATCTGGCGGCCGGCACTTGCGGGGATGGTCGCATCCTGTGAACACGAAGAATGTACGCCGTTGAGCTCGATCGATCGAAACGTCTCCTGGTGATCAGCGCTCTGCAACGGGTCACCGCCGAGCAAGCAAAGCTGGCTGCGCGACGCGTACGCGAGCTCTTGCAGGATGTTGCGCCCGGGTTTCGTGTTCTGGCGGATTTCCGGTGGTTGGACTCAATGGATTCGGCAGCGGCGCGTCACATTGCCGAAATCATGGATACGCTCGCCGAAAAAGGGGTTGCTTCTGTGACGCGAGTGATACCCGATCCGCACAAGGACATTGGTCTCAATATTCTCTCGCAATTTCATTATGGACCCGAAATCCAAATCGCGACGTTCCAGACGCTGGCTGATGCGCTCCAAAGCATGGCAGGCGGTGGTTCTTCCTCGACCTAGTGGTGCGCGCCTTGGGCTTTGTTTCATTGGCGGTACTTGTTTAGTGCTTGCTATTTAGCGAGCGACCGAACATTCTGCTGCGCTCGAACCCAACTGTAACCATGAGAAGATCTGTTTTAACATTCATTACCGTTCTGATCGGCGCCGCGTTTATCGTTTCCTGCACACAACAGGGAACTACTGCAACTTCGACCACCGCGGCGACGGCTAAGGCGTCTCCATCGCCGTCGCCGGCAAAGAAGAAGAAGACTCCGGCTAAGAAGAAAGCTGCCGAGACCGAAGCGTCTCCGTCGCCTTCAGAATCTGCTTCTCCTGCGCCGACACCGTAGAGGGACGTTCGAAGCTCTAATTCTGGGAGCGCGCTCGGTTGGTAGACGCGTCAATTGCCCGCCGCCGAGATCAAGAGCGCGCTTGAGCGCCGTGGTTGCCTGCGCTAGGGTCTGCGCGGGATGCTTGAGACCACTCTGGGATGCCTCAAATGGGGTGCCGTCGGTTTCGTCGTGGCTTTTGCACTGATGAAACTGTTCGAGGCCAGCCATATTCACGACGATATTCCCAAGCCCGCCTTCAAAATACGGCAGACGAAACGTGCGACGTTCGTTCTATCGGCATTCGCAGCGATGCTCTCGGCTTTGGTCTGGTTGCTGGTGCAGAAGTTGGACTGAGCTGACGTTAAACGTTAAATCGTTAAATCGTTAAAGCGGTGAGTTGAGGCGGATCAGCCCATGTAGAAACCGCCGTTCACGTTCAAGACCTGACCGGTGATATATGACGCCATTGGGGAAGCGAGGAAGAGCGCGGCGTTTACGATCTCACTCACGTCACCAAGGCGTCCGAGCGGAATTTGTTTGATGAAATTTTGCGTCACTTCATCGGGCATACCCTTGCTCATGCCGACGTCGATGAAGCCCGGAGCAATCGCATTCACCGTGACGTTCTGCCGCGCAAACTCCCGTGCGGAAACTTTTGTGAGCGCGATAATTCCCGCTTTGCTGGAGGAATAATTCGCCTGCCCGAACAAACCCATCTGCCCGCTTACGGACGACATGTTGATGATCCGGCCGCCGCTGCGCAGAATCGCGGCAGTTTTTTGGGTAACGGTGAATGTGCCGATGAGATTCACCCGAATGACGCTCTCGAACTCGTCCATCGACATTTTCTTGATGGTGCGATCGCTGATGATCCCGGAATTGTTCACTAAAATATCAAGCCCACCGCCGTGATCCTGAATCTGCTTCATCATCGCCTCGACCTGCTGCGGCTGGGTAACGTCGGATTCGATCACCAGCGGTTGCTTTAATTCGTCTGCCACTTTCATCGCGTCCGCTTTGTTCTGGCCCTGCGCGTCGGCGACATAATTCACCACGCATTGCGCACCGCGTTGTCCAAACGCCTTTATCATCTCCGCGCCAATTCCGCGCGAGCTGCCAGTGACCAGAACAACTTTCCCGGTGAAATCGAGTGGGTCGCTCATGAAGATTGCTCCGTCACTTCAGAGTATCTGCGCACAATGAATGCGGTCGGCAAGCCGATCAAGCAGATGTGAATCGCGAACTCGAGCAACTCGTTAGACAGCCGGTGTCGAAAAGTTGAGAATGCCGCCGGCAACACAATCCAGTACATCACAATGTAAACGCCTATCCCATAAAACACGCCGCAAACAAAGGGCTGTTTCGTCAAGAACGAGATCTTGCGACTCACCAGGTAAAAGAGCGATACCACCACAAACGTAACGAGAAAATGGAGCACCAGACCCAGGCCGGCCGTTGCCATTCCGCCTTCGTATGATTTGGCGCCGAGCAAACCAGCGGCGATTCCCTGCAATCCTCGCTGTAGTGCGACGCCGCGTTGCCACCAAATCACAAACGCCGATGAAATGTCCAAAATACCAACGACCAGACCAGCGGTGACAATTGCGCGAACCGCTCGGGAGTTTTTCATGCTGGTTGGCTGCTTTTGGCGGTGCAATCCAACGGATCGGCCATATCGAGAAGAAGTTTAATCAGGAAACCAGGAAGCCAAGAAATTACATTCCAGATAGTTTTCCTGTTTTCCTGGCTTCCAGATTTATTGTTATCTCTTAAACGACATGACTTCACCCATCCGGATTTTGACCGCGGTTCCGATTTGCGACGGGCATGATAGCGCGATCAACACGATCAACCTGGAATTCATCCGGCACGGGATCGAAGTGATTTATCTCGGCTATCACCGGTCGGTGGGCGACATTGTGCGCGCAGCGATCCAGGAGGACGTGCGCGCCGTCGGCATCTCCAGTTACAATGGCGGGCACATCGAGTTTTTTGCTGAGGTTGTAAATCTTCTCCACAAAAAAGGAGCCCACGATATCAAGGTGTTCGGCGGCGGGGGCGGCACTATCACGCACGACGATGCCGTAATCATGAAACGCAAAGGGGTGGAGGAAGTTTTTTTCGCGGGAACATCCCTCGACGACATGGTGAAGTTTGTTCATCAACGCTACGGCAAACCGCGCGGGAAAAGGCCGCGCCCGAAATCGGCCGACCAGGAACTCGCACAGAAGCTCACAAAGATTGAAGACGCTCATGCGAGTGGAAGCAGAAAACGTCCAACGCTCAACGCACAACGTTCAACATCGAAGTCGCAAACAAGACCTCAAACATCAAACATCAAACATCAAACATCTCGAGTCATTGGTTTCACCGGCCCGGGCGGCGCGGGAAAAACGACGCTGATTGACGAACTGGTGCTGCGTTTTTTGAATCAGAATCCTAACGGGCGGATCGCAATTTTGTCGCACGACCCCAGTGTGGTCGGCGAAGGCGCGTTGCTGGGCGATCGAGCCACCATGATCAACTCCCAGGACGATCGCGTATTCATGCGCAGCATGGCTACGCGCGGACAAGCTGGCGGACTTTCGCCCGCAACGCACGATTGTCTCGCGTTGCTCGCGCGTTCGAATTTCGATTACGTCATCATCGAGACGGTGGGCACCGGCCAGGAAGCGATGCCGTTTCAGAAAAATGGAATTGTCGAACTAACAGTACTGGTAATGAATCCGGATTACGGCAGCCGCTTGCAGTTGCAAAAAATCGTGATGCTTGATCTGGCCGACATCGTGGTGGTGAACAAAAGCGATCTTCAGCGTGCGCGCACCGCGCACACGGAAATCGAGCAACGTCTCGAACAAAATCGTCGCAATCAGCAACTCATCGACACAGTGGCAAAACGCCATCGCAACGCTGGCGTGGATCGATTGTTCGATTTAATTTCTAGCGATAATCTGGTAGGGCGCGACCACAGCCTGCTCGCCGCGGCGAGGGCGCGCCGAACGAAAGGATCGAAATGAGCAAGCTCGGACAAGTCGTCGAATCGGTCGAAAATTATAACAAGTTCGTGCTCGATCAGGTGAAGCGCGCGCGCAAGGATGAAAAATTCGGGCGTGAACTGCTGGGACGCTGGAACGACATCAAAGCAAAAATTCCGGCCACGCGAACGCCAACCGGATTGCCATTACCGCGACTTGCATTGCCGGAGATCGATGAGCCGGGCGAGATCGCACGTTACATCTTTGGCGAAGGATTGCCCGGCGAATTTCCGTATCTAAATGGCGCGTACCGCGAGATGTATTTGGAGCCGGTTCGCGAGGTCGAAAGTTTCGAGAAGAACAAAGCTGTGGTGGCAGGCGTGTCGCCTGCAAGAGGTTCGAAGGAGCGGCCGACACGGCCGCCGCTACAGGAAGAGCCTACGCGTTTGTTCTCCGGTTTGATGCTGGCCGAGGATACCAATGAGCGTTTTCATTATCTGACGAGACACCAACGAACCCATCGGCTCAGCACAGCATTTGATGGCCCGACGCTTTATGGCATCGACAGCGACGCCGACGGCGTTTTCGGAAAAATCGGCGAAGGCGGCGTGGCGATCGATACCGTCGAAGACATGGTGCGGCTTTACGATGGTTTCGATCTCGGCTCACCGCATTTCTCCGCGTCAATGACCATTAGCGGCCCGGCGCCGATCATCATGGCCATGTACATCGCGGCGGCCAAACGGAGATTCGGTCCGAAAGTTGTTCCAAAATTGCGCGGCACAATCCAGGCTGACATTTTCAAGGAAGTCCAGGCACAGAACGAAACGATTTTCCCGATCGAGCCGTCGCTGCGTTTTCTCACCGACATGGTCGAGTTCACCACGCGTGAAATGCCGCGCTGGTATCCGATCTCGATCAGCGGTTATCACATCGGCGAAGCGGGCTCCACGCCGGTGCAGCAAGCTGCTTACACGCTGTCGAACGGATTTGCTTACGTCGAAATGTTCGCCGCGCGCGGGATTCCGGTGGACCAATTCGGCCCGCGCCTCTCGTTCTTTCTCGATTGCGGTCTCGATGCCGAATATATCGCGCTTGCGCGTGTGTCGCGCCGCATCTGGGCAATTGGAATGCGCGACGTGTTTGGCGCCGGATCGAGAGCCCAGCTTTACAAATTGCACACGCAAACCAGCGGGCGCTCGTTGATTGCCGCCGAGTTCAAAAACAATCTCACACGCACCGCCGCAGAATTAGTTCTGGCCTACATGAACGCCACGAATTCGTGTCATTCCAATAGCGCGGACGAACCATTCACCACGCCAAGTGAAGAGTGGATCCGGCTCGCCGCGCACGGGCAGGCAATCCTGCTCGAGGAATCCGGCATTTTTAAACACACCATGAACATGCTGAGCGGTTCGCCCGGAATGAAAGCCGTCGAGCGCGCAGTTGAAGCTGCGATTCTCGATGAATTCCGCGAGATCGAGCGACTCGGCGGCGTCTTGGCAGCGGTGGAAGAACGTTACCAGCGCAGCCAGATCCAAAACGCCGCGCATCGCTACGAACAACAAATTTACGATGGCACTCGTCCAATCATCGGATTGAATCGCTACCGCGACGGTGACGGCGAAATTCCGGACGTGAAACTTGCGCGCACCCCACGTAGCAAACAGCAATTGCAGGTCAATCGGCTTGCGAAATTCAAAAAGAAAAACGCGGAGAAAGCGAAACGTGCGCTGGACAAATTGGCTGCGGTGGCTGAGCGCGGTGACAATGTTTTCCCCGGTCTCTTGGAAGCGGCCGAAGTTTGTTCGTTAGGGCAAATCACCGGACGTTTGCAGGAAGTCGTCGGCCGTTTTCGTCCGATGGTGTAGGCCGCTACGCAATGTGGGAGGGGCCTTAGCGCCCCGACCCTCATGAGATCAGAGCCCCACTCCCGTAACCTTCGCCGGCACCGGCTGAGTGACACGCCAGCAACGTTCTTTATCACAAAATCCCTGCTTCCGAAAAAAGCAGTTTTAGATGAAGCGGCACGTGTGAAATTATTGTCTCAGCATTTGCATTCGCCGTTCGGCAGCAGCGTATTTATCTCCGAGCATTCGTTGTAATGCCGGATCATTGGCACGCGTTGTTCGCCTGCGTCGGAACCGTGGGTTCTGCCGAAGTTTATGCATGCCGTTCATGAGTTACGCTGCTGGTAGAACATTCGCGGCCCTGCAAAGCCACAAAACATCCTGGCAAGATGGCTACTACGACACTCGCGTAAAGACTGCGAAACAGTTTGAGTTTGTCAGCCGCTACATCGAACAAAACCCCGTCGTAAAAGGACTGGTCGAAAAACCTGCGGAATGGGTTGCGAGCAGCGCAAACCGAAAAGACTTACTGACAGACCCTTGGCCTTGGTTGCTTGATGAAGAATCAAAACCCGGTCGGGGCACTAAGGCCCCTCCCACATTGTTGGCTGCCCGGAAAAGCATACAAACGCATCAGGCAGCGCGCTTCTGGCAATGCGCGCAAAACCACGAAGTGCGGCCGCCGATCCTTGCTGATTTCAATGCGCGACCGCAGCGCGGACATCTTCCGCCTTTCCCGCGCCGCGGCAGGAGCCACGATTTCGGCAAACGATTGAAATCGGTTTTCAACGCGATCGCTTTTTCCAGAACGGAGCGCGTTGCACGAAACAAACGCGTTAGATCCTTGTCGCTCAAGGTAGTGGCTTCCGTCGCCGGGTGCATTCGTGCGCGGAAAAGAATTTCATCAGCGTAAAGGTTGCCGATCCCGGCGATCAACTGCTGGTTAAGCAAGATCGCTTTCACTGCGCCGCGGTGTTTCCCAACAATTGCCTTGAACTGCGAGAGACTAATTTCGAGCGCGTCGGGGCCAAGGCCGCGTGTTTGCAGAAATTCATCCACATCCTCGATCAACTCGATCTCGCCAAATTTCCGTTGATCGTCGAACGCTAAGCGACACTTATTCGCGAAACGAAAAATCACCCGCGCAGTTTTCGGCGCTACTTCGTCGTGGTGGAGGTACTGAAGCGAGCCGGTCATGCCGAAATGCAAGCGGAGCCAGAGGTCGCCATCGATGCGCACGAACAGATGTTTGCCGTGGCGGCGACTAGATTCGAAGCGCTCTCCTTTCAATCGCCGCGCAAGCTCACGGGCGGACACACCTTTCAAAACATACGCGTCACGCACCTCGACGCCTGCGATCCGCTGGTGCAATGACGTGCTGTCCAAGTATCGTTTGAACGTTTCGACCTCGGGCAGCTCTGGCATGGTGCTTACGTTTGCACTTAGTTGAAGTATATGTCCCGCAACCCGGTGGATAACTTTCTGCGGCTGTTGAAAAAATCACCGTCCGGCGCCGTGTTCAATCCGTGGTGGGAAGTCGATGAGCAAAATGACATCGGCCGGCACGCGCCGGCCATACGGCGCAGACAGTTACGCGCTTATCTGCGAAAACGTCTCGGCAAGGCAAAACTCGCATTGATCGGCGAAGCGCTCGGCTATCGCGGCGGTCATTTCAGCGGAATCCCGATGACCTCCGAACGAATTCTGCTCGGAGAAAAGAAGGATAAGGGGATCGAGTTGGAGCAAATCTTTTCCCGTATCAAGCCGCGCCGTACAAGCAAACCAGGAAAATGTCGCGACGGTTTTTCCGAACCGACGGCAACCATTGTATGGGTCGCGCTCTTGCGGCTTCGGTTGAAGCCAGACCAATTCGTCCTGTGGAATGCGTTTCCGTGGCATTCGTTCGATCCGTACCGCGGCATGTTGAGCAACCGCACGCCTAACAAGTCCGAGCAAGCTGCCGGCCTGCCGGTACTCAAGGCTTTTCTCGAATTATTTCCGTGCGAACAAGTCGTCGCCCTGGGAAAGATCGCCGCCGCGCAGCTTGAGCAACTCGGTTTTCATGCGCACTGCGTTCGTCATCCAGCATCCGGCGGTGCCAAACTTTTTCGTCAGCAAATCGCCAAAATCGTGGGCGGATTGGATTAGAGCCATCGCGCAGTGTCATTCTGAGCGAAGCGAAGAATCTCTGATCCTTTTCACAGCGACCGCCCCACGGAAATAGCCAGAGATGTTTCGCTTCGCTCAACATGACAGGGCAGTTGTGGAGGTGAGTTCTAGCGAACTTGTTTCGCGGCCAATTGGAGCAGCAGGGCTTTCGCGGTTTCAGCGACTGAATTGTTTGCTGAAATTGGGATTAGCCCGGGCGCGAATTCTGATGGCGATTCGTAACTAGCGCTCAGTTTTTCCAAATCTTCCAAGCGGGCATCGGAGATTTCAGCGGCGCTTTGGTCTCGGGCCTTGAGTCTGGATTGGATAGTCGCAAGACCAGCATTTACCTCGACAATCTGGAGCCGGACTTTTCTGCATTCGTCGCGCAGAAATTGACGGAGTGCGTGGGTGGCGAATGTGGCGTCGAGAATCACGCCGCAATATTTTTTGAGCGCGTCCAGCCCATCCTCAACGAGTTTTCTGTAAGTTTGTTGAGTCATTTGCGGCGAGTAAACTTCGCCGCGGTGTTTTTGCGGAGTTCGCTCTTTAAGCGGAATGCCGGCCAGTGCTTTCCGGATTTCATCTGATGAAAAGACTGGCCAGTCCAATTCACGCCCGAGTTCGCGAGCCACGGTGGTTTTGCCGGTACCGATTGGACCCATAAGAACGAGCACCAATGGCTTGGAGCCGGCAACGGCATACCGCAGCGCGAGACGAAAATAGCGCGCCGCAAGTTTTTCGCACTCCTCTGGTTTGTCTGTTTCTGGCTCGGCGGCCTGAATGCTCTCGACTTTTCCGCGCACAAAGGCTCGGTAACACTTGTAGAAGTCGGCAACCTTCAGCAGGCCGTCATCGTGAAATTCGCGGGCGGCGGTTTGCAGAACCAGATTTGCCAAATCGCTTCGGCCTTCGAAATCGAAATCCATCGCCAGGAAGGCGAGGTCGTTGGCGATGTCGATGAAACGGAATCGGTCATTAAACTCAATACAGTCGAAGATCGATAGCCGCTCTGGCGTGAGGTGGATGTGATCCAAATGCAAATCGCCGTGGCAATCGCGGATCCGATGCTGCTGAATTCGTTCGCGAAACAGATTTTCGTTGGCCACGAAAACCCCGTTGGTATAATCGCGGATCGTTTCGAACGCGGCCGCTGAAATCGTCTTACCAACGAACGGCTCGACCTGCGCGAAGTTTTCGTCTGTGCTGATCTTTAGCCTTTCGGGTGTGCCCCACTGCTCGATCTCTGGGCTCGGAGTTTCTGATTCGTAAAAGCGATGTAGGCGCGAAATCACGCGCTCGATTTCTTTCTCGCCAACCCGATCTTTTTCCAACGACTCGTTCAGAAAGCAACCGTGTGGCAGTTCGCGCATTTTGACTGCGTATTCGGCGATCTCGCCGTCCGCTTCGAACGAGAAGCCTGATGCAGTTTTGTAGATTGGAGCGACGCCGAGGTAAACTTCTGGAGCAAGCCGGCGATTGAGATCAACCTCGCGTTGGCAAAAGTAGCGGCGTTTTTCCAGCGTGCTGAAATCCAGGAAGCCAAGGTTCACAGGCTTCTTGACTTTGAAAACGAACGGCGAAGCGATGAACACCCACGAAATATGGGTTTGCACCGCGCATACTTCCGCCGGCCGGTGGGGATACGACGCGGGCGATTCGAGAAAAGCAATCAGTGGTTCGCGCGCATCCGCAGCGCTTTGATCTCGCGTTTGCGGCGCGCCCGGCGGTCGCGCCCTACCACTGGATTTCGATCGGCCGATTTCTGCCAATTGAACTTTGGACGTTGGGCGTTGAGCGTTTTCTTTGCCCTACGACTCCCGCGGTTCGCTCTTTTTGATCAGTGCCGTCAACAGGTCGATCGGAAGGGGGAAAAAGGTCGTGGTGTTATGTTCGCTGGAAATTTCGCGCATGGTTTGCAGGAAGCGCAGTTGCAGAGCAATCGGCTCCTTGCTCATCATAGCAGCGGCCTGCACCATTTTTTCCGCGGCCTGAAATTCGCCTTCGGCGTTGACGATCTTGGCCCGGCGCTCTCGCTCGGCTTCGGCCTGCTTCGCCATCGCGCGCTTCATGGTGTCGGGCAGCGCAACGTCCTTAACCTCGACCGCGGTGACTTTGACGCCCCACGGTTCGGTTTGCCGATCGATGATCTCCTGCAACTTCTGGTTGATCGACTCGCGCTGCGAAAGCAGGTCATCCAAGGGGGCCTGGCCGAGGACGCTGCGCAGCGTCGTTTGCGACATCAGCGAAGTGGCTTTGAGAAAGTTCTCTACTTTCACGACGGCGGCTTGCGGATCGACCACGCGGAAATAAACAACCGCATCGACCGTCACCGGCACGTTGTCACGCGTCATTACCTCCTGCTTCTCGACGCTGATGGTCACGACGCGCAAATCCATTCGCACCATTCGATCGACAATCGGGATGAGAAAAATCAGACCCGGCCCTTTCGCGCCGAGTAATTTTCCCAAACGAAAAATCACGCCGCGCTCGTATTCGCGCAGGATGCGGATCGCCTGCGGAAGAATGATTACGGCAAGAATGATGAAGGGTATGACCCAACTAATTAATTTCGGCAGCGCTTCGAGTAATGGCATGGCTTTATTTTCCTTTGGTTTTCAGTTTTACAGTTAATCCTTGCACGGCTGCAATCTCAGCCTGTTCGCCTTTTTCGATGGGAGTATCGCTGACCGCGTTCCAGTATTCGCCCTCGACAAAAATCCAGCCGCCGCGTGAATCGATTGGTGTCAACGCGGTCACTGTTTCCCCGATGAGCGTTTCCTTTCCCACTTTCACCGGCAAAAGTTGGGCGCGCAGGCCTTTCCCGATGACGAAAATAAAGAACGCCGCAGTAACGAGTGTCGCAGGAATGATGTAGTTGAGCGATAAGCGAAACAGCGGATCGGCGCGATTGAAGAGCATGAGCGAGCCGACAAGAAACGCAATGACTCCGCCCACCGTCAACACGCCGTGCGTAGGCGCATAGACATCAAATATGAACAGCATCAGCGCGAGCGCGATTAACACAAGACCGGTGACATTGACTGGCAGAATCGCCGCCAGATAAAGCGCAAGGATCAACGCGATGGCTCCCACAACTCCCGGAAGAATCGCGCCCGGCGTCGTCAGTTCGCCAATGATTCCATAAATTGCGATGAGCATGAGAATGAACATCACCTCCGGCCGCCACAGTTTTTGAAACACCCGCTCGGCGGGTGACATCCTGACCTCTGCCACCTCGGCGCCGGCGGTTTTTAACGGCTTGCCGTCCACTATGCGCCCATTCAGCTTTTGCAAGAGGTCGGACATGTCGGAAGCGATCAGATCGATGACTTTCAATTCCAGCGCTTTCTCCGCGGTGATCGATGCGCTCTCTTTCACGGCGGATTTGGCCCATTCAATATTGCGTTGGCGCTTGCCGGCGATGGTCTCGATGTAGCTCACCGAAAAATTCTCCAGTTTTTGCTTCATCGTTTCGTCGGGCTTCTCTTCTCCGCCGCTGGGAAAACCGCCGATGGAGACCGGGTGCGCTGCGCCAATGGTAGTGGCGGGCGCCATGGCTGCCACGTTTGCCGCAATGGTGATGAAACAACCTGCACTGGTAGCGGTCGCGCCCGTCGGAGCGACGTAAACGACCACAGGGACCGAAGCGCCTAAAAAGCTTTGGACAATCTTCTGCGTCGAATCGAGCAGACCGCCCGGCGTGTTGAGTTGAATGATCAAACACTGCGCATTTTGTGTCCGGGCCTCTTCAATGCTGCGCGCTATGTAGGTAGCCGTCGCGGGCCCAATCGCTCCATCGATTTTGATAAGCGAAACCTTCTCCGCCGCGAACGCTACGGGCGCTGTTGCGCAAGCGAGCCAGAGAACCAGGCTTGTCAATGCAGTCTTCATTCGCTTGATCCCAATCGCTGCGCGGCCATTCGTAAGCTCAAGCTCCTTTCATTGGCTGAAGCTTGATCGGCCAGGTCTTCTACTTCAGGCTTCACGATTTTCTCGTAATCGCGATAGCTCGTTTTGATCGCGTCGGTGTGCGTGCCAGCTTCGAAAACGATGTAGTCCTGCTCGGCCAGATGCTTGTCCACGTAGGTCGGCAAACCATAGAGATTTCCAAACGGCGGCATCGCGCCAATGGCGCAGTCGGTGAAGAGGGACTTGAATTCCTGTTCCTTGTCGAGTGAACAGGCTTTACCGATGGCCTTCTCGACTTTTTCCAGATCGATTTGGTGATCTGCTGGCAGCACCATCATTAAATGCTGCTCTCCCGACTTAATCATGACCACTTTGGCGTGATGCCGGCCTTTGACGTGCTCGGCCTCGGCGATGCGCTGCGCTGTCACCGCCTCGGGATGGTGCAGAATCTCATAGGTCATTTTGTTTTCATTCAAACAATCGATGAGTCGTTTTGGTATTTCCATAGGCGCCTCCGAAGGAAAGTATCACTTTCCAGATGTATCTCTACTTCTTGAACAAGACGGGCCCTGCAGCTGTGAGGGGCGGCATCGAAAGGCTCAAGTTCCCTTCGCAATACTAAACTGAACACGGCCGCGGAGCTCACGGGGCGCGAAACCTTAGTGTATGGCTACATGTGAAGTCTGCGAGAACGGATAGGACGCGCGTCGTGTTTAGGTTCCAATGAACGGCGTGCAGAGGACTGCCGGCCCTACCTTCGGGCTGCGGCTTGCGGCGTACTCACTCGAATCGAAGGTTGCCGGATGCGGCTGGACTTATCGCGCGTTACGAAATAGAAATGCAAATATGAATTCATTTCGAGCTTCGTTAATTGGCCTGACATTCTTATTGTCCGCGGGTCTCAACGCGCAGACACCCGCGGAAAAGCCGTCGGCTCCCTTAAAGGCAGTTGCGGTGCTTCGTCCCACTGGAGGCAACAAGGTGAGCGGCACGGTCACGTTTACCGAGGTTGCCGATGGCGTGCAGGTCCAGGCAGAGATAACGGGCCTGACTCCCGGCAATCATGGCTTTCACGTTCATGAATTCGGCGATTGCAGCGCGGCCGATGCCACTTCCGCAGGCGCTCATTTTAATCCAACCAGCAAACCGCACGCCGGGCCCGACGCGACCGAGCGGCACGTGGGCGACATGGGAAATGTGGAAGCAGACGCTTCCGGCAAGGCGAAATTGGAGTATGTGGACCACCAAATCTCGCTCACAAATGACCAGGCATCGGTGATCGGGCGCTCGGTAGTGGTGCATGCGAAGGCGGACGACCTGAAGTCTCAGCCAGCCGGCGACTCAGGCGCGCGCATTGCTTGTGGCGTCATCGGCCGGGCCAAAGGCCAGTGACCCGGGTTTGGCGGCCCGCTTGAATTCATTTCGGTCGCGCTGAGGTGCTGTAGCATGCGCTGTCTTCAGCGCACTCAAGATCGACCGAGCAGTCCGCCATGTCCGTTGAGGACAGCAGACTCTACAGCCAATTGGGCAAAAATTGCATACCAAAATCTCTTTGCTCGACAGAGCGGATTTAATCTGGTCAAATTAGCGAAAACCATCGTCCTACACGCTTATGCCACGAATATCCAAAACTGAATTGGCGCCGGAAAACGGCTGCATTATTGACATGAAATGGAACCTGGGCCCGCTGAGCTATCACGCTTCTCCTGCTGGGAAAACCGAGGTACCAAAGGTGACCGAGCCTATCCGGCTACCGGAAATTATCCTTTACGATCACATCGGGTTCAAAGGCGCCTACGCACGGACAAATCTGAGCTTTCATTATGTCGGCGATTACTGGAACGATCGGATGAGCTGCGTCATCGTGGTGAGCGGTGTGTGGCGATTTTATCGGGACGAATATTACAAAGGCCCGTATTGGGACCTCGGCCCGGGTTACTACGAAAGCTTCTTCGCCGAAAAAGGCCCCGACGACGTGGTCAGCTCTTTCCAGTGCATCGCGCTGACATAGGGTGCGCACGCGTCACCCGTGTTGGCAAAGCCGTCTCGGGTTCGCGAACTTTTCCCCTCTCAGCTTTCTATGCGAAATTAGAGCGCTGTTCACACAGCGTTGCTTTGGCAGAAGATTGTTTCAGTGAGGACGCCGAAACTAACACGCGGGGATGCGTCTGCTATCCGGCCTGTTGAACGAGCCTCGCGACATTTTCCGCGCAGCCCCAGGAAAGGGTGAAGCCGGCGCCGCCGTGGCCATAATTGTGAATGACGGTGCGGCCGTCGCTCAGACAATCGCGCTCAACACGCACGCCTGATTTTCGGAATGGGCGCAGGCCGACGCGCTCTGCGAGAACATGCGGTTTGTCGATGTTCAGCACTCGACTGCACTCGTCGAGGATTCGCGTTGTCGATTTTAGATCGACATCGAGATCGTCGCTGATTTCGTTTGTCCCGCCAAAGACGCAATCGTTCGCACGTGGGATGGCGTACATGAGCGGTGGATCGTCGCACACAATCGCGCACAAGAGATTGTCGATCTTGGGAACGATTGCGACTTGGCCGCGATGCGGCTGGAGATCGACATCCTGCACAAGGTCGCGCGCGCCAATTCCGGCGCAGTTGATCACAAGATCAAATTTCCGATCGACGTCTTCGATTTTTTCGAACCGCACATTTGCGGTGATTGCGCCGCCAGCGGATACAAAGCGATTGGCGAGGTAATCGAGATAAATGGTGGTGTCTATGAGGGGGACCGTGATGGCATAGCTGCCTTTGAAGTTGTAGCCACCGCGCTGTGCGCGGTCCTGAACCGGCCACAGGCCGGTTGCTACAGAAGAAGCACCGAGCGGGATAGCCCAATCTGGAATCTGAATTTCGCCGGTCCGCGAAAACTGGTGCAGGTCGATCATTGAAACACCCGCGGATGGATCGCGGCTAAGCTCCACAAGCGCGTCGTACGTTGTCAGCGCCCATGGGATGACTGTCTCAGCCGGCTGCGCGTCGTAGGGAAACCAAACCGCCGCAGCCGCACCGGACGTTGTTTGCTGCCCGGTTTCTTTCGCGAAGATCGCTGTGCGATACCCGCGCTCGGCGAAAACGACGCCACAGGTCAGACCCGACACACCCGCGCCAATAATGGCTACACGATCCATAATCCGAATCATCTACGTGCAATGCGTCGCGGCGTCATATAAAATGACCGGCGATGGTTTCATTAAATCGAGATGGGCTCACGGAAAAAATCCTCGCGGGCGAACGGATTTCGACAGACGACGCGCAGGAATTATATGGCTGGCCGCTGGAAGAACTTGGTGTGCTTGCGAATGCCAGACGCGATTTGGCAAAGGCGAAAAGTTACGGCGGCCGCGGGCGCGAGATCGTGACCTACATCGTGGATCGCAATATCAACTACACGAACGTCTGCAACGTTTACTGCAAATTCTGCGCATTTTATCGGACGGAGCGCGATGAGGATCATTATGTTCTGAGCTTTGAGCAGATCGATCAAAAGCTCGACGAACTTTCGGCAGTGGGCGGTGTTCAAATCCTGATGCAGGGCGGGCATCATCCGAAATTGCCATTCGCGTGGTATATCGATCTTCTGCATCACATCCGGGAAAAGTATCCGCACATCAATATCCACGGATTCAGCCCGCCCGAGTTCCAGCATTTCGCGGAAACTTTCCGGATGCCGCTGCGGGAAGTGATTTCGCAATTCAAAAACGCGGGACTTGGTTCGATCCCAGGAGGCGGCGGTGAAATTCTGGTGGACCGCGTGCGGCAGAAAATTTCGCCGCTGAAAATCAACAGCGACGAATGGCTGGAGGTGATGCAAGTCGCGCACGAACTGGGATTGAAATCGAGCGCGACCATGATGTTCGGGCATGTGGAGACGATCAAAGATCGAATCGAGCATTTGGGACGCGTTCGCGAACAACAGGACCGGAGCGGCGGGTTTACGGCATTTATTTGCTGGACGTTTCAACCCCAGCACACGGTTTTAAAGGTGAAGCACCCCACCGGAGTAGCTGAATATTTACGGACACAAGCACTGGCCCGGATTTTTCTGGACAACATCGACAATGTGCAAAGTTCCTGGGTGACGCAAGGCCCGGAGATCGGGCAAATCGCGCTCAGATACGGCGCGAATGATTTCGGTTCGGTGATGATGGAAGAGAATGTGGTGAGCAGCGCCGGGACAACATTCCGATTGAACGCCGAGCAGATCGACTCGCTCATTCATGATGCCGGCTACGAACCGCGGCGCCGGAATAACTGGTACGAACTTTTAAATTGAAACTCGCGTCCAGACTTTCAGTGGACGCACACCGGCGACCGCAGAAAATCTCGCCTTGACGATTGCCATCTTCTTCCCGATATAGCCGCCTGTTCCGCGTGGGTACGTTTGCGCGGGGCCGCGCTTCTTAACCTATGAGACATTTTTCCGGATGGATGCGCCCCCCACTATTAGCAACCTGGGTCGCATTCATTTGCGCGCTGCTCGCGATGCCATCGGCGTGGTCGCAAGTTCCGCAGCAAGCTCCGCAGGCGGCTCCGCCTCGTCCCATCATCCGAGCAATCGATGTGGAGTACACCGGGCCAGCCACGGTGAGCAAGGAGCGGATTCTGGCGCAAATGCGGACGAAGGTGGGCCAGCCATTTAACGACGCAATCCTGGAGCAAGATGTCGAGACGCTTTACAAGAGCGGCGCCGTCCAAAACGTTCGCATTTTCGGTCAGCCGCAGGGCGACGGCGTCAAGGTAATCGTCCAGGTGCAGACGCGTTTGCTTGCGCGAGAAATCGTAATTGAGGGAGCCGAACGGATTGGAGCGAAGAAACTACGCAAAGAAATCACCTTGAAGCTCAACCAACCGATCAAAGAAGAGCAATTGGAGGAAGCGCGCGAGAAAATTATCGAAATTTACCAGTCGCACGGCTTCACCGATGTCAGCGTGCAATTCCGTGTGGATCCAATTGACGAGAAACACGGGACGGCGCGGGTCGTTTACACCGTGAACGAAGGCGTGAAAGGCGCGGTGAAGCAGATCAGTTTCGAGGGGAACGCGCATTTTACCGCCTGGCGGCTGCGCAAGGAGATGAAAACGAAGCGCCAAACCATCGCCTCCTTTCTTGATAAATCCGGTCGGCTCGACGAGGCGCAGCTGCAACAGGACATGGACAGCCTGCGCGAGTGGTACCAAGACCACGGTTTCATCGACGTGGAAATCAAAAATGTTCGCCGGGAACGGAACGCAAAAGGCAAGCTCACCATCACGATCGTGATTGCCGAAGGTCCACAGTATCACGTACGCAACCTCACCATTTCAGGGGAAAAAATCGCGAAGGGAGAAGGTATTCGCCCCCTGTTAAAAATGAAGGAGGGCAGCGTGTATTCGCCGAAGCAGTTGCACGACGACGCAAAGGCGGTGGCCGATGCTTATGGCAGTGGCGGGTACGTCGATCTGGTGATCACGCCGGAAAGCACCCCGGCCGGTCCCGCCCTGGTCGATGTGCATTACAAGATTGAGGAAGGCGAGCGCTCATATTTGAATCGGGTCGATATCGAGGGGAACACTCGCACGAAAGACAAGGTTATCCGCCGGGAAGTTCTCATTGCCCCCGGGGATGTCTTCAACACGGTCCGGGCGGACACGACGAAGAAACGTTTGGAGAATCTCGGTTATTTCTCCAAAGTCGAGACCTACCCGGAAGACACGGGTGTACCTGGTCGCAAAGACCTCACGATTTTGGTGCAGGAGAAACGGACCGGCTCGCTCAGTTTTGGAGCGGGCTTTAGCACCGTTGATCAATTGGTGGGGTTCGTAGAATTGACCCAGGGCAATTTCGATTTGTTAAACTGGCCCACCTTTACCGGCGCCGGTCAGAAATTCAGGATGCGCATCCAGTACGGCACTCAGCGGAAAGACTTCCTTCTTAGCGTGACCGAGCCGTACTTCCTCGATCGCCGATTGTCGCTGGGCGGTCAGCTTTTTTACACAGAGGCGGATTATTTGAGCGTCGACTACAACCAACGCAATTACGGGTTCTCATTCGAGATCCGGAAACCGCTTACTTCCTTTATGTACGCGAGCCTGGCGTACCAGTTACAGAACGTGGAGATTTATAATGTGTCCTCTGGTGCTCCCCCAGACATTCAGTCACAGGAGGGTACGTTTACTGAGAGCAAGATCTTGAGCAGCCTCGTCTTCGACCGACGCGACAACCCGTTGCTCACACACACTGGGCAACGCGTCACCTTTTCGCCTTTCATTGCGGGCGGTTTTCTGGGAGGCGACACGCAAATCTACGGGTGGGACTTGGAGGGGTCGCAATACTTTCCGCTTAAATGGGACACCATCCTGCTTTTCAACGGCGAGATTGCCACCGTTGATACGTGGGGCAATGGCGCTTTTGTCCCAATCTTTGAGCGTCTTTATCTCGGTGGCGCAAATAACCTGCGCGGATTTCCCTACCGCGAAATTGGCCCGCAGCAGAACGGCGAACCGATCGGCGGACAATCAATGGCTCGGGCGACAGTCGAATGGACTTTCCCTATTATCGAAAAAGCGCGCGGCGCGTTCTTTTACGACAGCGGTTTTGTCAATGGTAACTCCTGGTCCTTCGGCATCAGCGGCCTCGCCTCCGATGTCGGCTTTGGGATTCGGATCAATCTGCCCATTGGCCCGATGCGCCTTGACTATGGGTATCCGCTTAAACGCGATGGCTACAATGGCGGTGGCCACTTCAATTTCAGTGTTGGTTATCAATTTTGAACGATAATATATGGTTGCAGTCTAACGCGATTCCGACCACCGTATCCTCTATTTTATGAAAAAGTCTCTGTCCATACTCTTTACGCTGACGCTCGTCCTTCCGGTTGCGGCTTTCGCACAAGGCACGCTGAAGATCGGAACGGTCGATATGCAGCGCGCGTTTAAGGATTACAACAAGACCAAGGAAGCCGAAGCAAAAATCAACGACGCCAAGAATTCCGCCAAGAAAGAATATGACGATCGGGCGGAAGCTTACAAAAAGGCGCTGGACGAAATCAATAATTTGAACAAGCAGCTTGAGTCGTCAGCGTTGAGCTCGGATAAGAAGACGCAAATTGCAAAGGACCGCGATGACAAGATTGCCAACATCAAGAACATGGAACGGGAGATCAGCGATTTCCGTCAAACCCGGGAACGACAATTGCAAGAACAACTGATGCGCGTCCGGGAAGGAATCGTAAAGGAAATCACCGACGTCGTGATGGAAAGAGTAAAATCCAACAATCTGGATCTGGTGTTCGACAAATCGGGTATGAGCATCAATGGCGTTCCAGTTTTGATGTACTCACACGACAACATCGATTTTACCAACGACATTATCACCGTGCTCAACAAGCCGGGTCGCGTCACAGCTCCGGCTACGAGAACCTCGACCACGACTTCTGCCACTCCAGCAAGAGCAGCGAAACCCTGATTACGTTTGGGCATTTGGAAATACACGCGGGCGAAACTCGCGTGTATTTTTGCGTACAGGAGAACCGTGCGCCCAAATAACGACGATTTGTGAACAGCAGCGGGCTGCGAAAATGTTCACTTCAAGCAAATTTCCTACGCGATGCTTGATCACGTTGTTGTTCGCTTTCTGCGCCAGCTCGCTGGCAGCGAATTGGCAGGCCACGCTCAGCAACGATTCGGCTGGCAATTTTCCCGAACTTCGTCCTGTGCGTGCATCCTATCGCTTCGGGTGGTCGGGGCTTACTGCCGCTACTGGAGAGATTCATTTTACAAAGCCGTCCAGAGATAAGTTTCAGTTCGACGGAACCGGCCGAACCATTGGCTTGGTTCGGGTGCTGTGGAGACTGGACGTGAACCATCGCGCAGCCGCCAGCGCGGAAACGCTGCACCCGATCGAAGCTGAGCAGACAGAAAGTTATCGATGGAAAAAAATCGTTACCCATCTGGCCTTTACAAATAGCGGAGTAACTCGGACGAGAACAGAAGGCCAAGGCGATACTGTTGAAACAAAGACTCGCCAGTTTAGCTTTCCAGACCTGTTCGATCTGCACTCCGCGGCGCTTTATTTGCGCAGTCAGCCCCTTCGAGATCGCGGTGTTTATCGCATTGTGGTTTACCCGGCTACCAGTGCTTATCTTGCTACGGTCAGCGTAGTCGGACGCGAAAAAATCTCCGTGCACGCCGGCACTTACAATGCAATCAAACTTGACTTGCAGCTAAAGCGGATCGGCAAGCACTTGGAATTGGAGCCGCACCGGAAATTTCGTCGCGCTACAATCTGGGTGTCGGATGATGCGGAGCGGCTTCTGCTCCGGATTGAAGCCCAAATTTTCGTCGGCGCGGTTTGGGCCGAGCTACAATCGGTGCATTTCGACAAAGAGTAGCGCATGCGTCTCGCCCGCCGCGGCGGGCCAGACGCTCGCGCCACTTTAGTCCGGAACCCACTCACCGCGGATCGGTTCGTTTGGCCATGGATGTCCATGCTTCCGCGGCGGATGGAAGACCGGCGCACGCGCTCCCGGCAATAGCTGAAGCGCCGCGAGCGTTTCCAAATCCAGCCGTCCGGTTACCGGAAGTCGCGTTCGCGCTTGATAGGCGCGCAGGGAAAATTCCATCGCGGGCCCAAAGACCCCGTCAATCTGTTCGTGATAGAGCCCGCGGCGAGCCAGCCCAATCTGTGCCGAGAGGATTACATTGCGTTGCACGCTGGCAGGTGCGGCCTCGAATGGTGTGCCGGCAAGGACTCCTCCGGGTGAAGTGCCCGGTGTCACGGGACTGGACGGATAAAGTTGTTGATCTTGCGGCGCGTTGCCGAAAGGTTGAATCGGCGGTGCGGGGCCCGCGTTGGCCGTCTCGTTGGAAGATGGTTCGCTCGGTCTAGCAGGCTCACCAGGGCCCGGCGATGCAGGCTTCGTTGCCGGTCGCGCGGAGGCGGAAGAGTTAATTCCAAGTGATTGAAGCGTCTCGGCGTTGAGCTCGCCGCTAACCTGCAGTCCATTGCGAATTTGGTAACGGCGAATGGCTGCGGTTAAATTCGAATTCATTTCACCGGTCACTTCCCCATAGTAGAAGCCCTGGTCCTTCAACGCTTGCTGCACATTTTCAACCAGCTGATCTGCGCGCATCAGCATCGTCGATCCAATAAAGATCAGGACAGCGATCTTGATTTTCATTCCGATGTTATTTTGACGCTGTGCCCTTTTGGCTATTCAGCGCTTTCCCGACCTGTTGCCGCCAATGTTGACTTCCGCTGGCTTGCCGCGTCGCGGTAACGCAAAATGCCGTCGGCAACAGCCGCTGCGATCTGGTCGCGATAGTCTTCGCTCGCGAGTTTGGAAATGTCTTCCTTATTGGTGAGAAATCCTCCTTCAATCAAAACGGCAGGAGAAGTCACGTTCGCAATCACGAAAAATTGTCTGGCCTGTATGCCGCGATCCACGGCCCGGGTGCGCGCCACCAGCGCTTCCTGAACAAACCCGGCGAGGTTTTGGCTTTCCGCATTCGGCGAATCCGAAAGCGGTCGCCACAGAAAAGGCAACCACGAGGCCAGCAACGAACCTGCAGTGATTTGATGCGCGGCGTAGTAGGTCTCCACTCCGCTGGCCACCGGCTTGTTATCTTCGTTGAAATGAATGCTTACAAAAATGCAATTTCGCACTCGATTGGCGAACGCCGCGCGATCCGCCAGTGAAACATAGGTGTCTCCCACGCGGGTCATTAATGTGGCAACCCCTTCCGAGTCCAGCAGCCGGTCGATTCGTCGCGCCACGTCCAGTGTCAGACCTTTTTCCAGTACGCCGCCGCACATCGCGCCGGAGTCTTGACCGCCGTGGCCGGGATCAAGAACAACTACTGAAAATGGGCTCGGAGTAGTTGGGGACCGCGCGGTTTTCGGTTCCCTTGGGCGCTCGGGTCTCTCAGCCTGATGAAGCTGCATCCAGGCGAAGGACCCAATCATCAACAACAGGCCCGCCAACGCCAGCGTGTTCCGAAGCGCTCGTTTCATTCGTGGTTTCGGAGAAAAAATTTCTCTCCATAAGTTAATCGTGAATCAGGGAACGCAATTCCGTATCCGATAACAATCGATAACGAATTGCCCTGCTGGCATCGCGCTCAAGCAATGCCGCTTCGATTCCGGCGGTTGCCAGTTGTTCCTGTCGATGCTTCGCAACGGCCGCGCGCTCGGGCAGTTCCTTTGCTTCGCTGGCCTGCAAAGTCATATGTCCGATACTCCATGCGTCGAGCGCAGAGTTGAACGTCGCTTCAAAAGTGGCATCCGGCGCATGCTGAGTCTTGAGAAAAGCTTCCATCAGTTCTCTCGATTGCTGCGTCCCGCTGAGCACGGCGAAATCCTGCTGCGCGCGTGCGTGGGTCGCGCCATTGGTTGCAATCTCGCCGTCATACTCCACTCGCAAAAACAAATCTTCTTCCGGGCGTTCTCCCACCTCGGCAAAGAGCATCCGCGCCAGATAAGGCGGGCCATAAACCTGTTCAAACGCGCTTTTCATTACGGGGCTGAGCGAATAATGCACCAGCCGCCGCAGTGAAACGTCTGTAGCCGAACGAGTGAAACCCTCCGTGCTGGCCAGTTCAATCGCCGCCATTCGCAACCGCTCGATGTCCCCCGGATGACCAATTGCTCCCATGGCAATCCGATCGTAGATCTCGAAAATTTTCTGCCGCGTCTGGCTGAGAGTGAGAAACAGAATGCCGTCGCGATAACCGAGCGCCGCGATGGGACTGCCCGGAGCGAGTTGCGCTTCGATGTACTCGCGGCGGTTAGCGATCGCTTCGACCCAACGATAAGGCTCTTCAATCATGGTTAGTGCCGGAACATAGGCCTGCCTGCCCGCCGTAGCCTTGGCAAAGGCGGGTGGCCTGTGCGCTCTTGTTTACGTAATCCCAAGCGAATCCCGCAGTCAGGCCGAAGCATCCAAAGCGCCGGAGCACCGGCGCACTCCAAGACGCAAGCGCGGATTGGAGCCCTGGAAACTGCGGTCACGTTTTGGAGTGCGGCGGCTTGCCCCATTGGGATAATCCTCATAGTCAATCCTCGTTATCTGGTCTTGCTATCCCACGGGGCTTGACGCCGCTTTTCATGCGATCGTACTCCAGCATCACTGCACGCGAACATGGCCTGCCCGTTCCTCATGCAACCGTTTCCTTGAACACGGCGGCGATCTTGCTCTCCGGCAAAGTGGTGATGCCTTCGCGCGAGACGATCTTGATGAGGGGATAAATCTTCCCGCCGCGATCCACGCCGCCCGTCGATGTGTCGGATTCCGCTGCGGTATCCAGCGCCCGCAATGCGATCGATACCGCTTCCTCTTCGTTCAATTGTTGCAGTGGCTTCGTGCCCCAGGTGTTTTCGTAATAAAGAATGCCACGGACAGCGGGCGAGCCCGACCCCGTCGCCGCGTAATCGGCCGCTTCAAATTGCGCGCCCATCGCATCGTAAAAATAGAGACGCGCTTCGGGCTTTGGATGAGAATCGTAGGTCGCGAAAATCGGCACCACCACTCCCACGCCTTGCATGACCAAGCCGAAATTATCACGCAACAGTTTGGATAGAGCGCGCACTTTTCCATCGACGCTCATTTCCTGCAGTTGAGTTCGACGAAAGAATTGGAAAGAGTGTTCCAGGACGCGCGCCATCTCCCAGGCCGTCGCCGGCACGCCGGCGATAGCCATGATCGAATGCCGATCGATTTCCAAAACTTTGTCGGCACGATCATAAACGACCGTGTTGCCAGCGGTCGCACGGCGGTCGCCCGCCACGAGCACGCCACCGGAAAACTTGAAAGCTAGAATCGTGGTCGCCTCCGTCGGCTGCCACGTTTTCTGCGGCGTCCCCGCTTGTGGCACGGGATTTACAAGCGCCGGAGCAAGCAGACCCTTGCTCCGCAGCAGCGTAGGGAAATCGCTCGCTGCGCCAGAAAAATTCTGGTCAAACGCCACCGGTGAGCGTTCCATTACTGGCCCGTGCGCTGGCGATAGCGCTTGGATTGGTTGGGATCAACCTTGCGCATTTTTTTTAAAAGGTCCTTTGTGTCCGGCCGCGAAACATCCGGCGACCGCGGACCTCCACCATCGCCTTGTTTTGGTCCCCACGGAGCCGGTTCTGCCGGTTTTTGGATGCGCTCAGGCATAAAAAAATCTAAGAGCAAATGTTGGAAAGGCAAGCTGCGGGCAATGACGAAATCCGAATGACGCAATCAATGACGAACTCCGAATGCTGTAGAACGCGCTGTCCTCAGCGCATTCGCCAGGGGTGTGCCACTGTCGGCCCATTATCCGCTGTGGACAGCCCCGAATGCTTTCGGGGCTACAGCCCTTGTAACGTTGTAACGAGTGACGAATCAACGAGCGCGCTTCGCACGCGCTTGCCAGACAAATATGCCAGTGGCAAGGTTTTGGCCCGGATGAAGCTGACAGCTGTTTTTTGTGCGGCGCTGGTTTCGGCGCTTGGCGCAGCTTTTGCCCAGACGCCCGCGCCGGAGTCCGCAAAACCGGCTGACGCCGCCCAGCTCGAAGCGCTGGCAAAAAAGATCGACGAACAAAACGCCAAGATTGATGCGCTTTCCCAGGAGATCCTGAAGCTGGAGCAACAAGTCGAGCACATTCGACCAGGAATCATGATCGGAGAAGGTACGCCCTCGCCGGGAACTTCCGCCGCTCCGGCCATGTCTTCGTCGCATCCCGCTGCGGCGGGCAACACGCACATCGTCGCACGCGGAGAGACGCTCACCTCCATTGCAAAAATGTACAAGGTGACCGTGGACGAATTGCAACAGGCGAATCACATCGAAGACGGCCGCAAGTTGCAGGCCGGCCAAACGATCGTGATCCCGACGCCGTCGCCTGCCGCTGCAGGCTCCTCGACGCCAGCCCCTTGAATTGGCTCAATCGTTACGCTGATCCCGTTTATTGCGTTGTACGCATCCTAATCGGGCTGATGTTCGCGTGTCATGGCACGACCAAAATTTTTGGTTTTCCTCCCAGCGAGTATGGTCCGGCAGCAAACGCGCTCGGATTGGTCGCGGGCTGGATTGAATTTGTGGGTGGTTTTTTGATCGCGTTCGGATTTCTCACACGGTTTGCTGCCCTCATCTGCAGCGGCGAAATGGCGGTCGCCTATTTTTTAACTGCCTTTTTTCCTGCCAAAACAATCCTCGAGCGGTTGGTTCCGATCATGAATCATGGCGAATACCCGGCGACGCTCTGTTTTATCTTTTTCTTTATGGTCTTTTACGGATCAGGACGCTGGAGTTTCGATTTCTTATTGAAAAAACAATGAGGTCTAACCGATCGCTCGAGCCAACCCAGCACTTTGTTGTAAGCTTTGGATTGATGCACACGCTGATTGTCAAAGTGCTGGGTGGCTTATCTCTTTCTCGTTAGGCCGACAGCTGAAATGCGATGAAACGCACATGGACGATCATCGGCGTAAGCGACGTTCCGGGCAGCTTCAAATGGTACCAGTCGCTCTTTGGCCAGCCCGAGACGCCTCCGGGCCATGACTACTTTGGTCAGATCCTGGATACGGATGGAACCGTCTTGCTCTGCCTCCACCAGTGGGGCGCGCACGAGCATCCCTCCTTGATGAGCCCGAACGAGGCGCCACCTGGCAACGGGCTGCTCTTGTTCTTTCGCGTCGACGATTTCGACATGGCACTGAAGAGGGCCCGCGCTCTCGTCAGCCGGCTCGAAGAGGAGCCCCACGTGAATCCGAACACTCAAACAAGGGAGTTCTCACTCCGGGATCCGGACGGATACTACGTCACAATTAGTGCGCTCTCTGCGCTCCGGCCCGCGAGAAGACGGCCTAACAAGCGCTTGCAGCCGACGAAGGCGCGCGGCCGAATCAACAAGTCACGGGAGCGACGTCCACGCCTTCGCGGCTGAAGCGCTAATCGTTAGATCGATAGTTGCTCTTCAGTCTCTGGGATTTGTGGGGCTACGATAGCTGTCTCTGGCTCTGTCTCCCGCAATGGCGAGGCCTCGAGCAAACTTTGCCGGCACAGCTGTGCGTACTTGCCAGCCAGCGCGACCAATTCATCATGCGTGCCGCGCTCGATAATGCGGCCGTGATCCAGCACCAGAATTTGGTCCGCGTGCACAATGGTCGAAAGCCGATGCGCAATCACAATCGATGTCCGGTTCGCCATCAGGCGTTCCAACGCTTCCTGAATCAGTCGTTCCGTCGCGGTGTCCACGCTCGCAGTCGCTTCATCAAGAATCAAAATCGGCGGGTCCTTCAAGAGCGCCCGCGCAATCGAGAGCCGCTGTTTTTCGCCCACACTCAATTTCACGCCGCGCTCGCCCACGACGCTTTCTAATCCGGGCGGCAAACGCTCGATAAATTCTCGCGCGTTCGCCGCATCCACCGCGCGCCATAATTCCGCATCGGTTGCGTCAGGCTTGCCCATCAAAAGATTTTCGCGAATCGATCCGTTGAACAGGAAACTTTCCTGTGTGACTACGCCGATCGCTTCGCGCAGCGCGCGCAACTCGTAATCGCGAATCGGTTTGCCATCGACATAAATCTGGCCGCTGGTGAATTCGTAAAAACGCGCGAGCAGATTCACCAGTGTCGATTTTCCGGCGCCAGTCGCGCCGACCAGCGCAATGGTCGCGCCTGGCGGGGCATGAAACGAAACCCGCCTTAGTGCAGGCAATCCTTCCGCATAACTGAAGCTGACGTCTTCGTAGCGAATATCGCCCAGGATGCGCGCGGCATGCGCGGATTTGTAGGGCGTTTGTGTCAAACGCCGCGCCTTAAGGTTGGCGTCTGACACAGACGCCCTACAATCGGCATCGGTGACAACTCCTGGCTCGGCTGGTTCATCGAGAATTTCAAAAACGCGTTCCCCCGCCGCGCGCCCGGCTTGCACAAGTTGATTGAGTTGATGCAGCCGGCTGACCGGATCGTAGAGAAACGCCGTCAACATTAGGAACGCAACCAGATCACCGATCTGCATCGTGCCGGTCAATGCTGCGTAACCGCCAAACCCGAGGATGAGCAGTGCGCCGATCGCTTCAAACATCGACATCGACGGCGAGTAAATGGCCCATACCCGCATCACCACCAGCGTGGCGCGCCGCAATTGGTCGCTTGCCCGATTGAAGCGCGCGTGCTCCTCTCGCTCGCGCACGAAACTTTTGATCTGACGAACCCCGGCAAGATTATCGTGCAACAGCGCGTTGATGGCTGATGAGGCCCGCCGCTGCAAGCGATACCGCCGATGGGCGGTGAGCGTGTAAGCCAGCGCGCCTCCGATGAGCAACGGAAACGGAACCAGCGCAAGGATTGCCAGCTTCGCATTCCAATAGAACATCACGGCCAGCACGATCACGATTTGCAATACCGCAACCACGCCCTGCTCGATTCCATCGATCAGCACGCGCTCGACCGAGTTCACGTCCTCGATCACCCGCGTCATCAGATCGCCCGTGGCGCGATTGTCGAACCAGCGCAGCGGCAGCAGTTGAATGTGCGAATACAGATCGCTGCGCAGATCGAAAATGACTTTTTGCTCGAACGTGTTGTTGAGAATGATCCGCAGCGAGTTGAAAACGTGCTGGAGCAGAAATGCCACTGCGGCCAGCAAAATAAGCGGCAGCAATTTGTCCGGCCGCTGCGCGCGCACCACGTCGTTGATGATCCATTTGGTCACGCTCGGAAAAACAATCACCATCAGCGTAGTCAGGATCGCGCAGCTCAGTGTCCCAGCAGCCATCCATGGGTACCGCTTCAGATAAGCCAAAACGCGCCAGACCGTTTTCATTCAGGACAAACGTTACCAGAGGCCCGCGAATCACGCGAATGTACGCGAATGGTTTTTCGCTGGAGTTTCTTTTTCGCGTTAATTCGCGTGATTCGCGGGCATACCTGTTCCCGCCTCCTATTCGTGTCGATTCGTGTTCACTTGTGGTTAAGATTCCCCAATGACCAACGAGTCGCACCCGTTCTCCGACGAAATTCACATCGAACAGCTTGAGGTGTTCCGCGCGTATCGGAGTCCCGGAACAAGAGCGGGCTAGTCCGCAGCGATTAAGCGTGAGCATTTCCTTTTGGCCGTATCAGCAGACGCGCGATATGGCGGACAAGATCGACCAGACCGTGAATTATTCAGCCGTAGCTGAGGAGACGAAGAGTTTCGTGCGCGATCAATCAGTCAATCTAATCGAAACACTGGCGGACCGCCTCGCGACGCACCTGCTGAAGACTTTTCCGATTCAGAAAGTCGCCGTCGAAGTGCGGAAGTTTGCGCTGAAGGACGCGAAATACGTCTCTGCAACGGTAACACGTGCTGCATCGGTCGGATGATGCCACTTGGTTAAAGCATTAACCACGAATCCGCCATTCGCGCGAGGCTACGGCGGACAAGTGGACACTAATGGACACGAATGATGAGAAGCTACTGTTCAAAGACGAAGTTTTCCAAATCGTTTGCGATGTTCGCCATTCGCTTTCGCAGCGGCGGGCGATCGGTGCGCCCTCGCCCGAGAATATCGCAGTGCAGATCAAGCGCTGGCAGGCGAAACTGTAGCCGCTTCGCTGTGCGAAGCGCGGCCCTAGCGCGTTTTAACCAGCACGCGCCACGTCGCCCACAGGGCGACGGCTACAATGTTTGCCGCTGAGGACAGCGGCCACTACAGTCCCCAGCGTGAAACACACCGGCTGGGAAACTGTTTCCAGCGAGCGCCATTTCGCGAACGCGCATCTGGAAGTCGTGACCGATCAGGTGCAAACACCTGCGCGCCCGGACGCGCGCACGTGGACAATCGTGCATCGCAAAGCGGCCGTGATCATCGCGCCGATGACGCGTGACGGTAAAATTGTCCTCATTCACCAGGAACGAATCCCGATCCGCCAGTCGATTTGGGAGATGCCCTCGGGCCAAATCGATTCTGTAGCCGGGGGCGCCCATCTCCGCTATCCATCAGAAACGATCGAACAAGTCGCGTTGCGCGAACTGAGCGAAGAAGCCGGTTACGAGCTGGCAAAAGACGGCGAGCTCATTGCGCTCGGCTATTATTTTTCGTCGCCGGGATTCACGGATGAGCGCGGCTACTTCTTTCTGGCGCGTCCGGTTCAGCCGTGCGAAGAGGGCCCGGCGCGAGACGAAGGCGAATCGATTCTCGATTGCCGCGAATTTACTGTGGAGCAAATTCGCCGCATGATCGCGGAGAACGAAATTCGCGACGCCAATACCTTGGGCATTTGCGCGACCCTGTCAGCGCGAGGTCTTCTGTCGCTCGCGCGGCGCTGATTCTTCTATCCAATGGCGCTGCGAGACATCTTCAAATTTCGCGATCTGCCGGAGAGCGAAACTTCCAAGCCGTTTCTCGAGCACTTGGAAGACTTGCGGTGGACCATTGTGAAGGTGGCGATCACGCTGGGGGTGACGATGATCGTTTGCTTTCTGTTTCGCTCGACACTCGTGCGAGTAATGCAGGCGCCGCTGCGAGATGTTGGTTCACAAATCGGGACCCTTAAGGCGCTCGGCATCACCGATTCCATCGTGATTTCATTTCATCTGGCGTTTTACGCCGGCATTGTTCTTTCCTTTCCGCTGCTGCTGTATTTCCTGGCAGAATTTGTTTTGCCTGCGCTCACCGCAGTGGAGAAACGCTTTTTATTACCAGCGATTGGCGTCAGCTTCGCGCTATTCCTTCTCGGCGTAATGGTTTGTTATTTTTGGTTGTTGCCCAAAACGATCCTCTTTTTCTTTCGTGACACCGAGTCGCTCGGCTGGGCGCCCACCTGGACGGTGCAACAGTATTATTCCTTCGTGACCCGGTTCACGCATCGGTTTCGGCCTGGCCTTTGAATTGCCGGTGGTGGTACTGGCGCTGGTTCGAGTTTGGATTAATCACTTACAGGTTCATGGCGCGCACCCGGCCGTATGCCGTCGTCCTCATCTTTATCCTGGCGACCATCATCACGCCCACGCCAGACATTTTGACATTGGTCGCACTGGCGCTGCCGATGTGCCTGCTTTACGAAAGCTGCATCTGGATTGCGTGGCTGATGGAGCGCCGCCGCCTAAAACGGATCGCCGGTTAATCGCGTGCATCATCCGACTTACGAACTTCTCTTCGGTGTGTTTGCGTTTGTGCTCGGTGCGGCGGTCGGCTCGTTTTTGAACGTCTGCATTTACCGATGGCCTGTCGATCTTTCGATTAACAAGCCGCGTCGCTCTTTCTGCCCGAACTGCAAGCGGCCGATTCCCTGGCACCAGAATCTGCCGTTGATCAGCTGGCTCTTCCTTCGCGGTCGCTGCGCAAATTGCGGCGCGAAAATTTCGTTTCGCTATTTCGCCGTGGAACTGGTTACCGCGCTTCTTTTTCTGGCGATCTGGGAGTGCTTCCCGTTGCAGGTGGCGATCGCGTACTGGATTTTTGTGTCGTTCCTCATCATAGGGACATTCATCGATTTTGAGCATTTCATTATTCCAGACCGGGTAACAATCGGCGGAACAATTGCGGGCGTCGTTTGCAGTCTGGCTGTCCCGGCCTTGATGGGAGCCGATTCGCGGCTCGCAGCTTGTCTTCGTGCTCTGCTCGCAGCTGCGCTTGGTTATGTGATCCTTTTGATCGTCCTGGAAGCGGGCAAGATGGCTTTTGGAAGAAAACGGATTCGATTCGACGCACCGACGCCGTTCACGTGGACAAAACGCGGCGATGACGCCGATTTCGTGGTGGGCACTGAAGAAAGTCTGTGGAGCGATTATTTTGCGCGGGAAAAAGATCGACTGCTGCTCGAGTGCGATGAGGTCAGGATCGACCACCACACGCATGGAAATGTGACGCTGGATTTTCGCTACGATCGCGTCACAGCCGAAGGCCACGTGCTAATGCTCGACGATGTGACGCATATTTCCGGCATGGCTCGTGAACTGGTGATTCCGCGCGAGGCAATGGGACGCGGTGACTTGAAATTTCTGGCTGCGATTGGCGCATTTCTCGGCTGGCGCGCGGTGTTGTTTAGTCTTTTTGCCGGGTCGCTTCTGGGCTCAGTCATCGGCTTGATCACACTCGTCGCGGGGAAACGCGTCTGGTCAGCCAAACTGCCCTTTGGACCTTATCTGGCGTTTGGCGCAGTTACCTGGATGTTTTTTGGCCAGATTTTTCTGCGCTGGTACGGCGGGCTGCTGAATCCCTAGTCCGATTCGCCTGGCACGCCGTAGCCGAGCGGAGACGGGTGGTTCGTCATTGGTTGAGTGCCCACTGGGTCGATGGCTGAGTTGCTGAAGTCACAGCTCGCCGACGTAGCATCAACGCCAAGTTAATCAGGTGACGCAGACAATCGTGTCTGCAAGTATTTCATTTGAGCGACCCTCGCCACGCAGGCAGGATTGCCTGCGTCACGCAACATGATCCTCACAAACGCGCGTCTGATTTTTCCTGATGGAATTCGCGACGGCCTCGAAGTTGTCGTGGAAGAAGGGAAAATCGCGGAAATTCGCCCGCCTGCGCCAATCCAGCCTTCGCAGCCGCTTCGGCGGAGTAGGCGGCTTGGGCGGACAGGCGAGCAAACCCGAACCAGCAGCAAAGACGTTGTCGACCTTGACGGAAATTATCTCGCGCCTGGGTTTATCGATCTTCACGTTCACGGCGCGCTCGGCTGGGATACCATGGACAGCTCCGCCGAAGCATTTCGCACCATTTGCGATTTCCACGCAAGGGGCGGCACCACTTCACTTCTGCTCACCACTGCGACAGCGCCGCTGGAGAATATCGTCGATGTGCTAAAAGCGGTCCGAGATTATCGATCCTCAATCAGCGCGGTTGTGGGAGTTCATTTGGAAGGCCCGTTCATCTCGAAGGTAAGATGCGGCGCGCAACGCGCGGAATTTATTCAGGACCCATCACCGCCTGGTGTGCGGCAGTTGCTCGAGTACGTGGATGTGATCAGACGCGTCACGATTGCGCCGGAACTGCCGGGAGCACTCGAGGCGATCGAAAGTTTTCGCACGCATGGAGTCAGCGTAAGCGGCGGACATAGCGATGCCTGGGATGAGGATGTGCGCGCGGCATTCGATCGTGGCATGCGCAGCGCGACGCACACATTTAATTGCATGTCGAACGCGCGCCGCCGCGGCGTTTGTCGTGTCGGCGGTCTGCTCGAGTTCGCGTTGAGCGAACCGCAGATTAGTTGCGAACTGATCGCGGACGGCCATCACGTTTCGCCGACATTGATGAGAATGTTGTATCGTGCGAAAGGCGCGGGCGGAATTTGTCTCGTAACGGATGCAACTGCCGGCGCCGGGTTACCGGAGGGATCTCGCTTTTCACTTTTTGGCAATGAATGCCTTGTTGAAGGCGGCGTCTGTTTGCTAGCTGACCGCTCCGCACTCGCCGGTAGCGCCTCGCAGATGATCGACCTCGTACGAACGATGGTGCAGAAGGTCGATGTTCCTTTGCATGAGGCGGTCGCCATGGCGACGCGAAATCCTGCACACGCAATCGGCCTGGAAAAAAAGGGTCAATTGACAGTCGGAGCCGACGCCGACTTTGTTGTTCTTTCACCGGAGCTTGAAGTGTTGCGCGTATCTGTCGGCGGAGAGGAAATTTCGTAAGCTAGAACGACATCAAGAATTCCGCGATGTCCAGCGCGGCGCGGGGTCGGCTAAGTTTGCTGATGTTGCCAGCCCATTCGCGCCATTGTTTTGCGTCATTGGCGAACGCGCGTTCGATCTGTGCGGCGACTTCTCTTGGTGAAATCGCGATCACGCCGGAATTGGTTTCGAGGATTAAGCGGGCGTTGCCTTCCTCCTGACCGGCCACGACGTGATTGATGATCATTGGACAGGCGGCGGCAATCGTTTCCTGCACGATCGCGCCACCGGCTTTGCCGACGAGCAAGTGGCTTTCGTGCAGCATCCGCGGGAGCTGGTCTGTCCATCCAACAATCTTTGTCGCGGGGTCGTTTGCCGCCGCTTCGATTGCCGGCCGGAGTTTGTCGGAACGACCAATCGTCACCGTAAGATCGACACCAAGCTTTGCCAGCAACCTCACCTGTTCCGGCGCGCCGCGCGTCGCGGCATGGATCATGTACAAAACGCGGGGCTTCGAATTGTTGGAAGGTAATTGTCGATCGTTGGTGAAATCGGCAAATTTCGGGCTCACTGGAAATCCAAATACCTTGATTTTTTCCGGCGCGACTTCCACCGCTCGCAAGACGGAGGCGCTCTGTTCGTTCGCAACGAGGAAATAATCAGCCGGGCTCCGGTACCAACTGGCATTGATGGTGATCGAATCCGTGACGACCACCACACATTTGCAGGATCTCTTGGGTCCCAAAATCTCCTGAAGCACATTTGCGTATGCTGGGAAAGAGCAAACGACGATGCTCGGGCGAAAACGCTCGAGCAGCGGAGCGAGACGACTCTTAAGTCGAGTGAATCGCCGAAATTCTCTGTCGTAATCTGTCTTGCGATCGAGCCAGCGATAAACGATCCCCCAGGCGCGCGGCGCAGAATTCACCAGCGCCAGATAACCTCGGCGCACGAACTCATTGACCGGTCCATAGGCTTCAGCAAACAGATCCCGGAACTCCACGTCGGCCTGGTTCGGGGCGACGCGGGCCAGACCGTCGCGCACTCCTCGCGCGGCGCTATTGTGACCCTCTCCGAAGCCGGCCGTTAGGATCAGGATTCTTTTTTTCATCGAT
This sequence comes from uncultured Verrucomicrobiae bacterium, assembly GCA_963725505.1. GTDB lineage: Bacteria > Verrucomicrobiota > Verrucomicrobiia > Chthoniobacterales > UBA10450 > Udaeobacter. The sequence continues at coordinate 140,887 of CAVRYN010000004.1, read as the reverse complement.
CGTTAGCCGACACGAATAAGGCTGTCATGTTGAGCGAAGCGAAATATCTTTGGCTATTCTGTTGGTTGAAGAAATAATCAGAGATTCTTCGCTCCGCTCAGAATGACATCTCTGATGGCTAGTTACTCGCGAAAGTCCCGCGACTGCGGGAGACTTTAATGGATATTTACGCTGGGCAAAGTAAACTCTGCCGAAGATGAAGTATCTCGCGTTCATCTGGCGCGTTCTGCGCCGGATGGTTTGGGAAACGGCAACCGATAACACGACCGGCTTGGCTGCACAGATGGCATATCTGCTTCTGTTCGCGCTGGCTCCCGGATCGCTTTTTCTCTGGCACCTGCTGGGTCTTTTCGGCACCGATCCGACGAAGCTGCATCGGATGTTTCTTTTCTTGAAAAGCTTCATGCCGCCGGACCCGAAAGTGCAGGACATTCTGGATTCTGCGATGGCCAATGTGGTTGTGACAGGTTCGAGCGGCCTGCTCGCGAATGCGGGCATAGTTCTCGGAATCTATTTCGGGACCGTCTTCTTCGCGACGATTTCGCGGGCTCTGAGCCATACGTATGGAATGCGGGAAGATCCCCATTGGTGGTCGAAATATATCATCTCATTCTTCATGCTCTTCTGGTTTGGGATCATTATTGTGTTTTGCTTCAACGCGATTGTCTTCGGTGAAAAGTTGGCTGGCATTGCAGAGGTAAATTTTCAACTGGCGTTCCCGCTGCAGGCGTGGATCGCAACGTTAAGCGTGCCATTCACTGCTGTGGCCCTGGTCGTTCTCGCGCTCGCGCTTTATCTCCTGACGCCAGAAAATTATTCGACCGTCCGTCAGGCATTGCCGGGCGCGATTTTCTTTGCCGTCGGGTGGATCATCGCGACAAAACTTTTTCAGTTCTATGTAGGAAGATATGATCGCTACAACCCCACATATCTCGCGCTGGCATCCATCGTCGTGTTGCTCACCTGGATGTATCTGACTTGTCTGCTGCTGTTGTTGGGCGGCAAATTGAACGCCGTTCTTCGCCGGGAACGCGAACGAATGCGCACGGCTGCGCCCCTCGCTCCAACGCCCGCGGCCCGCGCCGCGTAATTTTTCGCTCGAGACTTAATCATTCGGATTTGTTTTGTCCTTCCACATTCGTGCTTCGGATTTCCTTCGCTTGATCGCGTCGCGCGGTCTGTTACTCTCCGTCGCAGTGGTGCGTTTTCGCATTTGGGCTGCACTCGCCGTTGGCGCAATCGTCGCAGGTCTCCTTTGCGCGCAAGTCAGTGAGGAACAAGAGAGCCGCCGCAGTCAATCCGAGCCGGGCGAAACCCACGCCGCGTCCTCTCCGAAACCAAAAAAATCTCCGAGCCCCGTAGGAAAAAGAGCAACGGGTAAATCAACCAAGAAGCATCGAGCGTCTGCGACGCCAGACGAAACGCCTAAGGCCATTCCACGAGCAAAACTAGCAAGCGAAGAGTCGAAAAAGGAACCAGAGCCTTCGGCAAGAGCAAAAAAATCGCCAAGTCCGATCTCGAAATCTAAAGCAAAATCCAACGAGGAAGAAGAGCCAACGCCAAATCCGACGCCACGCGAGACGCCCGAGGCCAGCGCCTCACCCAAATCAAAGCGGCATCACACGCCAACGCCCAAACCGAAATCGGCGAAGAAAAAATCCCGCGAGAAAGAAACCGCACGCAAAACCAGGAAAACATCCAAACTGGCGGGGAGAGAAGAGGAAACACCAAAGCCAGCAAAGACGCCAACGCCTCACGCGGAAGAAGGCGGCGTGTCACTTGAAAGTTCACCACCGCCACCGCGGGCAGTTGCGGTGCCGACACCCGCGCCCTCGCCACAGCCAAAGGTTCCCCGTGCTCTTTCCGCCGGCGAGCGAGCTCAGGTTGTGATTGAAAAGTCCGGTATCGAGGAAGACCAGGGCTTCGAACCTCCGCCATCGCCACCGCCGCGCAGATTGGGTTTCTGGCCCTGGAGTCGTCCAACCAATTACCGTTATCTCACGAGATCAGTCATCGAAGCCATCCGACGCGCGCCAGTGAAACGGCGTCGCTGGCAATTCATTGTCGTGCATAATAGCGGCACGCGGCAGGGAAACGCACGCGCCTTTGATTATTATCATCGGCACGTCCGCCGGATGCAGAATGGTCTTGCATACCATTTCGTGATCGGCAACGGAACGTCCACGGGCAACGGCCAGATCGAAGTGGGCGATCGCTGGCGGCGCCAGATCAACGGCGGACATGTGCACAGCGATTATTTGAACAACATTTCGCTGGGCATTTGCCTGGTAGGCGATTTTAATCGTGACCAGCCGACGCGCGCGCAGCTCGACGCGTGCGAAGAACTCATCCGCTACCTGCGCGACCGTTGCGGCAAAACCGATCGCGGCGAGATCCCCGTGCGGCCGCATCGTGAAATGAATCCGCCACGCTGGCCGACTGATTGTCCAGGAGACGTTTTTCCCTATTCGTGGTTTCGCAGGTTTTAACAGCAAGCGTACGGCTCTAGTTGAGACGGATTCTCACAAAGAGGGCCGGTCGTTCTTGAGCGTGCGACCGGCGAATTCCTCTTTGCACAGAGCGGATGCGCTGAGGACAGCGCACTCTACAACATCAAATGTCCAACAACACTCTCGCCTTCCAGCCGCCATCCTCTTTCTCGACAGAGAAATCGTGAAGCGTGACCGCTTTCACATCGGCGCGCTGATGATGCCGCGCCGCGTCCAAAGTTTCGCCGGCGGCTTTCCCTTTCAAAAAATATTTTCCTTCTTTCTCCTCAATGTGCACTTCGCGGACTCGCAGCAGGAGGCGCTCGGCGTCTTTGAAGTAGATAAGCTCCTGCAAAAAGTCGAACAGCAACATATCAATCTTGTCGTTCGACAGTTCGATGTGTCGCGTTTCGCGCGGCTCGATGGCGTCGAGATTGTCGATCATCACGTTCATTGTCGCGTCGGCCGCGTCGCTGAACAATTCGGGCAGATCGCGCCCTGTCGCTTCAAACGCGATGTCGGCCGTGCCGATTTCTTCGAGATAATGATAAGGCATGTAGCAGAATGACTAATCCCGAATGACGAATTGAATGAGGAAATCCGAATGACGAATATCGAAACGTCAAGCGAGTGCTTGAATCCTTTCGTCATTCTGGCTTCGAGCATTGCCTTCGTCCTTCGGACATTCGTACTTCGTCATTGTTTAACCGCACATTGGCCCAGCTCGCGAAGGACTGACTTCTTTTCCGTCGCAATGTTTTTTCCGATAAAAACCAGTTGAGTCCCATCGGTCTCAAACGTCTCGAGCTCCCAGCGGCCAGCGACAAAATTGAAAAGCTGCGCGCCATCAGGGAAGCGGATGAACCCTTTCGCCCGGACCACGCTGGCGGGAAGGCTGTCTGCGAAATGTTCGAAGCAGTCGCGAGAAAAAATGTTGTCAGAGCTGAACGTGAACGATTCGAATTCGGGCTGGTGCATGTGCACTGGCCGCGCGACTTTTTTCTCGCCCCGTGAGATATCCGACATCGCCGACGGCATCATCACACGTGAGCGTATCTCACGGGGCGAGCGTCCGATGCCGAACAACAGTTCCGGGTCGATGCGGCAGCGCTGGGTGCGAACAATTGCCGCGGTCAGATTGATTTCGCGCAGCTTCGTTTCCAGCGGCTCGATCTGTGTCGCTTGGACGAGATCGATCTTGTTCAAAAGCAAAATGTCGGCGCCTTCGATTTGCAGGCGGGTTGTGTGACCCAGCTCGGGGAACCGAACGAGCATGTCGGCATCGATGATCGAAACGACGCCATCGAGACGGCATTGCGGCAGCGCCTCCTGGATGTTGAACACGAGCGCTTCGGGTTCAGCGAGGCCGGTGGTCTCAACGATGATCATCTCGGGCGCGATCTTCTCGATGATCTCGTTCACCGCCGCTTCGAATTCGCCGAGCAACGAGCAGCAAACGCATCCGCCGCCGAGCTCAGCGATGCGCACGTTTTTGCCTTCGATCACCTTTGCGTCGATTGCGATTTCGCCGAATTCGTTCATCACGATGGCGATCTTCGCCGGATGCGTGGCGAGAATGTGCCGGAGCAGCGTGGTCTTGCCGCTGCCGAGTGGACCGGTGACTAATGTGATGGGTGTGCGCGGCATTTCAGAAACAACGACGAATCACGAATGACGAAGGACGTCGAATCGCAAGTTGTAGGGCGTCTGTGTCAGACGCCATGGCGTTTCACAGAAACGCCCTACAATCGTTTGGATTTTGTCTCACTTCATCCTTTCACATTGCCAATCGGCGTGAATCGCGCGACTGGCTTGCTGATTCCCGCCAGCTCAGTTGCCGCAATGACTTCGTCGATGTCTTTGTAAGCTGGACCGGCTTCCTCAGCGAGACCTGCCCATGAGGTGCTGCGAACGTAGATGCCGCGCGCTTCGAGGTCGCGCTGGAGTTGTTTGCCGTGCCATTGTTTGCGCGCCTTCGTGCGACTCATCGTTCGTCCGCTTCCGTGCGCCGTGCTGAAGAAAGTTTCTGCGCCCGTTGCCACGCCCGCGAGCAGATACGAGCCAGTCTCCATTGAGCCGCCGATGATCACCGGCTGGCCAATGTCTCGGTAACGCGCGGCCACTTCCTCGTGTCCTGGCCCGAATGCGCGCGTCGCGCCTTTGCGATGCACAAGCAAACTCTTTTCTTTTCCATCGACAACATGGCGCTCCAACTTTGCGGTATTGTGGGAGACGTCGTACACCATTCGCATCTCCAAATCTTCGGCGCTGCGGCCGAACACTTCGGAAAAAACTTCGCGGATCCGATGAAGAATCACCTGCCGGTTGGCAAACGACATGTTCAGCCCGCATTTCATCGCGGCGAAATAATCGCGGCCTTCCGGCGAATCGAACGGCGCGCACGCCAGCTCGCGGTCTAGAACTTTGATTCCGTATTTCGGTTCCATCACTTTCAAAAACTTCTGGAGATAATCGGTCGCCACCTGGTGTCCGAACCCGCGACTGCCACAGTGGAACATCACCACGATCTGGTTCGGAATGGTGATCCCGAATTTTACCGCGAGGTCCTTGTCGCGCACGTCCTCCGGCCGCGCGACCTGCACTTCCAAATAATGATTGCCGCTGCCGAGCGTGCCGACCTGGTTGTGACCGCGGTCGATTGCGCGTTCGCTGATTTTCGATGCGTCGGCGCCGGAGATGCAACCGTTCTCCTCGGTCAGTTCAAGATCTTCCTTCCAGCCGTAGTTGTGTTCGATGCACCAGCGCGCGCCTTGTTCGACGAGATTTCGAAAATCGCCGCGGGACAATTTCAGAAATCCCTGGCTGCCGACGCCTGCCGGCACGCGTTGGAACAGAAGATCGACAATTTCTTTCAAACGCGGTTTCACGTCGTCCAGCGTCAGATTTGTGGTGACGAGACGCATGCCGCAGTTGATATCGAACCCGATTCCGCCGGGCGAGATGACGCCGCCTTCGTGCACGTCCATTGCCGCGACGCCCCCGATGGGAAAGCCGTAACCGCTGTGGCCGTCTGGCATGCAGAGCGCGTACCGCGTAATGCCGGGCAACGTCGCAACGTTGCCAATCTGCTGGTAAACGACTTCCTCCATTTCGCGCACCAGCTTTTCCGTCGCGATGATTCGCGCGGGCACGCGCATGCCCTCCTTGTAAGTCGCGGGTAATTCCCAAACCGTGTCCGAAATTTTTTGCAGCTGATCAATGATCGCCATGGGATTGCCTACTCTTACTCTTTCTCTTGCTCCTGCTCTTGCTCAAATACCAATAGGCTTGCAACTTCCACTGCTCAGTTAAGAGCAGCCGTGGGTTCCACGTTCATGAAAGAGAGATACACTTCTTGATCCGCTTTGTTAGAGCGCGGGAACGTTTGCCCGATTTACATCGGCGATGATCGCACCGACGAAGACGCCTTCCGCGCGCTCGAGCAACGGGGTATTGGAATCCTCGTGAGTGAGCAATCGCCGCCCACCGCAGCGCGTTACTCACTCAAAAATCCCGCCGAAGTGGAGGAGTTTCTGGCCGCGCTGGCCGCGCGTTTGGTTGCGTAGGTGGGTCGGCGGTGTTCGCCAAGCCGTAGCGATCTCGGCATCGTTCGGGTTCCTTCAACCTTCCCGCGCTTAGCCCAAGGTCGATCGGCTTCTCCTGACGACGATGGCCCTATCATCTATGGTTCAAATCTTGAGCTAAAGAAATTCCAGATAAAAAGATTGACACGTTTGCAACGCTACAGCTAGAAACGGCATCTCCACAGGGTCTAAGGGACAATGAAATTCAGCCCAATCTCCACTTATGAAAAAGAAATCCACTTCGCAATCCGCGTTTTTTAATCTCCGAGTTCTACTCGGATTCACACTTAGTTTTCTCGGAGTCGCCCTGGCGATTTTTGCGGGCTGGGGCGGCGCGCTGCGCAGTCCGGGCGGTCCGAGCCGGACTGGCGTTCTGGCGGGGCCTCCCGACCAGTCCGCTCGTTACATGCCCGTGCCGGGCGCCAATACACGGGAAGAGGCTGCTGGTTTGGCACGGTTGGAACAATACTGGAACGATCGTCTGACGTTTCCAACCGGGCGCTTTAATCCCGCCTGGGTGCGCGCGGCCGCCAGCACAACATTCGCGCATGCCAAGTGGCGTCCCATTTGGACAGCACCTCAAGCTCAACATGGCTGGTCCGAATGCCCTTAGCACTACTAGCTTTACGCCGCTCGGTCCTCAACCGGAGCGCATGACCGGCTGTTCGGGTTGCTTTAACTACACAACGACGCAGGGCCGAATCAACGCGATCGTCGTCGATCCAACTACGACCATAAACGGCAGCATCGTTGCTTACCTGGGAGCGATTGGTGGCGGGGTATGGAAAACGACCAACTGCTGCAGCGACATGACTACTTGGAGCGTACTCACCGATGATCCGCTGATTGGAACGACAGCCATCGACGCGCTTGAGATGGACCCCAACAATCATAACACCATCTACGCAGGCACAGGCGACCTCAATTATGGGTCGTTCTCCATGGGTAGTCAGGGTATTTTGAAGTCGATTGATGCTGGTGCTACCTGGACTGTACTCGGCGCAGACGTCTTTGGCCCATCCTATGACGAACCGCCCGGGCAATTCCCGCAATATAACGCGGTGGGCAAAGTGCGCGTTGATCCCAATAACAGCAGCAACGTCGTGGCCGGCACGAAAAAAGGGCTCTACTTCTCGTATGACGGCGGGGTCAACTGGACTGGCCCGTGCACGACGAATGGCTTCAGCACTCAGCGCCAGGACATAACAGGCCTGGAGCTAACAGATATGGGAGCGGGCGTTACCCGCATTATCGCAGCAGTAGGCGTACGCGGGTTCGCCACGACCGTCCAGTATGATCTGGGAGCCAACGGCGCAAACGGCATCTACAAAGGCACAATGCCAATTAGCGGGTGCCCCAGCGATTTCAGTCTGATCAGCCGTGACGATAACGGCTTTGTCTTCGGCACTCAGGTGACCGGGAGCGCTTATGCCACTGGGGCGCCCATGCATGCGGGCAGCGGCACGCCTTACGCGATTGCTAGCCCTTCACCGGCACCGTCGCCCGTTGGGGATCAGCTTGGGCGCATCGATATCGCTGTGGCTCCAAGCAGTCCGAACTACCTCTATGCCCAAGTGCAGTCCATCGCCTTCAACAGCAACAACGGCTGCGGCAATACCAACGGCTGCCAGATCGGCGTTTGGTCGAGCACTGATGGCGGCGACAGCTGGGCGTTTATGGCTGGATCTGCCGGCGGTTCTCTCAGGAATTGCACCAATGGCCAGGGCGACTATCCTCAGAACTGGTACGACCAGGCAGTCGCCGTTGATCCGAACAATCCCGATCGCGTCTTTATCAGCACCTTTGATGTCTGGTTCGCAACGCGCACGGGAACAACCTTTAACGATACCACGTGCGGCTATTCTTATAGCGGCAATGCCGGTCCTGTGCATGTGGACCAACACGCTCTCGCATTTCTTCCTGGTTCCTCAAGCATCCTGGCAATCGGTAATGACGGAGGTATTCACGGCACGACCAACGCAGACGTTGCCAGCTCGACCGTGGATCCAACCTGGTTCAACATGGACACAGGCCTTAACACGATTGAGTTTTACTCAGGGGACATCAGCGGCAACTTTGCCAACGCTGCGGCACCGATGGCAGTTGGAGGCGCACAGGACAACGGACCTAGCTCGGTCACTTTTGCCGGTACTCCGACCGGTCCTGTGCTGTGGCAACTGGGACTCGGTGGGGACGGCTTCTCCGGGCAAATCGACCCGAGGGGCACGACATGCACTCAGGCGCAGGGTACGATCAGCGTGTCTGGCGCTGGGACAATCGGTCAACAGTTTCTCGTTGGGACGCAGACATTCATGTGGGTGATGACTCGAGGCGGCACCGGCCAGGTTTCTGTCGGTACAAGCGCGAACTCGGCAGCAACGAATATTCGCACAGCAATCAATGCCGACATCCCATCGCAGGTGACAGCAGGCGGCAATGGTTCGAACGTTGTTGTCACTGCCGTTGTTTGCGGCAGCGCTGGGAATTCGATTCCATTTTCTAATGTCAACAGCGCAAACCTGACGTTTAACGGATCCGGCACTCTTGGCGGTACCAGGCCGGGTGACGATGTTGGAAGTCTCCGCGTCTGGGAAGGCAACAACAGCGGGGGATTTAGCCGGTGCATCTATCATTGCACAACTCCAGGGGCCACCTGGACAAGCAGCAGGGGCAGTTGGACCGGCGACCTACAGTCATTCATTCTGCCAGTAAATATGTTCCATGGCGGCATACCCGGCGGCGACGACTGTCCGGCTGCCGGCCCTACGAGCGGGTGCGGCCATCTGATTGCCGGCACAACCCGAGTGTGGGAAACGATCAGCGGAGCGGCGGCTACCGTGCCTACATCCGCCTGGTATGTGACCAACAACCCAACGACTCAGAACATGACCAAGCAGACACTGGGCAACCGTTCGTTCATCAATCAGCTCAAGTATTCGTCGAAATACCAGAGTGTCGCCATCGTAGGCACAAACGATGCAAACGTTTGGATCGGTTTCAACCTGGGCACAGGCGTTGCCAGCCAGGCAATCTGGGTTGACGTGACCGGCAGTAACATCGTGCTACCTCTTCGTCCCGTGCTTGGCGTTGCGATGGATCCCAGGGTGCCAGCTGTGGATGTGCCTGTCGGCTATGCTGCGGTTGGCGGCTTTAACGCGAACACACCAACACAGCCGGGTCACATTTTCCAGGTGAGCATGTGCCTCCAACTGCAGCTCGTTCACCTGGGCGGATAAGACAGGCAACCTGCCGGACATCCCGGTGGACTCAATCATTGTGGACCCGAATATCCCGCAACAGGTCTTTGCAGGCACCGACTTCGGTCGTGTACTACACCAACGACGTCACTGTTGCGTATCCGATTTGGAACCGTTTCGACAACGGAATTCCGCATGTGATGATTTGGGACATGTCCATCGATCGCGGGGGGACAACGCTCTCAGTCTGGACACGCGGCCGCGGCGCATTCGTTTATCCTTTGTCGGGCTTAAGCTTTGTCATCGGCGATCGTAGCGCGGTGGTAGGGCAGCACGTGACGTTCTGGGGAGCACAATGGGCAAAATCCAATAAGTTGAGCGGCGGTTCCGCACCTTCGGCCTTCAAAGGTTTTGCCGAGAACACCACTCCCGATCCAGCAATCTGCGGAGGAACGTGGACGAGTGGTGCGGGCGGTAGTTCTGGCCCGCCGGCCACGCTGCCATCGACCATCAGCGTGATCGTGTCCAGTTCAATAACGAAGCATGGATCGGTCATTTCTGGTAACATCCCGCAAATGGCTGTTATTAATGTCGATCCGGGCTACGAACCAGATCCAAGTCATCCTGGGACGGGCACAGTGATGTCAGTGGGCTGCCCGTAACCACCTGGAGGAATAAAGAACGTTACCTAAAGCGGCACGATCAGCTCGGCTACGCCGGGTGTAAAGGTGCAGTGGCAATGGGCGGCAGCCGTTTACCCCAATCCCCACTTCAGCAATGACTACAACGCGATTGCGATAAAGCCGACAGACGATAACAAGAAAAACCCGTACCTAAACCCTGACCATGCCGGAACACCTGAAAACTTTAAGACATTTGTTATTGGTTGGGCAACTGAAGGCGGTGGCAATAATTACACCGGAGGTCTCGGCCCAACCGCTAAGGTTGGACCATGTCAACCGTAGAACTTAAGCTCAAGTTGAGGTAGGGCGGGTTCCCGGACCCTTACCGCGAAAGGGAAAAGCAAAAGGTAGGGCGCGCAGTCCTCTGCGCGCCGCCGCGATGCAATCACAAAGAACGGCGCTCACAGGAGTGAGCGTCCTACCAAAAGCGGCCTACCATGATGTGCGCTAGAGCGATTTCATAAATGTTGTAGCCACCGGCCTATGGCCGGTTCACCTAGGCGCTCCTTGTCACACTACGTAGACGGCCCATAGGGCCGTGGCTACAGCGGCTACAGTTTTATTTGGCTCGCGCCAGCGTGCAGCCGCGCGCTTGATTTCGTCCAGGACGCCGGGTTTTCCAACGCAGATGTGTCGCCGAGTTTTTCGCCGAGATACGCGGCGCGGACGATGCGGCGCATCACTTTTGCGTTTCGCGTTTTGGGAATGTCGCCGACGAACAAAACTTCCTTGGGAGCGAGCGCTTTGCCAAGTTGGGCGGCGAACGCGTTTTCTAAATTGTGAGCGTTTCGAACGGCGTTATGCTGCGCGCAACGATGGCTTCTTTGCAAGCAGACGCCGGCGAAAGTGCGCGCAGTCGAATCGCGTGGCGGCTTCTGCCGTTTCTGTTTCTGCTTTACGTCGCGAATTACCTCGATCGCACAAACATCGCGTATGCGACGCTTGGAATGAAAGGCGACCTGGGTTTAAGCGATTCAGTGTTTGGCACGGCCAGCGGAATTTTTTTTATTGGATATTTTGCGCTGCAAATTCCCGGGGCGCTGCTGGTGGAACGCTGGAGCGCCAGACTTCTCCTCGCGACAACGCTGATAATCTGGGGCGCACTCACAACACTCACTGGTTTTGTCCGCACGCCGCTGGAGCTTTACGGCGCGCGTTTCCTGCTCGGCGCAGCCGAGGCAGGCTTTTTCCCCGGTGTGATTGTTTATCTTTCGCACTGGTTCGTTTATCAGGATCGGGCCAAGGCGGTGGCGCGGTTTATGTCGGCTATTCCCATTGCTTACATTCTCGGCGGGCCTCTTGCCGGCATGATCCTGCGTGTTCATTGGCTCGACACTGCCGGATGGCGATGGCTCTTCCTGCTGGAAGGCGTGCCCGCGATCTTACTTGGAATCGCGACACTGTTCGTGCTGCCGGATCGGCCTAACGAAGTGCGATGGTTGCAGCCTAACGAGCGCGATTGGTTAAGTGCTCGTCTTGCTGAAGAGCGGCGCGCCAAAGCACATGTAGAACACGTTACGATTTGGCAAGCGCTTCGGCATCCGGCGGTGTTGATGCTCACTGCCGGGTTGTTCTTCTGTTATACCGGCGGCTACGCCTTTTGGTTTTGGATGCCGACCATGCTTCAGCGGCTCACCGGTTGGACTGATGTTCAGCGCATTGGCTGGATCGGCGCGATTCCGTTTGTTGCGGGTCTCATCGGAATGCTGCTGCTTGGCTGGAACTCCGATCGCACGCGCGAGCGCCGCTGGCATTTTGCCGTCCCACAATTAACCGCTGCGCTAGCGTTGGGCGCGTGGTTTCTTGCTCCGCATTCGATCGCACTGCTAATCGTGGTGTTCACGCTGATCGGCTTCGGAACGGTGGCCTATCTGCCATCGTTCTGGGCGCTCCCGTCTTCATTTCTCACCAGCTCGGCGGCTGCAGCAGCGGTCGGCTTCATCAATTGCACGGCCAGCATTGGCGGATTCTTTGGTCCAAAGATCATTGGCGATCTGAGCCAGCGCACCGGCTCATTCCGCGGCGGGTTTATTTTTATGGTCGCGTGCTGGATAATCGCATCACTGCTGGTGCTGCTATGCCCGCGCGAGCGGACGGCGTAATCGTAATTTACACTTCCGGGCTGCAGCGACGATCCATTTGCCGATGGCAGCGGCGCTAAGAGGAAGTCCGCGATCTACCCAATCTGCTGCAGAACAAGTCAGCGCTTGAGGGCGACGTTGAACGGCGCGCCAGTCTTTGCGCGGACGTCGTCCACCGTAACGCCAGGATGCAATTCAATGAGAACGAGGCCGCCGCCTTGTTTCACCTCGAACACGCATAGATCGGTGATGATGAGGTTGACGACTCCCAAGCCAGTGATGGGCAGCGTGCATTGTTTCAAAATTTTTGGGCTGCCGTCCTTCGAGGTGTGCTCCATCACCGCGACGACACGCTTCACCCCGGCGACCAGGTCCATCGCGCCACCTGGTCCTTTGACCATCTTGCCGGGAATCATCCAGTTTGCGATGTCGCCTTTGTCCGTCACTTCGAACGCGCCGAGAATAGCAAGATCGATGTGGCCGCCACGAATCATCGTGAATGAGTCGGCGCTGGAGAAAAAGGCCGAGCCAGGCATCGTGGTGATGGTTTGTTTGCCGGCGTTGATCAAGTCGGCGTCCACTTCATCCTCAGTTGGGAACGGGCCGATGCCAAGCAGGCCATTCTCGGACTGCAACGTAACGTTCATGCCTTCGGGGATGTAGTTCGCCACCAGCGTCGGGATGCCGATGCCGAGATTGACGTAGTAACCGTCGCGCAACTCCTGCGCAGCGCGCTTCGCCATCAACTCGCGGATCGGATTTTCTTTTTTTGCGGTCGTGCTGCCTTGTACGGTGCGGAACTCAATCCGTTTTTCGTACTTTTCTCCCTGGATGATGCGGTCGACGAAAATGCCCGGCGTGTGGATCTGGTCGGGATCAAGCTCGCCAATCTCGACGAGTTGCTCCACCTCAGCGACGCAGACTTTGCCGCAGCTGGCGATCATCGGATTAAAGTTCCGTGAGGTTTTCCGGAAAATGAGGTTGCCGGACTTGTCGCCCTTCCACGCCTTCACGAGCGAAAGCTCGGCCGTGATGCCGGGTTCGAGCACGTATTCCTTGCCGTCGAAAACTTTGGTTTCCTTGCCCTCAGTCAGTTTGGTGCCGAAGCCGGTGCGCGTGTAGAATCCCGGGATCCCCGCGCCACCCGCACGCAACCGCTCCGCGAGCGTGCCCTGGGGAATGAGCTCGAGTTCAAGTTCACCCGACAACACCTGACGCTCGAACTCCTTGTTCTCGCCAACGTACGAGGCCAGGACTTTTTTCACCTGCCGTGTGGTGAGCAGAACTCCCATTCCGAAACCATCGACGCCAGCGTTGTTGCCGACAATGGTCAGGCCTTTCACGCCGCTGTCGTGCAACGCGGCGATCAGATTTTCCGGAATGCCGCACAGCCCGAACCCGCCCGCAGCGATCGTCATGTTGTCGTGAAGCAGGCCGTTAAGCGCGGCGGTGGCGTTAGGATAAACTTTGCTCATGTCGAGGAAATTTGAATCACGATTACACGAATAACATGGACGAATCGCCCGCCTTCGCCAAGGCTACGGCGGGCGGGCCGCCAAATTGAAACTCGCTCACGCAGAGATTGTGCGCGATTCTGAATTGTAGGGCAACCGTATCGGTTGCCGAAAGCGAGCAGGCGGAGCGCCTGCCCTACAAGAGCTTGCTGACCGAAGATTCATCGGCAGATTGAAATTTCAGCCTTCATGAAGAAAACCCTTGCTCATCAACTCGCTGATTACGCGTGTGCACTGCGATTTGAGGATCTTTCCAAAGACGTCGTGCACGAAGTGGAACGGCGCATGCTGGACTCACTCGGGTGCGCGCTGGGAGCTTGGAAGGAGGAGCCGTGCGCGATTGCACGCAAAGTCGCTTCGGATTTTTCGGCGAAACGAGGTTCGACAATCATCGGCACAAACCACAAGGCGCCACCGGACTGGACGGCGTTCGCGAATGGCTGTTGCATCCGCTACTTCGATTACAACGATACCTATCTGTCGAAGGAGCCAGCGCATCCGAGCGATAATATTTCGGCAGCTCTGGCGGTCGCCGAGAGCGTCGGCGCGAATGGGCGAGAGCTGATCACCGCGATCGCGCTGGCTTATGAAGTGCAATGCCGGTTTTGCGACGCCGCGAGCATTCGCGCGCGCGGCTGGGATCATGTGACCTACGGCGCGTTCTCGACTGCGCTTGCGTGCGCGAAGCTGATGAAGCTCGATCCGAAGAACACGCGCCACGCCGTGAACATTGCCGGAGTTGCAGGCGCAGCGATGCGACAGGCGCGCGTGGGCGAGCTGTCGCATTGGAAAGGTGTGGCGTTCGCGAACGCAGCGCGGCACGGAGTTTTTTCGGCGCTCCTCGCGCGCGCTGGCATGACTGGGCCGGGTCCGATTTTCGAAGGCCAAATGGGATTTGAAAAACAGCTCGGCGTTTCGCTGGGCAACGTAGGCGAAAAATTTGCTGTGCCGTTTGAAAAAGCCGGCGACGGACCGGCGTCGATGATTTTGCGCACGAGCATCAAATTCTGGCCCGCCGAATATCACAGCCAGAGCGCAATTGAAGCGGCGCTTCTGTTGCGCAAGGAGATCGGCGACCCGGCGAACGTGCGTGCGATGACGATCGAGAGTCACGATGCATCGGTGGACATCATCGGCAGCGAGCCGGAAAAATGGAAACCGGAAACTCGCGAAACGGCCGATCACAGTCTGCCATACATCACGGCGATTGCGCTGATTGACGGCGAAGTGACCGATAAACAATTTCGAGCCGCAGCGTTTCAAAGATCCCGAGGTCTGGAAATTTTTGGAAAATGTAAAGGTGGAACGCAATGCAGAACTGAGCGGTATGTATCCCGACGCGGTCGCGAACATTGTGCATATTGATCTTGCCGATGGACGGCGCTTGACCAAACGAGTGGATTATCCAATGGGGCACGCGAAGAATCCGCTGAAAGATTCGCAGGTGGAAGAAAAGTTTAATGCTTTGGTTGAACCATTGCTCGGCAGCGATCGCGCGCGAAAGATTATCGACATTGTGTGGAAGCTCGACGAAGCGCAGAACGTCGATGAGTTGATGAAGGCGTTGGAAATGCCACAGCACAGAGCGAATAAGTAAGAGATTCCTCGACTTCGCTCGGAATGACAAAAGATCGCACGACATGACAACGAACAGCAAAGCGGCTCGATTGCGTGAATTGATCGCGAAAGGCGCGGTGATAATGCCCGGAGTGCCCAACGCGGCGATGGCGCGACAGGTGGAGCGTGCCGGGTTTGACGCTGTGTACGTAAGCGGTGCTGGAATGGCGAACGCGACCGCCGGTGTTCCCGACATCGGACTGCTGACGTTAACCGAGGTCGCGCAATTGGCGGGCTACATCGCCAAGGCGGTCAAGATCCCTGCGATTGTCGATGCCGATACCGGATTTGGCGGCGCAGAAAACGTCGCGCGGACGATTCAGGAATTGGAGAACGCCGGCCTGGCAGGCTGCCACATTGAAGATCAGGAATTTCCAAAGCGTTGTGGTCATCTTGCAGGGAAAACGCTTGTCGATCTTGAGGAAATGGCCGGCAAGATCAAAGCGGCGGTGGCGTCGCGCCACGATCCGAACTTCATGATCATCGCACGGACAGATGCGCGCGCGGTCGAAGGTTTCGATCGCGCGGTCGAGCGAGCGGGCCAATATCTTGCCGCCGGAGCGGATGCAATTTTTCCAGAGGCATTGCAGAACGCGGAGGAGTTTCGCGATTTTGCGAAGGAAATTGATCTCCCGTTGCTCGCGAACATGACTGAGTTTGGCAAAAGCCCGCTGTTGAGCTTTGAGCAACTCGCGGACTTCGGCTACCGGATGGTGATTTTCCCGCAGAGCGCGTTTCGCGTTTCGATGAAAGCGAGTGAGAAGTTTTTTGCGGCATTAAAGAAGACCGGGACGCAATCCGATTGGATCGACAGGATGCACACGCGGCAGGAACTTTACGACTTGCTCGACTACGATCCGGACGCCGAGAGTTGGAACGCCGAAAGTTGAACATCAACTGATTAAGTCCGGTCAGTTGAAGGATTGCGATTCGCAAGTAAAGAGAAGACCAATGGCTACTGAAGCGAAACCAGAATACAGCCCCGGGCTGGCCGGCGTTATCGCCGGAGAAACCGCGATCTGCTGGGTCGATCCCAACGCCGGGCTGATGTATCGGGGCTACGACATTCATGAAATGGCGGAGAAAGCGAGTTTTGAAGAGGTCGCGTACCTGCTCCTGAATGGTGAGTTGCCCAACGGGAAACAATTTGCCGAATTTACGCAACAAATTGCCACACAACGCGCACTGCCGGGGCAAGTGACGGAAATGCTGCGGCTACTGCCGAGCGCCACTCATCCAATGGATATGTTGCGCACCGGGGTGTCGATGTTGAGCGCGTTCGACAAAGACCTGAGCGACAGCTCGCACGACGCCAATATCCGCAAGTCCATCCGGTTGATCGCGCGCGTTTCCACTTTAATCACTGACGGCTGGCGCATTTCGCACGGCGAAGAACCGCTCCCGGAACGACCGGATCTTACTCAGGCAGGCAATTTCTTTTACAAACTGGATGGCAAAGTTCCGCAGGATTGGCAAATCCGAATGCTCGACACGATTTTCAACTTGTACGCAGACCACGAATTCAACGCCTCCACATTTGCGGCGCGCGTGACGGCTTCGACGCTGGCAGGAATCTACGCCGCGGTTACTTCCGCAGTCGCGACGCTCAAGGGTCCGTTGCATGGCGGCGCCAATGAGGAATCGATGAAGATGCTTGAGGAAATCGGGACGCCGGATCGCGCGGAAGCCTGGCTGATGAAGAAACTGAAAACCAAAGACAAGATCATGGGCTTCGGCCATCGCGTTTACAAAAAAGGCGACTCGCGCGTGCCGGTGATGCGAGAGATCGCGCGCGAACTCGGGAAACGCACCGGCAAGGAAAATTGGGTGCCGATTTGCGAAAAGCTTGAAGAAGTGATGGAGCGCGAGAAACATCTTTGCGCCAATGTGGATCTTTACGCCGCGCCGGTGTTTTGGATGCTTGGGTTCCCGCCGGAGCTGAACACGCCGCTGTTTGCTGCGTCGCGCGTGGCCGGCTGGTGCGCGCACGTGACCGAGCAACACGATCACAACCGGCTAATCCGGCCGCGCTCGCTTTACACCGGGCCTGCATTGCGTCCGTATCCGGTCTCGCGGAAATGAGCCAGGAGCTGTAGCGGCGCTCTGTGAGCGCCGAAAATCGCAAACCTCGGTTGCACCGATTGAACCGGGTGTTTGTCCACTCCCCGATTTATTTCATCACAGCTTGTACGCACGAGCGGCGAAAAATTCTTGCCACTGCAAGCGTTCACGAAGCCTTTCTCGATTTTGCCGGCAGAGGTCCTGAATACGGGGCGTGGGTCGGCGCGTACGTGATCATGCCGGACCACTTGCATCTGTTTGTCTCAATGGATGACCAGAGGATCATGTTGAGTGCCTGGATGAAGTCTTTGAAAAACACGGCTTCCAAAGCTCTGCGTTTGAACGGAATTCCTCCGCCGCATTGGCAGAAAACGTTTTTTGATCACTTGGTTCGCAGTAGTGAGTCATATTCAGAAAAGTGGAGTTACGTTCGTGAGAATCCGGTGCGGGCAGGACTTGTGTCAAAGAACCAGGATTGGGCGTTCATGGGCGAGATCTTTGCATTGGAATATCATCGGGACTGATGCAGTTTCGGCGGTCATAGACCGCCGCTACAATGGACAAATCACTTCAGGAAAAATACGCTCCTAACAATGTCTGCTGGGGTTGCGGCCCGGCGAACCCGGACGGCTTGCATATTCGAAGTTTCCTGAAGAACTCCGATGAATCGCGAGCAGGCGGGGAAGTCGTCGCTGAGTGGAAACCGGAGAAGAAATACGAAGCGTTCGATGGAGTTTTGAATGGCGGCGTCATCGGCACATTGCTCGATTGCCATTGCAACTGGACCGCGGCTTATCATCTGATGAAACGCGCAAACGAGGACCGCCCGCCATGCACCGTCACCGCGGAATATTCGATCAAACTGCTGCGGCCAACTCCGACGAACGATTCGGTGTTTCTTTCTGCCAGAGTTGTGGATCTGACGGATGATCGCGCGACCATCGAAGGGACATTGAGCGCCGGCGGAAAAGTCTGCGCCATTTGTCGCGGAATTTTTGTCGCGGTGAAAGAAGGTCATCCCGCATATCATCGCTGGTAACTGTAGCCGTCGCCCTGTGGGCGACGAGGCACAGAAATGTTAAACACAGGTAGCGTCGCGCTTTCCACAGGAAAGCGGCTACAGAATTCCCTGCCCGAATTTCGTCGATGCGCAATTCGGAGCAGTGCGTTTAGCTTTGTTCATGAAACCTTTGAACTTTCGCATTCTTCCTCTTCCCACTGAAGTCGCGGACGCTGCGCGACGAATGGCTGCGACTGGCGCACAAGATCACGTTTTCGTGACTGCGGATTCGCCGCTGGCTTTTCCGTGTCGACACTGCCTGCGTTGGGCGGCACCGGGTGAACGGGTAGTCTTGTTTCCGTATGCTGCGATTCCACCGGGTTATCCATATTCAGAAACTGGACCGATTTTTGTCCACGCGGAGGCGTGCCAGCGTTATGAGGCGACGAATGAATATCCATCTGAGTTCTGCAACGGCCGCGTTTTTCGTGCTTACAACAGTGACAATCGAATCATCGACGCGAAGGTCGCGAACGGGACCGCGCCTGAAGTCGTGATTGAAAACCTCTTCGACAATCCCGAGACTGCGTTTGTGCATGCTCGTAGCGTGACGCACGGTTGTTATACGTTTGCCATCGAACGCGTATGAAAACACTCGAACTCCTTCCGCCGACCGAAACGATGTATCGCGCGCTTGTGAATAGCGATCCGAGCTTCGAAGGCATATTTTTTGTCGGTGTGCGCACCACGGGAATCTTCTGTCGGCCCACCTGCACGGCGAAAAAGCCGGCGCGAGAGAATGTTGATTTTTTCGCCAGCTCAAGTGAAGCGCTTGAGAGGGGATATCGTCCCTGTTTGCGTTGCCACCCGATGGAGCCGGGCAAACGACCGCCGGGACTGATCGAACGCCTGCGCGCAGAAGTGGAGCGCGCGCCAGGCGGGCGTCTTACTGACAAGGAGCTCACAGCATTGGCGATCGATCCTTCCACCGCGCGGCGACAATTCAAACGCCATTACGGAATGACGTTCCAAGCTTATCATCGTGCACGCCGAATGGGTCTTGCGTTGAGTGAAGTGCGGAAAGGTAGCCGCGTCGATGAAGCGCGAAACGGCAGCGGTTTCGAATCGGAGAGCGGTTTTCGCGAGGCGTTCACGAAGATTTTCGGCGAACCACCAGCGACTGCCAGAACGCGAACCCCACTATTTGCTGAGCGGATCGATACGCCGCTCGGCGCGATGATTGCCGTTGTGGATGATGAAGGTTTGCGCTTGCTCGAATTTATCGATCGTCGCGCGACCGAACGCGAATTATCGATTTTGCGAAATCGATTGCGAACAAATGTAGTGCCCGGTGAGCATGGTTATCTTACTGCGACGCGCCAACAGCTCGCTGATTATTTTTCTGGCAAGAACCTGAAATTTGACATTCCGCTGGCGCCGGTCGGCTCGGCGTTTCAATTGCGCGCATGGAAAATTTTGCAGTCAATCCCAGTTGGTGAAACGCGCTCATATTCCTGGATGGCGAAACGCTTGGGAGACGAAAATGCGCGCCGGGCAGTTGGCCGGGCGAATGGCACGAACATGATTTGCATCATCATTCCGTGTCACCGCGTCATTCGTGCCGATGGCACATTATGCGGTTACGGTGGTGGTTTATGGCGAAAGAAGTGGTTGCTCGATCACGAACGGCGCTGGAAAGAAAGTGAGAGGTGAGATGTGAGACGTGAGAAGTGAACTAGCCGTTTTTCCACTTCTCACCAATCACCAATCACTTCTCACCGGAGAAAGACGCGCCCGGGGTGACTCGAACACCCGACCCACGGATTAGAAATCCGTTGCTCTATCCGGCTGAGCTACGGGCGCAGAAGTAGCACAGACATATACCGCGTTTCGCGACGAATAAAAGGACTTGGACTTGGGCCGTTCCTACAAACCCACCTGCGGGAAGCGACAAATAACGAACCGTAGCAGCTACGAAAATAGACGACCGGCGGATCCGCCCATTGCGCCCTGCGAATTCCGCCGGTCAATTAACCGAAAAACTGTGGAACTGCCCCGGCTCTAACCCATCCACTGGGCAAGACCGGATCAGCCAACATCTCCGTGGTTGCGCTCGTAGGCGCGAATTGCTCGACGCGTCTGCGGGCCGAGAACGCCGTCAACGGACCCATGGTAATAACCGGCGCGAGCGAGCCGGCGTTGTAGCTCTGCCACTCTGGAGTGGCTGCTATCGCCGTATCCGGAGCCATTGCCGTATCCATTACCGTAGCCGTAGTCGCCGCCATATTGATTGCCTCCATAGCCGTAGCCATAACCGTAACCGTACGGGTCACCGTAGCCGTAGCCATACGGGTAGCCCGAACCATAATATCCGTACGGATAGCCGCCCCAGCCCCAGGACGAACCCCAGCCCCAACCCCACCACCATGGAAAGCCGAAGTCACCGATGAAGATCACATTATTGCCGTGATGATTGTGCCAATTGCCGCCCCAGTTGCCGCCGTGCCAGTTGCCACCATTCCAATTGCCGCCATGCCAGTTGCGTCCGCTCCAGTTGCTGCCACGCCAATTGCCGCCGCTCCAGCGCTGACCGCCCCACGCACCCATTCCAGGTCGGCCACCCATTCCTGGGCGCGCACCCATCGGGGAGAAATGATGGCCGCCACCGCCGCCACCGCGCGGTGCAGCTGTGAGAACTGGCGCAGTCAGAATCACTGCAACAAGGCAAACCAAGAAAAACAGAAGTTTAGAATTATTCATAATCGGTTAGGGTTTCTTTCTACATCATTAGACACCGCACGCGATTCAAAGTCTCGTTTTATTTTTACGGCCAGCGAAGAATAAAATGAGACCGGCGGCTCGCTCCTCTCTTTCCCTGCGAGGCCGCCGGTCAAAACCAACCGAACTCACCGCTTCGTCAGATTACGCCAAACCTAATCTGTCTAAAAGCGGTGCGCTGATCGTGCCGTCCACGACGAGACCATGTCTGCTTTCATAAGCGGCGACAGCGGCCCGGGTTCGCGGCCCCCTGACTCCGTCGACTAACCCATGGTAGTAGCCGAGCTCACCCAAGCGGCGCTGCACCGCTGCAACCGTCCCCGCGTCATAGCCGTACGCAGGCTGGTAATACGAATAGCTGTATGGGTAACCTCCATAGTACGAATATGGGTAATACCCAGAATACCCGTACGGCCAATATGAATAGGAGCCGTAAACGGGGTAACCGAATCCGCCGCCATAGTAGTAGCGAGTGCCGCCGTAATAGCCGGTATAACCATCACCATAACGGGTGCCAGCGTAGTAGCCGCCCATACGCGAACTAGTGCCGTGACGATACGTCGGGGTCACCTGTGTGGTTCGCGCAGTCATTCGTTGCGGCTTCGACATCGAGGTGGCCGCCGATTTCTTGTGCATGTCGCCCAGCGCCGGCGACGCGATCAACGCCGCTGAGGCGAAGCAGCTTATCAAACCTAAGCGTTTGGTTTTCATGTTAATCTTTCCTTTCTAGTTTTATCCATCTCACAAGGCACGTTCCCCGAAAGACTTCGGGGTCTAGTCGCCGAACACACATTCACATTTGGCGCCAGCTGGTGCGTGCGCACCTCCCTGCGAGATTGCTTTATCTAATTAAAAACCGCCGATCGGCTGGAGTTTCGCATTGATTCTGCTGGTCGGCGCGCAGCCAATGCGATTATCATCGCGCCTTAATCACCATGAAGCGTGCCGCGATCTTCATATCCATCGTGTTCGCAGCGCACGTCCTTCGCGCCGCTTCGTTGGAGCACAGCGTGAGTCCGTCGCGCCAATTCGTTATCTACGGAGCTGATGCGGAATTGCGCGGCGCTGTTTCCAACCTGGCCGAGCGGACCAAGACCAATCTTCTCGTGCTGTTGCGGCAGCGCGACAACTGGATCGTCCCTATCGTGGTGAATCTACAACCACAGCAGGCAAATCTCCCCGAAATTCCGCCGGCCGACCTCCGATTTAGCCAGACCGGTTTTGGCCTGAAGCTGCAGCTCGACCTGACGATCTCGAAGAACGTCGATGCTTCATTGATCGGGCGCGAACTACTGCGCGCGATCTTATTGGAAATGATTTATCGAAAAGAATCGCACATCGCTGCCGGTAGCACATTCGTCGAGCCGCCGGATTGGTTGATTGACGGCGTGCTTGCGCTTACGCCTGGGAGCGATCGCGGACAGTTGGTCGAGGCGCTCACTACCGCGGACAAGACAGAGTCGCTGGAGATGTTTCTCCGTCAACGCCGCGGACTTCTCGATTCCGCGGGCCGGACGCTTTATCGGGCATACTCTTTTGCACTCGTGCAAATGCTAATCGATGAAAGAAACGGCCCTGCCCGTCTGGCGCAGTACATTGGTCATCAATCTAACGCCTCAAACGAGCCGCTTGCGGATTTGAAGGCTCAGTTTCCGTTCCTGCTTGGCGATGCGGAGCGAACCTGGCAGTTGACCTTAAGTCAGTTGAGGAATTTGCAGGGGTACCAGTTGCTCGCCTTTGCCGAAAGCGAGCGGCGCCTTGACGAATTGTTGGACCTGAAAATCTCAGAACCGACCAAGCCGGCCAAGCTGGTAGGTCTTGACGAACTCGCGCAGCGCAAGGCTTCTCCAAATGAGAAGATGGCGCTGAATCAGTTGGGCCATGATTTGCTCTCGTTCGTTGCCGAGGCCAATCCGGTTTTGCGCCCGATGGCGCGTGAATACCAGGAGATCGTCGCGCTGCTTGTCCGTGGGAAGAGGAAACGAATCGCGAAGCGTCTTTCGCGTTTGGAGGTTACCCGCAAACAACTCGCCGCTCGAATGAGTGATATTGACGATTACTTGAACTGGTTCGAAGCCACTCAAATGAAGAGCGGCAGCGGGAATTTCACGGATTATCTCAAAGCCGTGGACCAATCGCAGCTCTCAGTTCCAAAGCGGCATGATCCGCTTTCAGTTTACGTCGATGCGTTGGAGGACCAGGTCGAAAATTGAGCAAATCTGGACAAGCTCTTGCCCCTTTCGGCTTTGACGATTATCTTGAGTAGCGCGTTTTGGACGCGCGTTTTCTATTCATGCAAAAGATTGGTTTCGCAGAGGCCCTCGACTCGATTGTTGCCAGCGACCCACGTTACCAGCGGGACGCCTATGCTTTTTTGCGCGACGCGCTCGATTTTACAACTAAACAACAAAAAAAGGTTAAAGGCGTCAGCGTTCGTCATGTGACCGGGCCGGAATTGCTGGATGGAGTGCGGCAGTACGCTCTCAAAGAATTCGGACCCCTGGTGATGACGGTTTTCGATAACTGGGGAATCCATTCCTGCGAGGACATCGGGAACATGGTTTTTAATTTGATCGGCGCCGGGGTATTCGGAAAGACCGAGGAAGATTCAATCGAGCACTTCAAGAATGTTTACGACTTTGAAGAGGCTTTTGTGAAGCCGTTCGCGCCGGCAAAACCAGCGGCTGCAAAACCTCCGGCGCAATTGCCAGCGCCGAAGCCTGCTGCCTCAAAGAGGTGATCAGCCATAACTGATCACTGGGATCGACGCTCGCTGTCAAACCAAGAACTGTGGGCATAATTACACTTCATCCCAAAATTGCGCTGTCATGTTGAGCGAAGCGAAACATCCCGATTTATTCCCGTGAGCGATCCGTCCAGAAATGATCAGAGATTCTTCTCCCGCGACTGCGGGATCAGAATGACATTTTTGAGATCGCTTGTAGTGAATTTTCTCTCAGCGGCTCTATTGTTCGGCATGGTTAATCTGAAAGCTGCACCAACCGAGCACTCCGCTGCGATCACCTTTCCGGCAAGCACGGCGCAGAAATGGATTCTGCCGAACGGACTGACAATCATCGTGCAGGAAGATCGCAGCGCACCGGTGGCCAGTGTCCAGGCATGGTGCGCCACAGGGAGCATCTACGAGGATCAGCATCTGGGCGCAGGCTTGTCCCATATTCTCGAGCACATGCTTTTCAAAGGAACCAAGACCCGATCGACCAATCAGATCGCGCAAAAAATCCAGGACGTCGGCGGATACATCAATGCTTACACGTCGTTTGATCGCACCGTTTTTTGGATCGATGTGCCGAAAGATGGCGTCTCTTCGGCGCTCGACATTTTAGCAGACGCCATGATGAATTCGACTCTGCCGCCGGAGGAATATCAGAAAGAGCAGGAAGTGATCCGGCGCGAGTTCGCCATGGGTATGGATGATCCCGATCGCATGGCGGGCCTGCTTCTTTTTGCGACCGCTTATCAGCGGCATCCCTATCGATTTCCGGTAATCGGCGAGCTCGAGATTTACAACCAGCTCACCCAGGAGCAGGTGATGCAGTATTACAAAACGCGGTACGTTCCGAACAATCTGACGTTCGTTGTCGTGGGAGATGTGGATGCAGAAAAAGTGCGGCAACAGCTCGCCGAACTGTTCAAGCTGTATCCGGAGGAATCGCTGAAGCCGCTGTTTATTCCTGCGGAACCGCCGCAACTTGGCCGGCGCGAAGTGCATCAGGAATTTGCCACGGAGCTGACGCATCTTTCGCTCGCGTGGCACATCCCGGAGCTCACAAATCAAGATGTGCCCGCGCTCGATCTGCTCGCGACGATCCTCGGCGACGGGCGCAGCTCGCGTTTGTATCGGCGGGTGCGTGAAGAGGCCGGTCTGGCGTTTAGCATATCTGCATTCTCTTACACGCCGGGCGATCCAGGTTTGTTTGGCATCGATGCTACTGTCGATCCAAAGAAACGCGAAGCCGCCGAGCAATTGGCGTTGCGCATTGTCGATGAGGTCAAAAACGCCGGCGTCACGACGGAAGAACTGGCGAAGGCAAAAAAAATCATGCTCAGTCATCATCTCGGTTCACTGACGACGATGCGTGGCCAGGCCTCGGACATCGGTTCGAATTGGTTGCTCACGCGCGATCTGAACTTTAGCCGGCATTATCTGGACGCTGTCCAGAAGGTGACAGTCAAGGATATCGAACGCGTCGCCGCGACGTATCTCACGGAGAACAATCTGACGGTCGTCTCGCTGAATCCCAAGGGCTCGCTGGCCGGGAAAGCCGAAGGCGCGAAAGCAGTTGCCGCGGGTGAGATTCAAAAATTTGATCTGTCGAATGGATTGCGATTGTTGGTGCGTGAAGATCCTCGCCTGCCACTCGTGGCGATGGGCGCGGTTTTTCGCGGGGGCCTTCTTGCGGAGACGCCGCAGGACAACGGCATCACGCGGTTGATGGCCAAGGTGCTGTTGAAAGGAACGAAGACGCGCACCGCTGAGCAGATCGCCAATGACATCGAGGCCGTCGGCGGCTCTATTTCGAGCGACGCTGGTAACAACAGCTTCAGCGTGTCGGTCGATGTCACCAAGCCCGATGTGAAATTGGGCCTGGACTTGCTCTCAGACGTGTTGCTCAACGCCACGATGCCCGAAAAAGCGATCGCGCGTGAAAAAGAAATCCAGATCGCCGCGATCCAGCAGGAGGAAGAGCAGTTGACGACAGTCGCGCGCAACATCATGCGACAGGCGCTGTTTCCGCAGCATCCCTACGCGCTGCGTTCAAATGGCTCGGTCGAGTCTGTGCAGCGGTTGGCACAAAAAGACTTACTCGAATTTCGTGATCGCTACGTCGCTGCGAAGAACGGCGTCGTTTTTGTCTTTGGCGATGTGAAGGCATCCGAGGTAAAGCAAGTGGTCGAACAAACGCTGGGAAAAATGAAGCCCGGCGCGCTTGCCCTGACCGACGCCAAACCTCCCGTGCCGCTGGGTAAACCGGAAACGGTTGAAAGTCACAAAGACAAAGCGCAAGGCGTGATCATGGTCGGATTTCGCGGGGCGAGCCTGTCCAGTCCGGATCGCTATGCGCTGGACTTAATCGACGAGGCGAGCAGCGATCTCGGGTCGCGTTTCTTCATTCGGATTCGCGAGCAAATGGGATTGGCCTATTACGTGGGCGCCGGCCAGATGCAAGGCCTGGTGCCGGGACTTTTTTCATTTTATCTCGGCACCGATCCGCAAAAGATCGAGCCGGTGAAAACGGCGTTGCTCGATGAAATCCATAAGCTGGCCAACGATGGCCTTACTCCTGAAGAATTGGCGCGAGCGAAAAAGAAATTGATCGGGCAACAGGAGATCGCCAATCAAAGCAACGACGCTTTGGTTATCATTGCGCGCTGGACGAACTCTACGGGCTCGGTTTCAATTATTACAAGCGACTCGAACACGACGTGAACGCAGTCACGCTCGATGCTATTAAGCAAGTGGCTGCGAAATATTTTCGGGATCAACCGTATGTTTTGGCGACGGTGCGACCTCCAGAGAAGTCTCCAGGCGCGAAACAGAAATGATTTATGGCTGAAGTCCAAAAAACCACACAAAGCGGCGAGATGACCCAGCGCTTCATCGAATTCGTCATCATGCATGCGCAAAACGCCGCGCTGTTTCTTGGTCAAATTCCAAATCCAAAAACCGGCGAACCCGAAGTGAACCTGGACCTGGCCAGGATGTTCATCGATCAACTCGCAATGATTCAGGAGAAAACGCGCGGCAACCTGACCAGCGAAGAGGCAAAAGTGTTGAGCAACGCTCTTTCCAATTTGCAAATGGCCTATGTCGAGGTCGCGCGGGAAACGTCCCGCGGCGACGCGCAGCCCGAGGTACCAGAAGCCGCGCCGCCACCGCAACCCACGGAACAACCATCAGCAGCAACGCCTGAGCCATCTGCGCCGATCACATCGACCGAGCCCGAGACAGAGTCGCGGAAGAAATTCACCAAAAGCTACGGGCCGTAAAACCTCAATCCACCCGCGTGTCATCCCGAGCGCAGCGAGGGATCTCACAATCGTACCTTGGAATACCCAAGCTAAATTGCGTAATCAATCAGCCTGTGTGAGATCCTTCACTCCGTTCAGGATGACCGCGCGTTATCGCATAGTCTTGGCATGGCGCATTCAGCCGGGATTTTTGCATCATTGAGCCAGGCCGAAACATTCGCATAGACCTTGTGAGCACACTTGAAGAGTTACAACGTTGGTATCGTCTGCACTGTGATGGCGATTGGGAGCATGAAGAAGGCATCATCATCGAGACATTGGCAATCCGGGGTGGAGAATTCGGATTTCGTTGCGAGACACCGAGCTTGAGTCGAAGCCATTTCAGGAGATTTCTCGACTTGAGCCGGAGCACGATTGGATTCGCTGCGGGATTTAGGTCGGATTTTTCCTGGGAGCTGGCGGTCCCGAGAAGCTGGAAGAAATCCTCCGGACATTTCTGTCATGGTCAGAGAGTCAGCTGAGTTCTTAGATCGGATCGTCTGACGCACGTACTACCGCAGTACTACCGCTGACTGGTGCGCGTTGCGGGAGTCGCGGTGCGACGTGGCTTTGCTCTTGCGGTTTTGCGTACGGTGATCGTTCCCTGGCCGGGAGCGGGAGTTGGTGATGCTTCGGCGTAATTCTTTGTCGATGGCCAGATTAAACGCCACGGCTGGGTTTTAATTGTCTCGCTGAATTGCTTGATATTTTGGCCGGCTGGCTCGAGCTCGGTCGTCGCTACCTTTAGTTTCTCTGACGAGCTCCGCAGGTTTCGCAGAGTGACCTCGATGTTGTCGTTTTCCGTAAGGCTAGTGCTGATCTTCTCGATGTTGGTAAGCGAGTGTGTGAGCGCGCTGTCCGGCGCAGTCAGACCGGCCATATGTTCGCCGAAGGTTTTGAACTGGCTGAGCGCAAGGTTTAGCTCGGAATTTTCGTCGGTGAGACGGTTAAGATTTTGTGCCGTCTGCTGGAGATCCTTCATGGTGTTAGTCGCTTCGGCTGCCACCGGTTTGATGACTTCCAGCATTTTGGCCGCGGCTTCGCCCAAGTCTGGGGTGCGTTCTCCGGCAAATATCTCACCGTCCTTCGCGCGGCCGGAGCTTTCAGTGCCTTGCGTGATGTCGATTGCCATGTCGCCGAGCAACCCAAGCTGCATCAATCGCGTCTTGGCGTCGCGATATACCTTGGCACTCTTATCTACCTGCACATCAACGCGCACTTCGAATCGCGGTTTGCTAGGCGTGGCAGAGGCGCTGGGACTCGCATTCGCTTCCGGTTGATTAATGGCCGTGGCCGCTGCTTCCGCCTGCTTTTCTTCTTTGGGCGAGACGGGCGAATACAGTTTTTGCACCTGGCCAATCTTGCGGCCGGCCAGCATCACCACTGCGCCCTGTTTGATTCCAGCCGCGTTATCGAAGTAAATCTTGTAGGTCACCAGCGGCCGGAACAATCCCGGAGCGCCGAGCAAAACCAAAAGAAAGGCGACTACTGCGATCGTGCCGATCACCAGCAGGCCGGTCATAATTTCATTTCTTTGTAATCGCATCGAGGCTGCCTTTCAGAATGGGGCCTTCAGTGCTGCCGCTCAAAAACTGAGCGACCACCGGATTTTTGGATTGTTTGAATTTTTCAGGTTCGGCTTCTTCAATGATTTTCCCCTGATACAACATAGCCATTCGCGTGCCGATGCGAAAGGCGCTGTCCATTTCGTGCGTGACGGTGATGGATGTGACCTTCGCTGTCTCGCTCAAGCTGATAATTAATTCGTCGATCACGGAAGCAATGACCGGGTCAAGACCGGCTGAGGGCTCATCAAGAAGAATCAACTCGGGCTCAAGCACCAGCGCGCGCGCAAGGGCGACGCGTTTGCGCATGCCGCCGCTTAGTTCCTCCGGCAACAGCTCTTTGGAATCCTTCATGCCGACAAGCTCCAATTTTTCATCGACGATTTTGTCAATCTCCGCCCGCGATTTGTCTGTGAGCTCTTCGAGGGAAAGGGCAACATTGTCGCGCACGTTACGAGAACTGAGCAGCGCCGAATATTGATACACCATGCCCATGTGCTGCCGGACGGCCTGAAGTTTTCGCCGCTGGAGCCGCGTGATTTCAAATTGCTTAAAGAAGACCGAGCCGGAATTGGGCCGGAGCGTGCCGAGAATCAGACGCAATATCGTACTCTTTCCGCTGCCGGTCTGGCCCATGATGACCAGGCGTTCCTGCGGCTCGACTCTAAGCGACAGATCGTCGAGTACTTTTTTCTCTTCGAACTGCATGTGCACGTCGCGCAACTCAACCATATGCGTGGGCGTGGTCATGTGGGGTAAAATGTCGTGTAAATAACGTTGTATAGCGTATCGAACCCGATCACCGCCGTGATCGCAGTCACGACGCTAGACGTTGTCGAAGTGCCCACTCCCGCGGCGCCGCCTTTCACGGTCAGCCCGCGATAACATGCGATTGCACTAATGAGCAGACCGAAGAGAAAGCTCTTCAAAATACCGGTGATGATATCGCGGATGAGTAATGAATCTTTCACAAGATCGAGAAAGTACGGAAAGGCGATGCTGAAATAGGCTTTGCAAACAAGACTGCTGGCGAATATGGCTGCGATGTTCGAAACCGTGGACAGACAGGGCATCAGCAGAATCAACGCGAGCATTCGCGGCGCGACGAGAAAACGCAGAGGACCGATGCCCATTGCCTCGATCGCTTCGACTTCTTCGGACACTTGCATCGTGCCGAGCTCGGCGGTGAAAGCCGCACCGATCCGCGCGGCCAGCATGATGCCGGTGAGAAGGGGCCCGAGCTCGCGGGTAAAACCGATCGCGACCAATCCGGGAATCAGCCGCTCTGTGCCAAAGCGTTGCAACTGATAACCGGTGAGCAGCGCCATCGTTAGCCCAAGGAAAAACGAGACGAGTCCTGCCAGTGGCACCGATTCCACGCCGGCGCGTTCCGTATGCCGGAAAAAACTGGTAGCGCGAAACGGCACTCGCCCGTGCTGGATGCGCTCGAACGTTTCTTCGAACGTGTTCACGATGAACCAGAACACGCTGCCCACCTCACGCAGAAAATTGCGCGCGACGTGGCCGATTCCCTGGGCAACTAAAACTGGCGGATTAGCATTGGCCATGGCCGGGAAACCTTGCCTTAGTTGCCGATGGGGAAAAGAGCAAACTTCAGCAGGGCGAAGAACTGCTTAGGGAGAGCGCGCGTCCCCGCGTTGCTTTCATCTAGTGGACGCCCACTGTATGATGCCGCTATCAATAGAACCGACGGACATTTTTGCTAGCCCAGCCCGCGTTACGTGAAATTCTTTCGCATACTGAATTGCTTCTTTTTGATCGCGATATTTAGTGCCGGGGCGCAGGCGCTTGCCCAAGAGAATCAGCCAAACATGGAAGCAAAAAGAATTGGACTCGTGATCCACGGCGGGGCGGGAACTATTGAGCGCAGCAAGATGACGCCGGAGAAAGAGCGCGAATATCGCGCGGGGCTTGAGCGCGCTCTGACAGCTGGTTACGAAATTTTGAAGCGCGGCGGCTCAAGTCTCGACGCCACGGAAGCGGCCGTGCGCGTGCTCGAAGACGATCCGCATTTTAATGCCGGCAAAGGCTCCGTGTTCACAAGCGCCGGCACAAACGAGATGGACGCTTCAATCATGGAAGGGAAAACACTCAAAGCCGGCGCGGTGGCCAGTGTGAAACACGTGAAAAATCCAATCGGTCTGGCACGGCTGGTCATGGAAAGATCGCCGCACGTCATGCTCGATTGCGCGGGCGCGGAAGCGTTCGCGAAAGAAAATGGGGTGGAGCTTGTCGATGAAAAATATTTTTTCACGCAGGAACGCTGGGATGCGTTGCAGAAAATCAAGGAAGCGGAAAAGCACGGCGGCGTCGGCGGAAAGAAATTTTTTATCTCTGAAGACGATCGGCACGGCACGGTCGGCGCTGTCGCCTTGGATAAGGAGGGGAATTTGGCCGCGGCGACTTCCACCGGCGGAATGACAAACAAGTTGCCCGGGCGAATCGGCGACACGCCGGTCATCGGCGCCGGCACCTATGCGAACAATCAAACCTGCGCAGTGTCCTGCACCGGTGACGGTGAGTATTTTATTCTCGCCGGCGCGGCGCATGAGGTCTCAACGCTGATGGAATATCGCGGCATGAAATTACAGGAAGCGGCGCAGACGGCTCTGGACGCGGTTAAAAAGCTTGGTGGCAGCGGCGGTTTAATTGCCATCGACAAAAACGGCGCGGTAGCTTTGCCATTTAACACAAACGGGATGTACCGCGGCTACGTGGATCCAAACGGCAAGTTTGTGATCGAGATCTACCAGTAGAGATTGTCATGTCGAGCGAAGTCGAGACATCTCTCGCTGTTAAAATTAGAGATTCCTCGACCCATTCGACTTCGCTCGGAATGACAAAGTGATGCTCCCGCGCTTTTCGATCGTTATTCCCTGCTTCAACGAAGAAGCGCGCATTAGCGAAACGCTCCGCGTTACGATCGAGTATCTCGCCGCGAACGCGCCGGAAAGTGAATTGATCGTAGTGAACGATGGATCGACCGATGGAACGGGGGCCATCGCGCGCAAAATCTTATCAGAGACAAAAATCGCGACGCGTTTGCTGGAAAACTTTCCAAATCGAGGGAAGGGCGCTGCGGTTCGCTCTGGATTGCTAGCTGCCCGTGAACCGATCGGGCTTTTTTCTGACGCGGATCTTTCCACGCCAATCCAAGAGGCGCCGAAACTCATCGAACCGATTGCAAACGGCGAAGTCGACATTGCTTTTGGATCGCGTGCGCTTGATCGCAGTTTAATCGGGATCCATCAACCGTGGCGACGCGAGCAGGCTGGCCGGATTTTTAATTTGCTCGTGCGCTTCGCGACAGGGCTGCCGTTTTGGGATACGCAATGCGGGTTCAAGGCGTTTCGCCTCGATATTTGCCGGCCGATTCTGGAGTCAGCGCGGGTCCAAGGTTTCGCTTTCGATGTTGAGCTGCTTTATCTCGCGCAACGTGCCGGCTTGCGAATCCGGGAGATTCCGGTGCGCTGGAATCACGCTGAGGGAAGCAAAGTTAGTTTTTTCCGCGACAGCCTGCGCATGCTGCGCGAAGTGATCGCGCTACGGATGGCCAGTCATCCCGAACGGACGTGAGGGACCTCTCAAAAGCTGATTGATCACTCAATTTGGGTTTGCGCAATCAGTCCTTCGACTGCGAGGTTCCTCGCTGCGCTCGGAATGACAAAGCTTGTGCAGCGCATAGATTTAATCGCCCTTTTTCGCGATGCACGTTTTCCAATTTCATCCTGCCGTTGCGCAATGGTTCGAGCAAACGTTTGGTTCGCCAACGGAACCGCAGGTGCGCGGGTGGCCGGCAATCCAGTCCGGCCGGCACGTGCTAATTTCCGCCCCGACAGGCTCGGGCAAAACGCTGGCGGCGTTTCTTGCTTCGCTGGATGCGCTGTTCCGCGAAGGTGTCGAGGCCGAATTGCCGGATGAAACGCGAGTCGTTTACGTATCGCCGCTCAAAGCGTTGAGCAACGATATTCGCAAAAATTTGCAAGAACCGCTGGCTGGCATTCGCGCGTTGTTGGGTCAAAGGAATGGCGGCGAGATCGATGTGCGCGCGGACGTTCGCACTGGTGATACGACTGCTGCCCAACGGCAGGCGCTAATCAAAAAACCTCCGCACATTCTCGTTACAACACCAGAGTCGCTCTATCTGCTGCTGACTTCGGACTCGGGCCGGCAGATGTTGAGCGCGGCGCGAACAGTCATCCTCGATGAGATTCACGCTGTCGTGGATGATCGGCGTGGAGCGCACCTTGCTCTGAGCGTCGAACGTTTGGCTGCTCTAACCCGCCTTCGCCAAGGCTACGGCGGGCAGGCGAAAAATCCACTTCAGCGAATCGGTCTATCTGCAACGCAAACACCGATTGAGGAAGTCGCACGTTTTCTTGTCGGCACTCGTGCGGTGGACGACGCTGGCAATCCCGATTGCGAAATCATCGACATCGGTCATCGTCGCGAACTCGATCTGGCAATCGAAATCCCCAAGTCGCCGTTGGAAGCGGTGATGTCGAATGAAGTGTGGGAGGAAATCTATCATCGGCTGGCAGAGTTGATCCAGGCGCATCGGACTACTTTGGTTTTCGTCAACACGCGCCGAATGGCCGAGCGCGTGACGCATCACTTGAGTGAGCTGCTCGGCGCGGATGGGGTCACATCGCATCACGGAAGTCTCTCCGCAAAGCTGCGCCTCGATGCCGAAGATCGATTGAAGCGAGGCGAATTGAAAGCGCTGGTCGCCACCGCTTCGCTTGAGCTCGGCATAGATATTGGTTCAGTTGATCTTGTTTGCCAGCTCGGCACAACGCGCTCCATTGCCACATTGCTGCAGCGGGTCGGCCGCGCCGAGCATAGACGCGGCGGTTTGCCGAAGGGGCGCGTCTTCCCGTTGAGTCGCGATGAACTCGTCGAGTGTGCGGCGCTACTGCGTTGTGTTCAGCATGGCGAGTTGGATCGGCTCAGCATTCCGGAAAAACCACTGGATGTTCTCGCGCAACAAATGGTTGCCGCGGCTTCGACTGAGGACTGGGATGAAAACGAATTCTTCGAGCTTGTCCGCTCAGCTTGGCCGTATCGAAATCTCACTCGCGAAGAGTTCGATGATGTCGTGAAGATGCTCGGCGAAGGTTTCAGCACGAAACGCGGCCGGCGCGCGGCGTTGATTCATCACGATGCGGTGAATCATCGAATTCGCGGTCGTCGCGGTGCGCGATTGACTGCACTCACGTCCGGCGGCGCGATTCCCGACAATGCCGATTATCGTGTGATCATTGAGCCCTCGGAAACGTTCGTCGGCACAGTGAACGAAGATTTCGCCGTCGAAAGTTTGGCGGGTGACATTTTCCAACTCGGTAATGCGTCGTGGCGAATTTTGCGCATCAACTCGGGAGTCGTTCGTGTCGAAGATGCCAAAGGCCAGCCGCCGGGAATTCCATTTTGGCTGGGTGAAGCTCCGGCACGCACGTCCGAACTGTCGCAGGCCGTTTCCAATTTCCGAACCGAAGTCGAAAGATTGTTGAGGGAAGAAAGAGATGTTTGCGACTGGCTTGTGTCTGAAATGCAGTTACCAACGGAAGCTGCTCAGCAAGTCGCCGATTACTTCGCCGATACTTATCGAGCGCTCGGCGCGCTTCCCTCGCAGCAGACGCTCGTGATGGAGCGTTTCTTCGATGAATCGGGTGGAATGCAACTCGTTTTGCACGCGCCTTTTGGCAATCGAATCAATCGAGCCTGGGGACTTGCGCTGAGAAAACGTTTTTGTCGTTCGTTCAATTTCGAGCTGCAAGCGGCGGCGACGGACGACGCCATTGTGATTTCGCTCGGCACGCAGCATTCGTTTCCGCTTGAGGAAGTTTTTCGTTATCTGAATTCCAAAACGGTTCGCGACCTGCTCGTTCAAGCGTTGCTCGATGCGCCGATGTTCACCATTCGCTGGCGCTGGAACGCGACCAGGTCGCTCGCAGTGCCCCGGTTTCGCGGCGGCGCAAAAATCGCAGCGCCATTGCAGCGCATGGAATCGGAAAATCTTTTGGCCGCAGTTTTTCCAGACCAACTCGCGTGTCTCGAACACATCGTGGGCGACCGCGAGATTCCGGATCACCCGCTGGTGAAACAGACAATTGACGATTGCCTGACCGAAGCGATGGACATCGATGGTCTTGGAAGAAGTTCTGCGCAGGATCGAACAGGGTGAGATCCGCTGCATCGCGCGCGATTTGCCGGAACCATCGCCGCTCGCCGTCTGAGATTTTGAACGCGCGGCCATATGCGTTTCTCGATAACGCGCCTTTGGAAGAACGCCGGACTCAGGCGGTGTACACGCGTCGCTCCTCGGAAAGAAACGGTAGCGATGGGCTCGGTGTTCTCGACGCGGCCGCGATCGACAAAGTCGTTAAGGAAGCATGGCCGGAAGCGACAAACGCGGATGAATTGCACGATGCGCTGATGTTGCTCGGTGTGATGACGGCGGAAGAAATGCAGCGAACGTCGAGTGGCGAGAGTGCAGAGCATTTCATGTCAACGCTTGTCGCTGAAAACCGGGCCACGCGCCTGATCCTTCCGACGCAACATTCGAAACACCGCGAGGTTCGGGGGTTTTGGATCGCTGCGGAACGACTTCCGATGATTCAAGCAATTTATCCCAACGCGGTCGTGGAGCGCGATTTGACCGTTCCTGACGCGGTGCGTGGAAAGAATCTGGGAACGAGCCGACGCAATTCGCGAACTGGTTCGCGGGCGAATGGAAGTTTGCGGGCCTGTCACTGCCGACGAGCTAACGGACATCCTGGAGTTATCGCGTTCAGAAATTGACGCCGCATTGCTGGGCCTCGAAGCGAAGGTTTTATTTTGCGCGGCAAATTTCATCCGAATGGAACGGAGCAAGAATGGTGCGATCGCCGGCTGCTGGCGCGGATCCACCGGCTCACAATTGACCGGCTGCGCGCGGAAATTCAGCCTGTCTCGGTTCAGGATTTCTATCGATTTCTCTTCGTATGGCAGCGTGTTGACGTCGATCATCGCGTTGAAGGACCGGACGGTCTGCAATCTGTTTTGGAACAACTCGACGGGTGCGAGTTGCCGCTGGCGGCCTGGGAATCGGCGGTCCTCGCCGCGCGCGTTGCCGACTACGATCCGGAATGGCTCGATCGTCTTTGTTTTTCCGGTCGCGTCGGCTGGGGACGTTTGAGTGCGCCACAAAACCCGACTGCGCGCACGATCGCTCCGTTGCGGAGCAGCCCAATTGCGCTTTATCAGCGGGAAAATATCCAAGACTGGCTGCTGTTGTCGCGGCCAAATTCCGCGATGGAGTTTTCAGTTGCCAATCAAGCCCTACTCGATGCACTACAAACCGGCGGGGCACTCTTCTTCACCGAGTTGGTGCGACGCAGCGGCCTGCTGCCTTCTCAGGTTGAGGAA
Source organism: uncultured Verrucomicrobiae bacterium (assembly GCA_963725505.1). Taxonomy (GTDB): domain Bacteria; phylum Verrucomicrobiota; class Verrucomicrobiia; order Chthoniobacterales; family UBA10450; genus Udaeobacter. The sequence continues at coordinate 104,857 of CAVRYN010000004.1, read as the reverse complement.
GCTTTGTCGCAGCTCGCGGCGCTGGGTCTGGTCACCTCAGATAGTTTCGACGGATTGCGAGCGCTTCTGGTCCCATCAGACAAACGGCCCACGTTTGGCCGAAACATCGGAAAACGCCGGCGCAAAACAAACCTTGCTAGCATTGAGTTTGCAGGGCGCTGGTCGTTGTTGAGGGCGCAGATCGCGTCGCAACCGTCTGGAAATGGCGCGGACAGTTCTGAGCGGGACACGGCCACCGCAAAATTTGCGCGAACGTTGCTGCGCCGCTACGGCGTCGTGTTTCGCCGTTTGCTTGGGCGCGAGAGTTTCCCAGTTACCTGGTACGAGTTGGGGAGAATTTATCGTCGGTGGGAAGCGCGCGGCGAGATTCGCGGCGGCTATTTCGTGGCGGGCATCAGCGGCGAACAATTCGCCCTGCCCGAAGCTATTGGCTTGTTGCGTTCCATTCGGAAAGCGCCGCCAAACGGCGAACTCATCACGCTGAGCGCCGCGGACCCGCTTAATTTGCAAGGCATACTGACGCCTGGACCGCGAATTGCCGCGCTCACCGCAAACCGGATTCTGTTTCGCGATGGCTTACCCATCGCGGCGCTCGAAGCGGGCGAGATTCGAAAACTTTCAGAGGCGTCTGTCCCTGATTTGCAAACTGAAACCGCTCTTAAAGTGGGCAAGCTGCGCCCATCATTGCGACCGTATTACAAATAGAAATCGGCGCAGTCTGCTGTAGCCGCGTCGCTGTGCGAAGCGCGGCGCTGAATTGTTTGCCACGCTGGGCTCACGCGTCTCACAGAGACGCGGCTACAACTATTTCTTAACTACCTCGGCGTTCTCGATCATCGCGATGCCGCCGCGCTCTGCCAGCTTGCCTTTTAAGGTGACGTTTTTGCCACACAAATCGGCAAGTTGATCGTTAATCGGTTTGTGTTCGCCGACGACCAGATACGCTTTACCCTCGCTGACGATGCCGACCGGGCCACCGCTCCTGATGCATTTGGCCCCGCAGGATTGTCCGTGTTTTTCGCCCACGGCGTTATGATCGACGAAGCACATCATATCGACCACTTCGCCCGTGACCTCTTTCGAAGCACCCGCTTCTGCGCCGTGCTCGTGCTCCTGTGCGATCGCCAGCGGCGAGGCCGCCAGAGCTGCGATGAATGTCGCAGTCACTGCAACTCTCCAGACTGTAGGTTTATTGTTTGTTGAATTAAACATGCAACAAATCTGGGCTGTTCGGCGCGTTGGTCAATTTGTAGTCGCTTCGCTGTGCGAAGCGCGGCATTGAGCTTAGAACACGCGCATGGCGCCGCCCGCAGGGCGGCGGCTACAGGTGCTTCTCGATCAACTCCGCAAACTGATCGAAAAAGTACGAGGCATCGTGTGGGCCCGGCGCGGCTTCCGGATGATATTGCACACTGAAGATCGGCAATTCCTTGTGCCGCATCCCCTCTACGGTGCCGTCATTCAAATTGATGTGCGTGACTTCCACATCCGAGGGAAGTGACTGCACGTCGACCGCGAATCCGTGATTTTGCGCAGTGATGGCCACTTTACCGGTGCGTAAATCTTTTACCGGCTGGTTGGCGCCGCGATGGCCGAACTTCAGCTTAAAGGTCGATCCGCCGAACGCGAAGCCGAGAATCTGATGACCGAGACAAATCCCGAAGATCGGTCTTTTGCCCATCAAATCGTGCACAGTTTTGTGCGCGTAAGGAAGCGCCGCTGGGTCGCCAGGGCCGTTGGAGAGAAAAATCCCGTCGGGATTCAATGCCAGCGCTTCGTCGGCACTTGTCGTTGCAGGGACAACAGTAACCTCAAAGCCTTTCTGACGCAGAAGCCGCAGGATGTTTTCCTTGATGCCATAGTCGTACGCCGCGATTCGAAATCGGATGGGCGGAAGCGCCGGTTCGCTGCCTTCATTCTGCGACTGGCGGACTGACCATGGCGCGCTGAGCTTGTCCTCCGGGTCCCATCGGTAAATTTTTTTTGTTGAAACCTCGCGCACGTAATCCATTCCTATCACGCCCTCGCCCTCAATCGCTCTCTGTGTCGCCTCTTCAGGAGAAATCTCTTCCGTCGTCAGACAGGCCTTCATCGCGCCGCGGGTGCGCAAATGCCGCGTAAGCGCGCGCGTATCGATCCCTTTCGCGCCGGGGATGTTCCATTTTCGCAAATATTCGTCGAGCGACATTTCGGAACGCCAGTTGCTGGGGACCTCGGTCAATTCTTCAATGACGAACCCACGCACATGTGGTGAGCGGCTTTCCTGATCGAGCGAATTGATGCCGTAATTTCCGATCAACGGATAGGTCATCGCCACGATCTGTCCGTGATAGGATGGATCGGTCAGCACCTCCTGATAACCCGTCATGGCGGTGTTGAAACAAACTTCACCGACGCGCGTGCCGGTTGTGCCAAAAGATTCGCCCTCGAAATATCGGCCGTCTTCGAGAGCTAGAAGTGCTTTCATCAAATCAAACGCCCAACGCTCAACGCTCAACGCCCAACGCTCAACTAAATTGTCATCCTGAGCGCAGCGAAGGATCTCACAATCGAAGCAGACTGCACCCAACGAATTGTGTGCTCAACGTTCCAGCGCGAGATCCCTCACTTCGTTCGGGATGACAATGTGTTGGAGGGTCGGTGAAAAAAAACCCGGATCGAATTTTCGATCCGGGTTTTAAATTTTACCCCGCCGGTGCCGTTCAGGTGATTCTCCCGTTCCCTTTTAAGAAAGGGTGGATGACCGTTGCTGCGGAATCTGACTTCCAATAAAGGCCTGTCATCTTCCGCACCAACCAAGCCTCCGTATTTCGTCAACTATCGGTTCGGGGACGTCACCTCAATCGCGAACATCGCAGGGCAAATGTTTACATCCCAAAAAAGATTCGGGATTCGAAAGCCGCTGGCTGAGAGTTGAACGGAAAGCACTGGTTTCCTGCCCAACCCTCAACGAGCGGCTCTCAATTTCAAAGAACTACTCGCGCAATTCCGCGCCGAGGTCGCGCCGCAGTCGCTCGCGAATTTTCGCGTGCGCCGCAGTCACTTCCTCACTCGTCAGTGTGCGACTTCGGTCTCGATATGTCAATCGATATGCGAGTGACTTTCGCGCCGCTCCGATTTCGCCGCCGCTAAACAAGTCAAACAGCTCGACGCTTTCCAAGAGGGGTTCGCGTGGTTCTTCGATCCCGCGCAAAATCGTTTCGTGTTGAATTTCTTCCGGTACAATCATCGCAATATCGCGCATGACGGCGGGAAATTTTTCAATCTCACGAAACTTTGTCGCCGTTTCCTCGGCAATTAAAAGAAGGTCAGCATGCACCTCGGCAACGAACACCGGACCAGGCGCATTAGATTTTGCGGCCGAAAGTTGTCCGCCAAATCCGATCATTTGATCGCCGGAAAAAACGTCGACCGGCAGCGCGAGATCAGGAAACTTCCCGGAGTGAAATGACAGATTTGGAACCACGCACTCCAGCGCGCCTTTGAGATCGAACAGATCAAGGCTGCGGCTTTGCGGGGATCGCCAATTCGGCGCGCTCGCAACATTTCCCCACAGCAAAATTCCAAGGTGCCGTTCTTCTTTCCCGGATGGCGGAATAAACGTGCGTCCGATTTCGAAAATGGCCACGCGTTCTGCGCCAGCGCGAATGTTGCGATCGAGTACTCCTAACAATCCGACGAGGATGCTTGGGCGCAGCGCTACATGATCTTCGCTGAGCGGGTTCCGCAATTCGATAGCGCGTTCGCTGAATGCGAATCGTTCACGCGGCAGCAATTTTGAAGTCCGGACTTCATCGAGGCCGGCTGCTGCCAAGCGCTGCCGCCACGCCGATTCCAAATCGTGCGCATAATCGGCAATGCTCGCTGGCGTAAAACGGCTTCGATCCGTTCCCGGAATTCTGTCGGCTCCGTAAGCGCGAACGACTTCTTCGATAAGATCGACATCGCGCTGCAAATCGCGGCGATAACTCGGAATCGTCCATTTGGAAGATCCGTTCTTCCTCGTCCGCTCACTCTTTGTCTGTTTCAGCCCGAACCCTTCCAAAATTTCATCGACAGTTCTTCGCTTGATCGAAATCCCAACAACTCGATCGCATTTTTCGTAGTTCAATGAAACGTCGGCTGGGTTCGCCGGGAGTTTTCCAGCGACGTTAATTTCCGTTGCCGGAGTTCCGCCTGCGATCTCGCGAATCAATTCAGTCGCGCGCTGCGAGGCGCGGAGCACCATCTCTGGATCAACGCCGCGCTCGAATCGGTAACTTGCATCGCTCGGCAGATTCAAATTGCGTGCGGTGCGACGAATGCTCGCCGGCAAAAAGTAAGCGGCTTCGAGCAAAATGTTTTTCGTCGAATCCGTGACGCCGGTTTCTTCGCCGCCCATCACGCCGCCGATTCCGACCGCGCGTTCCTCGTCGGCAACGACACAGTTGTCCGGCGTGAGCGAGTAGGTCTTTCCATCCAGCGCGAGAAATTTTTCATCCTGGCGCGCGAGCCGCACGTTGACGCCGCCTTTTAATTTGTCTGCGTCGAATGCGTGCGTCGGCTGACCGAGCTCGAGCATCACGAAGTTCGAAATATCGACGATGTTATTGATGGAGCGGATGCCGACGCTCTCAATCTTCGCGCGCAACCATTGCGGACTTGGGCCGACGTTCACATTGTCGATCTTGCGCGTGGAGAAGAATGGACATTCACGCGGTCGCGCTGATTTTAACGCCTTTCGGATTGTAGGGCGTCCGCTGTCGCTCCGAACGGTTTCGGGATTCACGGAAACGCCCTGCAATTTTCTTGCCGGTCAACGCTGCAATCTCGCGCGCCAATCCGAAATGGCTCAGCAAGTCGCCGCGGTTCGGTGTGATCTCGACATCGAGAATCGTGTCCGCGGGAAAAAGATCACTGATCGGTGCGCCGACTTTTGCATCTGGCGACAAAATCAACAGACCGGACGCATCTTCGCCGAGGCCGAGCTCGATTGGGCTACAAAGCATTCCTTCACTCTCCACGCCGCGCAGTTTGCTTTTTCGAATTTCAGTTCCGTTCGGCAACTTTGCTCCAGGCAACGCCAACGGAACCTTGTCGCCAGTTTTGTAATTGGTCGCCCCGCAAACGATTTGCCGTTTCGTTCCACTGCCATCATCGACTTCGCAAACCGTCAGGCGATCAGCGTTCGGATGTTGCGAAGAAGCCGTGATTTGCGAAACGATCACCTTGTCGATCTTTGCGCCGCGCGTTTCGATGTTCTCGGTCTCGACACCCGCGCGCGTAAGTAGCTCGGCGATCTCTTCCGGATTTTTTGGAAGATCGACAAACTCGCGCAGCCAATTGACCGAAAATTTCATGAGCTTTTCGCTGTCATCCCGAACGAAGTGAGGGACCTCGCAAAGACGCGCCCGCTTTCGAAGAACACTGCGAGTGATTTGCGTGACGGCTTCCGCATTTGCGGGGTCCCTCGCCGTCTTCGCGGCTCGGGATGACATGCGTCGTGGGTTCCTTGAATTGTTTCATGTGAACTGGCGGAGAAACCGCAAATCGTTTTGCCCGAACAGGCGGATGTCGGGGATATCGAACAAAATCATGGCCAACCGATCCATTCCCAAACCGAATGCGTAACCAGTCCACTTCTCAGGATCATAAGCATCATCGCCACGCGCCTTGTTGACTGCTTCGAAAACAGCGGGATGTACGATGCCGGAGCCAGCGACTTCGATCCATCGCTCGCCGCCTTTGAGCGCTTTGGATTTCACATAAATTTCCAAGCTTGGCTCGGTGAACGGAAAATAGTGCGGTCGAAATTGAACTTCGGTTCCTGCGCCGAAGAGTTCGCGCATGAAAAATTCCAGTGCGCCTTTCAGGTCGGCGACGCTGACGTTTTCGTCCACGAAAAGTCCTTCGATCTGGTGGAACTGCGGGCTGTGGGTGGCGTCGAGCTCATCACGCCGATACGCCGCACCGGGAGCAATCACACGGATCGGCGGCGGCGCGGCCTGCATCGTTCGGATTTGTACGGTTGAAGTGTGCGTGCGCAGCAGACGACCATCGGGCAAATAAAATGTGTCCTGCTCGTTGCGGGCCGGATGTTCCGGCGGCGTGTTCAGGGCATCGAAACAATGCCATTCGTCTTCAATGTCCGGCCCATCTGCGAGCGCGAATCCCATTCGTCGAAAAATTTCGATAGAGCGTTCCCACATCTGCGTCAGCGGATGCAGTGCGCCGATCTCATGCGGGGTTCCCGGCAGAGAGCCGTCGATTCTGGCGAGCGCCTCGGATTCCATTTGAGAACGAAAATTTGCGGCGCGCGATTCTAGCGCTGCGGTGACGGCGCTGCGAACTTCATTGAGCAATTTTCCAACGATCGGCTTTTCGTCTTTGCCGAGCGTTCTCATCTGCTCGCTCCACGAGGAGATGCTGCCGCTTTTGCCGAGGTACTTGACGCGCGCGGTCTCGAGCGCCTGCTCGTCAGGCGCGGATTCGATCTCGCGCAAGGCGTCCTCGCGCAGTTGTTCGAGCGGGTGAGTCATTGCTAAACGTTGAACGTTGAACGTGAGGTGTTCAACGCCGAAAAATTGTAGGGCAGGCGCATCGCCTGCCGATTGAAAGTTGGCAAGCGGAGCGCTTGCCCTACAACAGAAATCGAAAACCTTATGCCGCCTTCTTCGCTTTCTTCTCCAGCGCGGCTCTCGCTTGATCGACGATCGATTTGAACGCAGCTTCGTCGGTGACGGCCAGATCAGCGAGAATTTTGCGGTCAAGGCCGATGCCAGCGGCTTTGAGTCCTTCCGCAAAACGGCTGTAGTTCATTCCATTCGCGCGGGCAGCGGCATTTAGCCGTTGAATCCAGAGATAACGAAACGTGCGCTTGCGCGTTTTGCGGTCGCGATACGCCCAATACTGGGCTTTCATGATCGCGTCTTTCGCGTAGCGGAAAAGTTTTGAACGGCGTCCTCGGTAGCCTTTTGCTTTTTTTAAGATTCGTTTGCGGCGCGCCCGGCTTGCCGGGGCATTGGTCGCTCTTGGCATGATTATTCTACCTCGAATCGCTTCGAGGCCCCTCGTTCAGCGAGCTGTTGTTCCATTTGTCGATCTTCGCGACCTCACTCGCTGATTCGATCCCGAGATACGGGATCAGGTGCGCAGATCGAGAGCGAGGAACGTAGGCGCATCGGAATAAAAGACAAATGGAAATCCGACGAATGACGAATGAAACCCAGAATCCAAAACTTCTGATACAGATGAGAAACATTATTTCGTCATTCGGATCCCGTCATTTCCTTTCGACATTCGACATTGGAGCTTCGTCATTGGGTTTCTCTTTTCTCCAAATTAACCACCCGACAACGCCCACAGCCGCGCCACCAAAATGGGCAAACGATGAGACGGAACTCATGCCGGTCTTCTGTTCCAACGCGCCGATAAGCTGAAAGAAAATCCAAAAGACGAAGACCGACCACGCCGGCAATCGGATCCATCGGAACCGGACAAAACCCCACCGCATCAGGAATTCGAGACGGACGCGCGGAAAATTGAGCACGTAAAATGTAATCACTCCGGCGATGCCGCCACTCGCGCCAATGCACGGGATTTGCGACTGCGGGTCGACAGCGATGTGCGCGAAGTCCCCAATGAATGCCGCCAGCGCGATGAGCGTGAGGTAGCGAAGCGGTCTCAGAAAATCTTCCACGTTGTCGCCAAAGACGAGCAAGAAATACATGTTCCCGACCAGATGAATGATGCCGGCATGTAGAAAAAACGATGTGACAAAGGTGAGACCGTCGAGGCGCGTTGCTTGTGCCGGAATTAATCCGAAGCGTTGGACCACGTCTCGAAGATGCGGAAACGCCAATAGGCTCACGCAAATGATTGCCGCGGAAAGTAACCAGGTTGCCCATGGTTTTCACTCCTCTCCCGGTGCTTCGAATTCGACCGGTAATCCAAAGAAGCCTGCGATTTGTTTCCATGCTTCATCCGGCGGCGCGCTGTCGAAATCGGTGCCGCGCGCTTCTTCGGCGATCTGTTTTACTCTTTCGATGGCGATGAATTCGCGCGCTTTCTGCGGCAGCTCGACCGCCGACGCCGGCGATTGTCGTGGTGCGAGGGTGTCCATTTCGTGGGCATCGAACCAGACGAAATGACATTGCTGGCAAACATCCACAGCGACCTGTGCGCTCCCGGACAACGCCACCTCGAGCATCGGGTTTCTGCACGACGGACAGAGGCGCCCGCTTTTTCCTTCGCCGCTGATTGCATGAAGCCAGAGCGGGTTGATCGACTCCGGAGTGAAAGTGCGTCGCAGCAATTCAACGGTAAGCGCACGCCCCGCGCAATTCTCGCAAGCCCAAAAAACGCCGTGCGACGTGCGAACTTCTTCTAGCGGCACGTTACACCGGGGACAGAGGAGATCGGAGTTAGCAGTCATCGGGTAGGCTCGCACTCCAATGGCATGACGAACGCACAAGAAATGCCTAAATCCGACCACCTGTCATGTTGAGCGAAGTGAAACATCTCAGATTGCCACTTGGCTTGCAGAAAGAACTGATCAGAGATTCTTCGCTTCGCGCAGAATGGCAATGCCATTTTACGCTTCAATGCTTTAACGTTTTAGTGCTATATTGCGCGCGCATGCCCTGGCTTGGTCGTCATCGGTTGTTGGTCCTGGCGTCGATTTGCTTTTTCTGGACTGGATTGATTTTTCTCGGCCATTTCTTCCCGACGACGCCGTTTCTTTCGGCGCCGTGGCGCGGCGAACAAAGCTTCGAGGATTTGCTTCGGCAGGAAGGGCGAAAAACGGCCGCGCCTCGAGATTTCGTTTTTCTCGGACTTGATCAAAGCACATTGCAATTGCCACCGCTGACGCCTGAAGAAATCGCCGGCAATCGGGCGTTCGAACTGATGACTGCGCGGCCATGGCCGTGGTCACGGGAGGTCTGGGCGCTTTTGCTCGATCGGCTGTTTGCGGCGGGCGCGCGTTTGGTCATCTTTGACTTGCTTTTTAATCCGCCGAACGATGGTGACCCGGCATTTCACGCTGCGCTCGATCGTTACCACGACAAAGTCGTCGTCGGCGCAAATTTCGATACGGAAAATGGTGTGCAGGCGAGGTTACGCCAAACGATGTGCTGATTCCGCCGCCGCAATTGCTGGATCACCGGGTCGGCTACGTGAATTTCTGGCCGGATACGATTGACGGAAAAACTCGCGCTACGATTTATCGCCTGACGGACCGCCAACTCGCGGGTTTGCCGGCGCACCCAAGCGAACAGGCTTATGAATCTCTTTCTGCCCGCGCTCTGGCTAAAATCGGCCACGGAAATGACGTGCCGGGTGATTTTCATGGTCACATGATCCGTTTCACCGCGCCGGACGCGTTCGAACCGCGCCCGCTCTATGAGGTTTTCGATCCCAAACTCTGGCATGCGAATTACGCCGATGGCGCGTTTTTTAAGGACAAGATTGTCATGGTTGGGCCGTCTGCGCAGGTGATGCACGACGTAGTCGATACCCCGCTGAGCCCAAACACATTGGGTCCGGTTGTTCATTTACAGGCCATGGCTGCGGCGATGGGCCATGAATTTCTGCGTCCGACGCCGCCGAAAGTTGAGCTGGCGCTCGTGGGCGCGGCGGGCCTCGTTGCGTGGTCGCTCGTCGCGTTCCTGCGCAGGCCGTTGCTCTGCGTGGGGGCGCTCATTGTAATCATGGCCATATATCTCGGAGCGGCCCGATTGTTTTACGATAAGACCGGACTGCTGCTGCTCACGGTGCCCGTGCTGGCCGCCCTCTTACTTAGTGGATCGTTTTCGCTCGGTTTCGAATACGCCTTGGAGCGGCTGGAGAAAGTGCGCACCCGTCGCACATTGGAACGCTACGTGTCGAAGAATTTGGTCAGGGAAATCCTTGAAAACCCAGACAGCTACTACAGCACGCTCCGCGGCGTGCGCGTGCCGGTGACAATCCTGTTCTCGGATTTGGTTGGTTTCACCACGTTAGCCGAAAAAGCTGATCCCGAAGCGTTGGTCGGCCAGCTTAATGAGTATCTCACCCGAATGACTTCTGTCATTTTCGGCAATGGCGGCACCCTCGATAAGTTCATCGGCGACGCGATCATGGCCGTGTGGGGTAACGTGCGCAGCCTTGGTACGGCGCAGGACGCAAAGAACTGTGCGCGCGCTGCGCTGGCGATGCGGCGCGAGCTAAGACAGCTCAATCAAAAATGGCGCGACGAAGGCCGCATGGGCCTCGGCATGGGGATCGGCGTTAATCAAGGCGAAGTGATCGTTGGCAATATTGGGTCGCAGGAGCGAATGGACCCGACTGTGATCGGCGACTCGGTGAATCTGGCATCGCGCCTGGAAGGTCTCACTCGAATTTATGGCGTCGATATTCTCGTTGGCCCTTCAGCGGCCGAGCTGGTGCGAGACGAAGTTTATCTGCGCTCCGTCGCCCGGGTGCAAGTGAAAGGCAAACTCAAACCCACAGATGTTTTTACTTTTGTTGGTGCACGGGACGAAACCGTGGACCCAGAATTTCTGAAATGGCTGGAGACCTACGAAGAGGGGCTGGAGAAATTTCGCGCTCGCGATTTTATTGAGGCGAAGATCTTGTTTTCACGTTTCCTGGAATTTTATCCGGACGATTTGCTGGCCAAGATGTATCTGGCCCGCGCGCTCGAATACGAACAGGCGCCGCCGGACGAAGCGTGGGAGGCCGTGGAAGTGTTCCAGAAAAAGTAACGGTCGCCGATCGCGTTCTGTCATCCCGAGCCGCGCAGACGGCGAAGGATCTCACAAATGCGCAAACAATCACGCGAATCACGCGCAACGTTGTAGGGCGTTTGACTCATTCGCTCCCGCTCACTCGGCCTGCGGCCTGCCCGTCTGTGTCGCTGGCGTCCCCGCCGCTCCGCTCTGTGAAACACCAAGGTCTCTCGGGATGACATGCGCTTCGTCATCCGCGGTTCAACTTTATTAAACGTGATTCGTTGTTGGGCACGTAAATCGTGCTCAGAATAGGTCGCGTCCGTCTGCTCAAAAAAAATTGAAAAAAATTCAAAAAAAAGCTTGCCACCGTCCTCGACCTTCATTAAGACCGGATGCTGGCAGACAAACAGGCCTGTTTAAGTGTTCAAAAAAAATTGAAAAAAAAGCTTGTCAGGCCTCAAAAAGTTTATTAAACGCCAACCTAGACCTAACCAAACCAATGGAGAAACTAATGATTAAAAACGTGCTAAATAAACTCGGATTCGTGCGCATCGCACTCGTGGCGAGCGTCGGATTTCCATTCATTGTAGCATCGAACGCTTTTGCTCAAACCTCCGGGCTCCCGCCGGGCACTGCTGCTGTTAACGCGGGTGCCTCTGCGGAGGTTGAGCGTGTCGTCGTGACCGGTTCGCTCATTCCGACCGCAGAAGAAGTCGGTCCGAACCCGGTGTTCAGTCTGAACCGCGACCTGATTAACAAATCAGGCGCAGGCACCACCACAGAGCAGCTGCTCCAGAGGCTGCCGGTGATGAATGGGGCCAATATTCCAGTCCAGAATAACGGAACGGCCCAGTCTGGTCCAACCGGTGCTGCCGCGGTTGCGCTACGCGGTTTGGACCCTGGCGCCACACTGGTGCTAATCGATCGTCGCCGTGTTGCGCCGTTCCCGGGAGCGGCCAACTCCGGGTACGGTTTCGTTGATCTAGTTACCATTCCGATCACCGCGGTTCAGAGCATCGACATTCTGAAAGATGGCGCTTCGACCACCTACGGCTCTGATGCGGTTGCCGGCGTGGTGAACTTTAATCTCTATAAAGATTATCGCGGGGCGCAGGTGACCCTTCAGTATGGCAACACGCTGGACAAAGACGCAGCCGAGTACAGGGGGGATATCCTCTTTGGGGTAGGCAACGACACCACCAGTATCACCGGTGACATTTTCTATTACAAGCATCACTCCATGTTCAACCGAGACCGGGGCAACTCCGCTTGTTCCGCCCTTCCTGAGTTCGAACTCGGAGCCGTGGAACCTTTCGTTGACAACGGCCGCCGTCGCAGCAGCAGGGGTAGTTCTGCCGCCTGGACTGGCAACAAGAACGAACAATCTTCGGCACACCGCCGGATGGTTCCAACGGATTGTCTCCGGCAGGCGATTATATTTATTCTGCCGGTCGTCCAAGGTCGTTCGGTAGCGTGCTTCCGGGTTTTAACTTTAACCTGTATTCGAGCTCGTATCCGCAACAGGAGCGCTGGGGGGGATATGCGGCGTTCGAGCACAAAATCTGCGACGATCAGTTGCGCCTTTTTGGCGACTTCTTTTATGTGGATGCCAAAACGCACGATGAACTTGCGCCAGACGCTACGGGCAATTTCATCACGCCTGGTTCCCCGACGCGCTACATCCCGCCCAATCATCCGTTCGCGATCCCAACGATCCGCCCTTTGGTGGTCTTCACCCCTGCGCAAGTTGGGATGCCGGACGACGCGTTCAACCCGTTCAATCCGTTTGAGCAGATCATCTCAGGCGGCACTCGTGCGCGCTTACTCGATTTTGGCAACCGCCTATTCGACAACGAAAACATCGCCGAGCGTTTCACGGTCGGTGTAAAAGGCGACAAGCTGTTTAACGGAACCTGGGGCTACGATGGAGCGTTCATGTACAGCCAGATCGAGCAGATTGAGAAGGCGCAAGTTTCTGATGGTGGGCGGGTCAACCGGATTATGAACGCGAACGACCCGCTGTTTGATCCCGGCTCGAGTCAATATATCGGGCAGACGACTCCGTACAATCCGTTTGGCGATTCGCGGAGCGTCGATCTTCGCGAGCAATCTTCCGCTGATTAACTATGCGACGCAGTTCTCCAAGTCACTGGTCACGTCGAAACTCATGACGCTCGACTTGAACATTTACACCACCGACCTGTTTGATTTGCCGGCAGGCGGCGTGGGCCTGGCCTTTGGAGGCAACTTTGACCGTGAAACCTACATCATCGATCCGGATGACCAGATCCGCCTTGAGAACGGTATACCGTTCGTTGAGGCCGGGCGCAAATCGTGGGGGATTTATGCGGAAACGCTCATCCCGGTATTCAGTCCCAAGTGGAATGTACCCGGCTTTTACTCGCTGGAATTTTCGGCCGGCGTGCGGTATGACCAGTGGGAGAACAACGATACCAATGCGGCGGTGCCCAAGGTGGGGATCCGCTGGCAGCCGTTTGACGAGAGCCTGACCATTCGCAGCACCTGGGGTGAAGGCTTCCTTGAGCCGTCCATGGTGCAGTTGTACGGACCTAAAAGATTCCTTCTGGCACCGGTCGGGGGTACTTCATGTGCTCCTGGCCCCAATGGATTTATTAGTACTCCTTGCAACGCTTCGAACGAGACCTTCCAAAGCGTACTCAATCCGGAAACAACCGTCGAGCAGCTTCCCAACCAAACCCTCGGACCGGAACATGATCGTACCTGGACTGGGGGCATCGTTTATACGCCCAAGTGGATTCCGTCCAAATGGGGAACTTTGACGTTGACGGTTGATTTCTGGGATATCGAGCGGACCGGCGTCGACATGTACCTCTCTCCCTCATCAATCATTAACGCGTACAACGCAGGCCTTCTCCAGGGTATCGTGAGTCCTGCGCAGCCTGTGGTGGGGCAGCCACCAGCGACTCTGTGGGACCCCTCAGGCGGTTTCTCCGGAGTCTCAAGCCCGTACTTAGCCGGAGGGCGTACTCGGACGAACGGTGTCGACCTCGGTGTTCAATATCAGAAGGAGACGGACTGGGGCACATTCTCGCTCTTAAGCCGGTGGAGTTATCTGAACGAGATGGTGGTCAATTTCCCCCACTCAACGCCGCGGCAAGCAGCCGGCAGCTCTAGTGAAGAGTGGTTTATTGGCAGCTTCTTCGGGGACGTAACCAATCCTCAGGCCTGGCTCAAATGGAGAGGGGACACCCAACTCGACTGGAGCTGGCACAACTGGGACATGAACTGGACCTGGCATTTCCTGGATGGATACTGGGAACAGCTTTATGCGGTTCAGTTTGATGGACACTTCAAGCGCCACTGGGTGGATGCTAGTAACTTTATAGATGCGCAGCTCTCCTACACCCTGATCTTCACACCTCCGGTCGAAGCGGCGCCGGTGCCTGGGTATTCCAAGGGCGGCAAGGAAGTGGCGAGCAAAGAGAAAGAGGCGCCGCCGGTTCCTTACGCCATGCCCTGCTGGAAGAATCTCCTGAACAACACTACGCTCACAGTTGGTGTGAACGATATCTTCGGTGAAGACCCGCCAACGTCGTATGGGTTCGAGCTTGGGAACTCCATCGGGTACCCGGGCAGTCTCTATGATAACCTGGGGCGGTTCTGGTATGTGAGGATGATCAAGAAGTTCTAAGCATCGCAAAAGCGCAGTTTCACAAAGAGGCAGTCCCGATTCGGGGCTGCCTCTTTTGCTGTACGCGGGCCCCGCATCCCATTTAACAGAAGGCAACGAAGGAAGCGAAGAACACCATTCATTGGCCAACTGGGATTGAATTGCGCTTTCAGCGCTTGTTTATTGTGTGCATCGAATTCCTGGGGCGATGCCCCAGGCTGAACTGACATAGCGCCTTTGGCGCTCAGGGAGAAAAGGCAGCAGGGCCTGGTTGCGCGGAAACGCGAACAGGCGCGTTTGCTCGATAACGAGCAAGATCGCCTTCCAAAATATTGGCCAATGCCGGCTTCTCCTGTGCGTTAGCTAATTGCAGCCCTCTTTCAGCGACTACTCGCGCCTGGGTAAATCGACCATTCTCGGCATAGGCAGCGGCTAGAGTTCGTAAGATCGCCGGATTATTGTCACCGGATAATTGATTCGCGCGTTCAGCCAACGCCAGCGCCTGGCGCCCGTTTCGAAGCCAAGTCTCGGGAAAAGTTGCCAGAATCCAGGCAAGATTATTCAAATAACCAACCGAATCTGACTGGATGGCCAGGGCGTTTTGCCAATGCGCGATCGCTTCGCTGGGGCGGCCCTTTTGCAGAAGCGCGAGACCGATGTTGTTCTCCACTTCTGGATACGTGGGTCGGGTTTTTAGCGCTTGTTCGTAGGCCGCGATGGCGTCGTCAACACGGGCTTTTTGCAGCAGGTCATTCCCGAGCAAGTAATATGCCTCTGGGTAGTTGGGCTGCTCTTGTACAGCTTCCCGATAGTGAGCGATGGCTTCCTCGATCTGGCCATTCTGATCAAGCGCGATTCCCAAGCTATAGTGTGCAGCGGGATAGCGCCCTTGGATCGATAATGCTTTTTCGTACGCTGCGATGGCGCCCTGCGAATCGCCTTTTTTCCGCAGCGCGTTTCCCAAGCTGTAGTGCGTCTGGGCGTCATTGGGATGTTCCTTAAGAAGCGCTTGTAAATGGGTGATCGCCTCCTCCGTGCGTCCTTTCCTTGTCAGAGCAAGAATGAGGTTGGTCTCTAATTCGGGATAGCCGGGAGCGATGTTGAGGGCCTTCTGAAATTGATCGATCGCTTCGTCCAGGCGTCCGCGGTTAGCCAGGCATTCCCCAAGCCCATCATGCGCAAGAAAATTTCCCGAGGTCACGGCGAGAGCGTGCCTCCAGAGCGACTCACCGTTGCGCCAGTGGGAAGCCTGGACGTGAGCGCACCAGGCCAATGCGATAATGGCGACCGAAGCCGT
Organism: uncultured Verrucomicrobiae bacterium; assembly: GCA_963725505.1. GTDB lineage: Bacteria > Verrucomicrobiota > Verrucomicrobiia > Chthoniobacterales > UBA10450 > Udaeobacter. The sequence goes on along the minus strand of CAVRYN010000004.1, from coordinate 89,217 downwards.
CACTGCCACAATTCTGCGCTGAAGTCCACCACGGCGGATTCGTCCTGTGGCGAACCGGGAAGCTAAGGCATCCGTAATTGCCCATGCCAGCAACAAGTAAAGACCGATCTGTGGCAAATAAGTGTATCGATCGGCATGGGCTTGTGAGCCGACCTGAATCAATCCAATCACCGGCAGGAGCATTATCAGGTACCAAAACCAACCTGTGACGAGGTAGGGCCGTTTGCGCCGCAGCGCGATCGCTCCTGCGCTCGCCAAGGCCAGCAGCATAATAGCCAGGCCAATTTCCCAAACCGGCAGTTGATCTCCGGGGTGCGGATAAAAAACTGCCAGCCCCACGGGCCAAATTATTTGCTTCACGTAAATCACGCACGAGACCAGCCCATTACCGATTCGCGAAACCAGCGGCAATTTCTCGACGGCCGCCAGACTTGATCGCTGCAAAAGAAGCGCTGCCACCCCCGCAGCAGCGGAGAGCGTAAACAGCGGAATCTTTTCAAGAATCAGTCGCTTGATTGACGACTGCCCGCCAAAACGCTGGAGGGGCCAATAATCGAGCAACAATAGGACGAAAGGGACCGTCACCAGCATCGACTTGGACATGAGACCGAGCGCGAACAAGATCGACATCGTCAAATAGCGGCCGAGGGAGGGAGACCTCGCATAGCGGACGTAAGCGCCGAGAGTGAGCATGAAGAAAACGGCGCTCAACACATCTTTGCGCTCGGAAATCCAGGCCACCGATTCGACCCGAAGCGGGTGGATCGCAAAAAGTGCGGCGACGAATGCGCTCTGCCAGATCGCGCCGGTCATTTGTTTTAGCACCAGAAACAACAAGACGACGGCGATGGTGTGGAGGACAATATTCGTAAAGTGATGACCGCCGGCGCGGACTCCCCACAGCTGGCAGTCCAGCATGTGCGATAGAGTCGTCAGCGGATGCCAATTTACGGCGTGCCTGCCGCTAAAAGCATAGATTATCCCGTGCGGAGTCAATCCGCTCGTGATCGCCGGATTTGCATAAACGTACTCGTTATCATCGTAGTTGACGAAGTCGTAGCGGATGGTCTGGCCAAACACCAGCCAGGTAATGACGACCAGGAAAAAACAAACGCCCAAAACCTGGCGGCGTGCGGATGACTTAGCCTTTGGTGAACCTACGGAAGCCATGATTCGCAATCCGATAACCGAGCCGAAGCGCTTGGGCAAGGATTTGGTTGTCGAAGACAAAATCGTCGATAAGCGAGCGGCCACATCCCAGGTTCCCGGCGTAACCGCACTTGGCTACAACGCACGTCCCCGAATAGCTTCCTGGGCGCCTACGTGCCGAGCCGCATGGAGCCAGACAGATTTGTAATCACATAAAGAATGATGCGAAATCGCGGCACGGTCATTTCTTCTCCGATGTCGAAGTTTTTGCTTTCACCGCTTCATCGATGAGTCTATGCACTTCCTCAGGGGTGCCCTCATTGGTTCCCACTTGATGTTTGTCGATAAAGAGTGTCGGGGCGACTTTGACCCCCAGTGCGCTGGCGCGGGCTTGATCGGACTCGATCCGCTCCCTGACTTTGTCGCTCTTCACGTCTTTTCTAAACTGATTAAGATTGAGCCCGAGCGTTTCCGCATAGGAATCAAACAGCATTCCGGCGTCGGAAGCGCTACTCCAAACGGCCTGTTCCCGGAACAACATGTCGTGCATTTCCCAGAAGCGGCCTTGCAGACCTGCCGCTTCGGCAGCCAGGGCGGCATCACGGGAGTGCTGGTGCATCGCGAGGGGAAAATTGCGAAAGATTACTCGCACGCTCGGATGATACTCTTTTATCACCTTATCGAGAAACGTGGCGACGTTCTTGCAGGATGGGCATTCGAAATCACCGAATTCTTCCAACGTCAGCGGAGCCTCCGGGTTGCCGCGGATGTGCATCGCTTTCGCCAAACCCTTTCCAGAGATCGTTTCATCAGCAGCAGCGATACCCAAGCGACGGGGCTGGATTGTTTGACAGAGCAGCGGGCCGCTGGCGAGCGCGGTCAATGCGGCCGCACCAACAATCACAAAAGGCAAATACCGCTTCATGAAAACGACAACGAGCGCCAAAAGGTTCAGCGCGTCATCGAATTCGTCAAATTTAGTTCGAATGGCAGATGGTCCGCGGATTGACCCGCCTGCCACGCTGTAGCGATGCGAAAGCGGTTGGGCCGCCTTTCCCGTTAATTCATGGGGGAAACCGTCTTCTCCGAAACTCGCCCTTGTGTTCAGGGTTAAATAAAGTGAAAGTCCAAAAAGAGAGGTCTTCAAATTATGAAAATATCAGGCGTGATGAAGTCGGCGGCGGTGTTGTTACTGGTGTCGGCCGTGGCGACCAGTGCGTTCGCGGGGCCACAAAATAACCAGGTGCAGGTGACGCAAAATAGTGGCGAGCGCTACGCGTACGTTTGGCTAACGGGATCCAGGATCCCGCAAAAGGTGAAAATTAGCCCAATCGGGACACTAACGCAGAGCCCGCTGTCCGAATACGATCGGCGTCAGATCAACCAGACCCGCGGCGGAACGGTGCAGCAGGCCTTGAGCAACGAGCCTTCACTTAGCTTCAGGGGCCGCTAGAGGCGATTCCAAGCGCGGCGAATTGTCGGCCCCAAGGGGCGTGTGAGGAGTGCAATTGAATCGCGCCTGCGGCGTTTGATTACGCCGTTGGCGCTAAGACATGCAGTTGCCTCAGTGCCGAGCTGAGTCGTCGCCTGCTTGAATCGCCTCGGCGAAACGAAGGTTTTCAGCTGCCTCTGCATCATCAGGGTTTAGACGCAGCGCTTCCTTGAATTGAGCAATCGCCTCTGAAGTTTGTCCCAGTCGGAAATAAGCGGCGCCAAGACCATCGTGCACTGGCGCCTTAGGATCGAGGCGCGCTGTCTCCAGATAATGCACTTTCGCGCCTTCATAGTTGCCTTTCACAAAGAGCGCTCTGCCGAGATGATAATGCGCTTCGGGATGGTTTGGGTTGTGTTTTAATGCCGTTTCAAATTCCGGGATGGCCTGATCGAGCTTGCCGTCTCGGAAAAGGAACATCGCGTAATCGTAATGCACCCGCCCGGATTTCGGTGCCCGGCGCGTGGCGATCACGTGCTCAGCACTGGCTTCATCCTTCTGACCGAGGCGTTCCAGAACGCCTGCATATTCAGAGTGATAGTCACCATTGCTCGGATCGCTGCGTAAAGCTTCTTCTAATTCGCTGCGAGCGTCACTTAGTTGCGATTGTGTAGCGAGAATCTGGCCGAGGCCGAAGTGCGGTTCCTTCTGTTTTGGATCCAGGCGCAGCGCGACGCGGTACTGGTCTGCTGCTTCGTCGAGTCGTCCCGCTTTATGCAAAGCAAAGCCATACTTCCAATGGGCGCGAGCGCTGCTAGGTAAATCGGCGGCGATCAACGCTGTTTGTTCCACTTCTGGCGTCCGGTTACGGGCTTGCCCGATCCAGAGCGCGCCGAGTGGGACCACAAAAACTCCAACCCATTTTAACCCGTGCAGGAGACCGGTGGGCAGAATTTCACGTGTTGCTGTAGGCGCGTTTTCAGCGGCCAGACCGAGGTTCTCGCGGGTGGAGCGTTCGCGCACTTTCCAGATGAATCCGTCGTAATAAAAATGCAGAAGACCTGATGCCGCGACCACACCGGTGAGGACGCGCTTCACAGTTTCGATCTCAAGATGGGCATTGAAATAGCCAATCGAGCCGTAGGCAAAAATCAGTCCGATGTACAGTCCGACCAGCGAACCGCTTCTACGAAAAACAAACCGCATAAAACCATCGATGGAACTGTCTTTTTCCACACGGCTGCGATTGTAAATCCAAACCAGCGAGAGGTACTGCACATCGTGATAGACTTCGAACAACGCGATGCCCGCCAGAATGTTGGTGACGCCGTTATTGCAATACCACCAGAAAGCAATCGTTGTGGCCAGCAGCGCCAGCTTTACCGGATTGGGACGTTTCCCCTCCGCCCACATCCGGGAAAAATTGGACAGGAACAAGACGCCGACGGCGATCGCAATAGCTAAGACGATTTGTTGTGCATTGTGGAGAAGCCACGACGGAATGAACGGTCCGCCACTGGCGTAATACATTTCCAGCGTGTCGGCCATGCGTTGCGGCGAAAGCAGCACCGCCGTCGCAAACCAGATGGCACAGGTTGCAAAGTCGAGTCGGCGCGTTAGCGCAGCGAAGGACCCCGTCTTCGCGTCATAGATTCGACAAAAACCGTAGGTCTGCATCATCCCGTGCCAGACACCCCAGAAGAAGACGATCAGAATGATCCCCTTGAGGTCCCACCAGTAAAAAGCGACGCAAACTGAGAGCAAAAAAATCGGCGCCAAGATAAAGCGCCAGCGAAAACGTCTGAACAAAGCGCGATCGCCGTACGCGCGGATCATTCCCGGCAGATGGTGACCCATGGCTCCAAATGCCGCGACGAAAAGATAAATGTCTTGTGTGCTCCAGCGCGCCTGCGCCAGCAAAAACATCGGCACCAGAAAAAGCGGTGTGCCGACGTACAGAATCAGGTCGCGCCAGCTGTTGAGAATCCACAGGGTTTTTTTTGGCGCTGTGACTGGAACAGCGGGGACAGTCTGCGGACGTGAGAATGCGCTGAGGAGCTGCATTGGTCTGAGCGGCAAGTGTCTCTTAATTCGATAAGAAAATCAATATTGAATGCGTCGGCTGTGGTATCGGCTTCCAGCCGATTCGAATTGGCAGGGATGCCAATGCCACTAAAGCTCACCGCGAAGTACTTTAAAAACTGCTGTGCTATCCATTACCCCTTGTAGCACGTCCGTCCCAGGGCCGCTACCAAACACAACAACGTCGTCCACAGTGGGTAGCGCCGATTTTGTGTACAGTGCCGCCGGTTCCAGATTTTCTGCCGGTGGTTCATTCTGTCCGCCAAAGGACGGATCCGCCGTGGCGGACTTGTTATTCGGAATGTTCGCTGCCCCGTAAGACCTTGTGCCGTGCGGACCGGTTGCCCAGGTAATCCAAGGTTGGCCTGCAGAATTAAGCCCGAGCAACGCGATACCGCTGTCTTGTCGAAATGGAAAACCATTCAAATTCATGCCACCAATCGCGACATCGCCGCACACAATGATCGTCGATTTTTGCCCCGCATAGCGTCGCGCGACGGCGACTGCGCGATCCAATTCAAGCGTTTGCGCGAGCGTCCTCTCGCCATTGTTCTCCTGGGCCGCTTTCCGCATCAGACCAGCATCAACCACGAGCAGATATCCGCCGGCGTTGTATTGCAGCAGTTGGATCGCTCGGCGCACCATGTCCGAAAGATTCGGTTGCTGGCCGCGCTCTTCGACCTGATTTGCGAAGGCGAGCTCCGCATTGTTGAAAGCGCCAAAAAGCTTCGGCCGCCGCCACGCCGGGATCGTCTCTAACTCGGCTCGGTTACGAACGATATCAAAACCGTTGCCGCGGAGCTCGAGCACAAGATCGCGTCTGTCCTGTCTCTCGCCGCCCTTTGCAGCGGGGAGAAATTGCACCGCGCCACCTCCCATCGCGATGTCTATCTTTCCTCCATCGACGAACTCAGCCGCAATCTTCTCGGTATCGTTCGGATCGACCGGATGCGCATAAAAAACGGCGCTTGTCGGATCGGTCAATTTTGTGTCTGTCACCAAGCCAGTGGCGCGTCCATATTCGCGAGCTAACTCAATAATGCTCGGTATGGGTTTCTTATCGCCATTGACCGCGATCGTGCCGTTGGGCACCCTCGTGCCTGTCGCAATCGCTGTGGCGGCAGCAGCCTGATCTGGAGCCGCGAAGTCTTTCGAGTAATTCGTCAGCAAAGCCATCCGAGGCATCGAATCCAGGTTAAGGCGTGTGCCTGCTCCCCCCGCGTAGGTGCGCGTCGGGGCCAGTCGATTCGGCGCGAGTCCTTCACCGATAAACAAGATAATTCCGAACGGCTTCCGAAAGACCCAGTGTTGAAAATAGAGAACGCCCAGCCCGGCAAAGACGAGGAGACAAAAAAGCGCCAGCAACTGGTTGCGCCATTTCACGAGGCCGATCTAGGCGCGCGTGCTTCGCGTTGTCAACCCGCAACCGCTTGAAACCGCTTGTCGATCTTCTCATTCATCGGCAAAGTGCGCGGTGTATGGCTGGCCCGGTGATGCTCATCATTCGCGACGGCTGGGGCATCAATCCGGGCGGGAAAGAAAAGCGTGAAGAGAATGGCGATGCGACTTTGCTCGCGCGAACGCCGTTTCACGACCAACTCTATCGCGATTACCCATGGAGCAAGCTAAGCGCAAGCGGAGAAGATGTCGGGCTCCCCGCTGGCCAGATGGGCAACTCGGAAGTTGGCCACCTTAACTTGGGAGCGGGTAGAATCGTTTATCAAGACCTGACGCGAATTAACAAGGCGGTCGAGGAAGGTGAACTAACGCGAAACAGAGTATTACAGGAGACCTTTGCAGGCGCGCGCGGTCATCGGCTTCATTTGCTCGGGCTGGTTTCGGACGGCGGTGTGCATAGCCATTATTCGCACATGGTCGCGCTGGCGAACGCGGCGCGTGAAGCAGGCGTTGGAGAAATCTTCCTCCATGCTTTCACGGATGGGCGAGACACTTCTCCCACCGGCGGGGCCGGCTTTCTGAAAACGTCCGAAAAGGAACTTGAGAACAGCGGCGCCAAGATCGTTACGGTGATTGGCCGCTATTTCGCGATGGATCGCGACCGGCGGTGGGACCGCACGAAAAAGGCGTGGGACGCCATCGTTCTTGGTCGCGGCGAAATCTGCAATTCATCGCCCTCGACCGCAGTAGATCAACAATACTCGCTTGGTAAGACAGATGAATTCATGCCGCCGTTGATTTTCTCTCACGCCAATGAACAGCGCGTGCGCGATGGCGACTCAGTTTTGTTTTTCAATTTTCGTGCTGACCGCGCGCGCCAGCTCTCGCAAGCGTTTCTACTGAAGGATTTCGATGGGTTTGACCGCGAAGTATGGCCGCAAGTCCATTTCGTCAGCCTCACCGAGTATGATGTCCGTTTTTCTTCGCCGTTTGTTTTTCCGTCGGAAGAGCTTCCCAATATCCTAGGCAAAGTGGTGAGCGCAGCTGGCAAATCGCAACTGCGCATGGCCGAGACGGAGAAATACGCGCATGTAACTTACTTTTTTAACGGCGGAGTCGAGAAACCGTTTCCGGGCGAACACCGCAAACTGATTCCTTCGCCGAAAGTCGCGACTTACGATTTGAAACCGGAGATGAGCGCCTTCGAAGTCACCGAAGAACTGCTGGCTCGCATGGCGAACTACGATCTCATCATTCTCAACTTCGCCAATCCCGACATGGTAGGCCACACCGGTGTCGTCGAAGCCGGCATCAGAGCGGTTGAGACGGTGGATGCATGTTGCGCGCGCATCATTTCAAAACTTCTCGAGCTCGACGGCAAGGCCTTGGTCACCGCGGATCACGGAAATTGCGAGCAGATGCGCAACCCTGACGGTTCGCCGAACACGGCGCACACGAACTACCTTGTCCACTTCATTTATGTCGCCAAAGATGCAGCAAAATTCCGCTGTGAAGACGGAATCCTAGCCGATGTCGCGCCCACGCTCTTATTTCTGCTCGGGCTTCCGCAGCCAAAAGAAATGACCGGTCACAATTTGCTCGTGCCAGCTTAGGGCAGCTGCAGGAAGACGCTGGGATCATGCAGTTTTCGATTTTGAGCTCGTGTTCCGGCCACGGCGATTCGGTGCAAAAGGCGAATGCGATTCTCTTCTTTAGTTTCGTACCAGACTGGTTTGCGGGCGAGTGTGAACGCGCCGCTTGATTCTACGAGCGCGCCCCAGCCGGCTGGGATTTCTGGATCGCGAAATAATTCCTCAGGCAGAACAAGGAAGAACAAATTCGCGCAGCGGTAGCGAATCAATTTCTCAAACTTGGTGCAACCATAGAGACGACTTTGAAGTGCGCGCAGCTCACGCAACAGACGCGCGTAACCGCGGTGACCGATCGCGGCGAAGCTCTGCGAGTCAAATTCCGGGAAGAGGGAATCAGCACTCCGCAAGCTCGGATAATGTGCGTGTAAGCGGGTTTCAAGAATCAGGCGACGTTTACAGATTGCTTCGAGCCGCTGGCGCGCAGCATTGGTGCGGCAATTGTCTCGTCGCAAATCGCAAAGCACTTGTTTGCATTCGAAGACCGCTGTCGATCCAATTTGTTTTGGGTGCGATCGATAGCCGGCGACGTCGGCCCGATATCGGCATTTTGGCAAACTCACTTCCATTGCGCATGCGGAAAATCCCTGCGCCTGCGCCCACAGGAACGCGAGACGCTTCAGGTAAACATGCTGCGCGGTTTCACCATTGGCGCTTGTTACTCCCGCAGCCATTTCGCGAGTTCGCGTGCCCAATAGGTGACAATAATGTCCGCGCCGGCGCGTTTGAGCGCCGTCATAATCTCGAGGACGGCGGCGCGCTCGTCCAAGAGCCCTTTCTCGACAGCGCTTTTGACCATGGCGTACTCGCCGCTGACATTGTAAACCGCAGTGGGTTTTCCAAAGCGCTCATGGGCGCGCCATAAGATATCAAGGTAGGGCAAAGCAGGTTTCACCATCACGATGTCCGCTCCTTCATCGATATCCAGCGCTACCTCGCGCAACGCTTCATTCGCGTTGGCGATATCCATCTGGTAAGAACGACGATCGCCAAACTGCGGCGGGCTTTCGGCTGCGTCGCGGAATGGCCCGTAAAACACCGACGCAAATTTTGCGGCGTAACTGATGATACCCGTTTGATCGAATCCTGCGGAATCGAGCGCCTCGCGGATCGCGCCAATGCGCCCATCCATCATGTCGCTGGGCGCCACCATGTCTGCGCCTGCGGCGGCGTGAGACAGCGATGTTTTCACCAACAGTTCGACACTCTCGTCATTGAGGACGTGGAAATGATCTCCGTCAATCCGAGTGACGCCGCAGTGGCCATGGCTCATGTATTCGCACAGGCACACGTCGGTGATGGTAACCAGATCGGGGCATTTTGATTTGATCGCTTGCAGCGCTTTTTGAATAACCCCATTTTCTGCGTACGCGCCGGTGGCCTGTTCGTCTTTCTGTTCCGGAATGCCGAAAAGCAGGACGGCTTGTAGCCCAAGGTCGTGAGCAGCGCGCGCTTCATCGGCGATCTCTTTCACAGACAACTGAAAGACCCCGGGCATGCTGGCAATCGGCCGGCGGTGATCCAATTTTTCACTTACAAACAGCGGGAGAACGAAATCGTGGACGCTTAATTGTGTCTCGCGGACGAGATTGCGCAGAGTGGCAGAACGTCGCAAGCGACGCGGGCGATGCACCAATCTTCTCATAAATCGAGGCTACGCGCTGGCAGGAGCGTCGCAAGCGCGTATGCGACGAATGGGTCATATGCGACGGATGCTTGACTACGTCTAGCGTTCTGTGTCTGCATCTTAGCGTGGGGGGTAGCTGCGATTATTTGTTGGTCGATATCAGTAATTCGTACGCAAAGTTTGCGTTTGCGTCGAAGAGGCGAATCTCGGCTCCTACCCGAATCGCTACCAACAAGCTCTCGAGCGGTGTGGTCTCGGGATTTCTTGTACAACGAAAGGTGCAGAAGGTGATTGTCTCGTCGGTGGTGCCGGCAAAAAACTCTGCGATCTCAAACGCGGCAAGAAAAAAGGCAAAGGTGCTCTGGCTGGGTTGGAAGCTGAAGCTGGGTGTGGAAATAGATTATGCCAAGCCGCGATCGATTGGAGCAGATCGACTGGCGAATGCTGCGGCAGTCGCGGAGCTTTATGGATGTCCCGCAATCGTTGTGGATTTCGGCACTGCAGTAACTTTCGACATCGTTTCCGAGCGCCGCAGCTACGTCGGCGGCGTGATTGCGCCGGGACTCGAAGCGATGACTAACTTTCTATATCAACGAACGGCGCTCTTGCCCAGGCTGTCGTTGAAAGAGCCCCGACACGCGGTGGGTAAATCGACGATCGAGGCAATGCTGTCCGGCACCGTGTTCGGGTATCGTGGTTTGGTTCGGGAAATCCTTGCGCGAATCAGAGCAGAGCAGTTTCCGCGCAAAAAGGTCTGGATCGTAGCGACAGGCGGCTACGCGCGCCTGATCGCCGGAGGCTTGCCAGAGATCGGCGTGATTCGTCCCCACCTCACTTTGGAAGGTTTACGGATCGTGGCCAATCTCAATGACTGAGCCAGCAGGAGACCATCACGACGGTTGACGCTTTTTCCGAAGGCCGCTGAAAAATCGATTCGCAAAAGCAACTTTCCACTTGTCAGACGCCCCGAACAGGGCTTCAATCGCTACCGCATGAGACTCTGGGGGATGGCGGCGGTGGCCGCGCTGGTGCTTGCTTCACTCGCAGCAAAATCATTTGCGGCAGAAAATGTCGCTCCGACGAAAGCGGAGCTGGAGGAGATGTACAACGCCGCGTATCGCGCGTTTGATGCAAAGAAATTTTCGGAGGCGTTAAAGCAACTCGACGCCATCGATGCTCGCCAGCCTGGTCTTGCCGCGTCAAAAAATCTGCGTGGCGTCATCCTGATGCGACAGGGCAAATACGATGAAGCGGAAACTGCATTGCAGGAAGCGGCCAGGATCGACCCGAAGTTTTGGAATGCGCGCTTTAACCTGGCGGAGATCCCGTTTCTCAAAAAGGATTGGGCGGAGGCGAGGAACCGTTTTGAGCAACTGCTCTCCAGTGGTGAATCCGATCTGGCGAAAGAAGCTTCGCAGCTGATTCAATACAAAATTCTTCTGACGTATCTGCAGGAGGGCAACGGGAACATGGTGGATTCGATGCTGGCCAAGCTGGAGCTTTCGCCCGACACCCCGGCCGTTGATTATGTGAAGGCAGCGGTCGCGCTCCAACAGAAGAATCAAAGCGAAGCCAAAGATTGGATCAGCGCAGCGGAAAAGAATTACTCACCGCAGCTGAACAAACTTTTCGCAGAATCTCTTTACGAAGTCGGGTGGCTGGAAAAGCCGGCCGGCGAAGGGCGACCTTCATTGCCGCTGACGACCGCCACCGAGCGCTCGGAAAAGACCAAAGCCGCCGCGCGTTCGAAATTCGAGCAATCGCAACAGGCCCTTCGGCAAGGTGATTTCGCGGCGGCCCTTAAATTGATCGATGAAGCCGACCAGGCCGACCCGAATAAGCCGGCCATTTTGAATTTACGCGGCGAGATTCTGATGGCGCAGCAGCAATTTGACCAAGCCGAAGCTGCATTTAAGAAGGCAGCCCGGCTGGACCCGAAACTCCGCGAAGCGCAATACAACCTCGCGCAAATTCCCTTTAAGAAGAAGGACTACGCAAAGGCGCAAGAGCGTTTTGAGGCGCTATATAATCGAATGCCGGGAGGCGCTAAAAATCAGGCGGCAGAGCTTATTAAATTCAAGATTTACATGACGATTTTGCTCGAGGGAAAAGAGAGCCGCGCGCACGCGATGATGGAGGAGTTTCAATTTACCGGAGATACGCCGGCGCTTTATTACGCCCAGGCGGCGTGGGAGTATAAGCATAACAATCCGGAGAAGGCTGCGGATTGGGCCAGCTCGGCTAACAAGATTTATTCAGCAGCGCTTAACACTGTTTTTGCCGACGCTTTTTATGATGTCGGTTGGATGAAAAGGCCGGAAGGTTCAACCGCGCCTGCGCTGGCGTTCGATACAACAAATGTGGTTGCGCCCCAGACGGAGGGAGGTCCGGCAGTTGAGCCGAGTCCTATTGCTGCAAACAAACAGGGCGAAGCATCGAAGGGAGAAACGCTTGCCTTGGGCCCAGCGGCAAAGGAGCCAAATGCCGGGATGGAAATTGCCAGCGCTGATGCAACAGCTGGACAGCCGACTTCGGCCTCGAGCGAATCAAGTGCGGAAACTAGCCCTCAGCCACAACAACCGGCATCTGAATCGCCCCCGGTTGGCGGCGAATCGACAACAACTGCGGCGCAAGCTGTCGGAGCTGAGACGCCACAGGCTTCATCTCCATCCAGCGAACAGAACAATCAGCAAGTCCCCGTCCAAACAAGTCCGTCGGAGAAACCCGCTGCGGCTCCAGCGTCCGCAAACGTCTCGTCAACCGCCACTACGGGCGTGGCGAGCCGAAGGCTGGCGATTGTCGGTGGCTTGCTGTTGGCGGCCATAATCATACTGGCTTGGGTGATCGTGCCCGTTGTGCGTCGGCATGCTTTCAACGTCCCACGTCATTTGCGGCTTGAACCTCCCGCGGAGGCCACCGCCGACGGCGGCACTGCCGTATTCAAGCCGAGAGTCGCGCCGGCGCAGACGAGTAGGGACAACGGCTTTGTTGCGGGACCCCGTCAGGTTTCGGTGGAATTAAAACCGTGGCAAGCTCCGTTGCGACACAGTGCCGTGCCTGCACGCAAACCGAGCGGCACTTTCGATCGATTGAAAGAACGGAGAGCAAAGACCGCACGGGCCCCGGCCCGCCGCGAGCCCGAGCGCGAATTAACGCCGATTGCCGAGCCGGACTTCGAATCATCTGTAGGACAAGTAGTCGAACAAGCGCCGGACATTCCGCAACCGAGTATCCCGCAGGCTACTGAAATGGCCACGGCTTCAGCAACGAGTGAGTTTGCCGAAGTTTCTGCGATCGTTCCACAACAGCCGACCGAGATCTCGGAAGATGGAGAGGGAGCCACATTCTACACGCAGGAGCCGGTCGAGTTTTTCGGAGATTCGAAACAATCCGTCTTGCCCGTGGAGGCGCCGAGTGAGGAGGCGCTTGCCGGCGCAGAATTTGCTTGGCCCGTCGTAGAACCGTCAACTCCGAACGCTTTCGGGGTTGAACCAATCGCGCAAGAGCTACCTGACCAGATCATCTCAACTGCGAGTCAATTTCCACTGAGCGAACCCGCTACCGAGTCCGCGTCTGATTTTCCAAGTGCTATTTCCAGTGAACCTGTATTTCCGCAAATAACCACACCCGCAACCATGCCAGAAACAACCCAAACTCCAATCGCTCCAATACACAAAGCCCCGGCCCCGTCCGTGGCCAAGCCACAACCACCTGCTGCCACGATGCAAACATCCGTGCAGATTACTTTCTCTTTCGAGATCGCCGCCATGCAGTTGACGCCGAGCTTTAAGATGGGTGTCTTGAAAGTGCGTCCCATATCGAAGCTTGTCACGATGCGTTTGCCTTCGCCTCAGCGCGCGCAGTCTGCGTTGAACTTGCAGGTCGCCTTCGAAATCGTAAAGATTCAGCCCGTCGCTGGCGCGATAGGCACCATTCGCGTGGTTCCATCCCAGCAACAGAGACCTACCCTGACTGGCATGCCCTCAATCGCGGTGTCAGGATTGCAAATAATCCCTAATTCTGAGACAGCACCGGTCCAGCTCATCCCGTCACCACAGGGACGTGCCTCTGTGTTCGTCACGATTCCGTTCCAGATCAGCACGCTTGAGTTCTCGCCGTCACTCGAGATTGCATCGGTCATCCTCAATTCGAACTCCAAGCAGGTCATTGTTCAGTTGCCCGGCGCTGGCCCAAATCCCGCCGAAGGCGCGCCCATGTTTGAAATCGCAAATCTCGAGCTCAACGAGCATGGCGACATCGCCATGGTGCAACTAAATCTTCTTGGGGGGCCGAAGCGAGCGTAGCAGGCGAGGATCCTGTTGTAGGGACGCCGCGCCGTCCCGAAAGCTTTCGGGAGTCGGCGCAACACGCCGACCCTATCGGTTTAGCGAACGCAATTGGTTAGGCAGAAACTCGCCATTTTTCCGAATCAATTTGCCGTCGAAGTAGATTTCTCCGCCGCCGTAATCGGGGCGCTGGATGCTGACCATGTCCCAGTGAACCTGGCTCCGGTTTCCATTGTCTGCCTCTTCGTAAGCTTGTCCCGGGGTGAAATGAAATGAGCCAGCGATTTTTTCGTCGAACAAGATATCGCGCATGGGTTGTAGCACACGCGGATTAAAGCCGAGCGAAAATTCGCCTATGTAACGGGCACCTGGATCTGCATCGAGAATCTTGTTTAGCTTTTTTGTCTCGTTACTCGTCGCAGCGACGACCTTGCCGTTCTGGAATTCGAGACGGATGCCATCAAAAGCGATTCCCTGATAAATGCTCGGCGCATTAAAGGTGACGTGGCCTTCCACGGAATCTTTCACCGGGCAGCTGAAAACTTCACCATCGGGAATATTGCGATCGCCACCGCAGATCACCGCTGGAATTCCCTTGATACTGAAATGCAGATCAGTACCGGGACCTTTGATTTGAACGCGGTCGGTTTTTTCCATCAAGTGCTTCAGCGCCCTCATCCCGGGTAGCAGTTTGCGATAGTCCAGTGTGCAGACATCAAAATAGAAATCTTCAAACGCTTCCGTGCTCATCCCAGCAAGCTGTGCCATGGAGGGAGTTGGCCAGCGTAAGACGACCCACTTTGTCTTTTTAACCCGCTGGTCTTGCACCGGGCGCATTTTTTTGCCGATCAGTTTCATCTTCTCCGGCGGCACATCGGCTAGTTCGGTGATGTTGTGGCTGCCGCGCACGGCGATGTAAGCGTTCATTTTTTTCATGCGCGCCAGTTCGTGGCTTGCCATGAGTTTCAGCTGTCGATCCGAGGCTTCGAGCGCGAGCGCGCGGTTTACGCGGGTTTGATAAGTCTGCGCAAAAGGCACTCCGCCGGCTTTCCGCACCGCGCGTATTAGCGCGACGGTCATTTCGGCAGGAATATCGAATGCCTCAATCAGGACCGTTTCATTGCGCTTGAGACGAATAGAGTATTCCACCAGGAGTTTGGCGAGTTTGTCGAACCGGGCGTCGTGCATAGGCGCTTATCATTCCACCAGCCGGGCCGGATGCAACTCGTACGACCTGAACGTTTGGAGTTCCGCGTTTACGCGGCTCTCAGGAAGGGACCGCCTAAAGGCGGAACTCCAAACTTTAGGCGGTCCGAATAAATTTCGCCGCAAATGCGCCATCAAAACCGTCGCGAAAAGGCAGCGAATGCCTTTCCGCTTCCAAGCGCAGGGCCCGCATCTCCGCGAGAATGCGACGAACGACCTCTTCATTCTCTTCCGGCTCAAGGCTGCACGTACTGTAAACAATGACACCGCCCGGCTTCAACGACTGAAGCACAGCGCGGACGATCGCAATCTGCCGCTGCTGCATGCGCCCGAAGTCCGCCGGGGTTAATCTCCAACGTACATCCACGCGGCGACGCATCACGCCAGTGTTGCTGCATGGAGCGTCAACTAACACGCGATCAAACCCGCCATTAGCCGATTGAAGAATTGATCGCGGCTGTTTTGTCCAATCGCACTGCTCAACCGATGCGATCCGAGCATCAAGTCGTTGAAAGTTAGCGCGCATCACCCGAACGCGTCGGTGCTCGCGATCGCATGCCGCAATGAATGCTCGGTTTTTGACCTGCTCCGCGATAAGTGCGGTTTTCCCGCCCGGCGCTGCGCACGCATCCAGGATTCTTTCTCCGGGTTTTGGATCCAGCAACTGGCAGGCAATCGTGGTGCTGGGGTCCTGAATGTAGCAATGACCCCGCTCCAGAGCGTCGGAGGGTAACGAATTGACTTTCACGAAGTTCAGATTCCCAGGGACAGGACGCGATTCGGGATAAGTCCGCAAGAATTCCGTTCGATCGATTCTCAACAAATTGATGCGCGCATAAACTGGCGCAGGAAGATTGTTCCATTCACACAGCTTTTCCGCATGTTCCGCGCCAAAGTGCTGCTGCCAGCGTTCGACAAGAAATTGCGGATGCGACGTTCGAACGAACAATGGTTGCGCATGGGCGAGGGCGAGCAACTCGTTTGTCCGCCGCGCCGCAGCGCGCAACATGGCATTAATGATTGTTCGCTGCCTTTTCGGCGCAAGCTCTACCGTCTCGTGGACTGCTGCATGTTGAGCGGTTTTGAGAAGGAAGAGTTGATATAAACCGAGTCGCAGAATATCGCGAAGATCGCTCTCAACCCGCGAAGCGCGCAGGCAACCGATCCAAAAATCCAGCAATGTTAAATTGCGCAGGACGCCGTAAAACAATTCGAGCGCAAACGCGCGATCGGACCGCATAAGACTCGTTTGCGCGAGCGACGGCGAAATGATGGAATCGGCAAAGCGTTTCCCGTTTCGCCATGTGCGGAGCGCCTTCAGTGCGATTTGGCGAGCCCCGTGAGATAGAGCCGCGTTATCCGACTTCCGACACAAAGGCGTCCTTATCTCACGGGGCGCCATATTTCCGGTTGTTACTGCGGCTTCGCGCTGGCGCGTCCGATCGAATGATAATGAAACCCCAGTCGCCTCATCGTTTCAGGATCAAGAAGGTTTCGCCCGTCGAACACCATCGGCGTCCTCATTTTTTCTTTCACCACGGTGAGATCCACGTTGGCAAATTCATTCCACTCCGTGGCGACGACGAGCGCTTCGGCATCGCTCACTGCTTCGAGGGCCGATGAAGCAAATTCTGCATCGGCGATCGCTTTTATGGAGCGTGCCTTTTGCATCCCTTTCGGGTCGTAGGCAACCACATGCGCTCCTTCGCGCAGGAGGGTTGCCACCAGTTCTATAGCCACAGACGAGCGAACGTCATCTGTATCTGGCTTGAATGTGAGGCCCCAGACTGCAATCCGCTTTTCCCGCAAAACCCACAGGGTTTCCCGGATCGCCTTCAGAAAACGCTCTTTTTGAGTATTGTTTATGCGTTGCACTTCCTTGAGCAGATTGAATGGAGTGCCGAGCCGCTCGCTGATCGTAATGAAGGCAGCAATATCCTTGGGAAAACAGGAACCGCCGTATCCAATTCCAGCGTTTAGGAAATCACGGCCAATTCGATGGTCCATTCCAATTCCGTCAGCGACCTTTTCGACATCAGCGCCGCTCGCCTCGCAGATCGCCGAGACCGCGTTGATATATGAAATTTTCAGCGCCAGGAATGAGTTTGCGCAATGTTTGATGAGCTCGGCGCTGTTGATATCGGTCACGAGTATCGGCGCCATAAATGGCTCATAGACCTTCTTCATGAGATCGATGGCATGTTCGCTTTGCGCTCCGATCACAATGCGATCCGGATGCATCAGATCGTGCACGGCACAGCCTTCGCGCAAGAATTCAGGATTGCTGACCACATCAAACTTCGCGCCGTGGCGGTTATATCTTTTGATTGATTCCGCCACTTTCTCGCCCGTCTTCACTGGCACTGTGCTCTTGTCAACAATCACGCGATAATCGGTCAGCACGCCTGCGATTTCCCGCGCAACTTTCTCCAGAAAACTAAGATCGACGTCGCCATCCGGCAGCTGCGGAGTAGGAACAGCGATAAAAACGATTTGCGAGTTGTCCACTCCGTCCTGAATGCTGCCGGTGAAGCGCAGCCGACGCGCCGAGACATTCCGATGAATTATTTCCTCAAGCCCGGGTTCATAAATCGGCACCTCACCGGCTTGCAGTTGTTTGATCTTTTGTGCGTCGTTATCGACGCAAGTGACATTATGGCCAACATCGGCGAAACAGGCGCCGGTGACGAGGCCAACGTAACCGGAACCGATGATCGCAAGATCCATGATTGGAGAATGCTGCGGGCGAATCAGCCGCAGCACGAGTGGGCTACAGCATCCTGCGGCCTTGAGATTATTCGCGCACGTTCGTTCATTGTCCTGAAGACCCAGGGTCAAAGTTCATATCGAATCCAAACTTCGGGAATGCTTTTAGCGTTATGGTGAATAAAACGCCGTATTCATTCACTCCGGAGTTGTCGCGTATCACTCCCCCGAACGAAGCCACCCATGAGGACAGATCGCGGTAAATAGAATAGCGCTGCTCCTCAAGGATTCTGGTCGTAGCTTCATATTGTTCCTGAACTCCAACGCCCCAGTTATCATTGAGTCGATAATATCCACCGACAACAAACAAGCTGCTGTTCTGGAAAAACGGATTGTCATTCAAATAGCGATGCCCGAAGCTTAATTGCAGATTGGCGACCGGTTGCACGCTCGCGAACGTATTCACTTCGGTAAAACCCTTCGCGAAAGCAGGCACTTGCGAGTTTACCGTAAACGACATCCACGGCAGCGGTGTAAACCGGAGATTATTAAAAAAGTTTGAGTAGTCGGTGCGATCGTACGGATTCTCGAAGTTCACATCCAAGAAGGTATCGAGTTCAAGCCAGGTAATCGTCTGATCGTCGCGCCGCGTCTCCAGGCGATTGCGAACGCCCACCCGCCACACTGTCCAACTATCGATTGAGTCGATCGTCGTAAACTGTGGGAAGTCGATCGCCCGCAGTTGTGTAGACGGTTCAAATCGATCGAACTCCAAAATCGACGTGGGGTTTGGGCCGTCTTCTTTAACGTATGAAAAGTCTGTGAATGGTTGGATAACGTGCATAAGTCCGTCTAAGCCGACCGCGCGGCTTTGTACGTTCTCCCATGTTCGCGAGATCTTGAAGGAAGCTTCCGCGCCCGTGTTGAACACCGAGCGAAACGTGTCTCCGTCGAATTTGACTGGGTTAGCCGTTGTGGGGGGCGGCAGAATAAAGTCAGGTACCAGCGGACTTGATGGCGGCACAAAGGTTGTCGATCCCAAGTCCCACGTCTTGCCATAATAGGTACCGCGATAGCCAACCCGCGGCACGATGGAAAGCCATCCAAAATATGTGTTTGGATAAGTTAGTTGATGGAAGGTATCTAAACGGGTGGTGCCGTAATTCTCAAAACCTGAACCGTCGGGGAATTGTAACCGCAAATCAGCAAAGCCGCTCTCGCCTTCGTAAAAAATGGGCCCCCCGAAAAGGGCGTGGCGCTTAATGTCCAACACGACTTCCGGCAAACGCTCTGTTGTGGTGAAGAACTCGTTAGCCTGGAAACGAGCGATGCCCGTGATGGTGAAAAAGGGATTCGCCTTCGTTAATGCGACTACATTGTCCGGAACAGGATCGATCTGAAACTCGCCTTGGTAAAAGTCCTGCATCACGTACTGGTCGCTTAGCTTCGTGGTATTAGCGATGCCGTAGATATCGTCGGAAAAGTTCGTCCGGTCTTCAAGACTAAGCCGGTATCGCCCTGTAGGAACATTCTGTCGCGGCACGGTCGTTTGATTCAGGTTCGGGTTTTGGTCCTGGATGTAAAACGTTTTTAGCCTCGCTTGGCTATTGTCGTCCTTTCCATAATCGATAACCGGATCGAACCCGATGGCCGGGCCTCGCCGGCCAAAGTAATCAAGCCGCAACCGCCCGTGGATATTGTCTGTGATTGGGAATGTCACCTGGGTGAGGAGCGACGGTCCCCATGAACTCAAGTACGCCGGTGAAACCGTAAAACTGAACGTCTCGTTGAGTGACTGGTACAGGTACGGCCACCAAAAAACCGGCACGTTTCCGATGTATGCCGTGACGTACTGCATAATTACGCGGTCCTTCTCGTAAATACGGATCTTTCTCGCGTGAAGATGGAAATCGGGTCTCGCCGAATCGTGCGTCGTAAAAGTGCCGTTTCGTATGAGATAAGCATTCTCGGAAATTGAACTCACGTTCTCGCCGCCGAGGAAATATGGTTCCGACTCGGTGCGCCCACTTATTGCCCGGATCTTTTTTGTTTCGGTGTTGTAAACGCCGCTGTCTGTGACGTAGAGACTCTTATCACGATAGATTCGCACGTGGCCTCTCAACTCCACGTCGTGCGTGGTGGAATTGTATTGTGCGTAATCGGCGTAAATGTCTGTATCGCCAATGTGAATCGCGACATTATCGTGCGCCGTTGCCAGCCCATTTTCATATGTCGTCTCCCCGGTGGAAGTGATCTCAATGGGCGCGTTCTCCGGAGTCTTGATTTCTCCGCGGACCAAACCGGCGCTCGCAAAAAGAGCGGCGAGCAACAAGACGAGTGTTCGCATGGCGGACGCCAAAGGTACTGCACCCAAGGCTCCCTGCAAAGCCAAAACCACTCTATGCGAAAGATGAATATTGCCGCCGGGCCCGTTACGAGCTGGCTCCATGGCAAAAGTCATCCGTGTTCTGTCTTGATTAACCTGGCAATCAACGGTTTTCTTCATCCGGGATGAGCAAATTTGTCGACCAGCTCTTCGTTAACGCCAAGCAATGGCTGCTCTCATGGCTGGCGGGGTCGCCCGGCTGGGTGATCCAGGTAGCGTCTATTCTGATCAACATTTTCATGCTACTCGCTGTGTTCCTCACGCTTTTTGCGCTCATGTCCGTTCTGGAGCGGAAAATTCTTGCGCGGATGCAAAATCGCTACGGGCCGAATCGGGTCGGGCCGTTCGGGCTTTTCCAGCCGATCGCCGACGGCATTAAAATGCTGATCAAGGAAGACATCGTGCCGGCGCGGGCCGACAAGCTCGTGCATTTCATCGCGCCGGTCCTCATCGCCGCTGTGGCGATCCTCACCCTCGGCGTGATTCCGTATGGCCGGAACATGACGCCGTTTACCATCGATGGCGGCATACTATTTTTCTTCGCCGTTGGAGCGACTACGGAACTGGCTGTCTTCATGGCCGGCTGGGCTAGCAACAATAAATTTTCCATGCTTGGTGCGATGCGCGCGATCGCGCAAATGTTCAGCTACGAACTGCCGTTGATCATAACCGTTCTGCCTGTGGTAATGGTGGTCGGCTCGCTCATGCCCGACCGGATCGTCGCCGCGCAGGCTGAATACACGTACGGCCTTGTGCCGCGCTGGTTTGTCTTCACGCCGTGGGGTGGTGTCGCGTTCATTCTGTTTTTTGTCTCCGGTCTCGTGGAATCGAACCGCACCCCATTCGACGTGCCCGAAGGCGAATCGGAAATCGTCGCCGGCCACATGACCGAGTATTCCGGGTTCAAATATGCCACGTTTTTTATGGCGGAATACATTGGGATGTTCGCCGTCAGCGGCCTTGCAGCGACGTTGTTCCTTGGCGGCTGGCATGCGCCTGCGCGCGTGCTCGAAATTATTCCTTCCTACGTCTGGTTTTTCGTAAAGCTGAGTGCGTTGCTTTTCGTTTACATCTGGCTTCGCGCAACCCTCCCGCGCATGCGCGTCGATCAAATGATGAATTTCGCCTGGAAATTCATGTTGCCGATGGCTTTCACCTGCATCATCGCCGCTGCCGTCTGGCATTATGCCGGACGCGGCCTGCGCGGATGGCTGTGGTCACTGGTCGTGATCGTCGTTGTTTACACTGCCCTGTCGATCCTGCTCGACACGCGAAGAAAATTCGCGCCTCGCGTTTATCGTTTCGCGGAATGAACAACGCCGCGTTTATCCTCGTCGCCATTCTGACGCTGGCCGCGGCGCTGGCGGCTGCGACGTTGCCAAAGCTGATGCACGCTGCGCTGTGTTTCGCAGTGGCCTTGGTCGGCCTCGCGGCATTTTTCTTTTTGCTCGGCGCAGAGTTCGTCGGCCTCGTGCTGGTGTTCATTTACATCGGCGCGGTCGCGGTGTTGATCGTTTTCACGATTCTGCTGACGCGGCGCGATGTGGGAAAAGATCGCGGCTTTAACTGGACGGGTGTGCTAATTGCTTTCGCTGTGTTCTGTGGTTTGACATGGTCGATTCTAAAGACGCAATCACTTGCCATCGTCGCCCCGCACATTCGGGCGCTCACCGTCAAAAGAATCGGCGAAGCGTTAATGACCGGTTACGTGTGGCCATTGCAATGCGTGGGCGTTCTGCTGACCGCCGCTCTAATCGGCGCGCTCATTCTCGTAATGGAGGAAAAACGATGAAGAAGAGGAAGCAAACGCTCAACGCTCAACGCTCAACACCCAACGCTCAATTCAGACGTGACTCTGAGCTGGACGTTGGACGTTGGACGTTTGACGTTGGGCGTTTTCGACCTGGACTGCGATGACACCCACACTGCAAGCCTTCGTCGCCGTTTCCGGCGCATTGTTTTCCATCGGTCTGCTCGCCGCCTTGAGCCGGCGCCACGCTATTTTCATTCTCATCGGCATCGAGTTGATGTTGGCCGCGGCCAATTTGAATTTCATCGCGTTCTGGCGTTTCGCTCCGCAACCGCACCAGCCAACCGGCGTGATGCTCGCAATCTTCTCCATAGCGATCTCCGCTGCCGAAGCCGCGGTTGGTCTGGCGATGGTCATCGCCGTTTATCGCCACTATCACACCACGAATGTCGATCAACTCGATCAGCTCAAAGGATGAAATAATTCACTAAAAGATGAGCGCTTGGATTCTGAATTATCTCTGGCTGATCCCTGGCGTGCCATTCGCGGCTTCGCTGATAATTTTGAGTTTGCCGAACGCGCGACGCAGAAGCGCCGCAGCACTCGCAGTCGCTGGGCAAGTCGCCGTGCTTGCATTGTCGGTTGTGGCGTTCCTGCCGACGCTGCAAACTCATGGCTTCCGCGCGGTTCAAAATTTCACCTGGTTCACTTTCGGCGATAACGCGCTTCGGCTCGGATTTGTTCTCGATCCGCTTGCCGCCGCGATGTTGCTGATGATCTCGCTGGTGGGGCTTTGCATTTTTGTCTTCAGCATTGGCTACATGGCGGAGGACAAAAATTTTGTACGTTTTTTCGCGTATTTATCGTTCTTCTCCGGCGCGATGCTCGGTGTGGTTATCGCGAACAGCTTGCTTCTGCTCTTCATTTTCTGGGAACTGGTAGGACTCGCGTCGTATCTGCTCATCGGCTTCTGGATCGAGCGACCAAGCGCGGCGGCTGCTGCAAAGAAGGCATTCATCACCACGCGTATCGGCGACATGGGATTTTTTCTCGGCATGCTCTGGCTTTACAATCGCAGCGGCACACTGCTTTTTTACGATGACGGGAAAGGATGTCTCGAAAGCGCCGGCCTGGCCATGCTCGGCGCCAGCGCTACGTTCATCGCGCTGCTAATCTTCTTCGGCGCAGTCGGAAAGTCGGGGCAATTTCCGCTGCACGTGTGGCTGCCGGACGCGATGGAAGGCCCGACTCCGGTCAGTGCGTTGATTCACGCGGCAACGATGGTTGCCGCCGGAGTTTTTTTGGTCGCCCGCGTGTACCCGCTCTTCTCGCTAGGCGCGATCAACGGCGTGACATCCTCCCTCACCGTCGTTGTCTGGATCGGTGTAACTACGGCCCTCATGGCTGCGCTCATCGCGATCGCCCAAGCCGATATCAAACGCATCCTCGCCTATTCAACGGTGTCGCAACTCGGTTTGATGATGGTCTCGCTGGGCGTGGGCGGCGTGGCAGCCGGCATCATGCACTTGCTCGCGCACGGATTTTTCAAAGCGCTTCTGTTCCTTGGCTCTGGCTCGGTGATTCACGGATGTCACGGCGAACAGGACATTCAGAAAATGGGTGGCCTGCGGCGCTTCATGCCGGTCACGTTTGTAACGTACGCCATCGGAATGATGGCGCTCAGCGGTGTCCCGTTCCTTTTCTCCGGGGGCTGGACCAAGGAAGAAATTCTTCACGCAACAGCGCCTTGGCCGATGTCGCCGGTGCCGTACTACCTGATTTTAGCTGGAGTTGTTCTCACTGCGCTCTACATGACCCGGCAAATCATCTATGTCTTTTTGGGGAACTCACGCACTGCCGCGGAGCATGCGCACGAAAGCCCGCCTGTTATGACGATGCCTCTTACCGTGCTGGCGGTGGGCGCAATCTTACCAAGCGTGTTGCTCACGCCTGCATGGCCATGGCTGCATGGGTATCTGACTGGCGAACCCGTACACCTTGAGATCGGTCGTTTGATTCAGCCGATGCTCTTTGTTTCGCTCGTGCTCGTCAGTGCAGGCATCGGCGTCGGTTTGTGGATATATCGCAAGGCTGGCGTGCAAGACGGAGATCGCCCAGCTGAAATTGACCCACTCGAATATGCGCAGCCCGCATTGTTTCGCTTTCTGGCAAACAAAATGTGGATCGACGAACTTTATGCGCACACAATCATCGCATTCAGTTGGATGAGCGCGCGCCTGTCCAACTGGATGGATCGCTATTTCTGGGATGGGCTGGTGCGCGGCTTCGGCGCGATCGGCCAGCTTCTTGGAATCTTTACAAGCGGTGTTGATGAGCGCGGCATCAACGCTGGAGTCGATGAAACCACGGTTGGCGCTCGCGGGCTCGGCCGGCTGATGTCCGCCGCGCACTCGGGACAAATTCAAACTTACCTCGGCATGGTCGCCATCGGCATGCTGGCATTGCTCCTTCTGTACGCATGGTTGGCGTAATCACAGCGATCATTTTCATTCCGCTCCTTGGCGCGCTTGCGGTCTGCGTCTGGCCGCAAAGGAATTGCCGCGTCATCGCTTTGATATTTAACGCCATGTCCTCTGCATGCGCGCTGGGATTGTGGCAAAAGTTCGATGCCACTGCGACTGGGCTGCAGTTCGTCGAGCGTCATGCATGGATTCCGGCGATCGACGCTGAATATCTGGTCGGCGTTGATGGATTGAGTTTGCTGCTCGTCCTGCTCACGTCGCTCATTGTTCCATTCGCATTTTTTGCCCGACCTAATCCCAACGGCCGCGGGTTCTGTGCGACCATGCTGGTAATGCAGTCCGCGCTCTACGGCACATTCACGGCACAGAATTTCGTTCTCTGGTTTTTGTTCTACGAAATGAGCCTGATTCCGGCGTTTCTACTCATCAAAATCTGGGGCGGCGAAAATAGGGACCGCGCCGCGACCAAGTTTTTCCTTTACACATTTCTCGGCAGCGTGGCGATGTTGCTCTCGTTTCTGGGGATCTACTTCGTGAAGGGCACATTCGACTTTGTGGCTCTGGCGGATCTCGGGAAGCACGGCCTGCTCACCGGGAAGCTTGCGTGGCTTGCCTTTGCCGGAATCTTCATCGGGCTGGCGGTAAAGGTGCCGCTGTTTCCGTTTCACACCTGGTTGCCCGACGCGTATCAAGCCGCTCCGACCGGCGTGGCGATGGTACTTACCGGACTGCTCTCAAAAATGGGCGTTTACGGTTTCGTGCGTCTGTTGCTTCCGCTTTTTCCCAACGAAATCAAAATTATCGGGCCGTGGCTGCTTGTGTTGGCGGTCTGCTCCATCGTGTTCGCTCCGCTGGCTGCATGGGCACAGCGCGATCTAAAACGGATGATTGCTTACTTGTCGATCAATCATCTCGGCTACTGCATGCTAGCTCTCTTTGCCGTAACTGCTTCGCCAATTGTCGCCGCGAAGATCGACGTTCATGCAGCTCTGAGCGGTGTCTTCATGCAAATCTTTAACCACGGCATCACCGCAGCCACCCTGTTCTACTTCGTCGGATTACTCGAACAACGATCCGGCAGCCGTCGCAGCATCGACGACTTCGGCGGACTGATGCAACGAACGCCGCTGCTTTGTGGCTGGATGAGCGTCGCCATGTTTTCATCGCTCGGTCTGCCGGGCCTGAACGGGTTCATCGGCGAATTCCTGATTTTCAAAGGCGCATTCGCAATCACCGGTTTATTTACCGCCATTGCTGTGATTGGTCTTCTCGTGACAGCCGTCGTCTTTGTGCGCGCCATGCAATCGCTATTCAGCGGCCCGCTCATGGAAAGTTGCAGCGTGTTTCCCGATCTTCTACGGGGCGAAAAATTCGTCGTGGTACCTGTAACACTGCTCATGTTCGCCATCGGCATCGCGCCGCAATTCATGTTCAACATCTTCAACACAACCGTCGTCCACATGGCGCGGCTGTTCGGTTGAGATTCATCGCGAATGAGCAAGGAGATCGTCCCCATCGAGCGCGTTGCCCAGGGGAAATCACAAACTGTGACATCCTCAGCGAGCCTGAATTTTTCCGAAGGGGTTCGCGCTTTCACGATCGGACCCGCATGATCGCCTGGACGATTTACCTCACGTTCGCCGGGGCGCTTCTGCTCCTGTTTTTGCCGCACGTTTTCGCGCGCTGGATCGCGCTGCTTACTACCATCGCAGGCTTGGCTCTGGGACTCGCGGCGTTCGTTTGCATGCCCGTTGCTGATCTTGCGCATTTCACAACGATCGTGCGCGTGCCGTGGGTGCCCGCGCTCGGCATGGAGTACCATTTGGCGCTGGACGGCGTCAGCCTCACGATGGTTCTCGTCACTGGGCTCTCTGCTGTAAGCACGGTGCTGTTTTCGTGGGACGTCGAACATCGGCAAAACGAATTTTTCTTCTGGCTTTTGCTGGTGGTGGCCGGTTGCTACGGCGTTTTCCTCAGTGCCAATCTGTTTTTGCTCTTCGTTTTCTATGAGCTGGTGATCGTGCCGAAATATTTCCTCATCGCCATCTTCGGATCCACGAACAAGGAATACGGCGCGATCAAGCTGACACTGTATTCTTTCTTCGGTGGCATGTTCGTTTTCATCGGGATTCTCGTCGCTTACGTGACTGCGGGCTCGTTAGATTTGAATCAACTGGCGCAATTCCAATTTTCACCGCAACTCCAGTCGTGGGCGTTTCCCGTGTTGTTCCTCGGTTTTGCAGTGCTCGCCGGCATTTGGCCGTTGCACACCTGGGCGCCGACTGGCCATGCCGCTGCACCCACTGCGGGTTCGATGTTGCTCGCCGGGATCGTTATGAAACTCGGTTCTTACGCAGGTCTGCGCGTGGCGATGAATCTTTTCCCACAGGGATTTCAGATGTGGAGCAAATGGATCGCTGTCCTGGCGGTGATCGGAATTGTTTATGCCGCAGCGGTCGCGCTTCGCCAAAGTGATCTGAAATTTGTAATCGGTTATTCCAGCGTGAGCCACATGGGTTTCGTGCTGCTTGGTTTGGCTACTGCGAATGTGCTCGGCGTTTCCGGCGCGGTGCTGCAAATGTTTTCGCATGGCGTGATCGCGGCCCTGCTCTTTGCCGTTGCCGGCCGCATGATCTATCGCCGCACACACACGCGCGATCTCGACGCGCTGGCTGGAATGAATCTGAGCCACGCGCTGCCGTTTGCGGCGTTTACGTTCGTCATCGCTTCAGCCGCGTCGATTGGTATTCCCGGTTTCAGCGGGTTTGCCGCCGAGATCACAATTCTCATTGGCGCGTGGAAAACTTATCCGTTGGCGGTCTGGATCACTGGAGCGGGCATGGTGCTCGTGGCGGCGTTCACTTTGCGGGCGTTAAAGCAATCGTTCTTCGGCGAGGCAGGTTCAAGCGTCGTCCGCACGCAGGAAGGCCGGGTGGCGCTCGACCCGGATTGGAATGAGCAACAGAGCATTACGGCCGCAGAGAAAATCGGCGCCTGCCTGCTGATGTTCGCAACGCTTGCGGTCGGAGTTTATCCGAAACTGTTGCTCGATCGGATCATGCCGGCCGTCGAGGCGATGAGGTTTCTAAAATCCGGAGGTTAACGTTGTAACGATGTCCTATCTCGAGCTTCTCAAACTTGCATCGCCGGAAGCAACCGTCGTGCTGACGGCGCTTGTAGTCCTCACAATTGGCCTGACGACCGGACGCGAGGCCGCTGGGGCAACGGTGTCACCGGTGCAACCGACTCGAAATGCCGGTGGCACATCCAGCGCTCGAAGTGACGGGCTCTGCTCGTTTGTCGCCGTACTCGGCCTCGCAGTCGCAATTGGCGCTGTGCTGATGTTGCCGCGCAACGCGACGCTTTTCGCCGGAATGCTCGTGATCACGCCGCTGACGTCTCTGTTCAAAATCATCTGCATGGCGCTTGCGTTTTTCACAGTTCTCTTGACGACATCAGAAAAGTCTCTGCGTCATCGAGGCGAATATCTGGCGATCGTTCTGCTGGCAACGGTCGGCCTCATGCTGCTCGTGGGCAGTGAAGAGTTCCTGATGATTTTTATCGGGCTGGAGTTGCTTGGTCTGTCGCTTTACGTGATGGCTGCATTTGACAAGAGCGATCTCCGCTCGGCTGAAGCGGGCCTGAAGTATTTCCTGTTCGGCAGCACCTCGAGCGCGTTCACGCTTTTTGGAATCAGCCTG
Organism: uncultured Verrucomicrobiae bacterium; assembly: GCA_963725505.1. Lineage (GTDB taxonomy): Bacteria > Verrucomicrobiota > Verrucomicrobiia > Chthoniobacterales > UBA10450 > Udaeobacter. The sequence continues at coordinate 61,362 of CAVRYN010000004.1, read as the reverse complement.
ATCTACGGCATGTCGGGAACAACCGGGCTCGCCGCGATCTCAGCGAAATTGGCGACCGCATCAGTGCAGCCGTTGCTTGCGGTTGGGATCGTCATGACGCTTGTGGGCTTCGCGTTTAAAATTGCTGCCGCGCCGTTTCACCTATGGGCGCCGGATGCGTATCAAGGCGCGCCTGTTCCGAGCGCCGCCTTCATCGCTTCAGGGTCAAAAGTCGCCTCGTTCGTAGTGCTGGGGAAAATCGTGCTGATCGGATTTGCGCCCGTGCATGGCAGCGCCGCATGGCACGGGATGCTGGCCGGCTGGTCGCCGGTACTCGCCGTGCTGGCAGCGTTATCGATCCTGCTCGGCAATCTGGTTGCGCTGGCGCAATCGAATGTGCGCAGACTGCTCGCGTACTCTGCGGTTGCGCACGGTGGCTACACATTGATCGGGTTGGTGGCGGGCGGGCGCGACGGATTTTCAGCAGCGTTGTTTTACACTACCACTTACGCCATCACGCTCGTCGGCGCATTCGGCGTAGTGGGTTTCGTACGGCGCGAAACGGGCGGCGACAATTTAGCGAACTTTTCCGGATTGTATTCCAGTTCGCCGCTCCTGGCTGGCTGCATGGCGATCTTCATGCTCTCTCTGGCTGGCATACCGCCGCTGGCCGGATTTTTTGGAAAGTTCTACCTGTTCAGCGTTGCGTTACGCGCCAGTCCAAACCACGGTTTGCTCTGGCTCGTGGCGCTCGCGCTGTTTGGCAGTTTCATCTCGCTCTATTATTACCTCATGGTTCTCAAGTTCATCTTTGTGGACAAATGGTCCGAGGCTGCCCTTGATCGCTCATCGTTGATTAGCCATCACAACCTCGCGAAAGTGACAATTTGTTTGCTCGCCGTGGCAGTTCTTTTGCTTGGTGTGATGCCGGACATCTTGGCGGCGCAGATCCTCGCCGCAATACCATGAGAAATTTCGGAGAAAAAACGCGATTAAGGCTTGACTGCCGTGCTAGAAGTTTTGCATCAAATCAAGTAGCACTGATTGCAAAAGTTGGTGAAGTGAAGATGGGCAGCATCAGCCAGTTCATTGAACGCCACTTCCGGCATTTCAATGCCGCAGTCTTGAAAGACGCTGCCGACGCTTACGTCGCCCATCTGAATCGGGGCGGCAAAATGATGATCACACTCGCCGGCGCAATGAGCACCGCGGAGCTCGGGGTTTCTCTCGCGGAAATGATTCGCCGTGACAAAGTCCACGCCATCACCTGCACCGGAGCGAATTTGGAGGAAGACCTTTTCAATCTGGTCGCGCGCAGTCAGTACGTCCGCCTTCCGAATTATCGCGAGCTCAGTCCGCAACAGGAGGAAGAGCTTCTCGGGCGTCATCTAAATCGGGTCACCGACACTTGTATCCCGGAAGAGGAAGCCATTCGCCGGATCGAGCGAGTGGTTATCGATGAATGGATTGCCGCGGCGAAGAAAAAGGAATCTGGTTTTCCACACGAGTTCCTTTACAGGATCCTCAAAGAATGTCGGCTCAAAAAATTTTACGAGATCGACCCGGGCGACAGTTGGATGATCGCCGCCGCACACAAAGACCTTCCCGTTTTTGTGCCCGGCTGGGAAGATTCCACTCTTGGAAATATTTATGCCGCGCGCTGCATCACCGGAGCGATAACCGACGTGCACACAGTCCGCTCTGGAATCGAATACATGATCGCGCTGGCCGAATGGTATCGGCAGGTATCGCAGGAGTCCTCTATCGGTTTTTTCCAGATCGGCGGCGGCATCGCAGGCGATTTCCCCATTTGCGTGGTGCCGATGCTAAATCAGGACGTGGTCAGCACGCCTGTGCCCGAATGGGGTTATTTTTGCCAGATCAGCGATTCCACGACGAGCTTCGGATCGTATTCAGGCGCAGTGCCCAATGAAAAGATCACCTGGGGAAAACTCAACGTCGATACGCCGCGCTTCATTATCGAGTCCGACGCTACAATCGTTGCGCCATTGATCTTCGCGAAGGTTCTGGGCTGGTGAAGCGAAGCCGAGCGTTGGAGTTTCGGATTATCTGGATCTTCGGCAAAACGCCAGTCGCCGGTGTCTTTTAGGTTACTGCCAATGGCTTGGAATCCACGTCCAGCCACCGGAGCGACGCACCCAATGGCCTTCCACCCAAACCGCGGTTGTCGTCGGGTGGACTGCCCAAGTCCGTGGGTTGCCTGCGCTCGATAGCGTAACAGCGATTTTGAATCGATGATACCCGATGCTTTACGTCGTCGCCACACCGATTGGCAATTTGGGCGATATCACCTTGCGTGCGCTGGACGTACTGAAATCGGTCGATTTGATCGCCGCCGAAGATACACGGCATTCCGGAATCTTGCTCAAGCGTTTCGGAATCAAGAAGCCCTTCATCAGTTATCACGAGCATAACGAAGCCACGCGCACGGCGGAACTTGCTGAACGCCTCATGCGCGGCCAGAACGTTGCGCTAATTACGGACGCGGGAACCCCCGGGCTGTCCGATCCCGGTTTGCGCCTGGTTCGCGAATGCATTCAACGCGAACTCCCGTTTACGGTCATTCCCGGGCCATCATCAATCCTGACCGCTGTTCTCGGTTCCGGATTCTCGACAGACAAATTTTCTTTCCATGGATTTCTTCCCGTCAAAAGCGGACAGCGCGAGCGCGAGCTGCGAGCAGCAGCCGAACGCGATGAGACCGTCATCTTTTTTGAGTCGCCTTACAGACTCTCCAAGACTCTCGCCGCCTGCACGGATGTGATGCCGGATCGGCAGCTTTGCGTCGCGCGAGAGCTGACCAAAAAATTTGAGGAGTTCCGCCGCGGTACCGCCAGCGAGCTCCTCGCACATTACCAAGCCCATCCGCCAAAGGGGGAGATCGTCCTCGTGATCGCTGGGCGATAGAGACATCGCGTTGCGATGTGTCGCCGCGGCGACCGCAGCGCGTGGCAGAAACAAAGTGGCGAGAACTTCTCGCGAATAAACGAGGCGCAACCGCCGTCAAACCCTGCCACCCGAATCAGCTGCACCAGTTGTAAACAATGCGATCCGAGATTGCCTCCGCCGAAAGTTTCAGTTCTTGCAATCTCGAGAGCTTTCTTGTCTCCTCGGTCTTTTCTGCCCATGACGTCATGACTCACTTGCGGTCGCTCCTCGGGCCTTTGGCCGCCGGATTACTTCTGACCGCTGTGCAACTCGCGATGACGCTCGGTCTGCTGGCGCCGGAAGGGCCACTTTCGGACCGCTACCAGAGTCTGATCCAGCACGACAGCTATTGGTTCATCAACATCGCCGATCGCGGCTATCAGACCATTGTCCCGCCGATCGATCACAAGGTCATGGAAGTGTCGAATGTTGCATTTTTCCCCGCTTATCCTGCGATTGCTGCATTATTGCGTTACGGACTCACCATTGACACCGGCGCGGCACTGCTGATCACCGCTCAACTCGCTGCCTGGGGTTTCTGGAGTTATTTCTTCCTGTTTTGCAAGCGCTGGAATGTTTCGCCCGCGCTTCAGATTTGCGGCGCGCTACTGATCGCCGCCCATCCGGCAGCATTTTTTCTGGTCGCGGGCTACTCGGAATCGCTCTTCTTGATGGCGTTGCTTGGCTTCATTTACTGGAGCACGGCGGAAGGCCGGTCTGCCAAAATCCTGGCAGCGGCGCACGGCATCGTCATGTCCGCGACGCGGATCGTCGGAATCGTATGTGCGGCTTTTCCAGTGGTGCGCTCGCTTTTTCAAACTGGATGGCGCGGTTTGATTGAGCCGCGGAAGTGGCTTCGCGAACACGGGCCGGCGATCGGTATGACATTTGTGGCGGCGTGCGGCGCCATCGGATTTTTTGTTTACTCTCAACTGCGCTGGGGCCACTGGGACATTTACATGCTTACGCAGACGGCTGGTTGGGGGATCATTCCCGATTATTTAGCGGTGTTTAAGCCATCGAGTTATCGCTGGCTCGTTCCAGCACTGAATGATCCGACCGAAGCGAGCCAACTGTCGATGACGCTCGGTGCCGTACTTCTCGTTGGCGTAGCGCTTTGCGAACTGCTTCCGACGATTCGACGGCGGGCCGGCCTGCCGGTCCGTGCTGGCATCTATTTCTGTGCGGCCGCAATTTATTACCTCTCAGTCAGCGGAGTGGCCTGCGTGAGCATGGAAAGCATGCTCCGCTATGAATTTTGCGTGCACGCTTTGATCGTGCTGGCGTTTTTGGATTTTCTGCGTCAAGTTCGCACGCCGCCGATGCTTGTGCGGGCATTCGGCATCGCGGCGGTAGCGCTTCTCAGCGCTGCTGGGCTGTGCGTACAGGGCTGGTACGTCTGGAATTTCACTCGGGGCAACTGGGTCGCGTAGTAGAAGATGAAAACAAAAGTCGCCATTATCGGTGCCGGGCCAGCAGGTCTGACTGCGGGCTATCTTCTTTCGAAGGAAGACGTGGACGTCGTCGTTCTCGAAGCGGACCCGGTTTACGTGGGTGGTATCTCCCGGACCGTGACTTACAACGGTTTCCACTTTGACATCGGCGGGCACCGTTTCTTCTCGAAGTCCAAAGCTGTAGAAGATCTGTGGACGGAGATCTTGCCGAACGACATGCTCGTGCGACCACGCTCATCGCGCATTTTTTACGACGGAAAATTCTTCTCCTATCCATTGAGACCATTCGAAGCGCTGCTCAAGCTTGGTGTTTTCAGGTCCACACTCTGCATCCTCTCGTGGCTGAAAGCGCGCGTCTTTCCGGTGCGGAATCCGCGCAATTTTGAAGAGTGGGTGAGCAATCAGTTCGGCAAACGCCTCTTCAACACATTCTTCAAAAGCTACACCGAAAAAGTTTGGGGCATGAGCTGCAGCGAAATCTCCGCCGACTGGGCCGCTCAACGGATCAGAGGGCTTTCGCTCGGCAGCGCGATCAAGAATGCGCTGATTCCGCAGCGCTACAACGGCGACCGCAGCAAAGTCATCAAGACGCTCATCCATTCGTTTCGTTATCCGCGCCGCGGTCCAGGCATGATGTGGGAAATGTGCGCAGAAAAGATGAAAGAGCTGGGCGGCAGGCTCGAGATCGGCTGCAGAGTGACGCGGTGTTCGTATGACGAAGTCTCGGGCGCTTGGACGGTCGAATACAAGAATGGACAAGGCGATCTGCACGCAATCGAAGCCGAACACATCATTTCATCCGCCCCGATGCGAGAACTCGTTTGCGGATTATCACCCGCGGTGAGTGAGCGAACAAAACGCGCGGCCGAAAGCTTGAAGTATCGCGACTTCCTCACCGTGATGTTGATTTTGAAAGATCGGCAGATGTTCGAGGACAACTGGATCTACATTCACGACCCAAGCGTGAAGGTCGGCCGCGTGCAGAACTTCCGGTCTTGGTCGCCTGAGATGGTGCCTGAACCCGACAAGGTCTGTTACGGCCTCGAATACTTTTGTTTCGAAGGCGACGGACTGTGGGACTCGACTGAGCACGAGTTGATCGACCTCGCAAGGCGGGAGCTGGTCCAGATCGGCTTGGCTAAAGAAGGAGATTTCATCGATGGCTGCGTCGTTCGGCAGAAAAAAGCGTATCCGGTTTACGACGACGATTACGCGCGGCATGTCGCGATGATCCGCCAGGAGCTGGAGACGCGCTATCCGAACCTGCATCTCGTGGGGCGCAACGGGATGCACAAATACAACAATCAGGACCACGCCATGATGACGGCGATGTTGTGCGTGGAAAACATTCTGGCTGACGCCAAACTTTACGATCTCTGGCAGGTCAACAGCGACGCCGAATACCACGAACAAGGTCCCGCTGCGGCCGAGGAAACAAACGGCAGCGCGCTACGCCTCGTTCCGACCCGCGTCGTCGCAGCCCCCGAGCTCGCGCCGGAAGGATAATTTCAGCGCGCACTTTGCACTGTCATCCCGAGCGAAGCGAGGGACCTCACACAAACACGCGCGTCACACAAGCTACTCTCGGTTACCGCTCGGCTGACTGTGAGATCCTTCGCCGTCTTTGCGGCTCAGGATGACCACGCTCATTGTTTGCAACGTGGTTGGCAAGTGATGGGTGAAAATAGGAACTTCAAGGTCGAATCTCGACTGTCGTTCCGTCCGGTGTGACCCGCCAAAGCTCTTCGATCTCTTCGTCGGTGAGTGCGATGCAACCAGCGGTCCAATCATTCAAACGGTGGAACGCTCCGATCCAGCCGCGTCCGTTTTGGATGCCATGAATCATGATGTCAAATCCGGCTGACACATCGCGTTCGGCAGCTCGCGTATTGTCCTTATCGGACGGATAAGAGACGTGTAACGCGAGGTGAAAGTTGCTCTGCGGATTACGACCGTCGATTTTGTAAATCCCTTCAGGGGTCTTGTTGTCTCCTTCTTCTTGCTTCGCACCAACAGGATTGCGACCCAGCGCAACACGATAGGTTTTCAGCTTTTTGCCGTTCGCAAACACCGACAATTGCCGAGTTGATTTTTCAACAACGATCCGTTCGACCGTTGCCCCGGTCGGCAGCGGATTCCAAACGTGATGCGCATACACGTACGTGAAGCACACCAGCACAAGCACCGCGAGAATTAGAACAATCATTGCCCGCGTCATAACGCGGCCGCTCCGAGCTCTGTCATTCCGAGCGAAGTCGAGGAATCGCTAACTAATTCTCTCAAATTCTTGCACCGGCGGGCAGGAGCAGAAGAGATTCCGGTCGCCATAGACGTTGTCAATGCGCGCGACGGCTGGCCAGAATTTGTGATCGCGTGTCCATGGCGCGGGGAAAGCCGCTTGTTCGCGCGAGTAAGGCCGGTCCCACTTGTCGGATGCGATTTGCCGGGCGGTGTGCGGTGCATTTTTGAGCAGGTTGTTTTGGAGATCTTGTTTGCCGCTGGCAATGGCTTCGATTTCCGCGTGGATTGAGATCATTGCGTCGCAGAAACGATCGAGCTCGTGTTTCGGTTCGCTCTCGGTCGGCTCGATCATCATTGTCCCGGCAACGGGCCACGAAACCGTCGGCGCGTGAAAGGCGTAATCCATCAAACGCTTGGCTACGTCTTCTACTTCGATTCCCGCACTTTTCCACTTGCGAAGATCGATAATGCATTCGTGTGCGACAAGGCCGTGTTTGCCTTTGAAAAGAACTGGAAAATACGGGTCGAGCCGTTTGGCGATGTAATTTGCGTTTAGAATTGCGATCTCGCTCGCCCGCTTCAATCCTTCGGCGCCCATCATCCGGATGTACATCCACGTAATGGTTAGGATGCTTGCACTTCCATAAGGGGCTGCGGCAATGTTGCCAACTTTCCCGCCGCCATGGCGATAGTTTGATCCATTGCTGTGCGGCGGCAGTTTCCCGCGTTCTCCTTCGCCAAAGAGTATTCGGCCAGTCTCAGGATCGAGAACGAATTCGCGCGGCAGAAATGGCGCCAAGTGTTTCGCGACACCGATCGGCCCCACGCCCGGGCCGCCGCCGCCGTGCGGAATGCAAAACGTCTTATGCAGGTTTAAATGACAAACATCGGCGCCATAATCGCCTGGGCGACACAGACCGCATTGGGCGTTCATGTTCGCACCATCCATGAAAACCTGGCCGCCGTGCGCGTGCACGATGTCGCAGATTTCGCGGATCGTCGGCTCGAACACGCCGTGTGTCGAGGGATACGTCACCATCAGCGCGGCGAGATCGCGCGCGTGCTCGTCGGCTTTGGCGCGAAGATCGGCAAGGTCGATGTCGCCATCCTTCAAACAAGCGACTGAGACGACTTTGAACCCGGCCATGACCGCGCTGGCCGGATTGGTTCCATGCGCTGAGGTCGGGATGAGGCATACGTTGCGATGCGCCTCACCGCGCGACGCGTGATATTCGCGAATCGCGAGCAGACCGGCGAATTCACCCTGAGATCCGGCATTCGGCTGCAATGAAACCGCAGCGAACCCAGTGATTTCGGCCAGCCAGTCCTCCAGTTTTTGGCAAATTTCCATGTAGCCTGCCACCTGCTCTGTGGGCGCGAACGGATGCAATTTGGAAATCTCAGGCCACGAGATGGGAAACATCTCCGCGGTCGCATTGAGTTTCATCGTGCACGAGCCGAGCGGAATCATTGATGTGGTCAGTGACAAATCGCGTGACTCCAGCTTCTTCAGATAACGCAGCATCTCCGTTTCGGTGTCGTGCGTGTTGAAGATCGGATGAGTCAGGAAGTCCGAAGTGCGGATTGCGAATTGCGGAATGCGCAGCGGCGGCTCGCCAAGATCATCGTCGGCGAAATCGCGCACCGTTGTGCCGCGAAAGACGGACATCAGCAGCTCGATGTCCCGCGGCGTTGTCGTTTCGTCGAATGAAATGCCAACTGCGCGCGGGCCGAGCGCGCGCAGATTGCAGTCCGCTTTCGCTGCGTGTTCCAGAATGACTTCGCTGGATTCAACTTCCACGCGAACGGTGTCGAAGAAATTGTCGTGCGTGATTGTGCAGCCCAGAGCCCGGAGACCATCTGCAAGCTGGCTCGTTAGCATGGTGAACGCGCTCGGCGATCGCGCGCAATCCCCGGGGACCATGATAAACTGCATACATTGAGGCGATGACAGCGAGAAGAACCTGAGCCGTGCAGATGTTGCTCGTCGCTTTATCACGCCGGATATGTTGCTCCCGCGTTTGCAGCGCAAGCCGATAGGCGGGACGGCCTTCAGCATCGTGCGACACGCCAACGAGCCGGCCTGGCATGTGCCGTTTGAATTGATCGCGCGTAGCGAAGTACGCTGCGTGCGGCCCCCCAAATCCCAAAGGCACGCCGAAGCGCTGCGTATTCCCGACAGCAACGTCAGCACCGAATTCGCCCGGCGGTTTTAGTAATGTCAGCGCGAGAATGTCCGCTGCGACGACAACGAGCGCACCGGCGTCGTGCGCCCGCCTGACGAAGCCGACGTAATCGTGAATCGCGCCATCGGTCGCAGGATATTGGACAAGCGCGCCGAAAACGGCCTGATCGAATTTGAAGCGCGAGTACTCGCCGATTTTGATCTCGATTCCGAGCGGTTTCGCACGCGTCTCAACAACCGCAATCGTCTGCGGGTGACAATTATCGGCGACGAAGAACGTTTTCCGATTTGGAACGACCGCATGACAGAGCGACATCGCTTCGGCGGCGGCTGTCGCTTCGTCCAGCAGTGAGGCGTTTGCGATGTCGAGCGCGGTCAGGTCGATGATCATCTGCTGGAAATTGAGCAGCGCTTCGAGGCGGCCTTGCGCGATTTCCGCCTGATAAGGTGTGTAGGCGGTGTACCAACCGGGATTTTCGAGAATGTTTCGCTGGATGACCGGCGGCGTAATGCAGCCGTGGTAGCCGGCGCCGATGAACGAACGGACGATTTTGTTTTTGTTTGCGATCGCCCGCAGCTCCGCGAGCGCTTCGGTTTCCGATTTCGCCTCCGGCAACTTCAGTCGGCGATCTAATCGGATATTCTTCGGAATAGTGGCGTCGATTAGGTCATCGAGACTTTCAAAACCCACCTTGTGCAACATTGCGCGAACTTCCTCTTCGTTCGGGCCGATGTGGCGACGCGCGAAGTCCGAGCCGGACTGGCAGATATCGATCTTTCGCTCGCGCGCGTGCATGCGAGAGCCTACGGAGCGCGAGATGCGCTTCAACTCTCGAGCGCCGCTTGCGCCGCTGCCAATCGTGCGATGGGAATCCGGAATGGACTGCAACTGACGTAATTCAGGCCGAGGCGGTGGCAGAATTTGACGCTCGTTGGTTCGCCGCCGTGCTCGCCGCAAATTCCCAGCTTGATGTCGGGGCGCGTTTTGCGGCCGAGGTCGCGTGTAATTTCCATTAGCCGGCCGACACCTTTTTGATCGATCGATGCGAACGGATTTGTGTCGACGATATCCAGTTCGGCGTAGGCTGGAAGAAAACTGCCGGAATCGTCGCGGCTCATTCCGAGCGTCGTTTGCGTAAGATCGTTCGTGCCGAAACTGAAGAACTCGGCATCGCGCGCGATCTGGTCGGCCACGAGCGCGGCGCGCGGGATTTCGATCATTGTGCCGACCAGGTATTTGAATTTGGTTTCTCTTTCTTTTGCAACCTCACCTGCGACACGGCGGACGATATCGATTTGAAGCTTCAGTTCCCGCGGAAATCCCACCAGCGGAATCATGATTTCGGGGTGAACCTTGATCCCTTTTGCCTGGACTTCGACCGCAGCTTCAAAAATTGCGCGTGCCTGCATTTCGGAAATTTCCGGAAACGTGATTCCGAGCCGGCAACCGCGATGGCCGAGCATCGGATTGAATTCGTGCAGTTCGTCCACACGCCGTTTGATTTGTTCGACCGGGACCCCGAGTTTGTGCGCCAGTTCGTTTTGCTGCGCGTGATCGTTTGGCAAAAATTCATGGAGCGGCGGATCGAGAAAACGGATCGTGGCGGGCAGACCTCTTAGCGCGGTGAAGATGCCGATGAAATCGCTGCGCTGGTAGGGCAGCAATTTCGCCAGTGCTCGCGCCCGGTCGTCCTTTGTGCCGGCGAGAATCATCTCCCGCATGGCGTCGATCCGGTCGCCTTCGAAAAACATGTGCTCCGTGCGGGTCAGCCCAATGCCCTCTGCGCCGAACGCAACAGCGTTTTTGACCTGCTCGGGCGTATCGGCATTTGCGCGCACGCCGAGGGTGCGAAATTCGTCCGCCCACTTCATCAGTTTTGCGTACTCCTGATAGGTGATGCTTTTCTTCGGATCGAGCGATCGATCCACGAGCACTTGGACAATCTCCGATGGCGCGGTGGCGACTTCCCCGGCGAACACTTCTCCTGCGGTTCCATCGATAGAAATATAATCGCCGCGGTTTAAAGTCGTGCCGTTCGCGCTAAGTGTGTGGTTTTGGTAATCGATTTGGATTCCTGTCGCGCCGCATACGCATACTTTTCCCATCTGCCGCGCAACCAGGGCTGCATGCGAAGACACGCCGCCGCGCGCCGTAAGAATCCCTTCGGCCGCGATCATGCCCCGCAAATCTTCCGGCGAAGTTTCAATTCGGGCGAGCACAACCTTCTCGCCTTTTTCCGCGCGGGCCACAGCTTCCTCCGCGCTGAAAACAACGCGGCCGCATGCCGCGCCTGGTCCGGCAGCGAGACCGCTACCAATTTTTTTTGCGTTCCGCACGGCCTGTCGATCAAAGACTGGTGCGAGGAGATGCGAGAGCGAATCGGCCGGGATACGACGCACGGCATCCTTCTTGGATATCAACTTTTCGCCGACCATATCCACCGCGATGCGGACTGCGGCATGACCGGTACGCTTACCGTTGCGCGTCTGCAAAATGTAGAGGCGATTCTCCTCGACCGTGAATTCGAGGTCCTGCATGTCCTTGAAGTGCTTCTCAAGAATCGCTCGGACTTTCATCAGCTCTTTGTGAGCGGCAGGCATTTCCTTTGCCAGCTCGGCAATGGGATGCGGCGTGCGGACGCCGGCAACGACGTCTTCGCCCTGGGCGTTGATCAAATATTCGCCGTAGAAAACCTTTTCGCCGGTCGCTGGATCTCGTGTAAATGCAACCCCCGTCGCGCTCGTCTCACCCATGTTCCCGAACACCATCGTCTGAACATTCACCGCCGTTCCCCAATCGTGCGGGATTCCGTATTTCCTTCGATAAACGATTGCGCGATCGTTCATCCAAGAACCGAACACGGCGCCGATTGCGCCCCAAAGCTGTTCGTTCGGATCTTGCGGGAACGATTTTCCGGCGCGCTCCTCGATCAGCCCCTTGAACCGGTTCACGAGCTCTTTCAAATCGGCGACCGTTAATCGCACGTCAGGGAAGTCATGCTTGCCGTAGCGCTCGTCCTTCAAGTGTTCAATCACAGTCTCGAACGGTTCATGGTCTTCGCCTGGCCGTTTCTGAACGCCCATCACCACGTCGCCGTACATCTGAAGGAAACGGCGATACGAATCCCAGGCGAAACGCGCGTTGCTCGTTTTCTTTGCGACGATCTCGACGACTTCGTCGTTCATCCCGAGGTTGAGAATCGTGTCCATCATTCCCGGCATGGAATCGCGCGCGCCCGAGCGCACAGAGACGAGCAACGGCCGCTCCTTGTCGCCGAATTTTTTGCCCGTGGATTTTTCGACTTTGGCCATCGACATGGAGACTTCCGCTTCCAATTGCGGCGGGTAAGTGCGGTTGTGATCGTAAAAGTAACTGCAAACCTCGGTAGTGATCGTGAACCCCGGCGGCACGGGCAGACCGATGCGCGTCATTTCGTGAAGGTTTGCGCCTTTGCCGCCCAGCAGCGGTTTCATCGTGCCAGCTCCGTCCGCGTGACCGTCACCGAAGTAATAAACGTAACGGGCGATTTCTTTCTCTTTCCCCGAACTGCCGCACGCCGACTTCGATCTTGTTCTCGTGACGATGAATCTTTTTTCGTGTGCTGGATTTTCTTTTTGTGGCCATGATTAAGAAGTCCGGAAGAGCGTAAATCGGGCGAAAGCGCCAAAGTAGTTTCGGGTCTCGCGGTGTCAACGATCCTGAACAAAACGAGAAAAACGAAATCGACTGTAGTGACAGGCGTGCCGCCTGTGGACCCAAGAGGCTGCAGCGGCACGGCTGCCTCTACACGGAACCCGAATCAGCAGTTCAGCGCTTAAGCTGGCGCGCCTTCGCCGTTCGTCAGAACCTCAGCAATCGTCGCAGTAAAATCATCAACCCCGGTGCTGGGCACGATGATGCTGTTGCGGCGGCCGTGAGCTTCCTCGGTGATGCGCAAGAATCTTCCCGCGCTCATTTTCTCGGAGCTCCACGTAGAAGTGCTTGCGCTCGATCTGCAGTTCTCTCGCCTCGATGATGTTATCCATTTTTCCTTGAGGCCGCCGACTCTACAGCAACTGGTTTGGCAGAATGGAAGCAAAATCTGCGGCTTTTTGTTGGGTCAGGAAAAGACGGTTTCGCCGAGCAGCCCGAGGCGATTGAGGTCGGCTGCCCTGACTTTCATTTTGCAGCTGACAGTGATTAGCTCGAAACGCCACATGGGCGGCCGCTGGGCACCTTTGCGTAACTCTTCGGGTCGGCAGAAGGCGCTCTTCACCTGCATGCGCAGGAGGCGGTCTCTACGCGAGGGAGGTCACCTTAATGAATCGTTTCAGGGAGAAAGGCGTCTCCACACCAGCAGAATCGTTACGAGGACATCTGACGGTGCCCCTCGCAGGATGGCCTTATTGATTGTTCATGTGAGCTGAGGCCGTACCAGAGTGGGGCTCCACTTCAGTTCCACCCGAACCGCCACAACCGGTTCTCCTTTCGCGACTCTACCGCTTCCTCTTTCACCGCTATAGGAACTCCGTTTACGGCCTCAAGGTGGGGAAAATGTCCTCCGTTTTATATGCAACAGATTGGCTTACGGAATCCGCAGAAAGCCGTGTTGTGCGCCGCTTGCGTCGAAGTATAGCCCCGTGATGACGCCAGCCGGGTTGATGACGGCGGGGAACGTGCCTATGGAGCCCGGCGGATCGAACGATGTGAAGGTGCCGTCGGGAGTTCGCAGGAAGCCGTGACCGACGAAGTTCACGTCGAAGTAATTTCCTGTTATGGCCCCACTTGGGTTGATACCCCCGACGTAGGTGCCGCCGGGGCCCGTCCCTGGAGGGTCGAAGGTAGTGAAGGTGCCGTGCTTGGCACGCAGGAAGCCGTGAGTGACGAAATTCGCGTCGTAGTAAAATCCCGTAATAGCCCCCGCCTCGTTGATCCCGGAGGGCTGAGTGCCGTTGACGCCCTCGGGGACATCGAATTCGGTGATGGCGCCGTGCTTGGCACGCACGAAGCCGTGAGGGACGAAGTTCGCGTCTAAATACTGTCCCACGATGGTTCCGGCCGAATTAATCCCTTGGCCGAGGGAACCGCCCACACCGTCTGGAGCGTCGAAGGTGGTGAGGGTGCCGTCGGGCGCACGGAGGAAGGCGTGGACCGCGCCGCTTGCATCAACGTAACCGCCTGTGATGGCCCCCGCCGCGTTGATGCCCTCGGGTAGTGTGAATGTGGAGCCCGGCGGATCGAAGCTGGCGACGATGCCTCTGGCAGACCGCAGGAAGCCGTGACCCATACCGCTTGCGTCAAAATAGGTTCCTGTGATGGCCCCGGCTGGATTGATGGGTTGGCTACCAGGGTACCCATAACCGCCGATATAGGCACCTGTGGAACCCGGGGGATCGATCGTCGCGAAGGCGCCGTTGGGCTCCCGCAAGAAGCCGTGATTCACGAAGCTTCCCGTCACGTAGGTTCCTGTGATGGCCCCCCCCGGGTTGATGCCGCTCGGATCAAGGTCCCTTTGGCCGCCCGGGGCATCGAACGTAATGAAGGTGGAATGCTGTGGAACTAAGGGCATGTTGCCGAAATTCCGGACGCCATCGTTCATGTCGGCACCGTGCAACTGCGCTGACGCGAAGAGCACGCCAACGCTAAGAAATATATTTCTGAGAATTTTTGTTTTCATAAGATGTCTTTGGTTTGTTTGTCCTTTCACAGAGGTACTGCAGGAAATCCGGCGCGATATAACGCGGAAAGTTTGGATTTTTTTTGGGAAGACCGCGGATTACGTGCCTTTGCTAAGACCGCTACCGCGTGGCAGGCGCGGATGTCACTGATTGGGATTTGTCGAGGCAGGCGTGTTGACCTTCTTGCGTTGTAGCACGCGGCACACCTGCTGCTACAGTGTTATTTCAGCGCGAGCGGCTGCTTGGCCTCCTCCACCAGTTTTTCGAATCGCGCGTCGCCACGCAGCGGATCCCAGAACGGCAGCAGCTTCAATTCGCCATAGGTAATTGGGCTCGGGGGACGCGGGGGATGGATGGCGATGGCAAGCTGCTCGCAGGCAAGATCTTTATCACCAGCCCATGCAGCGATCATCGCCAAGTATTTGACCATAACGATGCCCAAGATCGGATCTTTTTCCACGGGAAGAAGCTCAACTGCACGCCGACCTTCGCGCAGCGCTTCCTCTTTCCGTCCCAGCCCAGCGTCGATCAAACCAAGCACGCAGAGCGGCGGCCCGTAACTTTCGTGAGCTTGAATGATCTTCTGCTGCTCCCCGCGCGCCGCAGCGAAAGCGGCACGTGCTTCGGCGTCATCTTTCGTCATCCGGGCGATGACACCTTCCATGAACGGCCGACTGAAAGCAACGACGCCCTGGTCTGTTAGGGCCGGGTTTTCACCTGCTGCGATCACAGCATTTTTTGCGGCAGCGGCATCGCGTTCGGCCAGTGCGCAAAAAAGCCAGTAGTCGGCAATGGCTCCAGTGGTGGGGGGATTTGTGGCAAGAATTGAATCGAGCACTTGACGCAATGGGCGGGTATCAGCTTTCCAATAGAATTCCAAAGTCGCGCGCTCAAGTTTGATAACGACATCATTCGGCTCGATAGCCAGCGCGCGATCCAAAACCGATTTTTCCTCGGCGAAATGGCGCAGATTACGATAACTGAGCGCAATCTGCTGCAGCGTAAAGCTGTTGCGCGGATCGAGATCAACGGCGCGCTCCAAGCTACGCACCGCCTCTTCTTGTTTGCCTTGGCGACGCTGGATGTAACCTTTTAGCTCGAAAACACGGGCATCATTGGGCAAGGTCTTGGCGGCGACTTCCAATTCGACCAGAGCGGCGTCATAATCGAGGTAGCCTCGATAAAGATTGTCCGCGCGTGCCAAGTGTGCCTCACCCGCATCCGGATGGAGCCGGAATGCCTCTAGGATGGCCGCCTCGGCTAATGCCAGGCGCGCAGGAGTATGGTCGGAGCCGAGGAAATAAAGGCGGTCGTGCGTAAAAGCGAGCAGGCAATACGCTTTGAAAAATGATGGATCACGCGCAATCGCCTGGTTCAGTAGATCGGCCGCCTCAAGCAGTTTTGTCCCCGGGGCGCTCCAAAACCCTGTCAGCATAAGGTTTTTGGCGCGAGTGTAAAGATCGAATGCGGTAAGATCGATTGTCGGAGCACGTTCAATCGCGCTCTTTTCAGCCGACGAGACGTTGGCCTTCAACTTGTCTGCGATCGTCTCCGCGATTTCGTCCTCGACACCGAATACGTCTGTTACATCGCGATCAAAAGTCTGCGCCCACTGATGCCGATCGGTACGCATATCGACTAACTGCACGTTAACGCGTACCCGATTGCTGGCACGCTGCACACTTCCTTCCAACACGTTTGCTACCCCGAGTTGATGGCCGATCTTGCGGAGATCACGCGCGACACCGCTCTTGTATTGCATCACAGAGGTACGACTGATTACCTTTAGATCGGCGATCCGGGCCAAGTCGGTAAGAATCTCGTCCTGCAAGCCGTCGGCAAGAAAGGCGTTGTCTGGGTCCCTGCTTAGATTTTCGAATGGCAGGACGGCGATGCTCTTTGTTAAGGGGTGGCTGATTAGCTCGCTCTTCCAAACATTCCAGCTCATCGCTGCTGCCAAAGCAACCAATGATCCAATCAAGGCAGTAGTAGCTCGATTTCGACGCACCCATTTGCGTGCTCGAGTGAAAATTCCGGTGCGGTGTGCCTGAATCGGCTCGTGCTTTAGCCAGTGTTCGAGGTCCTCGGCCAGCGCGAGTGCTGAAGAGTAGCGGCGCTGTGGATCTTTCTCCAGGCACTTCAAGCAAATGGTGGAAAGATCGCGATCTATTTTAGGGTTTAACAGGCGAGGTTGCCGCGGCTCAGTCTCAAGCACTAACTTGATCGTCTCGTAGGTTGTTCCTCCAGCAAAGGGCGGATGACCAGTGAGTAATTGGTAAAGCACTGCGCCAAGTCCATAGACATCGGTCGCCTTACTGACCTTTGTAGTTTCACCGGCAGCTTGTTCGGGCGCCATGTAACTCGGTGTGCCCAAGACTTCCAGTGTGCCCGTAACCGTGCTTTCTGTTTCGACTAATCGCGCAAGACCGAAATCGGTAAGGTGCGGTTCACCGTTTTTATCGAGCAAAATGTTCCCCGGTTTGATGTCTCGGTGCAGAATGCCGTGTTCATGCGCGTAATGCACAGTGCGCGCTACTTTCGCGATTAATTCCGCCGATTGCCGGATCGGCATCGGCTCGCGTCTGACTACTTCGTCAAGCTGGCCGCCTTCGACCAACTTCATGCTGAAGTAACACTGGCCATCGCGCTCGCCGACTTCATAGATGGGAACAATGCATGGATGTTCGAGGCTGGCAGCAGCTTCCGCTTCCCAGCGAAAGCGTTTCAAGTGCGCTTCGGTGGTCCAGGGGCCGAGGCCGATCACCTTAAGTGCGACAGTACGATTGAGACTTTTCTGATGAGCGCGATAAACAACCCCCTGACCGCCACGGCCGATTTCCTCCAACAATTCGTAATCGCCAAAGTCTCCGAGTATTTTTGGTGACCGCGCAGCTTTCTTTCGAGGTGGAACGCGTTCTCCGAACGCGTTAATCGTCTTCGGAGAAGCCGATCCACCAACGACCCCGGCTACAGGTTCGTCATCGAACAGACCAAGCCCACTCTCCAAGAGACAAGCCGGGCAAACTTCTCGTGTTGCGTCATCGGAGGTTTTCGCTCCGCACCTTCCGCAAACTCTGACTACACTGATCACGAGTTGATTTCAGTTACGGGTCCGGAAGAGGCCGAAGAACCCGACCGCGGAAAGGAGCCCTCCGCCTGATTCAGATCCGTTTAATGTGAAACGATTTTACAAAAACCGTGCGAATTTGTCTGTCAGGCGTCGCCTAATTTTCATGTAGGGCATCGCCCTACATGAGCTGATCGTGTTTCCCGGAGGTTACGCGCGCAGCACAGTAACTAAGTGGCGCAGTTCATCTTCGATATCGCCAGCCGCCATTACGGTGTGGGCGATTTCCTCACGCAAGAGATGGCGGTAACGCTGACGCAACCGGTAGGAAGCCTGCCTCACTGCGCTCTCCGTCATCCCGAATTCGCGCGCAGTATCCCCCGGTGAAGGGCGATCCAGTTCGTCTGTGAGCGATTTCTGTAATCGATCAAACAACTGGATGTTACCAGCTGCGCGATACTCGTTTCCCAGTTGTCCTAGCACTTCGTCAAGCACGCTCAGCGCCCAACGGCGCTCGTAAATTTGGTCCGGAGCCAATGTCTCTGACGGCTCAAAACCAGTGCGCTCACGCTCACACAAATCCTCCAATGGAATCAACCGCTGGCCTTCGCCTCGTTTGATCGCCATCGCACGGTTGCGCTCGTTCGTTAGGAAATGTTTCAGCGACGTAAGGAGATACGAACGCAAACGGCCTTTTTCTTTACGCACAGCATCGAAATCCCGGCGCTCCAGCAACAATGCAAAAAAACCTTGAGTGAGATCCTTCGCCTCTTCCGGTTTGACACCCTGTCGCCGCACGAAGCCATAAATTGGTCGCCAATACGTGCGGCAAAGTTTATCGAGCGCTGCTTCTGCTGCTGGTGTTGCACCTTGCGCCGCCAGCACCACGCTCCAGTGAGTAGTTGTAAACGCGACCCCCCCGTTTTTTGTGGTAGGGGCAATCCGATTTCTCGAGGCCTGATCCTCGTCAATAGGCACGCCCGCGATCCAAGCAAAAAGTCACGCGAAAAGCAAGCCAGCATTCCTGTCATGTCGAGGAGTCGAGACATCTCTGGCTCGTCCATTTCAACATGCACGAGATTCCTCCACTCCGGTTCGGAATGACAATAATCAGGTGGCGAGGCCCAAGGTTGCGGCGGGGGCCGCTCAATTTAGAATCTCGTGCGCGTGTTCGAACGAACGCGCTCGAACATGCCGCGATCAATCGACCCAAGATCCTACGAATCGCCCGAAGGCGAACGCCCCGTGGTAACGCCGCCCGTCCAATTGCAGCGCCGGCCGCATGATCCTTACGCGGCTTTCCGCTTCGAGGACTTCAGCCTGTTCACGGCTGGTAATCTGCTCTCGATCACGGGGCGTTTGATGCTGGCGGTGGCCGTCGAATGGGAGCTCTACGCGCGTACCCATTCTGCGACTGCGCTTGGTTTGGTTGGATTGGTCATTGCAGTGCCAGTGGTCGCGTTGTCGCTGCCCGCCGGCCATTTGGCGGATCGATTCAGTCGGAAACACATCATCTTGGTGTCGCAGGTCTTTAGCGCGATTACGTCCCTGGCGCTCGCTCTCGTTTCTTGGAAACATCTCGCGATTCCTCAGATCGCACCTCTGCGGGCAGGCAATCACGCGCTGGCTGCTGTCGCCGCGGTTTTCGAGCGCCATCATCCGGTGTTCCATTTCGACGACGCTTCAATTCCGTTGATTTATCTGCTCCTTTTCCTCGGAGCAATAGCGCGCACGTTCAGTTGGGCGGCGCGCAGCTCATTTTTTCCGACGCTGGTTCCTCGTGATGCATTTGCCAACGCGGTCACTTGGAACAACAGCGTTTTTCAAATCGGATGTGTTGCCGGACCAGCCCTGAGCGGATTGTTGGTCGCGTATGTTGGGTTCCCGTTTGTGTATCTGCTGGACGCGCTCTGCGCGTTCTTCTTTTTTCTTCTGGTTTTTGCAATCCGCCGCAGCACCCAAAAGCGAGAGCAGACCGAGGAGAGCACTTGGAAAAGTCTCATCGCCGGAGTCCGTTTTGTGTTTCGCAGAAAGGTGATCCTTGCAACGATTACCCTGGATCTATTTGCGGTGTTACTCGGCGGCGCCACGGCACTGATGCCGATCTTTGCCGATCAAATCCTGCACGTTGGCCCTGTTGGTCTCGGATGGATGCGAGCCGCTCCGGCGATCGGCGCTTTCGCGATGGCGATGGTTGTAGCGCATTTGCCCCCGATGAAACAGACCGGCAAAACTTTGATGTGGTGTGTCACAGGATTTGGCATAGCAACTATTCTTTTCGGATTATCCAAAATATTTTGGTTATCGCTTGGCTTGTTATTTCTTGTCGGCGCGTTCGACAGCGTGAGCGTGATCATCCGGGGCTCCATCGTGCAACTGGTCACGCCGGATGAAATGCGCGGACGCGTTTCTTCTGTGAACAATATTTTCATCGGCACATCGAACGAATTCGGAGCGCTCGAATCTGGGTTGACCGCAGCGCTGTTTGGTCCCGTCGATTTCCGTGGTCGCGGGCGGTATCGGAACGATCCTGGTGGTGCTGGGCGTTGCCTGGCGCTGGCCGGAGACACGAAAGATCGGTGCGTTAGACAGGAACCTGCGCTAAATCTGTAGGGCGTCTGTGTCAGACGCCGCGTCTGGCGTTTCACAGAAACGCCCTACAAAAATCGACGTAATCTAAAACGCGCCGTGCAGTGAAATCATTCCGTACGGAGCGCCGCCATCCTGATGATAGGTAACTTCGGCGCGATAGAAATCGAAGTTTCTGTATGGTTGATAACCGACTTCACCGGTGAACGTCACGATCGGCGAAATTTTCCAATCGAAGCCTGCGCCAGTCCGGATCTCCGTATAGGTGACAATTGCGTGGTTGAGCCGCGGGATTCCGTGGGACGTTCCAAAATCATCGTCCACGCGGTAATTGGTTTCTTTTAGGTTTGCTCCCACATAGAGCGATACGTCAGGATGCACTGCGAACACCAGACGCGGCGTCGGCAACACGGCGTCCAGCAGCCATTGCGGGCCCAGTTTCCAGCGAATTCCTGCAGCAGGAAGAACCGGGTAGTTTCGCTCCACGTCAACGCCCACGCCGAGAACAAACTGAAGATTAGGGCTGTAGATGTACGTGCCCCCGATGATGAACGGCAAATTGAAATCATCCCACGACAAATGGCCCAAGCCAGAATTATAGAGGCCAGGCTGACCCTCAGCCCGGACGATGATCGAATCTGAAAACTGCATATCCAGTCCAATGACCGCGCTAAAGGACTGTAGGGTGTTCGGCAATTGCGCGCCGTCCGGGAGACCAAACGACAACCGCTCCCATTCGGCACCAAGTCGCAGCACGCCAAAATTGGTTCGCGGTGTTAATACGAGACGCAGGTTCGAATCGATCTCGTCAAAATCCTCAACCCTCTTGCGCGAGTTGCGCTCAACATCGCCTGCGCCTACGTACGTTCCTTCAGCGACGTACTCGCCCGTAAGGGGCCAGAACCAATTAGTGTTGCTCTCCTGCGCAAAGGCCGGCGTCGCAAACAAAAATGGCGACCAAACAACCAGGAGAAGAAATCGCGGCGCGAAAATTTTCATTTATTCACCGGGTTCCACCACTGTCCCGGCGAAACAAGGCGACAGCCTTGGTGATATTTTTCATCATCACTGACTCCGATCCGAGCCGTTCAACTCCGTGCAGGGACCCCAGTGAAGCGGACGAAATCATGTCGCCGCGCCAAACGAGCGTAGAAGGTTTGCCTTCCACGGTGACAGGCCACAGCTGATATAATGTGAGTGCGAAATAATAACCGCCGCTGGCGTAGTAAAGGACATCCGCGGCTTGATAAGTTCCACCCGCTCCACCGCGGTTGTAAGATGCGCCCAGAGTCACTACCCCCTGGTCATCCACGTCGAGAAGTTCCCAGTAAAGTTCCGGCCTTAGCGATCCGGCACCGCGGCCAATGGCCGTGCCTCCCAGGAATCCTGAAAACTGCCGGCGAATTTTCTCTTGCTCGCGCAACAATCCATTTGCTTCGTCGCTCGCCCGAATAGACGGACCGGCGTGATCGTAGGGAGGTTCTGCGGCCATTCCGCCGGACACGAAGCTTTTTGTTCGCGCAGTGAGCACATCTGCCCAGAACGCCGCCACCGGTGCGGGTATCACGCCTCCGCCTCCCGTTCCGGCGGAGAACTTCTTTGCCTCATCCTTACTAATTTGCAGGTCGGAACTGAGTTTTTGGGTCGCTGCGACAAATGAGCGGACGGACGCGTTGTCAGGTGCGTTTTTCAGTTTTTCGAAGTTAGCGGGGGTCGGGCCCGACGGGAGGTCAGAGTGCAGGAAAACCTTCAGTTCGCGATGTCTTGTCGCGTCCCATCGGCGCAGCGCCTCCATCTGCTGGGCAGGCGAACCCGGTGCGACGTAGCAGCTTTGCACAGCCAGAAAACGCGGATTCCTCATAGGCGGCCCATGCGCCGTTTTCACGTCGCTCTTCGCCAGTTGGGCCAGATCGACCTTGTCAAAAATAGAAAACGAAGCCAGCTCGGAAACGGCATCGGCGCGTGCGATTGTCAGCCCCAGGCGCAGGAGTGACACTAACAACAAAAGGCCGCACACTCTTGCAGAGAAAGGCCGCGGGAGACTCAACATTTTAGGTTTCATGAGCAACAAGGGGTGACGCTCAATGCCAATGGTTGCAAATTTTCGGGATCATCGCAATAAGGTTTCACGATGAGCGAACAAGTGATTGTGCTCGACGGCTTGAGCAAGAGCTTTGGTGATGTTCATGCCGTGCAGGACCTCTCCCTGACAATCGAGGCTGGAACCATTTTCGGTTTCGTTGGCCCAAACGGTGCCGGCAAGACCACCACCATGCGGATGTTGTGTGGCCTGACGCATCCTACCGGCGGTGATGCGACGATCGAGGGCCTTCACGTCTGGAAAGAGCGCCAGCGTGTGCGCACCAAGTTTGGTTATGTCCCGCAGCGCTTCAGTCTCTATCGCGACCTGACTGTCCTGGAAAATTTTCGCTTTTTCGGCGGCGCCTATGGCGTGCCCGGCGCTGAACTGGATAGACGAATCGAGCGCCTGCTTCGTGTCACTGATTTACAGGAGAAACGGACCACAGCAGCGCAAAGTTTATCTGGAGGAATGCGACAGTTGCTGGCGATCGGCTGCGCGCTGGTGCACAACCCGTCGCTGCTGTTGTTTGATGAGCCAACTGTGGGCCTCGACCCGGTTCATCGGCAGCAGATCTGGAATTTGCTTTATGATCTAAGCAACGAAGGAAAAACGATTTTTGTCACGACGCATTACATGGACGAAGTGGAACGCTGCACCGAAGTCGGTTTTATCGAAGACGGACGGTTGCTGGCAAAAGCATCTCCACGCGCTTTGAAATCGAGTTTTCGCACGCGCCTGCTCGAGATCGATGTGGAGCCGCTGATGCCTGCGTTGGTTCGTCTGCGCGATCTTCCGGAGCTATTGGGCGTCTCATTGCGCAGCGGGAGCCTGCGCCTTTACGCAGTTGAACCCGAAAAGCTGATGGACCGATGGCGCCAAGACTGGCCGTTTCGCGATCTTCGCTTGCTGGGTGAACGCTGGGTGGAACCGGACATGGAGGATGTTTTCACCGCCTATTCCCAAGGTTACGACGGCATTTTGAAACAATCCACTTGATGAAATGGCTGTCACTCGAAGCGACGGCAAGCGTCGCTTATAAAGAATTTCTGCACATCTATCGCGACCGGCGTGTGCTACTGCTGGTGCTGACTCTGCCGCCGCTGTTCACGCTTCTCTTCGGCCACGCCTTTGAAACGGGCGAACTCACGGGCGTGCCCAGCCTGTTGATTGATCGGGACAATACGCCGCGCGCACAGGAGTTCATCGAAATCATTTCAAAGAACAAGACATTCCACTGGCGCCGCGGCTCCCCTGCCACGAAAAACGAATCGGATTTGCTCGGACACGGCGTGCGCGCAGCGCTGGTGATTCCCAAAGGGTGGGATGACAGCCTGGAAAACGGCGATCCGAAACCGTTGCTGCTTTATCTCGACGGCGGCGACATCAATACCGCCGACGCCGTAGACGGCAGCGTTCGACAGAGCCTGGGCGACTTTCAGTTGAAACAACGCGACCGGATGATCGAGACGTTGCCGGAAGAAGTGTTTGAGCTGGGCAAACAGCTTCCGGTGCAAATCCGTAAACGCTTCGTCTCAATGATGGAAATGTGGGCCGTCGATCGCAAGGTGCTGTACAACCCGAAAGCGCGCGTCATCGATTTCGTTGTCCCGGGTATTATCGGCCTGATTTTGCAATTGCTGACGGTGACGCTGATGGCGTGCACGATCGCGCGCGAACGAGAATCCGGCACGCTTTATCAGTTGATGGTGACTTCGCTCCGGCGCCGCGAAATTGTGGTCGGGAAAATGTTACCCTATCTGGTTGTATCTGCTCTTTTGGTCGTGGTGATCATGCTCGTGAGCAGGTTGCATTTTGGCGTTGTGTTCTATCAACTGCCCGCGCTGGCCGTGATCTGTCTCCTCTTCCTGCTTTGCTCGCTCGGGCTCGGGCTGCTGATCTCGGCTTTCTCGCACACGCAAACCCAGGCCATCCAGTTTTCCGTTTTTTTTCTGCTGCCGGTGTTCGTGCTGTCAGGCGCGTTCGCGCCGCTGGAGCAATTGCCAAAAGCCGTACGCTATATTTCCGAGCTTTTCCCGCTCACACATTTTTGCCGCGCCTTTCGGCTGGTGAACATGTATCACGCCGCCCCGCACTTCTACGTGGTTGATCTTGTGGTTCTGCTGGCGGGCGCGTTCATCACGTTTCTCGGCGCAGCTTTTCTTCTAAAACGGATTGAGCAATGAGGCGGAGAGAATGACGAAGCACGAATGACAAATGACAAAGGAATAACGCAATGCCCGACCGTTTTACAGCAAAGCGCTGTCTAATTTTGCCGATCAACGTGGTCGCTGCTGCGATTTGTATTGGCGCAGCAACGGCCGCCCTGGCCGAACACTTGGACTCGACGCCGCAGGAAGTGTTCGACTCAATGCGCGGCAGTTTTCGGCCGGCCAAGGCAAAAGGTGTGCACGCACGTTATCAGTGGGAACTCAGCGGGCCGCAGGGTGGCGAATGGTGGATCGACGTGAACGATGGCACCTATAAGATGGGCAAAGGAAAGATTGATAATCCCACTGTCACGTTTATCACAAGCGACAAGGACTGGGTCGCCATGTCAAACGGGAAACTCAAAGGCACATGGGCTTATATGACCGGGCGATTAAAAGTGCGCGGCCCGCAATCAGTCGCTCGAAAGCTCGACGAAATTTTTCCTTAGAATCTCGCTTTCACCTCGAACTTGACGAACGGTGCAGGCCTCGTTTTGGCGCTCGCTTCGGCGCGGAAGAAGTCAAAGTCGCGCTCGACGGTAACCCCGCCGCCGAGGGTGATGTTAAAGGGCTTAAGGCCGGAGTAAGTCGCCTGTAGCCCTGCGCGGTCCTCACTGTATTGAACCCACGCGTTGTGCACTTGCAATTTCCTCTCGGGAGTTATGACATCGTCGGTGCGGTAACTTTCGTAAAGCAAATTTCCGTAGAGGCGAAATTCCCAATTATCACTGGGATTGTAAACCAAGGCAGGTTTCGGGAAGACGCCCTCAAGACGGAAGTGGTCGGTGAACAACCAGATGATGCCACCGCCGGGGGCCACGACGGGATTTGAATAGATGCTACCGCCCGCGCCGATCACGGCGAAGATTTTGTCTTTCTTAAGCGGAAACGTGACCCACACTTTCCACGGGATGTCGATTGAATCGCCAGTGATGTGGTTTTGGAAGTAGGGCCCCGGTTCGATCTCGATACCCGCGGCGGCATGATCGTGGACCATGTACTCGAGCGCCAATAGAGCGTGCACGGTTTGGAGATGATCAGGCAAACCATTGTCGGTGCCGCCGAAATCGAACCGCTCGTACTCAGACACCGGCGCGGAATGTACCACTTCCCGGTAATGAGAAAGCGATGAGCGTACTTAAAATCATTGTATATCGAATCGCCGTGGCCAAAATCGCCGTGAACGTCGTAGAAATTACTGCTTCCGGTGTAGTCCAGTTCGTAATCAAAAAGGTCGCGGTGATTTTCGTCCGTTGGTGTGGGCGAAGGTTGCGCCTCATATGTTGGCGGGCCTGCAACGGCTGAGACGCCGGCAGCGAGAAACAGGCTGATGAAGAACAGTCGTATGTTTTTCATCGGCTAAGGCGATTCGGATACATATCGCATGAGTGCGCCAATCCCGATGTATTGGATCGAAAATATTCTGGCAAGGCAATAATTCGAGTCGCCTAAACCTTTAGGGACGACATCGAAAGGGGGCTTGCGACTCAGCGGCGCCACTCACGAATATTTTCGGAGTGGCGACCCACCAGAGTTGCTTTTCAGTTTGAGATGGACGCATTTTGTTGCGTGCGTCCGAATGAGTCTCAAATACGATGAGAGCGTCGGGAAAAATCCAGATTACCATATGGTTGCTGGGTCTGGCCGGTGCCGGTCTCTTTACCTTTCTGCTTATTCGTCAGGGTGCACCACAAGTCGGCGCGGCGTTCGTGTCCGCGGGGTGGGCGATCGCCGCAGTGGTGATTTACCACCTTGCGGTGCCCGTGTTTCTGGACGCGATTGCATGGTGGGTGCTCTTCCCGAATTCCGATCGTCTATCGCTGTGGCAACTATTTTGGATGCGCTGGATCGGTGAATCGGTCAGCACTCTGGTTCCTTCCGCGGCGGTCGGTGGTGATGTCGTCCGCGCGCGCTTGGCAGCGCTTCATGGCGCGTCGGTAGCGAACGCCGCGGCAAGCGTGCTCGTGGACATTACGCTGGGAGTTTTCGTGCAGATTGCTTTTACCTTGGCAGGTCTGGCACTGATCGTTAGTGTCACTGGCCACGAAGGCTTTGTGCGACCGACTCTAATCGGAGCGCTGCTCGGGATTATTGCCATTGTCGGATTCTACATCGTCCAGCGGCTGGGAATGTTCCGTTTTATCGGCGTGATCATTTCGCGACTGGCGAATTCATCGGATTGGCATTCGCTCATAAACAGCGGGCAGACTCTGGATCGAACTATTCGGACACTGTATGCGCGGCGGCGCGGTGTCATTGGGTGCTGTGTGTGGACAACTGCTTCGCTGGTTCTTGGGTCAGGCGAAATTTGGATTGCGCTTCACGCAATTGGTCTGCAAGCGACGCTGATCAACGCGCTTATTTTTCAAAGTGTGATTTTAGCGATCCGCTCGGCGATGTTTCCCGTGCCGGGCGCACTGGGAGTGCAAGAGGGCGGCTATGTCGTCGTCGGTAATCTGCTTGGGATTCCTGGCGAGGCCGCGTTTGCGCTCTCCTTAATTGCACGGGTGCGCGAACTCATTCTGGGAATCCCCGGACTCATTACCTGGCAACTGTTTGAAGCGCGCCGCCTCTTGCGCGCGCGCTTGGCCGCGAGCGTTCGGTAGCATCCCAGATGGGCGGCTCTAAGCGATTCAACCTGCGCGCAGCGCGATCGTCTCTCCGATTTTCATGACGCGCAGTTTGGCCTTTGATTTGAGCTTTTTCAGTTCGCCTTCGAAAGCTTCAGGCGTGCCTGTGAGCAGTGGAAATGTTCCGTAGTGCATGGGAACTACCTCGCGTGGCTCAACCAGCCTGACCGCTTCCGCCGCACGAGCAGGTCCCATCGTGAAATGGTCGCCGATGCAAACCAGCATGGTGTCGATTTTGTGAAAACGTGAGACCAGCGCCATATCTGAAAACAGATCTGTGTCGCCAGTGTGATAAATGGCGGCCCCGCCGCGAATCGTAATTACAAAACCTCCCGGCGCTCCGCCGTGTCTCGCCCCGGATTGATTATCAGCCGACACGCCAGAGCCATGATGAGCTCGAACAAAGAGAACCTTAACGTCTCCATCGAGCAGCGTCAGTTCACCGCCAAAATGACCAATCGTATCCGCTTGCGCCAGCTCTGCCGGATAACCAAGGTGTTTCACGATTGCATCGGCTAAATCGAACGTCGCTACGAGTTTCGCCCGTGTGCGTTTCCCGATTTCAACCGCATCGCCGACGTGATCGGAATGCCCGTGCGTAACCAGGATTAGATCAACATGTTTGAGCGCGGCGAGTTCGTCCTTCGCTTTTTCGAAAACAGGATTCGTCAACCACGGATCGACGAGCAGAATTTTTCCGGTCGGCGTTAGGATCTTGAAGGCCGACTGACCGTACCAAGTGAGTTGCGTATTCATGAGAATCACCAAATCGAAAAGACTTCATCCGGCAAGCGATGTGAGATCAAAAATGACGGAGCACGAATGACGAATGAATATCGAAGTCCCAATACATTGTAGGGCGTTTGACTCGTTCGCTCCCGCTCACTCGGCCTGCGGCCCGCCCGTCTATGTCGCTCGCGTCCCCGCGGCTCCGTTCTGCGAAACGCCATGGCGTCTGACACAGACGCCCTACAGTTTCTATATTCGACATTCGGCATTCGTCATCTTACTTACGGTTCGCGCTTATGGACCATGAACACGCGCATCGACATCTCAGGAGAACTGATCCTCGAATGTCCGCGCTCATCGCGCAGTCGCGTCGTTACAATCTCGTGCCGGCGACATCGGTGCGTCCATTCGATGCGCTTGCGGAATCGATTGTCTATCAGCAGCTGAACGGAAAAGCCGCTGCCGCGATTTGGAACCGCGTCCGCGCGCTTTATCCAAAAAGAAAACGGCTCGATCCCGCAAAAGTTCTCGCCACACCGGACGAAACGCTTCGCGGTGCAGGGCTTTCTCGCGCGAAGATCGCCGCGATAAAAGACCTTGCTGCGAAAACATTGGATGGAACGGTCCCATCCGGGCGCGCCCTTCTTCGGATGAGCGATGACGAAATCGTCGCGCGTCTCACAACTGTGCGCGGGATTGGCCGCTGGACGGTCGAGATGCTTCTCCTTTTCGATCTCGGAAGGCCGGATGTCTGGCCAGTCGATGATTACGGTGTTCGCAAAGGTTTCGCCAAAACTTTTGGCCGGCGAAAACTCCCGACACCGAAACAGCTTATGAAGCTTGGGGAGAAATGGCGACCGCACCGTTCGGTTGCGGCCTGGTATTTCTGGCGAGCGCTGGACCAAGCGGAGAAGTTAAAAAGTTAAAAAGGTTACAAGAGTTAAAATGAATTTCCTTTGTAACGCTTGTAACTCTTGTAGCCATTTAGTCTTGCGCCAAGCGCCACGCCCTACTACAACGCGGAGATTATGGCCATGATCCACGTTAACCGGGGCGCAACAAGTTTGGGCGTATTTTCCGAAGAAGAAGTTCGCGAAGGCCTGCGCACTGGCCGCTTCGCTCCTGGCGACATTGGGTGGCGCGAAGGAATGGCGAACTGGCAGCCACTCTCGCAGTTCCCAGAGCTGGGATCGGCTGCGCCTGCGGCGCCGCCTCCTCAGATCGGCGCGGCCGCGACCTCAGAACCTGCTGCGCCGCGGGGCGGCCTGCCATGGGAGCGCCGGGAAGAGCGCGGTTTAGTCAACGCATTTATCGAAACTCTGGTGATGGTGCTTACGAAACCGGGCGAAGCATTCGTGGCCATGAAGCGCGAAGGCGGTTTAGGCGAGCCGCTCATTTATGCGCTAATCGGCGGATGCGTTGGAGGCGTGGTCGCATTTCTGTTCTCGCTGGGCTTGCAATCAATCGGTTTCTTTGCCGATCGTCACAACATGTTCGCAGCGATGGCCGGGTTGGGGATTGGCTCCGTTGTGTCTGTTGTTCTAATACCTCTGTTTATTATCATCGTGCTCTTCATCGGTAGCGCGATCGTGCATCTCTGTTTGATGATCGTTGGTGGCGCAAACCAATCTTTCGAAACGACGTTCCGCGTTCTGGCTTTTTCTCATGGCTCCACTGGTCCTTTGCAAATGATCCCGATTTGTGGCGGAGTGATCGCGGGCGTTTGGGCGCTCGTTTGCAATTGCGTTGGTTTGGCGCGTGCCCATGAAACCGACACCGGCCGCGCTGTTCTTGCTGTTTTCCTGCCGCTAATTGTTTGTTGCGGCGGCGGGTTGCTCATCGCGTTCATGTTCGGTGCATTGGGAGCTTGGAGCGCGTCACACCACTGATTCCCCGGCAAAATGCGGCTCCGCGTTCGGCGTGTCGGCACAGGTGAGATTGATCACGAACTACTCTGGCTAAGCGTCTCGCTGGTATCGCTTACTTTCGCAGCGGCCTGGCTGGCAATCGGTTTGCCATGGCCGCGATGTGTCTTTCACGAGCTTACCGGTTTGCCGTGTGTGACCTGTGGAATGACGCGATGCGCGATTCAATTCTTTCATGGCCACTTTCTCGCTGCATTGAAATGGAATCCGCTCGTCTTCACAGCGCTATGCGGCGTAATGGCGTTTGATCTCTACGCGTTTGCGACACTCACAACGCGCGCACCACGTTTGCGAATCTCCTTTCCCACGCGACGCGCGAAAACATTTGCCCGTGTCTCAATCATCTTAGCCTTCGCGCTAAACTGGATTTATCTGCTAATGCACTGGCGCAATTTTTAGGAATCAAGGAGTGACGGCTTCCCAGCCGTCAAGTTGGAATCGACGGCTGCCCAAGCCGTCGCTCCTTGAAGCGCAGCAAAATCTGTGTTCATCAGTGTTCATCTGTGGCTAATTTGGCCACATGAGAATTTTGGTCACGGGCGGCGCGGGTTTCATTGGGTCGCATCTTGTCGAGACGCTGCTGGCGGCCGGGCACGACGTGGTCATCCTCGACGATTTCAATGATTTTTACGATCCGAGGATCAAGCAAGCAAACATCGCCGGTTTCGCCAAAGACGTAACCGTGTGCCACGTCGATCTTCGCGACGGCGCGGCGGTGCGAAACTTGTTTCACCGCGAGAAAGTTGATGCAATCGCCCATCTGGCTGCGCGCGCGGGCGTTCGACCATCGATTCAACACCCGCAACTCTATTACGACACAAATGTCAGCGGGACGTTGCATCTGCTGGAGGCAGCGCGCGTGACTGGAGTCGAGCGGTTCGTCTTTGCATCCAGCTCCTCAGTTTACGGAGCTTCGAAAACGGTCCCGTTTTCTGAGGATCAACAGCTTACTCAGACACTCAGTCCTTACGGCGCGACAAAAGTCGCGGGCGAATTTCTTTGCTCGACCTACTCGCACCTCTTCCAAATGCGTGTCGTGGCGCTTCGTTATTTCACCGTGTACGGTCCGCGACAACGGCCCGATCTCGCCATTCATCAATTCACCCGGCGCATTTATGCCGGTCATACCATCGATCAATTTGGAGATGGCAGCACGCGCCGTGATTACACTTACATCGATGACGTGATTCAGGGAACGATGGCCGCGATCGAGTACGAAGGCCAGCGTTACGACATTTTTAATCTTGGCGAGAGCGAGACCATTCAGCTGAAAGAGTTAATTTGGTCGATAGAAAATGCGCTTGGAAAAAAGGCAAAAGTTAACCCGCTGCCAGAGCAACCCGGCGATATGCCGCTGACTTGTGCGGACATTTCCAAAGCAAGAAGATTGCTCGGCTACAACCCAACGACCAAGTTCAGCAAGGGCCTGCCCAAGTTCGTCGATTGGTTTTTGAAGTCTGGGAAGTAAAACACGCTGTCACCCTGAACGGAGTGAAGGACCCCTCGATTGCGCCGCGTGGTCACGCTAGCTACCTTGCGTGATGCTAGCAGGAATTGCGAGGTCCTCGCTATGCTCGGGATGACACGCGAAAAAGTATAAACAACGGCGCGGTGAATTCGTGCACTGACTGATATCGATGGAAACTCTGCCATTTGACCAGCGCGCCTGCTTTATCGCCGGCCAGGCGAAATCGGGCACCACACTTTTGGTGGCCCTGCTCGATAACCATCCTGAGTTACTCGTGTTGCCCGAAGAAACCGCTTACTTTCCTACCGTCCTGACCAAATATGCGCCACGCGGTCGCCGCTCGCAGTTCGATTATCTGACCAAAGAATCGCTTTCCAACGTGCTGTTCGGCGGCCCGTGCAAGTGGGGCAAGCGCAATTACTCGACGTTTCCGCGCGAGAAATTTCTCGAGACATTCGAAGATGCAGCATTTGATCCTGCGAACGCGCACGAGGATTTGCTGGTTCTCATGGTCAAAGCGTACGCCGCCACGCTGGGACGCTCGCTCGACACGGTCGCGCGCTGGGTGGAAAAAACTCCAGCCAACCGTAATTACATCGCAGCTATCCTCACTCGGTTTCCACACGCAAAGATTCTGGTCACCATGCGCGATCCGCGCGCCATTCTCGCGGCGCAAATCGCGCTGGAGAAAACAAGACAAACAGGAAGGTTCTCGACTTATTACGTGATCGCGCATTGGCGGGTAGCCGCCCGGCTGGCCAAGCGAGTTCGCGACGGCGATGTGCCTGGCCTCGTGGTGCCGTATGAAAAATTGGTCTGCGAACCTGCCAGGACGATGGAAGAAGTTTGCAAGTACCTGGAGATCGAGTTCGACCCGGACACGGTGCTGACCCCGACGAAAGTGGGCCAGTTCTGGAGTGGCAACTCCGCGGCGCGCATTCACTTTTCGCAAATCAGCACCGAACCGGCGACTCGATGGCGGCTCGAACTCTCCCAAGACGAAATCGGGTGGATAGAATGGCATTGCCGCGACCTCATGCCGGAGTTCGGCTACGAGGCAAAACTGAGTCGACGCGAATTGCGATACTTTGTGCGCCCGATTCGCGGCGAGCGCCCACGGGAATACGTGAAGTCGCGAATCTATTCGCTTCGCGATCAATCGATCGCTAATTCCGACATCGACCGCAAGATGACGAAGGAGTCCCGAGAAGTTCCGCACCTAAGTCGGGCGTATCTCGATCGCTTGAGTGATCCTTCGCTTCGCTCGGTGATCGCCTAGAAGAGACGCAATTCGACCCGTATCGTGACAACGTGCTTCGACCTTTGTCATTCCCGATCCTTCCACTTGCAATCAGCCGCCACTTAAGCCATAATCGGGCCGAGATGTCGGGAATCTTCTTCGATATTCCGAACGTCCGGTTTCTACGACGATTCAGATTTCTTGAAGCGATGCGGCAAATATTTGTGGCATCACTGTTTCGTTGGTTGAGTGCGCCGGCTTGCGGTTCGAGACAAGGCCATTTCCGACACACAGAGGCGGAGTTTCCATCGGCGTCCCAAAGGAGAAAGTTTGACTGTACTCTTGACGATTCGCGCGCCACGGACGGTGTCCCGAGCCTTTTCGGGGCGCTCCGCCCTTTTAACAATTGGACAAAGATTAAGGATCAACATGAACTCGTATTCATCCGGAAGACGCTCACGCCGCCCGCGCGGTGGGGGCCGACGCAGCAGAGGAAATCACGAACGCTTTCGAGACCAGCAGGGAGCAGCGAAGACGCAGAAAAAGACATTCTGGCAACGGGTTGCCGAATTTTTCGGAAACGGCGGGGAGAAAAGCAAAACCGCAGCGCCGCCGCGCAACGGCACGCAGCCTTCGCGACCGGCGCGCAAGCCTGAACGGATTGAAGTCACTTCGCCGCGTCTTTACGTTGGCAATCTGTCGTTCGACGCCACCGAGAGCGATCTTTTTGAATTGTTTAACGGCGTGGGACACGTGCAAAACGCGGAGGTCGTCAGTTACCGGCACAACCAGCGCTCAAAAGGTTTTGCCTTTGTGCAGATGCAAACCATCGAAGAAGCGAAGCGCGCCGTGGAGGAATTGCACGACAAGGAATTCCTCGGCCGCAGGCTGGTAGTGAGTGGGGCAAAATCCGACCAGCACCAACCTCGCTGAGCACATGCTGTAGTCGCTTCGCTGTGCGAAGCGCGGGGCTGAGGTTGAATGGCACACTTCGGTCGCGCCTCTCACAGAGAGGCGGCTACAGTTTATCCGCGTCCCTACCTCTTAATTTCCAGATACGTCCTCGCCTGCACGTGATTCGTGCCTGGCTGGAATTCTTCTACCCGCATTTGTTTCAGAAACCAGCGACCCTCGATCTTTTGCGCCGACACGACTTCGAAGCGTTTCGCGAGTTGCGCGTTCCAATCGTACCCTTCCATCCGCATTAGTGCGCCGCTCGCCTTATCGATCCACAGCAACACATTCGAATACTGCGATTCGCGCGAGGGCGCGCGCAGTTGCAATTTCCAGCACTTCCGAGTGCGAACATTTTCTTCGCCCAACACGCGAGCAGTCGGCCAATAGAGAAATTTGAAAGCCAGATCCTCGTAGGTCACGCCAGTGTCGCGGATTCTTTGATTGAGCTTCGAGGCTGCGAATTTTTCAGTTTCAGCGCCGCTGACAAGATCGAGACGCGAGCTGTTTTCACCGAGACGCAACTGCAAGACCTCTTCCGGATTTGTGAATGAATAACGAATCAACGGCCCGTTTTGGACCAGCCGAAATGGGACTACGACATCATTTTGTCGAAGCTGTCCCTGCAGATCGAGTTGCTGTTTTGACTCGACCATTCGGACTGAATTGAGAATCTCTTTGGCTGATGGCGGCGCCTCAGCGGCGATCGAGAACGCTGCAAGCGCAAAACAAATGCCGAATGCCGAATGCCGAATGCCGAAAGAGAATGACGAAGCCCAAATGATGCATTCGTCATTTGCCTGCCACGCCGTAGCATGGCGGAGGCGGAAGGATTCGAGCTTGTTTCGTCATTCGACATTCGTGATTCGTCATTGTAGCGCATTGTTTATTAGCAGGTAGTCAATTAAAACTTAAACGCCGCTTTGTTCCTTCCATCCGCATGGACCAGTCTCTCTTCCATCTCATCAACGAAGAATGGACGAGTCCGGCGCTCGACTTGTTCATGGCTGCGCTTAGCAACGGCGAAATTTGGAAGCCCCTGTTCATTGCGATCGCGCTCGCCGCGCTTCTTTTTGGCGGATTCAGGGGGCGCGCATTCATTGTGTGCTTGCTCCTGGCACTGGCCGTGGCGGGGCCGGTTACGGGAATATTGAAAACGGCATTTGATCGCCATAGACCCAAACAGGTGGAAAGCGTCCGCATGGTCCAACTGCAAAGGACCCGGCCGGCGTTTCTCACGCTCTTTAAGAAACCGGTCATCCGTTTTTCCGATCAGTCCGACCGCAACCGTGCGGGGCCGTCATTTCCATCGGGGCACGTCGTAACCAACACGATTATCGCCGCGTACTGCACGCTATTTTATCGACGCCGTGGCTGGCTCTACTGGTTTATCACCGCAGCGGTTGGTTATTCGCGAATTTATCTTGGCGCGCATTGGCCCAGTGATGTGATCGCTACGCTTTTTCTTGGCGTTGGTGAAGCACTCCTTCTGCTTGGCCTGTTTGAATTGATCTGGAGGAGCGCAGCCCGCAAATGGATGCCACGGCTTTTTGCGCGTCATCCGAGTTTGATTGCGTTGGGTGGTAGGGCGCGACCGCCGGGCGCGCTGCAACGCTGCGTATGAGCACCACGCGCGCGGTCTGGTTTTTCATCCTCGCGATGACGGCGATTCGATTGTCGTTGCTGGCGACGACTGATCTGGAATTCGACGAGGCGCATTACTGGATGTGGTCGGAGCGGCTCGCGCCGGCGTATTTCAGCAAAGGGCCGGCCATTGCGTTTGTCATGCGTGCCAGCACCGCGGTTTTCGGCGCCAACGAGTTCGGTGTCCGCTTTTTCAGTCCGCTGCTCGCAGCAGGAACAAGTGTGCTCCTGTTCTACTTCGCGCGGCGCTTGTTCAATGCGACCGCAGCGTTGTGGGCGGTCATTGCACTGAATGTCACTCCGATCTTCAATGTCGGTGCGTTCCTGATGACGATTGACCCGTTGTCAGTCTTTTTCTGGCTGGCGGCGATGTTTACGTCCTGGCTGGCGGTGGAAAAAAGCCCGCATTTTTCTTGGTACTGGCCGCTGACCGGATTGTTGATTGGGCTTGGGTTTCTTTCCAAATATACGAACGCACTTGAGCTTGTTTCGATTGTATTGGTGCTTGCTTTGGCTCCTCGGCTCAGACAGGAGTTTAAACGTCCCGGCTTGTATTCGTTGATCGCGCTTTTCGCCCTTTGCACGGTGCCACCGATAGTGTGGAACGCTCAACATGCCTGGATCACGTTGGCGCATCTGCGTTCGCGCGGAAGTCTGGAGCACGGATTTGGTTTTCATCCGGTGGAGGTTCTTTCGTTTCTCGGCCAGCATTTTCTGGTTTATTCGCCATTTCTCTTTCTCGCACTAGCGTGGGGCGTCATTGCGAGCTGGCGGCGCGTCAATCAGCAATTCAAGGTGCTGTTCCTGATGTGGTTTGGCTTGCCGGTGTTCCTTTTTTATCTGTTTCTCTCAGTGAACAAAGCGGCTGCGCCAAATTGGGACGGGCTCGCCTTTCTGGGCTTCGGCCTTTTGGCAATCTATTTCTGGTGGGAACGACTCGAGGCCAGCGTCATGTTACGGCTGGGCGCAGTCGTAGCGATACTGGTTGGGCTTATCATGAGTGTGATCGCGCTGGACACAGACGTCGTGCCCGCGGCGGGGTACAACTTGGAGCGACCTGACCCAAGCGATCGGATGCGCGGATGGAAAAGCGCTACGAGCGCGCTGGAAAAAATGCGGAATGATCTTGAAGCGAAATTGGGCGAAAAACTCTTCCTGATTGCAGACGCTCGCGATCGCGCGTCAGAGATTTCATTTTATCTGCGCGATAAACGGGTGGAAGGCCCGGGTCATCCGCCGGTTTATATTCCCGAATCGCAAGACATGGTGAATCAATTCTCCTTCTGGCCGCGCTACGATGAATTTGTTGAAATAAAACCGGGCACGCCGCGCCCGGAGGGCGAAGTTTACACTGAAGAGAACGGCATCAATCTCTTCATGGGGCGCGATGCGATGTTCATTCGGAATGGAGAGAAGGAACACGTGCCACATAACATTCAAGCTGCATTTCAATCGATCGAGCCAGTGGGAACGATCGAGGTGCGGCGCCATGGCAGGGTATTGCGCACATGGGAGGTGTTTCTTTGCCGAAACTATCGCACGCTACCATTATGAGACGCCGATTTTACAAGTTCTCGACATGGGTCATCCTGAGCGCAGCGAAGGACCTCACAGAAAGTTCGCTGATCACACTCGGAGAACAGCGTGACCCAAGCTCCGTAGGTGAGGTCCCTCACTCCGTTCGGGATGACCCGCGTGCGACGCGAGGTGGCATGCTGTTCACAAGGTGCCGATGACTCAGCAGATAACAAGCTCACCCGAAGTTTCCGTTGTCGTCCCTCTTTTCAATGAGGAAGAAAGCATCGCCATCTTGCAATCAGAGTTGAGCGCAGCGCTGAGAGACCTCGATTACGAGATCATTTTTGTCGATGACGGATCAGTCGATCGCACAGTTGAACGTATTGAACCGAAGGCGAACGTGCGCGTGGTCCGGTTTGAAAAAAATGCCGGGCAAAGCGCGGCGATCTATGCCGGGCTCAAAACTGCCCGTGGCGCGACTGCGGTTCTCATCGACGGCGATTTGCAAAATGACCCAGCTGACATTCCAAGACTTCTTGCCGAGATTACGCGCGGCGCCGATCTCGTCTGCGGCTATCGCGCGCAGCGCCGGGACACGCTGTTGAAGCGGCTGACCAGCTGGATTGCTAATGCGGTTCGCAGTCGTTTCACTAAAGACGGAGTGCGCGACACCGGCTGCACGCTTAAAGCGATGCGGCGCGCATGTGTCAGCACGCTGGTTCCGTTCAAAGGAATGCATCGTTTCATTCCCGCGTTAGTCAAAGGCGCAGGGTACCGGCTTGTGGAAATCCCAGTGAATCATCGGCCTCGTCGCTTCGGTCAAAGCAAATACGGTCTGGGTAACCGCGCCGTGCGGGCGACAATCGATATGTTCGGCGTGCGCTGGCTGCTCTCGCGGCGTTTGAATTACAAGGTTGAGCGATAAAATGTGACGAATGGGTCAGATACGACCTATGCCAAAACGCGCTTGTCATCCTAGACGCTGCCGCTAAGCTTGGCCTCCCGCACCGGGAATTCGCATGTCGTTGGCCAATTTACTTTCTGCCGAGCAAATCATCCCCGAGATGAAAGCAACGGAGCGCTGGGCGGCGATCGTCGAGCTGATTGATTTGCTCGTTAGCCTTGGCAAAATTAAGCCGCCAGATCGCGACCCGATACTTGCCGCGCTTAAACAACGCGAGGAAACGATGAGCACGGGCATCGGATTCGGAATCGCCATTCCGCATTGTTCTTCGGACCGGCTCGACGAAGTCGTCGCCGCATTCGGAAGGTCCACAACAGGGATCGAGTTTGATGCGCTTGATAATGCTCCCGTGAAATTCGTCGTGCTTTTCATCGTCCCGAAAAATCAATTCCAAACGCACCTGCGCACGCTGGCCTCGATCGCAAAGTTTCTGAACGACCGCTCAGTGCGCGAAAGTCTGGGCAGCGCGAAATCCGCCGACGAAATTTTGTCGATCTTTCGCGATCGCTCCTAATGTCGTGACGCAGGCAATCGTGCCTGCGAAGATTGAAAGTTGGCAGCAGACATGATTGTCTGCTCCACGTTTTCGCCTGCGCTAAAATAAATCGATGGAAACTTTCCAATCACTCCTCGCAAAAAAGCTTTCAGAAGCTTTGGCAAAGGCGGGTCTGCCGACCGCTGGCGAATTAACGCCAGCGACCGATCCGCGTTTCGGCGATTACCAGACCAACGCCGCTCTCGTCCTGGGGAAACAGCGTGGGGAAAATCCGCGCGCCCTCGCGGAGAAGATCGTCGCACAGCTTGATGTTAACGATCTTTGCGAACCGCCAGTGTCCGCGGGCGTCGGCTTCATCAACTTCACATTGCGTTCGGGCGCGATCGAGAAAAAGACGCTCGAAGTGCTGCGAGACGAACGGCTGGGAGTTTCCGAGACAGAATCACCACGCCGCATCGTGATTGATTTCGGGTCGCCCAACGTGGCCAAGCCGATGCATGTCGGTCACATCCGCAGCACCGTGCTCGGCGACGCACTGGCGCGGATCGCGCAATTCCTCGGGCATGAGGTAATCCGCGATAATCACATTGGCGACTGGGGCACACAGTTCGGGATGGTTATTTACGGCTGGAAAAATCTGCTGGATCGGCAGGCCCTGCAGCGCAATCCGCTGGCAGAAATCGTTCGCATTTACAAAGAGACGAACGAACGAGCGACCAGTAATCCAGAGGTTCGCGAGGCGTGCCGCCAGGAGTTGGTCAAGCTCCAGGCCGGCGACAAGGAAAACATCGATATCTGGAACGAGTGCGTCGCGTTCTCAATGCAGGACTTCGAGCACGTTTACAAATTGCTCGATATTCACTACGACATCCAATGCGGCGAAAGTTTTTACCACGATCGCCTGCCCGGCGTGGTCGAGCGCCTGCTCAAGTCCGGTATCGCCGAGACTAGCGAAGGCGCGGTTGTCGTTTTCTTCCGCGATAATCCCGAGCTGGCCGACAAACCGCTCATCATTCGCAAGCGAGACGGCGGATTTAATTACGCCACTACCGATCTCGCCACGGTCGATTATCGCATCAACGATCTGAAAGCCGATGCGATCTGGTACGTGGTCGGCGCGCCGCAGACCTTGCATTTCAAGCAAATTTTCGAGATTGCCCGGCGCGAAGGTTACACGGCCGATCTGCGCCACATTGTATTCGGCAGTATCCTCGGCGAAGACCGCAAACTGATGAAGACGCGATCCGGCGAAAACGTGCCGTTGCGCGACCTTCTCGAAGAAGCGTGCAAGCGCGCACGGAGAATCACTGACGAGAAAAATCCGGATCTCAGCGAGGATGAAAAGATCGACATTGCCGAGAAGATCGGGATCGGCGCAGTCAAATACGCCGATCTCTCGCAATATCGGACGACCGATTACATTTTTTCCTGGGAAAAAATGCTCTCTCTGCATGGCAACACGGCGCCGTATTTACAGAACGCATACGTACGCATTCGCTCGATTTTTCGTAAGGCGGGCGAATCCGCTGTAGCCACGCCCCTGTGGGGCGTTGAGGGTGGGACGGGCCACAGGCCCGTGGCTACAACCCTAACGTTAACTGATTCGGCCGAAATTAATCTTGCCAAACGTCTGTGTCAGTTCGGCGAGATCGTTCCACAGGTGTTGAACGGCTTTCGACCAAACATTCTGGCAAATTATCTGTTCGAGTTGGCGAACAGCTTTCACGCATTTTACGAAGCTTGCCCGGTCCTGAAGTCAGAGGAACCGGCGCGCAGTTCGCGGCTGGCACAGTGCGATCTCACCGCGCGCGTTTTGCAGTGCGGTCTTGGTCTTTTGGGGATCAAAGTGCCTGAGAAGATGTAAAGCGCGTGTCATCCTGAGCGAAGCGAAGGATCTCACAATAGAAGTTTGGATCACCCAGGATACGAAAGGTGTGCCATGAGTCTGTGTGAGGTCCCTCACATTCGTTCGGGATGACAAGCCACATTGATAGGTTGCTTGTAATTCACCGCGCGGACTGGGTCTTCTCGGAATCAAAGTTCTGGAAAAGATGTGACACGCTTCGATTCGAAGCGCGTCATCCTGAGCGGAGCGAAGGATCTCACTGTTTTCTTGGCGCATCGCTCCCTAACGGGCGAATAGTAAGAGATTCCTCGACTTCGCTCGGAATGACAAAGGACACGACAGCCGAAAAACATCCGCGCATTCCAACTTGCACCTACCGATTGCAATTCAATCGCTGGTTCACATTTTCCCAGGCACGCGAGATCGTGCCATATCTGCAGGCGCTGGAGGTAAGCGATGTTTATGCTTCGCCGTATTTCCAGGCGAGCCCGGACAGTCTGCACGGCTACGACATCACCGATCACAATGAACTGAACGCGGCGATCGGCTCGCGCGCGGATTATGACGCCTGGATCGCGGAACTGCATGCGCACTCCATGGGCCAGGTGCTTGATTTTGTCCCGAACCACGTCGGCATCGCCGGTTCGCGGAACGAGTGGTGGATGGACGTGCTGGAAAACGGCCCCAGCTCCAGATACGCGCCCTATTTCGACATCGACTGGCGATCGCGAAAATTTGATCTCCGCGACAAAGTTCTCCTGCCGATTTTGAGCGACCAATACGGACGTGTCCTGGAGCGCGGCGAATTAAAGGTGCGCTATGAAGAAGGAACATTTTATCTGCTCTACGGCGAGCGCAGACTGCCGATCGCGCCAGGCACGTATCGTTACGTTCTGGAAATTGCGTTAAAAAACCTCGCCGACCAAAAGGACGAAGATTTTTACGCAGAACTGCAAAGCATTCTGACCGCGCTCGAATATTTGCCGAAACGCACCGAAACCGATCCAAAACGAATAGCAGAACGAATTCGCGAAAAGGAAATTATCAAACGACGGCTCGAGCGTCGGTGTGCCGAAGCGCCGCAAGTGCAACAGGCAATCGACAAGGCACTGGCCCAGATCAATGGGAAGGCGGGCGACCCGCGCAGTTTCGATGCGCTGGATGAGTTGCTTAACGCGCAGTCGTATCGGCTGGCGTTTTGGCGGGTCGCGGCCGAGGAGATCAATTACCGCCGTTTTTTCGACGTAAATGATCTCGCCGCAATTCGGGTCGAGTTGCCAAAGGTTTTTGACGCCGTTCACCGGCTAACTCTCGATTTGATAAGCGCAGGCGCAGTGACAGGCCTGCGCATCGATCATCCGGATGGTCTGTACTTACCCCGCGAATATTTCGAAAAACTTCAGCAGCGCTGCTCGAAAGCGCTCGCGATCGGATTGCCCAAGAATGAGCGCGCGATTTACATGCTAGCGGAGAAAATCCTTACTAGTTCTGAAACTTTGCCCAAGCAGTGGCCTGTGCATGGAACCACGGGCTACGATTTTGCGAATCAAGTGACTCAGTTGCTGGTCGATTCCTCGGCCGAAACGGCGATCACAAAAACGTTCCATCGTTTCATCGGTCACTCGATGCCGTTTGGCCATCTGCTGTATGCGAAAAAGCTGCAAGTGATGAAACTTGCCCTTGCCAACGACGTCGATGTTCTGGGGAACATGCTCGACCGGCTTTCCGAGCAAAACCGATGGTATCGCGATTTCACGCTCGAGGCGCTTTCGCGCGCCGTGCGCGAGACCATCGCCTGCTTTCCCGTCTATCGGACTTATGTCGCGCCGGATCAGCCAGTCAGCGAAGAAGATCGACAAATTATTGAGCGCGCAATCGCCGCGGCCAAGCGCCGCAACCCGGGAATGGACGAGTCGATCTTCAATTATTTGTGCGACGTGCTGCTCTTTCGTTTTCCGCCAAACCTGAACGCTGCCGAACGCGCCGCGCACACGCATTTCGTTCTGAAATTTCAGCAGGCGACGGGGCCGATCATGGCCAAGGGACTGGAGGACACCGTGTTTTACATTTACAACCGGCTGACAGCACTAAACGAAGTGGGCGGCGAGCCACAACAGTTTGGGTCGAGCGTTGAGACGTTTCACCAGCGGAACGCGGATCGACAGCGCAATTCGCCGGCGACCTTGCTTGCCACCTCAACGCACGACACAAAACGCAGTGAAGATGTGCGTGCGCGAATCGTGGCCATTTCCGAAATCCCTGAGCTTTGGCGACGTTCCTTGCTGCGCTGGCGCACGGCGAATCGCCGGTGGAAACGAATGATCAATGACTTGGAAGCACCGGACGCGAATGAGGAATACTTGCTTTATCAAACTTTGCTGGGGACGTGGGCGATACGACTGGATGGTGAACCAGAATCCGCCGCAACGCAGGATTACGTCGAGAGAATTCAAACCTACATGGCCAAGGCGCTTCATGAAGCGAAGATCAATACCAGCTGGATCCAGCCAAACGAAGAATGGGACGCTGCGATGCAAGATTTTGTCGCAAAAATTTTAGATTCTTCCCAGCAAAACAAATTTCTGCCAGTTTTCCTTCCGGTTGCGAAAGAGATTGCGCGCCTTGGAGCGATCAATTCGCTCACGCAAACGCTGCTCAAGCTGACTGTGCCCGGCGTGCCGGACATTTATCAAGGCAACGAGATTTGGGATTACAGCCTGGTCGATCCCGATAACCGGCGCCCTGTCGACTACAATCTGCGACGTGAAATGCTCGACGCGTTGCCGAGCGCGACGCCCAACGAATTAATGCGGACGTGGCCCGATGGCCGGGTCAAAATGTTTCTGACTCAGCGAGTGTTGCGGTTTCGCCGCGAGCATGCCGATATTTTTCAGAGCGGCGACTATCTGCCGCTTCGCGCGAGCGGGACATTTGCGGAGTGCTGCATCAGTTTCATCCGGTCCGCCACGGCGGATTCGTCCGGCGGCGAACAACTGAGGGACAAATGGATTGCTGTGATCGCGCCGCGACTCTCTTCGCGCGTCGGTTTTCCGCCGATTGGCGAATTGTGGAAAGACACGATAATCGAATTTCCCGAAACACTTTCGCTTGAGAATGCCCACGATCTCTTCACCTGCCACCCTATTCCGCTGCGCGATCGACAGGCAAACCTTGCCGACGCATTGTCGGTTCTGCCCTTCGCGGTGATCACGAACCTTGGCTAAGGCGTCCGCGTCGGCGGACGCCTTGCAAAAATGGTGATCATGCTTGTAATGCGTTTGACTCGCTCGCTCCCTCTCTCGCTCTTACGAGCTGCCCGTCTATGTCGCTCGCGTCCCCGCGGCTCCATTCTGTGAAACGCCAATCCTAATGGTGCCGCGCGAATTGTTGGAAAAGATCGACTAGCCACGTTGAGAAATTTCCCAGATTCGTCAACAAATCCGCGCCAAAGCCTGCAAATGTAATGTGTCGCGAAGCGAGAATCAGCATCACGCTGAGCAATAACAGATTCATCAAATAGATGATCACGAGCGAAAAAAACGTGCCTTGGTCGCTGAGATCGGTCTGATTTTTCGGGATCATCCAGCAGGTGAACGTAAAATGAAACGCCCAAGTGATCCCAATAACGCAGTAAAGCACTCGCCCGTAGGGTTGGACGTTTAGAAAAAGGCTGAGCGCTCCGTAAATGACGATCGCCAAAATGCTGTAGATCGGAAAAAAATAAGGCGCCAGTGCGATCCAGAAGTTGGCCTTGCTGGTCACAACATGTCCGCCATCCCGACTCACCCGAAACCGACTAACGCGTCCGCCCATCAACCAAACCCAGAG
Source organism: uncultured Verrucomicrobiae bacterium (assembly GCA_963725505.1). Taxonomy (GTDB): domain Bacteria; phylum Verrucomicrobiota; class Verrucomicrobiia; order Chthoniobacterales; family UBA10450; genus Udaeobacter. The sequence goes on along the minus strand of CAVRYN010000004.1, from coordinate 17,708 downwards.
CGCATGAGTGAGCTCGTGTCCGAAAACGTAAATCAGGATCGGACGCGGAAGACCGAAGAAAGCAATCAACCAAAGAACTGTGCCCAAGGAAAAAAACCAAAACTCCTCGCCCGCCCAGAGCCGTTGCGTTGCGGTTGCGCGGGCGAAAGCTGTAAAAAATGTCTGACTAAAAATCGCGCAGATCGGGAGCAGGAATATTGCGAAAATAAATTTTACCCAGCGCGTGGGCACCGTCAGTAGCTCCGACGCAGGGACGAAGACTCTCGATCTGGCGCGCGCAACGCTTCGGACAACTTTCCGTTCGCGCTTCGATTTGCGCGTACTGCGATGGTTTTTCGATCTTCGCTTCGTTGCAGCCAAGTTGCTCGCAGATTACGCAGAGTTACGAAACGAAAAGCAAGACTGAACCGCAGAAGTGACTAGTAGCGCGAGCCTCCGGTTTGCGAACCAAGCCGCATCTCAAGCGAGACGCATGCGCTACCTTTTACGCTCTCCCCATGTAGGCGCCGGTGCGCGTGTCGATCTTGATCGTCTCGCCTTCCTTGATGAACAACGGGACGTTGATGCTTTTGCCGGTCTCCAGCTTTGCCGGCTTGGTCACGTTGCTGGCCGTATCACCACGAAGGCCTTCCGCAGATTCAACGACCTTCAAATTGACCGACGCAGGCAATTCAACCTCCACCGGTTTACCTTCTGCGTAGAGAACCTGCACCGAGAGGTTTTCCACCAGATAATCTTTCGCGTCGCCGATCAGGTTTTCCTGCAACGTGATCGTGTCGTACGTCTCCGGATCCATGAAGTGATATCCGTTGCGATCTTTATAACTAAACTCGAGCTGCTTTCGCTCGATCTCGACCAATTCCACCTTGTCGGTCGAACCGAACCGGACGTCAGCGCTTTTGCCGGTGTTGATGTAGCGAATGATCGCCTGGACGAACGCGCGCAAATTTCCCGGCGTGCGATGATGTACTTCGAGCACAATGGCAGGGTTGCCATTGTATTTTATGGCCATTCCTCTGCGAAGATCGTTAGCGGCAGTCATGGTCGATAAATCGCGAAACGTTGAAACGGGGGATGCGGAGCTTACATACGCTTCAGCGTTTTGCAATTGTAGGGCAGGCGCATCGCCTGTTACCCATCGGCAACCGACGCGGGTGCCTACAATAACTTCAGCCGGGTGAGGTCCTGTGAATCGACAATGCCTACCGGCACGCTGTCGTCGTCGATCACTACGAGATCGTCGATGCGATGGCGCTCCAGCAAATTAAGAACTTCAACGGCGAGTTTGTCTTTGTGCACCGTAACGGGATTCAACGTCATCAGGTCCGCGACAAGGCGTTCACCGATCTTTGAATCGAACTGAAAATGCCGGACGAAATCGCCGTGGGTAAAAATTCCGAGTAATTTTTGATCTTCGCCGGTCACAACGGCAGCGCCTGCACGCACACCGGTCATCGCCTTAAGCACATCGCGGACGGATGCGTCCATAGACACAATCGCCATCGCTTCGCGCGGTCGCATGATTTGATGAACGCGCACGAGCATGCTGCGGCCGATCATTCCGCCGGGATGAAACTTGGCGAAATCTTCCTTGTTAAACCCGCGAGCCTCCAGCAACACCATTGCCAGCGCATCGCCCAGTGCCAGCATCACTGTCGTGCTCGAAGTCGGCGCGAGATTCAGCGGACAAGCTTCCTGTTCGATATTCACATCGAGAAACAAGTGCGCGTTTTTGGCGAGGGTCGATTTTGGATCGCCGCACATGGCAATGATCCTGACCTGGAACCGCGCGATCGCCGGCAGAATCCGGACCATTTCCTCCGTCTCACCGCTCGCGCTCAGGGCAAGCACGATGTCGCCGTCGGCGATCACGCCGAGGTCGCCATGCAAGGCGTTTGAGGAATCGAGCGCCACTGCGGGCGACCCGGTGCTGGTGAGAGTGGCTGCGATCTTTGCGCCGATGTGCCCCGATTTTCCCACCCCTACGACAACCACTTTGCCACGCGCGTCCACCGTTTCCTTGATCAATTCGACAGCGCGGGAGAAATCCTCGCCTAGTCGATCCCGGAGTCGCTTGAGCTCAAAAATTTCTATATCCAGGACGCGTTCGGCCTTTTCAAGGTAGTCCATCGAAGTATATAATGTGGGCAAGGCGTGGTGACGGGCAAGAATTTGCACGCCTCGAACGAAAGGAAAAATATGAAACCGTTCCTAATTGCAATCGCGGCCGCGATGGCGATCACCGCTTCCGCGCAAGAATTCAGAGCACCAATCGGCCCGCAAAAACCGGTGCGTGCAATGCCCACGCCGCCGCCGATGTTGCAACGGGCCCCCGTTGAAGGAGTGATTCCGCGCGCATTCAGCGACTCGCGTAATCCACTTCAGATGCTCAACCCGTGGGCGCCACCCCGCTACGGCACATGGGTGGAGAGCACCTCGTTCGACCCCAACTACCCGGGAAAATGGAAGGGCATTAAACTCTTCGAAATCCTCTTCTGACTTAAGCTTTGAAGTTGAAGCGGCGCGCGAATCCGGAGGGAAGATGGAAAGCGTCGTGTACGACACGTTGGCAAAATCGGTCGCCGACGCTATCGCTACTTGGGCCAACTGTGGCCGGGATCGCGAACCCGGCCACAGATAAACTTTCGATGACGGAATAGTTTTACGGCTTGTTGACAACTACTTTCGTCGCTGGCTTGCCCATCTCAAGCTGCGCGCTCACTTTCTGGATTTGCGCCGCCTGCTCTTTGAGCTGCGTCGTGAATTGCACAGCCTGCTCTTTGAGCTGGGCTGTGAGAGTCTCTATTTGTTTCTGTTGCTGCGCGACCGTTGCTTGCAACTTCTCAACTTTGTCATTCAGCATGGCTTGGCGTTGGGGGCGGTTGGGGACTAGCGGCGGTGCGCTACGAGGTTGCGGTGCGCTATGAGGCACAGGTGCGCTAGTACCCTGAGGTGTGGTACCCGGGTTGTTCGGGTTCACACAATCGACGCCAAGCTGGCCGAATCCATTCACAGTAACTTGACAAACGGTGACGCCGTTCCAGACCTGGGGGAACGTGGCGATACCACCGATAAAGCATTGGGAGTTCGTAAACAAGCTGCCGATACGTATCGTGGAATTTTCGCCCGCGGGGACGGGAGCCCCGGAGAGGTCAAGCGTGCCAGCGGTATCACCGAGGTAAATGTTATCGACGCCAGTGGTCGTGGCTTGTCCTGCGTTGAAACCCACGGCTGTGTTGAAAGCAGAGTCGGCATTGTTCAGTGCCGCGTCACCCATCGCTACGTTGAAAGCGCCAGCGACGTTGCTAGATAGCGCGCCAGAACCCACGGCTATGTTTCCAAAACCATCAACGTTACTAAAGAGCGCCAGAGCGCCAACTGCTGTGTTGTCGTTGGCACCGCCGAGTGCGCTCGAGTCATTATTCGCGAGCGCCAAAAGACCAACTGCAGTGTTGTCATTGGCGCTAACGTTGGAAAAGAGCGCGGCATTACCCATTGCCACGTTTCCGCCGCCATCGACGTTTAAAATGAGCGCCTGGTAACCGAAGGCGTTGTTGGCGGAGCCGGTATCGTTGCTACCGAGCGTGCTAGCACCCACGGCTGTGTTCCCGCCGGCGGTATTTTGAGAGAGCGCGCCATCACCTACGGCCGTGTTCACGTTGCCCGTATCGTTGGATTCGAGCGCGTTAAAACCAACGGCGGTATTTGATTCGCCATCAGTGTTATTGAGGAGCGCCGAACCCCCAACTGCCGTGTTGAATCTGGCAGTGCCGGCTCCGCTGGAGTCATTGTTAAAGAGCGCAAAGCTACCAACAGCAGTGTTGTCCGAAGCGACAGTGTTAAAGGCGAGCGCGTCAGTGCCAACGGCCGTGTTGTCTGAGCCGCTGGTGTTGAACAACAGTACCGCCGCGCCTACGGCCACATTATCGGCTGCATCGTTGAAAGCGAGCGCTCCCGCGCCGACGCCGGTGTTGAAGAAGGCGTCGCTGTTGCTAAAGAGCGAAAACCAGCCAAGTCCCGTATTGAACCCGCCGGTAGTCAGGCCGGAAAGGGCACTCGCCCCTTCATTGGTGTTGCCACCCCCTAAATCTCCCTCCGCCGCTCGCGCTCCGGACAAAAGCCCAAAGCAAGCAAACACGGACAGGATGATTATGAATATTGTGCTGCGATTTTTCATTAGCTTAATTTTCCTTTCATTGATTGTTTCGAGGACGATCGTTTTCATAGTGTGCCGATTTTCGCCCGGTTCGCGATTTTTAGGAATACGCCTAAGCGCGTACGAATCCTGTTGCGCGATGCCGGGACATTCTGTTAAACAGAGACAACCAAATGCATTCCGTCTCGGAGTATGATCAGCGCAGTGCCGAGGCTTTCGCGTCGCTCAAGTTGACGCTTCGCGAAGCCGAAGTGCTCTTCTGGATTTCACAGGGCAAAAGCAACCATGACATCGGCGTAATTCTGGGCGCAAAGACAGGAACCATCCGCAAACACGTCGAACATATTTTTGCCAAGCTCAATGTCGAAAATCGCACGGCCGCTGCAGTAACGGCGCTCGAAATGTGCCGCTCCGTCGCGCCAAGAGCGAAAAGCAATGGTGGCCAGCCTTGGGCTGCAATCGGCGGCGTGATCGCGACGGTGCTCCAAAGCCTGTGTTCAGATGCTTTGGAAATTTACGACGCGGTGTCGGTTCTGGTCGCGTGATGCAGCGTACGGTCGGCTGGAGGCAGCCGTCATGTCCGAAGGACGACTAAGAAGTCTTCGCTCCTTGGAATCGCGCAAAAAATTTTGCCAGTTGCGAACGTATCGCTCTAAACGAGAGGCGCTCCAGTGCGCGTTCCTGTGATTCGGCGACAATCGCGGCGCGTAAATCGGCGTTTTCCAACAAATCGAGCGCCATCGAAGCGATGTCGGTAATCGTCCGGCCTTCGCCGCAAGTTTTCCCAAACGCAATTCTTTCAATGGCGCTGTCGCCGCCGACGCAAGGAATCCGGCAGAGAAGAGCGTCGCCCGCCACCTGGCCTGGAACACAGCTTCGATCAAGTTGTAAAACGATCCTATGGCGCGCTACATCGCGCAGATAATCCGGGTAGGACTTTCGTTTTTCAATTAAGCGGAGTTTTCCACGGGGAAATTGCAGCTCGTCGAGCAATCGGCACCCCTTATGTCCGTCGAGATTAACCACGCTTACCGGTTCACCTGTTGATTCACAAAGCTGGCGCGCGACCAACAGAGCTGCGAAATGATTGCGCGATGGCACATCCCATTCGCGTGTGCCAATAAAAATTCCCGATTGCTCGTTTGCTGGCAAAGAAAAGTTCCATCGTTGATCCTCGACCGGGTAGGGGGTTGGAATAAACGTCACGGTTGCGGGATCGCGTTTCGTACGAACGCGCTGATAAATTTCAGCGGCCTCGGGAGTGGTGGCGATGCAGCCATCTGCTTCTGCCACAATTTTCATGAAGCGCGATAACTTCGCGCGATCGCGCAATTGTTGCGCGATCTGATGGAGTCCCGTTTCCTTTAGAGAAACGGCAACGGTGCGCCCTTGCTTCTTTAGCTCCGACAAGGCCCGTTCTGAAGCGCGAAAATCGCCGCGCAAAAGAAGAAGAACCGGTGTGTCCTCTGCGATCGCGCGGCGCGGACTAAAATGAAAAGCTCCGCGCGTGCACGCAGCAAAAGCATGAAAATTGACCGGCGGATGCGCGCCTTCGCCGGAAGCGCGCAAGTTATGAAACAGCTGTTCTTGGTCGCGTCCCCCGGGGTTGAGAACAGTCAGGCGAAAGCCATCTGCATCGGGAGACGTCATGATTATCGTCCCTTCCGAAAGTCAATGACCGATACCAATGACGAAGGTCGAATGACGAATGACGAAACAAGCACAAAGCACGAATGACGAAGAAGCGCTTTGACTACGTTTGTCATTTGGCTCATTCTTTCGTCATTCCTCCCATTCGCGTTGATTCGCGTGATTCGCGGGCAAAACCGCCTATTCGTCGAGATTGCCCGACGGCCGCGCCGCTGATTTCAGGAGGGTCTGGTCTTCATCCTCTTGGTCGAGCGGTTTCACCGGTATCGCGCGCCGGATCTCGGCTGGTTTCTTCTCCTGCGGTTGGACTGGGATCGCTTTCCGAATCGCTTCGACCGGGACCGCTTTCCGGATCTCGGGAGCGGCATCTGTCGTTTGAGTACTCGATGGGCTTAGGCTTGCGGCGTTACTTGCGGTTTTTACTTCAGTCTCGCTGGCGACGCTGTCGGCGTTTTGATTGCCGGCTGTTTCCGTTGCGGGCTGCGGAGATGCCTCGGGTTTCAGTGTCGGCTTGAGAGAATTATAGGGGTCCTTGTCAGCTAACAACGTTGCACTTCTTATGACGACCGGTGTGACCTCACTTAGGTCCACAGCCAGCGCAGCGCGCGGTAAATCGCTGGCGGGAAACTCGCGAGCGAGGCGAGCACGTGGCTCGCCATGGACGTTGCACGGTTCAGTTGGGATTTGCGACGGTGTCGCAATCTCCACATACGTGGTGCGCCGCTGAACGGTATCGCCGCTCGCGGTTTTTATTGCGTCATAACATTTGTCGGTAGCCAGCAGGCCGGACCGAGAGCAAATCTCAATCTCCTTCAGATTTTCCGGCCGCTTAATTTCTCGCGGCGGATAACTCGTGGCAGCGGCATTCATGATATCGACCCAAATCGGCAGCGCGAGCTCGCGCCCAAACGCGCCGCGATAAATTTTTTGCGGCTTGTCGAACCCCGTCCACACAGCGCAGGTGAAATTGGAATCGTATCCGGCAAAAAGAGCATCGGTAAAATCGTAGGCCGTGCCGGTTTTACCAGCTGCAGGCATTTTCTTCAGACCAAATTCTGTGAAAGCAGCTTTGCCCGTCCCTGATTGAAGTGCGTCCGCGAGGCAGGAATGAATTTCGTACGCGGTTTCAGGTTTGGTGACCAGTTTCCGAATACTCTGCTGCTTCCCATCCCAAACCAGTGTTCCGTCCTTTTCTTCAATCCGCTCCAAAATGTGCGGTGCGTTCGGTCGCCAGCCGCCGTTTGGAAAGATCGTGTATGCAAGGGCAAGCTCGGCCAACGTGACCTCGCTGCTTCCCAGAAAAGTGGCTGGAAAAGGGCGAAGCGGGGAACGGATGCCCGCCGCGGAGCAGAGGTGCAACACCGCGTCGACTCCCGCGTCCATTCCGATGCGCACGGTTGCGCCATTTTTTGATTTGACCAGCGCCTGCCTGGCCGTCATCGCTCCTTCATAACGGTTCTCAGCGCTTTCTGGACCCCATTCACCAAGGATTCCCGCTGTGCCGCCGATCATGACCGCGCGATTATCCAGCGGCGAATCTTCCACCAGCGATCCGGGATACATTCCTTTCTCGAAAGCGGCCGCATAAACGAACGGCAACATTGCAGTTCCAGCGGGTCGGCGAGCTTGCAGCGCGCGGTTGTACTGGTTGTGTTCGAAATCGCGCCCGCCTACCAGCACCAGAATATCGCCGGTGGCGTTGTCCAGACCAATGATTGCACCCTGCAGATACTCGGGCGCGGGCTGGTCAGATCCGGCAGCCGCTTGGCCGTTTGCCTTCGCTTTGTGAAACGAGGCTGCGTAAGCGGCGTAAGTCTGATGATTGTAATCGGGACGCTGCTCGACGTGTTCGAGATGAGCCCTGAGAGAATCCTCGGCCACCTTCTGGAGATCAACATCGATGGTCGTGCGGATGCGAAACCCTTCGTTCTTCGCCCGGTCCCATCCTACCGCAGCAATGACCTGCTGCCGGATGTAATCGACCGCGTAGCTTTGGCCTTGCGCGTTCTGTCGGCTGCTGACCACGATCTGTTGCGCTCGCGCGGCGGCGCATCGTTCCCGGCTGATTAAGCCGAGGTCACGCATCCGATCGAGCGCGTAATCGCGCACCTCGCGCGAATTGTCGCGGTCCGTCCACGGCGACAATCTGTTTGGGCTCTTGATCAGACCCGCGAGCGTGGCGCACTCCGCCAACGACATTTCACGCGCGGACTTGCCAAAGTACCCTCGCGCAGCCGCTTCCGCACCGTACAGTCCGCCGCCGAAATAGATCCGGTTCAGATATAACTCCATAATCTTTTGTTTGCCGAACTGCTCTTCGATTTGTTGCGCCAGAAAAATCTCCAGGAGCTTGCGGCGGTAGGTTTTTTCTTTTAGCGAAAAACTGTTACGCGCCAGTTGTTGAGTGATAGTGCTTGCACCCTGGCGCACGTGGCCGGCCGTGAAATTTTTCAACGCCGCGCGGATGATGCCGAGCAAATCGTAGCCGTGGTGCTGGTAGAATTTTGCGTCCTCGACAGCGATGACCGCATTGATGAGATCCTGCGGCAACTGCTCGTACGGCACCGTGTCCCGGTTCTCCACATAGATCTGGCCGAAGATCTTGCCGTTGCGATCCAAAATCACGCTCGCCGATTCCATTTGTTCGAGTTTGTTTAGATCGAACGTTCTGGCCTGCGCTTTGAGATCGGCGACGAGACCGGAAGCGTAAACAGTTACGATGACGGCCAGGACGGCAATAATTCCGATGGGAACATAGAACCATGGCCTCGAGTACCAAGGTGGCCTAAAATGGTAACCCGGCGGGGGCCTCAGATATGTGGTGGACGGTCTCAAATTACAGAACAACCCGGTCGCGCAACTTAGGTGGTTCAGTTGACGATTCAACGATTTAACCAGGATTTTGCATTAAACACAGCGTTGTCATTCTGAGCGGAGCGAAGAATCTCTGACTAGTTGTTTCGACAATGCAAAGGAGGAGAATCTGAGATGTTTCGCTTCGCTCAACATGACAGACCAAGGTCGCCCGGTCGTTTTAAGCTAGGTGGAACCATTTGACGAATGAACTCCGGCAATCCCGATCTAATTCGATTGATTCGGGCTGAAATCGAGAAGCATGGGCCTGTTTCATTCGCGTGGTTCATGTACCAAGCGCTCTACCATCCCGAGCACGGATACTATTCCTCTGGTCGCTGCGCGATTGGACGGAAAGGCGATTATTTCACCAATGTAAGTGTCGGCCCGCTGTTTGGGCACTTGTTGGGCGCGCAATTCGTGGAAATCTGGGAGCGACTCGGCAAAACCAACAACTTCGTGATTGTCGAGCAGGGCGCGCATGATGGCCAGTTCGCGCGCGACGTTCTCGAATCTCTGCAAAAGCACACGCCGGAATTCTTCGAAGCTTTGCGCTACCGAATAGTCGAGCCATTTCCAATTTTGCAAGAGCGACAAGCGCAGACTCTGGAACCATTTCGCGACAGGATTGAATGGTGCGATTCGCTGCAACCCTTCGTGGGCGTCCATTGTTCGAACGAACTGCTGGACGCGATGCCTGTACGCTTGATCACCGGCGGCGTGGAGAAATTTGTTAACGTCGATGGCGATAAATTTGTTTTCGTTGAGCGACCAGCCGATGAGGACACTAAGTTTAACCAGGCGTCGCTTGATTGGATCGAGCGCCTCGCAGCGAACTTGCAACGTGGCTACGTCATCACGATCGATTACGGGCGTTCTGCTGCGGAATTTCACGAAGCCGTTCAGGTGCGCGCGCGACATCGAAATCTTGATTCGCCATTCGAGCAAATCGGGCATGCGGACATCACGATGCACGTGAATTGGCCGAGCATTGTGGAGCGCGCACAAGCAAACGGCTTACGCGTAGCCGGGTTCACCGATCAACATCACTTCCTCACCGGAATCATGTCTGAACTTGGTAGGGTCGGTTCATCCGAACCGACTGCGGCCGATTGGGGTCAATCCGGCCTTCGCAGCCGCTACGGCGGAGTAGGCTCGCCCCTACCTGACTCGCCTAAGGCAAAACGCGAATTGCAGACGCTGCTTCACCCGGAAATGCTCGGTCGCGCTTTTCAAGTACTCGCGCTATCAAAAAATGTCGATCCCACGGCGCCGAAGTTGGCGGGCTTCAAATTCGCACGTGGCTCTGTACTCGGAGTCAGCCGAGACACTACGCCAGAATCACGCGCTCGACGTGGGCATAGATGTTGAACGACGGCGGACGCAGGAATCCAATGAGCGTTTGATTATTTTCGCGAGCGAAATCGACCGCGAGAGTGGAAGGCGCCGAGACAGCAGCGATAATCGGAATCCCGGCGGCGAGCGCTTTTTGAATGATCTCCAAAGATGCGCGGCCGCTGACCAGAAGAAGATGTCGATCCAACGGAAGTGATCCGTCGAGGAACGCTCGGCCAATCGCCTTGTCCACGGCGTTGTGGCGCCCGATGTCTTCGCGCGCAACTTTCAATTCGCCGTCCACGCCGAAAATTCCAGCGGCATGAATTCCACCGGTGCGCGCGAAATCGCTTTGAGCGTTTCGCAGTTTTTCTGGAAGCGAAAGCAAAGTTTCAATATCGACCCGGATTTCTTTCGATGTTATGGGCGGGAAATTTTGTCGAATGGCTTCGATGTTTGTCTTTCCGCACAGACCACAACTGCTGGAAATTGTCCCAAAGCGCTTGGTCGAGTTCAGTTTCAATTTCACGCCGTCCTTGAGATCGATAATCACTCTGTTATCGCGATCTGCCGAAATCCGCGCGATCTCGTCCCGCGCCTGGACGATCGCCTCTGACACCAAAAACCCGGCCGCGAGTTCTTCGTCGTGACCGGGCGTTCGCATCGTGGTCGCCAGAGTTTTGCGTCCGATGCAAATTTCAAGCGGTTCTTCAATGGTCAGATCGTCCGGCAAATACTCCAGCTCGCCGTCGCGTTTTCGCCGGATGATTTTTTGCGAGTCAACGCCGCTTTGTTTCATGGGAAATCAGCCACTCAATGGTATCATGGGGGCAGTGGAAATCTGCCATCTTTACATTTCTCCGGGACACAATTTTGTCGGCCATCACGGTCGCGAGCCCGATGCTTACCCGATGATCGAAGTGCCGACGATCGAATGTGTGGCTGGCCGCGGCATTCGCGGAGATCGCTACTTCGATTTCAAAGACGACTACAAAGGCCAGATCACATTTTTCTCGCTCGATGTTTTCGATGAGCTTTGCCAGGTGCTGGGGCTTCGAGAGCGATCGCCGGCCGAGGCGCGGCGCAACATCAGCATGCGCGGTGTCGATCTCAACGAATTGATCGGCCAGGATTTCGAGGTGCAAGGCGTCCGTTTTCACGGCACGGAGGAGTGCCGGCCATGCTACTGGATGAATCGCGCCATCGCACCGGGCGCGGAAGAATTTCTAAAGGGCCGCGGGGGTTTGCGCGCAAAAATTCTTAGCGACGGCAAGCTGCGTTCGACGACCGCCATCGGTCATCCTGAGCGGAGCGAAGGACCTCCCCTATCAAGCTTGCAGCACGCTTAGACGCAAGCGTGATCGATCAGTCTATGTGAGGTTCCTCGCTTCGCTCGGAATGACAATCGAAAACGGGGCATGAACATCAGCGCTGTGCTGCTCGCTGGCGGTGGATCAAGGCGGATGGGCAAAGACAAAGCAACCGTTCTCTTCCGCGGAAAACCGCTCTGGCAAGTTCAAATCGACCTTCTGCAGAAATTGGAACCTGCGGAGATTTTTGTTTCGGCAAGAACTGATCCATCGTGGCGACCTGACGACGTGCAGTTCGTCGCGGACGATCCGCCGTCGCGCGGTCCGCTTAGTGGGCTCGCTGCATCGCTTGCGCGGATGCACACTGCGCATCTGCTGGCGTTTGCGATCGATATGCCGTTCATGAGTGGGAATTATCTGCGTTATCTTTGCAACCAGATCGAGGCGACTGTCGGCGTCCTTCCGAAGATCGATAACCGCGCTGAACCGCTTGCGGCGATTTATCCGCGCGAAGCGAGGGTCGATTTTCAACGCGCGCTATCGGGCGCGGATTTTTCATTGCAAACGCTGGTTTGTGATTTGATCGAGGCTGGTAAACTCCGGGAGATACCGGTTACAGAACAGGAAAAGAAATTGTTCTTAAACGTGAACGAAATGGCTGACCTGCAATCTGCGTGAAGCTGCGAAGTGGATCGGCTTTTCCGAGGACGATGTCCATCGCCACAGGCCCAAGATCAAATCCAGCGACAACGCCGCTAGCCAACGCGTTGCGGACAACGCGTTCCACCTTGCATTCGTAGCGCACGAAAATCGCACTCCATGAAAACCTGCTCTTGCAAATTCACTATAACTGTTCAATATGTGCACGGCCATTTTGGCATGGTGATGAAGAAGTCATTCTCGAAGAGCGCAGCTTTGTTTTTTCTATTGCCGGCGTGCGCCTTCGCGGCAACCAACGTAGTGAATCTGTCCCATTACGACATGATGCGGCCGGATTTCGATGCCATGAAACGCCAAGGCATCGTCGGTGTAATCCACGAAGCCACGTACCCGTCTTTCGTGCGCGACCCGAAATATCTGGATCGGCAGATGGGGGCGCTGCAGGCGGGATTGCTCTGGGGAGCGTATCACTACGCCAACGCAGGCGATCCAATCCGGCAGGCTGATCACTTCGTAAGCGTTGTTTCAAATGCCTGGGCCCAGGCTAATCCGGCGACGCGGCCGAGTGCCGGTGTTTTGTTGGTGCTCGATTTTGAAAAGAATGGCCACTACCCGGGTGGCACTATGCGCGCTGATCAGGCAGTTGCGTTCGTCGAACGAATTAGAGAACGCACTGGCGTGTACCCTGGCATTTATGGGAGCGAGTATTATCTGCGGCAGGTGTTGAACAGTCCAAAAGTGACAAACGCGCAGAGGCGAACGCTGACGAATTGTTGGTTGTGGATTGCAAATTATTCCAAGGAGCCGCGCGCTACGGCGCCGTGGGACTTCTGGCATCTGTGGCAGTATTGCGGTGACGGTAAATGCCGTCTTCCGCGCTCCGCTTATCCGACAAGAATCGCGAACATTGCGAAGGCGGAACTCAACATCTTTCGCGGAAGCCAAAGTTCACTGCAAGAATTCTGGCAACGGCGCGGATGGGACCCCGCAGGTGGGAAGCCTCGCCGCGAACCGGAGCGAACGCTCACGGCTGAGTTGTAAAAGGAGCGGCGGCTTTTCACCCGCCGAGGTCCCTTGCTGATCTATTCGGCGGCTGAGAAGCCGTCACTCCTTCACTTTTGAATACCGCGCTGCGTAGTGAGATAAACCGCAAAGCTGCCGAGCCAATGTCCGCCTTCGTAGTGCTCACCGGTTACTGCTGCGAGTCCCGCGCGGCGATGCTCGTTGGCCGCAGCGGAGAGCCCTTGCTGGCGCGGATCGTCGGCACGAAGCGCCGAGACGATTCCTTCCAGCATCCACGCGCGACTCAGGTTTAATCCGTCGAGATGCGCAAGCTTCGGATCGCTGGGATCGGGCGAAACCGCGACCGGCAACCAATCCGCAGTCGCTTTCGTTGGAATTTGCGGCAGGAAATCCTTCAGCCATGTGGCGAATTCTTTTTGTGTTAGCACGCGGCGCATCACGTCGGCTTCCGCAAGGCATGGCGAAAGAAAATCTTCGCCCGAAGGCTCATACGAAAGCGGGCAATTCTTATCGGCGAGAAAGAATTTTCGCGCGGAATCGCTCACCAGTTTTGTAAAAGACTCATCGCCTTTGCCGCGCGCGTAATCGAGCATGAGTCCCAGCCCGAACGCGGTTTGATCGTGCTCACCGATGCGCACCGGATGCGAAAGTTTCGGCAGCCACTTTGTCAATCGCTCCACTGCGGCATCCTCGAGCGGCTTTAGGTCTGCCAACATCTCGCGCGCCTGCTCATCGTCCCACTCGCGCAGTTCAGCACATAATTGCAAGAGCCATGCAAGTCCGTACGGGCGTTCGAAACTGGCGCGGCCCTCGCCCCGAAGATACGCTGCTTCCTGTTTCAAATTCTCCGCGGTCAGGCTTTTTCTCAATGCGTCGCGAGCGGGTTTTGCGAAGGGTGCATCGGGAAAAGTACGTAGCAGCCTGACGAGCAGCCAATGTCCGTGCACCGACGAATGCCAGTCGTAACAGCCGCAGAACGCAGGCGTGAGCTTCCGCGGCGGCGCGACATCGGCATCGCTGTTGAGCACGTGGCTGATCTTGTTCGGATATTCCTTGTGCACGCACGCCAGCGCGAGCCTGGCGAACCGCTCGGCGGCTTTCGCGTTGAATGTCGGATTTTCCTCCGCGAACAGCCAAACTGCGCTGTAGAACAAGATTAGGCCGATTAGCGGGATCTTGATCCTGCTCATACTCGCGCTCGTAATCGTGCTCGAACTTAAGGCCAAAGCCAAGACAGCTCTGCTGTATCAGCTTCTGAATTAGATCTTGGGCTTTGAGCGTTGAACGTTTTCTGCTCTCTGGCCATTTCACTCGCCGGGTTGCCCTCCGGCAGTCACCTTGTCAGCTTCGGCGAGGTCGGCTTCAAGCTTTTGCCTGCCTTCTTTGGCCTGCTTATCGAGTTCGCGGAACACAGCTTCCTGCGATGTAGTTGGCCGGTCATAGGACAAGTCAATGTCCGCCGCCAGGTACGCGAGATGATCGCGCAGCTTCGTCTCAAAGAGCAGGCTGCCCTCGCTCGCTTTCATCGCCATCTGCGCAACGTTGTCGATGTCGCGATTGAGCGCAGCCAAGGCGCTGGCGGCTTGCGCGTCGGTTGCGCTATGATCGGCGACAGCCTTCCGGAGCTTGTCGCGCGCGGCCAGCGCTTTGTTGATGTCTTTATTCAGCGCATCGAGGTCAGCGTGAATCTTTAGATCTAAACCGAGGCGTGCTGCCAAATCCTCTTTTGTAGCATGCAGCCGCGGATCGAGAGCGACGGTAAAGTTTTGTTGCGTTTTCTGCCCGCCGTAATCGAGCACGGCCGAATATGTGCCGGGAATGACGACGGGGCCTTGCACCGAATCTTCCAAGCCGCCTGCGGCGATGGGAGCATGATAACCGGTTATCTCCGTTGCGTACGGATAACGCAGGTCCCACTGGAGCCGATTCATCCCCGGCTCGACAGCAGCAACCTTCGCTTCCTTGTCGCGAATTTTCTGGTCTGTGCTCTTTTCGCTCTCCGCCGCTTCTTCGGCAGCGTTTTCAAGATGCTCGCTTGCCTGAACTGCGTTTCCATACGCTGCGCCTTCTGCTTTCTCCTTGTCCTTTTTCTCCTTTTCTGTGGCGAGGTGCAGCTGGATGCTGCGAATCACCTTTCCCTGCGCATCGGTGAATTGGAGCGTTGCCGGCGTCTTGCCATCGTAATCCTGCGGGATGTGGAAGAAAACTGTCAGCCCGAACGGCGGGTTATAGCCGGCATCGGGTGGACGTCTCCAGTCGGGGTCGGGAAGGCCATAATCATGCGTCAGCCATGCCTGCTGAGGAGCGAACAGGAAGCTGGCATTGGATTGCACGGTAGGGTTCTTGGTCAACTGCTCGAGAACTGTCAGATTGTCGAGCACCCAGAACGAACGCCCGTGAGTCGCGGCGACGATCTGACCCTGGCGTGTGTCGATAGCGATATCGCGCACCTGCACGACTGGCAGGTTCAACGTGAGCGGTCCCCAGTGCGCGCCCGCGTCGAGACTGAAATACACCGTGCTGCGGGTACCGAGGAACAGCAGCTTGGGTTCTTTGGGGTCCTCTCGCATGTCGAAGACAAATTCCTCTTCTGGCAAGCCGCTCGTGATCGCAGTCCAATGCTTACCCAGATCGGTGGTCTTAAAGACGTACGGCTTGAAATCGTCCAGCATGTATCGACGCGCCGTCAGATACGCAGTTTGTTTGGCTTTGTGTGACGGCTCAATGCAACTGATCCACGAGGGATCCGGCAGCTCGGGCGGCGTCACCTTTTGCCAATTTTTCCCGCCATCGGTGGTGACGTGGGCGAGACCATCATCTGATCCGGCCCAAATCAGGTTGCCGTCCAGAGGCGAAACCGCCAGCGCCGAAACCAACGGATAAATCTCCGCCCCAGATTGATCAAGATCAACAGGACCGCCGCTGGGCGCTTCCGTGCTCGGTTCGTTCCGCGTGAGATCGGGTGAAATTTGCTTCCACGTCGCGCCGTAGTCATCACTCCTGAATACATACTGCGCCGCAATGAACAGTTGCTTCGGGTTCGCCGGCGAAAATAAAATGGGATGCGTCCATCCGAACCGGTGCTTCAGCTCGCCTGACGATGCGCCTTCCTGGTAATGCGGCCACGGGCTCACGCTTCGGTACTGGTGAGTGCGTTCATCATACTGCAGAAAGATGCTGTAATATCCGCTGCCATAGGTGATTTTTGGGTCTCCCGGTTGCGGCACAGCATAGGTGCTTTCGCCATAGGCAACCCTGTTCCATGCGCCAAACGGAATCATTCCTCCGCTGTGGGCGCTCGGCCCTTCGAAGGAACCTTCATCCTGTTGCGCGCCGTAGATGTGATACGGGAACTGGTCGTCAATGTTGACGTGGTAGAACTGGGCAGTGGGCTGATTGTGCTCGGTGCTCCAGGTCTTGCCGCCATCGCGCGAGATCGTCGCGCCGCCGTCGTTGCCTTCGAGCAAAATCTTGGTGTCGTCAGGATTGATCCACACCACGTGATTATCGCCATGCGGCGTTTTCAGCTTCGTAAACGTTTTGCCGCCGTCACGTGAAACCCACAGCGCATCCACCTCGGGCGCATATACGGTGTTCGGATCTTTAGGATCCACATAGATCGTCATGTAATAAAAGGCGCGTTGCCGCAGCTTCATTTCCTCATTGACGCGCTTCCACGTGGCGCCCGCGTCATCCGAGCGGAACACGCCGCCTTCTTTTGCCTGAATGATCGCATACACAATGTCCGGTTTGCTGGCAGCAATGCCCAGCCCGGCGCGTCCGAGAACTCCCTGCGGCAAACCGGGATTGCGAGAAATGTTGGTCCAGTGCGCACCGCCGTCGGTACTCTTGTAAATGCCGCTGCCCGGTCCGCCGCTCGAAAGTCCCCACGGCTTGCGGATCGCTTCCCACATCGTGGCGTACATCACTTCCGGATGATTCGGATCGTTCACCAGGCAGATGGCCCCGGTGTTGTTGTCTACGAACAAAATTTTGTCCCACGATTTGCCGCCATCGGTGGACTTGAAAACGCCGCGATTGGGATCGGGCGCGAACACATGTCCCATGGAAGCAACATAGACAACGTTGGGGTCCTTGGGATCGATGAGGATTGCGCTGGTCGAGTGCGTGTTGCGCAATCCGGCATCCTGCCACGTTTTGCCGGCGTCATTTGATTTGAAAACGCCGTTGCCAGGGATTGCGGTGTTGCGAATATCGGTTTCGCCGGTGCCGACATACAGAACATTGGGATCAGACGGCGCCACCGCCACGGCGCCGATGCTGGCACTCGGCCCGGGCATCTTGCCATCAGTAATGTTTTCCCATTCTGAACCGTCCGAACTCTTCCAAACGCCGCCGCCCACCGTTCCGGCGTAAAAGAGGTTGTTGTTTCCCGGAACGCCGGTCACGGTAACCACTCGGCCGCCGATGTAAGGGCCGACGCAACGCCATTTGAGCTTGCCTATCAGCGCCTGCAGAGGCAGGGGCTCTGCGCCTTGAGATCTCGCGAGCGTGGAGAGAAGTGCAGTTGCAATCAGAACAGGAAGCGTGCGGACATTCATGAAATCAAAGATCCCTTTCATTAATTCAATTCTCCTGGCGAAATTTCTTTCACAGTCTTTACGAGTGTGACCGCATGGCCGGCTGCCCGGTTTGAGCATTGGGCGATCTTAGTTGTGTTCCTTGTGCACACATGCCAGTGCGAGCTTGGCGAAACGATC
>CAVRYN010000003.1:0-331652 GCA_963725505.1 uncultured Verrucomicrobiae bacterium | reverse complement strand
CGACTCAGCACAATCCAACTCTGAGCTGCGCTCGCTGCTTTGGCGGTTAAGAAACCGTAGTCCCAAAAAGTTTCCCGATGACTGCCGTAGCCGCCATCGCGAGTGCACTGACCTGATTTTTTTAATCAGGAAAGCAGGAGCGCAGGAGAGATTTCTTTTGCGCGAAGCGCTTTGGAGTGCGGCGGTGCTCCGCCGCTTTCCTCAGAAGATTCCTGCCGCGCGCAAGATTGCGAAAGGGATGACGCAAGCTGTGCTAAGCGCGCCGTAAGACATTAACATTTTTTTTGCACGTGTTCGGATAGCCATGGAGAAGTCTCCTTTATGCCACACCGTACTTACGAATTCGTTCAGCTTGACGTGTTCACGCAGACGCCGCTCGCGGGCAATCCGCTGGCGATCTTCACCGATGGTCGAGGATTGAATGATGGCGAGATGCAGGCTTTGGCGCGGGAGATGAATCTTTCCGAAACGACTTTCATTCTGCCGCGTGATGCCGCCACTGAAGCTCGCGAAGGAAAGAAAGTCCGCATCTTCACCGTCGAGCAGGAGTTGCCGTTTGCCGGCCATCCGACACTTGGGACAGCGCTGCACTTGTATGTGTCGCAAGGCCGATCCAATTCAAAGAAATCTGCCGAGATCATCCTTGATTTGAAAGCCGGGAAAATCCCGGTGCGTTTCACTCCGGATTCCGAGAACGCCGGGCGTGATCGTGTGGACGGTCAGGTGTTCGGCGAAATGCGACAACGCGATCCCGAATTTCGACCGGCACTTTCACGAGAAGAAGTGGCTCGCGTCATTGGAATCGCCGTTGACGAGATTGCTTCGGAATGGCCGATACAGCCGGTCTCGACAGGGTTGACCTTCACGATCGTGCCCTTCCGAAATCGACAAACGCTCTCGGATCTGAAGTTTAGTTACGCACAGGCAGCGGAATTTCTGAAGAATTCCGGCGCCAACTTTTTCTACTTTCTGTGTCCCGAACGGCGCGAAGGCCGGCTTGAAGCTCGAGCTCGAATGTTTTTTTACGGCGGTGAAGATCCTGCCACAGGGTCGGCGGCGGGCTGCGCCGCCAGTTGGATGGTCCAACACGAAGTCGCAAAGAGCGATGAGCAGGTGCTGATTCGCCAGGGGATCGAGTGCCGTCGTCCAAGCGAGCTGTACGTCCGAGCAATCCGCGAAGGCGAGCGCGTTAGCAACGTCCGCGTGGGCGGCTATGCGGTGGAAATGCTGCGCGGAACGGTGATGCTCTGAGTAATTAGCGCGATCGAGTGATGCCTCGGGTGATCATAGGTCTTGCCTTCCCATTCGCTGTGCGTCGGATGCACCTCCGTCTCGCTCGATCCCGATTTGAAGATCAGCCAATCGTTATCCCACTCTTCGGCCACATACTTCCAGTCGAGAACGTCTCGCAGAATGGAGCCCGCGTCAAGCGGTGCGACATGCCGGAGCCGCGGAGCGGTGAGCGCGGGGACGCGCGAAGCAAACGCCCGTGTCGCCTTCGCGTCGTCGGAACAAATCAAGCTGTGAATCGAGGTGATCATAACGTCGCAATGTAAACCAGCTCCTACTGCTCTGCTCAGATAGGCTTCGCCCTTCTTGAAGTCAGGTTGTTGGCACCACAAGACGTAGCGCCGCTCGTGAACCTTGAGGACTGCGACAACTGGTCTTCGCCTAAACCGCCGCTTTAGGAGCGCTTAAGCTTTTACTGTAGAAACCGGACCGGTCGAAGCCCTATCGAGACCTAAATGGTCCTTCAAAAATGCTCTCGGAAAGTTTGCGCCGATCATTCGGGCTTTCGCGGGCCTGCAATTTTTCAGGCAGCACTTCTTTTGCCCCGGGTTTGCCGACTGCCGCCATCGCTTCGACTTGAAACTCATCAGGAATCCGCAGTTCTTTGCGCGCGCGCTCGTAATCGAATCCTTCCATCCCATGCACCACAAGACCCTGCTGAAACCCTTGCAACGCGAAGTTCTCCCAAGCTGCTCCGGCATCGTACGAATGCGTGACCGACGGCTCGTCGTTGTGATCGAAAAACTTTCGCGAAATGAACACGACCAGCACGGCGGCATTTTTTGCCCAGGTTTTATTGGCTTCGACGAGTAAATCGAAGAACGTCTGCCAATGCTCCGTGCCGCGACGCGCGTAAAGAGCGCGCCATTGCTGGGCGTTAAATGAAGACGGCGCCCAACGCGCGGCCTCGAACAACCGCATCAGCTCCTCTTCGGAAATCTCTTCGCCCGACATCGCGCGCGGCGACCAGCGATCGATGAGAAGCGGTTCGATTGGATGGTCTGCCTTACGGATTTCGCCACCTCTAATCATATCCCGCAACACGATAGCCGAAGACGTATTCTGTGATCAAGACTGTCGCTGATCACTCCTCGCGTTTCTCAAGTTCCCGCTCAATTCTGGGATCAGGAATCAACCACAGAAGCGCGGCGAACACGTAGAGTCCGGCGGCGATCCAGGAGATCACAAACGCCAGCGGGATCGCGGCGAGATAGAGCAGGAGAGAGATTTTAGCTTTCCGGTCTTTGCCAACAGCCTGCGCAAGGAGTGATTCGCGACCTTCTTTGGCGATGATGGCGCGCTCGAGAACATAGTAGGCGATTCCCGCCATCAGCAGCACGAAGCCGTAAATAGCGGTCGGGATTGCGGCGAGCTGGTTTTCGCCCATCCAAGCCGTAGTGAAAGGAAACAGCGACAACCAAAACAGAAGATGAAGATTCGCCCAGAGAATCCCGCCGCTGACCTGCTCGGTGGCCTGGAACAAGTGATGATGATTGTTCCAATAGATGCCGAGGTAAATGAAACTTAGGACGTAGCTTAACATTACCGGCAACACCGGTTTCAACGCGGCAAGTTCAACCGCATGCGGCACCTTCAATTCCAGCACCATGATCGTGATGATGATGGCAAGGACACCGTCGCTGAAGGCTTCGAGTCGGGTTGTTTTCATCCTGCTTCGCGCTGATGCGCTTCGCAGGACTGGGGACGATTCGTTGCGCGAAGCAGGATGCCCTCCGAAGCTTCAGCGAAGGAGGGCAAATGTATTACGTGTATCTTATCGAGAGTCTTTCTGCACAAGGAGAGCGCTACGTGGGAATGACCACAGATCTCAAACAGCGTCTCCGAGAACACAATCAAGGGAAATCTTCTCATACCACAAAGTTCAGCCCATGGAAGCTAATCACTTACCTCGCGTTCACTGATCGAGCCAAGGCAGAAGCTTTTGAACGTTATCTCAAATCTGGTCAGGTCATGCATTCGCTAGAAAGCGCCTATGGTAACTGGCTACTAGAGTTTTTCGCGCTGCTGACTGGCTAGCTCGCTGTTTTCATAACACACCTAGTTGTCAGTTACGGCCTTCCCAGGCGCTGATCCTGTTTCCAAAAGAATGTAAACGTGATAAGCGGTTCAGCGCTGCGGTATGGTGCGAGTAAGCCAGTCTGCGAAATGGCAGGAGCCCAGCAGCGCGTTCTCGCCGGGGACCAGGCTGCGCTTCTCAAGCGTCGTGCCGAAGTAGCGGGCTTGTTCGTCCCTCACGACCGTGCGGGGATCGTGATGCGCCACGAGGTATTGGCGCACGACTTCGTCAAACGGGAGAGCGTCTGGGCCAGCTAACTCAATGATTCCATTTAACGGCTTCGCGGCGGCGATCTTGGCCAGGTTAGCGGCGAGGTCGTCCGAGAAGATGGGCTGAAACAACACCGAGGGCAGGTGAACGGTCTGCCCGCTGGTCGCCTCATCAGCGATGCGCCCAACGAACTCAAAGAACTGCGTGGCGCGCACAATCGTGTAAGGAATTGGCGAAGCCTTGATCAGTTTTTCCTGGGCCACTTTCGCGCGCAAGTATCCGCTCGCGGGAAGCCGCTCGCTGCCGACGATAGAGAGCGCGACGTGGTGAGCTACGCCGGTTTTCACCTCGGCCGCGAGCACGTTGCGGGTGGAAGTTTCGAAGAATTCCAGGACGGCCTTGTCTTCGAACGAAGGAGAATTCGTGACGTCCACCACCACCTGTGCGCCGGTTAGCGCCTCGGGTAAACCTTCTCCGGTAATCGAATTGATGCCCCGCGAAGGAGATGCCGCAACGACTTCGTGGCCGCCTGCACGAAGGAGGTTCACGACTTTGCTTCCGATAAGCCCGGTGCCTCCGAGGACGACTATTTTCATATTTTTATTTTCTCTTTCATAATGCCTTTGTTTGCATCCACGACCGAGGATCGAAGCAGCGAATGCGTTCTGGCAGCGTCAACGGCGCGGCCACTGTCGCATTTGCCATCGCGTTTTCCTTTCTTCGGGTTAAGTCGTGATTGAATGAGAGTAAATTAAGTCAAGCAATGCCAGCTGGTTCGGGCCGAAATCGGACCACCGCAACGATTCCGAACAGGATCGAAAGCATGAGGACGGTGAGCTGCGTTAGTTTGAATGGAGATTCCGTCTGTGTCGGAGCGATTGCATGTAAGGCCGGGACTTTTTCAAACAACTGCACGACCAATACAAACAAGTTGAAGTAGAGACAGATCACCGCGCCGATCGCGTAGATCCAGCGCCACGCTCCGGCCAGATGCTTGGAACAGCGCGCGAAAATCGTCACTGCTAGAAAAGGAAGCGATATGATTCCGAGACCGATGGCCGGCGTGAATCCGTGAAACGGAAAAAAGAATCCAGTGACAGTTGTCAGAACGGCCGTGGTCAGAAACCATTTCGTCCAGCCATCGAGCCGATTGCCGGCAAGCATTCCAAACAGAACAATGACACCGCTAAAAATCGCGATCAGGCTGATGAGCGTGTGGATGATTGTGTAAACGTACAGGATCATGGGGTTATTCCTTCTGTTGATCGCGAACTTGGTTTCTCATGAGAGTACCTCGAGCGATACGATTTTGTCGCCCTCCAGCGTGAAGACGAATTCGAGTTCGATGGGACTCCCTGGAAAATTTCCAGTCAGCCGGTTGGTGATGATGGTCTTGCCCTCTTTTTGAACGAATGCCAGAGGATCGACAGTGTGCTGATATTTCTGTTTCGTTTCAGTTTTCCATTTCTTGATCGCAACCAAACCTTCGATCGTTTGGTCTTCATCTTTGACCACCGCGTTTTCCGCAAAGCATTGGTCGAACAAGTTTACGTCGCCGCTGTTCTCGGCCGCGACATAGAGCGCGATCGGCTTTGGAAGATTATCGATCATGATGCGTTTCAGCTTTGCTCCACCAACGCCGGCGATTTCGCTGACTCCGATTTTTGTGTCTCCGCCGGGGACTTTCGACCGGCAAACAGTCGCTCAATCACATAAAACGTGACTGGAATCAGGAAAATCGCGATTCCCGAGGCGGCGATCATTCCTCCGATCACGGTCGAGCCGAGCACACGCCGCGCAACTGCGCCGGAGCCACTGGCAAACCAAAGCGGCATAAGGCCGAAGATGAAAGCAAAGGAAGTCATCAGGATCGGGCGCAAGCGCAGGCGCGCGCCTTCCAGGGCGGCGTCGAGGAGTGGTTTGCCTTTCTCGTATTCGTCCTTGGCGAATTCGACGATCAGGATGGCGTTCTTCGCTGCCAGGCCGATTAGCATGATCAGACCAATTTGCGCGTAAATATTGTTTTGCATTCCGCGCAGCCAGAGCGTTGCAAACGCGCCGAACACTGCGACCGGCGTTCCGAGCAGCACACTGAATGGCAACGACCAGCTCTCATAAAGTGCAGCGAGGATCAGGAACACGAAAATGAGCGACATTCCGAACACGAGAGTCGGGGATACGCCCTGCTGCGCTTTCTTTTCCTGAAATGATAGGCCAAGATAGTCGTAGCCCATTTCGTTAGGCATTGTTTGGCGAAAAGTTTCCTCGAGTGCGTTCATCGCCTGGTACGAGCTATAACCAGGCGCGGCAGAGCCGTTGATTTGGGCCGAGCGGTATTCGTTGTAACGCAGCGTGAATTCCGGACCGGAAATTTGCTGGATAGTTGAAATGGCATCGAGCGGAACTGGGTCGCCGTTGGCGTTGCGCACGAAGAATTGACCAACGTTTTTTGCGTCGGTGCGATAATCGCCTTCGGCCTCTATATACACCTGCCATGTTCGTCCGAACCGATTGAAGTAGTTCACAAAAAAACCGCCCATGAATGTCTGGAGGGTCTGATAGACCTGGCCGAGATCGATCCCCTGTTTGATCACTTTGTCACGATCGACGTTAACGAAAACCTGCGGAACGTTCGGCAGAAACGTCGGAATAAGGGTGCCTAGCTCCGGCCGTTTGCGCGCCGCGTCCAGAAACGTCTTCAGATTTTTGGCGAGAAAGGCCACGTCTTTGCCGGCGCGATCTTCCAAAATGAATTGGAATCCGCCGGAAGTGCCCACGCCCGGAATCGCCGGCGGCGGAAACGCGAAGGCGATACCCTCGGTAAGCCCGGCGAGCTGTTTGTTAATGTTCGCCTTGATGGCGTCGTATTGTTCTTCCGGCTTGGTCCGTTCGCTCCAGGGCTTGAACGTGACGAAGAAGAACGCGCTATAAGTATTTTGCACGAGACTGAGCAAACTGAATCCGATCACGCTGGTCGTGTACTGGACGCCTGGAGTTTTGCTGAGCATTTCTTCGATTTTGCGCGATGCGGCATCGGTTCGCTCAAGCGATGCGGCGTCGGGTAATTGCAACGCGAGAAAAATGTAGCCCTGATCTTCCTCGGGCAAAAAGCCGCTCGGCAATCGCGCTCCAAACAGTCCCGCGCCGACCGCCAGCACCGCGAGCAGCGCGAAGCTGAGCACTGCTTTTCGAATGGCCAGGCGCGACCAGTTCACGTAACCGTGTGTTGCGACGCCGAAGACGCGATTGAACCGATCGAAAAACCAGCCAACCGGACCACGCGTTTTCTTTCGCGGGCGGAGCAGCATGGCTGAAAGTGCCGGGCTCAGCGAGAGCGCGTTGAACGCGGAGAAAATGACGGAGATCGCGATCGTGAGCGCGAACTGTTGATACAACCTGCCGGTGATACCGGGAAGAAACGCGGTAGGAATAAACACGGCCGAAAGTACGAGTGCAACGCCGATTACCACTCCTGAGACTTCGCGCATCGCCTGAAGCGTCGCGTCACGCGGCGACATTCCTTCTTCAATGTGACGCTCAACTGCTTCGACAACGACAATCGCGTCGTCAACCACAAGCCCGATGGCAAGCACAAGTCCGAAAAGCGAAAGCGTGTTGATCGAGAATCCGAACAACGGGAACACCACAAACGTGCCGATCAACGACACCGGCACCGCGCACAATGGAATGAGGGTGGCGCGCCAACCCTGCAGAAAGATAAATACGACGATGACGACCAGCACGAGCGCCTCGAACAACGTCTTAACGATGTCGTTCAATCCTTCAGTGACCGAGAGGGTTTGATCCAGCGAGACGGCGAAATCCATGTCGGCCGGAAAACGTTGCTTCGCTTCCGCCATTAGTTTGCGCACGGCTTGCGCGGCTTGAACGGCGTTGGTTCCGGGCAGCTGATACACAGCGAGAATCGCCGCGGGTTGTCCGTTGAGCCTGCCTCTTAAGTTGTAAGTTTGTGCGCCGAGACTAATGCGCGCGATGTCTTTCACCCGCACAAACGAACCGTCCGCATTCGCCCTAACAACTATCTCGCCAAATTCCTCCGGCGTTTGCAGTCGTCCCTGCGCACGCACGGTATAAGTGAATTTTTGGCCGCTTGGAATTGGTTCGCCGCCGACCTGGCCGGCGGGATTCACCGTGTTCTGCTTTTGCACTGCGGTGATGATGTCGGGCACAGTGATGCCGAGCTTCGCGAGCTGATCCGGCTTGACCCACAGGCGCATAGCGTATTGGCCAGCGCCGAAAATCTGCACATTCCCGATTCCCGGCACGCGTGTCAGTGGATCGAAGAGATTGATGTAGCCGTAATTGGCGAGAAAGGTTCCGTCGTAGCTGCCTTTGGGTGAATAAAGCGAGATCAGCATCAGTGGTGCCGTTGTCGATTTTTTAACGGTCAGGCCGTAGTTGTTAACGTCGGCGGGCAATTGCGATTGCGCTTGCGAGACCCGGATCTGCGTCAGCACGTGATCGATGTTCGGGTCGGTTGCGACGTCGAAATTGACGATCAATCGAATGTCGCCACTGTTCGAATTGATCGAGTACATGTAGTTCATGTTGTCCACGCCGCTCATCTGCTGCTCGATCGGCGCCGCGACCGATTGCTCGATCGTCAACGCATCCGCCCCGGTGTAGTGCGTTTGCACCTGAATCTCCGGCGGCGCGATTTTCGGATACTGCGCGATCGGCAACGCCAGAATGCAGACGCCGCCAATCAGTGTCATCAGGATCGCGATTACGATCGCGACGATGGGCCGCCGGACGAAGAACTCTGACATTTGTTAGGGCTTCTTTTGCTGGTCCGCTTTTGAAACCAACGCGTCGGCGGGAGGGGTCCAGTCTTTTGCGATGACTGTCGATCCTTCGCGCGCTTTTTGGAGTCCTTGCACAACAACTTTGTCGCCTGGCTTCAAACCTTCCGTGACTTCCCACATCGCACCGATGCGTTCGCCCATTTTTACCGGACGGATACTGACCTTGCTGTCCTGATCGACAACGGCGACCTGATAACTGCCCTGCAACTCGTTCACCGCTTCCTGCGGAATCACCATTGCACCCTTTTTGATGTCGGCTACGAACCGCACTTTCCCGAACTGTCCGGGCCGCAAAATATTTCCTTGATTTGGAAACGTCACTTCATATCGGATCGAGCCGGTCTTGGGATCGAGATTACGATCGAGCGCATAAAATTTTCCTTTCTGCGGATAGACGCTGCCGTTCCCAAGGATCAATTCGAACTGGAGGGTCTTCACGTATTCGGCACGCTCAGTGGGATCGGGGTGGCGAGTAACGAAATCCGTGAAAGGTGCTTCGCCCGCTGTGACAATAGCCTTGATCGGGTCAAGTTGAGAAACCGTCGTTAGCGTTCCCGTGGTGGGTCCGACAAGATCGCCTACCTGCGCGGTAGCGATGGCAGCGACGCCATCGATTGGCGAAATGACCCGTGTGTAGCCTAGATTTAGCTCGGCCTGCTTCACGGCCGCTTCGTCGGCTTCGATGTTTGCTCTGCCCGACTGGGCAGCGGCGGTGGCAGTATCGCGCTCCTGGTCACTGATCACTTTCCTTTTAAACAAATCCAGCGCGCGTCTTTCGTCGGCGTCGGCTTTTACCTGGTTAGCTTTGTCTTTTGCCAGGGTCCCCTTGGCCTGCGCCAACGCAGCTTCGAACGGCCGGGAATCGATCTGAAAAAGGAGGTCACCCTTCTTTACCACGCCGCCCTCCTGGTAGTCGCGCGAGACGATGTAGCCTTGAACCTGCGCGTTGATGTTGGCGTTAATGAAACCGTCCAGCGTGGCGACCCGTTCCAGGATCCGAGGCACATCCTTCGGCACAACGGTCGTGACCAGGACCTCCGCCGCGGCCGGACCGGCCGGAGCTGCTTTGCGAGAACAGCCTGCAGCAAACAAAATGAGGATGAGCGCGCCGGAGGCTGCGATCGTGAACCATCGCCAGTGAGTCATGAATTCGTTCTCCTTACAATCGAACCTGAAACGATGTTTTGAGGAAAGCGAGCAATTCTTCGTTCATCTTGTACTTTAACTTCGTGCACATTCAATGCGGCGCGGAGATCATCGTGTCGTTGAACTGCTTCACGAGTCCGCTCTCATTTGGTCCAGGGTTGTTCCGGAAAGGTTGCGCCTGTTCGACCAGGATCTTCCGAAAAACGCTGACCTAGGCGAACTGGCTTGTTACGTGATGACTGTGCTGCACGGAATGGCGGTCCAGGGAGCCGACGGCGCGGGTCGCGATCAACTACGTCGCGTCGCGAAAATAGCATTGCGCGCTTGGCCGAAGCGCTAAATTGCGGATTGCGTTACTTCAACAAGCAATTGGCGGGACTCTGAGAAAGGCAGATGATCCTGTCATCGCCGGGAGAACTAGATGACTCAGATACTGGATTGGCCGCGAATTGGTGTTGTTGGAGCCGGTGCCGTGGGTGGCTATTTTGGTGGCATGCTCGCACGGGCTGGCGCGCCGGTTGTGATGGTCGGTCGGAAATCCTTTGTCGATGCTGTCACGGCGAACGGGCTTGTAATCGAGCGGGCAGCGGATCAGGAGCGGGTATCTGTTGGAGCGACAACCGAACTCAGTGCGGTTGCCGGTGCCGACCTCATATTGTTTTGCGTCAAATCAAACGACACGGTTTCGGCCGCGAAGGACATCGCTCCTTTCGTGGCAGCCGATGCGCTGCTGGTTTCTCTTCAAAACGGTGTGGACAACGTCGAGCGGATTCGCGACGCGACGAAAATCGATACGCTGCCCGCGGTGGTTTATATCGGGGTGTCGGTCCCGGAGCCGGGACGGATCAAACATGTCGCGCGCGGGGATTTAATCCTCGGCCCCGAAAACGAACGGACAAAACGCGTCCAGGAAATCTTTGCGCACGCCGGTATCGGCTGCCGGCTCACGAACAACATCGACGGCGAGATATGGATCAAACTTCTGTGCAATTGTGCGCTCAATGCCATCTCTGCGTTGGGACATGCGCGTTATGGGCAAATCGCCGAAAATCCCGATGCCCGAAAGGTGATGCAGAGAGTGATCGATGAAGTCCTGGCCGTCGCCCGTGCAACCGGCGTGAGATTGCCTGGCATTGAAGATTCGACAGCCGGCATGACGGCGGCGATGGAGATTGCGACCCAGATGGCGGCGGCATTTTCATCTACCGCCCAGGACATTCAGCGCGGTAAACCGACCGAAATCGATTCGCTTAATGGCTACATCGCGCGCCGGGGAGCTCAGCTGGGGGTCAAAGTACCAGTTAATCACGCGCTGTTTATCCTCGTTAAACTGATCGAACACAGCTTCTCCGCCTGATATCAATCCGGGAGCTGCGGCACGATGTTTGCGAAAGGGACATCAAAGCGATGAAGTGGGAGGCTGTTTGGTCGGTGCTCTCTCGATGGTTGGCGGCTCCAGGGTGAAAAGGCCGTCGGTGATCGTCCATGCATTTACAACCCGCATCTTCGACGTGACGGTGCCCATTTTCATAGCTTTCTTGAGACGAAAGGTTGATTTTGTTTTCCTTCCTAGACTCAGCTATTCCGGAGGCTCTTTAGTGCGCCGCCCCACGCGATAAGCTCGTCGAGCATCGCGTTGACCGATTCTTCTTTGTGTGAATCCGGGCGCCGTCGCTCTACCTCAGCATAACGCGTTTCAAGGCAGAACCTCACTGTTCCGGAACGCCGTGTTGTTCTTCAAAGCACGATTCGAAACTTTTCAGATCTACTGGAATCCGAGGCTGCGCACCTTTCGGAGCCGCCCTAAGATATTGCACGGGCCATGCGATGGGCTGGTCTAGTTCGCGAGCCGCGCGCAATGGCCAATAAGGATCGCGCAAAAACTCACGCGCGATAATCACGGCGTCCGCCTGTTCCGTCCGAATAATGTGCTCTGCTTGAACTGGAGAAGTAATCATCCCCACCGCGCCGGTCATGATTCCAGCTTCGCGACGAATCCGTTCGGCGAAGTGCGTTTGGTAACCGGGACCGACTGGAATTGTCGCGTGAGGCACATTGCCACCGGAAGAACAGTCGATGAGATCGACGCCTATTTGCTTCAACTCGCCGGCAAGTTTGACTGACTCATTAATATTCCAGCCACCATCGACCCAGTCCGTCGACGAAATGCGCAGAAATAACGGCAATTCCTTCGGCCATTCGGATCGAACTGCCGCAACGATCTCACGGCAAAGTCGGGTTCGATTCTCGAACGAGCCCCCGTAATCGTCCGAGCGTTTATTACTAAGAGGGGACAGAAACTCGTGAATGAGATAACCGTGCGCGGCGTGGATCTCGATGACACGGAACCCAGCCTGGCATGCGCGACGCGCGGCTGCGGCAAAAGCGGAGACAACTTCTTGAATGCCATCATTCGTTAGGGCCTGCGGCATCGGATAAGACTCGGCGAAAGGCAACGCGCTTGGGGCCACGACTTTTTTCCAGCCTCCCTCGCTCTCGGGAATTGCGCCCGAACCTTCCCATGGGCGGCGTGTGCTCGCTTTGCGGCCGGCGTGGGCCAGCTGCATTCCGGCTATGCTTCCTTGTTCATGAATAAAACTGACGATTCGACTCAGCATCTCGATGTGCTCGTCGCTCCAGATGCCGAGATCCTGCGGGACTGATGCGTCCCTCGGGAAGAACGGCCGTTGCCTCAGTCAGGACCAGTCCGGCGCCACCAACCGCGCGACTGCCGAGATGAACGAAATGCCAGTCGTTCGCGAATCCGTCGCGGCTCGAATACTGACACATCGGCGAGACGAACACCCGATTGGCAAACGTCAGATCTCGAATCGCGAGCGGATCAAACAGGCCAGGCATGGTCAGAGGTCAGAAGTCGGAAGTCGGAAGTCACAGGTCAGAGATCAGTAATCCGAACGCGACGTATGAGCAAAGTTCAAACTCGAGCAGGGGCCGCGGCGGCGGCAAGGTTGGCGTATTTCCTCAGGCGCTTATCGCTTGACCTCGTCGGCATCGCCCGCGCCACAAAGGGCGACGTGACACCCGCCGGAGAAAAATTTTGCGAAATCCTGCGGCAATTGACCGGGACTCGTTCGCGCATCACCGGTGTCAAAAGTGAGGACTAGGGTTGCCGCCTTCGCAGTTCCGCAACATTCCACTGTCAAACGTTTAGACGCGACCCCACTTTCCATTAAAGATGGTGACCCCGTTTCCCCCCGATCGACCTCGTTGCCAATGAGGCACGACCGCGGTCTAGTTGAATTCAGGAGAGAGTTGAGCATTTGGCGTCGGCGTGGAGAATCAGGGCATGAGTGACACTCTCCTTTCACGCTTCCTGCGCTACGTCCAGATCGATACGCAGTCGGACGAAACCAGTAAAACTTTTCCGAGCACGTCAGGTCAATTGGTGCTGCTGGAGATGCTCAAGCAGGAGCTGAGTGAACTCGGTGCGGCGGACGTGCAGATGACCAGGCACGGTTATGTGGTGGCCAGCATCCCCGCCAACACGCGCAAAGCCCGCGTGCCGACAGTGGCCTTTCTCGCCCATGTGGACACGGCGCCGGACTGCTCCGGTAAAAACGTGAAACCGATCGTTCATCGCAAATACGATGGACGCGTCATGAAGTTTCCGGATAAACCGGGCCTGACTCTTGATCCCGCGACGTCGCCGGAGTTACGAACCGCCATTGGAAAAGACATCGTGACCGCCAGCGGCACGACGTTGCTCGGCTCCGACGACAAATCGGGCGTCGCGGTGATCATGACTTTGGTCGAGCGGTTGCTCCGGGATACAAAGCGGAAACACGGACTCATTCGAGTTTGCTTCACGCCCGATGAAGAGATCGGCCGTGGTGTGGACAAACTCGATCTGCGCATGCTCGGAGCCGATGTTGCTTACACGCTGGACGGCGGTCCGCCAGGTGAGATTTGCTGGGAAACCTTTTCTGGCGATGCGGCCGAAGTCGTCATCGATGGCATCACCACGCATACGATGGAGGCGAAGGCCAAAGGGATGGTGAACGCGGCGTATCTGGCGGGCAAACTTTTGGTAGCGCTGCCGCGCGAACGCTGCGCGCCGGAGACAACCGACGGGCGGGACGGATTCATTCACCCCATCCATGTCGAAGGCCGAACCGAGCGGACCGTCGTGAAATTTCTCCTGCGCGACTTCGAGCTCAAGGGGCTGGCGGACAAGGGCAAAATATTGCGTGGCCTTTGCCGGGGATTACAAGCTAGCGAACCGCGGGCGCGCGTCCGCTGCAAGCTCCGCAAACAATATCGCAACATGGCTTACTGGTTGCGCAAGGACATGCGCCCGGTTCAGCTGGCGCGCGAGGCGTTCGTGGTGGCGGGACTCAAACCCTATGATCACGTCATCCGTGGCGGGACCGATGGCTCACGCCTGACCGAGCTCGGCCTTCCGACCCCAAATCTGTTTTGCGGTGAGCACAACGCGCATGGTCCGCTCGAATGGGTTGCGGTGCAGGACATGGAGTCGGCCGTAACCGCCTGCGCCCACCTCGCAGCGTTGTGGGAAAGAAAAGGCTGAGTTGAACTCAAACGTCAAACAGCGACCCCACTTCCACCCACTTGCGGCGGCCTTTTACTCCGGTACGAACTGCAGGGTTACGGCGCGGCCGGAACAATCCCGAGTGAACATCGGTTGGCGAGGGCAATACTGTTGCGAATTGATATTTGATATCGACACGAGAATATAAGGAGCAGGTATGAGTCGCGGAAATCGCTGGGAAGCAACATACGACCCGAGCTGGGACGGCCCGTCTGAGCAGCTTTCCTTCACCGCCGTAACACCGGGAGCCACGATCGAGCGTAAGTGCATTGTCAGTACGCCAGATAAACCCGCAAAGTCCGTTGGCACGAAAAAGATGTCACACGCATTTTTGAACGCTGCGATTTTCCGCTGCAGGTGGACGGCGATTTTGTCACCAAATGCATCTTTCGACTGTGTCGATTTAAAGGGAGCTCGTGGCAGAATGTTCGTTTCAGTAAGTGTACTTTCGAAAATTGCGACTTTTCGGAAGTTGTGTTCAAGCATTGTTACTTCATTGGAACATGCGAGTTCCGTGCCAACACCGCTTCGGGCGAAACATTCGAATGGAAGAGACGTCGATCAGTGCATCCGCTTTCATCGGCGGTCTCGCCCCGAATCTGATGCAGGAAGAGCCAGAAGAATCGGTTACTCTCAATTCAAGTTCGTTAAAACCCGGGCGAAGATTGCGAGCGTCATTTATGGAGCAACACGAAATGAGGCGGATTTTGAATTCTATGTCCAGGCGTATGAGCAGTTCACACGATGCACTCTTTTAGAACGCGTTGAACGTCATCGATACAACGAGAGCACACAACAAAAAGAGTCGGGATCTGGTGGAGATCGCTGTTCGATAAAATCGATAGATCTGTCATCGTAGGTTCAGGTGCGTTAAGCGACTGGGGCCGCAGCATATCGAGACCGTTGCTCTGGTTTCTTATCATTGTTGCTTTTTTCACTGATTTATTACGCATTGGTTACCGGGGTTTGCCCGGCGTCCTCCTGGCATGAGTTCCGAAAAACGGTGATAACCGCTACTAATATAAGTCTGGTCGCCGGGTACACTGCAGAATTCAAAAAGACTTTACCGTGGTTTGTGCAGCTCGGCATGATCGTTAATTTGGTCGCCGGTTTACTCTGGTATTCTCTGGTAATCCCAGTTCTCACGCGCCGCATCCTAAGATGAGATTCACTGCACCGGATCAGCTGCCCGATATTGTTACGAGCAATGTGCTCAGTGCAGTCAAGAGCCGTGACAATTCTATTATGGTGTTCGGAAGTGTCGCGCGCGGTGACCAGTCGGTTACCTCTGACATCGACGTATTTGAACTATCGGCAAAACGCAGACGCCCATACAAGGTCGGGCGAGTTAACGTCTCAGTATACGATGAGCCGACTCTCGTCTCGAATGGCCGAGCGAGGAAGTCTGTTCGTGTTGCACTTGCGCCTTGAAGGTAAAATTCTGCGCGACCCGACGAGAACGTTGCAAGGGTCTTTGGATCGATATCGGACTCCGTCGACCTATGCTCCTTTTAGATCCGCATTACGCGAAATTGCGAATTTGCTCGACGTGGATCAACGGCATTACGACCTCCGATGGCGGGCTTACAATGAGTTGGCGCTGTACGAGAATTTCTGCGCAGTGAACTTTATGCTCATCTTGCCGAGGCGGGTCAGCCCGCCTTCAGCGTGAAAGCGGTCGCTGAGCGCTTCGGTAGAGCGGATGTCACGCATGTCCTCGGGTTGAAAGATTCTCCTTCGCCCAATTACACCCTGCTTCATCAAAGCAGGATCGTCGATCTCGAGGTATCTCTAAAAGACGACAATAAAAAACCCTTTCGGCAGTGTTGAGGCGCTCGTAACTAATCGCGGTCAACAGAATTCTCTTCTTGTGGCTTTCGGGCTTCGTTTACTTGGTCGTGAACGCTTCGAACTCAGTTACGATCTTCTAACCGCGCCGCCCTTCGTCTGATGAGTTACTTTGTCGTTGGTGATGTACATGGATGTTCGGAGCAATTACGCGCCTTGCTGGCTCAGAATAATCTTTATCGTGACCGACAAGCTGTGTTTCTCGGTGACTATGTCGATGTTGGTTCCGACTCCCGTGGGGTGATCGACCAGCTGATTGGGTTTCTCAAACACAATCCTGATTCCGTCTTTCTTGAGGGAAACCACGAATCTGCTCTAAAGTCCTTTTTGCAGACTGGTGACTTCGCATCGTACGTTGAGGTCGGGGGATTAGCCACAATCAAGTCGTATTGTCGCGACGTTTACGGCAACGTACACACACTTCCTTTCGGCAAGCGTTGCCCGCCGCGCATTGCGAGTTCCTTGGTAAAACTCTCTCCGGACGTATTCCGAAACGTCCCGCTTTTTATTCTCGCATGCTGGCTATTCGCTAAACGCACCACTTGATCGCTCACGTGAATCAATGGTGCTAACTAGCCACCAAGACCTATTCACGGCTCCGCCGACATTAAATAAGATCTGCGTCTGCGGTCACTACTTCCAACCAACGCGGATGGCGTACGTGACGGACCGTGTCATTTGTCTAGACACGGGATGTGGAATTCTAGATGGCCCCCTTACTGCGGCGCTCCTTCCAGAGCGGATACTTGTCCAAGTAAACGTCAATCTTCAGCTGACGACTAGTCACCCTTCCTCCCCATGTTTAGATCTGACCCCCTAGCCTTTTTTTGTTAAGGCTCCTCTCATGCCCTAATTCGGTCGTAAATACGTTGGTAATTCGTCCGCCGAAACAACTTGGTTCGTCGCAGGGGAGGAAGTTGGGGTCAAATTAGGGTTGCATTGATTTGACGGACAGTGGGCTAAGGGTCAAAACCCGAAAGGAAGCCCACATGAAGACACAGTTAAGCAAACCGGCTCGCACCAAGGCGAGCTACACCGAACAATACAAACAGGAGGCGCTGGAGTTATGGCGCTCCAGTGGCCGCAGTGCGGCCAAGGTCGCGGCCGAGTTGGGCATCCGTCCACCGCTGCTCTATCGCTGGGCGCAGTTGGAGCGCGAGCCCGACGCCACGAAGAGGGAGTCTAAGCCGGAGCGCAGCGTC
Source organism: uncultured Verrucomicrobiae bacterium (assembly GCA_963725505.1). Classification (GTDB taxonomy): domain Bacteria; phylum Verrucomicrobiota; class Verrucomicrobiia; order Chthoniobacterales; family UBA10450; genus Udaeobacter. The sequence goes on along the minus strand of CAVRYN010000003.1, from coordinate 314,483 downwards.
GAAGCGCTGGAAGCGGAGATCCGCCGCTTGCGCGCAGAGAACGCCAAGCTTTTAGAGCAGCGTGAAGTCTTAAAAAAATCACTGGGCATCCTCTCCGAAGCGCCGCCCAGAGGTATGCCCGAATCCAACAGATGAGCGGCCAATACAAAGTAGCCTGGTTATGCGAGGCGCTTCTGGTCTCGCGCAGCGGTTATTACGACTGGAAAGAGCGGCGTCAGTCGCCTGGCTCGCGCCAGCTGGAGAACGTCCGGTTGCGCGAGCGCATCCGAGAGGAGTTTACTCGCAGTCGCCAGACTTACGGCAGCCCGCGTCTGGCTCATGCGCTGGGTTGTCCGGGACGGCGCAATCGCATTGCTCGGCTGATGCGTCAGGAGCGGATCTTTGCTCGGCAGCGCTCCAAATATCGACCAGCCACCACCGACAGTCGCCACGGTGGACCGATCGCGCCAAACCGATTACAGAACCTCGGCGTTCGACGGCTCCAATCAAGTCTGGGTCAGCGATGCCACCTGCGTGCTCACCGCTCAGGGTTGGCTGTATCTGGTCGCGGTCTTGGATGTCTTCACCCGGCGCGTCGTCGGCTGGGCCATGAGCCAGATCCTCGATGCCGCACTGGTCATCGCCGCTTTGCGCATGGCCTTGGCCAACGCCGCCCCGCTAGAACTCTCATCCTCCACTCCGATCGCGGTGCTCAGTTCGCCAGCGCCGCTTACCGACAAGTCCTCGCCCAACACCGCCTAGTCGCCTCCATGAGCCGCAAAGGCAACTGCTACGATAACGCCTTCATCGAATCGTTTTTGAGCAGCCTCAAATACGAACTGGTCTATCATCAACGCTTCGCCACCCGCGCCCAAGCGCGCACCGCCATCTTCGATTACATCGAGACCTTCTACAACCGCACCAGACTGCACTCCAGTCTTGCCTACCAGAGCCCGATCAGCTTTGAATCCCAACTGAACTAAATTAACCCTTTCTCACTGTCCGAGAAATCAGGGCAAGCCCGAAATCTCAACATTTGACATTCCATTCTTTGAATCTCCGGATCCGCTCAGCCGTTCGGCCTGTCCACTGCGCTGGTTCGGAACTGGTCGTCCTTGTTTTTGAACAGGATGTTGAACGTGGTGAGCGATCCGTAACAGCGCGTGATATACTGTTGCAGATCGAACTTGTCCGCTTCGCTCAGTTTGCTTGGCACGCCGTCTTGTCGAGCCGTAGCTTCAGCGAAGGTTGAAGCCTCGGCGAAGGAGGGTCGCTCGCGTTCACCTTCTGCTCGAGAACTCGCAGATTCCTTCCGAGAAACATGCCGAATATTGCCGCGCCGAATACGAGCCCGAATACAATCACACCAATCAAAATGTCGCTCATCCGGCTCTCCCTCGCTCGGACACCCCGACCTTCCGCTAAGACTCGATCCAGTCGATGATCAACTGCGCAAGGGCGTCGCTGTTGCGCTCCAGCATCAGCATGTGGCCGTTGCCGGTGATACCGAGGTCGCCGAGGTAGATGAAGTCGGCTTCAGCTCCGTTCGCGTTGAGCCAATCGGCGATCGGTTCGTCTACCGCACGCGCGTGACCGAGGTCGTTTGTGCCGGTCAGGACCAGCACGGGCTTGCCGCGAAACTTGCTGAAATCCACGACGCGCAACTGGCTGCCGGCAACATTGCGCCGTTCCAGCAGCAGCCGTGCCGGGATCGGATTGAGCGCGGCGGCGTAGCTGGCAATCTGGTCGCGCGGAAACAATGTGCTTCCGCCGATCAGCGTGTGATCGACGAACGCCCGTTCGATCGGCTGCTCCGAATGCCGCGCGATTGCCATCGTGGTGCCCTCCAGGCGGATTGTCACCGCGTCGACGGTCTCGCCGACAATCTCCGCCGGCCTCTGAATGTTGCCGGGGGGCGCCGGCGCCACCGCAATCAGCTTGGTGATGCGTTCGCCATGCCGCTCGAGCAGCTTCCATCCATAGGCGCCCGACATGGAGTGCGTGAGCACGATCGCGGGACCGGCAAGGGCGGTAAGCACCTCGCCAAGGCCGGCGACGATCACCTCCCCGCTGGTCTCCGCCAAGGGTATGTAGCCGCTGCGTCCAAGCCCCGGCCAATCCGGCACCACGACCTGATATCCTTGGGCGACAAAAACGTGCCCCCATCCCTGTCGACCGTCGGGCGTCGCGAGATAGCAGGCGCCGGTGTGCGCGCCACCATGGATCATCACCACCGGAGGCTTGGTGGAGCCTGCTGCTGGGGTGAGCACCTCGTAGTATGTGGGCGGATGATCGACGCGGCCGATGGAGTGGGTCAGCGCCGGGCTGGTTGGCAAAGTCATGGAATCTCCGCTGGTCATGCAGCGGACTGTGCAGCCGAGTGATGGCAGATGCCAGCGCGCATAGCCTTAGACTAGCCGATGAGGTTCTAGCAATTGTCGCAACAGCGGTAAAGTCTGCATCGACGGTGATAGGCCGCGGCTACAAGAGAACGATATCGCAGCTATCATGATGCTATACGTGATTCACGTATAGTAACGACTTCCGCCAACAACCCCCTGTGCGCGCGCTAGGCGCGAATGGCTTTTTCGATTGCGGTTCGCGGTCGCGCTTTGAAGCAGCGCGCGCGAGTTATGGCTCTGGTTCGTCGCTCTTCTCGTCTGCCCGGGATGCCTGACGCATTTGATCGTGCTCCGCTTCGGTGACGCCTTCTTCGAACATCTGCGCACTCTCGCTCCGTCCCTCGGCATCTTCATCTTCTCCGAGGGAGTCTGCTGCTTGCCGTCCGGTCGAGCCCGGCACGGGATTCCAACCGTCCGAATCGGGTACGGATTCACTACTCTCTTCCTGCGGATCCGTTTCAGCTTCTCCTGTCAGCTCACGTTTGGCCTGTTGATAGTCAGCCTCGGACGGTTCGGAAGAAGGACGACCGTTAATCGCGGCTAACTCGCGCGCACGGGCTTCAACCATCTCAGAGGTCACCGTCCCAATCCCAGCAGCGTTCTCCATTATGATACCTTTGTTCAGCGGATTTTTTCTCATAATTTAACCAGCTTCCTATTCGTATTTACCTTGAGTTGCGCGACGAGCATTCAGGTGAGCCTCGTCGCGAACATCGCTCACGATTCTATCGATCTTGTCCTCATCAAATTCAACACGAGTTTCGTCTAAAGGCACCTCAGTTGGACGTTTGCTTGGATGGATTTTTTTTGTCGCTCGAGTATCATTACAATCAATTCCTTGATTCATGATTTGATGAACGCGAGCAGGTCGGCGTTGATGACGTCGGCTTGCGTCGTAATCATGCCGTGCGGGTAGTCCTTGTACGTCTTCAGCGTGCCGTTCTTGAGGAGCTTGGCTGAGAGTGGACCAGCAGCCTGATAGGGCACGATCTGGTCATCCTCGCTATGCATGACCAGAACCGGCACGTTGATCTTTTTCAGATCCTCGGTGAAGTCGGTTTGCGAGAAGGCGACGATGCCGTCATAACCCGCCTTGGCGCCGCCCATCATGCCCTGGCGCCACCAATTCCAAATGAGAGGCTCGATCGTTTTGACGCCGGGACGGTTGAAGCCGTAGAACGGACCGGCCGGCAGATCGTAATAAAACTTCGCACGGTTGGCGGCGAGCTGGGCCTGAAGATCGTCGAATACCGATTTCGGCGTGCCCAATGGATTGGCCGGAGTCTTCACCATCAACGGCGGCACCGCACTGATGATCGCCGCCTTCGCCACATTGTTGTCCCCATGACGGCCGAGATAATGCACGACCTGGCCACCGCCGGTCGAATGACCGACGTGAATTGCATCCTTCAAGTTGAGATGATCGGTGACGGCCTTCAGATCATCGGCATAGTGGTCCATGTCATGTCCGTCGCCGGTTTGACTCGAGCGACCATGTCCGCGGCGATCAGTCGCGATGACGCGATAGCCTTTGCTGAGGAAAAAAAGCATCTGTGGGTCCCAATCATCCGCTGATAGCGGCCACCCGTGGCTGAAGACGATGGGCTGCCCTTTGCCCCAATCTTTATAATAGATTTCAATGTTCTCTCCGTTTTCTTTTCCTGCGGTTACGTATGGCATTGCAATTTCCTTTCAGTTTTAGATTGCACTAGAAATCTGCCGCTCGTGGCAGAGTTAACGCTGTCGAATCTTCGTCCTTCAGGCTGTCGTCGTCACGTGAAGTTTCTGTGAATCTTTGATCGAGAGCCGGCGGGCAGATTGGTTTCTGGACGCCTGATCTAATTCCGGCGAGGCTCGGTGACGATGGCAATCGTGATAGGCAAGACCGAGTTGATCCTGATTTGCCTGGTCGCGGTGGCTTTGCTGGCGCTTGTCGCTCGGAAGATTCGGGTTCCTTATCCGATCCTGCTGACCATCGGTGGTTTGATCCTCGCTCTGATTCCCGGCCTTCCTGCAATTCGGCTCGATCCTCAACTGGTCTTTAATCTGTTCCTTCCGCCCCTGATCTATCCCGCCGCTGTGTTCACTTCATGGAGAGATTTCCGGGCGAACCTTCAACCAATTCTTCTCCTGGCGATCGTCCTGGTTCTTTTGACGATGGCTGCGACGGCTTGCCTGTTCCATTCTCTGGTCGGATTACCTTTGGCGGTCGGTTTCGTGTTTGGTGCGCTCATCTCGCCGCCAGATGCAGTGGCCGCGCTGGCGGTGACTCAAAGTTTGCGAGTGCCCCGCAAGATAATTGTCATTCTGGAGGGAGAGAGTCTGATCAACGACGCCACATCTTTCATTTCCTTCCGCTTCGCTGTGGCTGCCGTATTAACCGGAAGCTTTTCCTTGGCACAAGCAGGATTGCAGTTTCTTTTTGTGGCCGCGGGCGGCGTGTGTGTCGGTCTCGCAGTGGGCTGGCTGGCAACGCAAGTACAAAAGCGCATGGACGATCCGCCGGTTCAAACAATGTTCTCGCTGCTTACGCCCTATGTTGCGTATTTCAGCGGCGAAGCGGTCCACGTTTCTGGAATCCTGGCGGTCGTCATTGCCGGCATTTATTACGGGTGGCGAGCACCGCGTATCCTAAGTGCACGCATGAGGCTGCAAGCGCTGCCAGTTTGGGAAATGGTCGTATTCATTCTCAACGGTGTGCTGTTCATGCTCATCGGACTGCAACTTCCCCAGGTGATCCATGCGCTCGCTCCGAGCGAGGAGATTCGAGTGGCGATGCTGGCGATATTGGTGGTGTCAGTCATTGTGCTGGTTCGTTTTATCTGGATCTTTGGGTCCAGCTATCTGCCGCGTCTGGTTAGCCGAAAGTTCCGCAGTAAAGGCCGCGTTCCCTGGCAACACACAGCTTTAATCGCATGGACTGGGATGCGCGGTGCGGATTCGCTGGCAGGCGCGTTAGCAATTCCGTTTCTCTTGCCTGGTGGCAAACCATTTCCCGGTCGCGATGTTATTCTGTTGCTGACCTTCTGCGTTATCTTCCTAACGCTTGTTGTGCAAGGACTCACTCTTACGCCCTTGGTTCGTTGGCTTAAAATTGCGGACGACCACACCACGGAAAAAGAGGAGAGGTTGGCGCGTTTGAAGGCCAACGAAGCTGCCCTGGCTCGTCTTGACGCAATTGGATCGTTGAATCAGGCCAGACCTCAGACTATCGAGCGGCTTCGTACAGAATACGTTGACCGCATCGAGCAACTGCGAGGTGGAGGCGCGCACGAAGAAAGCATCAGCCGATTGTACTCCCAGGACTTTGAGGAATTGGCCCGCGAGATGTTGCAAACAGAACGTGATACCGTAATCACATTACGCAACGAAGAGGCCATCAGCGACCAGGCCTTGCGCCGGATCCAACGTGATATTGACCTGGCCGAAGCCGGGCTTCAGCGGCCAGCGTAAAAGCACGCGGCCGGAAGTTCCCGAACGAAATCCCGGCACTGAAATTAATTCGCTCGACGCGTTGCTTCGAAGAGGAACCACGCCCGACGCTCTGTTTCGTCGATCCAAATTTCGATCAGACTGGTCGTGGCGACGTCGCGGTGTTCCTCACACACGTTGTGGGCCTCGCGCAGGCGCGCGGCCAGGGTCCTATTGTCTTCTGCTAATTCCGCGAGCATGTCCAATGGCTCAACATATTCCGCATCGTTATCGAGGACGCGCTGATTACGAGAGATCTCGCCAATAGAGTGCAGCGTGATTCCGCCCAACTTGCGGACGCGCTCCGCGACCGGATCTGTCATCGCGAAAAGCTGGTCGGCCTGCTCGTCGAGGAGCAAATGGTAATCGCGGAAATGTGGGCCGCTCATGTGCCAGTGGAAATTTTTCGTCTTCACGTACAGCGCGAACACATCGGCGAGGATGGCATTCATCGTGCCGCTTATGTCTTTGACGGCCGCAGCCGACAGATCCGTTCGCGTCGCCAGCGGTGCGTCGCGTCTCTGCGCGAGCTCCAATCTTTTCTTCGAATTAGGTTTGTTCATAATATCGCTACATTGTTGTCTGACTGTTTCTGAGGTTGTGGGTTGGTTTCCGTGTTAGTAACTCGCTTTTCGTAGCCCCATTACCGCCAGGGTCTCTGTGTCGAGGTAGCCAGTAGCGCGCAAGCCGTTGGTGCTTTGATAACGCCTAACCGCCTTCTGCATCTCGGGGCTAAGCGCTCCGTCACTGTCGCCGTGATAATAGCCTTCTCGCGCGAGTCGCTCCTGCGCGGCGACAACGATGGAGTAGTTTGATTGCGATTGATCGCTGTAGCCGTTCGGATCGTAGTACGCTTCGGTTTGGTAAACACTGGAATCGTAGTAGCCCTGCGATTGATCGGGATAGCTGTTTTGATCGTAATACATCTGACCTTGGTAATCGCCGGAATTGTCGTAACCGGGGTCATAATTGTACGAATACGGGTAATCGTAACCGTAGTACGGCGAGCCGGAGGCGTAGTAGTCTGGGTAGTAGCCCGAATACGGCCACCACGGATCAAATCCAATATTGAAGATCACCCAAGATCCGTTGATGAAGCAGCACCGGTGGCCATTCCACCAATGGTCGCTATGGCGGTCCCAACCGCGATGCCAGTCCCCCGAACCTTGCGCGAACACATGTTTTTGCCAGTCACCACGAAGACGATTGTTGCCACTCCGGAACTGACTTCCGGTATTTCGCTGGTTCCACACACTTGTCGCGGCTGGGTTTCTGTAATTCGCAAACCGCGGGAATCGATTACTTTGATTAGGTTGTCTGATGGTCGCCGCAGTGTATGGACCTGAGCGGGTAAACGTGACGCGATTTGGATAAATCGAAGGCTGGCGAAACCCAGTCGGCCGGTACGAACGCATTCCAAATGACGAATAGGGCTGGCCCGGATAAATCATCCTGCCGCCGAAGCTGCGCGTCGGCATAGAGTGCATCGATGAAAAGCCGCCGGCACGCACCGGAGCGTGAGCGGCCGGAGCGGCGTGTGCAACTGCACCGCCACGAGAACCCCCTCCACCGCCGCGGTAGGCTCCTGGATTTGCTTGAACAATCATCGCTGCGCTAGCGACAAGTGCGACCGACAAGGATTTAGTTTTCATGGTTTAATTTCCTTTCGCGTTAATGAAGCGTTTTTGCTGTCTATATTAGCGCAATCCTCCCGCGATGAGAAGCGTTTCTCCGCTGATCCATTTCGAATCGTCTGAAGCGAAGAATACCGCGGCCGGCGCGATGTCGTCGGTTTGTCCGACACGGCCCAGCGGCGTCTGCGATTCCAACATCGTTCGGAACTCGCTCTCATGAAATCCACCAGTCACGACGCCTTCGGTAATGACCATGCCTGGATTGATGGAGTTCACGCGAATTTTTCGCGGCCCGAGCTCTTTCGCCAGGGTGCGCGTGATCGCATCGACCGCTCCCTTGGTAGCGTTGTAAACGACCGCGGTCGGCGGCGTGAGCGAGCTGGCGAGCGAACTGATGTTGATAATGCTCCCGCCGTTCGAATTGAAGTGTTTCAGTGCTTCTTGGGTCGCGAGAATGATTCCAAGAACGTTCGTGTCGAACATTCGGTGAAATTGTTGCTCGGTCGCATCCTCCACCGGCGCGAATTCGTAAACGCCCGCGTTGTTGACGAGGATGTCGATCTTGCCGAACGCTTTCTCCGCGTCGACGAAAAGTTTTTCGACGTCGGCTTTTTTTGCGACGCTGCCTTGAACCGCGACGGCTTTACCGCCTGCTTTCGCGATTTCATCGATAACTTTGTCGGCGTCCGATTTAGACGACGCGTAATTTACCACGACCGCAGCGCCTTCGGCCGCCAACTGCTTCGCAATCCCCGCGCCGATTCCCTTCGACGCGCCCGTTACCACTGCAACTTTTCCACTTAGTTTTCCGTTTTTCATTTCGTTCCTTTCAGCTTTGTTTCATTGACCTGATTCATCCTGCGATGAAGCCTCCGTCGACTACCAGCGATGTGCCCGTTGTGAATTTCGCGGCATCAGACGCTAGATAGAGAACCGCCGCGGCGATCTCGTCGCTCGCGCCGACCCGCCCGACCGGAACGATCGAAACGATCTGATCACGCAACTCATCCCCGGCGAAACGATCGAACATTTCGGTAGCGATCGCTCCTGGAGCAATCGCGTTGATGCGGATGTTTTGCTTCGCGAATTCCAGCGCGAGGGATTTTGTCAGGCCTTCGACCGCGTGTTTGGAAGCGATGTAAACGCTTACCTGCGCGAGGCCGACGTGACCGGCTACGCTCGAGGTGTTGACGATGGCGCCGCCACCGTTCTTGAGCATCACTGGAATTTCGTGGCGCATCGAATTGAGAACGCCCCACACGTTGATGTCGAAAATGCGTCGATATTCGGCCTCAGTCGCCTGTTCGAGCGGGCCTTTCCATTCGACGCCGGCGTTGTTAAACGCGATGTCGAGCTTGCCGAATTTGTCGACCGCGAACTTGACCATCGCTTTCACGTCCGCGTCTTTCGCGACGTCGGCACGGACGAATGCCGCATCGCCGCCTAGTTTTTTAATTTCGGCGACAACTTGCGCGCCTTCTTTTTCGCGGCGGCCGCTCAAAACTACTTTTGCGCCGGCGCGCGCAAACGCGATCGCTGTCGTTTTACCGATGCCGGAAGTTCCTCCGGTCACCAGTGCAACTTTGCCTGAGAATGTTTTGTTGTTCATTGTGTTCCTTTCATTTGTTGTGCTTGGGAAGGTTTCGTGGTGACGGGACACTCTTCCGGCTAGCTCGCCGTTGGCTTCAATCCGAGGGATTGAAGCGTCGCGGCGGTAAGTGTCCCTGTGACGCTCAAGTCGTGTTCTTCTTGATAACGCGCCAGAGCGGCCTGGGTTTCGTCTCCAGCAACTCCGTCGATCGCGCCGCCATAGTAACCAAGCTTCGCAAGCTTTGATTGAACTGCGCTTACGGTCGCATTATTCGCGTCCTGATCCGAAGGAGCGTAGCCCTGCTCGTCATCATCGTTGTACGGGGAATACTGGTAGTAATCATACGGATAACCGTTGTTGGCGTAACCGTAGTCATCGTACGGATAGTTGCCGTAAGCGTAGTACGGGTAGAATCCGGGATCTAATCCCCACCAGAAGCCATCGATGAAAACAAAGACGTGACCGTGGTCGAAATGTCTGTGCCGCCGATCCCAGTCGCGGTGCCAATCGGCCGAATGCCGCGCGACGATGTGATCTCGCCAGTTGGAAGACAGATTGTTTCCGTTCCTGATTTGGCCCGGCCCATTTCCCTGGCGTCGCATATTTGTTGTCGCGCGATTTCCGCCGTTCGAGAATCGAGCGGGATGATCGGCGCGATTGATATTTGCGCGTGCCAACTGACGCGTGCTGGCATTCGGATTGATGTAATATTGCCGAGGCGCCGCTGATGATGGCGAACGCAGAGTGGTTGGCGAGAAGCGTTGGCCTGAATAAACCATCCTGCCACTGCCGAAACTTCGACTCGCCGCAGAGTTGAACGATGGCACCGCCGCGCGCGCAGGAGCAACCCGCGCGGCGAACCCTCCTCCACCGCCTCCATAACGGCCGCCTGCGTTTGCTTGAGCAATCATGGCCGCGCTCGCAAGGAGTGCGACCCAATAGAATTTAGTTTTCATGATTTTGAGTTCCTTTGAGTTGATTTGTTTGTTGGTTGACTATCCACATAAAGCGAAAGCCGATTGGCGAGTTTCGATTCCATTGAAGCCATGCGGCGCAAAGACGTCGTCATGCCTCGTCTCGATCGGGTGAAGATTCAGGTTGCTGATGTGCGCTTCGACCAGATCGGGGAGAAGCAGATGTGGGAACAACGAAAGCTCCCAGGCGTTCGCTTCTTCCTCGTCGAGCACGAGGTGAATGATTTCGCGCAGGTCCGGGTAAGCCTGTTCATAATCCTGCTGCAATCGTTGTTTCAGTTGGGCGACGGCAACTGAGACCGTCTGGAGGAAAACTAGTGCTGATTGATTTTGTTTGTCAGTTTTCATGGGCTGAGTTTTCTTGGTTTCTGTTGATTTATATTTGACTGGTCGTCTATAAACATCGGCAAAAAAAAAGAGTTATGAAGAGACAGCATGGGCATCTTTCACCCCCAAAACATCCCTGGCCACCAGCTTGAAATCGCGGATCAACTCGACGTCGTTTTGAATTCGCGCTTGAGCGAGTGTCCCGTGGTAGCAGGCAAAGAGCGCCCTCGCCTTCGCTTCTGGATCCGGCGCCACAAGCAATCCTTGCGCATGCGCGTCCCGAATAGCGGACTCGAAATACTTTATTTTCCGATCCCAGATGTGTTCAACGGTAGCCCGCACGCCCTGATCCTGCGTGCTCACTTCACTCCCGATGCTCAACAGCGGGCAACCCAGGATGGAACCGCACTTCTTCTGAAGTTCGGCCAGACGATCGTGCACATAATCAAAGTAGTGATCGAACCGCTCGAGAGGTGGAACTGTTGGAGAGAAAAGAGCATCCATGTTCGCCTTGTTCTTGTTCCATTCCGCTTCCAGTGCAGCGGCGGTGAGCTCGGACTTCGACTTGAAGAAATAATAAAAGCTTCCCTTTTTTGCGCCGGCCCGCTCGCAGATCGCGTCCACCGAGGTGGTGCCGTAGCTGTTTTCCCACATCAAATCCAACGCCGCGTCGGTCAGGCGCTCTTTCATGTCACTCACTCTTGGCATATCGACCATTTAGCCTTACTAGACCGACCAGTCAACTATTTTGTTCAATTTTTTTTAATGCTTTCGAACGGTCCTTTTCACTGTCGCGAGTCGACATGATCTGCGGCTCCGCCGCGCCGGTGGACATGGAGAGCGGGCAGCATTCACTTTTTTGCTCGACTTATCTCCGCGCTAATCTGTAAAAGTCGATTTGATCGACCCTCCACTCTACGTGAACAGCAAAGTCATGCTCGGAATTCGGTCGGCGCTGCTTTGCGCAATCGCAATCTCTGCGCACGCGACCACGATAACGGTCATAAATACGAACGACAGCGGCGCCGGCTCATTGCGTCAGGCGCTCGCTGTCGTTAGTGACGGCGACACAATTAATTTCGATTCTGCGCTTAATGGGCAGACCATAACACTGACGACTGCCGAGCTTCTCATCAACGAGAGTATCACCATCATGGGTCCCGGTGCGAACCTGCTCACCGTTACGCGTGCGCAAGACGCATCGAGCTTTCGCATTTTCCACGTCACGCCCGGCCGTAGCGCAACGATTCAAGGCCTTACGATCACCAATGGGTCGACATTCGATGGCTTTGGCGGCGCCGGGATCTACAATGACCATTCCAACCTGAGTGTGAACAACTGCGTCGTTACCGCCAATGCAGTTGACCACCGGACCAACGGCGGCGGCATCACGAACAATGGGGAGCTTTCCGGCAGCGCGTCGCTGACACTCAACGACAGCACGATTAGTGGAAACAGCGTTGCTCCGGGCGGGACCGCGACGTTCGGTGGCGGCATCTACAATTACGGTGTGCACGGTAGCGTGACCGTAACGATTAATAACTCAACCATCAGCAACAACCAGGCATTTCAGGGCGGTGGCATTTTTAACTTCGGCGGAGTGCCCAACAGCGTCGCAGTCGTCACTATTAACAACAGCACGATCAGTGGCAATTCCGCCGACCAATATTCCGGCGGTATTGTGAATCTGGGCGACGAGGGTGGGCAGGCCACGTTAACCGTCACCAACTGCACGTTTGCGGGGAACTCTCTCTCCTGCTGCGACGGCGGCGCGATTTTTAACGACGGCAATACTCTGCCTGGCGGCGCTACTTTGGAAATTGGCAACACAATCTTCAAAGGCAGCGTCCCAAATCAAAGAAATATCCTCAATCAAGGCGGAGTCGTCATCTCGGACGGATACAATCTCACAAACGACGCTGGCGTGCTAAACACCAATGGCGGTGTAGGCGGATTTAATGCGCCCGGCGACCAGATCAATACCGAGCCCCTCCTTGGCCCGCTCCAAGACAACGGGGGCCCGACATTCACCCACGCACTGTTGCCTGGCAGCCCCGCCATTGATGCGGGCGATCCGAATTTCACCCCGCCACCGTTCTTCGACCAGCGCGGCCCCGGATTTGATCGTGTCGTGAACGGCCGCATCGACAAAGGCCCCTTCGAAGTGCAGGGACCTACCGCTACTCCGACGCCAACGCCGACGCAGACACCTATGGCTACCGCGACTCCCACTGCCACGCCTACATCAACGTCGACGGCGACGCCGACAGCAACGGCTACATTAACGCCGACAGCGACGCCGACTCCGAGAGCAACGCCGACTCCCAGAAGTACCCCGGCGCCAAGATCGCGCCCAACGCCGCCGCCGCGCCCCATTGCACCGCGCTGAACGAACAGGTGCAACGCAAGGCGGCACGAGCGTCCGCGCTTGCGTCGCTCATTCGCAAAGCAGAGGCTTGCGCTACTCTAAAAAACCTACGCCTCGTAACACTCGAGGTATTTGATTCCCGAGCCGGTATTGAAAATGACTACGCGGTCGCCGGAGCGAATTTTGCCTGTGGAATGCAGCAACTTGAGAGCGGCGAAACAGGCTGCGCCTTCTGGACAGACAAAGAGACCTTCTTTCGATCCCACCTCGCGCGCGACGCAGATCATTTCTTCGTCATCGACAGCGACGGCGCCACCGGAGGATTTACGGAGGATGTTCAGAATAAGGAAATCGCCGATCGCTTTTGGAACGCGCAGGCCGGAGGCAATCGTATGCGCGTCCGGAAATTCTGCGGCGGTTTTTGCTTCGGCTTCGAACGCGCGCACGATCGGTGCGCAGCCCGCGGCTTGCACCGCGAACATGCGCGGACGCTTTTTCCCGATCCAGCCCAGGGCCTCCATTTCATCGAACGCTTTCCACATCCCAATGAGACCGGTGCCGCCGCCGGCTGGATAAAGAATCACGTCGGGCAACTGCCAGTTCAATTGCTCGGCCAACTCGTAGCCGAGCGTTTTTTTCCCCTCCACGCGATACGGTTCCTTGAGCGTGGACATGTCGAACCAGCCTTCGTTTTCTTTCCGGCGCGCGATCTCAGCGCCGCAATCCGTGATCAATCCGTCGATCAGCGTGACGTGAGCGCCCAGCTCGCGGCACTCGATGATGTTCGCGCGCGGCGTGTCGCGCGGCATGAAGATGTGCGCTTCGAGACCGGCGCGTGCGGCGTAAGCAGCGAGTGCGCCACCAGCATTTCCAGCGCTGGGAACCGCGAGTTTTGTCGCGCCGAGATATTTTGCCATCGAAACGGCCACACTCATGCCGCGCGCCTTGAAACTCTGCGTCGGGTTTAGCGATTCGTCTTTGATCCAGAGATCGATGTCGTCAGCGAATTTTTGGCCGCGAAGCAGAGGTGTTTCGCCTTCGCCTAACGAAACCGGCTCAACGTCGCCGGGCAACGGCAACACCTCGCGATAACGCCACAGCGATTTCTCTCGCGTAGCCAGTGATTCGCGCGTCAGCGTTCGACTCGCTGCGGCGAGATCGACAACCGCAAAGAGCGGTTTGTGGCAGGAACGACAGAGATTCTGCAAACGCGACCATTCATGCTGAAGGCCGCACGCGCTGCATTCCAGATGCTTCAGAAACATTGCCAATGTAGCGTCCGTGTCGCGCACCGGAATCGTTGGCATAATCGATCGTCCTGCAACCGCTTCCCTGGGGAAGCGCACCTCTAGCGAGGCAGCATAGCTTGCGACTCGTGATAGATTAAAAGGCAAATGGACCTACTAACCCTGACAGAGATTCGCCGTGCCGCCCGCAGAGGCGTGCGGTATCGGCGCGTGTCCATGTGCAGGTCGAATCAGCAGCGCCCAAACTGACGCGCGAACAAAAACCGTACTGCGAATTAAGTCTGGCCGATGCTTGCGATCGAATGACGCTGCGTGTCTGGAGCGATCATCCGGCGTACAAAGCGTGCAGTGCGCTGAACAACGAGAGCTTCATCGAGGTAGCCGGCGAATTTCAGTCTTCCCAGTTCGGACTCGATGCGCAGAAATGGACAATGCGGCCGTTAACGGCGCAGGAGAAAAGCGAATTGCTCCAGGGCCCTGCGGATTTGCGCGCCAAGCAGGCCGCAGACTGGGAATTTATTGAGAAAACCATCCACACAATTACCGATCCTCGCCTGCGCGCATTGTGCGACGCGTTCGTGAAAGATTTGGGCGACCGGTTTCGCCGAACCGCCGCCGCGCGCAACTATCATCATGCGCGGCGCGGCGGACTGGTTGAGCACACCGCGCAAATGATGCGCGTGGCGAAAGAGATCGCGCCGCTATATCCGCAGTTGAATCTCGATCTGCTGCTCGCTGGTATCCTCTTCCACGATTCTGGAAAACTTTGGGAGAATGCGCTCCCGGAGAACGGGTTCGTCATGAACTATGACGAGCGCGGCGAATTGGTCGGACACATTTCCATCGGGCTCGAACTGGTGAACGCATTGTGGCGAAAGTTGAGCGGGGAAAACGCGGAGGCGTGGAAAAATCTGGTGCCTGCGTCGGAAGATGTGCGGCTGCATCTGTTGCATTTAATCGGCGCGCATCATGGCGAGATGGAATTCGGTTCACCGGTCGCGCCGAAAACGCCGGAAGCGATGGCGTTGCATTACATCGATAATCTGGATGCGCGTCTCGAAATGTTCGCCGCCGGTTACACAACTGCCAAGCCGTTGGCGGCGCGCATTTTTGATCGCGTGCGGCCGCTGCCGGGAAATCTGGTGAAATCGCTGGAGAAATTTCAGCAACCGTCCCATCCCGCACAAGAAGAGGCGAAACTGCTATAATCGCGTCATTTCGGCCACGTGGTCGTCCCGATCCCGCAGTCGCGGGAGAGGGATCTCTCGCAGGCTGTTCGGTCACGCTAATTAAGTGATCAGGGCTTCGACTGTGAGGTCCCTCACCGTCTTCGCGGTTCGGGATGACACCGTTATGTTTTTGGCGCATCCAGCCGTCGTTTCGCTTCCGCGAGATAGGTTTCATCGATCTCGAACCCGATAAATTTTCTCACTCCGCAGCGCTGCGCCGCGACGGCGGAGTTTCCAATTCCTAAAAATGGATCGAGCATCGTTTGGACGCGCGACGCGCCGTGCAGCTTGATGCACCATTCGGCTAATTGGACCGGAAACGTTGCCGGGTGCGGCCGTTCTTTCTCGCGGCTCTGAATTGTTTCATACGGGATAAACCACGTGTTGCCGCGGCAACGCAGATCGCTTCCGCGCGTATGCCGCCACCGCGCGATGTTGCTTTTATCTTGATACGGAACTCCGATAGCAACCCGGTTTAGTTCGACGGAACCGGTCTTCGTGAAATGAAAAATGTATTCATGGCAATCGTTAAGAAACCGCTTGGAGCTGATCGGTTTGAAATGTCCGTACGAGCGAATGTCTGTGCCGCTTTCGTGTGGGAAGCGCCGCCCCGATGTGTTTGCTGCCTCCGCGTCGCATCGCCCACAGGGCGACGGCTACATCGATCGTCAATCGAGATCGATTTGATCCAGTGAATCGTGTTTTGCAGCATGAAGGAACCGCGCAACGCCATGACGATTTCATACGGCAACATTGGGTTCGATGGCGCGGAGCCGATGTTGAGAAAAAACGAGCCATCCGATTTTAGGGCGCGCCGGACTTGCTGCGCCCATTCGCCGCACCAATTCAAATACGATTCTCGATCCTGGGTATCGGAGAATTTTCCGTAGCGAATGCCGAGATTGTACGGCGGCGAGGTGACGACAAGATCGACACTGTCATCCGCGAGGCGCGACATTCCTTTGATGCAATCTTCGTGGCGAAGATCAAACCGCGTCATTGAAGAAAATCTGCGCAAAGCAAAGAGATTTGTACAGCAAAAACCGTCATGGAGATCATAGCCTTCAAAGCTGCTTTAGATCACCACGAAGGCCACGAAGATCACAAAGCTCTTCAAAAGGAAAATTGAAATGATTCTTCGTGGTCTCTGTGATCTTCGTGGTTAGACCGAATTAGCGAGCGCGCACAAATTCGTTATTGTTAATGCAATGGCGGATAAGCCTTCCAAACTGAAGATCGCAGACCGCGAGTTCACGTCGCGCCTGCTCGTTGGCACGGGGAAATTCGCGTCGAACGAGCTGATGCGCGACGCGCTGATTGCCAGCGGCACCGAGCTGGTGACTGTGGCGCTGCGGCGCGCCGATATTTCCGGCAAACACGATCCGTTTGCGAACATTCTCGATTTTATCGATCCGAAACGTTTTCTTCTCCTGCCAAACACCAGCGGTGCGCGCAATGCCGAGGAAGCCGTGCGGCTTGCACGACTCGCCGCGAGCGCAGGCTTGCCCACATGGATCAAGCTCGAGATTCACCCGGATCCGCGCTATTTGCTTCCAGATCCAGTTGAGACATTGGCAGCGGCGGAAATTCTGGTGAAAGAAGGGTTCACCGTGCTGCCCTACATCAATGCCGACCCAGTATTAGCGAAACGACTGCAGGACGTCGGGACGGCCACGGTGATGCCGCTCGGTTCACCAATCGGCAGCAATCGCGGGATCGAAGCGCGTCTGCAAATCGAGATCATCATCGAACAAGCCACAGTGCCGGTCGTGGTTGATGCCGGGCTCGGTGCGCCGAGTCACGCTGCTGAAGCAATGGAAATGGGCGCCGACGCTGTCTTGGTGAACACCGCGATCGCGATCGCTTCCGATCCGGTGCGTATGGCAAAAGCGTTTAAGAAAGCTATCGAAGCGGGTCGCGAAGCGCGCGAAATCGGATTAGCAGAAAGATTCAGTGTGGCGGCGGCGACAAGTCCGTTGACCGGGTTTCTGTCTCGATAATCTGCAGGGAATCGGAAAGATCGCACTGCGACGTGTGTCTGTGGCGTCACAGACCAGCTACAACGTCGTCTCGCTTACGAGGGCTTCCCGATGTCTGATGCCGCGTCGCGTTTCCTTTTGCAATCGTTTGAGGCGACTCGACAAGGCGGCCTTTGCCGCCGAGCGCATCCGATCGATAAACAAAATTCCGTCGAGATGATCGTGCTCGTGTTGAATCGCTCGCGCAAGAAGTCCGCCCGCTTCAAATTCAATGCTGTCGCCTTCCAAATTCTGCGCGCGGACCGTCACCGACTGCGCGCGTTCAATGTCGCCGGTAATTTCGGGAAAACTCAAGCAACCTTCCACTCCAATTTCCATTTCACCGCGCAACTCGATTTCCGGATTGATCAACACCAACGGCATGGCGCCCTTTGGATCGGTCATGTCTTTGCCATCTAATTTCAGCGTGCTTGGCCGGTCTTCGACTGCCGAAATGTCGAGCACAGTGAGTTGCAAGGCTTCACCGACCTGCTGTGCAGCCAGGCCTACGCCATGGGCTGCGTGCATGGTCTCGATCATTTTCGCTGCCAACTCCCGAATCCGATCGTTGATTTCGTCGATCCGTTGGCCCTTTGCCCGCAGAATTGGGTCGCCGTACTGCAAGATTGGCAGAATCATTTTTCGTCCTTGGTAAACGCCGGTAAATTTTTGACGCCGGCCAGCTTCAACGCATCCATCACCTTAATGATGGTGCCGAAGGAGGCTTTCCTGTCCGCTTGCAGCACCAGCGTGGATCTGCGCGCGTCTGGCAAGTCGCGCACTGCGCCTTCGAGTTGGTCCACCCCGACCGCGCGTGTGTCCAGTTTAATCTGGTCATCTTGATCGATGCTCACGATCGCGTGCTCGAGTTCACCCGGGCGTTTTTGCGCCGTTTTGGACTCCGGCAGATTAATCTGCACCTCTGGCTGGTCCTTTTTAAACGTTGTCGAGACGACAAAAAAGATCAGCAGGATGATGAGAATATCGACGAGCGAAACGATAATAATGAGAGGCGCCCGCCGTTTTCGCACTGCGAAATTCATGTGCTTAAATGCTCCGCGCGTTTCAGGCGAGCGGCGTCGGAATCGGTACTTGTGCGGTGGGCGGCGCTTTTGCCGTTCCAAATTCGCGCGAGGATCGGCCGTAATAGCATTTGTTGATTAGCTCGACAACCAGCGTTTCCATCTCCACAGACATCACTTCTACTTTTCTGGAAAAATAGGTGAACCCGACCAGCGTCGGCACCGCAATCGAAAGCCCGAACACAGTTGCATTCAATGCTTCGGCGATGCCGAGGGCGATCTGGCGCGTGTCCGATGCGCCTGAACTTAAACCAAGGTGCGAAAAAACATGCACCAATCCCGAAACCGCGCCGATCAACCCGAGCAACGGCGCAATGCCTACAATGACTTCGAGAATGATGAGACCTTTTTCCAAGCGCACCATCTCGTGACGCGCGCGCGTTTGGACCGCTTCCACATTTTCGGAGCGCGGTCCGCGCAAATGTTGCAGCGAGACCCGAGTGATCCGCGCGAGTGACGAATTATCGTGATGCACCAGTCGCGATAGCCGCTCAGGGCTTTCGCCCGGTGCCAGACGCTCAATTTCCTCCTCGATTGCTGGCGGCATGACCTTTTTCTGTCGCAAAGCGACGCCGCGCAAAATCATTGTTGTGACCGAGACAATCGAGCAGGCCAGCAGCGGCCACATGAAAAGGCCGCCTCTCGCGAAAAATCCGAGCACGGTATTCACGATTCCCGGCGTTTCGGCAATGATCCAGGCGGCGATCATCCGTTTGGAAAAATAATGAAACCGAGGCCGTCAATTTCCAGGCCTTCGGGGGGCAAAGTGTCCGCGACATCCTCAGGGATGGGAGGAAGGTGCGCTTCCTGGACCGATTGTACGCAAACATTCGCGAACGCCTCGTTCGAACTGTTCTCAGTAATTTTTAAATCCTTCACTCGTCCACTTCGTTCAACGACAAATCGAAGCCGCAGCGTCCCGATAGTAATTAGATCACGCTTTTGATCTACGTTCGCATACCAGCGCGACCCGATTGAATCTGCCACGATCTTTTGATAGCGACCGAGCGGTGTGCCTAAAGCATTCACGGCGGAAATCCCACGATTGGTGATGTTTCCGGCGATGTGAGTTCGCTCCTTTAAGCGGCGATACGCGGATTGCGCTTGCGATGGTTCACTTGATCGTTCGGTTTCTTGAGCCGGTTTTTGAGTCAACAAGGCGAACTGCTCTGCAGCGGTCATCGGCACCGGTTGGGCGGCAGGCATTTGTTTCTGTTGCGATGCAGCGGGGGATTGCTGCGGTTGCGCTCCCTTTGTTTCCAGCGAATACGGATTTGTCTCCAGATCCATCAACGGCCGATCCTTCCCCGTTTGCGATGGCAATGGCAACTCCCCAGTGGCAGCCAGCTCACTTGCTCCAATCGAATTGGCGTTCGACTCGAATGTTTTCTCCTTCGGCTCGGGTGCTTTTTTCGATTCGTCTGTTTCTATGAACGCGGAATTCTTCGGTACCAGCGACGCCGGTGACAGATCCATGAGTGTAAGCTCAGCCGGTTTTTCCTCAAACGGAACAGTGGGCGAGAAGACGCCGCTGAAGGCAGCAAGCAAGAACGCTACCGCCAGGTGAATGGCAATCGCCGCAAGCAGCGCCCACAAAATCGTTCGCGCATCGTATTCGTGGTCCCGAAAGCTTTCGGGGTTGCCCGGCTGGGCGAACATGATGTCAGCCGTTGTCATGAGAGCAGTCTCTTAGTGGTAAGAAAGATTTGGGCTCAGCGCTTTTCAGCTTAAGGCTGCAACATTATCCCAGCCCTTAGGCCCTGACAACTTATGCAGAAGTCTGTCTTTCAACCGAATCGGCTGGTGGGGATCTAGTTGGACTTTTGATAGGGGGCGGAAAGCGGCGCAGCAGCGCCGCACTCCAAAACGTGGCCGCAATTTCCACGCTCAATCCTCGCGCTTGCGTTTTGGAGTGCGCCGGTGCTCCGGCGCTTTCGATTCCAGCGGCGCTCGCACCATCCGCGCGTGATGAAACAAGTACTGCTGTGCATAACCGCCGTGTTCGCCAAAGTACGTTTCGGAAAATTCACGCAGCCGCTGCGCGGTCATTTTCCTTCGACGCGGAAAATATTGCTGTCTCAAAACCCGTTCGATCCAGACGTCGATTGGGAATGCGCGGAGCCTCTCGTAAGCAAAGAGCATCACGCAATTTGCGATCTTGGCTCCCACGCCGGGCAATGCGCATAAGTGTTTTCTAAGCTCGGCATCGGAAAGCGCCGACCATGCTTCCAGACTACATTCGCCAGAACCGACCAGATGCGCAGTGGCACGCAGATTTTTGGCGCGATAACCCAGCGCGCATTCACGCAATTGCTTTTCGGAAGCTCGCGCGATCTGCTGTGCTGAAGGAAACGTGTACACCACGCGGCCACCGATTTTTCGTTGATCGCCGAAGCGGTTTCGGAGGGCCGCTGAGATTTGGCGAATGTGGGCCACCTGTTTCATCGACGAACCGATGAAGGTGGCCAGACATTCCCATTTCGGCTGCCGAATGATCCGCAAGCCGCGGCAAAAATCGCGCGCAGCATTCATGACCGGATCGTCCGGAAACGACGCGCAGATTTCCGCCAACGGATGATCGAGCGCGAAGTAATGCGCAATCGTGGTGTGCGCATCTTTCGCATCGTTTCCCGGGTATCGGCTGGAAGCCGATGCCACTTTTGCGCGCAAGAGCTCGCCTCGCTGCTCCACGTGCACAGGTAAATCACCAATGGTTCCCAAAAATCCATTGTCCGCCCTTTGCCAATGAAAGACCTGCCCGGAATCCAGCGTCTTCGCCAGATCAAAGTCTGGTGCTGAAATCTCGATCAATTTTTTCATCTGCCACAGACTAACACGGATGAAACACAGATGGCGGACAAGCCAGCGCAAATCTTTATCTGTGTAAATCTGTGTTCATCTGTGGCTAACTATGCGCCGACATGGACGGACGGCTCGCGATCGATACCGCAGTTCTCCTCCTTTATTTCGTCCTCATCATTTCCATCGGCCTTTACATGGGCCGGAAGGAGGAAAATCTCAAAGACTTCGCGCTCGGCGGCCGCGCGATTCCATGGTGGGCCGTGCTCGCCTCCATTATCGCCGCAGAAACGAGCGCCGGCACATTTTTCGGGACGCCAGGCGAAGGTTTCGCGCTTCGCAACTACACTTACGTGCAACTCGCGCTCGGCACCATCCTCGCGCGCATCCTAGTCAGTTACATTTTCATCAAGCCCTATTACGATTACAAAGTCTATTCGATCTACGAATATCTCACTGCTCGGTTCGGCGTGCCGACGAAGAACGCGGCCTCTGCGGTTTTCATGATTACGCGGCTGCTCGCGTCCGGCGCTCGGTTGTATGTGGCGGCCATCGCGCTTGCTCTCGCCTATGAAATGATCCGCGGCGTTCAGCCCGGTCAAAAGGAAACGCTGTTCATTTACATCGGGTCAACGATCGTCATCGTCATTTTGACCGCCATTTACACGACGCTGGGCGGAATCAAAGCCGTCATCTGGACCGATCTCATTCAGGCGTCGATTATGATCGGCAGCGCGCTGATTGCGCTCGGCTTGCTTTACTCGGCCATTCCCGGTGGTTGGAACGAGATTGTTGAGCGGCACGGCGGCTTCGCGATTTCGGATTTTTTCACGACTGGACTCGATCCCGCAAAACACGGTTGGGACAAAATCAAAGGAATGTTTGAAATCGAGTACACGATTTTTGCCGGTCTGATCGGATCGACGTTCATCACCATGTCCACGCACGGAACCGACCAGGACATGGTGCAGCGCATGTTGACCGCACCAGATATTCGCCGCAGCCGGCGTTCGCTCATTATGTCGGGGCTGGCCGACATTCCTATCGTGTTGACGTTTCTTAGTATCGGCCTGTTACTGTGGGTTTATTATCAGGCGCATCCCGACCCTACGCTTCCCAAAACGCCTAACGAAACGTTTTGTCATTTCATTTTGTACCAGATGCCGGTCGGGCTGCGCGGTCTGTTGATCGCTGGAATTTTCGCAACTGCCATGGGATCGCTCAGCACAGCGCTCAACGCGCTGGCTACAAGTTTTACTCGCGATTGGTACGAGCCCTACATCAATCCAGGATCGACAAGCCAACAAAGCTTGCGCGCGGTGCGTTGGGCTACCGTTTGGTTCTCGGTCCTCATGATCGTTGTGGCATCGACAACGTCTTATCTCGTCATCGTCCATCCGAACGTGCGGATCATCCCGATCGTGCTCGGAATTTTCGGGTACACCTACGGCTCGCTCCTCGGCGTTTTCCTATGCGGGATTTTCACCAAAAGACGCGGCAACGATTTCGGCAACATTCTCGCGATGATTCTGGGCTTTATTGTCGTTGCGATCCTAAGCGGTCTTCCCAACAACATCGCCGGAATCTTCGGCGGCAAGCTCTATCCCCAGCCCGTGTGGCTGCCTCTGATGGAATTTCCGTGGTGGATCTGCTTCGGCACCATCGTCACGTTTTGCGTTGCGATCCTTTTCCGCACTGATCGTGAATCCGAATCCCGTGGTGCTTAGTGCCAATTTTTCAAACGCGGAATTTGACTAGCAATCATCGCTACATACTCGTAACGAAGTTTTTTCACTCAAACCCGAATTAATTACTGGAATCCCATGGCTCATGTTGTGACGGACAAATGTAACGGATGCAAGTTCACCGACTGTGTGGAGGTCTGCCCAGTGGCGTGCTTCTACGAAATGGACAACCAGGTGGTCATTCACCCGGAAGACTGCATCGATTGCATGGCATGCGTAGAGGTATGCCCCGTGCACGCCATCTATGCCGAGGCCGACCTGCCTCCGGAATTCACGAAAGACATCGAGTTCAACGCGACCCAGTCCCATCAGATAAAGGACTCTGGCGCGGAGGCGATCACCGTGAAAAAGGATGCTCTGCCCGGCGCGCAGGAACGGAAAAAGGCGCTGGGTTATTGAGTCAGTGCCAGCTTACTCTACAGTTTTTTGTCTTTAGTGAGCTTGAGCGACAAGTCGCGTAGTTGACGCGGATCCACTTCTGCGGGCGAGTTGGTCATGAGGTCCATTCCCCGATTATTTTTGGGGAACGCCATCACCTCGCGGATGCTCTCTTCGCCGCAGATGAGCATGACCAAACGATCGAGCCCGAGGGCGATTCCGCCGTGCGGCGGCGCGCCAAGCCGAAGCGCGCGCAACAAATGACCAAACTGCAATTGTCGATCTTCAGGCCGTATCCCGAGCGCTTCGAACATTTTTTCCTGCGACTCCGGCTCGTAAATTCGCATGCTGCCACCGCCGATCTCGACGCCGTTTAAAACGATGTCGTATGCCTCGGCGC
Organism: uncultured Verrucomicrobiae bacterium; assembly: GCA_963725505.1. Taxonomy (GTDB): domain Bacteria; phylum Verrucomicrobiota; class Verrucomicrobiia; order Chthoniobacterales; family UBA10450; genus Udaeobacter. Next base: position 290,839 of record CAVRYN010000003.1, on the reverse strand, counting down.
GAACCTCGGGAAATTTCTTCGATTCAAATAACGGCATGTCTTCTGTTTTGGGACGCGTAAACGGGTGATGCATGGCGTTCCATTTGTTTTCCTCAGCACTCCATTCGAACAGCGGAAAATCTGTGACCCAGAGAAAATCCCAGTCCGAGCCGGACGGGCGGTTAGTAATCAAATTTTGGATCTCCGCTACACGTAGCCTGATCCGTCCGAGAACTTCGCAGACGATTTCCCATTTGTCCGCGCCAAAGAAAACGCAATCACCTTCGTCGATGTTGAGCTTGGCTTGAAGCCCAGCCTTCTCGGCATCAGAGAAAAATTTCACGATCGGCGATTTCCATTCGCCGTTTTCGATCTTGATAAACGCGAGACCTTTCGCGCCGTGCAACTTTGCGATTTCGGTGAGCTCATCGGCTTGCCCGATCGTGATTCCGGCAAAGCCTTTCGCGTTAATCGCTTTTACCACACCGCCGGCATCGAGCGCCCCGCGAAATACTTTGAAACTGCTCTCTCGAAAAATTTCTCCAAGATCGACAAGCTCCATTCCAAACCGGCGATCGGGTTTATCACTCCCAAAGCGATTGACTGCTTCCCGATATGTGAGCCGGTCGAACGGCGTTTTGATGTCGATGTTGCGCGCCGCTTTGAAAATCGCTGCTAGCATTCCTTCGGTAACGGCGAAGATGTCCTCAGGCGTGACGAACGACGCTTCGATGTCGATCTGCGTAAACTCTGGCTGTCGGTCGGCGCGCAAATCTTCGTCGCGGAAACATTTCGCGATCTGAAAATATTTTTCCACGCCCGCGACCATGAGTAGTTGTTTGTATTGCTGCGGCGCCTGCGGGAGCGCGTAAAATTTTCCGGGCGTGATTCGGCTCGGCACCAAAAAATCGCGCGCGCCTTCCGGCGTGCTCTTGGACAGAATGGGCGTTTCGACTTCGACAAAGCCCTGGCTGTCGAGGTAATCGCGTGTCGCCTTCGCCGCGCGATGGCGCACCCGCAAGTTACGCGCGAGACGCGGCCGCCGGAGATCGAAATACCGGTACGTCATCCGCAAATCTTCATTTTGTGGCTCAGCATCGATCGGGAACGGCAAAGTGTCGGCCCGATTCAGAATTCGCAGCTCGCTCGGAATGATTTCGATATCGCCGGTCGCGAGATTCGGATTTTGCGTGCCTGGCAAACGCGCAGCGACGCGACCCGAGACCTGAATCACGTCCTCGCTGCGCAAACTGTGCGCCTGCTTTGCCAGTTCCGCGTTTTCTTCCGGGCGAAAAACAACCTGCGTCAGCCCTTCGCGATCGCGCAGATCAATGAAGATCACCCCGCCGTGATCGCGCGTGACATTTACCCAGCCGGCCAGCGTCACTTGCTGGCCGATATCGCTTTTTCGAAGTGAATTGCAGTCGTGTGTGCGAAACATGGCTAATTCGAAAGCGTGTCATTCTGAGCGAAGTCGAGGAACCCCGTTGCCAAACCCGGGTTAAATCGGCGAGTCCTTCGACGTCCGCTTCGCTTCGCTCAGGATGACAGCGTAGATAACGCTGCAAGTGCGCAAGCAGCTCGAAGATGTGGCACAAGCTCTTCCTCACCGTGGCCATGTTCTTAACTTTCACCTGTGGCCATTCGTCACCGTAGAGGAGCGCAAGCGATGCGCCTGCATCTTCGGCGGCTTGGAATTGCCGGGCGACCTTTGTCGGCGTGAGAGGGTAATCGACGCGGTAGCCGCGGTCGCGCAGCATCTGGACTTGTGTCACCGCGTCGACACGGCGTTCTTCCTTGGCGATCACAACGTAGATGTCGATCTTGCTGTTGCGCGTGATCGCGTTCTGCATTGCTTCGCGGGCGCGCGGGACTTCGTTGATGACCTCCCCAAGGACGACGTCGCCCATGGCGAAACCGAGCGCGGGCAGCGAGACCGCGCCGTCGCTGAGTTGCGCGATCAAATTGTCGTAACGCCCGCCGCCAGCAATCGCGCGTAATTTTCCAGCGCGGTCGAACACCTCGAACACGATGCCGGTATAGTAAGCAAGTCCACGAACGATTCCGACATCGATCTGGACAAAATCGGCAAGCCCGCGAGCGCGCAGGCCATCAACAAGTTTGTCGAGCTTTTCGCTTTTCCCGCCGCTCTGTCGAGTCGCAAAGACAGGCTCGGCCAGCTTGCCAAGTTTCTCGGCTGTCTTCTCGTGCGGTTCGCGCCCAGACCTATCAATTATTTGGAGCAATTCCTCCCAACGATCTTCTGACACATTTCGCTCCCGAAAGAAATCAGTCCAGAAATCGCGATCGCTGACCCGCACAACGAAATCTTTTTCAGTAAATCCGAACGCGCGCAGGATATCGATGCAAAGTGCGACGAGCTCGACGTCCGCGGCGAGGTCCGCTTCGCCGATGATGTCGCAATTCAACTGATAATGTTCCCGCAACCGGCCGCGCTGTTGCTTTTCGTAACGGAAAAATTGCCCGATGGAAAACCATTTGAGCGGTTTCTTGAATTCGCGCTCGTGCGCTGCGACCACGCGGGCGAGCGTTGGCGTCAGCTCGGGACGCATCGCGACTTCGCGGTCGCCTTTGTCCTTGAAATTAAATAGCTGCTCGACAATTTCGGGGCCGCTCTTTTTTTTGTAGAGATCCGTCGACTCCAGAACCGGGCCTTCCCATTCCACAAAGCCATAGCGACGCGCAACCTCGCGCCAGCGCGCGAATATGTAATTACGCTTGGCGCAGTCCTCGGGCAGGAAATCGCGGAAACCGGGTAAACTTTGCATGGAGGTCGCGTTACGTTGCTTCCGCAAGAGAGCTGGGTTTACGCCTGCCGAGACGACCGCGCGAGGCTGAATTTACGATACGAAGGCGTAACTGAAGGAACTCCGGCCTTAAGGAGCCGGGGAGACACATGCTGGAGAACATCCGTTTAATCAAAGCAGAGGGACAAATATGAAACAAACCAGATTAACGAAAATATTGGGAACAGGCGCGCTTTGCGCCGTAGCGCTGGGTATGGCGCTGGCACAGACTACAACGACTACAACTACGACAGACCCTGTGACAGGCACGACAACAACTCAGCAGGCAACGACCAGCACTGCGGGTACGATCGTGACCTACACGCCCGACTCGGACTATCTCATGTTCCGAACGGCGCCCGGTGCGGCTCCAGTGCGGTATTACCGCACCAAAGAGACGACCATTGTAGATCCGGAAGGTCGCGTTGTGAGTTGGTCGGCAGTCCGTCCAGACATGCCAGCCACCGTGTATTACACGACTATGGGCGACAGAGTAGTGGTGCGTAAAATCGTGCTCGCACAGCCTGCCACGATTTACAAGCACGAGGAAACGACTACCACGACAACGACGAAGCCGTAATCGTTCCCGCTAAAATTAAGAGCGCCCGTGAGAAATCTTGCGGGCGCTTTTTTTCGGCGTGGCCCTCAAATTGATCGGCAAGTCTTAGCGATCGAGATTAGCCGAGAGGTCCTGCAGTATGAAAGCGGCAGAACCACTGCCGCACTCCAAGACGTGGCCGTTCTCAAGACGCACATCACGCGCTTGCGTTTTGGAGTGCGGCGCTGCTGCGCCGCTTTTGATGGCGTATCGCTTCTCGCGTAAATTCGCAGTTGGATGGCTGCATTGAAAAGGCAGAAGCCGGATTTGCAGAAGAAAGTGCACGAGGTGCCGCACAAGCCTGGCGTGTACCTGATGCGGGACCGATTTAATCGCGTCATATACGTGGGCAAGGCGCGTGACCTGCGCAAACGGGTGAGTTCATATTTCCTGCCGTCTAAACTGGCGCAGGCCGATTTGAAGACACGCGCCATGCTGGATGCGACGTGGGATTTTGAAACGCACACTGTTCGCAGCGAAGCGGAATCAGTTTTGCTCGAGGGCAAATTGATCAAGGAATATCGGCCCCGCTACAACGTTTCCTTTCGGGACGACAAGCGCTTCCTCATGGTCAGAGTTGATCTTTCAGAAGAATGGCCGCGTTTTCGCCTGGCCCGATTCAAAAAGGACGACGGCAGCCGCTACTTCGGTCCGTACGCACATGCGGGCGCGCTGCGGCAGACATTAAATTTTATGCGCAAAAAATTCGGGGTGCTCACCTTTGGCCGCGGTGCGCCGACGGAGCGTGAACTGAAGTCCTCAACCTATCAGGTGCCGGTGCGCTTGAGCGAGATCAGCGCGGACGAATACCGCGAGCGCGTCGCGCAGGCGTGCGGGTTCCTCGATGGCAAATCCCGCGAGATGATCGCGGCACTCGAGGAACAAATGCAGAAGGCGGCGGAGAAAATGGATTTCGAAAAAGCGGCGGAATTGCGGGACATGATCGAGGATTTGCGTGACACCACGAAGCCCACACGGCGGTTTACGCGCGGCAGTTTGCCGAGCACAATCGACCCCATCGCAGACGTGCAGGAGTTGGCGGACGCGCTGCGTTTGCCGCACCTGCCGCGCATAATGGAATGTTTCGACATCTCGAACATTTCCGCGACACACGTCGTTGCTTCGATGGTTTGTTTCCGCGACGGAGTACCGGACAAGGACAATTACCGGCGCTATCGCGTGCGCACAGTTGAAGGACAGGACGATTTTGCGAGTATGGCGGAGGTGGTCCGACGCAGGTATTCTCGTGTGCTGTTGGGAGCGCGGGAAGCGCATCCGGACGCGGCGGAGTTTTCGCAAGAGAATGCTCCAGACGCGCTGACGCGAATTTCGCGTCATCCCGAGCGAAGTCGAGGGACCCCGCTGCAAAACGCACAGGTAACTTCGCGGGATTCCTCGACTCCGCTGCGCTTCGCTCGGAATGACGAACGTTTTGCGGCAGTTCGTCTTCCCGACCTAATCATTGTTGATGGCGGAAAAGGCCAGCTCTCGGCAGCGTGTCGTGAATTGCAGCGATTAGGCTTGCACGAGCTTTCCATCATCGGCCTGGCGAAGGAACGCGAGGAGATTTATCGGCCGGGCCGGGCATTGCCATTGCGACTTCCAATGGACTCCGGCGCGTTGCGATTGCTTCAGCGCATTCGGGATGAGGCCCATCGGTTCGCCAACGCGTTCCACCAGCTACTCATGAAAAAACGCGTCGAAGAAAGCATTCTCGATGATTGCCCTGGTGTAAGCCAAAACCGGAAAAATTTGTTGCTGAGGCGGTTTGGCTCAGTAAGTCGCCTTCGGAAGGCAAGCGTGGAGGAGATTGCCTCCACGGAAGGGATTGGCCGAAAGCTGGCTGAGGATGTGCATCGGTTTTTGCAAACCCATTGACGACGCTGTCATGTTGAGCGAAGCGAAACATCTCTGTCTATTGTGTGTTTCGGCCGGGAAATGATCAGAGATTCTTCACTTCGCTCAGAATGACATTCTCGAGAAATGTGGTGGGGCTGTTGATCGCTTTGTCGATCTTTGCGGTATCAGGGGTAGCGCGCGCACAGACCCTCATGCCCGCTCCGGCAGTGAGTCCAAGTGCTTCGCCGGACGAAGAAACGATCGTCCCCACTTTCGAGACGCAAAAACTTGCGCGCACTTACATTCTCGATGTTCCGGCGCCGCGCGGGCAGATCACAGACCGCAATGGCGCGCCGCTGGCGCAAAACAGACTTACTTACAATCTGGTCATCAATTTTCCAACGCCGCTGGATTTTTCGGATCCGCAGGCGCTCAGCTACACAAGGGAAAAGATAGATGAGGCAGCGAAATCAATCGGACGCCGATTCCGGATTTCCGATGAGACGATCCTGCGTCACTACCGCAACCGGGGAATCATGCCGTTCGAGATCGCACAGAATCTTAGCCAACAGGAATACGAAAACATCAAAGACGCGCTGCCGGCCGGCATGATGGTGCGGCCCATTTACGTGCGGATTTACCCGAACGGGAAAATTGCCGGTCAAATCGTTGGCTACACGGGTAAGACCGGGCGAAATCCCGACGGCATTGTTGACAACCACGAAACTCTCTGGCCGGAAACCGAGGGACGCGAGGGGCTGGAGCAAACGTTCAACGAGATGCTCACGGGCAAGCACGGCGAATACAAACTCACTTTCGACAAGGACGGCCGGAAGACTTCTGAGAAACTAATCACTCCGCCGGAGCCCGGGTACAACGTTGTCACCACTCTTGACTTGCATTTGCAGGAACTGGCGGAAAAAGCGCTCGCAGCAAAAGCGAAGCGCGGCGCGATGGTGATTATTGACCCAAACAACGGCGACATTCTTGCGCTGGCCTCCTGGCCTACATACGACCCCAATGTGTTTGTTCCTTCCATCTCGGCCGATCAACTCAAAGCCTTGCAAGATGACAAGGACATTCCGCTTTTGCCGCGCGCGTATCGTTCGTCTTATCCACCAGGGTCGACCTTCAAGATTGCGGTGGGCATTGCTGCGCTGGAAAGCCACGCGGTTTACCGGGACGATCGATACGAATGCGTGCCGGCGATTCAGATTGGCAACGTCACTTTCCACAATTGGAAAAAGGGCAATCGCGGTGCGCTAAATTTTGTCCAGGCACTCACGGAATCGTGTGACACGTGGTTTTACCAGGTCGGCATTAAGACCGGGTCGGGGCCGATCATCGATTGGGCATTGAAACTCGGCTTTGGCGCGAAGTGCGGCATTCCGTTGCGTGGCGAAGCCGAAGGCCGCATTCCGAACGACGAATTCATGAAGGCGACACATGGCCGCAAAATCCTCAACGGCGACATCGCAAACATGTCAATTGGCCAGGGGGACATCCAGGTAACGCCATTGCAAATGGCGCAAGCGATGGGTGTCGTCGCCAACGGAGGAACGCTTTATCAAACCCGCCTCGTTCAACAGGTGCAGACATTCGATAACCAAATTGTGACCGCCTACCAGGTGCGGGCCAAAAGAAGCTTGGATTTCTCATCCGAGACGCTGGATCAATTGCGCACCGGAATGATTGACGTTGTGAATGGCGCAGGCGGCACCGCGCATCAAGCCAGCCTCGATAATGTTGAAGTCGCAGGGAAAACCGGCACCGCGCAATGGGGACCAAAAAACAAAGAGCGCACGGCAGCGTGGTTCGCCGGATTTATGCCTGCCGACCAACCGCGATATGCGTTTGCGACTGTTTATGAGGGCGATGTTGGCAGTAAGGTCCATGGTGGTTCCGCTGCTGCGCCTATGGTTGCAGATGTGTTCAAGGAAGTTTTCCAGGGTGAAAAGATCGTCAGCCACCAACAGCGACGCGCTCCCGAACAACCGAAGGTTCGCCGTGCCGAGCCGGTGGAGGAAGACGACGAGTCGGATTGAGCCTGCGCTTGGATTGTAGGGCAACCGCTTCGGTTGCCGTCGCCGGGTCGTCTTGGCAGGCGGAGCGCCTGCCCTACAATTCGAATCCTACGCAACAGCCGTTTCCTTCGGCAGCTCCATTCCCTTTGTCATCCTGAGCGGAGCGAAGGATCTCACAAACGATGAATGATCACACCCCTCCAGCTTGCGTGCCCGTCGCTCCAATTGTGAGGTCCCTCTCCCGCGCCTGCGGGATCGGGATGACCCGGTTTTGGGTGTGGCGCGCCCTTTTACGCCGCGGCCGTTTCTTTCGGGAGCTCCATTGTCCCGATTGTCATCCTGAGCGGAGCGAAGGATCTCTCGAAAGGTGAATGGTCACACCCCTCCAGCTTGCATGCCCGTCGCTTCGATTGTGAGGTCCCTCACTCTGTTCGGGATGACACGGTGGGGAGGTTGCGGGCGATTCGTTATGCCGCTGCTGTTTCTTTCGGGAGCTCCATTGTTCCCTTGAACTTGGGCGGTTCTTCTTCGATGCCGAAGTTGTCGGAATAAAGTTCGGCGATCTTTGCCATATCGTCGGCTGTGAGCGGCGGACATTCTGGTGCCTTGGCGAATTCGATAAGCTGGTCTTCGTTATAGATGTTCGGCAGGGTTGAAGCCACGCGATCGTCAGCGAGCAGCCATAGCAATGCCGCCTGACCAAGCGTGCGCTCGGAATTTTCGAGGAACCGCAATTGCTCAATCTTTTTGATTCCGTTGAGGAGCCAACTGCGCGGACGATGGCTGCGATGATCGGTCGGCGGAAAGGTCGTTTCAGCGGTGTATTTTCCCTCGAGCATTCCAGACGAATGAGTCACTCGGATGAGGAACATTGTGTCTTTGCCGGCGTCGGTCGCAGCTTCGTGAAATGCGCGTCCGGGATGTTGCTCCAGCATGTTGTAGATGTGTTGCACGCTCGTCATGTTGCGTTCGCGAATGCAATTCATTCCCTCATATAGCCAGCCGATCGCCGGCCCCAGCGCGATGCCGTAAAATCGAACCTTTCCTTCGCTCTTTAATTTTTCGAGAGTCGTCCACAATGCATCATCATAAACCTGCTCCATCCGAATGTTGTGCAGTTGGAGCAGATCGATGCGGTCTGTCTTCAATCGATTCAGCGCAGCGTCCGTCGCGCGCGTGACTGCTTCCGGAGAAAAATCCTGCGGAATTTCCCGCTGACCGCGGCCGCGTGCCTCACCGTGATGAACAAAATCGTAGCCGACCTTGGTCGCGATCACGATTTCATCCCGCTGATTCGGAAACGCCTTCGCGATCAACTCTTCGCTTAACCCGTTTCCGTAAGTATCAGCCGCATCGAACAGCGTGATACCGAGGTCGAACGCCTTGTGCATGAGTGCGATCGCTTCGCCCTCGGTGAAATTTCCCCACCACCCGGTTGAAATCGTCCACAACCCAAAGCCGACTTCGCTCACCGTCAGATCGGTATTTTTGTAAGTACGGAAGCGCATGGTTTTGTCAGGTTACCGATACTATAAGTGTCGCGCAAGGAAGACGCGTGTCTCGGTCTCTAGTCAGATTGTCGATTGACCGAAGCACATCAAGGTGTGCGCACAGTGGACGCACACGCCAGCCTAATCGCGAATTTTGGAAAGGTCGTCCCAGCGGTTTAGCAAGAATATCCGCTGGGACGTTGGATTTTCGATACGGGTTTTGAAATGATGTCTATCGTCGATGTCCGTGGACCGGCTGGAAGTAGTGCTGCTTGAGGTAGTGGGCGACCTTCTTGCCGAGCTTGGCTCCCTGCTCGTCGGCGGTGCGGAAGTGGATGCCGGCCCAGACCCGCGCGTCGATAACTTCGCTCAGGATATCCGAGAAGCGCTCGAAGCTCCGCGTGGTGCAGGATTTGTTGCTGAAGGCGGTGACAGCGATCTTGTCTTTGCCGAAGAAGTTCTGGAGCGTGTGCACGAATGCACCGGTGTTGGATGCGTGCCCCGATGGGTGGTCGGGGAAGGGCGGCGTGAAGAGCGGCGGCGGGTTGCAGACTGGTGTCGATGGATCGAACAGCGGCAGCCATGTCGGGTCGGCCTGGGTGTTCGGGTTGCCGTCAGTGTCGGCCTCGCGGATCGCGGTGATCGCCCGCCAGAACTGCCAGTAATACTTGTCGTTCCAACAGCCAATGGAGGCATCAGCCCCAGCCAGGTTCTCCATTGCAAACAGGCGCGCGCTGTCAACGATGTCCAGCTGCTGGCTGACGGCCAGCGTGCGAAAGATCCGGTTAAAGAGCGCGTGGGCATGGTCCTGCCAAAAGATCGCAGCATCGGTCTGGTCTGGTGTGCGAGTCGTGCTCGTGAGTGATCCGACCTCCTTGACCTCGTTAAAGTCCTCCGCGTATTTGTTACTGGTGAGTGCGTTTGGCCCATCGGTGCGGAGCATCGCTGCGCTTGGGAGCGAGGAACGGTCGCACGTTCCCGACCCACGGCGAAGGATCGTTCGCGAAGTTCGGCGGTGTCGGACGCCAGATGCCCGGCGCCGGCGGGTACAGCGTCGGTGGCGGGCCGAAGCGTCCGTCGTTCAGCCGGTTGGTGAGCATTGTCCTCGCTGTCGCCTCGCCAATAATGACCCCATTAGCTCTCGATCCCGGCGGGTTGTCAGGCAGGCCAGCGATGTAGTTGTCGTAGATCGGTTGCAGCGTTGGTTGCTGTGCGGGAAAGAGACCGGGAAGATCAGGAAAGCCTACTAGGACACGGTAGGCAGCCGTTACCGCGGCTGCTTCCTTCGAGTCCGTCGGATTTGATGTAGGCTCTGGGAGGTACGGCTGGTAGCCACGGTCAATCGCGTTAACCGCGTCATAGACCGCACCCTGCACCATCGCGAAGCTCAGCGCCGACGCTGGCGGCGGCTGCCCCGCAGTAACGACAATTGCATTCGACGCAATCAGATTCCAGTCGGTGACGGCGTTCGCACGCGCGGCCGTGGGCGCGAGCGCGGCGAGCGCTAGTGCGATGAGAAGTGGTAGAATTCGTATTTTTTTGAACTGAGTCAGTGGATTCATGGTTGTTCCTTTCTTTGGTTTCGTTGTTTGGCTTCCATCGCGATAAGGCGCGAAAGAGCGATCAAAGTGATCATCTGAATTGAGAATTTTTTCGGGGACGCTTTCGGCATGCAGGAACTGTTTGAGCTTGGTAGCCTGTGAAGAACAGGTTATGGATGCTCCTTCGGTCTCTCAGCAGAGAGTCACCGATCTCCTAGTTCGATGGAGTGATGGCGACGATGCTGCGCTCGCGCAATTAGTGCCGATCGTCTCAGCGCCAATCAGGTCGCCGCTGGACAAGAGGTTCCTCAGGATCGATGTCGGCTACTTAAATTTTGCGCCGCGTTGCAAAAAAGATTGCAGCGCGGCGCAATTACGTGAGTTATCGCGGCGGCCCGAAGGTGAGGAATTCCGGGCGGCCGAAGCCGGAGGCAAAAACGGTCGGCGAGACCTCCGCCAGGAGGGAACTTCAAGATATCGCCGTCCGGAATCGCATTTGCCTCGGCTACAAAGAGATTGCCCGAGCTGTCAAAGGCCAGGCCCCGAGGAATAGTTAGGCCGGTAGCGAAGGTGCTCTTCACGCCCATCGGAGTGAAATAAACAATCGAGTCGGCTCCCGGATCGCTAAATGTTTCGATGGAAACGAACAGATTGCCGCTGCTATCGAAGGCCAAGCCCACGGGATACTCGCCCTCAGCAAACTCGCATGGCCCGACGAAAACGGTGCGGGTTCCATTTGGAGCGAATTCATAAGGATCGTTGCTGTGCCAGATCCACAGCACGTCGGCTGCATAGAGATTGCCCGCGCTGTCGAAAGCCAGGCCCCAGCTTTGACTTGCGTAGCATCCGGCGTCCCGGGAATCGAGCCGAAGATTCGGTCTCCATTTGGTGTGAACTTGAAGATAGTGCTGGCCGCTGTGGGACTATTTTCGTCTGTCCGCCATGACGTAGGCATTGCCCGCCGCATGTCTACGGCTAGCCCTTCAAACTGAAAATTAACAGCGCTGCCAAAAGTGCTGACATGGTTGCGCAGGTTAAATTTTAGCACTCTCCCAATGTCGATGTCGCCGGGCTCCTTGGCTGTGCGCCGCGAAAAGATTGCCGATGCTGTCAAAGCCCAGGCCTCGAGGGTTATCTAGCCCGAAGCGTAGATGCTCTGCGTCCCATCCGGCGTGAACTCGAAGATTTTGTGCGATCCGGGGCGCGGTTAGCGGAGACGTAGAGGTTCTGGGCGTGAGCGGTTATTGCTAACGCGAAGATCGCGCCAAGACTCAGGAATATGTGTCCGACAGAATGTATTGTTTTTTTGAAGTGAGTTAGTGGTTTCATTGTTTTTCCTTTCTTTTTGGTTGTTTGGTTTCCATTGCGGTAAGGCGCGAAAGAGCGATCAAAGTGATCATCTGAATTGAAATTTTTTTCGGAGACGCTTTTGAGACACGAATTTCACGAATTCACACCAATTGATTTGATGAGGTCCGTGAGAAGACGCTTCCGCGTGCAGAAACTGTCTCGGGTGGTAGGCTAAAAAGAGGTTATGGATGCGCCTTCGGTCTCTCAGCAGAGAGTGACCGAGCTCTTGGCGCGATGGAGTCAAGGGGACGATGCTGCGCTCGCGGAATTAACTCCGCTCGTCTATGAGGAACTGCGACGCCTTGCCCATCGTCAGATGGGCGGAGAACGTCCCGACCACACACTGCAAACGACAGCGCTGGTTAACGAGGCTTATCTGCGCCTGGCCGACCAAACCCATCCACGCTGGCAGAACCGCGCACACTTCTTTGCCGTGGCTGCCCGGGCGATGCGCCAGATCCTGGTTAGCTACGCAAGGAGTCAGCGATCCGAAAAGCGCGGCGGCGGCGCGGTCAAGGTAGAATTGGACGAAGCAGCAATTGTCTCACCGGGGGAATCAAGAGAAATTGTCGATCTGCACGAGGCACTGGAAAGACTGGCCACACTCGACTCAAGAAAAGCGCAAGTAGTCGAGCTGAAATATTTTGGCGGGCTCAACTATGACGAGATGGCAGAAGTGCTCAAGATTTCAACTGTCACGGTGAGGCGCGACTGGAGATTTGCCAAGGCATGGCTGTACACGGAATTGCACGACGCGCCCGCGAATCACGCGAATTAACGCGAATAAGCATGACGGAAATCGTTTACAAGAAAGAGAGCTTCGCGATTATTGGCGCCTGCTTTGAGGTGTACAACGAGAAGGGCTGCGGATTTCTGGAACCAGTTTACCAAGAGTGCCTGGGCATCGAATTTGAGCACCAGCAGATTCCGGCAATCGCCAAACCATCGCTCACTCTCAGCTATCGCGGTCGAATATTGAAGCAGACTTACGAGCCGGATTACGTCTGCCTCGAGAAGATTATCGTCGAATTAAAGGCTGTCTCCTCATTAACCGACGAGCATCGCGCGCAACTCTTAAATTATCTCGCACGCAACCGGATTTGAACTAGGTCTTCTGGTAAATTTTGGCCACTACCCGGGCTTGGAATACGAACGCATCGCGAAGACCCAGCACATAAAAACGAAAATCGAATTTTCTGATGTTTCTCTCTGATTTATTCGCGTTGATTCGCGTAATTCGCGGGCTGATTTAGAATGAAGCCGGCGCGGTTCCAAACGATTGAGGAAATCTTTCGTGCAGCGCTGGATCAAGAGCCGGACCAGATTAGCGCATTCCTGGACACGGCCTGCGAAGGCGATGACGGTCTTGCGCCGTGAAGTTGAAGTGCTTCTGACTTCAGATCAACGAGCAGGCCGGTTTCATAGAAACCTCGGCCGTTGGTCTCGCGACGAAGATTATTCAAAATGGGCAAGCTGATTCGCTCGTCGGCCAGACGATCGGCCACTACAAAATTTCTGAATCGATCGGCACTGGCGGGATGGGCGAAGTCTATCTGGCCACCGACATTACAGCGGGCCGCAAGGCCGCGCTCAAACTTCTGCCGCTGCGCTTTACCGGTGACGCCGAGCGCCTGAAGCGGTTTCAACAAGAAGCGCACGCCGTAGTCGCGCTCAATCATCCAAATATCCTGACGGTTTACGAGATCGGCGAGGACCACTCAACTCATTACATAGCCAGCGAACTGATCGAAGGCGAGACGCTGCGTCAACGTCTGACGCGCGGACCGATGCAGTTGAGTGAAGCTGTTGACGTCGCCATCCAAGTGGCGAGTGCGCTCGCCGCCGCTCATCAAGCGGGAATTGTCCATCGCGACATCAAACCGGAGAACATCATGCTTCGGCCGGACGGCTACGTGAAAGTGCTCGACTTTGGGATTGCAAAGCTTGCCGAACAGCAACTGCCGGCAACGATGCCGAGAGACGAAGCGCTGTTGCTGGTTGAGACCAATCTCGGGTCCATACTGGGAACCGTTCGTTACATGTCGCCGGAGCAGGCGTGCGGCGCGCACGTTGATAAAAGCACTGATATCTGGAGTCTCGGCGTAGTGCTTTACGAAATGGTAACCGGGCATGCGCCATTCACCGGCGACACACCACAAGAGGTAATGTCTTCGATTCTTGAGAAGGAGCCACCGCCGCTCACGCGTTACGTCGCGCACACTCCCGCTGAGCTTCAGCAGATTGTCAGCAAAACGCTGCGCAAAGATCGCAAGGAACGGTATCGCAGCGCGCACGAGCTGCTTAAGGCGCTCAAAGATCTTCGTCGCAACTTGGAATTCGAGGTTGAGTTGACACGCGCCACTGCGACTCCTTCGTGGCTGCGCTGGATACGATCGCCCGCCGCTGCTGGTGCTCGTTTTGTTAGTAGCTGCGCTGGCCACTGGCGTGGCAACGCTCTTGTTGCTCCGCGTCAATCGTCAAAAAATAACGTCTATCGCTGCGGGCAGCATCGCGCCATCTGCAGCCGCAGTGACGCAGTTGTCAGAAAAGTCGATTGCCGTCCTGCCGTTTGAAAATCTCAGCAAAGACGAAGAAAACGCATTTTTCGCCGGCGGCGTGCAAGACGAAATCCTCACTGATCTGGCCAAGATTGCGGACCTGAAAGTCATCAGCCGAACGAGCGTGATGAAATACAAAAGCGATTTGGAACGCAATCTTCGCGAGATCGCAAAAGCTTTAGGTGTTTCATATGTGGTCGAAGGCAGTGTCCAACGCGCGGGCGAGCGAGTTCGAGTGAGTGCGCAGCTGATCGACGCGCGCAGTGACACACATCTTTGGGCTGAGCATTACGATCGCGATGTCGCGGACGTGTTTGCAGTTCAGACTGAGATCGCGCAGCAAATCGCCGACCAACTTAAGGCGAATCTCTCTCCCGCGGAAAAAGCCGCGATCGCCGAACGCCCGACCGCCGATCCAGTGGCCTATGCCTATTACACAAAGGCCAAGGAGATCGACATCTACAGCAATTGGGAGGGTGCGGAGAATGAAAAAGCCGCGAACCAAAAAGTGGAACTGCTCGAAAAAGCCACGCAGCGCGATCCGAACTTCGCCTTGGCGTATTGCGCGCTCGCGAAAGCGCAGCTCGATCGCAAACTTGAAAACTTCGAGTTAGCAAAGAAAGCTGCGGAGACTGCTTTGCGACTGCGTCCAGATTTGGCTGAGGGTCATTTAGCGCTCGCCCGGTATTACTGGCTCGCTCCTGACTCTATTATTGGTGTTGACAGAGAGGCTGCCTACGACCGGGCACGTGATGAGTTGGCGATCGTTCGCCGCATGTTGCCAAATAATGCCGAAGCGCTTCTGATCGACGCGACGATTGGCAGGCACCAAAATCGCTGGGACGCGTCGCTCGCTAATCTCCAAAAGGCGAGCGAGCTGGATCCAAGCAACGGTGAGGTCGCATACCGTCTCGAGCAGATTTATTTTGAGATGCGCCGCTACTCCGAGTTGGAACAATTCATAAGGAAACAGGCCGCCAGCGGCGGACCCCGAACCGCGCCACTAGAGGACCCTTTCAATTGGCTACCTATGACGAAGCTGGCACAGGGTGATCCAGTGGCGGCTCAATCTCTTCTTGAGCAAGTGCCGCCGGAGTATGATCCGGGGGATTTGATTTGGGACGTACGAATTAAGACCGTCCTTTACCTGCGCGATTACGACGCGGCAAATCGGGTGATTGCTGCTGCTCCTGCGAAGTTTGCGGATGGGAATTGGGCTTACGGACAGATTGCGCGTGCGCGCGGCGATAATCAGAAGGCGCTGGCGGCGTTTGCAGCGGCACGCCAGAAAATGGAAGCCCAACAGGGCGACAAACCCAAGGATGTGGACTACTTCGCGGGCGTTGCAAAACTTGACGCTGGGCTTGGACGCAAAGAAGAGGCGATCCGCGAGGCACGGCAGGCAGTCGAGCTCCTGCCGATTGCCAAGGACTCGCTCAACGGTCCAACTTGGTTGCCAATCTGGCGTTGGTTTACGCATGGACCGGCGAGCGCGACCGCGCGCTCGAGCAACTCGAAAAAGTCGCGACCCTTCCCGGATGATGGCGCCGACATACGGCGATCTCCTTCTCAATCCGTGCTGGGATGATTTGCGCGGTGATCCGCGTTTCGACAAAATCGTTGCTGCAGCCAAGGCTGCCAGCAGATAGATCCTTAGAACTTCTTGATCAGTCGAACATACCAGAATCGTCCCAGGTTATCATAGGCGAAGCCCGGATAGCCTATGGGGCTGCCAAATTCGAACCCAAACTCGGGCGGTGGGTCCTCACCAAATATATTGTTCACACCAACGGTGACCGTGGAGTTGTTCACGATCTTTTTCCAGCACGGCATGGCGTAAGCAACTGTGGGCGGCGCTTCCTTCTCCTTTCCCGCCACTTCCTTGCTGGTCCTTTGAGTACCCGGCCACCGGCACCGGTTCCACGGGTGGCGTGAAGATCAGGCTGTAGGAGAGCTGCGCGTCCGTGAACCATGTCGGATGCACGTAGTGCTGCTTCCAAAATCCATCAAACTTCTTAGCATAGATCTCTTCCCAGAAGCCATCGAGCATATGCACGGTCGCGTTCAAGTCTAAGTTGTGCCACGTCCAGTCAAGTGTCGAGAGTCCCTTCCATTTGTACCAGGCATCGCCACCGATCCCGAAATCGCTGCCTCCCCACCAATCGCCGTTGGTACGCCCGGCCACTTGCCATGCCCTGTCTCCCTTGAACTGGAAGACGAACTGATCCAGATAAGTCGCCCGGGTTAGGGAAGTAAATGTTCCAAAACGAGTCTTGAGTTGGTACTGAATGCCAAAGTCAACACCGCGCGCGCTCTGACGGCCACCGTTGATAAAAGGGCTTACCACTTCTGATACGAAGGTCCCCGACGGGTCGAGTATAACCGCTTCTCCAGGTTGCAGTTTGCCGGCTAAAAAGCGTTCAATCACGCTCTGAGGAGAATCCGTCATCACAACGTCCGTCCGTTCGATATCCCACAAGTCAATCGTCAACGTCAACGTACCGGCTGGAATCCACTTCGGCGTATAAACAATACCCCCAGTCCAATTACGGGAACGTTCTGGCCCGAGGTGTGGGTTGGGGTTGTTTAGAGTTGCTGTTTCCGGGTTGCGGTCGCCCATGAAAGACGTTGCATCGAAACCGAAAATTCTAGGTCCATACAGCTCGGTGAGCGAGGGCTCAACGAAGCCTTCACCCCAGGTGCTGCGAATGGTCAAGCTGTTCGTCGAACGGCTGCCAGCGTACCCCCACTTTGGGCACTAACGAATTTGTATCGTTGTTGAAGGCCTCAAACCGGCCGCCGGTCGCGAACTCCAGCGAGTAGAAGAACGGTATCTTCCATTTGGGACTGAAAATTGGAATAAGCGTTTCCGCATACAACGCGTATTCTTTGCGTCCGACCTTGACAGGGAACTCTTGCGCGACACCGACGTTATCTTTATTGCGGTTTTCGTCGTCCGGATTTTCAGTCAAAGATTCCCGAATAAAGACGCCGCCAAAGGCGAGTCCGACGCCGCCTGCGGGCAAATCAAACAGATCGGTCGTGTAAATATTTAAATCCAGCGTCGCTAGTTTGGATGTATTGAGGTCCCTCGCATGTATGATCGCGAAGTCGATCAATGGTAGGTTGGATGGGATCGGCACGCGATAAGTCTCCGAATGGATTGTAAGGGATAGTGGTTCCAATAAAATCCGCCGAGGTGGGATTAAAGATCGAGTCCGCCGCGTTCAGAATGCGATTGAAGCGCGAGACCGAGACATTTCGAAGCTCAGAAGTATCCTGGATTTGACTATACCGGAATGCTCCATCGTAACCCCAGCTTCCGTTAAAGAGCTTGTCGCCTTTTACACCAACCGTGAAAAGCTCGGCGATGTTTTCCTCATCGACCAAACGATTACCGAAATCGGCAAGGCGTGCCTCAGTGAAACCCGAGATGATCTGCTCAAATGGATTGAATGGATTGAATGCATCCGGGGGCATGCCAGTCTCCGCAATGGTCGGCGTGTTCGGAGGCGCGACTCCACCCGGCAGCGGGGAATGGGGCGGAATGTAGAGTGTACCCTGGCCGGGGATTTCGAAAGGGCCCGTCGCGGCCGGCGCAAGTTCGTCATGCGTCTTCACATCGGCATAATAGAAGTCGCCGAAAACCCGAAACTGATCATCGCAGATTTTGTGTTTCGAACGCCGCGTAACCGCCCCAGCGTTCCTGGTCGGGAAAAGAATTGGAGAACGCGTTAAAGTTAAAGCCAGGTAGCAAAGCGCCGAACGGCCGATTTCCCCTGACATTTCCGGGAAAGTTATAGAGGTAATTGCTTGCCGGAGCCGATCCGTTGGTGAAGTCGGGCGGAGTCGCAAATTCAAACCCTCCCGGATTTAAATTCTCTCCGCCAGCGGCGGCCACCACATCGCTGCTCAACTGGAGATTGTACGGATTGGAGTTGGGGCTCGTAAATGGCGGGCGATTGGAGTTGCCCCGGTCACGATTGAACATCGAGTTACGGTGATAGAAAAAGATGTCACCGGTGATACTTGTTTTGTCGTCGCCCGTGCCGAAAAGAATGTCGCCGCTATACTCGCCCGCGTCTTTATCGAGCGTGTTGCCATAATAGAGGGTCACCTGAGCGCCACGGTAGTCTTTGTATAACTTGAGGTTCACCACGCCTGCAACCGCGTCCGCCCCGTAGGTGGTGGAAGCGCCGTCCTTCTGAATTTCGATGCTCTGGACAGCGGCAATGGGAATAGTATTCAGATCGAAGAAAGCGGCGCCCCCGGGGGAGGTCCCCGGATACGGGGCGACACGGCGGCCGTCGATGAGAACCAAGTGTGGCGCCTGGATCGAAACCACGCAGGGAGACTGACGCCGCCCCCGGCGGGCCGCCCGCGGCGATCGCGTTGTTCTGAACCGGAATGCTGTTCGCACTCGCGATCGGCAGACTCTTGAGAAGCTGTTCCGTCGTGGTGCCTTGACCAGACTTGTTGATCAAGTCGCGGTCGAGAATATGAAACCGGGTTCGAGCCGACCTCCTCCGAGGTTGGAATGAGGGAGCCAGTCACAATCACGGGCTCGCCAGTCACGATCACCCGCTCGGCTTCCACCTCCTGAGCAAATGCGTTCGCTGCGAAAATTAAAGAAAAGGCGAGCGTCGCCGCGAAGGTAGCGCAGGCGGCTCCTGGCTTAATCGGCGCGTTCATGGTTAGACCCGAAGGTCCACGCAAATTGCGATTAAGCCGATTGCCGCGAAAACTTTCAATCTAAATCGCGTGGAAAAAGTTGTCTGACGCCTCCCTAAACGACGCAGTATTTAGCGAAAGTTCCGCTGCAATTCGGCCTTGGCCCCATTCGACTTGCGCTCAGAGAAGGCTGTTGAACGTTTGTTCTGTGAGATCAGACGACAGCGCGCTCCTTATCGTCGCTCACGGCTCCACCGTGAACCCGGACTCGAGCGCCCCGACGCTGGCACACACGGCTGAGATTCGGCGTCGGAAAATTTTTGCAGATGTGGAGCTGCGCGTTCTGGAAAGAGGAACCGAGTTTGCGCGACGCGCTGTTCTTGTTCGATCCGGAATCGATTCAGAAGGTCTATGTCGTGCCGAATTTTATCAGTGAAGGTTATTTCACGCAGACAGTGGTTCCACGCGAGCTTGAGCTGAACGGGCGCATTACAAAACGACCGAACGGCCAAATCTGGAAGTATTGCGAGCCGGTTGGAAATCATTCGATGATGACCGAGCTGCTTGTGCGACGGGCTCAGGAAATCGCGCCGGATATTCCCGAGAACGAAGCCACCCTGTTGATCGTCGCTCATGGAACCGATTTGAATGAAAACAGCGCCGTTGCCGCGAAGCGCGAAGCGGAAAAGATTCGTGCACTCGGGAAATACGCGGCTGTGCTGAACGTGTACATGGAGGAGTCGCCGCTGGTTTCCGATTGGCGGAAATTCACGGAAACTCCGAACGTAGTCGTGGTCCCGTTTTTTATTTCTGACGGCTTGCACAGTTATGAAGACATTCCCGCTCTGCTCGGGATCGTTGTAGCCGCGGGCGTTGACCGCGGCCGGCCGGGGTCAGCGCCCCCGGCTACAAGGTCGCGCGGTGAAGTCTTCCGTGGCAATCCTTACAAGATTGATGATCGCTCGCTGTTCTATGCGCCGTCCATCGGCACCGATCCCGGTTTTGCCGATATCATTGTCGAGCAAGCGTTGAACGCAAAAAGTTGAAAATCGTGCTCGCGCTCGGTTTCTTTTGCGCCAGATTGCTTCCCCGCAAATGAAGGAAACCACGTGCAAAAAGCTGCAGGAGATCGGGGGGTTCGCGCTAGCTGGCGGGTGCACCCGAAAACGAATGAAGCAAGTGGTGGAAATGATTCGCGCCGCGCGCGGTTATCGGTGGGTCGGCGTTTATAAGATCATAAAGAACGAGTTCGTGATTCATGGCCGAAACCGGCAGCGAGCCAGCCGACGTATGCGCGCTTTCCCATTACCCAGGGCTTATGCGGCGCGGCGCTGGATTCGGGCGAACCCATCATCGTGGGCGACGTGCATAAGGATTCGCGCTATCTGCCTACGTTTCACACCACTCGCTCGGAGATCATTGTGCCGATGCGTAACGAGCATCGTCACATTCTTGGTATGCTCGATGCCGAGAGCGATAAGTTGAATGCCTTCGGCGATGAAGATCGGCAATTTCTGGAACGCGCTGGCGGCTTGATCGCGCATTGCCTGCATTAGCGCGGCGCGCCCGGTCCGGCAGCCGCCGGACGCCTTACCAATGCCGGATCCTGTCGAGAAGCTCCTCGAAACGGTCTGCAACGACTACCGACGTTTTTGTATCGGAGAAATTCTGGTTCGGAAAACGAGCACCGGCGGGTTTGTTCTATCGCATCGCGACGACCAAGCGGCGGAGCAATTGAAGATCTTTCGAAGCGCAGAAGACGCGATTGAGATTGCAAAACACGACGACGCTGGAAGCTATCGGCCGCTTAAAACTGCGCCCAACTTGCGTCACGGTTGGCGACTGGAGCTTGAGACGCTCGAAGATCTGAGACGCGCACTCGACTATTTTTATCCCGGAAGGTTCGCGGTGTTCGCTGCTTGGAAAAGCGATAAACTGAAAACCACTCCGTTGCGGGACACGTTGGATCGACAATCAGGAATGTACCGTGTGGCGGCAAAAATTTCTGATTCGCAGATCAATGATCTTGTGGCGGACTTCTGCCGATCCAACGGCGGATGTCTGCGGACCATCTTGTGGAAACGCGATGCGGCCGGGGCGATCGCGTCGACAAAGTTACCGAAGGACAAATTTGATCCTGTGTGTGATCAGACGTCGGTCTGTAGCCGTCGCCCTGTGGGCGACGCGCGCGCTTCGCACAGCGAAGCGGCTACAGTTCCGCTGCTTTGCCAGGAAGCGTGCAATCTGTTGATCGCCGAATGCCGGAAAGTGGTGAAAGGCGAATGATCATTCGTGCCCGCACCGTCGTGACGATGGACGGAGCGCCCATCGAGAATGGCGCGGTGGCTGTTTCCGATGATCGAATTGATGACTCGCCTCCCGGCTCGTCACCGTCTCGGGCTGCCCGTCTATGTCGCTCGGCTCCCGCCGGCTCCGTTGTCGATGTCGGAAAATTTGATCAGATCACAAGCCGCAACGCCGGTGAAATTGTCGATCTTGGCGAGCAGGCGCTGTTGCCGGGGCTGATCAACGCGCATTGCCACCTCGATTACACCTGTTTGCGCGGCAAAATCCCGCCGCAAAAATCTTTCGCCGATTGGATTCGCGCCATCAATACAGAGAAGGCAAATCTTTCGCCGAAAGATTATCTCGCCTCAATCAACGACGGTTTCGCGGAAGCCAAAAGATTCGGGACAACGACCATCGCGAATCTCACTGCGTTTCCGGACTTAATTCCGAAGATCAGTGCGCCGATTCGCACGTGGTGGTTTGCGGAACTGATCGATGTGCGCGCGCCCGCCTGCGCCGAGGCTTCGGCGGGCAGGCCGGACCAGACAAACGAAACTGTCGATCGTGCCGTCGAATCGCTGAGGTGCGCGCCGAACTGGGGCCTGGCACCGCACGCGTTGTTCACTGCGTCGAAAAATCTGTATCGCCGCTGTGAGGAAATCGCGCTGCGCGACAATATTTTGTTAACGACTCATTTGGCTGAGTCGTTCGAGGAGATGGAGATGTTTCACGACGCGTCGGGGCCGCTGTACGAGTTTCTGAAGGGGATCGGACGACCAATGAATGACTGCGGGAATAAGACGCCGCTGGGGCTGTTCCTCGGCGCGCTCGGAGATCGCGCCCTACCACAATGCGTCGTCGCGCACTTAAATGAAGTGACGGAGAGCGACTTCGATTTGCTCAAGAGATCAGAGACGCGATTTCATGTAGTGCATTCGCCGCGCAGCCACGATTATTTCCAGCACAGCCGATTTCCGTTCGAAAAATTGCGCGCGCTTGGATTCAAGATTTGCCTGGGCACTGATAGCCTCGCAAGCAATGAAGACTTGAGTCTTGTTTGCTGAGATGCGCGCGTTTCAGAAGGAATTTCCAGGCGTTCCTCCGGAAGAGATTTTGCAAATGGTAACCCTCAATTCCGCGCGCGCGTTGCGGCAGGAAAATGCGCTCGGAGGAATCCGGCGCGGCTGTCGCGCCGATTTGATTAGCATTCCCTGTAGCGGAACCGGCGATGTCTTTGCGGAAATTATTGCGTTCGAAGAGCCGGTCGATTGGATCCTCTTGAATGGAAAAGAGAAGCGGAATACTCCTCACGCTGCTAAACTCTCGAAATGAGTTCCGCTAAACAGAATGCGCCCAGCACGCGGGAGATGGAGCGCATCAACTGGCTGGAATTCCGCGAGTGGGTTCCGGCAAAAATCCAAACCGTCTTGCTTCCATTGGGCACGCTTGAACCGCATGGCGTCGCCCCTAATGGAACCGACATTCTCGCCCCGGTAGCGATGGCGCGCGAGATCGCACCACGCGTCAACGCGATGATTGCGCCTGTGATTCCCTATGGCTTCACCGGAATCATGGACGCGTACCCAGGCAGCTTCACAGTTCCCGAGGACGCTTTTCGCAATTATGTTCGCGCCGTTCTCACCGGCCTGGCGAAGAACAAATTCAGGAACATCATTTTGCTGAACGGGCACGGTGGCGGGCAGACGGCGATTTTGAGCGCGCTCGCGCAAGAGGTCGGCCGCGACACGAACACCAGAATTCTGGTCGTGAACTGGTGGTCTTATTGCAGTGATGTCACGCTGGAGGTGTTCGGCGAAGACGGCGGTCACGGAGCAGAAAACGAGAGCGCATACATCATGGCGATCGATTCCACGCTCGTTCAGAAGAAGCGTTACAAACCGGAGATGGCAACGGCGCTTCCCCCGCCGAACACGTGGACCGCGTATCCTTTCCCGTCAACGATCATGCTCTACAAGGAAGGCCAGGGGTATCCGACGTTCGATCCCGCAAAGGCGAAAAAATATTTCACGAAAGTGAACGACAAAATCGCCCGCCTGATTCAGGAAACGATCGAGAAATGGGACACGGCGGGCGTGTGAGCCGATGAAAATGACGAACGACGAATGTCTAACGACGAACGACCGCATTGTAGGGCGTCTGTGTCAGGCGCCGTGGCGTTTCGCAGAAACGCCCTACAATATTCGTGCTTCATTCGTCATTCGCTGTTCGGCGTAGCCTTGGCGAAGGCGGGTGCTTCGTCATTCCGATGGCGGTCGCCGGTTTAAGCGCGGGCCAAATCACATCGCTTGCTCGCCGTTAGCCATGCCGGTAAACTCGGCGTGTGGCCGGACAGGGAATGCATCAGACACAGAATCTTGCACTGCAGCACGTTCTCTCGCCGCAGTTGCAACAAAGCCTGCTCATTCTCCAGACGCCGCTGCTTGAGCTGCGCAACCTCGTTCAACAGGAAATGGAGACAAATCCGGTGCTCGAGGAGTTGCCGGACGAGCCCGGCGCCGATCAACGGAGCGAGGCTGAACCTGCCGGGGACGACAATTTCAAAAACGAATTCGAGAAGCTGGCGAGTCTGGACGAGGAATGGCGCGATTACATGGCGCAGTCGGCCAGTTACCGCGAGGGCTTTCGGGATTCAAAGGAAGCGCAGGATAAGCGCCAGTTCCTTTTCGATTCCATTCCCGTGCAGGAAACGCTTCAGCAAAATTTGATCGGGCAACTGAATCAGAGCGTGCTCAGCGCCAACGATCGCAAAGCCGCCGAGCTAATCATTGGCAATATCGATGATAACGGATTTCTCCAGAGCACGCCGGAAGAAATGGCGCTGAACTCGGGAATTCCAAAGGAAGATTTCGAGAAGATGCTGGCGCTGATCCAGAGTTTTTATCCGTCTGGAGTCGGCGCGCGTGATTTGCGCGAGTGTTTGCTCATTCAACTGGCGCGAGGAGGGAAGGAACGCAGCCTGGAGTACAAAATTGTCTCCGAGCACATGGAAGATTTGGGTAGGCGACGCTTCCCCGAGATCGCACGGCGGGTGGGGATTAGCGTCGAAGACGTGCAAAAGGCCGCTGACAACATCGCACGGCTGAATCCGCGTCCGGGTCAAGTTTTCGCTGCTGCGCCGCAAAACTATGTGCTGCCCGACGTAATCGTAGAAAAGGTCGATGACGAGTATCAGATCAGCTCAAATAACGAGCAGGTTCCGCATCTGCGGATCAGCAATCTTTACAAGGACATCATCGCCTCCGGCAACACTCAGACCAGCGAAGTCAAAGATTACATCCGCGACAAAATCCGGAGCGGAAAATTCCTGATTCGCTCGATTCATC
Organism: uncultured Verrucomicrobiae bacterium; assembly: GCA_963725505.1. GTDB lineage: Bacteria > Verrucomicrobiota > Verrucomicrobiia > Chthoniobacterales > UBA10450 > Udaeobacter. Next base: position 266,349 of record CAVRYN010000003.1, on the reverse strand, counting down.
AACGCCAGCAGACAATTCTCAACATCGCGCGACAGATCGTTGCGCGGCAGCGCGATTTTCTTGAACATGGCCCGTCCCATCTGAAACCGATGACGATGGGAGAAGTTGCCGATGCCGTGGGCCTGCACGAGACCACAGTTAGCCGCGCTGTGTCCGGCAAATACATGGCCACGCCGCAGGGCGTGTTCGAGATGAAATACTTTTTTACGTCCGGCTACCAAACCGCGACCGGCGAATCGCTGAGCAACACCAGCGTGAAAGAAGCCATTCTCGATTTGGTGAAACACGAGAATGGCAGCGCGCCGTTAAGCGATCACGAGATCGTCGAGATTCTCGGCGAGCGCGGCATCCCGATCGCGCGACGCACCGTGGCCAAGTACCGCACCGAGCTGAATATTCTGCCAAGCCACATGCGGCGGAAATATTGAGGCTTCGCCTCAGGTTGAAGCGTTGAACCGTTAAAGAGTTGAAGCGTTGTAGCGGCGGTTGTGCCAACCGCCGAATCAAAAAAGGCAGGCGCTTTGCGCAAGCATCCTCTTCAACATTCTTAAAAAATCCGTGTTTCATCCGTGTCCATCCGTGGCTAAATAATTCTGTCCATGAATCCCTCTCTTCGCGCCGCCGTGATCGCCGAATGGCGCGGCTTGCCCGAGAGAAAAATGCGACCAGATCGTTGGCAATCGCCTGCTGACTTGATACCGAAGCTGATGCAACGCCTGGGATTACGCGAGCGCCTGCACGAAACAGAAGTAATCGACGCCTGGTCAAAGATCGTCGGCGAATTCATCGCCGCGCACTCCGCGCCGGTCGCGTTGCGCGAAGGAATCCTCTACGTCCGCGTGCTCCAACCGGCTTTGCACTACGAGCTCGAACAAATCTCCAAGTCCGAAATCCTGCGAAAATTGAAACAACGCTTCGGCGGCAAAAACGATCCGCGACATCCGTTTCCGCGTCGGCTGAGTCGTTTGCTCTGATTGATCTTAGACGATCAGCCTCGGATCGACGTCTGCAGCAGATAGGCAAGGTTGTTCGCTCATCCCAAGAGATTTCCAAACTTCGATCTCGCTTGACTTGTCTTATCCGTTTGCGCCATGCTGCGCGACATGAGGAGAACCCAATGCAGACTTTGACGACTGAGTGCAAGGAAATGATAAAGACGGCGAACGGGGAGGAACAATGCAAAGAAACCGTTACGTATGTACCGTCGGTGATCTACGGCTTTGTTCAGCTCCAGCAGACTAGCAAAGAGCAGACTCCCGACAAAGACGTGTATCTTACATGCCCCCTTGAACACATCTGCAAGTACCGCGTAATGTCGGATCCGGCTCGCTTGGTTTAGGCTTGGAGGCAAATGCCCGATCCGGGAACAGTTCGTCCAGTCCTCGATGACGCCTATTGGTTTGCTTACTCGAAGGACATCGTCGAAAAGGCGGTCGCAAGTCGGAACGAGCAAGCAGCGAGGTTCCAAACTTTTATTGTATGGCTGTGGGGAATTTACACGGCGAGCGCGGCGGTCAGCCTGACGCTCGGAAAAGAGAATCTGCCGTTGTATGCTAAAGTATTCATCGCACTGCCGAGTTTGATTCTAATCCTGGCTTACTGGTCAGCAGTACAGGCGCAAACACCCCCATACGTGCGGTTCGATCCGCGGTCGCCGACAGAAATCATGGCAGCCTATGACGAGCAGGTTCGCCAAAAGGAGAACCTCCTTTGGTGGGCGCGAGCATGGTCGTTTGTTGCCGCATTTTTAATTGGCGCTGCTCTGGTTCTAGCTTCACTGACAAAGCCAGCGGAGAAGTCGACGGAAAAGCAAGTGACAGCTCCCGAGTTCAACGCCGAAAAAAAGGGGGCATTGCTGAACGTCTGGGGCCGGGGCGTCGGTTGTGACAAATTCATTATCGCTGCTGTTTCTGAAACCTCTGGCTGGGCTACTCGAGTTGAAAAGATCATGCCTTGCTCGCCCAACGGGGAGTTTGGGGCTAAATTGGAATTGAACCCACGATTGAACGAAATCCTTGCGAAGATTGAATGGACGGATTCTAAGGGGATCAGCCACACGATGGCTCGTCAGATCAAGTAACGAGATCACAGTGGAACGACGGAACGCTTTGCGGTTTAAGTAGCAGCGGCTCAGATCTGCAAGTTTATGCTTAATATAAGACCGCCGAGTCCTAAGACGAATGCATCAACGTCTTGCTTCGTACATTCAACCCACTGCTGCATTTAAGCAGCTTAGACCTGAGTAATCAAGCCAACTCGCGCACTACTCGCGCCACCTCTTTCACTGCATTTTGCTGGCAATTTTGCTGGCAGCTAAAGCGAAGGGCAAAGGCGAGAGACCGGTTCGAGCCGTGTAGGCTCCGACACGTCTCGTGACAATTTTGTTATAGCGTTGATTTTTTCTTGCAATGAATCCGTGCGACTGATAAAAGGTCGAGAAATTCCCCTGTTTTCTATGGTCCCCCGCCTAACGAGCAGCCAAAGGAGAACTTTGCGTCCGTCGGTCAATGGTCGCCAACAGCGAAGACTCGATTTCCTCCGCGTGTTCCACATCAAACCAATCAATATCAACCAGCACTAATCCATATGGCGAAAAAGAAACCTGACAAACCGTCGAAGAATAAGCTGTCAACTCAAGATACTGCAACCGCCCACGCTCAAGCGTTGGCCGCCCACGCTCACGCTCTAACCGCGCACGCGCTCGCATTGTCTGCCCACGCTCAAGCCCTTAGCGCCGCTGCAGCTCCGGTAGACACGCGCTCGCGAGTGGAAGGCATCATCCGGGGGTATGGCATGGTTCCCGTCGTTAACGGCGGGACGATCGTGGGGCCAGCAGTACCAAGCATGTCGCACTTTATTGGCGACGTGAACACATCATTTGGAAAAGACTATGGACCGGACACGCTTAAGCCCGAGTGGGACGTCGACATAACGGCACATTTTATCGACACACACTAACGCTATACAAGCAGAAAGGTGGACTGTGACTAAGACGTTGCCATCGATCACGATGATTGTGTGGCTGACTGTAGCGCTCGGTCATTCCAGCACGAATGCCATTGCCGCACCCACTACGAGCGTAATCTACAAGGAGGACGCTAAATCATATTTCACAGTCCTTGAGCGGTTAGATCCCAAAAAAAATCGAAAACTTTGGCAAAAGCTCGTGGCGTTGCACGGAGAGCACGAGAACTATTCGCCGGATGAAGTGCGCGATGTAACGGGGCCTGCTAAGACATTCCCTGTTGTTCCCGAAAAGGCAGAGCCGCGCCAGACTCCGGTACCGCCCGGAGCTTTTGACAAAGCCACCGCAGAACGGGCGCTTAAAGTGGGCGCTGGAATCGCTCCGAAGAAGACGAAGGCGGAAGTGATCACAGAGTTACGGAAAGAATTCGCGAATAAGAGTAAGGATGACGTAATCGCCGCTCTCGCGTCGACCAAAGGGACGGCAGAGGACTCTGTTGCTGCGCTTCACAAAATCTATGGTGACCGGCCTTGGTAAGAGGCTCAAGAGCTGCGTGACATCCAGCAACATGGAAGCGGTCCGCGCACAAAGTCTGAGCCATTACCCGATGTGGCAGCACTCACAGGATGGCATCCGATCGCGGAGGGAATTGAGCATTTCATGATTCGGCAAAGCTGGAGTGATCTCCTCTACTCGGAGGACATTACTCAGCCGGCAAATGCGAAGAAAAAGATCGATGATACTGGTTGGGGCGAAATTCTCGTGGGCCGGCAACCTCAACACCCAATCAGACATGTGGTCGGCCGTCGGAGCATTAATCTTTCCTTTGCAATGGACAACAGGGGTGAAGGAAGGCAGTCCATGGCCATACCGAGTCGTGCTAGCACCAAGTGTTTCCGTTAACAAAGTGTCGAATAACGACGACCCGACAAAGAATGTGGATGAGCTTTTCTATCGACTCGGCGCGTTAGCAAACTGGGAGCAGACGAGTGGCGCGTTCCAGCTGCGCGGAGCCTTTGTTTACGGCACCGACACGGGCAATAACGCGAGTCTGCCAGGTTTTGAGCTAGATGCCGAACCGCAGCTTGGCTGGTTCCGGCCTCCGCCTATAGGCCAAGAGCAGACAGTCACAGGCGCGCCGTTTGCGGTGAAATACTTGAAGATTGGATATAAAAACATACTGATCCCGAAGGTCCCCGGTTACTCGAGGATCAGACTGACAATTCACTGCTCGATTACCAACTTCGGATATATCTGCACGTCGAGGGCGGTGATCTACAAGACATCGCGGGTAAATGGAATGCGGTGACGGGTTCGTTTCTTCGCCTCGGACCTACATTGCAGCTACGAATAAACGCGCCGACGCTTGTTTTCGGTCACCCGCTTGGAATAACCGCACTTTATAGCTATCTGCCAGCAGTAAGCGGCACCCACGAACATGAATCGCTACTGAAGCTCGATCTTAGCGTTGCGATCTTTGAAGATTTGGTAACGCACCAGAAAATCACGTTTACCGCCGGCTACACGAAGGGTGGCCTGGATTTTACGAAAACAGACGTCGATCTCGTTACTGTCGGGTTGGGCGTCCTGTTCTAAACAGCCAATGGCGAGCAATCACCTTCCCTATAACAACGACAAGCACTGTTTCATTCGTCATGGAAGAAGCACCGTTCTGGAATTCCGCGCTCGGCGTTTTCTTTGCGGTGGTACTCGCCACTGTCGTCGATATCGTCACGAAGGCTGCTATGGGAACCATCAGGTGATCTGTATGTTCGCACGATCTTTTTTCTCATTGCGCGTCCTCATTCGGCACCTGGCTTTTGCTGCGATAGCTCCGTGCGTGATGGCCCAACAGCCGACGCTCAACCCGTCCAACGTCACCGAGGGAATGCGCGGACAGCAGATCGACCTTTCCGGTGCGAACCTGCCGACCATGCCGGACAGCATCCGCGTAAGATTGGGGGCAACCCCCGCCACGGTCTTGGGAGCGACCGCCAGTTCGCTGACCTTCCGCATTCCAGACAACGCATCGCTCGGCCAGCAATCGCTTTCAGTCATCGTTTCGACTGGAGAGAAGAAACAAGAGACACCCATCGCCGTGATGATGACGGGCGGCAAAAAGTTCTTCACCGTGATAAGCGACCAAGTCGGACCGTTGAAGCTCGGTTCCGTCGCGCCGACCGTCAGCTACCCGTCTCAGAAAAAACACTTCGACTTCAAAGTGCTCGGGCAAGGGTTCAGCCGTCGGGGCGACGACAACCAACTCGAAATCGAGAACCAAGGCACTCTGCGCATTCGCTGGGACGAAACCGCGGCGAACACCGCGGAACTCGATCGCACCAAATATGATGGCCGCGGCTTCGTTATCAGCGATCGCGAGTTGGAAATTCGAGACGTAGATAAAGGCGCATACCGCCCGCCGCTGAAGCTGCGCGTGCATGTAGGCGATCAGGTCACCGAGTCAGCCTCGATCACGTTCGCAATCGTAGACAAGAAGGTTCCGCTCTGGGGCAGTTTGTTGGTAGTGGCGCTCCTACTGACCATCGTCGTGGCCATCAGCTACCTCGGCGTCGGTGCTCAACTCACGCCGGGAGGGCTGACGGTCAGCCTTTTTGGCCGATTCCTGCTCGACCCCGAGACCGAAACCTACAGTCTTTCGAAGGTCCAGTTTTTTCTCTGGACCTTTGCCGCCATTTTTGGCTACTGCTTTCTCCTTCTCTCTCGCAGCCTCGTCCAAGGCCATTTCGAGTTCGTCGACATCCCCGAGGGACTTCCCGGCATTATCGGGGCCTCCGCGGGCACTTTCATCTTGGCCGCCGGCATTACCTCGGTGCGGGGGCCGAAAGGGGCCGGACCAGTGAAGCCGACCCTCTCGGATTTATTCACCACGGGCGGGGTCGTTGCCCCGGAGCGGTTCCAATTCCTCATCTGGACCCTTCTTGGCGTCGTTTCCTTTGTTTTCCTGATCCTCCAGAATGATCCGGCCAATCTGGAAAAGCTCCCCCCAATCCCAACTAGTTTCCTTTACATGATGGGTATCAGCTCCGCTGGCTATCTGGGCGGCAAATTCGTGCGCAAGCCGGGCCCGGTCATCGACAGCATCATCGCGCAGCGCGGCTCGCTGAAACTCGAAATTCGCGGACGCAATCTCTCCAGAGACGCGGAGTACCGCGTCGGGGACAAAAAAATCTCCTACCAGCTGGATACCGCGCCAGCCGGCGGATTGACAAAGGACGCCACCGTCCAGATCCTCACAAAGGAAGACGACCCGAACTCGGAAATCTTTGCAAAGGCGGTGCTCCTCACCATTACAATCCCCGAACCGGCGTGGCTTACCGCCGCGCAGAACCTCACGATCATCAATCCGGATGGACAGCAGGCAGTCTATCCTTTCCAAGTGCAGGGCAGCGCCCAGAGCCCTCCGACAGATGGTCCCGGGAAGCTCAAATCGATCCCAGCCACGAACGTCATGATAAAGCCTGACCAATTCAAGCAGTTGCCCCCGGCGCTTGTCGGCAAAGCGAATACGGAGATTCCATTGAACGATTTGGTCACCTGCCTAGGTCAGGACCGAATGCCGCTACTGCAGAAAGACGGTTCCCCTCTCGCGATAATATCGAAGAGCCTCATCCAGAAATTTCTCGACCAGAAGACTGCCGCCGGCGGGGTCAGCGTGGCTGCTCTCTCGCTCGACGACTTGCTCACCGATTCACAATTTGAACTGCTTCTGCGCAATTTCGGCGTCGTGAAGAGTGACGCCGCCCTCGCCGATGCCAAGAGTAAGATGGACGAAACCGGTGCCAAGCTCGGTTCCACCGGCAACTGCTACGACATCTTCGTCACCGCCAACGGCCTCGCCACCGAGCCCGTCCTCGGCTGGATCACCAATGACATCATCAATGAAAACGCAAAAGTATAAGCGAATGATCGGGGTTGATCGAAGCGACTACAGTCTCCACCAAGACGGCTGTAACACTCACCACCCCACCTACAGTGCGATCCTGGCATGGCAGTGGACGTCGACGACCATCGCTGGCGCGCTGCAGCTCGCCCACCAAGGACAGCGTCGGAGTGGCAGCGATGACCAGCACTGCGCGACGTAAATTATGAAAACCGAGTCGGTGACCCTTATAGCCACCGTGCTTTCGCCAGCCCTTCTTGCCTGGATTGGCGTTGCTACTCAGTGCCATCAGCAAACGTTAGACCGTGTTGATAAGCACCTTGAATATCTTGATAGGCAACAGCAGGAGGCGTTTGCCGCCGGTGGTGCGCGCTTTGAGCACGCGCGGACAATCGCCGCCGATCTGATTTCTGAAACAAAGGCGCAGAAGCGCATTGCCTTTCTCTCTGCACTGGCGTTCGCCGAGGAGAAACAGATTCCAGAGTTACTCCTTCCGATGTTAGCGATTTCCGAACTGGACGACCCAGATGCCGACTATCTCCGGCAAGGATTGGAACAACTGCGGGACGATAAATATATCTCCCAATCGTTGCGCGATAGGGTGAATGAAGCTGTCGTTGCGCTTGGGAGGAGGGCTATTCCCCAATTGGCCAGCGAATCGGCCAATGCTTCCGAGCCTGCCGAAAAGCAACAAGCCGAGAAACAGCTTCAGAAGTTTGCCAATAGCCTCACGTCAGTGGCGGTCTCGGCCAAGGATCCTACCGTCCAGCAACAAGCACGATCGACATTAGCCCAACTTAATCCGGTGGTCATTAAACAAGCCGTGTCCAATGTTGGGGCCAATTTGTCTACCGAACAGAAGAACAGCGTGCCGCCGCGAATCTATCTACAGATCGCGAACGAGGATCAGCGCGTTCCAGTGCGGACAATTCAAAACGTTTTGATCAGCAAAGATTATATCGTCCCTGGTATCCAAAACGTTGCCGGTAAAGGGTATATTCCGGACACCCTTGAAGTCCGATATTTTGATTCTGGCTCCAAATCGAAAGCTGAGGAGATTCTCGGGATAATTAAGGCCAACGGCGCTAAGGACGGTCGCGTAAGTTATGTAATTCCCACGGCGAACGATCTTCGCATCTCGTCCGATATCAAATCCCATTTCGAAGTGTGGGCGGGGAGGAATTCGTTTTAACCCGAACACAAGAGTCAAACGAATGTGCAATGGCACACTAATTGTCCTGGCCTAGTGGAGCAGCATTTGGTGCCGTTGTGATCGCAGGTGCACGATAGGGAGGCGCAATTGTCGTAGATGTTGAGCCAGGAGAGATTATACGAGAAATAAGATATGTTATTTTTAATGCCTTTTCTGTAATCACGTATGAAATCTCAACCAACTAAAACGAAGCAACAAAAAAATCATCAACCAGATATGAATTACTCTGCTACAAAACAACACGTCGCAAATAGAGGCGTTCCACAGGACGACTTCCTTGATCAACTCGTCGCATGGGGAAAAGACGCACCCGACGAGATATTCGAAGCCAATGCGTTTAGCGATATTTATTCAAGTGTCTTCAACACTCTTGGTCCTTGGCAGCAACCACCGCATCGCCGCGCTGTGATCCTCGAGGTGCTGCGTGTCCTGGCTGGTTTCGAATCCTCATGGAATTGGAACGAAGGAGTAGACACCAACAATCCTTCGAGCAACACGCCAGATACTATGGAGGCTGGCGCTTGGCAGGTAAGCGCGAACTCGATGAACTTCGGAAATGAACTCAAAGACCTGGTGCTCGCCAATGTCGGCACTCTCGATGGCACAGCTTTCCAAAAAGCGATGAAACAGAATCACCCGGTGGCGATGGAGTACATCGCTCGGCTGCTGCGCCGCACGACGCACCATAATGGTCCTGTGCTTCGGCACGAGATTGATCCTTGGCTGCGTCGGGATGCCGTCACTGAATTCGCGGGACTAATGTAACGGCTGAACGCGATCGCCGGAATGTTTGTGGCGATCTTTGAACGTGAGCTCGGTGATGCCGGATTTGTCGAGGTCGCCGAGGCCTTCGGCGATCATGCGGTCGTATTGTTCCTTGTTCGCGCGGATGCGCACTTGGCTGCCTTAACTGCTATACATCACGGACGTGCTCCACAGAGTTCCCTTTCGGTCCGTTTCCGCTTTTAGCGAACAGAGCTGCTTGTGTCCACCGCGATAGCGCTGTCCACTCCAATAGAATTCTAGCGATTGGCGCTTCCGGGCGCTGGGGTCTTTGGAGGTTTCGGCCGAAGTGGGCAACCGCACATCCACTCTTTTCACTTGGACGGCAGTTGGTTTGATCCCGAACTTCTTGAGTTTCTTGACGGTGTCTTCTCCGATGTCCTTTTGGACCTTCTTAAACACGTCCTTCGCCATACCCCGTTGTAAACGAGTGGCGGGCGATCGGGTCGGGAGAAACTCGCGAATTCCCGTAGCCAGCTTTGCGCGTGCGACCCGCCGCTGCCGACGCTCTTGAACGGCAAGGTCACACCCGGAACTCGCCCAGCTGCTTACCGGATGAATCGACGGATCTCCCAGTAAAACATACTCAATCAGAGTCTTCATATCCTCGATGCCTATCACCTTTCCGCCGGTAGCGTAGTAGCTATGGTAATCCTGCTTGGACGCGAGAAAAGCACGCCCAATCGAGGCACCTTCCAAAACGTTCTTCAAGTAGGCGGCGACAAGCCAATCGGCGGGCCCCATTTCAGAACGACCAACCCACGCCATCATGGTGGAGCCGACGAAGCCGAGGGCGCCTTTGCGCAGATATGTGCTTGCCATCGGCCACTGCCCACGCTCCTTAGCATGGCGGTCCTTAGGTGAAAAGATTTGCGCGCCGTAACAGCACATAGCGGCAACCACTGTGGAAGCGTTTGAGGCGCGGTCCCAGAGTTGCGCTGGTCATCGCTGGACACGGATGTTCTTTCTTATCTTGGTCGGATCGTAGGAACCCCCAGAACGTCGCGTCCCTTTTATTGCCATGGCACTTAATCGTGTGCAGTCGTGCCGAAAGCCGATGGCGGGCGTGGGTTGACATGTCTGAAGTCGGAGGGCAGATAAAGAGAGGTAAGGTCGGTTTGGCAAACGCTTTTTGCATGAAGCCCGTGCCTGCGAGTTTGGCTTCGGAGGTACAAATGGCGTACGGACGATTGTAAACGGTGGCGTCTCTCGATTTCCATTTGCTAGCGGTCTTAAGATAGTCGACGAACCACGCCGGATCGCTGTCGCCCAGCATATCGGGGATTCGACCGATTGCCCGATCCGGAACGACGTATGACTTTGGGTCCGATGAAAAAGGGAAAGGCGACGCATAAGGATTGTCAGTTAGTACGGTTTTATCAGTGTCTCCTTTCCATTCAGATGTCGGGTTGGGGACCTCGAACATTGGGACGATATCGTGACCTCCGAAGAGGACGAGGTATTGCGGCGTGAGCTTTTTCCATAGATAGTCAATCGCCTCTTTGATTTTGCCAGGAGTAATGTCGCCGGAAACAGGCGTCACGCGTAGCCTCTTCATAGTGATATCTGCAGGATCGTCCACGGCTACGTGCACAGTGTAGATACCCCGTGTGGCGTCTTCGTTTATCCAGTGTTGCCTTGCAGCGTCAATCTTGTTGAGTGCAGCCCTGTCTTTGTATTTGCCTTCGAGGCGGCGTTTCACTGTCACGCTCAGTTTGATGCTTTGCTTGCTTCGGGGTGTTGGCTGTTCACTTGGCATTGACGGCTTTCTTTCTAACTAGCAGTGAAAGAGGGAATGCGGAATCAGTAAAGCGTACCAAGAACTTGCATTGCAATACAATTTTCTTGACAGGTTTTGCACGCACCTTGCAGCATACTTAAATGAAACATCACTCCCATACCGGCGCCGAACCTCGTAAACCGATCGAGCAGTTGATGAACGACAAAGAAAAACAGAAAAGTGGTCTGACGAAGCTTTCGGCTGAGGAACTGGCGAACCTAAACGAATGGCTCGACGAAAATACAGTGCTCGCTCCGGGGCCAAAGAACGAATAAAAGAAGTCTGTAACTTAAGCCTCACTTCGGTGCGAGAGAGGCAACGATTTTTTCGAAGCGCGGATCGCCACGAAGCGGGTCCCAAAACGGCAGCAGTTTCAATTGGCCATAGGTAAGTCGGCTCGGGGGACGGATGGCGATGGCAAGCTGCTCGCAGGCGAGATCCTTATCACCAACCCATGCAGCGATCATCGCGAAGTATTTGACCATAGCGATGCCATTAATTGCGATCTTTTTCCACGGGAAGAAGCTCAACTGCGCGCCGGCCTTCCCGCAGTGCTTCCTCTTTCCGTCCGAGACCAGCGTCGATCAAACCCAGCACGCAGAAGCGCCGGACCGTAGCTTTCGGGAGCTTGAATGATCTTCTCCTGCTCCGCGCGCGCCGCGGTGAAAGCGGCGCGTGCTTCTGCGTCATCTTTCGTCATGCGGGCGATAACACCTTCCATGAACGGCCGACTGAAATTCAACAGCTTCGTCGGTTAAAGGCGGATTCTCACCGGCTGCGATCAAGGCATTTTTTGCGGCAGCGGCATCGCGCTCGGCCAGTGCGCAAAAAAGCCAACTATCGGCGATGTCTCGAGTGGCAGCGGGATTTGTGGCCCGAATCGAATCGAGCATTTGATGCAACGGGCGGGTATCAGCTTTCCAATAGAATTCCACGAGTCGCGCGCTCGAGCTTTGATATCGACATTGTTCGGCTCGATAGCCAGCGCGCGGTCCAAAACCGATTTTTCTTCGGCGAAACGGCGGAGATGACGATAACTGAGCGCAATCTGCTGGAGCGTGAAAGCTGTTGCGCGGATCGAGATCAATGGCGCGCTCCAGACTACGCACCGCCTCTTCTTGTTTGCCCTGGCGACGCTCGATGTAACCCTTCAGCTCGAAAACACCGGCATCATTAGGCAAGGTCTTGACAGCAACTTCCAATTCGGCCAGAGCAGCGTCATAGTCGAGGTAGCCTCGATAAAGATTTTGCGCGCGTGCCAGGTGTGCTTCGCCCGCATCCGGACGGAGGCGAAACGCCGCCTGGATTGCCGCTTCGGCTAATGCCAGGCGTGCAGGAGTATGGTCGTAACCGAGGAAATAAAGGCGGTCGTGAGTCGAAGCGAGTAGGCAATACGCTTTGAAAAATGATGGATCACGCGCCACAGCCTGGTTCAGCAGATCGGCCGCCTCCAGCAAATTCGCTTTCGCATTCCTGCTCGCAAGAAGATCTTTGGCTCGAGCGTAGAGTTCGAAGGCGGTGATGTCATTTGTGGGGGCTTGCTCGATCGCAGTCTTTTCGCGTGGCGAAAGGCTTGCCTGCAACTGGTCGGCAATCGTCTTCGCGATCTCACTTTGAATCGCGAATACGTCTGCCAGCGATCGCGGTCGATAAGTCTGTCGCCCATACATGAGTATCAGAGCGCGCATCGATCAACTGAGCGTTGACTTGCACGCGATTGCCGACGCGTTGCACGCTACCTTCGAGAATGTGTGCGACCCCGAGTTGCTGCGCGATCTCGCGAATGTTCCGTGTCCCCACCTCCCTGTACTGCATCACCGAGGTGCGGCTGATCACCTTCAGATCGGCGATCTTGGCTAAGTCGGTCAGAATTTCATCCTGAACCCCATCGGCGAAGTAGGCGTTCGCTTTTTCATCGCTCAGATTTTCAAACGGCAATACTGCGATGCTTTTCTCAGCGACCGGGGGATTCAAACCTAAACTCTGGGTGTGCAGTGAGCGAAAAGCGAAGAATCCAGTCGCGCCAAGAATCAGGATAAACGCCGCTGCAAGAGCGGCGCGCGTGCGTCGCACGCTGCGCGCTTCCGGGGAACAACGTTGCAGGCGCGCTGCTAACTCGCTGGTGCCGGGCCGTGATGCCGGTTCGAACGCCAGCATCGATTCAAGCAGCGATTTCAGGCGATGCGGAACGTGCGCTACTTTGAGTTGTTCGGTAGGAAGCACATTTGATTTTTGAGCGCGGTGGATCTCAGACAGGGTACGGCCGGCAAATGGCGTTTTTCCGGTAAGCGCGAACCAGAGCGTTTCGCCCAACGAGTAGATGTCGGAGCGCACGTCGAGTGCAGAGTGTTCAAATTGTTCGGGACTGGCGAATGCTGGCGTACCGACAAATCTGTCATGGGTCAGCGACTTCGGATCCGTTGCGCTGTGAAAAGCTTTGGCCAAACCGAAATCGATTATTTTTACCACCGGAATCCCGCTCTTCCGGAGCGCGCGTATTCTACTTCGCTTAGAGCGAGCTTGATCGCTCCCCATCACTTCCGGGTCGTCCGGATTTACGAGCATCAGATTTGCTGGCTTTAAATCGCGGTGGACTAACCCGTGTTTTTCTGCAGCGGCGAGAGCAGAGGTGACTTGCTCTGCAATTCCGATGGTGGTACGCGCATCGAGCGGCCCGGCGCGACGAACGCGTTCCTCGAGGGTCTCGCCCTCGATTAGTTCCATCGCGTAAAAATATTGGCCTGTCTCAAGACGCATCCCGAATTGATAGACGGTGGCGATGTGTTCGTGTCGCAGTGCTGCAGCCGCGCGCGCTTCGCGGACAAAGCGTTCGCGGGCGTCGGCGCTTCGCTCAGCGATATCGGTTTTTATGATCTTTAAGGCGACTTTGCGTTGGAGCGACGTGTCGGTGGCGCGATACGTGACCCCCATCGCTCCCCGGCCAAGCTCGCAAAGACTTCCATCCGCGTGACAATCGATTTCATAGACTCCAAAACGCACGCCGCCTTCAAGAGCGTCTGGCGTTGAATCGTGCACCGTTTCTTCTTCGCTGCCGATTCCCGCCTGCAATAGACAAAACATGCAGCCGCCTCCGCCACCGGATGTTTCCTCAAGCGCAGCGCCGCAGTTCGGACACGTCGAAATCTGCTGCGAGGGGGATTGCATTTGTTTGGGCTAGGCGCGGAGCTTGTTTCGGCCAGACCGGGGCAACGATTGCCCGATCTTGCGCTCAGTCTCTTTTTGAGCCTCGGGGGACATGTGGAGCTACCTTGCGACAAGATTTTCATAAACCCGCTGCCAGGCTATGTCGAGAATAAAGCTGCCTTTGCCGAAAGCTAAGGCTCGGCGAAATGATCCTTCTGCTCGTGCGTTTGGATCAGACATTCCCGGGGCTTTGGGAGAGCAAGGCATACGGAGCATCGGGTCTAACGCAATTTTGGAGCGACAGCTGCCTGATATCCAATCGGGCTACAACCACGCCGGCAATCTGGAGTGCTGGGAAGATACTTCCCGTCTGCGGTTATTTTTGATAATGCTTCGCCGTGAGCGTGCCCCCAGAGGAAGATGCCTGGCTGGAAGCGGCCGATGGTACACGCCATCCGATCAAAGGCAGTTGTTCGCTAGGACGAGCCGCTGCTAACACGATCGTGTTGGAGTCGCCCAAAGTGTCGCGGCGGCACGCGCTTATTCATCTGCAAAATATCGGCGAGCTTTGGCTGATCGATTTTGGCAGCAGCAACGGCACGTTTTTGAACAAGCGGCGAATTCATCACCCGATTCGACTAAGCGATGGTGATCAAATCACAATCGGCGATCAGGTTTTCAAGTTCCGCCAGCCAGTTTCCATTTCAGAGGAGTACAAGACGGACGTGATGCAACGGACGTTGCGGGAGATCGAGAATATTCCCTGCTGGCTCCTAGTCGCGGACATTCGCGGTTTTACGCCTCTGAGCCGCCAGATGCAGAGCGAAGACTTGGACGTGCTTGTTGGAGCGTGGATTTTTAGTTGCAAGGAGATCATCGAGAATCAGCACGGAGTAATTAACAAATACCTTGGCGATGGTTTTCTTGCTTATTGGCCGCGATGCCGCTACGAGCTCCGGAGGAGATCGCTCGCGGTAATCTCCGCGCTCAAAGAATTGCAACGAAAAGAATGGCCGGCGTTTCGCCTCGTAGTTCACTTCGGAGCGGTCGCGATTGGGGGAGTCGCGTCGATGGGCGAAGAAAGTCTGATGGGGAGCGACGTAAATCTGATTTTTCGTCTGGAAAAGCTGGCTGGTTCGTTAGGCGAGCCCTGCTGTCTGAGTGAAACAGCGCACGGGAAACTTCATGGACTCGTTGCAACACGTTCGCTTGGTGAATTCGAGTTGAAAGGTTTCGAGGGGAAGTGCGCGGTCTTTGCTCTTTAGAAACGCTTCGGCGCAAAGACCATTCGTGACGTTCGTTTCCGAGTTGGTTAATAAAGACCCTCCCGGATTCGTCCGTTGCCCCTGAAGCGGAGAAAAGGTATTGTCGAGATCTTAAAAGGGTGAATGCGCAAGATACATCTGCGGAGCCGACGCCTGATCTCCAGCTCGAGATTGCGCATCTCTTGTTAATCGACGTTGTCGGTTACTCAAAACGGCTCGTGAACGAGCAGATTGAAGTCCTCCAAGAGTTGAATCAAAGCGTCCGCGCAACGGAATGTTTTCGCGCTGCGGAAGCAAGCGACAAACTTATTCGAGTGCCAACCGGCGATGGGATGGCGCTGCTTTTTTTTCGCAGCCCGGAAGAGCCGGTGCGATGCGCTCTGGAGATTAGCAGAGCGCTGAAAGGTCATTCGCAGTTTCAAGTACGGATGGGGATTCACAGCGGCCCGGTTAATCGGGTCACCGATGTCAACGACAAAACGAACATAGCTGGGTCAGGAATTAATCTGGCCCAGCGGGTGCTGGATTGCGGCGATGCCGGGCACATCCTTTTGTCCGCGCATATAGCCGAGGATCTGGTCCACTATCGGCACTGGCAGCCATACCTGCACGATGTCGGTGAGTGCGAAGTGAAGCACGGGCAGCGCCTGCACCTGTTTAACCTCTACAAAGACAACCTTGGCAATCGGCAGGTCCCTGAAAAACTCAAGGTACAAAAAAGACGGCGGCAACAAGCTGCCTGGTCTCGTCCATTTAGTGCGCCCGGCTGGCCCAAGGTTGCGCTTACTGTCGCTTTACTCGTGTTGGCAATCGCCCTGGTTATTAGCTCGTTGATGTTCTTCCAGCGAGCATCGCCACGGAAGACCATATCGACCGCTGCCGAGCCGACAGACAGCGCGGCAGTTCCTATTCCCGCAAAAAGCGTCGCCGTTCTTCCCTTTGAAAATTTTAGCGATGAGAAAGAGAACGCCTACTTCGCAGACGGCATTCAGGACGAAATCCTTACGGATCTTGCCAAAGTTGCGGACCTAAAAGTAATCAGTCGTACAAGCGTGATGCAGTACAAGAACGCCGTAAATCGTAACCTGCGCGAGATCGCCCAGCAACTCGGCGTTGCGCACGTGCTCGAAGGCAGCGTGCAACGCACCGGGAACCGTGTGCGCGTAACCGCGCAGTTGATTGACGCCCGGACAGACACGCATCTTTGGGCGGACCGCTACGACCGCGATCTGGCGGATGTTTTTGCAATCCAGAGCGAGATTGCGAAGACGATCGCAGACCACCTCCAGGCCAAAATCTCTCCGAGCGAAAAGGCGGCGATCGAGAAAGTGCCGACAACCGATCTTGCAGCATACGACCTCTACTTACGTGCTGAGGCGCTCTTCGCCGCGACCTCTGATCCAAGTGATGCTAGGGAGAAGCTTCCTGAGGCGGCCAAACTACTCAATGAAGCTGTCGCCCGTGACCCGCACTTCCTACAGGCTTGGTGTTTGCTGTCCAGAGTACACAGCGCTGCTTATTTTAGGGGTCATGACCACACGCAGGCGCGCCTCGATCTGGCTAATGCGAGCCGTACAAACGGCGTTGCGCTTCAACCGGATGCGGGCGAAGCTCATCTTGCTCTGGCTATTTATTACTACAACGGTTTCCGCGACTACGGGCGCGCTCGAAGCGAGCTAGCTATGGCAAAACGTGCACTTCCTAACAATGCCGACGTCTTCCTGTACACCGGATTCGTCGATCGTCGCGATGGCCATTGGGACGAAGCAACGCGCAACATCGAGCGCGCCCTCGAGCTGGACCCGCGCAACTTCTTCATTCTGCAGCAACTCGCGTTGACTTACTGGTCGCAAGGTCGCTACGCCGACGAAGTGCGAACCTTCGATCGAGCACTGACGATCATACCAGCGGATCCCTATACTCGCATACTTCGGGCCCAGGTTGCGTTAGATTGGCGAGCCGACATCAAACCTTTCCAGACCACGTTAGCCACTCTGGTCGCTGAAAATCCCAGCGTCGCGCCCGATGTAGATACCCCTCTTTATGCACTGTGCGAGCGAACTGCGGCCGCCGCAAATCGGACGCTGACAAACTATCCGCGCGAGGGCGTCGCAAAAAATGGAGTCAACTATCCCTATGCGTATTGGGAGGGCGTCGTCGCTCGTTGGTTGGGTGATTCAGCCAAAGCGCGAGCGGCGTTTACCGCCGCGCGCAGAGAAGTAGAACAGATTGTGGAACAGCAGCCCGACTTCGCGGCCGCCCTCAGTCTGTTGGGCATGATCGACGCCGGCCTCGACCGGAAAGAAGAGGCACTTCGAGAGGGACGTCGCGCCTGTGAATTGCTGCCCATCTCCAAAGACGCTGTCGACGGCGCGGACATAGCCATTAATCTGGCGCAAATCTACGCCTGGACTGGTGAGAAAGATCGAGCCATCGAACAGATCGACGCCGTGGAGCGTGTCCGGAACATCCTCAGCTATGGCCTTCTCAAGCTACACCCTTATTGGGATTCGCTGCGTGGCGATCCGCGCTTCGAGAAAATTGTTACTTCGCTTGCGCCAAAGTAGTGGGTTCGCGTTCTAACCACGCCGTAGCCTTGGCGGAGGCTGGTCGCCTCGCTCGCGCCGAAATAGCTGGCAAACCGACTCCTGCAACATAAAGGACCGACTCGCGAATTCCATCTATTCCGAGGTCTTTTTCGATCAGTGTGTCCTTGAGCGCCGCCGTACAAAACGGCGCCAGGCCAAGCCAGGTCGCGACGAGACAGAACGTTTGGCAGAGGTGACCGGCATCGAGAAGCACCACGCGATATGCACGAGCATACACGATACTTCCACATGGTGCGCGGAAACACCGCAGTCATTAAAAACAATGCAGCTGAGTTCTTGACGAAATGTTCGGCGCGAGCACAATAAAGCCAAGCTTTTTCCGCGTGACATGAGTGCTGATCATCTCGAGATAATGATGCGCCGGATGGTAATGATACAGACCGGGTCTCAGACCTTTAACCCGCAAAGCCATGAGATACACTTCGCCAGGGTGCCGTGCGCCGGCCGATGGGCTGGTTTTATGGAGCAACTTCCCGAATCTAGGGGAATACAGATAGCCGTTGACTCCCCAAACGAACGAAAGGAGTTGCGATACGGCTTCAAGCGTCACGCTCTTTTTCGAGAATCGTCGATGTGTCTTCCGGGCCATCAAGCACTCGGATGAACTCCGAATCCGAAGAGGAGCGTTTCAGGAGCGACACCTTCATCGCTCCTTTTAGAGTCTTGACAAACTCTAGGCTGTGGCGTCTTCGGCAGATCGATTTCAGCCGATTGAGGCTCCAACGCTACGGTCAATGTACGGCGCATCTTTCGTAGAGAAATGGAAGCTCCCTGCGGGAAGCCAATCGGACCACTCCTTTGCGATTCGCTGTCTTGCGTCGCTTCGGGTGAATCTTTCGGAAGCAGCAGCCCGTGCTTTACCAACTCAGAAATAGCGGAACGCACGCTCCGCGGTCTGTAACCGGCGAAATGAGCGATCGCCTCTTGGTAGGTTCGCCACTCGCCAAAGAAATCGAGAACTCCGCAAGTAATCGGTCTCCCGGAGACGGTCAGTCGCCTGGCGAAATTATGCAAAAACAGCCGACCGTCCCGCCAGTACAACAACAAGCATCTAGCCCGTCGCAATCGGATCGTCTGCTGCCGCATCTGTTTCGGTTGACGCAGTATGCTGCAAGACAGCATCAAAATCGGGTCACAGATGATGCGGATCGCTCATGATATCCTTCAGGGTGTCGTCTAGCCAACTGCAGTGCCTTTCGAAGGTCTGTAGGTTGAGCAGTAGTAATTCTGAAGAACAGGATCGACGGCATCGATAGCCTTTTGCGCCTTCTGCGTCAATTTCGGTTTCTTTACACAAGGTGTTGTATTGTTAGCCATTGTTGTTATTCCTTTCTTTGAGCAACGGAGCCCTTGGGCATCCGAAGCTTCACATCTTTCTCCCAGCATATTCAAGAAAGCGACCGAATGTCAACGGTCGGAACGCATACCACACCCACACCATCCAATCGTATTGTTCCCTCGTCGGCAGGAACAGCACTCAAATCGATACGAATTAGACAAAATGATGCGGATCTGACGCCAACATAGTGAGGTGCTTCTTGACTGCAGTGAGAGCCGTTTCCAGCTTCTTCACGTGCGCAACCGCTTGTTTTGTACGCCGCTTCCCGTGGCTTGTTCTCTTACGCGCTTTCTTTTTAGGCATTGTTGTTACTCCTTTCTTTGAAGCAACGGAACCCTTAGGGAATCCGAAGCTTCACATCTTTCTCAGAGGATATTTGAAGAGGCAACCGAATGTCAACAGTCACGATGCACTTGGACCGAAAAGAATAATTGGCGTTTCACGAGAACGCCCTGCCAATTAATTGGCACGGCAGCTGTGCCAGCTCCGATTCCGAGGCATCACACGCGATTGCCAGAATGTTTGTGGCGATCTTTGAAAGTCAGTTCGGCGATTCCCGATTTATCGAGCTCGCCCAGGCCTTCAGCGACCATGCGGTCGTATTGTTCCTTGGTGGCGCGCGCGAGCGGTAAATCGAGGCCCAGGCTGCGCCCAAGTTCGAGAGCGATACCGCTGTCTTTGGCGGCATGTGCAGCAGAAAAAAAGCAGCTGTGCTCGCGATTTTGCATGTCTTCGCCATCGGTTTCGAGCACGCGCGAGGCCGCGCCGGTCTGCGAAAACACTATTCGCAACATTTCCAGATCGAGGCCTAACGCTGCGCCGAGCGCGAGTCCTTCGGCCAGACCGGCGGTGTTGATGTTCATCACCATGTTCACGAGCGCTTTCACTTTGGCGGCTTCGCCGGCTTTGCCGACAAAGCGGACCACCGAACCAAGCTCTTTCAAAATCGGTTCGGCTTTACGGAAAGCTTCTTCCTTTCCGCCGCACATCAAATAAAGCTTGCCCTCCCGCGCCTGCGGAATACTCGAGGCCATGCATGCTTCGAGTGTTTGGGCACCAGCTTTCTCGGCCAGCTTTTCGACATCGACATGGACTTTCGGCGAGATCGTCGCGCAGTTGACGAACAACTTGCCGCGCGCATTCACGAGCAAATTGTCCCCGGTTCCGCCGAAGACCTGACGCATCGCGTTGTCATCTGTAACCACAGTGAAAATCACGTCGGATTCCGCTGTGACTTCCGATAGATCTTGAGCGGCTGCGCAGCCAAGTTCAGCGGCAAGCGATGTAGCAGCCGCGCGGTTCGTGTCGTACACGGCGGTAATGTGGAACTCTCGATCCTTCAATCTGCGCGCCATGTTCGCGCCCATGCGTCCGACTCCAACAAAACCGATGTTCATGCGGAACTGTAATCCAAATTAATTAGCATTGTCATCCCGATCCCGCAGTCGCGGGAGAGGGACCTCACACTCGAAGCTTCGAACGAACGAGGTAGTCAGCGGGATCAATCGTCCTATGCGAGATCCTTCACTCCGTTCAGGATGACCGCGTCAAAACTTTTGGAACGATCATGCGATCTCTGGTTCATGGACAGATAGATCATCAAACCTTCCCTGCGAAGAACGGGTTGTGCACTTTTTCCTCTCCCACCGTCGTCATCGGGCCGTGTCCTGGGCAAATGATGGTTTCATCTGGGAGCGTCAGGATTTTCTCGAGGTTATTTCGCAACGCGTCTTCATAGGAAACATTGCCACCGCCCATTGAACCGGCGAAAAGCGAATCGCCCACGATCGCCACCGGACGGGCAAGACCCGTGACGACGTATGTCATTCCGCCTTGGGAATGACCCGAGGTCAGTCGCGTATCGATTTGGAGATTTCCGAGGCGAAACTGTTTTCCTTCCTTGATAGGCTCCGCGCCAGGAACCGGTTCGCGCGCGGGCGTAAAAACGTCCGCGCCGGTTTCTTCGCGCAGGCATGGTAGGTCCGCAACGTGATCGGCGTGGGCGTGCGTAAGGAGAATGAGTTGCACGTCTAATTTATGGTGCTTAGCAAAACGCACCATTTCGCTCGAATCGCCTCCAGTGTCGAACGCTGCGGCGGCACGACTCGGCGGGTCCCAGACAAGATACGCGTTGACGGCCATATCGTGATAGTGCGTGTTGAATTGCGCGACGCCGTCTCGTTCATGAATTTTTTGGGGATGCCACTCGTCCCTGGCGAGTTCATAAAGCGGTCGCGCAGCAAGACCAAGAACGCCCGCAATGCGTAAGAGCACGAGCTCATCAAACCCGCCCTCGCGCAATGCCCGAATTTTTTGCGAACTGACACGCGCCTTTTCTGCCAGTTCAGTATCGGAAATCCGCAAGCCGCGTTGTGCTTTTCCGATGATATCACCCACGTTGTCTTCCAGCGGAATCATTCTGAGTTGTTAAACACTCGCCGGTAGCACTTCTTCGGCGGCGCGCAAATTAGGAATCTGTTCCAAAGCCACTTTCTCGACTGCCATCTCAACATCCGAAACTGAAAACGCGGCGCCGGTCTCCTTCTCCATCGAAGTCATCGCGACATTATCGATGCCACAGGGAACAATGCGATTAAAAGGCGAAAGATCGCCGCACACATTCAACGCGAACCCGTGCATGGTGATCCAATGCCGCACACCCACGCCAATGGAAGCAATCTTGCGATCTTCTACCCAAACGCCCGTGAGCGCTTCGCGTTGCGTTGCGGCAATACCGTATTCGGCCAGCACTTCAATGAGCAACTGCTCGAGCCAGCGCAAATATTTATGCAAATCATGGCCGCACCGGTGAAGATCGATAATCGGATAACCCATCAGTTGTCCGGGCCCATGATATGTTGCCTGACCGCCGCGATTGATCGCGAAGAGCGGATGCGGCAGATGCGCGGCAGCCAGTTCTCCATCCCGACTTAGTCGGGATCCTGTGGCGGACAAACTGGATTGATCAGGAGTGCGCCCGATGGTGTAAACCGGTTCATGCTCGAGCAAGAGCAATTCGTCCAGTTGGGAAGGATCTTCTCGCTTCGCCGCGACAATTTTCTCCTGTAACGCGAGCGCACTAGCGAAATCTTTTCGCCCAAGCCAATGCACGTGAAGATCAATAACCGCGGCGCTCATATCTGCGTTGCTCCCGGGAGGCCTAAGCTTGCAATCTCTTGCGCGCGCAGGTGAGTGAGCCCGATGGCCAGCGCGTCCGCTGCGTCGGCATCCGGCGTTTCTGTTAAACCAAGAAGTGCACGCACCATGAAGGCGACTTGATCTTTTCCGGCTGCCCCGCGCCCAACGGTGGATAGTTTGATTCGTCTCGGTGAATATTCAAAAACTGGCAATCCGTTTTCAGCCGCAGCCAGAATCGCGGCGCCGCGTGCGGCGCCGAGCACAATCGCGGTCTTATAACTTTGCACGTAAATCACCGATTCCAGCGCGCAACAATCCGGTTCGTGCGCTCGAATGATTTCGATCAGCCGATCGCGGATCGCGACGAGGCAGGACGAAGAACGCATCGAACTGGCGTTGTGAATCGTCCCGAAATAGACAGGACGCGGCTTGCCGTTGTTTGCATCCACGATTGCGACACCGGTGTTTCGCAGAGAGGCGTCGATGGCAAGAACGCGCATTATCCTAATCTTAAAATCACGCGGCGCGGGTTCAACATGGAATCGACAAATTCCCGAGCAACGGTTTTACTCGCGGCAAAATGCTGAACGCTGTGCAAGAACGAGCTGCGACCAAGAAACCAACCGACTTCATGACGGTCATCGTGATGATGATGGTTCTGCTTGTGACCAGTTCTTCATCGTTCGCTACGACGAAAGGTTTAAGTCAAATCGTGACGCCGGATTTGCAGGGGGAAGGGGATCTCTCGTTAAGTCTGCAAATTCAAGACAAGCGCATTGCAAATCCGTATGAATTGCAGGCCGAGCTCGGCCTGACGAAATGGGCTGAGGTAGCGGTCTTTCGCGGATTCCAACCGGACGATTGGATATTGGGGACAGAAATCGGGTTGTTAACGAAAGAGCCTTTCCTTCTTTCCGTTGGGTTCGTGAATTGGTCGCCTCATTTGAACGTAGATCCGCAACCATATATCGAGGCCGGCTATTACACCGAGCATCACAAAGTGATCGTCGGCGCCATTCATGCCGGTTACAAAAACGAAGCAATCCTCGGTTACGCCTACGATTTCAATGAGACGTGGCGGGTGCAGGTCGATTTCCAGAGCGGCTCTGAAAACTCATCGACCATCGGGTTCACCTGCAACGTCACACGGAATTTCCAGTTCAATCCGGCGCTTTATGTCAACAATGGTCCAAAGCACGATTTGTTCGGTTACATCGTTTTCACTTACACTTTTCATCTCTGGGGTCGCGAAAAAGAAAACGCGCCGCTGGCAACGCCGATCCAGCGCGTCGCCGGCGCAAAATAATGGGATGCCTAAAAACCTTAAATCTTCGCGAAGTCGAATCAGCGCCGGTCTGCTGATGTTCCGGCGCAGGAACAACGAATTGGAAGTTCTGCTTGCGCATCCCGGCGGACCGCTCTTCACCCGCAAAGACGATGGCGCATGGACAATCCCAAAGGGCGAGGCGGCTCCGGGAGAAGATTTGCTGACGCGGGCTCAGATTGAATTTGAAGAAGAGGTCGGATTCCGACCCAAAACGGTTCGGGGCTACATTGAGCTCGGCTCCATTATACAAAAAGGCGGCAAAACTGTGCACGGCTGGGCGTTCGAGGGCGATTTGCCAGAATCGTTCGAACCCAAATCAAATTTGTTCGAGATGGAATGGCCACCGCACTCCGGCAAACGCAAACAATTTCCAGAAATTGATCGCGCCGAATTTTTCACCGAAGCGATCGCGCGTCAAAAAATTAAGCCGACACAGACTCCATTTCTCGATCGCTTACGCGCTGCCATGACCGATTAATGAGCAGGAATACCGGGCCCTCACCCTGTTGTAGCCGTCTCGCCGTGTCGAGGCGCTCAGCGCATTTCCGCCCGCACTGCGACATAGAGCCGTGGCTACAAACCATTCTCGCGTCGGCTGCCACAGATCGATCCAATTTTGTCCGCAAAGCGCTGCTCGTAAAGACGCGGGTACGCTCGACGAGTTGAGAGCCTGTCCTGAGCGAAGTCGACTGGGTCTATCGCCCTACCTTGTGATCGCGGCGAGGAGCAGAAAGATGCAGCCGACAGCGCCGAACAGCAAACTTACAATCCAAAACCGGCGTCTTTTTGTAAGTGCGGAGATTGCCGCGATGGCAATCGCGATTTGAAACATGGTCACACCGCGGGCGAATACTTCGTGCTTGTGAAAGTTTGATTTCGCCGCGGCTTCCTTGTGTTCGGCTTCCGATTTGATTTGTTCCTGCTCTTTCTCGTAACGATCGCGCTTTGATTGGTCCGATTCATTAGGAGTGCCGGTGAGCGAAATCTTAGCATCAAGTACCGCAGCCTTGATGCTTTTCGCCTGGTAATAATTCCATTGATCGGACGCTTCGATTTGGCTCATCATCGCCTCGTTCGCATGTTTCCCCGAAAGAAGTCCCGCGATTGCGGCCAGCACCGCAAGGATCGCGGTGCTCAAGGCCGCCCATGAAATCCAGACGGCGCCGCTGTGTTCGACGCTGTGATGGATCTGTTCGTGTAAGTGCTCAAGAGGAACTTCCGATTCTTCCATCGCGGGAGCTTAGGATTAACGATCATTGATTCAAGACGCAATCGACAAGCCTTCCAGAATCAGTTTAATTCAGCGGCGAACTCCCGATGATCAAAACCATAGCCGCACCATTGGTCTGTCAGGTTTGCAAAAAGCCGAAGCCGCCGAACAGCGGAATGATCGCGGAATTGATTCGGCCGTCGCTTCTCGAATTTATCAAAAAGAAATTGCCCGACTTGGACAGCAAAGGGTTCATCTGCTTCGATGACTTGGGGGAATTCCGCAAGGATTACATCAAAGAGGTTTTGGAAGACGAGATTGGCGAGCTTTCCGCGCTGGACCAGGAAGTGATCGAAAGCCTGGAACAGCACGAGATTCTCTCCAGCGACATCGAGAAGCAATTCGAAAAGAAACTCACTTTCGGCGAAAGGTTGTCCGATCAGATAGCCTCGTTTGGCGGTAGCTGGAGATTTATTATCCTCTTTGGCGTCGTCCTTGTGTTTTGGATCGTTTTGAACGCCGCTCTGCTCCTCAACCGCGGGTTCGACCCCTATCCGTTCATTCTACTGAATCTGATCCTCTCATGTCTCGCCGCGATGCAGGCGCCAATCATCATGATGAGTCAAAATCGCGCCGAGCTGCGCGATCGTTTGCGCTCGGAGAACGACTACAAAATCAACCTTAAGGCCGAACTCGAGATTCGGCATTTGCACGAAAAAATCGATCACCTGCTGCGGCGGCAATACAACCGGCTGTTCGAGATTCAGCAGATCCAGGTTGAGTTGCTGGAAGAAATTGGCCGTAAGAAACCATAGCCGCTCATTCGCGCGGCGAGACGTTGTCGGCTCAAGATCGGGCAAGACGTCGGCGCATCGCGCTGGTAACAGTTCTGTTACCTTTTCTTGTCCAGATATGGCCGCTCGGTCCAAAAGATTTTGCTTGCCTTTCTTGGAAGCTCCTGCGCAATATCCACCTCGGTGCTGAACCGCAGAGCGTCAGCCGCGGTTCGGTCTCAATGGAAAGAAAATCCGGAAGGCTGGCGCGCAGAAGAAGGAACAAGACTATGAAAAGATTGAACGCGGTACGGGGGATTTTTTGGCTCGCAATTATCTTTGTGATCGCATTTTTGGTGCAAGCTGAATCTGGCGACAGGCGCACAAGTACGCCCCAGACAAAGAGCATGTCTGCGCCGCCGATCCGCATTCTCGATCAAAACGGCCAGCCAGCCGTTAACGGCATCCCATCGCCTAACGGCAATATCGTCGATGTGGCGGTAGGGCCGAATTTCACCTTTGTGTTCGACCCGGACACAGTCAACATCTCGGTGGGTGACACGGTGCGGTGGACCTGGGGCAGTAGCGGCCACAGCGTGACCAGCGGCCAGCCTTGCGTGGCCGATTCACAATATTGTTCCCCGGATGACATGAACTGCGCTAACGGAATTCTTTCCAACTCAGGCACGATTTATGAGCATACCTTTACGCGGCCTGGCACTTATTCTTACCACTGCGCGGCGCATTGCATTATTGGCATGACTGGCACCGTCAATGTTTCCGGTGGTTGCGCGCCGTCGGGCTGGTCGGCCGGTCCTAATCTGCCTACCACGTTGGTCAGGGCGGTTGGCGTTTATTTCCAGGCCGATGGGAACTTTTACACCATGGGTGGCCGCACAGCAGATACGGCAGGCTCTGACTTCCAGCACGTGCTTCAGTACAACCCCGGCACCAACAGCTGGACCCAAAAGGGTGTGACATTACCCGACAACACGATGAACAACATGGCCTGTGGTGTACTTGCCGTCTCAGGAACTCCTTTGATCTACTGCGTTGGCGGCTCCGCAGCTGGGCAGACCACAGCCACAGCGCGCGTGTTCTTCTATAACCCGGTTACCGACACTGCGACCACTCTCACCGCTCCTGACAACTGGCCTGGCGACGCGGGAGGCACAATTCTGCCTGGTGGTTTTGCCGTGACTAACAACAAACTGTACATACTGGGTGGCTTTAACATCAACGTAGCCTCTACCAATCAAATATGGCAGTTTGATCCTACTGCTGCGGTAGGCGCCAAGTGGCTACAAAGGGTGAACACGCCGGAGGGGATCATGTACGCATCGACAGCCGCCATAGGAGGCATCATCTACGTGGGAGGAGCGTCGGACTACCAGGGTGGCACAGTGGTGGACACCACCAACTCGTTCAGCTTCGATCCTGTCGCCAACACCATCGGGTCCATCGCAGCGATACCGAGGGCTACAGGTGAGACGCGTGGGCTTAACTTTAACGGGAAGCTGTATGTCATGGGCGGCGGCAGAGTTGCGCCCAATCCCTCCACCGAGGTGGACGTGTATAATCCGGGCACTAACACTTGGGGAACGGACCTGCCATTTACGACTGCGCGGCGCAACTTCCCCACCGATACCGACGGTACGACCAGGATTTGGCTAGGAGGCGGTTACGCCAGTGACGGTATTACGCCACTGAACTCGATGGAAATCTTCTGCGCTGCCGGGGCTTCACCAACTCCGACTGCAACAGCTACAGCCACAGCCACGCACACGCCGACAGCAACGCCGACGGCCACTGCAACAGCCACGCACACGCCGACAGCGACACCGATAGTAACACCGACGGCGACACCAACAGCCACGCACACGCCGACAGCGACACCGATAGTAACACCGACGGCGACACCAACAGCTACGCACACGCCGACAGCAACGCCGACGACCAGTCCAACAGCCACGCACACGCCGACAGCAACGCCCACGCCGACGGCAACATCAACCCCATGTAAGGGGAGGTGTTCACCGACACCGAGGCCTCGGCCAACTCCGGCGCCGCGCCCGTAGTGGAAAGTGACGAGTGGCGAGTGATTAGTGAGAAGTGAGCAAATCGTGAAACTGTAGCCGGCATCGTTGATGCCGGTTTTCGAAACGGTCGCTTCCCCGGCCGGGACCACCGATCCCGGCTACAGCAGCGCGCGGACAATTGATTCGGATTTCGACATTCGGATTTCGTCGTTTTATGAATTGGTGTTCACTCGTGCCTGCCAACCCGAAACTGTTTGTGAAGGATGGTCCATTCGTGGTTAAGAAAATTCAGCTAACGACATTTCAGCGCTTCTTCCGAACGGAGACGGTTGGCGCTTCGATTCTGCTATTGTTCGCGATCGTCGCTCTTGTGCTTGCGAATTCGCCGCTGGCCACAGTTTACGAGCAGCTTTGGCAGATACCGCTTACTGTTGGAATCGTTGATCACTCACTTTCGCTGACGCTGGACCAGTGGATCAACGACGCGTTGATGGCGGTGTTTTTCCTGTTGGTCGGTCTTGAAATTAAACGCGAGCTGCTCGTGGGCGAACTTGCGTCTGTAAAAAAGGCTGCGCTGCCAATCGCCTGCGCGATCGGAGGAATGATCGTGCCTGCGGCGTTTTATTGGATGTTCAATAGAACCGGAATCGGCGCGCGCGGTTGGGGCATCCCGATGGCAACCGATATCGCCTTCGCACTGGGCGCGCTGGCGCTGATCGCGCCGCGCGCGCCGACCGGGGCAAAAGTGTTTTTAACTGCATTGGCGATCGTCGATGACATGGGAGCGGTAATCGTGATTGCGCTCTTTTACTCGGACGCAATCGCGTGGGGCGCGGTGGGCGGCGCAGCGGTACTGCTACTGATCTTGATTGGATTCAACGCGATCCGAGTTCGCCATTTGTGGCCCTATTTACTCGTGGGCGTCGTGTTTTGGTATTTCGTGCACGAGTCTGGCGTCCACGGCACGGTAGCTGGAGTTGTGCTGGCGTTCACGATCCCCACGCACACTCGGATAAACGCGACTGAGTTTTCCCGCAAGGCGCGCGCGTTGCTGGATCGATTCGATCGCACGGAGACCGGGGACCTTCTCGTGCTGACGAGCAAGGGGCAGCAGGAAACGCTCTTCGCTCTCGAACACGCGAGTGAAGCCGTGACTGCGCCGATTCTTCGGCTCGAGCATGCGCTGCACAATTTCTCGGCGTTTGTGGTGATGCCGCTGTTCGCGTTTGCCAATGCCGGAGTCAGGATTAGTGGACCGGTGCAGTACCCCAGCATCGGGCTTGGAGTATTGGCCGGGCTAGTCATCGGTAAACCGCTCGGAATTACTGCGGCAGCTTTTGCTGTGGTGAAATCCGGAATTGCGAAACTTCCCGACGGGCTCTGCTGGAGATCTCTGCTCGGTTACGCGTGGTTGGCGGGAATCGGGTTCACCATGTCGTTGTTCATCGCCACGCTCGCTTTCGGCGAAGCCCGACCGGTGAACGCGGCGAAGCTGGGTATTGTCGCTGGCTCGCTTCTTGCCGGCATTGTCGCCGCGATCATTCTCACGACGACTGGGCGAAAGAAAGTTTAAGCACTAATCCGTGGTTTCTTTTTCTATTGGGCCAGCTTAAAGAATGCGCGTGAAGGAAGCGCCGAAGAAATTTCATTTCCTCGGAATTTGCGGAACGGCCATGGCGTCGGTAGCGGCTGCGCTGCAAGAGCGCGGCTTTAGAGTGACTGGTTCGGACGAAAATATTTATCCGCCGATGTCGAGCTTTCTCCAGGAGAATGGCATCGCACCTAAGGAAGGCTATCGCGCAGAGAATATCCCGGCCGATGCAGATGTGGTGGTGATCGGCAACGCCATGAAGCGCGGCAATCCGGAAGTAGAAGCCGTCCTGAACAGAAAACTGTTTTACCTCTCGTTGCCGGAAGTGTTGAAAAATTATTTTTTGCGGGGGCGCCATAATCTCGTCGTTACCGGAACGCATGGTAAGACAACCACAACGGCGTTGCTTGCGTGGATCATGGAGAAAGCGGGATGCAAGCCCGGTTATCTCATCGCGGGGCTGCCGAAAAATTTCGGCCAGGGCGCGCGTCTGAACGATTCGAGATATTTCGTGATTGAAGGCGATGAGTACGACACTGCGTTTTTCGACAAGCGCTCCAAATTCATTCATTATCTGCCGGAGCTGGTGATCGTAAACAACATCGAGTTCGATCATGCGGACATCTTTAGAAATCTCGATGAAATCAAGCTCAGCTTCCGGCGCTTACTCAATATCGTTCCTCAGAATGGAATGGTGCTTTTGAATGGTGACGACCCCAATTGTGTGGAAGTCGCCAAAGATTGCCTGGCGCAGATGATCGAGGTTGGTTTTTCGAAGAATTGCGCCCAGCGAATCCGTGACGTCGCTTACTCGGTTGAAGGTTCCAGGTTCAAGCTTGGTGAAGACACTTTTGAAATCCCGCTCGTTGGCGAATTCAACGTCCACAATGCTGCGATGGCTGCCATGGCGGCGCGGTTTTATGATGTGCCAAAGACGAAAATCGATAACGCATTCAAGAGTTTTGCCGGGATTGCGCGGCGGCTGGAGCTTCGTGGCGAAGCGCGGGGCGTGAAGGTGATTGACGACTTCGGCCACCATCCCACGGCAATCGCGCAGACGTTACAGGCGCTGCGCCAGCGCTATCGCGGGCACCGGCTTTGGGCTGTCTTCGAACCGCGCTCGAATACGACCCGGCGCGCGATCTTTCAACAACAACTCCCTGAAGCGCTGAAATTGGCCGATGGAGTTTTCATCTCGCAGGTGGCCAGGCTGGAACAGATCCCCGAAGCTGAGCGATTAAACCCAGAGCGGGTTGTGGCTGCGATTGCCAGGGCTGGCCGGCCTGCGTTTTACGAATACAACGCCGATGCCATTGTGGATCGAATTGTTCCAATGTTGCGGCCAAAAGATGTCGTCGTGGTTTTTAGTAACGGCGGGTTCGACAACATTCATGAGAAGTTGCTCGCGCGTTTGCGCGCGTGATTGCCCTACAAATCACTTCGGCGGAGCCGCCGATGTATGATCGTGCACAATACGCCAGCCTTCTGGCAGACGTTTAAAGATCAACGTGAAGCGTCCATGCGGCTGGTCGTTTGCGCGCTTCAAGCTCCAACGGCCGAGTACCACCGCTGCATCAGGTGAAAGCAGCGCAATCTCGAGATCAGAAAAGGCGAGCGTGCCCATTTTCGCGCGATCGGAATATTTTTTCCTGTAACGCTCGCGCACGGTTTCCCAGCCGCGTCTAATTGTGTCCTCCGAAACGAAGACGGTCGATGGTGATCGCGCGTAGCCATTCATAAACCGGTCGATATCGCCTCGGTTCCATGCTTCCTGTTGCGCGCTAAGGACGGAGCGGATCTGAGCAGTTGCGTTTTGGGTCTGCGTCGGCGCGGCGAACATGATCGCCGCCGTCGAAATACAAAAAATGATTACGAGGGCGCGCCTGCGCCCGGAATTTGAACGGTGAATCGCTTGCAGCATCGGTAATCGTTGGTAAGCTACCAGCCCTGCATCATCCAACGCCAGCATTAAAGGATGGTCTCAACCGAGGGAAATACGTTGACGGGTCTCACACATCTATTACGCTCGCCGATCCACCCAGATAGCACTGTGCACCGGCTTTTCTGCATCGCGATGCTCGCGCTTGCCAGCGCGAGCGCGGTTTTAGCTCAGGGCGAACCGCAGCGTGCCAAGCCAGCGCCAGCTGCCAAGGTAGCGAATCCGCCACCGGCAGATCCGCCAGCTGCTCCAAGCAACCCAGCGATGGTTCGGCTCCAGTTTCCGAACAGCGATGTGGTCGATGTCTTGCATCTTTACGAGCAGCTCACCGGCAAGAAACTGGTGATGGATAATTTTGTGCAGGGCAAGGTGAACATTTTCATCGCCAAAGAGGTTTCGCGCGATGAGGCAATCAAGATCATCGAGATGAGCATGGCGCTCAACGGGATTTCGCTTGTTCCGGCTGGCCGCGACCTACTCGACATCGTGGGGGCCGGCCAGAATCCGCGGAAGGCGCCGGTGCCGATCATTTCGGATCTGGCGGACATTCCGGCGGGTAACCCCGTGGTCAGCTTTCTGTTCAAGCTGCAGTACGCCGATCCGCAGGAGCTTCAACAGGTGTTGATGGCATATTTCCAGGGGAGCTCGGGCACGATCAACATTCTGGCCTTGCCGAAATCGTCCAGCCTGCTGGTGACCCAGAACGCCGACATTATTCGGCAGCTTGCCGGTGTGATTGACCAAGTGGACGTGGCGCCAGCCGAAGTGGTGAGTGAGTTCATCAAGCTCGAGCGCGCCGATGCCAGCAAAGTAGTGGACATGCTCAAGGAAATTTTTGAAAAGGGCAGTGAAACCGTACCGGGTCAGCCGGGTGTTCGCGCGGTGAAGATGCCCGGGGTAGTGCAGCAGCCGGTGTCCGCCGAGGCGAGCGGCGGCATCCTGTCCGAAGAAGCGGTGATCGTGGGTAAAATTAAGATTACTCCCGACGTGCGCACCAACCGCATTCATATTGTGACGCGGCCGATCAACATGCCTTTCATCCGTCAATTGATCCACGAATTTGATGCGAACGTTGAGTTTGCGAAACCGGTCACACGGTATTTGAAATACGTTTCGGCCGGTGACGTTCTGCCAGTGCTGGTGCAAGCATTGACTGAACCGGGGGCAGAAGCGGGCGCCGGAGCAGCAGGTGGCGGGCCTGCGGGCGGCGGTCTAACGGCACCCGGGCAGCAACCCCAACAGCGTAGGACGGGTTCCACGGGTTCCACAGATACCAGTCAATACCCCGGTGGACTGGGGAGCACTTCCGGTGGCAGCTCAGTCAACATTTCAGAAGAACTTTCCACGCAGCCGGTGGACACTACGCCTAAAGCGGTCACAATCGGAAACTCAAAGCTTATCGCCGATCAGCGTGCGAACTCGATTATCGTTCTTGGCAATCGCGAGGTCGTCGTGAAGGTGGAAAAGATCCTGGACGAAATGGACGTCAAAGCGCCGCAAGTGGCGCTGAGCACGGTTATCGGTCAGTTGTCACTGAGCAACACCGAGGAATTCGGTGTCGATTGGTTCGCCAAGTACCAAAACAAACTCGTGGGCATCTCCCGCAACAACACCATATTTGGGAACAACAACCCGTTAATTCCGCTCCCGAGTGTCGCTCCTTCCATTTCACCCGGACCGATCACTGGAGGTGGAATAATCGATCCCTCGAATCTGATCAATTTCAGCCAGATTGTTCAGAACGTAACCAATGGCACTAACATTTATGTTGCGGCTGGAAATTATCTGGCGGCTCTTGTGCATCTGCTTGAGTCCACCGGTCGGTTTAAAGTCATGTCGCGACCGACGGTTTTCACCAGCAACAACAAGAAAGCGATCATCGCTTCCGGACAGGAGGTTCCAGTTCCGGTAAACACTCTTACGAATGTTGGAACCAATGTCGTCGGAACGGCCGCTGTGCAGGCGAGCATCGAGTACAAGAAAGTCGTGCTTCAGCTTGAGGTCGTACCGCTCATTAATTCCGAGAAAGAAGTGTCGCTGGATATTTTGCAAAAGCTCGACAGCCTTGTCCCGAACGGAAACGTAAACATCAGTGGCAATTCGGTCCCAACAATCGACACAAAGTATATCCGTACCACCGTTTCTGCCCCGAACGGATCGACCATTATCCTGGGCGGATTGATCCAAGAGCAGAAGCAGAAGAGTTACCAGGGCATTCCTTATCTGTCACGCATTCCCCTAATCGGAGCAGCGTTCCGTGGCACGGCAACTGGCAAGCAGCGGCAGGAGCTAATCATTCTTATGTGCCCGCAGGTGACCCTGACCAAGCTGGATTCTTATCGGCTGCGCCAGAAATGGGAGAACACGACACATTTTGGTCCGGACTTGGATCAGGCCGAGTGCCCGGACTGCCCCAAAGTAGAACAGGGCAAACAGATAAATTTGCCGCCACCGGATATTCCCGCGTCCAAAGATATGTAGCAAATCCTCCTAGTATGAAACGAATAGCACTGGCTTTGATTGTTGGGTTAGGCGCAGCCATCGTGCACGCCGATGAGTTTGACGTCTTCGATTACGACATTTTTCGGTCAACCGATCCATTGGCTCAACGCGACGAATATGGGCTTGTCCATCAGGGTCGTCACGTCAACGCTACAGATTTCGCGCCGAGATATCACTGGCGTTGGTGTTATTACTTCATGGCCCCCGAACAACTCATTTTGGATCCGGGTTATGTCGGCTCGATGCAAAGAGCGTTGCACCGGCTGGGTTACTATTGTGGCCCCGTTGACGGCGTGTTCACCCCAGCGGTAGCGGACGCCATCGCGCGGCTGCAAAAGAACTATTCCATGCGCGTCACCGGCACGCTTACCGATCCGGTGCGGCGCGCATTACACATGCCGTGAGTTTTTCTGAATGACCTCAGCTCCCAGCCAATCTTTGATTAATCTGCTGCTGGAAAGCGGCGTGTCTTCGAACGAAGAAGCGGCCCAGTTGGCCACAAACCTGAACGGCGGTTCCTGGGTGGGCCAGGTGCTCGATTCCGGCAAGGTGGACGAACAACGCTTTCTCGGCGCGATCGGGAATTTCTTCCGGGTGCCGGTTGTCTCCATGGATGCGAAAAAGATCGATCGCGAGACGTTATCGATCCTGCCGAGTCGTTTTGTCTTTCAGCATCAAATTCTGCCCATCGAGGTGAAGGAAAATTCGGTCGTCCTGGCGACTTATGATCTTTTCAATTCCATTGGCCGCCAGCTCGCAGCGCAGCTTTTAAAAAAGCCGGTCGAATGGGTGCTGGTGCCGCGAGCGCAGCTTTTGCGTGCGATAAAAACGCTCTACGGCGTCGGGGCGGAAACTTTCGATGAGATCCTGAAGACGAATCGTTCCTTCGACGTGTTGCAGGACACCGAGACTGCCATCGAGTTGAACGCCGACGATCCCGAGGCGTCGGTGGTGAAATTCGTAAACCAGATCATTCGCGAGGCGATTTTCGAGCGTGCGACCGACATTCACGTCGAGCCGCTGGAAAACGATTTGCGAATTCGGTATCGAATCGATGGAATTTTGCACGAGGTCGCTGTGCCGCCGCAATTGCGCGTCTTGCAAGCGGCCATCATCTCGCGCTTGAAAGTGATGTCGCACATGGACATCGCCGAACGCCGGTTGCCTCAGGATGGGCGAATGAATTTGCTCGCCAACCATCAGGAGATCGACGTACGCGTCTCGACAATTCCAACAGTCAACGGCGAATCGATCAGTCTGCGATTGCTCAGTCGGGGCCAGCAGGAATTCAATTTTGGGCGCCTCGATTTGAGCGAGAAGCAGGAAAAGATCATTCGCCATCTCCTGACGCAACCGAACGGGATCATTCTTCTCACCGGCCCGACCGGCTGCGGCAAATCGACTTCCCTTTATTGTTTTCTCTCCAGCATTAATTCTGTGGAGCGCCGCATCATTACCATCGAAGAACCGGTCGAATATCGAATTCCTGGTGTTTCGCAGATCGAGGTGAAACCGGAGATCGATCTGACCTTCGCAAAAGGTCTTCGTCATATTTTGCGACAGGACCCCAACGTCGTGATGGTCGGGGAAATTCGTGATGTCGAAACCGCGGACATCGCGATTCGCGCGGCCATGACTGGTCACCTTGTTTTCAGCACGCTGCACACCAACGACGCTGTAGGCGGCATCACGCGCTTGCTGGACATGGACGTGGAACCGTTCCTGCTGGCGTCGGTCGTGAAGGCATTCATCGCACAACGGCTGGTACGCACCATTTGTCCCGACTGTATCGAAATGGTCGATTATCCGCACGACTATCTTGCCGAGATCGGTTTTCCGGTGAAGGAGCTCGGTACCAGCTTCCGGCGCGGTGCCGGCTGTGAGCAATGCCGCCAGACCGGCTATCAGGGTCGCGTGGCGATTTATGAAATTTGCCTCATCACCGAGCCGCTGAGAAAGCTGATCATGCGAAAACGCGACGGCGGCGAGCTCAAGCAATGCGCCCTCGCCGAAGGCATGGAGACTTTACGGCACGACGGCTGGCGACGCGTCGCCCAGGGCAGAACAACCATCGAAGAAGTTGTGCGCGTCACGCAAACTGACGAAGTGATGGCTGAAACTACCGCAGAAGCCGAGCCGGTCGTGGGTGCGCTATAGATACGGCGAGCGCAAGCGCGCAAAGTCCGCATCGGTAGGGCGGGCAGTCCTCTGCTGGCCGTTTTTGAGTTTGCGGAGGCGGCGCGCACGGAATGACGCGCCCTGTGGACAAAAGCCTTGGCGGTTACCTCTTACGTCTTTGCGGTTTTCCGAAATCGCCTCGCAACTCGCGAATGGCTTTGGCATAATCTTTCGAGTGAAAAATTGAGGTGCCGGCGACAAGGACGTTTGCGCCGTTTTCGATTGAGAGCTTGGCCGTGTCCGCGTTGATGCCGCCATCCACTTCAAGGTCGAGGTTGGGATTCAGCGATCTGGCGCGCTTAACTTTGTGCATTTGATCAGCTCGAAATGATTGGCCGCCGAAACCGGGGTGCACCGTCATGATCAGGAATAGGTCGATTTTATGGAGGAATGGTTCGATTAAATCGAATGGTGTTTCAGGATTCAAAGTAAGCCCGGCGCGGCAACCGGTGTCTCGAATCTGCTGCAACGTTTTTTCGACATCGTGTTTCGCTTCCGGCTCTACATGAACGGTGATCGAGTTTGCGCCGGCTTTGACAAATCGCGGCACGTAATGATCGGCATGCTCGATCATGAGATGGACATCGAGCGGAAGACTCGTTAGGCCGCGTACAATCCTGACAATCTCCGGCCCAAACGAAATGTTATCGACGAAATGTCCATCCATAATGTCGCAGTGAATCCAATCCGCGCCTGCCGCTTCGACGCGATTGATTTCGTCAGCGAGTCGCGAGAAATCGGCGGCAAGAATGGACGGGGCCACGATCACTCTTTCCATGGAGTGATGGAGTAATGGAGTAATGGAGTGATGGCAAGCCTCTCGGCAATACTCCCGCACTCGAACACTCCATCACTCCAGCAGAATGCCCTTGACGGCGCTCCGCACTGTTTCATGTTACGGCGTTTCAGGCTGGCCGAATCGCGCCGCGGGAAAGGGTCCTGCGAAAGGATCCGCTCAAACGGGTGAACGCGCTTCCTTCGGACTGGAAAGTGCTGGTAATAAATAATTCATGTTCAACGGACTTTTCGGCTGGTTATCCAGCGACATCGGGATCGATCTCGGCACGGCGAACACTCTTGTTTACGTAAAAGATCAGGGGATCGTTTTGCGCGAGCCGTCGGTGGTGGCGGTGCAGGCCGGCACCAACAGAGTGCTGGCGGTAGGCGACGAAGCCAAGCGCATGCTCGGTCGCACGCCAGCGAATATTGTCGCGGTGCGTCCGCTCAAAGATGGTGTCATTGCCGACTTCGAAGTTACCGAGGCGATGTTGCGGCATTTCATCAGCAAAGTGCATAATCGCCGCGTGCGCGCGAGGCCGCGCGTAGTTATCGCGGTCCCTTCCGGAATCACCGAAGTGGAAAAGCGCGCAGTGCGCGAATCGGCGACCCATGCCGGCGCGCGGGAAGTTTATTTGATCGAAGAACCGATGGCAGCGGCGATCGGCGTGGGACTTCCGGTGCAGGATCCTGCCGGCAACATGATCATCGATATCGGCGGAGGCACGACCGAAGTCGCTCTTATTTCGCTCTCCGGAATTGTATTTAGTCGCAGCGTGCGTGTAGCCGGTGACGAGTTGGACGAAGCCATCGTACAGTACATGAAGCGCGCTTACAATTTAATGGTCGGCGAACGCACGGCCGAGGAAATCAAGATCAAGATCGGCTCGGCGTATCCGAGCGAAAAGGAAACCAGCGTGGAAGTGAAGGGCCGCGATCTGGTCGCTGGTTTGCCTAAAACCCTTATGATTACTTCTCAGGAAGTGCGCGAAGCGTTGCTTGAACCGATTTCGACGATTGTCGATTCCGTCCGGATTACTCTGGAGCGCTGTCCGCCCGAGCTTTCTGCAGATCTTGTGGATCGGGGATTGGTTCTCGCAGGCGGAGGCGCGTTACTGCGAGGGTTTGACAAACTTTTGAGTGAGGAAACAGGTTTGCCCGTCCATGTAGCCGAAGATCCACTCAGCGCGGTGGCAGAAGGGACCGGCAAATGCCTCAATGAACTCAAGTTTTTGCGTCAGGTGGCCTCAGCGGATCGCCAGTGGCGCTGACAAGACCGAAGAGCGGAAAGCGGAAACCGAAAAGGCTTTTGATTCGCGGGTGGCTCTATTCTATCCGCTATCCGGTCTCCGGTCTCCGAAATCGAGATGAGTCGCACAAACATCATCGCGTTGCTGATTTTTGGCGCTATTCTGGGATATTTTCTCAGCTTCGGCGCGAGCACCACGGAGAAGTTTAAGTCTGGCGTGTATCAATTGCTGGCGCCATTCTTGACTAGCGGCTCAGGGCTGAAAAAACAGATCACATCCGTGCGCACCGGGTTGAAGTCGCTCGATCAACTGGAGCACGAGAATGCTACACTTGAGGTGCAAAATCGGGAACTGCGCGCGACCAATAACGGCTTGCGCGATGTCGAGCATGAAGTGAATCGTCTACGTCACGCCCTCAATTATCGAGAGCGCTCGGTCTTCAAGTTGATCGCGGCAGAAATTGTCGCGCGCGATTCTTCCACTTGGTGGCGAACGGTCACGATTAACCGCGGCAAGAGGGGTGGAATCGAAATCGACATGCCTGTGGTAACGGCCGAAGGTCTGGTGGGGAAAATAACCACTGTAAGCGACAGCATCTCGATTGTTTTATTGGTCTCCGATGAAAACTGCCGGGTCGCGGCCTCAGTGGAAGGAAGCCGCGAGCAGGGGATCGTCTCTGGCGAGCGAGTGACGACGGGACTGAGCCCGCTTTTGGACCTGAATTTCTTAACGAAACAGGCGGACCTGAAGCCCGGCCAAAAAGTTTATACGTCAGGAGTAGGCGGCGTTTTCCCGTCCGGTTTGCTGATCGGCGTTGTGAAAAGTTTTCGTGTTCGGGAGTTGGATGGACAGGCACAACTGACCCCGGCGGTCGATCTCTCGCATTTGGAGGATGTGTTCGTAGTCACAGGCCGACGATGATATTCTTTTTCCTTCTGTTGGTCTTGGTGCTGGCGGCGCAGATTGCCGAGCTCTTCATTCCGGCGCTGCCGTGGCTCTACAACGCCCACGTTTATATCGTGCCGGTTATTGTTTTCTATGGAGCAATGGCCTTGCCGTTCCCCCTCATGCTCGCGCTTGCATTGTATGCAGGGCTTTTGCTGGATGCGCTTACCGTGCAAGTGATCGGTGGGAAGGTTGAAATCTCAATCGGATCGTCGATACTGCTTTACGGTGTGCTGGCAGGAATAATGCACGGCCTGAGACCGCTGTTTGCTCGCGGCCGGTGGGAAGTGCATTGCATCCTGAGCGGCATTTTCACTTCACTGATAGTTTTGGCGCAATACCTGATGATCACATTCCGCCGCGGCTCCTTTGTTTTTACCCGTGAGATTTGGTGGCAAATCGGGGGACCCGGTCTCATCGCCATGGCAGTGGCGCCGATCCTGTTCTGGCTTCTGCAATGGATGGGACGGATGACGGCTTATTCATACGGTCCCGAAAGGGGGCGACTCGAATGAAGAGAGGCCGTTTGACTTCGCGTATTCGGATTCAGTTTCTCGGCTTACTCATGCTGTTGGGTATGGGCGCCCTCGGCCTGAAGCTTTGGTGGATACAAGTGGCGCATGGCGCGGAATGGACTTCCCAGTTGCGCGGCAGTTCTCAAGCCACGGTGCGCATCCCCTCAGTGCGCGGCGAGATCAAAGATCGCAACGGCGTGACCCTTGTCCAAAACCGCGCCAGTTACGAGGTGGATTTTTATTTGCCGGAAATGGTCAAAGGTTATCGAGAACGTTTTGGTTCGCCGCCCTTGACCGAGTATCGAGCGATCATCAACGGCATGCCGAAAGATCAAAAGGAACCGGACATCATTAAAATTGTTAATGATGGCATCGTCCCGCGTCTTAACGAGCTTGATCTGGCGCGCGACTACAACGCCGGCAAGCTGGAGCGGCACTATCGCAACGATACCGAGGTCCCGTTTTCCTATATCAAAGACATCGATTTTCCCACGATGGCCAAGTTTTCGGAGCACGATGTCGGATTACCCGGCGTGGATATCGCCATTAAGCCGGTGCGCTCTTATGTTTATGGCGCGCTAGCGGCGCATCTTCTTGGTTACGTCGGCATGCCTGACGACATCGACAAAGAGGAAGCAAGGAAGTTCACCTTCTATCAGCAGGACGTCGAAGGAAAATCGAACATCGAAAAAACGATGGACGAATATCTGCGCGGAAAACCCGGTGTGCGTTATTTGCGCAAGAATGCCAAGGGAACCATCGAGGGAGTGCTGCGCGAAGATCCGCCGCAACAAGGCGCCAACGTTTTCCTGACCATCGACGCGCGCATTCAGGCGATTGCGGAGGAAGCGCTGCGCGCAGTGAGCCGGGCCGGAGCGGTGGTGGTCGATCCGAACAATGGCAACGTTTTGGCGATGGCTACTGTGCCATCGTTTGATCCAAACACTTTTATCCCCAGCATCAAAGCGAAGGATTGGAAAGCACTGCAAAAAGACGAGGGCGATCCATTGGTCAACCGTGCGATCAGCGCATTGCCGCCAGGATCGACATTCAAGCTCATCACGTCGCTTGCCGGTCTGCGGGGCACAAAAAATCTCGCAGGGGCGAAATACAGCTGTGGTGGCGGTGTGAGTTACGGTGACCATTTCTTCCAATGCTGGGTAAACGAAAAACATTATACGCACGGCACAATAGGGCTGCCCGATGCGATCAAGGTTTCGTGCGACTCCTTTTTCTATCAATACGGCAATGCAGCCGGAATTCAGTCGATTGACGTCGTGGGAAAGATGCTTGGCATTGGCGAGGAATCGGGCCTGCAACTCTCCGGCGAACAGAACGGCAATATGCCTGGGCCGGAGTGGATGCAAATCCATCATCCACAAGAAAGATGGTCGCAGGCGCAAACCGCCAATGTCTCAATTGGCCAGGGATACACGCTTGTTTCGCCCTTGCAATTGGCAATGGCCTACGTGGCGATCGCAAATGGTGGCATATGCTATTACCCACGCCTGGTTGATAGAGTTTTGCACCAGGACGGCTCGCCGGTGCTCGATGATCAAGGCAATCCAGCAGCGCCAGCGCCACGCGTGCGATCTGATTTACGGCAGGAAATCTCGCCTGATAAGATCGAACTCGTGCGCAAAGGTTTTTGGAAGGTTGTTAATGAAGACGGCGGCACCGGCGGCAGAG
This sequence comes from uncultured Verrucomicrobiae bacterium, assembly GCA_963725505.1. Lineage (GTDB taxonomy): Bacteria > Verrucomicrobiota > Verrucomicrobiia > Chthoniobacterales > UBA10450 > Udaeobacter. The sequence goes on along the minus strand of CAVRYN010000003.1, from coordinate 225,477 downwards.
CGCGTTTGAAGGATTGGGTCGTAGCCGGGAAAACCGGCACCGCGCAGGCCAGTGTGCGGGGTCATAAGGATACGACTGCATGGTTCGCCTGTTTCGCGCCATTTGACCATCCGAAGTATGTCGTTGTAGTGATGGCGCAGGGTGGCGAGCACGGTGGTGGCGTCGCGGGGCCCATAGCTGCACGGATTATGGAGCGCACCTTGGCGCTCGACGAAGGAAAGTTCGACATGCAGGTCGCCTGGCTCGCACCCGCGCACAAGGCCAATCCATTTCAGATGATCAAAGACGTGAGTTACCACGATGCGGGAGGAAATCTCGGAGGCGATGACGAAGAAAATGCCGACTCGTCGCAAACTGCTACAGTTCAGATGGCAAGTTCGGATGCGGCGCCTGATGTCGAACCGGAAGCAGATTCTCAAGGCCAAGTGAGACGACGAGGTACCGCTCCTGTGGCGCGCGCCGTTCCCGTTGCCGCGTCGCAACCTCGCAACTTTTTCGAACGACTTTTTGGAATTCGCCGCCAGCCGGCGCCAACGCCACCGCCCGCTCGCCGGCGTGGAGTACGATGAACTCTCGATCAGAAATGCTATCGCAGAATATTCCGGCGATTGCGCCTCTGATCGCTCAACCTCTTCAATTTTATGATAGACAAGGTAAGAAAGATTTTGGGGCTTCGCTCTCGCAAAACGGGGAACAAGCTCATACTCAGTGTAGAAAAACTCGAGTGTCGCGTGGCGTTGCTCGAGAATGGCCGGCTCGAGGAATACAGCGTCGAGCGTAAGAGCTCGCGAAACATCGTCGGCAGCATTTACAAGGGCAAAGTCAAAAACATCGAGATGGGCTTGAAGGCGATGTTTGTTGACATCGGCTTCGAGAAAAACGCATTCCTTCATTTTTGGGATGCGATTCCCGCTGCGCTCGACAGCGGCATTGAAGAAATCGATCGGCGGACCAACAAGCGGCCTCGAAAACGGATCACGGTAAAAGACATACCGAGCATTTATCCAGTCGGCTCGGATGTAATTGTACAGGTCACCAAGGGCCCGATCGGCACGAAAGGGCCGAGGGTGACAACCAATCTCAGTTTTGCCGGGCGCTACCTCGTTCTGATGCCGTTCAGTGATCGCAGCGGTATCTCGCGAAAAATCGAGAGCCCTAAAGAACGCGAGCGGCTACGCAAGATTTTGCGTGAGCTGGACATGCCAGAAGGCGTCGGCGTGATCATTCGCACCGTAGGCGAAGGCCAGCGCGCAAGATACTTTGTGCGCGATTTGCGTTTCCTTCTCGATCAGTGGGCCAAAGTCGAGCAGGCCATTCGTGAGAACCCGGCCCCTTGCCGCCTCTTCGAGGAGCCTGACCTGGTTGAGCGGACCGTGCGCGATTTTCTCACCGAAGAAATCGACGAGGTTGTTTGCGATGATCGGCCATCAACGGAGCGGATGAGCGAAATGATTGGCCAGATTTCCCGGCGCGCGCGGAATCGGGTCCATTTTTACGATAGCGCGACGCCGATTTTCGAAACCTACGGCGTGCAAAAACAAATCGACGACGCTTTTCACCGGCAAGTTTGGTTGAAGTGTGGCGGCTATATTGTGATCGACGAGACTGAAGCACTGGTAGCGATTGATGTGAATACGGGCCGCAACAAAGGCGGGCGCGATGTGGAGAAGACGATTTCGCAGACGAACCTCGAGGCGGCAGATGAAATCGCCCGCCAGCTCCGGTTACGCAATATCGGGGGGTTAATCATCAGCGATTTCATCGATATGAAGAGCCGTAGAGATCAGCAGGCAGTTTACAATTTGATGAAGGAGCGACTCACCCGCGACAAAGCCAGGACGCATGTGCTTCCCATTTCACAGCTCGGCCTGATGGAAATGACTCGCCAGCGGGCACAGGAAAGCCTCAGCGAGACAATTTACCAGAATTGCCCTTACTGCGGTGGTCGCGGCGTTGTGAAAACCTCCATGACCACAAGCGTGGAATTGCACCGCACTCTCAACACCGTAATGCGCAAATACCAGGATAGCATCCACGAGATTCGGGTCATCCTGAACCCTGACGTTTTGAAGCGACTGAAGGAGGAAGACGAAGAACTGCTGGTGGAGCTGGAGCGCCGGTACGCAGGCCGCCTAATGTTTCGTGGCGACCCGACGTTTCACCATGAGAAGTTTCTCATTACGGACGCGAATACCGGAGCGGAACTGAAGCCTTAAGCTGGTTCAGCAGGTGGCGAAAAAAGCTTGCAATTTTTGGCGGCTCGGCTCATGCTCGTGGCATCCAGACAAGGATGCGAAATTCGTTATTACTCGTCCGCTCCAAAATGTTTGGAGGGTAAAAACGAAACTTAACCAAGGGGAGAAATAATGAAGAGATTGGTGTCATGCCTGTTAGGGTTCGGGGTGATCGCTTCAGTCGCTTTTGCCGGAGAGAACTATTCGGGGAAAGAAATGAAACAGGTAGCACCGCCTCCGTGCCCGGAGTGGTACGCCGATAACGAGTTTAACGTGAGTCTGTGGGGAACTTATGTTTTCACCGCAAACGACTGGAAAGATGACACCTACCTCGAGGCCGATCACGCCTGGGGCGGTGGTATGGACTTCAAATATTTCTTCCACCGTTATTTCGGTGTCGGAATCGAAGGCTGGGCTGTCGATGCCAGACAGGCGCGCGAAGATGTCTTTGTCGATTTGAGCGACGGAATCTTTTCGCGCACTTTTCACAATGAGAACAACGTGGTCGGTGCCGTGCTGGGTACATTGACCCTGCGTTACCCGATCCACTGCAGCCGCTTTTCACCTTATATCTTTGGCGGTGGCGGCGCCATCTTTGGTGGCGGCCAGAGGCCGATCAATCGGTGGGAGCGCGAAGGAGGGACCATCGCCCAAGGAGGCGAGGGCTTCGACATTTATGAGACGGTTGGTCATACCGACAGCGAGACGCGCGCAATGGGCCAGGTCGGCGGCGGCTTGGAAGTGCGTTTTACCCCGCATATCGGCTGGGTCAGTGACTTCAGCTGGAACTTTGTGGATGGTTCGAACAACAACTTCGGCATGGTTCGCACCGGCGTGAATTTTGCTTTCTAAGCAGCGGCAATAGCATTTGCTACAGCGGCATCCGGAATAACGGACGCCGCTTTTTTTGTACGCCCATGGCAAGAGGGAGTCTCTGAACCACTGGAGGGCTTAATGGCTTTTCTAAGCCAAAGTAGTGATTGGTGTTTGCGAACGCTGGCCTGGGCACGAAATTATTCTGATGTCGTTCGTCGAAACCCTGGACAATTTGGCTTTGAAGAAATCGGAGCAAGTTCGACGTTTCGAGCACCTGATCGCCCCGAAATCCGATCGGGAAATCGAAGCGATGGCGCAGACTTCGCGTTCGCTCACGCTTCAGAATTTCGGACGCACGATGCGCCTGTTCGCGCCGCTCTATCTTTCTAACGAATGCATCAACAATTGCCGGTATTGCGGTTTCTCGCGGGATAATCCAATCCTTCGGGTCACGCTCGACGTGGATGAAGTGATTGCCGAAGCGCAGCATCTCGCGCGTCAAGGGTTCCGCCAGATCCTTCTCGTTGCAGGCGAGCATCCCAAATTTGTGAGCCGCGACTACTTGGCTGAATGCGTGCGGGCCCTCGCTCCGGATTTTTCGTCGATTTCCATCGAGGTGGGCCCGATGGAGATGGATGACTATGTGCCGATTGTCGAGGCCGGCGCGGAAGGGCTCGTCGTTTATCAGGAGACGTATAATCGCGGTGTTTATGCGGAAATGCACACCGCCGGACCGAAACGCGATTTCAATTTTCGACTCGGTTGCGCCGAGCGGGGGTACGCGGCGGGGTTTCGCCGGTTCGGTATCGGTGCGCTCGTTGGTCTGTCGCGTTGGCAGGATGAAGCGATCGCGCTCGCCGCCCACTTGGAACATTTATTCAAACACTGTTGGCAGGCGCAAATCACAGTAAGTTTGCCGCGGTTACGTCCGGCTGCCGGCGGATTTCGTCCGCTTTTTTCGATGACCGACCGCGAGTTGGCGCAATTGGTTTGCGCGTTGCGGATTACTTTCCCGCAGCTCGGCATCGTGCTCAGCACGCGTGAGCGCGCGTCGCTGCGTGATTCACTGGCTTTAATCGGAGTAACGATGATGAGCGCCGGCAGTCACACCGAGCCCGGCGGTTATACCCGGCAAGGCCGCGAACATTTGCATCGCACTGTGCGCGGGCGCATCGTCGCGCCCGAATACCAGGAAGGCGAAGACCAACTCGCCACCGGTCAATTCGAGATTAGCGACGAACGTTCCCCTGCCGAAATCGCCGCAGTCCTTCGCCGCCGCGGCCTCGAACCGGTTTGGAAAGATTGGGACCAGGCCCTTTGCGGAGCGTGAAGATTTCACTCAATGGCGACCACGTAGATGCGCGGGAAGCGAAGACGATCGCGGACTTAGTCAACCGTTATCAATTGCCGCCACAATCCATTTTGGTCGAGCACAACGGCCTCGCCGTGCATCGACACGAGTGGGAGGAGCGGCTGCTGTCCGAGGGCGACCGCATCGAATTCATCCGAGTCGTCGCAGGTGGATAAACTGAATTAAGCTGGCCGCTAGATCTGCGCAGCGCTTTTCACCACGACTCGCATTCCGTCCGTTTGAATGACAGTGACTGGTGTTTGAGGGGCGATGAATTCGCCTTCGGTGACGACATCAACGACGTGATCGGCGAAACGCGCTTTGCCGCTCGGTCGCAAAACGGTGACTGCGGTGCCTTGCGTGCCGGGCGTGAGCGCGAGCGCAGTGGCGAATTGTCGCGGTACGCCGGCCAGCGATGGACCGGGCGGATTTGCCTCCATGAGAGCGAATCGCCGGTAAATGCTCGTTCGCGGCAGATAGCGAGCGAGCAGGGCAATGACGATGATTGATCCCACGATTGCGATGAACATGTTAAGCAGCGGCATCGCGAGCATTTTGCCGGTTGGGAAAAAGTTTTGACCCGGATAGCGATCGACCATCGTCCAGAGCAAAGACCCGAGCATGAGAAACACGCCGAGCACTCCGAAAACGATTGTGGTGTGCGCGAAAAAGAGAATCTCAATCAACACGAGAATTATCCCGAGAATGAAGAGCGCAACGACTTCCCAGCCGGCGAGCCCGGCCAGGTAGTGCCCGAGGAAAAAGAGCGCGAAACAAATTGCAGAGATAATTCCGGGCAATGTCGCGCCGGGAATTTTGAACTCCAAATACGCGCCAAGGATCCCACCTAGCAGAAGCAAAGGCGCGAGCGCAGTGATCCAAAACGCGATCTGTTCGAACCCAGTTGGCTCGATCGTGACGATGTTGCGCTTTGAGTCCAGCTTTCTTGGTCAGATCGACAATCGAATCGGCGATGCCTTCTGCGAGCAACGGTTTATCGTTGATCCGTTCAGTTGCTTCCTGAGCATTCAGAGTGAGGACGGCTCCCTTGGGATGAACGACGCGGTCGCCGATTTTCACTTCCTTGTCTTTGTTCATGAACGCCTCGGCGATGTCGGGATTGTGGCCGTTTTTGATTGCCGAACTACGGACGAGCGCAGACCAATATGAAACCGTCTTTTCCTTCGCGGTGGCGGGAAGGTCTTCACCCGTTGGGAGGATCGGAGCGGCGGCGCCAATTGCGCTCACTGGCGACATGTAAATGTGTTGCGTGGCAACGGCGATCAGCGCGCCGGCAGAACCGGCGTTTGTGTTGATAAAGGTGTAAGTGGGAATTTTCGTTTGATTGAGCGCGTTCACGATATCGGCCGCGGTATCGAGTCGGCCGCCGTAAGTGTTCATGTCGAAAATAATCGCAGAGGCTTCGTTGCTTTCGGCCGTTTTGACTGCGCGCCGCAAGAACGCCAGGAGCGAAGGCGCAACCTCGCCTCGCAACGGCACGACAACCACGTCGCCTTTGTGGATGGCATCGCGCGCCTGAGCAGTCCCCGCCGAGAGACAACATATCAACGCCAGGAGCAAGAGTCTCGTGTTCACATCCGGTGAAATTGTAGGGCGTTTCTGTGAAACGCCAGCATGTTCTGGCGGTTAGGCGTCTGATACAGACGCCCTACAATGACTGTTTTGAAACGGTGCCGCACTGCGTAAGTTTTGCATCGCTTCCGAAATCAAACGAGGCAAAAATAATCAGGCGCGCATGGGAACCATCCCTTCGGAGACAATCGAACAAATCGCTGCCGCGAATGACATTGTCGAAGTGATCGGTTCGTATTTTCCGCTGAAACGCGCGGGAGCGAATTTCAAGGCGCTCTGCCCCTTTCATCAGGAGAAAACGCCTTCGTTCACGGTGAGTCCGAGTCGGCAGACGTTTCATTGCTTCGGGTGCGGCGTGGGTGGGAGCGTCTTCCGGTTCGTGATGGACTATGAGCACGTCGATTTCCCATCAGCCGTGCGCAAACTCGCCGCCCGCTCTGGGATCACGATAGTGGAGAAACGCGGCGCTGCGGATGAAGAGCGACAATATGAGACGCGTAGGACGTTGCTAAAGCTGCACGCCGAAGCTGCTGAGTGGTTTCATGAAAATTTGGTTAAGAGGGAAGTTGGCGAACCAGCGCGGAAATATCTAAAACAGCGCGGAATCACGGCGGAAATCGCCAAACGCTGGCAGCTCGGTTACGCGCCGGACGAATGGGATGCATTCGGGAGCTGGGCGCGCGCGCGAGGCTACGATGCGCGCGACCTCATTACCAGCGGCCTGGTCAGGACCAAGGATGAAGCCGACTCCGACCAAAATCAAACCTCGAACCTCAAAGCTCAAACCTCATACGATCGTTTTCGCGGGCGCATCATGTTCCCAATACACAACGACCTGGGCGAAGTGATCGCATTTAGCGGACGGCTTCTGAAAAATGAAGAAGGCGCAGCGAAATATTTGAACTCGCCCGAGACGCCGCTTTTCCGGAAAGGCAACGTGCTCTTCGGCCTGCACAAATCCAAACGGGCGTTGATCGAAGCCAATTGCGCGATCGTGTGCGAAGGCCAGATCGATTTGATCAGCTTATTCGAAGCGGGAATCACGAACGTGGTTGCGCCACAGGGGACAGCGTTTACGGAGAATCAGGCGCGAATCCTGAAGCGTTTTGTGGATGAAGTGGTTCTGTGCTTCGATTCAGACGCGGCCGGTGCCAAAGCCACCGAGCGTTCTCTTGATGCATTGTTGCAAAACAATTTGATCGTGCGCGTAGTCGAGCTGCCGCGCGGTGAAGATCCCGATTCCTTGGTTCGTCGAGAGGGTAAAGAGAAATTCGAAAATCGTGTCGCGAGTGCGCAAGATTTTTTTGATTATTGGATCGAGCGCGAAATGGAATCGGCGGACGTGAGGTCCCTGGGCGCGAAAATGCAGCTCGCGCGCAGATTGGCCGAGACCGTCTCGCGAGTGCACGATCCGCTGATGCGCGGGGAGGTGGTGAACAAAGCGTCCGCCCGGCTCGGTGTCTCTCCTGCAGATTTTGGAACGCTCCTCTCGACAAAGCCCCGCGGAACCCCTTCCTCGGAAGCACCAGAGTCTGCGCGTGCACAGGCTGTGCCAGGGCCGAGGCACGACATTGCGATGCTTTGCCTTCTGGCTTTGCGCGATGAGGCGGCGCGAAATTTTCTTCTCGCGCAAAATTGGCGCGAGACTCTCGAGCAAGTGCCAGACGCGGAGATTCTCATTCGCATTCTACAAAGTGAGCTGCACCCTGATAATCCTGCGTCGCTGAGCGCTTTCATGGCCTCGCTCTCTCCCGCGGAAGAGGCGCTTGTTTCAGCATGGCTCCTGCAAAAAGTGCCCGCCGCAGAAACGATGGTTGAAAAATGGTGGCTTGGCATTCGCCATGCCGTGCTGCGGCGCCGGCTGGCCGCCGCACAGAACCGCATAAAGCTTCCGGAACTGAGCACCGGAGACGTCGTAAATTTGCAGAAACAAATTCTTGACCTGCAGGAACAGCTCCACGAGCTTTTGCAGCCCGCCGCCAGGGCCGATAATTAGTTGTCGATCTTTAGCGGCGCGGAAGGTCGAACGTCTTAGTCAAATCCGTAACCGTACTATCTTGGCCAGGCATTCGAAACGAAGGGGAGGCAGGCGACAATCGTCGGCGCAACGGCTTAATCGAAGCCATCGCCGCCGCAGCGTATCAAGAAAACCTTTCGCTCTTCGAAAGAATCGGAAAAAGCCACGAATCGGTGCGCCCAAAATCAAGCGCATCAGACCTGGCTCGGCGCGGCGTAATAACGGACCGCTGCCTGAAGCAGCGCGGCAGCTGGCGGCCGCTGATTTATTTTCGACTATCGAAGTCCAAAATCGCATTCGTGAACTGATCAAGCTGGCAAAAGAACAAGGCTACCTGACATTTGACGATCTAAACGAGGCGTTGCCGGAGGGAGTTACCGACGCCGATGAACTGGATCTCATCCTTACACGGCTGCGCCGTCTGGAGATCGACATTATTGAAGCGTCGGAGGTGGATCGCTACAAGGACGGTAAGAAAGACGCAGACGAGGAGGAAGAAGAGGAAGAGAGACCAGAAACCAAGGTCGATATTCTGGACGACCCGGTACGGATGTATCTCAAGCAGATGGGCCAGGTCCCGCTGTTGACTCGGGAACAGGAAGTCCAAATTTCCAAACGGATCGAAGAGGCCGAGGGGATGGTACAGAAGCATATTAGTCGCTTTGGCTTTGTTGCGCGCGCCCATCTGGATCTCGCCCAAAAGCTGCTCGAGGGCCGGGAACGGTTCGACCGGGTGATTCTCGACAAAAAAGTCGAGAGCCGGGAAAGATATATGAAGAACCTCCCGCGTCTTTGCAGACAGGTGGAACAATTAAGCGCGTCGATTAGCCGCCAATTTTGCGATCTTGTGCGCAACTCTTCGAAGAAACGTTCCCAGAAGTTCAGGGCCGTTCAAAGAAGCATGGGTTCGCTGCAGCGGATTTATCCGAATTTTTACCTCAAGCAGAGAGTTACGGAGGAATTTGTGCACCTGGCGGACGACGCGCACCACACGTCGCTTTACCTGCAAACCGAAATCGCCAAAAATCCTCGCAGTCAAAAAAGGCGGCTGCAACTTCAGAACAAGATGCGCGAGTTAGAGAAGAGCCTGTGGTTTTCGCTTTCGGAGTATGCAGAAGAGTATCGGACGCTGAAGGGTTGGCTGCGCCAGGCGTTCAAGGCCAAAACCGAAATGGTTGAAGCCAATCTCCGTCTGGTTATTTCCATCGCGAAAAAATATACCAATCGCGGCCTGTCGTTTCTCGACCTGATCCAGGAAGGGAACATGGGATTAATGAAGGCAGTCGAGAAATTCGAATATCGGCGGGGCTACAAGTTTTCCACTTACGCGACGTGGTGGATTCGTCAGGCCATCACGCGCTCCATCGCGGACCAGGCCCGTACGATTCGAATTCCCGTCCACATGATTGAGACGATTAACAAGCTCATGCGTGTACAGAAACAACTGGTGCAGGAATATGGCCGAGAGCCGACGCCCGAAGAAGTAGCCGAAGAAGTGCTTCTGCCCGTGGATCGGGTTCGCGCGGTGCTGAAGATGGCGCAGCAACCAATCTCGCTACAGTCCCCGGTAGGCGAAAGCGAAGAAACAAATTTCGGCGACTTTATCGAAGACAGAGGCGCGGAAAACCCGAGCGATATGACCGCGATTGTTCTGCTGAAGGAAAAAATCAAGGACGTGCTGGAGACACTCACTGATCGGGAGCGGCAAGTGCTCGAACAACGATTTGGGCTGGTCGATGGGTACAGCCGAACCCTGGAAGAAGTAGGCCGGCAGTTCCAAGTTACCCGCGAGCGCATTCGCCAGATTGAAGCAAAGGCCTTGCGCAAAATGCGGCATCCCACCCGTATTCGGCAACTGGAGGGATTCATTGAAGCCCCAGGAATTTAAACACGGATTTTCAGCGCTCATTCGAGCGCAACTTCCGACCCTGCAAATAGTTCAATTGATTGGAAACTATGGAACGTCAAGATGACAACGAGTTGTGGGATATCCTCGGGCGTGTTCCCGAGCCCACGCTCTCGCCATTCTTCGCCCGGAACGTGCTGAGAAAGATCCACCAGGAAGCGACTCGTCTCGATCGGGCGCGAAACTGGTTCAGCCTGCGAAGACTTGTTGCAGCGTCTGCTGTGGCAATCGCCGTGGTCGGCCTGGCTATCGCCACGCATCATCCAGTCTCGCGGACAACGTCTGCCAACGATTTAGACGTGGTGGCTAAAGTCGATCCACAAGATTATGACGTCGTGGCTGATCTGGATGAATTGATCGCTTGGGATGAAAATACCGTGTGGGAAGAAAAGCCGACTTTGTAAATTAATCGTCGCTCTGTCGGTTTTCGCTTTATCCTGCGCCGCCGCACAAGCGCAACCGCAATCGCAACCACATCGACCTATGGGCCGGCCGCCGACCGGACCTCCTCACGGGCCACCGCCAAACCAGAGCATACGTGAGCGGTGGATGGCACTTCCTCCGGAAGCCCGGCAAAATTTTCGACGCAACGCCGAGCGTTGGATGCGGATGAGCCCGGAGGAGCGGAACGTCATGCGCCAGCGAGAGAATCTGCGCCGTGAGACTATTAAGCGGGAGACCGAAGCGGCACTTAGCGAGTCCGGCCTCCGCTTGAATCCTCAGGAACGCGCTCAATTTGAATCCCGCTACATGCAGGAACGCCAAAAAGTGGAACAAGCCCTCCGGCAACAGATCGAAGCGGAACGGCAGAAGGAATTACCAGCGCTGATTCAGCAGCTGAAGAAAGAGTTCCAAATTGACCAGCCGGTCAAAAGTCCCGCGACCAAACCGGCGGAGTCGGCTAATCCAAAAAAATAGAGCCGGCTTTTTTGCGGGGAAAAGATTCGCCCCTAAAAAATGCTGCTGGCTCGAAATCGCTTTCGAGCCAGCTCAGTCTGATTTCTAGATCCTACGTCGCCTTAGTGTCGGTAATAGCGGTGGTGGCGGTTATAATATCGGTGTCCGCCGTACCAATAGTACGGCCGGTAATAGGAGTAACCCAAATACGGCCGGTAGTTATAACGATACGGATAATAGTAGCCGTAAGGGTAATATCCTCCGTAGTAGCCCGGTCCGAACCCAATGCTGAAGGAAACTTGAGCATCGGAACGTGGCGCCGCAGCAAAGGTCACCCCCCCCGCCACCAGTGCAATTAACAGAAGTTTCTTCATTATTTACCTCCTAATGATTAAACAGGAGGCGTCGTCAAAGGTTTCCCGTTTTTACCCGTGCGCCACGACTTCAGGATACCCTGTTATGCAAACCGTTTGCCCAATTCGTCGATACGAAACGCAGCGAAGGCGCATCGCATTCGCGGTGTTTTCGGCCCCCCGGCCCGGGAACGCGATCACTGGTCCTCCGCTCAAGATCGGCCCCAGATACAGTTGCACTTTATCAATGAGACGCGCATCGAACGCTTGGCCGAGCACTTCGCCGCCGCCTTCAATCAGCACGCTCGTGATACCTCGTTTGCCAAGATTTTTTAGCACGGTAGCCAAAGATTTACCGCGACAAATCAGCGTTCGTGAAGCGAACCGATCGGAAAATAAGTGAGCCGAGCGTGACAGCTTGCCTGCGCGGGTCAGCACGATGCGCCAAGGCTGTCGCGCCTGGCGCAGACCGCGCACGGTTAATCGTGGATTGTCTACTCGGTACCGTGTCCGCTCCAACGAGCACCGCGTCCACGCGCGCGCGAAGCTCACGTGCGTGGCGGCGGGCCAAACGATCTGTGATCCAACCAGGCTCGCCAGGAGGCCGCGTCAAGCGACCATCAAGCGACATCCCGCATTTTGCGATGACGAAAGGGCGCCCACTGACAATCCATTTGTTGAAAGCCTTGTTGAGCCGCGAGCACTCATCCGCCAAAACGCCCTCGCGCACGCTGACACCCGCATTTCGTAGCTGGCCGATTCCTTTGCCGGAGTGCCGTGGGTTTATGTCAACAGTACCGACGACGATGTTTCGAACACCAGCGCTGATTATTGCATCTGTGCATGGCGCGGTGCGCCCCAACGTCGAACACGGCTCCAGAGTGACATACAACGTGGCACGCGTCGGCACACGTCCACCGAAATCGCGGAGGCACTCAACCTCAGCGTGGTCACGGCCCGCTCCTCGATGATGTCCTTTTGCCACGATTCGATTGCGGACGACGAGAACTGCTCCGACCGCGGGATTCGGGCTAGTCTGACCGAGTGCCTTCTTTGCCTCGTCTAGCGCAGCGTGCATGAACTTCTCGTCTCGGTCTCTATTCATCGCATCGAGACATCAATAGTTGTTCTCGCCTGTCGAGGCAACGCGGGCTGCCTAGATCCTTGCACTCGCCGCATTAGCAGAACGTCGATGCACAGCACAGCGGGTTAGTCCGTGCCTGGAGGGATTCGAACCCCCAACCTTCTGATCCGAAGTCAGAAGCTCTATCCGGTTGAGCTACAGGCACTGCGAGAAATTTAAAATTTGAAATTTGAGATTGTGCCCAAGCCGTGGCAGGGCCTGCCCGCCATAGCCTTGGCGAAGGCGGGTGGCCGACGGGACTCGAACCCGCAACAACCAGAACCACAATCTGGGGCTCTACCATTGAGCTACGACCACCATTATTGCCGCAGAAACAAGATTTTAAAATTTGAATCTTTTTTTGCAAATAAAGGACTCGACTTTTCCCGGTCGTTCCACTAATTCTCGCCGACGGTGGAACGAAAATCTGCCCGCAGCTGGCTTATCTTTGTGCCTCGCCATCGCGTGAGGTGCGCCGCCGCGGCTTTGCTCGCTCTCGTTCTGTTCGTCGGGGCTACGCGCGTTCTTGTGGGACAGCAGGATGATCCGAGCGAAATTTTTCTTAAAGCGTATCTCTCCGCACAACAGGGCGAGAAGCTGGAACATGAAAACCGGTTCAAGACGGCCCTGGCCAAATATCGATTTGCCGGAAGCCTGATCGCGGAATTGCGCCGATCGCACGCTGATTGGCAGCCAGCGATCGTGGAATATCGCGGCCAAAAAATCAGCGAAGGAATCTTGCGCATCCAGGAGAGGATGACGAAACAAAATGCGCTAAGCGCTAGTGCAAATCCTTTGCCTGAAGTTGCCCCCTCGCTGCCGTCGAACGAGGACTGGTCCGAGCCCGGGCCTGAAGTTGTGGCCCCGCAATCGGACAAGACCGTCGCCCAGGCGCCGCCCGATGCCGCGAGCAAAGAGGTAACAAAAAAATTGCGCGACAAAGCGGATCAATTGCAAACCGCGCTCGATAAAGCGCACAGTGATCTCGAAAACGCACGGAAAGAAAAGGAAGCCCTCGACACGCGTCTGCAGGGAACAAATTCCAAGCTTGAAAAAGCACAAGACGACCTCGACAAAGCGAGAAAATCAGAAGGTCAGGCGCGTGATGAACTTGTAAAAGCACAGGAATCATTGAGAGCGGCCCAGGCATCGCAGGAAAATAGCGCCCGGGAGGAGCAGCAATTGCGCTCGGAGATTGCCCACTTGAAAGACGCCGTTGCCGCCGCGGATGACGCGCGTGTGGCAGCGGAAAAGCAAAGGGACGATACTCAGGCGAAACTCGCCGCGGCGAGCGGGCAAATCACCGCGCTTGAGTACCAGCGCGATGAAGCCCTCGCCCAATTGAGGGTCGTGACAAGGCTCCGAACAGGGCGTCCAGTTGCTCTTGGCCGAGAAGGACGGTTTGCAACAAAAACTGGCAAACGCGGAGGAAAAGGTGCGAGACCTTGGCGAGAGCGATCCGGTAAACGCGAAGATATTTGCCGAGATGAACGAGCAAGTCGCGCAGCTTCAAGAGCAGTTGAGCGAAAGCCAGAAAAGAAATGACTATTTGACAGCAAGAGCTGCGGAGCTTGCCGTTCAGTTGGATGAGGCAGGCACCGAGCTTCAAGTTGCGAAGCTGGCCGGCGCAAACAGCGAGGAGTCCGCCCAGCTCACGAGAGAAAACGAGCTCCTGCGAAACATCGTCGTGCGCGAGCGTCAGGAAGAAGCGCGTCGGGACGAGACAAGGAAGCTGGTCGTCGCGGAACTGGATAGATTGAAGATCAGATCGGAGACGTTGAACAAGCAGATCGAATTTCTCGCGCAGCCGGTGACAAAATTAAACAGCGAAGAGCTAGCTTTGCTGCGGCAACCCGTGATCTCAGTGTCAGACCAGCGCGCCGGCTTATTTAAAGCGAGCTTTGTGTTTGAAAAAAAATCGGCGGTGAATTCGATCGGCGCTGCGACAGCGGACGCGAACGCAAGATCGGGCGGCGAGAGCGACGCGAGAACGAACAGGGCCGCTCCCGCCAAAACCGATGTACCGCCGAAAATCCGGGGTCTCGTCCGCGCGGCCGGGAAGAATTTTCAGCAGGGCAACTATATGGTCGCAGGAAGGCAATATCAGCAAATCCTGGCCGAAGATCCAAACAACCTTGACGCGCTTTCCAACCTTGGGGTTGTTTATGTTCGCAGCGGCAACTTGCGCTCCGCGGAGTCGACGCTGGAAAAAGCCGTGGCCATTGCGCCGGACAACGATTTTCTGCTCACCACGCTGGGTATTGTTCAGTATCGGCAATCGAAATTTGACGAGGCGATCGTGCAGTTAACGAAGGCGATTGCGATCAACCCAAAAAGCGCTACCGCTCACAACTATCTCGGTATCGCCGCCAGCCAGAAAGGGCGACAGAAAGAAGCAGAGAAGGAGATCCTTCAGGCGCTCGCCAACAACCCAACGACGCCGATGCGCATTTTAACCTCGCGGTCATTCTCATCACCACGCAGCCGGGCTCGAAAGAACTCGCCAAAGAGCATTATGCCCGGGCCACTGCGCTCGGCATAGAACCGAGCCCGTCCCTCGAAAAATTGTTGCAGTGACCGCGAGATCGGGCGTCTGAGCTGTTCGATCAACTTAGAGCAAGCTACTCTTTCACTCTTCGTGCGCTTTCTCCGTGCTTTCTTCGTTGCGATTTTCACCGCACTGGTCGGCTGTGTTCTTGCGTTTTTTGTCGGTGATTATTTCTGTAGCGGCGGTCTATGACCGCCGACTCCCAGCGTGCAACCATTTCTCACTGCTAACTGGCGTTACCTTGCGATGCTGAATTATGTCGTTGACCCTCGCCTGATCGCCCCGCTGGTTCCGCGCGGTACAGAGATCGACTTCGAAAATGGTGAGACCTTCCTCAGCGTAGTGGGATTTCTCTTTCTGGACACGCGTCTTCTCGGCCTTCCCATCCCGCTGTACCGCGATTTCGAAGAAGTGAATTTGCGTTTCTATGTGAGGAGAAAATCGGCGGACACGTGGCGGCGCGGTGTAGTTTTCATCCGCGAGCTTGTCCCGCGGCGCGCGATCGCGCTCATCGCGCGCGCGTGTTACGGCGAAAATTATCTCGCAGTACCGATGAAACACGAAATCGAACATCTCGATGGTAAGTTGAAAGTGGAGTTTTCGTGGCGACGCGGCCGCAAATGGGAATCACTCAAGATGAGTACGACCGGCGAGCCGCAAACAATTCCAGCGGGAAGCCACGCCGAATTCATCACCGAACATTACTGGGGTTACACCTCTCTTCGGAGCGGCTGCGGCGAATATCGAGTCGAGCATCCGCGATGGAAGACCTGGAACGCGACGGGCTTCGAATTCAACGCAGACGTCGCAACTCTCTACGGCGAACAATTCGCTGAGACATTAAACCAGCCACCGCGCTCCGCGTTTATTGCCGACGGTTCGCCGATTACGGTTCACAGACGCCAGCTATTGTAGAGAGTCTGTGCCTGCCGCGCCGTAGCACATGAACGGCGGGTGAAGCGAGTCGGTTTGGACCAATAGCGACGGCAAGTTCCGCGTGAGCGAGATCTTTGTCACCGCTGTCGATCTCTGCAAAGCGCTTCGAAACGTGGATCGCCGCGCAGGAGATCGAACATTGGATCGAGGCGGAGCAGCGCAGGAGTGAGCGGCGTGCCCCCAGGGCCCCCAGCCAATGGTCCACTGGACGGGATCGAGAGTAGTTTCTGCAAGGCGGCGATGGCGCGATCAGGTTCTCCCATGCGCGCTGCTACCCGGGCGAGGATCTCAATTGAATCGGGACCGTCTACCGCGTCCTTCTCGATCGGATTCACGGCCATTGCCTGCTCCGCCAGAGTCAACGCGGCGGCTTTGTAACCAAGGGCCATATTGGTCAGCGCGAGATCTTCAATTAGCTGAAAATTCTCCGGCTGTTCCTTCAGGAACGGTTCCAGTTCGCTGCGCGCCTGTCGCCAGGTTTCCTGGGCGGCGGCATGATCACCGGCGACTTCTTGCGCCCAGCCTAACCAAAAGCGCAGTCGGCCGTTGATGTAACCCAACGCTGGATCAGGCTTGGCCAGTATTTCCTGTAGCCGCGAAATCGCTGGTGCAGGGCGGCGTTCCAAGATCGCTTGGTAAACTTTTGCTTCCAAGGCTTTGCGGTGGTCGGCGGCCGGATGCAGCGGAGCGAGTAGTGCAGCAGCCCGCGGCAGATCGCCCTCAGATTGTGCGATAGCCGCCTTTCCCGCCAGGGTATCGAGGTCGTCGGGCGTGATATTAAGAACTTGGTCAAGTTTTCGCAGGGCTTCAGGGAAACGACGAAGGTCTTTATAGAGAAGCGCGTGTTGGGTAAGGAGACGAACGTTGCGCGGGTCGAGCCCCTCGGCTTCGTTAAAGTATGACTCGCTTCGGTCCCACTGGCCTCGCCTCCGCGCGATATAAGCCAGCGATTCAGGAATCTGGCTGCTGTTTGGGAGGAGCTGACGTGCCTGCTCAAAATAACGCACTGCGGTGTCGTAATCCTTTAGGCAAGAGTAGTGGTAGTATCCCGTGGCCCATACAGCCTCGCCGAGGTTGGGCTGAAGAGTGAGCGCGGTTTCGGCTGCCTGTCGCGCCTCTTCACGAAGGGCGACCGTTGGTTGAAAATACTGTGCGAGGTAGGCACGCGCATCCGTGACGGATAGCATCGCCCAACTAAGGGCGAACTTCGGGTCCAACCTCAGCGCTTCCCTGAAATGTTTCTGTGCGGCGAGGGAATTGGCGGTGTTTGCGGTTTTCGATGCATAAGCCAGGCCCCGCAGGTAGGCATCGTAGGCCTCAACGTTATTCGTCGGTTTGGCGGCGATAACCTGCTTTTCGTGACTGGTCAACTTTGCCTGCAACTGATCGGCAATGGCCTTGGCGATCTCGCTCTGAATCGCGAATACATCTGCCAGATCTCGGTCATAGGTCTGCGCCCATAATTGCCGATCAGTGTGCGCATCAACCAACACCGCATTGACACGCACACGATTCCCGGAGCGCTGAACGTTTCCTTCCACGACGTGCGCCACGCCGAGTTGCTGACCGATTTGGCGCACGTTGCGCTCGGCTCCGCTTCTGTACTGCATTACGCTGGTGCGGCTGATCACTTTCAGATCGGCCACTTTCGCCAGATCAGTCAGGATCTCGCCCTGCACTCCATCGGTGAAATAGGCGCTCCCTTTTTCCTCGCTGAGATTATCGAAGGGGAGAACGGCGACGCTCTTCTCCGCGATAGGAGCTGGCACATTGCTCGTCGCGGGTAGAGAAACGGTCGACGTAATCGCTCGCCATGGCGCTCTATGAAAATAAATGAAAGAACTACTTATCAGAACAAAGACCAAGCCAACTAAGGCAACCGGAAAGAGGAACTTTGGGAGTTGAGGTTGCCTGACTGACCGAACCGGAGCGAGGTCCGGCTTCCATCTCCTTTGTTTGAGCTTCTGAGGAATCTGTAGATTGCCGAAACCGTCTTTGCAAAAATTAAACAAGTGCACACGCAGACCGTGCTTCACCTTATACTCGCCCAGATCGTACAGGTACGGCTTCCACTGCCGGGACTGGACCAAATCTTCGGCAACATGCTTGGATAAAAGAATGTGGCCGGCGTCGCCGCAATCGAGGACCCGCTGCGCTACGTTCATTCCTGATCCCGCTATGTTAGTCTTGTCATTGACATCGGTGACTCGACTGATTGGTCCGCTGTGCACTCCCATCCGTAACTGAATCTGCGGATGACCTCGCAACGTCATGGCAATCTCCAGCGCGCACTCGATCGCCTCCTCTGGGCTGCGGAAGAAAAGTAACGCCATTCCATCACCAGTCGGCACCCGGATGAGTTTGTTGCTTGCTTCCGCTGCACGAAAAGATTTGGTGTTTCGTACGATCCGATTCAGTTCCTGCAGCACTTTAATCTGTTCGTTGACAAGCAGCTTCGAGTAACCGACCACGTCGATTAACAGAATGTGTGCAATCTCAAGCTGGAGATCCGGCTTAGCCTTCGCGGGTGTGTCTTGAGCGCTCACCCTGTTAACAATACCAGCCTCCATGGCCGAGACCAAATAACTTCCCTACTCCCAAGCGGTTCCGGCTGCCAGGAAGTGAACTCGGTTCGGCTGCGAGTTACTTCGCCAGCAATTGCCGCAGCACGAACGGTAGAATCCCTCCGTGGCGATAGTAATCGATTTCGATCGGCGTATCGATCCGCAGCTTCATCGGGACTGATCGTGTTTGCCCGTCCTTGCTTTCGATCTCGAGCGTTACTTGTTGTCCAGGCTTGGTCGAGTCTGACAATCCGGTAATCGAAAAGGTTTCCGAGCCGTCGAGGCCGAGCGATTGCGCCGTTGTTCCCTCTTGAAACTGCAATGGCAACACGCCCATGCCGACAAGGTTTGATCGATGAATCCGTTCGAAACTCGCGGCGATCACCGCCTTGACACCTAACAGACGCGTTCCCTTCGCTGCCCAATCGCGCGATGAACCGCTGCCGTACTCGTGACCAGCGAGAATAACCAGTGGAGTGTTCGTCTCCGCGTACTTCATCGCCGCATCGAAAATCGACATCTGTTCGCCCTCGCCATTCTTTGAACCGCCAGTCCGGCTCGGACCGAAATATTTCGTCACGCCGCCTTCCGTTCCAGGCACCATCAAATTCTTTATTCGCACATTCGCGAACGTACCGCGCGTCATCACCAGATCATTGCCGCGCCGGCTGCCGTAGCTGTTAAAATCTCGCGGCTGAATTCCGCGCGACATTAAATATTTTCCGGCTGGCGAGGTTTCTTTGATTGCGCCCGCCGGCGAAATGTGATCGGTGGTTACCGAGTCGCCGAAAATGCCAAGAGCGCGGGCGCCTCGGATTTCCTCGATATGGCCCGGTTCCATCGAGAAATTTTGAAAGAACGGCGGTTCATGAATGTAATCGCTCTTCTCGTCCCACTGGTAAACGTCGCCGGTGCTCGACGGAATCTCATTCCACTTTGGATTTTGATCGGCAAAATCGCGATAAAGTCTGCGGAACGTTTCCGGCGCCAGAGCCGATTGCAGGACGTGCCGGATTTCGCCGAGAGTCGGCCACAGATCACGAAGGAAAGTTTCTTTGCCGTGCCTATCTTTTCCGATCGGGTCGCGCGAGAGGTCGATATGCACACGGCCAGCCAGCGCGAACGCAACCACTAGCGGCGGAGACATCAGAAAATTCGCCTTGATGTGCTGATGCACCCGCGCTTCGAAATTCCGGTTTCCCGAAAGCACTGAGGCAGCAACCAGATCGTATTCGTGGATTGCTTTCTCGATGTTTGGGTGCAGCGGCCCGGAGTTGCCGATGCAGGTCGTGCAGCCGTAACCGACAAGATTGAACCCGAGTTCGTCGAGATATTTTTGCAGTCCGGTTTTCTGGAGATAATCGGAAACAACGCGCGAACCGGGCGCGAGGGACGTTTTCACCGCCGGATCGACGCGCAGACCGCGCTCGACCGCTTTTTTGGCGAGTAAGCCGGCCGCGATCATGACGCTCGGATTACTCGTGTTTGTGCAGCTCGTGATCGCCGCGATGAGCACGCTTCCGTGTCCAATGTGAGTACGCCCGCGCGCAAACACCTCGCTGGATTCGGCTTCAATTTCTTTCCCGGAATCGGGCGTGGGCCGGTTCGTAATCATCTCGATCTTGTTCCGTTCATCGCCCGGACTGATTCCCTGATCCTCCTTTTTGTCAGTCGAAAACATCTCGCCGTTGCGCGGCGCGCTGCCGTTTAGCTCCACAACATGTTTTTCGCGAAGATCGACATTCTGTTTTCCATATCCCCCATCGCGGACCGGTTTCTCGAGCAAGTCGCGAAATCTTTTTCCAAGCTCAGGCAAGTTGATCCTGTCCTGCGGCCGTTTCGGTCCGGCGACGCTCGGCTGAACGTCCGCCAGATCCAAATCGATATCGACGCTGTAATCGATCTGGCCTCTGAGCGGCATGCCGAACATCTTCTGCGCGCGAAAATAATTTTCGAACGCAAGGCATTGTTCTTCGCTGCGTCCCGTGGCGCGCAAGTAGTCCACTGATTCCTGGTCAACTGGGAAATAACCCATGGTCGCGCCGTATTCGGGCGACATGTTTCCAATCGTCGCCCGATCCGGCACTGGCAGCGATGCTGCGCCTTCGCCGTAAAACTCGACAAATTTGCCGACGACTTTTTGCGCACGGAGCAACTGCGTGATGTGCAAGACGAGATCGGTGGCGGTAACGCCTTCGCGCAACTGCCCGCTCATGTGCACGCCCACGACTTCCGGCGTCAAAAAATAAACCGGTTGTCCGAGCATTCCAGCTTCAGCTTCAATTCCGCCCACGCCCCAGCCAACCACGCCCAGCCCGTTGATCATCGTCGTGTGCGAATCGGTGCCGACCAGGGTGTCGGGATAAAAAAGTGGAGAGTGGAGAGTTGAGGGTTGAGAGAAAAGAACGCCTTTTGCCAGATATTCGAGATTCACTTGATGCACGATGCCGATCCCAGGCGGGATGAGCTGGAAGGTTTTGAACGCCTGCTGTCCCCATTTGAGAAACTGGTAACGCTCCCGATTGCGCTTGAATTCCATTTCGAGGTTTAGCTCCAGCGCTCGCGCCGAACCAAAGAAATCCACCTGCACAGAGTGATCGACCACCAGGTCAACCGACACCAGTGGCTCGATGATTTTCGGGTCGCCACCGAGCAGCTTCACCGCGCTGCGCATTGCGGCGAGATCAACAACCAGCGGCACGCCGGTGAAATCCTGCAAAACTATGCGCGCGACGACGAATGGAATTTCCGCGTTAGCCGGTGATTTTGCGTTCCAGTTCGCCAGCGTCTCGACATCTTTGCGCCGGACTTTTTTCCCGTCGCAATTGCGCAGCACCGATTCGAGAACAATCCGGATGCTCACCGGCAGCCGCGAAATTCTCCCAATCCCTTGTTCTTCCAGAGCCGGCAGCGAATAGAGAAACCCTTCGCGCTCTTTGCCGGCGTCGAATTTTTTCAGCGTTTTAAATTCGTCGTGCATCTCAATTTCTGTCATCCTGAGCGAAGCGAAGGACCGCGCACAGACTGATAGCGGCACGCATGGTACACTGAGTGATCCAATCTTCCATTGTGAGGTCCCTCACTTCGTTCGGGATGACCCTGCAGCGCACGCGAATCATTTCAGCTCGGCTAACTTGGCCTTGATCCTGTCGAAATTCGGGAGCTGCCTGGCGTCGTCGTTGCTCTCGGCGTATTGGATCACCCCAGTCTTATCGATGATGAACGCAGAGCGTTTTGGCACGCCGGCCATTCCGAGGTTCATTTGCGGCAGGAACGAGTCGTACATCACACCGTAATCCTTTGCGACTTTGTGTTCGTAATCGCTGAGCAGCGGCACGGTGATTTTCTCCTTCTGCGCCCACGCTTCCTGGGCAAACGGATTGTCGCCGCTAATTCCGTAAACGACGGCGTTCAAATTGGTGTAAGCGTTCAGGCCCGCGCTGACTTCGCACATTTCAGTTGT
This sequence comes from uncultured Verrucomicrobiae bacterium, assembly GCA_963725505.1. Lineage (GTDB taxonomy): Bacteria > Verrucomicrobiota > Verrucomicrobiia > Chthoniobacterales > UBA10450 > Udaeobacter. The sequence goes on along the minus strand of CAVRYN010000003.1, from coordinate 203,676 downwards.
GCACGTGCCCGTGAACGCCATCGGAAAGAAAAGCAGCAACGTGTTTTTCCTTCCGAAATTGTCGCTCAGCTTGATTTGCTTCGGCCCGTCAGCGGTCTTCGTCGATAAAGTGAAATCTGGCGCTTTGGTTCCAACTGTGAGTGGCATAAACAATCCTCCGGTTTGAGCTTAGAGGGGAAATTCACTATAGGATCGACAACTCAGCGGTCAAAGAATTTGCAGCGATTTCAGCCACAGATTTACACAGATTATTCTCTGTGGTCGAACATCCGTGTTTCATCTGCGTTCATCCGTGGCTTACGATTTGATCAAGTGGAACTTTTTTGGTGGCTGTTCACGATCGTGCTTTTCGCCGTCGGTCTGATTGGCACAATCGCACCGGTCCTCCCCGGCACCACAATCATCCTGGCCGCAGCAATCATCCATCGCCTCATGCTCGGCGCGGAGAAGAGTATCGGCTGGAAAACGATTGTTGTTCTCGTGCTGCTCACGATTCTTTCCTACGTGATCGATTTTCTCGGCAGCTATTTTGGCGCGAAATATTTCGGTGCGACCAAATGGGGCGCGTTCGGCGCAATTATAGGCGCACTGGTCGGCCTGTTCTTCGGAATCATTGGCTTATTTGTCGGCCCGGTCATTGGCGGCGTCGCCGGTGAATTCATCGCCGGCAAACGCATGATCGATGCCGGTCGCGCCGGCTGGGGTAGTTTGCTGGGAAATTTGAGCGCAATGATCGGCAAACTCGTTATCGCGCTCGCGATGATCACGATTTTCCTCATTGCTGTTCCGTCACCGTTCTAATTGTAGGGCAACCGGCTCCGGTTGCCGAATCCTTCCCTGGTTTCCAGATTGTGCTAAATTATCCACCGATGGTAGATGATCGCTGGTGAATCGTAAGATTCGCTGGAGGAAAGTCCGAACACCATACGGCAGCATGCCGCGTAAAATACGCGGGCGACGTTCGCGAAAGCGGACATCGACGGAGAGTGTCACAGAAAACACACCGCCGGTTCTTTGAGAAAAGCGCAGGCAAGGGTGAAAAGGCGAGGTAAGAGCTCACCGCTCGCGGAGCAATTCGCGAGGCACGAAAAACCCCATGCGGTGCAAGACAAAACAGAGGAAGGGCAGCCGGCCCGATAATCCTCGGGTATCGTCGCACCACGTCCCGCGATTGCGGGATCGGGCGTTTCGCGAAAGCGGGACGAGATAAATGATCATCCGCCCAGCACTTTGCTGGCAAAGTGCTGGGCCGACAGAATTCGGCTTATCGCCATCGAAACCATGAAGGGCGCTTTCGGAAACGAAGGCGCTCTTCGCTTTTAAGCGACCGACGGACGCAGGCTGGACTTTTTGCGTAGCAGCGGCAGGACTTTTTCCACCAATGCGTCGGCGGTGATGCCATGTTTTTTGCGCAGGATCGGAACGGCGCCGTGCTCAATAAAATGATCGGGCCAGCCAATCCGCACCACCGGAGTATTGATCATTTGCGAGTGCAGATGCTCCATCACGGCGCAGCCAAAACCGTTGTGCAAAACATGATCTTCAATCGTGCATACGACCTCGACGCTGCGCGCGAAAAATTCGAGAGTGCCGGTGTCCATCGGTTTGATCCAGCGTGGATTGATGAGCGCAACGGAAATTCCTTTTTCCTCAAGTTTGCGCGCTGCTTCTTCGGCCATTTCAAACATGTTGCCCAACCCGAAGATCGCCACGTCGCGCCCATGCTGTACCACTTCGGCCTTGCCGATCTCGAGAAGTTTGGGTTCCGGCTTAATCTTTGCACCGGTTCCCGACCCTCGCGGATAACGGACGGCGATCGGACCGGAATTATAATGAGCCATTGTCCAGAGCATATCGACGAATTCATCCTCGTCCTTCGGCTGCATGTGCACCCAGTTCGGGATGTGTCGCAGGTAACCGATGTCGAACAAGCCATGATGCGTCGGGCCGTCGTCGCCGCTTAACCCGGCGCGATCCATGCAGAGTCTGACGTTCAATTTTTGGATGGCGATGTCGTGAATCGCCATGTCGTAGGCGCGCTGGAAAAACGTGGAATAGATCGTAAGAAACGGCGTCATCCCTTGCGTCGCCAACCCACAGGCAAAAAGCGTGGCGTGCTCTTCGGCGATGCCGACATCGAAGTAGCGGGTCGGATGCGCCTTGGCAAAATGCGAAAGGCCTGTCCCGCTCGGCATCGCCGCCGTGATGGCGACGAGCTTCTGATTGGTCTCCGCGAATTTCGCCAGTGTCTTGCCAATGATTTCCGAATAGGTCGGAGTCGGCGTCGGAGCAGTCTCACCGCTTTCGATCTTGTATTTGCCGAGACCGTGAAATTTGTCGGGTTGTTTAATGGCCGGTTCGTACCCTTTGCCTTTCTTGGTGAGAATGTGCAGCAGCACCGGCTCTTCCTGCGTCTTCAAAAACTCGAAGGTCTGTGTCAGCAGCGGGATATCGTGCCCATCGATTGGTCCGTAGTAGCGCAGACCGAGTTCCTCGAAAATAACGCTGGGCACTAACAACCCCTTCACGCTTTCTTCCACTTTGTGCGCGAGCTGCACGCCGGTTTTTCCAAGAATCGCCTGGACGAAATCGCGCGCCTTATCGTGCAGATGCGCGTAAGTGGGATTCGTCACGATGCTGTTCAGATAGCTCGCGATCGCACCGACGTTCTTCGCGATCGACCATTCATTGTCGTTTAGCACGACGATGAACCGCTTCGTATGCGATTTCACGTTGTTGAGCGCTTCGTAGCTGATTCCACAAGTGAATGCGGCATCGCCTGCGACCACCACGATGTGCTCGTCGCTGCCGCGCAGATCGCGTCCGACCGCCATACCAAGCGCCGCGGAAAGCGCGGTCCCGGCGTGTCCCGCACCGTAGCAGTCGTGTTCGCTTTCGGTCCGCAAAAGAAAACCATTGAGGCCGCCGAATTGGCGCATGGTGTGGAAGCGATCGAGCCGCCCGGTAAACATTTTGTGCACGTAACCTTGGTGACTCACATCCATCACAAAGCGGTCCCGCGGCGTGTCGAACACGCGATGCAGCGCAATCGTCAGCTCAACCACGCCGAGATTCGGCCCGAGATGGCCTCCGGTTTGGGAGAGGACTTTTATCAACTCATCACGCACTTCCTGCGCGAGCTGCGGCAGGTCCTGTTCGCCCAGCGCTTTGATGTCGGCGGGCGAGCGGATTCCATCGAGCAGGCGCGTCGGGGCGGCGGTCGCCTCGGAAGTTTGAGAATTCTCAGAAGAGTCTGATTTCGTCATTTGTATCTTGGGAGTCATCGGCACCGGCCGCCTGTCCGGTCGTCTCCGGTGTTGGATCGAAGTCTTTAACTATCGGCTTGCCCGCGCTATTGCGAGCAATGATTTCGATCTTCTGTTCGGCATTGGCAAGTCGCTCCTGGCAAACTTTCACAAGGTTCATTCCTTCTTCGTAGCGCACGATCAGATCTTCGAGCGGCAATTTGCCGGACTCCATCTGCTCGACAATTTTTTCGAGCCGATCCATCGCGCCTTCGAAGTTAAGCTCTGCCTCACGCGGCTTCGATTTGCTGCTCATGGGGAGAACGGGGAATTAAGCACAGGTTAGCCAGGAGAAAAGGGCGACTTCGCTGTAATCGAGCGGCCCAAATCACCTCAGCGGATTTTCCGGAGGCGTCGGTTTGGGATGATTGTGCGCTGAGGACAGCGCACGCTACAGCAATTGTATTCGCGGAGAGGCTTTATCGTTCTGCGAATCTGACAAATTAAACATTCGCCTCCGCTCTGACTGCAGCCAATGTTTCCGCTTTCCGATGACAATGCGTGTATTTCGGTCGCGTTGGAAGGCGCGAGCCAATGAGCCAGAGCCGGTTCAGTCGGCTGCCACGCCTTTTTACGCCATGTGGGATGTCGTCGCGCGTTTTGCGCAGGAAATTCGAGCGAGCGATTTCATGGCGGAAATGATCCGGCGCCGTAACGCGCACGGTAGCGAAGGCGTGATGGGCGCGCTCGATTGCGCAACGCTTTACGGATTAACGCGCTGGCTTCGGCCAGTGGTCGTCGTGGAGTCGGGTGGATTCATCGGGATGTCTTCGGCATTCATCTTGAAAGCGCTTGCCGATGAAAGGCTCGCGACAGCCAAACTCTACAGCATCGAGTGGAGCGAGGAATGCGAGCAAGGCGCGTTGATTCCGGACGAATTGCGGTCCCTGTCAGGCGGATTCGTGGCCATGCGAGGCAAAGTCGAAGATTTTCTCAAGGGCAATCAATTGCCTCGAAAAATCGACATGTTTCTACACGACAGCTCGCACAGCTATCGGCACATGCTCTGGGAGTTCCGCCAATTCTGGCCGCGGCTGCGCGATGGCGGGTTGCTCGTGTCGCATGATGTCCAGATGAACGCTGCGTTTCCGGAATTTGTAACCAAGACATACGCGCACGACAAAAAAACCGGACGCCGCGACCCCTTACGCACGTTTCATTACGAGTGGGGCCGCTGGGGCTACATCGGCTTCGCTATTAAAAAAGCCGAGGCCGCCTCGTGACATCACCCGGACCCGTCGCTAGCCGATCTGCTTTTTATAGCCCTCGGCGTCTTTCAGTTGTTTGAGATCGTCGGCGTTGTCGATTTTGAGAACGAAAATCCAGCCCTGGCCGTAGGGTTCGCGGTTGATCAGACCGGGATCGGCTTCAAGCGCTTTGTTTACCTCGACGATTGTTCCTTTTACCGGCGCGTAAATGTCGCTGGCGGCCTTCACGGATTCGATAACGGCGACCGCTTCTTTCGCGTTTGCTTGCCGATCCATCTTCGGCAACTCGACGTAAACCACGTCAGTCAATTCCGATTGCGCATGATCGGTGATGCCGACGCGAATATTTTCGCCTTCGCGTTTGATCCATTCGTGTGTGTCGGTGTAAAGCAAATCGTCTGGGACATTCATGATGCTGTTTTTTTGTAGAGAGGTTTCTTTTCGATGATAGCCGGAAATTTTTGCCCGCGAATTTCGATGTCGATCTCTGCGCCGATCTTCGCGTGTGTCGCTGAGACATACGCCATCCCGACGCCCCAGTTCAAGCTCGGAGAAAGCGTGCCGCTTGTGACTTCGCCGATGCGGGCGCCATTTTGGAAAACGGCGTAGTGCGGTCGCGGCGGCGGCCCTTTCTCCTTCATTCGAAACGGCACGAGTTTTTCGCGCGGGCCGATCTCTTTTGTCTTCAACAAGGCGTCGTGCCCGATGAAGTTTGGTTTGCTTAGATCAACGAAGAACCCAAGTCCTGCCTCGATCGGATTTCGTTCCGGCGAAAGATCAGAACCATTGAGCGGATAGCACATTTCCAATCGCAACGTGTCGCGCGCGCCAAGTCCGCATGGTTTAATTCCCAACGGTTTGCCGTTTTCGAGCGCGGCGTTCCAAAGCTTCACCGCGTTGTTCGCGCGAAAGAATACTTCCACGCCGTCCTCGCCCGTGTAACCCGTGCGCGCGACGGAAACAGTTGTCTCATCGAATGGAAGCATCGACGATCGCGATTTCGCGGCGGCAACTCCACATCTTTACCAAAGAGCGCGTGAAATAAGTCCGAGGACGCGTGGCCCTTGAATAGCCACGCCGCCAAAATCCGCGCTGCGGTTTGTCGAGTTGTAGCGCATGTGTCTCGCTTGCGATCACTGTCACTAGGCAAGCCGGAGGCATGTCCTACCTTGTGATTCTCCAGCCAGGCGAAATCGTCTTCCGTGCGAGCCGCGTTGACGACGAGCAGAAACTTCTGATCGCCGATCTGATAAACAATCAGATCGTCGATGGTTCCGCCTCGCTCGTTAAGGAGAAAAGTGTATTGACCCATGCCGACAGCGAGTTTGTCGACGTTGTTCGTTAGCGTGACGTTGAGCCATTCACGCGCGCCTGCTCCCTCGACGACCAATTGTCCCATGTGCGAAATGTCGAAGATGCCGACGTTATTTCGGACGGCTTGATGTTCCTCCACAATGCTGGTGTATTGCACTGGCATGAGCCATCCGGCGAATGGAACCATTTTCGCGCCTAGCCGCACGTGCTCGTCGTAAAGCGGCGTTTTTTTTGGTGCGACTTCAGTCATACGTGCAAACTAGACTCAGAGGAAAGTGGCGCAAGGGCGGTGGCTGATTGACAAGTCGGCTCGATTTCGACTCCTCACCTTCATCCTCTCCTCGATCGAGGAGGAGAGGAGATTTCGGAGCCATCGCATACTTAATTACATTCCGCCTCTCCCTTTCGAAAGGGAGAGGATTGAGGTGAGGGATCGATACGTTACTGTTCGCGACGATGACCTGGCTCGATAAACTCGAACGCCGCTTTGGTTTTCTTGGCATTCCTGGACTGATCCGCATCGTGATCGGGTTCACCGCGCTGGTGTGGGCGTTGATGTGGTTGAATCCCAGTTTTCGTTCCGCGCTGGATCTCGACCCGGCGCGTATTCGCCACGGCGAAGTCTGGCGACTCGTCACTTACATTTTTGTGCCGCAAACGCTCAGCTTTTGGATCGTGCTGGTCCTATGGTTTCTCTGGTTCATCGGCGAAGGGCTCGAACGCGCGTGGGGGCCGTTCCGACTGACCCTCTATTTCGTCGTAGGGATGATTGGCACGACCATCGCGGCATTCTTTTTCGGCAGCAATTTCTCCAATGGCATGCTCATCACTTCATTGTTCTTCGCATTCGCGCGATTTTATCCCGACGAAATCATCTACATCCTTTTTATTTTGCCCGTCAAAATCAAGTGGCTTGCATGGGCTTTTGCCGCGTTCTTGCTGCTTGGATTCGTAGTGAACCCAAATTCCTATCGCGCGGCGCTCATTGCCGCTTTCGCCAATTATTTCATCTTCTTTGGCCCGGACATCATTCACCAGGCGCGACATCGCCATGACGTTTCAACACGGCGAAGACGTTTCGAAGACCATTCACGCAGCGCGGATGACGCGCTGCATCACTGCGCGGCCTGCGGCGCTACGGAGTTGACCGATCCGAATCTCGATTTCCGCGTCGCGCGCGACGGCGAAGAATACTGCATGGCGCATTTGCCGAAGGCGCAGACGCCTGGGTAGCGCATGCGTCTCGCGTGCTGGTTTCGGCGTCGCGCCGAAACGATCTTTTCTTAGGTTGTGCCATCGGATTCAGCGAAGTTTTATGAAGAGTCCGCGATCGCGGGACGCGCTTGCCAACACGCGAGACGCGTGCGCTACCCTTGACCGGAGATTTTCGCGTCGGAAACTAACGGGATGACCGATAAAAACACCGCGCTCGTTCCGGAAGAAGGCTGGCATTGTCTGCATCTGTTTTACCGGATCGAGTACAGGCCAATGGCAATTGCTCGGCCGCGAAGAACAAAACGCTGCAAAAACCAATCTCTCGTCGCTTGTGCAGGAAGTGCGCGCGATGGAATCGACGCAATTGCTTACTCTCGGCATCGTGACACCGAAAGCCGACATTGGTTTCATGTTGATCACGCCCGACTTGCACGACGCCAGCAGGATCGAAAAACGGCTTTCGCTCTCGCTAGGCGCGGATGTGTTGACACCGGTTTACAGTTATCTCTCGCTCACCGAGGAAAGTGAATACATCACGAGCGAAGAGGAATATGCGCAGACACTCGAACTGAGTGTACGCAACAATCCTGAAAAGCTCGATGAAGCGATGACGACGTTTCGCGAGCGAATGAAGCATTACCGGCAGGAGCGGGTTTATCCCACGCTGCCCGACTGGCCGATTGTTTGTTTCTACAATATGAACAAACGCCGCGGCGAACAACGCAACTGGTATGCGCTTCCGTACGACGAACGCCGCAAGCTGATGAAAGGTCACGCTGCGGTCGGGCGCGAGTTCGCCGGCAAAGTGAAACAGCTCATCACCGGGTCGACCGGTCTCGATGATGCCGAATGGGGCGTGACACTTTTTTCGCGCGACACATTTCAGATCAAAGCGATCGTTTACAAAATGCGGTTCGACCCGGTGAGCGCCGAATACGCGGATTTCGGCGAATTTTACATCGGCATCCAATTGCCTCTCGACGAACTGTTTCGGCGTTTGCAGCTTTAGCTTTTAATCGTGCTCGTGCTCATGATCGTGCTCGTAATCGATCCAAACCGAGCACGATTACGATTACGAGCACGAGCACGACTTAGACCGGATGGGTGACAGAGTGGTTGATTGTGCACGCCTGGAAAGCGTGTGTGCTGAAAAGCACCGGGGGTTCGAATCCCCCCCCATCCGCGTTTGATCTCTTGCTCTTAATCGTGCTTGCCTGCCAAGCCGTAGCTTTGCGAAGCTTCGGTGTCTTGCTCGCTCGCCCTACCTTTCGCGCCGTTCAAGAAGTTGCAGTTCCTGTCGCAGCTTGACCATGCTGCCGTGCGGCAGGACGCCGCGAAAATTTACCCCCGGATAAATCATGCAATCGCGGCCGATCACCGAGCCGGGATTGATCACAGCGTTGCAGCCGATCTCCGTTTTGTCCCCGACGATGGCGCCGAATTTTCTTAATCCGGTTGCGATTTCGCCGTCTGGCGTGATCACCGCGATTTCGCCATGATCGAGTTTGACGTTAGAGAGAATCACGCCTGCGCCAAGATGAGCGTGATAACCAAGGATGGAATCGCCGACATAATTAAAATGCGGCACCTGAACATCGTCGAAGAGGATGCAATTCTTGAATTCGCACGAGTTCCCCATCACAACACCATTGCCGACGATCACGTTCTCGCGCACGTAGCAACCGCTGCGGATTCGACAATTTTCACCGATCCATGCGGGGCCCTTCAAAAACGCGCCTTGCTCAACGATTGTTCCTTTGCCGATGAAGACATGGTTACTGATGAACGGCTTGCCCATCAGCTCACCAAGGATCGCGGGTTTTAAGCGAAATTGCAGATAACTTGCAATCTGTTTCAGCGCGTCCCAGACATAACTCTGGTTTTCAAACAACTTCGGATGGGCCGTGTGTTCGAGGTCAAGAAAATCGGCGGGCGCGAACATTCTCAGCGCTCAAGATGACGAATTGATCCGCTGACTTGCGAGTCGCATTTTTCTGGGGAGCGCGCGCGTCAAGGAGTGACGGCTTCCCAGCCGTCAACATTAAAATCGACGGCTGCCCAAGCCGTCGTTCCTTGCAGACGCGTGCGCTACCCGGAGTTCGCGCGCCGCGTGAGTTTTGGTCCGTCTTTGGTGTCGCGCACTTGCCAGCCGATCGCGGACATTTGCTCGCGCAGTTCATCGCTTAGTTTCCAATTCTTTTCGCGCCTCGCGTTCTCGCGCTCCTGTGCGAGCTGTGCCACTTCTGTTGGAATCATGATTTCGACCTCCGCTTCGAGATCGAGAACCGTGTTGATCCCTTTCCACCAGTCCATCCATGCGCTTGCGGAAGCGGCGTCCAGTTTGTTTTCATCCATCGCGCGATTCGTCTCCCTGATCGATTCAAACAAGAATCCCAGCGCCGCGGAAATGTTCAGATCGTCATCGAGCGCATTCTCGAAGTCGGGTTGAATTGAGCGTTGGGCGTTGGACGCGTTCGGACGTTCGACGTTCTCTTCTTGCGCGATTTCGCGCAGCCTTGTCAGCCATTCATCGATGCGACCGAGCGATTCACGGGCCTCGTTCATGCCGTCCCATGTAAAATTGAGCGGCACGCGATAGTGCACGCGCAGGAGCGCATAGCGAAGCTCCCGTCCCGTGTATCCTTTCGCCAGAACATCTGGGACCGTGTAAAAATTGCCCAGCGACTTCGACATTTTCTGTCCATCCACCAGCAAATGCGCGCAATGCAGCCAGTAGCGGACGAATTTCTTGCCGGTCACGCCTTCGCTCTGAGCGATCTCCGCTTCGTGATGCGGGAAAATGTTATCGACGCCGCCGCAGTGGATATCGATCTGATCGCCGAGTAGCGCCGTCGCCATCGCGCTGCATTCGATATGCCATCCCGGACGGCCGGGTCCCCATGGCGAATCCCATTTCACATCGCCGTCTTCTTCGTCCCATGCTTTCCAAAGCGCGAAATCGCCAATATGCTCTTTATCGTATTCGTCGTGCTTCACGCGTCCGGTCGATTGCAGTTGGGTAAGATCGAAATGCGCGAGCCTTCCGTATCCCGGGAATTTATTGATGCGAAAATAAACTGATTTGTCCTCCGCCTGATAAGCGAGCCCGCGCGCGACAAGCGCGCCGATCATCTCGATCATTCTGTCGACATAACGCTGATCGGTGGCGGCGGGGAATTCATCCGCGAGTTTGATTCGCAATGTTTCGACGTCTTCAAAGAATGCCTGCTTGAATTGCTCGGTGAACTTGCTCAATGGCACTTTGGCTTCACGCGCGCCGCGAATCGTCTTATCGTCCACATCCGTGATGTTCATCACGCGATGCACGTTGTAACCGCGCAGTTCGAGATGGCGCTGAAGCAAGTCTTCGAAGATATAGGCGCGGAAGTTTCCGATGTGCGCACGGCTGTAAACCGTCGGGCCGCAGGTGTAGATGCGGATCGGGCGCGCAGCCGGATCGCGCGGTTCGAATTCTTCCAGTTCGCGCGAGTAAGTATTAAAAAAGCGCAGCGCCATACGTTTTATGAATCCGGCTACGGAGATTGAGTTCAATCGTCGCTGCCGTTATCTCAATTGTTGCAATCGCAATTGCGGCCATCCCTTCGCCCCGCCCGATTGGCCCGAGTTTTTCGTTGGTCGTCGCTTTCACGCTCACGTCCGATTCGCTAACCTCGATGGCGTCGGCAATTTTTTGGCGCATCTCGGGAACGTGCGGGACGATTTTCGGCGCTTCGGCGATGAGTGTGACATCGACATTGATCACGCGCGCTCTTTTGTCGGTCAGGAATTTGGTCACCCGATTCAAAATCTCGATGCTGCTGATGCCGCGAATCGACTCATCCGTATTTGGAAAATGCTGGCCGATGTCGCCCGCTCCGAGCGCGCCGAGCAACGCATCTGCGATCGCATGCGACAAAACATCCGCGTCCGAATGTCCTTCCAGCCCGTGCGAGTATGGAATCTCGACGCCGCCCAAAATCAGTTTTCGTCCCTCCGCGAGACGATGAATGTCGTAACCAATGCCTGTTCGAATCATGGCTTCGCTCCGCTTCGCCGCGTTAAACCGTTGAACCGTTGAAACGTTGAACCGGGAATCCAATGTAACGATGTAACGGTATAACGAATCACGCTGCGTCCTCGTGCTTCGTCATTCATGGCTACAGTTTCAAATCAATCACACCATTCGACGCCACGATGCTGTATTTGTCTTTCATGTTCTCGCGCGGACGAAGATCGACAGTGCCGCCGGCGTTTTCAACCAGAAGCCAACCCGCTGCGATGTCCCATAAACTGATTCCCGTTTCAATGTACGCATCGAATCGCCCGCAAGCGACGTAGGCCATGTCGAGCGCAGCGCTGCCGAACACGCGGCATTTGCGCACGCGATGAATCATTTCCTGGAGCAACGGAAAGTTCGCGTTGATCGTCTCCGCGGTTTTGGCGAGCCCGATGGAGATAACGGCTTCAGCAAGCTCCGCGCGATCGCTCACATGGATCGAGCAGCCATTCAATTTCGGGACTTCGCCTTTTTGTCCAACCCACATCTCGTCGCGAATCGGATCGTAGATCACGCCGACCATGATCTCGTTGCGCAGGCGCAGGGCGATCGAAGTGCAAAAATGAGGAATACCGTAGAAATAATTCACCGTGCCATCCAGCGGATCGACGATCCATTGATGGTCGCTGGATTGATCCCCCACGATACCTTCCTCGCCGTAAAGCGCGTGGGTGGGAAATTCATCGAGAAGCAATTTGCCGATCAACTCCTGCGCCTGAATATCGATCTCCAATTTGATATCGTGCGCTGCGACCGCGTGGACGCGCTGCCGCTGCTGAAAATTTTGTCGAAGCAACTTTCCCGCTGCGCACGCGGCATTTTCAGCTGCATCGAGATAACGCTTCATCTTTAGAGATTACGTCGCACAAAGAACACAAAGTGCACGACGGAAATAAGACTCCGATGGAACTGCAAATACTGTGTGTCATTCTGAGCGCAACGAAGGATCTCACATACCTTCACTGGTTACGCTTAATGGACTTGCGCAATCGCACGCTCCGATTGTGAGGTCCCTCGCCCGTCTGTCGCGGCTCGGGGTGACAGGGCGTGCAAAAAAGAAACCGGGAGGAAAATGAATTCTCCTCCCGGGTTGAAGTTAGGTGTTATGACCCCGAAGACTTTCGGGGCCGTTAATCCAGCGTTGGGCTTAGTGCCTCTTTTTCTTCGCTGATTTTTTCTTTGCTGCTTTTTTCTTTGCCATCGACTAATTCCCCCCTTTCAATCCGCAACGCGCGGAGACTGGTGAAGAGTTGGGAATGACTTCACTTATGTGCGTTCAGTAATCGTCACATTTTTTTTGTCAAACATTTTTGTTGCGAATTCTGAAAAAATTTTCACCAGCTCGCGCGCGAGAATTTTTTTTGGCGCGCGAGAAATGTTTTTCATTTCGCCCTCACGAAACAGAATCATCAACTCATTTTCATCGCTCTCCATTCCCAGACGCGCGTCGTTCGCGACCATGATGTCGCAATTTTTTGAGTGCAGTTTCTGCGCCGCGTTTTGTTCCACGTCATTTGTTTCTGCGGCGAAACCAACGAGAAGAAATTGTCGATTCTGCCTGCGACCTAACGAATCGAGAATGTCGCGCGTAGGAATTAATTCAAGCGAAAGGTTCCCGGCGCGCTTCTTGATTTTTACCGGTGAAACTTTCGCCGGCATGTAATCCGCCACGGCAGCGCACAGGATGCACACGTCGCAGTTGTCTGCGTGCCGATGGACCGCATCGAACATTTCATCACTGGTGGAAACGGAAACCAACTTCGCGTGGTGGGGTGGCCTGAGGTTGACCGGGCCGGAAATCAAAATGACATCGTGTCCGGCTTCGATCGCTGCTTCGGCAATGGCGTAGCCCATTTTCCCGGAAGACCGATTCGAGATGTAACGGACCGGGTCAATAGGCTCGCGCGTCGGTCCGGCCGTGACGAGAAATCTCACGCGATCAATTTGTCGTGGCGGCTAAGAAGAAATTCAGCCCGGAACGCGATGTCATTCACTTTCCAAAGCCGGCCAAGGCCTTCGTAACCGCACGCGAGCATTCCTTCTTCCGGCCCGATGAATTCGACCCCGCGCGCTTTGAGTTTTTCGATGTTCTCCTGTGTGGCGTTATGCTGCCACATTTTTCCATTCATGGCTGGTGCGATCAGAATCGGCGCGCGCGTGGCGAGCGCGATCGCCGGGAGCGGATGACCAGCCAGACCGTGCGCAAGTTCGGCGATAATATGTGCGGTGGCAGGCGCGATCAGGAGCAGGTTCGCGCGATCCGCGAGATCAATGTGACCGGGACGCCAGTTGTCTTTTTCATCGTAGAAGGTGGTCGTCACCGGATTTTTGGAAAGCGTTTGCAACGTGAGCGGCGAAATGAATTCGGTCGCGTCCTGCGTCATGACGACAAAAACTTCGTGGCCCTGTTTGACGAGCAGACTGGCCAGCTCAGCAGATTTATAGGCAGCGATCGATCCTGTGACGCCGAGGACCACCGATTTTTTCCCAGCGGGAATGCGTACTACTTTTCGCGCGCTGGCTTTTTCAAGTCTGCGTTTGGAATTTTTTTCCATGTAGAATCGACAAGTTAATCGCGAATGATTTTTGTGATCACAGCCTCAAACGACGGCTCAAATAACTTTCTGCAGCCATGATGTGTCGGAATTTATCCAGATCATCTTCGACTGACCCACTAATAATAGTGTAGCGGTAATCGCGCCATAATTCCATTTCTCGCGCCGCGGTCTCCAGCCGGCGTTCGATCTGCTCCTCGGTCTCGGTGCCGCGTTTGCGCAAGCGTCGCCGCAATTCGTCGAGATCGGGCGGCATGATAAAAACATCCGTCAGGGCCTGGTGAATTGCTGGATCATCGCAGTTGCGGATGGTGGCGGCGCCTTGTGTGTCGATGTCGATCAAGACATCAACGCCGTTTTTCAAGTTCGTCAGCACCGGTTCGCGTAAGGTGCCGTAAAAATCTCCGTGCACCTGCGCGTGCTCCAAGAAGTCGCCCGCTCCGACTTTCGCGCGGAAATCTGCATCCGAAAGAAATTGATAATCTTCGCCGTCAGTTTCACCGCTGCGCGGTGCTCGCGTCGTGCAGGAGACCGAATAGAAAAGATCGGAAGTTTTCCGGACTGCCTCCACGAGGGTCGTCTTGCCCGCGCCTGAGGGTGCCGAGATGACGAACAAAATTCCGGAGCGGCTAAACTGTTTACTCAAGGTTTTGAACTTGTTCCCGGACCTTCTCCAACTCCGCTTTGCAAGCGATGACGCGTTGTGAAATGGCGGCATCGTTCGCTTTCGCGCCCAATGTGTTGAGCTCACGAAAAATTTCCTGGGTGATGAATTCCAATGTGCGCCCGACCGGCTCTTTGCTGCGCAAATGATGAGCAAATTGAGCGAGGTGACTCTCAAGGCGCGTCAACTCCTCCGAGACATCAGCGCGGTCGGCAAAGAAGGTAATTTCCTTGAGAACCCGTTCGTCGTCGCTGGCGATCGGCAGTCCGGCTTTTTGAATTCGGTCAAGCAGGGCGTCGCGATATCGTTTCACCGCGTCGGGATGAAGCGCGCGGACCTCCTTGAGTTTTTTCCGGATCGCTTTGAGACGATGAATCAAATCCTTGGCCAAATGTTTGCCCTCGCGCTCCCGCATTTTGATTAAATCGGCGAGCGCAGCGCGTAGCGCGCGTTCGACTGCCGGCCATGCTTCTTCCGCCTTCACGGCTTCTTCTGGGAACCGCATCACGCCTGGGGCCTGCAAAATGGTGTTGATGGTGATCTCGCCCGGTGCGTTTAACTCTTTTTGCAATGCACGCATCGCTTCATGATAGGAGCTGGCGAGTTCCGTGTTTAGCGCCAGGTTGCGGGCGCCGTCTGCGCCGCTGTGGAGAGTGACGATGGCATTGGTCCGGCCGCGAGAAATATTTTCGTTGATCGTCTGACGAATACGCGGTTCGAGCTCGGCCAGATCGCGCGGCAAATTGATCACGACGTCGCTCTGTTTCCGGTTCACGGAATTGAGCTCGACGCTAAACTTTGTTCCGGCGTGATCGGTCTCGGCGCGCCCGTATCCAGTCATGCTCCGCATATCTCGATGCAAAAGCTTATCGCAGAGAAACGCTCAACGTTCAACGCCCAACGCTCAAGCTTCAATTGCATCCATGACGGGCAGATGATCCTTTGCAGCACCGTGAATCATTTTGAGAAGGAACTCGTCGCGACGGTGATCTTCGGGATCACTTACGTGTTGATCAGCGGGCGGCAGATCAGGATTCTGCCATTGAATCGGCCGGCGGCCGCCTTACTAGGCGCGGTGTTGATGGTTTCGACTGGGGTGATGACGCCGGAGCGCGCTTATCGCGCGGTCAATTACGACACGATCGTGCTGCTACTGGCGATGATGCTGGTGTCCGCCTATCTTTATCTGGCGCACTTTTTTGAATGGGCGGCGGAAGTTGTCCTTAGATTTTCACGCACGCCGCAGCGGCTGTTGCTCTATCTCACGCTTACGTCGGGCATTCTCTCGGCGTTGCTCGTGAACGACACGATCTGTCTGATGCTGACGCCGCTCGTCATCGCGGTGATCCGGCGCGGTAAACTCCCGTTGCTGCCGTACCTGATTGCGCTGGCGACCAGTGCCAACATTGGCAGCGTTGCCACACTCGTCGGCAATCCGCAAAACATGATTATTGGGCATCTTTCGCATATTCCATTCGTGCAATTTTCGCGATCGCTTGTGCTGGCGGCGATTATTGGACTCGCGATCAACTTCGTAATTTTGCGGTTCGGTTTTCGAAGCGCTCCTACGACAAGCCGTGATTGAACGGAACCTCACGCGATCCCGAAACTGGACCGCGGTTTGTTTGCGCTCGTTTGCGCAGTGTTCGTGTCGATCTTTGCCTGTTTCCTTGCCGGCCTAAATCTGGCATGGACGGCACTCGCGGGTGCGGCGCTGGTGATGGTGCTTGCGCGGCGCGATACGCACGAAGTGCTCAAGCTTGTCGATTGGCATTTGCTGGTATTTTTTGCGGCATTGTTTGTCGTTGTCGATGGACTAAGCGACACGGGCTTGCCCGATGCGATCTATCGCCATCTGCAGCCGATGTTCGGAGCACGCACGGTGACAGTGCAGGCGTGGAACCTGGCGTGGCTCTCCGTAGTGGCTCGAACATTTTCTCGAATGTTCCGTTTGTGCTTGTCGCAGGGAAATGGATCACGCGCTTTCTCGAACCGATGCTGATGTGGAAAGTGCTCGCGCTGGCGACGACATTCGCCGGGAATCTGACCATCATCGGTTCGGTCGCGAACATGATCGTGGTGGAATCCGCGCGCGAACACATCCAGGTCGGCTTCTGGGATTACGCGAGGTTCGGCATCCCAATCACGATCCTGACGACTGCTGCCGGCGTGCTCGTGCTGCTATTGCTTTGGTGAGAAGCGACCGTTTGGAGTTCCGCTTTCAGGCGGCGAATCGTGGGGTGTGCGCCCCCGGACCGCGTAAACGCGGAACTCCAAGCAGGTCCGTGATCGCGCGGCGATGTGGGGACGGAATAGGAACCGAGTCGAGCGAACGAATAGGAAACCAGCTGCCGCTCGTTGGTAATCTCGTGTGCCCCGTGGCGAAAACCTGGAGCGTCACCCGATGATTTGTGAACGGAAACACGGACGTGTAAATAGCACCTCTGTGAGAACTCGACTGCTTAAAGCAGTCAACTTCCAAAGGCGGCAAAATCCACATGCCCCGCCAGCGTCTGGACGATTGTTCCAGTAGGATCTTGCCCTGACAAACCACAAATGCATGCTTTTCGACGAGTCGCGTTGTACGCGGGCGAGATTTCCTGACCGGCAGCGTTTCCGGATGTTTTGCGCGGCAGATTTTTTTTACCGGGCAAATGCCACATTTGGGCCTTCGGGGAATACAAACAAGCGCGCCGAGATCGATGAGCGCGGAATTGTAAATCCGGGCGTTGGATTTTGGAAGAAGCGTCGCTGCATGTTGCCAAAGCGTTTTTCGGCCAGCGACCGAGTCGATGGATTCCCGAAAATCGAAAAGCCGTGTCAAGACGCGAGCAGTGTTAGCCTCGACGATTGGGACTGATTGATTGAAGGCG
This sequence comes from uncultured Verrucomicrobiae bacterium, assembly GCA_963725505.1. Lineage (GTDB taxonomy): Bacteria > Verrucomicrobiota > Verrucomicrobiia > Chthoniobacterales > UBA10450 > Udaeobacter. The sequence continues at coordinate 186,485 of CAVRYN010000003.1, read as the reverse complement.
AAGCTGGCAACGGCGTGGGCAGTGTATTCCCCGATTCCCGGAAGTTGCCACATTTGCTCGACTGATCGCGGGAAGCGTCCGCAGTATCGATCCACGACAGCCTTCGCGGTAGCGTGAAGATTTCGCGCGCGCACGTAATAGCCGAGGCCTTGCCAAGCGCGCAGGACATCGTTTTCAGAAGCGCGAGCCAGTGAGGCAAAATCAGGGAAGCGGCGGCGCCATTCATCGTAATAAGGAATGACTGTGGCGACCTGAGTTTGCTGGAGCATGAACTCCGAGACGAGGATGGCGTATGGGTCGCCCGTTCGGCGCCAAGGGAGGTCGCGGCCGTGGCGGCGATACCAGCGGAGAAGAGAGCCGCGAAACGCGCGAATGTTTTTCGGACAAATCATTCCTTTGCGGAACGTCGAACGCCGAACGCCCAACGTCCAACGTCGAATTCTGAGTTGAGCGTTGAGCGTTGAGCGTTGAGCGTTGGGCGTTGAATTCGTACACTCACGCACTGACGAAAGAACAGGCGATAAAACTTCGTGCACTGCTGGAAGAGCTCGGGTTCGAGTTTTCCCCGAAGCAGTGGACGATTTTCTTCGCGCAAAAAAACAAGCTGAGCGTGGCGGTCTACGAGAAGGGTCCAAAAGTGCTTGTGCAGGGCCGGGGAGTGGAGGAGTTCATTCAATTCGAGCTGGAGCCAAAAATTTTGGGGGAAGCGAAGCTGGGCTATGAGGAGGTGCATTCGCCGGAAATGTTTGAGCCGCATTTCGGCGTAGATGAGAGTGGGAAGGGCGATTTCTTTGGGCCGCTGGTGATATCCGGTGTTTACGTTGACCGGCTTATCGCGCGCAAACTTCTCGATGCCGGCGTGGTGGACAGCAAACGGATCGGCTCCGATGCGCGGATTCGCGCGCTGGCGGACACGATTCGTAAAAGTTCGCCGGGTCTGGCGGAAACAGTTCTGATCGGCCCAGCCAAATACAACGAGCTTTACGAGAAGTTTGGCAATCTGAACCGGCTGCTTGGCTGGGGCCACGCGCGCGTGATCGAGAATTTGCTGGCGAAGAAACCGGCCTGCCCGCGGTCGTTGTCAGACCAGTTCGCGGATGCGCGGGTGATCAATGAGTCCCTGCTGAAGCACGGGCGTAAGATCGTAATCGAACAGCGCCCAAGAGCGGAATCGGACATTGCAGTAGCGGCGGCGTCGGTGGTCGCGCGAGAGGCGTTCATCAATTGGCTGGAGCGCAAAAGCAAAGAGCTCGGCCTGCGATTGGAGCGCGGGGTATCGCCGAGCGTGAAAGAGGCCGCCAGAAAGCTGGTGGAAATGAACGGGCCGGGCGCGTTGCGCGAGGTAGCAAAAGTGCATTTTCGAACGGCGCACGAGATCGCGCCAAATGATTATGCCGCCCCGCCTGCACGTGAGAATTGGCGCAAGGCCCCGTGATCCATTCAAGCGCGGCGAAGCGACTTGCGTTTCGTGTTCTTCTCGAACACCTTAGGCTATTAAAATTTTATCGTTTTTGTGATCAGTGGCCACCGCCGCAGCCGCATGGAACGATTATTAAGATAGATATGTCAAAGTTAACCAAGCGCGACATCGTCGTTTCTATCAGCAACCAAACCGGTATGGTTCAGCATCAAGTGTTTGACGTCGTCCAGCGCACGCTCGACAAAATCACCGACAGCCTTGCTAACAACATCCCGGTTGAACTGCGCAATTTTGGCGTTTTTCAGCCGCGCCTGACAAAGCCGCGAGTTGGACGCAACCCGAATCAACCGGGCAGCAGTTTCGTGATCCCATCGCGCGCGACCGTGAAATTTAAGGCTGGCAAAATCATGCGTCAGCGCGTTGAGAAGCTCTCACGCCAACTAAAAGAAACGGCAGAGCGCAAGATTAAAACAGAAGCGGGCGTGTAAAACCCACAGGGCACGTCATGCAGAAGATCATGTCTGCGCCGCGTGGTTCGCAGACAGGATTGTCCGCGTCACTGCTCACGAGAGCAAGTTCTGGATCGTTTTTTCCAGGCGCTCAAAATTGATTGGCTTGGTGAGATGCTCGGAGAAACCTGCTTCTCTGGCTTGCTTTACGTCTTGTTCGCTACCAAAGCCGCTGAGTGCGATTCCAGGCAAATCTTTATTGACCCGCACTTCACGCATTAATTCGTAACCGCTGCGATCCGGCAATCCGATGTCGCTGATGAGCAGATCGAAATCCTCTATGCGGACTTTCTCGACTGCCTGTTCTGCGGAATGGGCTACAGTAATTTCGTAGCCATGGCGCTCGAGCATTCTTTTCATTCCGATGCACGTGTCATAATGGTCATCCACGAGCAGGACGCGCCGGTGCTTTGAAATGGTTGCTTCTGCTTCCCGATCCTCTGGTTGATCTTCCCTTTCGCCGTCGCCGCCGATCGGAGTGAGCACTGTGTTTAGTTCCACTGAAAACGTGGCTCCTTGGTCTTTCCCGGCACTTTGCACGCTGATTTTCCCGCCATGCGCGTCGATCAGCGCCTTCGAAATGGCCAAGCCAAGTCCGAGGCCCCCAAAGCGGCGGGTGATCTCGGCTTGTCCCTGTTCGAATGCGTTAAAGATTTTATCAATTGTTTCCTTTTCGATGCCAATGCCGGTGTCGATGACGCGAGCTTCAATTTTGTCTGCCGTAGGGTTAAGGGTCTCGACAGTAATTCGGCCTTTTTCAGGGGTAAATTTCACGCTGTTCTTGATCAAATTCCAAAAGACCTGTTGCAATCGCGCCGGATCGCCCTCTACATGGGTGTGAGCAGCGCGAAAGTGAAATTCCACTTCCAGATTCTTCGCTTCGACTTCTTTTCGACATATCTCGTAAGCGCGCTGCAGGATTTGGTGGACGCAAATAGTCTCAAAGCTTAATTGCAGTTTGCCTTTCGAGATACGAGTCACGTCGAGCAAATCGTCAATTAACCGCGCTTCCAGCTCAACGTTGCGCCGGACGACCTCGAGCGCTTCTTTGACAGGCTGGGAATCTGGCACTTCGGCTTCCAGCTCCCCTACCATCGCAAGTACCGGCGTGAGGGGGCTGCGCAGCTCGTGCGACAAAAGTGCCAGGAATTGATCCTTGGCAGCATCTGCGGCAATCAACTCCTGGCGCAATGTGACGTCGCGCGTCTTGTCTTCCACCAGATAAAGCACGCCCTGAATGGTTTCCTGGGCGCCTTGTAGCCGGAGCAGGTTAATATCCAAAAAATGCGTCATACCTGTCTTGTCTTTCAAAGGATGCTCAGTCAGCTGAAATGGCGTTCCAAAGGTGAGCACTCTGTCAATCGCTCCGGGCGGCGCAATCTTCACATTGTCCCAGGTGATTTCCGTGATGTCGCGGCCGGCCGGCAGGTCTCCAAAGCGTTCCGCCATGCGTGCAAAGGCATCGTTGGCGTGAAGAAAGCGGCGAGAAGTTGGATCGACAAAAGCGATTCCGCTGGGCATGTTCGCCAGTATTTTCTCGTTGAAGATGACCTCGCGCTCCAGCCGTTGCTTGGATTCCATCTGGCGTTGATAAAACCTGCTGCCCAGCCACGCGAAGACGGCCGTAAGGGCGACCAGCCACGCTGCCAGCAACGTCATCCGCGCCAGCAGATCGTGAACCGGTTTGTAAGCCAGCGCTTTCGGCTGTTCCACGACTGCCACCCAACCGGTGTTCTCGATCGGACTGAATGAATAGAGGTTGCCGTGCTCCTCGAAATGTCCGGTTTTATTTTGGCGGATTTGCTTGATCAACACGCCACCCTCCGGAGAAGTCGCACTGGGGTTCGGCTTAAAATCATTCGCGAAAAGGGCGACGCCGTTTTGATCGAGAACTTTGAAGAGAAACCGATCGGAAAATTCGATCGTGGCCAAACGCCGGCCAATTCTTTCCACGAGAACCGAGTCGCCGACGTAGCCGAGAATTCTTCCGTCGGGCGCGCGCACTGCTGCAACGATATTCGTGACTAGCCGGTTATCCGTCAGCCGCAAATGAACGGGCGAGACCACGGCTTCGTTGGAGGCCTCCGCTTGTTCGCGCCAGTAACCGGAGCCAAAATCCTTTCCGACCATCTCGGGCGCCGTCGGGATCGATGCAATTAAGGCACCATCAGGCGCGGTAAAAAACATTCCGTCGATGTTCGGGTGCGAATAAAATGCCGAGTTGAGCCATTGCTGAGCCGCCGGCGTCGGATTTGCCACGCTCAGAATTCTCGCAACTTCGGGTAGGGTCTGGTAATAGTTAATGATGGCACTACTGCGGCTGAGATCGTGGCCGACCAGATGGCCCACCAATTGGATCAGAGTTTGCCGGTCACGTAGTATTCGCGATTCCAGGGTATCGCGCAGGATGGTGTAGGAAACAATCAGGGTCAGGATCGACGGGATCCATCCCGCTAGAAGAATAGGAAAAATGATCTTGAAACGCTCGAAACGGTCGCGCCTTCGTTTCGTTATGGTATCTCCCAGCTGCATGCCTGACTTTTGCGAGAAAAATTGCCCTATCACGGTTAACCTGCTGACCGTCTGAGGCAAGGGTGAATGTCGGAAGAGGTTGAACCGCCTTTCGGCCAGCGCAATTTTTTCAAGCAGCAGTGAGCCGGCGGACGACCAAAAAGATTGTCAAAACCGGTTGCTCCTGCAATTACGAAGAGCGATAGGAGACCACTGCGTATCAACACAATATGAGCGCGGTTTGTCACAGGCAAACATGCGATTTTTGGATTGACGCAACCGCTGAAAACGGCATCATGACGCCCTTACTGGCTCAACGATTGGTGGCCATAGAAACTCCTATGCAAGGAAGTGTCGGACATATCATTTGGACGGTTTGCTACCTGAGCGTGCTCATGGGCCTTTCTGCATATGGCGTCCACCGCTACTTCATCATTTACCTCTACCTGAAAAACCGGAAGCGGGCGCCGGCGCCGGCCCATTATTTTGAACAACTGCCGAAGGTGACGGTGCAATTGCCAATCTTTAACGAGGTGTACGTCGCCGAGCGGCTGATGCGTTCGGTGAGCGAAGTGGATTATCCGCGGGAGCTTCTGCAAATTCAGGTACTGGACGATTCAACCGATGAGACTCGCGAGATCACCGCCTCGTGCGCAGCGGAACTGCGCCAGCGTGGGTTCAATGTTCAGCGTATTCATCGGGTTGATCGCACTGGTTTCAAAGCCGGCGCACTGGCGGTAGGGCTTGAGGCTGCCGAGGGCGAGTTCGTTTGTATTCTGGACGCCGATTTTGTCCCGCAAAGAGACTTACTAAAGCGCACCATCCATTTCTTCACCGATCCTAAAGTGGGAATGATCCAGACCCGTTGGGGCCATTTGAACCGTGGGTATTCATTGCTCACGCGCATGCAGGCGATTTTTTTGGATGGGCACCTGTTGCTTGAGCAAAACGCACGCAGCCGCAGCGGCCGCTTTTTTAATTTCAATGGAACCGCCGGACTCTGGCGGCGTTCCTGCATCGAACAAAGTGGGGGCTGGCAATATGATACGCTATGCGAGGACCTTGACCTGAGCTATCGCGCTCAGCTGGCAGGCTGGAAATTCATTTATCTTTCAGATGTGGTCACTCCGGCGGAGCTGCCTGTGGACATGAACGGTTTCAAGTCTCAGCAGCATCGCTGGACCAAGGGCTCGGTCCAAACGTGCAAGAAATTATTGCCCACGATCTGGCGCAGCCAGCTTCCGTTTCCAATCAAGCTCGAGGCCACGGGGCATTTGATGTCCAACTTCGCTTACCTGCTCCTTGCATTTCTGTGTGTTCTTGTACATCCGTCCAGTGGCGGCCCCGAGGGTGGCTGGCTGCGCACAGTGCTTATCGATATTCCGATCTTTCTTGCAGCATCGGCTTCGGTCGCCGTTTTCTATATTTGCGCCCAGCGGGAGCTGCATCCGCGGACATGGATGAAGGAGATTCTTTTTCTGCCATGTCTGCTGGCTTTGGGAATTGGTCTCTCGCTAAATAACGCGAGAGCGGTGCTGGAAGCGCTCATCAATCACAAATCCGATTTCACGCGCACGCCGAAGTACGGCATTGAACGCAAATCGCAGCACTGGCGCAGCTGCAAGTACCGGCCGCTCAAGTCAACACTTCCCCTGCTGGAACTGGCCTTCGCCATTTATTTCAGTTACTTCGTGGTGTTCGCCATTGCGCACCGCCAGTTCTTCTCAGTGCCGTTCCTGCTGATGTTCCAGGGCGGTTTCCTTTACGTTTGCCTCTCTTCATTCGGCAGCCGCTGGTCAAAAGTCAATTTTGACAGCTCACGCGCAAGCGCTGCAATTCCCGCGTGACAAGACCCGAATTATCGGGTAAAAGGTTGCGCATGTTTCGGCCATTGGCTGTAATTTTTAGTCTGGTTTCGATCGCGCCGGCATTTTCTGCCACACAGCTCGCACAGATCGATCCGTCGTATCGTCTGATAGTCAGTATCCGCGACCAGAAGCTGATGCTCATGGAGAACGGCGGGAGAGTGGCAATTTACCCGGTCTCAACGTCGAAGTACGGAGTCGGTGATTTTCGCGGGAAAATGACGACGCCGCTCGGTTACCTGATGGTTGCGAAAAAGATCGGCGATAACGCGCCAGTCGGTGCTGTCTTTCACCATCGGCGGTGGACAGGCGAAATTCTCCAACCAAATGCTCCCGGGCGGGATCCGGTGACTACGCGGATCATTTGGCTAACCGGACTTGAAGCCCAAAACGCGCAAGCCTTTCACCGCGGCATCTACATCCACGGCACACCGGAGGAAAAAACAATCGGGCGGCCAGCCAGCTACGGTTGTATCAGAATGAAGGCTGCCGATGTCGCCGTGCTCTATAATCAAGTTCCACTGGGGGCGCTGGTGCAAATCACGCCTGATCGTTTGCCGAAATTGCCAAAGGCGCGGCCACTGCCGCCTGTTAGTACGTTGGTCGCGCAAAACGAAAAGCCGGCCAGTCAGCAGCCGCAGCCTGAACCAACATCTGCTTCAGGCACACTCAGCGTCGAGCAAATGCGAATGGGTGGAACGCTCGCTGCCGAGCGACAAAAAGCGAAGCTCGCGTTGGGCAAACGCATGTAACCTTCAGCTTCGTCGCGGCGCGCGGCCTGCTCCATAAAATTCTTCCATCGACAATGGCCAACACCAGATCAGCTACCAAACGTGCTCGCCAGACCGTGAAACGATCGCTGCGTAATCGCAGCGCGGTGACGCGTCTGCGCACGATGCAAAAGCAGGCGCGTTCCACGCAAACGCCCAGCGCGGATCAAATTCGCGCGTTAATCTCGGCAATCGATAAAGCTGCAAAGCGCGGTATCATTCACGAAAACGCAGCCAATCGTCGAAAAGCGCGGCTTAACAAAGCGCTCGCAATAGCGAAATAGGCTGTTGTAGCCGCCTCGCTGCGCGAGGCGAGGGGCTGATGTGTTTGCAACGCGCCCTCTCCGCGCGTCTCACAGAGACGCGGCTACAGCAAATGCCCTTTGCATATCGCACCGACCGGATAAGTTCTGTGGAATGATCCCTGCCCTTCTCCTCGTTTTTTCGGCCGTCGTTTATCGGGTCACCACGGGACTCCTGATTCATTCCGGCGCCAGCTGGCTTTCCAACTTCGCGCCGCTCGCGGCAATCGCGCTGTGTAGCGGCGCGTATTTTCCAAAGAAATACAAATTCTCGGTCCCGCTCGTTACGCTTTTTATTTCCGATGTGGTAATTAATTTTCGCTACGGAGCGCCGCTGCTTGATCCGCAGATCCTTGTCCGCTACGCGGCGCTCGCGCTCGTCGGATGCATAGGAGTTCTTTTGCAGAATCGGATATCGCTGAAGACACTTTTGCCGGCTTCCATTGTTGGATCGACAATTTTCTACGTAATCACCAACGCATTCTCCTGGCTGAGCGATCCCGGTTACGCGAAAAATTTCGCAGGACTCATTCAATCGCTCACGGTGGGATTGCCTCAGTACAGCGCAACGCCGACCTGGATGTTTTTCCGCAACTCGATCGTCAGTGATCTGCTGTTCACTTTGTTGTTTGTTGTTTGCATGAATTTGGGGCGAAGCATGGAGAGATCGCGAGGGCGCGGCGTACCGCGATTGCGGGATCCTGTCGCTGCGGGATGACCGCCATGCAGCCGGGAGGGCAGCGCGACGAAGTCGAAGTGCTCTCGTTGATGCTGTTGATCCGGCGTTTCGAGGAACGCGCCAGCCAGCAGTATCAAGCGCAGAAGATCGGCGGATTTTGTCATCTTTACATCGGTCAGGAAGCAGCGGTGACCGGCGCAGTGGCCGCGGTGCGCGACGATGACTATATCATCACCGCTTACCGTGATCATGCTCATGCGCTGGCCCGCGGCACCAGCGCGGACGCGTGCATGGCGGAGCTTTTCGGAAAAGAGACGGGCTGCTCGCGTGGACTTGGTGGTTCAATGCATTTTTTCGACCGGAAAAATCATATGTACGGCGGTCACGCCATTGTCGCCGCGCACGTTCCACTGGCGGTGGGAATGGCATTTGCCATCAAATACCGGGGCGAAGATCGCGTCACGCTCTGCTTCTTTGGCGATGGCGCGATCAATCAGGGAGCGTTCCACGAAGCGCTGAACCTAGCCGCGCTGTACAAATTGCCGATCGTTTTCATTTGCGAAAACAATCTTTTTGCGATGGGCACCTCGGTAAAGAGATCGACCTCACTGAAACAAATTGTCCATCGCGCGGAAGGCTACGACATCCCTGGAGAAATAGTCGATGGAATGAACTTTCGCGAGGTGCGCGACAAGATTGCCGAGATTGTCGATTCCATTCGCAAAGAACCGCATCCGGCGTTTCTTGAAGTGCGCACGTATCGGTACCGCGGACATTCGATGTCAGATCCGGCAAGTTACCGGACCAAGGAGGAACTGGAAAAATATCGCCTCGACGATCCAATTACGCGTCTGCGCGCTCAGCTCACGCGCGAGGGAAAATTGACTAACGAACAATTTGACCGGCTCGACAAGCAGGCGAAGGAAACGGTTCTGGCCGCGGTGAAATTTGCTGAGGAAAGTCCGCAGCCGCCGCTCGAAAAACTTTACGATTACACGTATGCCGATGGAGCTAAGCCGTGAGAGAAATCACTTATCGTCAGGCGCTCAATGAAGCGCTCGCGGAAGAACTCGAGCGGGATCCAAATGTTTTTTTGATGGGCGAGGAAGTCGCCGAATATCAGGGCGCATACAAGGTCAGCCAGGGCTTGCTTCAGCGCTTCGGGCCGCGACGGATCATTGACACTCCAATTAGCGAGAACGGATTCGCCGGCCTCGGAGTCGGCGCGGCGATGGTCGGATTGCGGCCGATCATTGAATTCATGACGTTCAGCTTTTCGCTCGTAGCCTTCGACCAGATCGTGAACAACGCCCCCAACATGTTCACGATGTCGGGCGGGCAATTCAATATACCCATCACGTTTCGCGGCCCGAACGGGCCGGCACATCAACTCGGTGCCACACATTCGCACGCAACGGAAAACTTTTACGCCAGTGTGCCTGGGCTCAAAGTTTGCACCCCGGCCACGCCACGCGATGCAAAAGGTTTGCTGAAGACCGCAGTGCGCGACAACAATCCAGTGCTGGTTCTGGAATCGGAACTGCTCTACAGCTCCAAAGGAATGGTTGAGCCGCCGGATGAAGAGTTGCTCATTCCGCTTGGCAAAGCCGAGGTGAAACGCGAAGGCAGCGATGTCTCGATTATCTGCTACGCTCAAACCGTTCCGCTCGCACTCAAGGTCGCGGCTCAGCTCGAAGAGGAAGACATATCGGCGGAAATTGTCGATCTTCGTTCGATCAAGCCGCTGGATGAGAAGGCAATTTTCGATTCGGTGACAAAAACGCATCGCATCGTGATAGTCGAACAAGACCATCCGTTTTGCGGCGTGGGCGCGGAAGTTTGCTACCGGATTCAAAAAAACATTTTCGATGCGCTCGACGCGCCGATCATTCGCGTATCACAGGAAGATGTCCCAATGCCGTACAATGAACGCCTCGAGCACGCGGTGCTCCCGAACGCGGATAAGCTCATCGCTGCCGTGAAACAGGTCTGCTACGCGTGAACAGCGTTAAAAGCGTTACAAATGTTAAAAGGGTTACAAAGGTTGGACCGGTTGTAACATTGTAACTCTTGTAACTTTTCTCCCATGCCTGAAATCCAAATGCCCAAGCTGAGCGACACGATGACCGAAGGCACTTTGGTCGCGTGGAAGAAAAAGAAGGGCGACCAGGTTTCGGCCGGCGAGGTGCTCGCGGAAATCGAGACCGACAAGGCAACGATGGAATGGGAATCGCCCGAGGATGGAACGCTTGCCGAGATTTACGTGGAAGAAGGCGGCAAAGTAAATGTCGGTGACAGGATCGCGTTCATTGGTGGCGAGGGCGAAGAAGCGCCTAAGCCGAAAGAAAAGGAAGAAAAAGAGAAAAAGCCCGAAGCGGAAGAACCGGAAAAAGAGAAGCCGAAGGCAGAAGAAGCAAAAAAGGACGGAAAGCCGGAAGCGCCGAAAGCTGAAGAGAAAGAAAAGAAAGAGACCGCGCTACCGAAGGCGGAAAAGAAAGAACCTGAAGCTGAAGAGCGACCGACGACCGTCGAAAAGCCCGAGGAAGCGCGTGTAAAAGCGTCGCCCGTTGCGCGCCGAATCGCGGCCGAACTCGGTGTTGACCTTTCCAGCGTGAAAGGCACAGGCCCGGAAGGTCGTGTGACTGAAACGGACGTACGCGCTGCTGCGAAATCTGTAGCCGCGGTCGCCGACCGCGGTCCCGCAAAAGGTGAAGCGAAGGCTGCGTTTTCAATTAAAGCTGGCGAAAGCACGCGCATTCAACTTTCCGGGATGCGCAAAATCATTGCACAGCGGCTGGTCGAAAGTCTCGGTCCGATCCCGCATTTCTATCTGACAATCGAAGTTAACGCCGGTCCGCTCATGGAAGCGCGCGCGGAATTAAAATCCGCCGGCGAAAGCGCGGAGGCCGCGAAGATCACGGTAAACGATTTCGTCTTAAGAGCGGCGGTGCAAGCGGCCGTGAAAGTGCCGCGGGTGAACGCCTTTCTTGATGGCGACGCGATCGTGCAGTACGCGGATGTCGATCTTGGAATCGCTGTGGCTATCGAAGACGGGCTGTTGACGCCAGTCATTCGCGCTGCGCAAAACAAATCGCTCCGCGAGATCAGCGAACTGGCCAAGGATTTGGCGCATCGCGCGCGCAACAAGCGAATGAAGCCGGAGGAATTTCAAGGCGGCACGTTCACCGTCTCAAATCTTGGCGGAATGGGGATCGACAGTTTCTCGGCCGTCATCAATCCACCCCAAGGCTTCATTCTTGCCGTTGGCAAGATCACGAAAGTTCCGGTGATCGATGATTGCGACCAAATCGTGGTCGGCCACCGCATGTCGCTGACCATGAGCTGTGACCACCGCGTCATCGACGGTGCGCTCGGGGCAGAGTATCTGAAAGAACTCCGCCACCTTTTGGAAAACCCGGCGCTGCTATTGGTCTGAAAAAGGGAATATTAGAGAGCAGCGCCGGCGCTTGCTGTTTCCCATGTCATAAAGTCATCCAGCGCTTGCCGGTTTTTATCGGTTACAAATTCGATAACCGTCGCGTCATCCACGAAACCGAGAAATGGCGTCTTGTCAGGGATCAAATCGAATGGATCGACCAGGTAATTCAGAGCAGCAACGATCCACAAAAGCGCGTCATTCGGGACCCGATCGTATTCCCCGCGCTGGTACGCTCGGATTAATCGCAGCATCGTCTGAAGATAAGGCCAGCATTCTTTAAACGGCTCTTTGGGAACTGCCGCCGCCTTTTTCGCTGCTTCGTTGAAGAGCACTTGCAGATCGCCGGGATTTTTCAGGCACGCTTTCGCGTCGGTTAACGCTTTGACAAATGCGTCGCTACGAAGGGCAGGTTTGCTGTAGGGCGTATCCCCCCCAGGATCTTTGCGAGTCAGTCGCCCCTTGGTCTTGCCGCGCGATTTCGTTTTTACCTTTTTCATAAAGACTATAAAAGCAGTTCGCTGTGCGAATGGGAAGACGATTTCGTGACGCAGGCAATCGTGCCTGCGACATCTCAGGAAGGGCGATCTCCAGATCGGCCATCGGCGGACTAGAGACCGCCGCTCCTCACAACAGATGCGCAGACAGGATTGTCTGCGTCGCTACGGTTTTGTCGCCAGAATGAGAGGCGACGGCCCGGGCGCTTGCAGCTTGCGAACTCGCTTGAACCCGGCGTGTTCCAGCCAGTTTTTGATTTCGTTAAAACTGAAAGTATCGCCGCGCTCTGTGTTCACGAGCATTTGCACGGCGAACATAAGCGAATGTGTCGGCTCGGTGCGCCGGTCGTTCACGAGCCATTCAGCGATGGCGATTGTGCCGCCGGGTTTCAGTGCGCCAAAGGTTTTCTTGAGCAACTGGCGGCTTCGTTGTTCGCCTTCGCTATGCAAAATGTGTCCGAGCGTAGCGATGTCGTAACCGTTGCCGAAATTTGCTTGCAACAAATCGCCTCCAATAAATTTGAATCGATCGCTGACGCCAAACTTTTGCGTGATTCGTTTGGTCGTGGGAATCATTCCGGCCCAATCGACTGCGGCCACTCGCACGCACGGCGATTTCTCTGCAAGTGCAATTCCCCAAATGCCGGATCCGGCGGCGAGATCGAGCACGCGCAGTTGATCTTTCGTTTTTGACACTTTCAAGTGATCCGCGAGTTCTTGTGCGCCGCCGTAGCTCATTGGAATGATGTTCTCGACGAGTTGACTGAAGAACTCTGTGCCTTCGGTTTCTTCATTTACGGCAACTACCGGTCGCCCGTCGCGCACGGCATCACTCAACCGTAGCCATCGCGAATTAAGCTGAGGCAGAATCGAGCTGAAAAAGCCGGCCACCGTACCCGGCTTGTTGCTGATGAGAAATGCTTCGCTCTCCGGCGTGAGCGAATATTTTCCATTTCGATCTTTCTTCAGCAGTCCGAGGCCGACGAGCGCGTCCATAATCGCCCCCAAACCGCGCACCGACGCGCCAGTCTCCTTGCTGACTTGCTCGACCGTTTTCGCGCCGCTCTCCAGCGCATCAAAAACTTTGTTCGAGGCTGCTGCGCTGATGATCAGCGGCGGCGCGTATGCAAAACCAATTTGCTGCAGACGTTCGGAAGTGACTTGTTTTTTCGGGCGATTTTTCTTCGGCATGTTTGCTTTGGGTTTCTCGAATTGTAGAATCGACAAGTAGCTCGACCGATTTAATAGACTCGTCAGGCCCGCCTGGAAGAGCTACGGTATTTATTAAATCGGTCAAGCGCGCGAGCGCTGGCAAATTCACTCGTCGTGAGCGTCCCGAACTGCAAAACGCGCGAAGAAATGGAAGCGACCGAGCGCGCCGTGCTTGCGCCGTTTGCCGAAAAATCGGGCGAATCGCGCGGTCGCAACTACGCCGAGCCGAGCCACGCCTATCGCACAGAGTTTCAACGGGATCGCGCGCGCATCATCCATTCGCGCGCGTTTCGACGCATGGAATACAAGACGCAGGTTTTTCTAAACGGGGCAGGCGATCATTTGCGCACTCGCTTGACGCATTCCATCGAGGTGGCGTCGATCAGCCGGACGATCGCCCGCGCGTTACGCCTGAACGAAGATCTCGCGGAAGCGATCGCGCTCGCGCACGATCTGGGGCACGCGCCTTTTGGGCACTCAGGTGAGGAGATGCTGGCCGAATGCATGCGCGATCACGGTGGCTTCGATCACAACCGCCAGAGTTTGCGTGTGGTGGAGCTGCTTGAAACTCCGTATCCAAATTTTCCGGGTCTCAACCTGACGTTCGAAGTGCGCGAAGGTCTGCGGAAACACGAGCGCGCGTTGAAGACGCCGGACGGAGAAACATATAAGTACACATCGCTCGAGGCGCAGGTCGCGGATCTTGCGGACGAGATTACTTATTACAGCCACGACCTCGATGACGCGGTCGATTTTGAAATCTTGAGTCCGGCGCAATTGGAAGAAAACGAGGTCTGGCGAAAAAGCCATCGTGCTGTGCTCGCGCGTTACGCTCGCGGGCGGGGAACCGAGCTGCACAAGTTAATTATTCGCGACATCATCGACAACGAGGTGCACGACCTCGTTGCGACCAGCGCAAAATCGATTGCTGAATCGGGCGTGCAAAGCGCAGACGACGCGCGCCGGCAACCCGCGCCGCTGATTCGCTACAGCGATGAATTAGCCGAAGCGAACCGCGCACTGCGGAAATTCTTGTATCAAAATGTTTATTATCATCCGCGCGTGTCCGAAGTGAACCGGCGCGCCTGTGAGATGCTGCGGCGCGTTTTTGAAGCGTACCTTGTCGATCCTGAGAGGCTCGGCAATGGAGCGACGAGACGGATCGAGAAGGAGGGACTGCACCGCACCGTTTGCGATTACGTCGCTGGAATGACGGACCGCTATTTGATGGAAGAATGCGCGCGACTCGCTAGGTAACGCGTCCGGTCGGCGCAGCGCGCCGACCCTATCTCAGGTTGGCGGACGAAAACCAAATTCGGCCTGCAAATCGCCCCAGAGCCACTTCACGAACCAATCTTTTTCGATCGATGACGCCTCGGCGGCGGCAAGTGCCTCAGCTTGATCGACGTTTCCGTGCAAGCAATAGAGGTAAATGAGCAGAAACACATCGTTGATGTTCACGAAGCCGCGCTCTCTTTCCTGTTCCAAAAGTTGAATGGCGCCGGCGATATCGCGGCGGGCGAGCGCGCCGGCAGTGAGGTCGCGCAACGTGTCAGTCCGTATGGAGGCGGGCGACTGGCTGGCAATTTTCTCCGCAAGCGCGAGACGGAATTCATCGCTGTCCTGCGCTGCCAGCACAGGCGTGCCCAATCGCGAATAGCGCAGGTAAAGATCGAGCGCAGCCAGCCAGTTGCCTTAGATTTCCTTGCCGGTAGAGATCTCCCCGGGCGTCGTGCTGGCGCGTCTCACAGCGACGCGGCTACAGCTATGCAGCGGCGTTTCCGATTTCGTCGCGCAAATATGTGATGAGGAAACGGAGTCTTTGGTTCAGGGAACGTTCTTCGAGCACGCGTTGCCGTCGCAACGGATCGTTCACGAATGTCGAAGCCATAAGATCCGCCAGCATTTCCAGATCGCGCAATTCCGAAAGATATCGATCGACTTTCGCCGGAAGTCGGCGGCGTTCGTGCTTCAGGTTCGCGTAAAGCTCGAGCACTTTTGCGCCGAGCGCTTCGGTCTCGACGGTAGTTGCGTCGTGCGACTCGACGATCTTGATCCTGGCGATCGGGAACGAAGTTTCCTGTTCGAAACTAGTGAAGCGCACGCGTTGCAGACCTTGGAGGATCAAATTCGACGTGCCATCGCTGCGCCCGACACAGGCGCGAATCAATCCGACGGTAGCAAGATGAAAGAAATCCTCCGGCGCATGCCAATCCGGGCAACTGGGTTTGATGAGGGTCACGCAAAACATGCGATGATGACGAAGCGCGTGTTTCAGCATGTTGCGATACCGCGGTTCGAAAATGTACAGCGGGAGCAACGCATGTGGAAAGAGCACCGCGCCCGGCAGCGGCATAACCGGCAGTTGCTTTGGCAAAGTCACAGATGAAGGCATGGGTTGCAGTGTTGCAACTAGAACATATACGCGTCGGGGGAAGAGCAACATCTGACAGTGGCAAATGACGAATGACGAATGAAATCCGAACGACGAAATTCGAATCAATGACAAATGACGAAGCTCAGCTCCCGTCTGATCACCCATTCGTGCTTCGTCATTCTTTCGTCATCCGTCATTCGGACTTCGTCATTGTTCCAATTCCAAGCGCGCGAAGTTGTTTCAGCGAGAGTTGCCCTTCGATGTCGGTTTCTGCGCCGACGGATCCATAAACCAGTGCAGAGCCGGCGCGCGCGAGCAGGACGCGCGAAATTGCGCCAAGTTTGCCGATCCCCATCGCGCTGACTGGAAGATCGATGTCTTTTTTCGCGATGAAATCGAGCAGACGCGCGAGTTGCACGGGTGTGTCGGTGCGTGTCGCGACCTTGAAAATATCTGCGCCATGGGTTTTGGCAGCGCGGACTTTGGCGCGCAACACGCGCAAAGGCGGCGTCGATTTGAAATTGTGGAATGAAATGATGCGCCGCACTTTTTTCTGCGTTGCTAGTCTGAGCAACGAACGCAAAGCAGATGCCGAGCGAAGTTCAACATCGACATAGTCGGCATGCAGTAAAAATCGAGTCAATACATCGCGCCGTTGCCGCAGTGACAATTTGTTCCCGCCTCCTTCCTGCGGGTGTCGCGCGGTGATGATGAGCGGCGCGCGTAACCTCGGCAGTTTATTTTCCAATCGATCGACGATGCCTGCGAGACGATCCAGGCGCAGCTCGAATAAATCCGGCGGATTGCACATCTGCACGGCACGACCCAGGTCCGCGTGCGATGCGATCACGCCCACTACGCGCGGATGCTTCGTGGCCGAGTTGCGCGCCGTCATTTTTCAACCACGGATGGCGAGCGCTTTCTCGACGTACTTGGCCAGAATGTCGAACTCGACATTCACTAGATCGCCAACCTGAGCGCGATCGAGATTGGTATGGCGCTTTGTGTACGGAATGATCCAAACGGAGAAGCTCTTTGGAAGAGCTTCAGCAACCGTGAGACTGATCCCATCGAGAGCGATCGAACCTTTGCGGGCCACATACTGTGCAAACTCGGCCGGCAACTCGACTTCCAGTCGGAAGTCTGCGCCTTTCTTGTCGAAAGCAACAATGCGGGACACGCAATCGATATGGCCCTGCACGAAATGCCCGCCAAGGCGTCCCTCGATCGCCAATGCGCGCTCCAGATTCACCGGATCGTTTCGGCGCAATTTTTGCAAGTTGGTGCGAGCGATTGTTTCTTCGAGAAGATCGAAGGTGAGAGGATCGCCGCGCCGCGAAGTCAACGTGAGACAGCAGCCATTCACGGCGATGCTGTCGCCGCGCCGTGCCTTTTTCGCAGTCCTCGGCGCGGCAATTTGCAATTGAGTGCCGCGATCGCTCGCGGGCACCTCAACGACCTCGCCGACTTCTTCGATCAGGCCGGTGAACATGATGATCCACTTCTTAAGAGCGATCTAGCCATGAAGCGAGCATCTTTACCAAACGACACGCGGGGCAATGCGGGCTGTCACTTGCGTTCCGCGACCAGCAAGTTGGCTTCCTTCCAGTCCCAGCGATAACCGAATCCGAACTCGAGCGGCGGCGGATTGCTTTGCGCGAAGAGCTCTTGAAGTTTGGGCTGAAAATGTTGTTTGAAAAGCTCGATGGGGCCGAGATAGGCACCGAAGAGACGCAGACTCCACTTGTTTGGATCGAAATAAGCCACCGGAATTCCCGAGTCGTCCTGCAAAATGCGGTTGCTATGTTCGAGAATGAAATTGCGGATCGAAGCGAAGCCTTCTTCAAACATTAGGTACGACGAGGATTTGAGAAAGCTCGAGCCGATGCCTAATCGTTGGCAAAATTTTAAGAAACCGGGTGTCGCTTTGATTCCGCCATCGGAAATGTCCGTAGTGAAATAATACAACGTTTGTGAGTTGCCCGACTGATTGTCGGTGTAATTGATCCGGACGCCGGGAATGCTGCCGCCTTTCTTTCCGGGCGCGCTCTCCTGAAATACGCCGCTGCCGTTGAGAGAGCCGAAGGAAACGTTCTTGATCGATTTATCAGCGCGGGCGATGAAAACGTAAAGAATCGGCAGCACACCGTTGAGGTTCTGCTGTAGTAGATCGATTTTCATGTCTTTGGTGATGAAGTAGGTCGTTTCGAGCGAGGACTTCATCGCGTTTTCCAAGTTTCCAAGCGCGCCGGCCAGATTCACGATCCGCAATGGATCAGGAGGCGGCCCCATCGATTCCTTTCCGCAAAGGATGTACACCGAAGCGCGTGGAAAAAATTGATCTACGTAGAGAAAATCGGGCCCGCTGAACATGTAAAACGCTACAGGGATCGGTTGCAGCAATTCCGGAACATACGTCTGCTGCCAGGCGTGTAGTTTCTGGAGCTGTCGGAGATTCAGCTTTGAGAATTCCTTCTCAAAAAATGCGGCATGCTCCTGCCATGCCGGATCGCGCGTGAGCGGTGCGAGCGGGGAATTTTCCGGCACGGGCATTCCAGCAAGAAAACGCGCGACATCATTAGGTCCAGCTGTTGCCGGAAGTGCGCGAGGCGCAGTCTCTGGATTCTGTTGTGCGGATACGCTCAGCGCGGTTGCGACTGCTAGTCCTATGATCAAAGACAATGCGAGATTCCTTTTCATGCGGAGCGTTTTTTTGCGCAAAAGTAGAGCAGCAGTCCCGCCAGTGCGGTCGCCAGTCCGGCCAGCGATTCGACCGTCTTCCAACGCAGAAGATAAAACATCATCCAAAGCGTGATGGCGGCAAAGATAATAGGCGGCAGCGGATAAGCCCACACCCGATATGGCCGGGCGATTTTCGGACGCGTCACGCGCAGCACGATTACGCCGACCACAGTGAACAGCGAGCAGAGCAGCAGACTAAATTGGGTGTATTGCACGACGCTCTCAAAGCTGGCCGTGAGCAAAAGCAGATTAACGATCAGCAACTGGAGGATGATGGCGTTACTGGGAATGCCATGAGGATTTTTGCGGCCAAGCAATCGCAGCAGCCAATGATCTTCGCCCATCGACATGCTGACGCGCGGCCCAATCCACGTCATTGAGCTAATCGCAGATATCAAGCCGAGACAAATGACCGCGCCTGCAACGCGTCCGCCGTTTGCCCCAAAAATATGTTTGCCTGCGATCAACGCTACTTCGAGTTGACCTTTCAATTCGTGGACGGGCGTGGTGGCGAGAAAGATCGCGTTGATCAGCACGTAAACGACGATTACAAGGCCTGTGCCGGCAAGGAGCGAGCGCGGCACATTCTTTTCCGGTTGCTTAATTTCACCACTGATATACGCCGCCGCGTTCCAGCCGGAATACGAGTACATCACGTACACCAGCGCGACTGCGAATGGTCCGCTGAGGATTGACATCGTATCACCGGTCGCGGGCAAAAAACTGATCGGCTGCTTCAATGGAACAAAAAACCCGGCTGCGATGAGTGCGCCGATCAAAAGCAATTTCACCAGCGTAGAAACATTCTGGAACGCGCTACCGACTTGGAGGTTGCCTAGATGAAAAACTGTTACCGCCCAAACAACGACAAACGAAAGTAGGAGCGGTGAGCCGATCCCAAAGACGCCGGTAAAATATTTCCCAAACGCCATGGCGGCGAGCGCGATGGGCGCGGCAAAGCCAACCGTAGCGGAAATAAATCCCGCCATGAACCCGAGCGCGGGATGATAAATCCGCGATAGAAAATGATATTCGCCTCCGGAACGCGGCAGCGCGGCGCTCAATTCGCCATAACAGAGCGCGCCGCAGAGCGCGACGATTCCGCCAATGATCCAAAGCATGAGCAGTGCGAATCCGGATTGAATTTCCAGCACCTGGAAACCGAGGCTCGTGAAGATTCCCGTGCCAATGATGTTCGCAATAACGATGGAGCACGCCGTGAGGAAACCCACGGTCCGCGGCGGGGGTGGTGATTTCACGGAAGGACGTTCAGTGATCTCGGTCATCTCTGGATCGACGATGGCATTCGAGTGCATGATTAGCGAATGGACTCGCGGGATATGGTACTTCGCGCGTTGAAGTTTCTTTGTTGCTTAATACGAGCGCAGAGTCACGTCTCTGGATTTTCGTGAGTTGTCAGAAACCATTCCCGGCATCACTTTGAAAGCGGCATGAATCCACATCCGAAACTCTCCATTGAAACCGCCACTCAACTCGCGGTCTTTCTTGCAAATCGTCCCGGGGCGCTTGGGCGCGTGTGTGAAGCGCTGGCAAAGGCGGAGATAAACATCAACGCGCTTGCTACATCGGACACAGTTGATCACACCGTGGTGCGAATGGTGGTAAGCGAGCCGACCAAGGCGCTAATGCTTTTGGGTGAAGCAGGCGTGCTCGCGCTCGAGGTGGAGGTGCTCATGATCGAAACCGCGAATCAACCGGGTGTGCTGGCCACGATTGCCGAGCGTCTGGCGGAGGTGGACGTTAATATTGAATACGTCTATCTCGCCGGCGGCCGGGGCGCTGAAAGAGGTCTTATCGTTCTGCGGCCATCGGATATAGAAAAAGCGCAAAGCGCGTTGGAAGACCTGTAGAGTCACTATAAAAGCGGGCAGAACCCCGCCGCACTCCAAAACGCAGGCGAGGAATAGAGCTCAGCAGGCGCAGCTACGTTTTAGCGCGATGTCCATCCACCATTCGTGATTGCCATTGCGCAGTCAATGCTGGCATAAATGCGCGGCACGCTTATGACCTCCGTGAGGACCTTCCTCGGTTATCCGTATCCACTGGGTGCGACATGGATGGGGAATGGCGTCAACTTCGCCATTTTTTCCGAGCATGCTGCAGGTGTTGAGCTGTGCTTGTTCGACAATATCGAGGACACCGAAGAGAACATTCGTATCCCGGTCACAGAACAGACTGATCAGGTGTGGCACGTGTTTTTGCCCGATGCGCGGCCCGGCCAACTCTACGGTTTTCGCGTTTCCGGTCCGTACGATCCAGAGCGCGGGTTGCGTTTTAACAGTTCGAAACTCCTTCTCGATCCCTATGCAAAGGCTATCGCTGGAGAAGTGAGTTGGGCAGATGAGATGTTTGGTTACGTGGTCGGTGATAAGAAGGAAGATCTGGCGCAGGATTTCCGTGATGATGCATGGGGCGTGCCGAAGTCGGTGGTGATCGACACGGCATTTGACTGGCAAGGCGACCGGAGACCTGGCATCCCGTTGCACAGTTCTGTGATTTATGAATTGCACGTGAAAGGCTTCAGCAAACTTTGGCCCGATGTCCCAGAGGAGTTGCGAGGCACTTATGCCGCGCTCGGCACTCCGGCGGCCATTGATTATTTCAAAAAGCTCGGCGTCACCGCGATCGAGTTATTGCCTGTACACGCACACATAGACGACAAGGTCTTAGTCGATCGCGGCCTGACGAATTATTGGGGTTATAATACGATCGGTTTTTTTGCGCCGCACGGGCAGTACTCCAGCAGCGAGCAGATGGGCGAACAGGTTTCCGAGTTCAAATCGATGGTGCGCAGTCTTCACGCCGCCGGCATCGAAGTGATTCTCGACGTGGTTTACAATCACACCGGCGAAGGGAATCATCTCGGGCCGACGCTTTGCTTTCGCGGTGTCGACAACGCGGCGTTTTACCGCCTGCTCGCGGACAATCCGCGTTTCTACCTGGATTATACCGGCACGGGCAACACCGTGGACACGCTCAATCCGCGCACGTTGCAATTGGTGATGGACAGTTTGCGTTATTGGGTGAGCGAAATGCACGTGGATGGTTTTCGCTTCGATCTTGCGCCCGCGCTGGCTCGCGACGGCACCGGCGTCAACAAATTCCACGCCTTCTTCAAAGTTATTGAGCAAGACCCGGTTCTTTCACAGGTGAAACTAATTGCGGAACCGTGGGACGTCGGGGACGGCGGATATCAGGTTGGCAATTTTCCGGTGCCGTTTTCGGAATGGAACGGCAAGTACCGCGACGCAGTTCGCAGTTTTTGGAAAGGCGATGAGGGCCGCATCGGCGAGATGGGGTACCGGCTTACCGGGAGCCCCGATCTTTATCGACACAATGGGCGACGTCCATATGCGAGCATCAATTTCGTTACCGCGCACGATGGTTTCACTCTCAACGACTTGGTCAGCTACAATGAAAAGCACAATGAGGCGAACGGCGACGGCAACAAGGACGGCGACAATAATAATCTCTCGTGGAATTGCGGCGTCGAAGGGCCGACCGATGACGCACAGATCAATGCCCTGCGTGATCGGCAACGCAGAAATTTCCTCACGACGCTTTTTCTTTCGCAGGGCGTGCCGATGCTGACCGGCGGCGATGAGTGGGCCCGGACACAGAACGGCAATAACAACGCTTATTGCCAGGACAACGAGATCAGCTGGTTCAATTGGGAGCGTGATGAAAAACAGAACCAGTTCCTCGAGTTCACACGAAGACTGATTCAGCTCCGGAAGGATCATCCCGTTTTTCGGCGTCCGAAATTTTTCAAGGGTCGCCGGATACGCGCTTCCGAGATTCGAGATGTGATGTGGTTTAATCCCGGCGGCTCCGAGATGAGCGAGGAAGAATGGGCGTCGCCGTTTGTTCGCTGTATTGGAATGCTGCTAAGTGGCGACACCAATGATGTTCCCACTTTTGAGGGCGAACCTGTCCGCGACGACACATTTCTGCTGCTGATTAACGCTCATTACGAGCCGATACCTTTTGTCCTGCCTGGTCAGGAGAATCTTGAGTGGCAACTGGTCCTCGACACGATGGATCCGAACGGTTTTTTGGCGGAGCCAAGAAAATTTCCCTCCGGTGATGATGTCGCGCTCGGTGGGCGCGCCTGCTGTTTGCTGCAATTGGTAAGCGGCGCGCAAGCCCAGGCCCGAGAGGAGTCCTGGAAAAAACGGCCTGTCGAATTTCCTCCGGTGAGCGCAGAGGAAGAACGCGCCCGCGGCAAGTAGCGCTCAGAGGCGGTGAGAAATATCGCCAACGCAATCTTGTCGCGAGAAACGAATTAGTTTATAGAGATACGAAGCGCGTGTTATCATGCGCGGCCAGTTTTTTGGTCAGTGATTCGCCATGACACCGAGTTCTCTTGTGATCGTCACTGATCGAGGCAGTCTAAAAGCATACCGGGTGAACCAGACGCCGACGCGGGGACCGAGCCTGCAATTAGTGCAGGCATTCAACATCACCGACGCGCACGGGAGACTGGTTGATAAAGTGAGCGATTTGGCAGGGCGCTTCCCGGTGAGCGGCGGCGCGGGCGCCCACCACGGGGCGGCCTCCATTGGCGAGCGGACACACTTGGCAACAGAAATGGATCGCCGCATTCAAAGAGAGCTTGCCGATCAAATTACAAAAATCGTCTCGCGCAATGGAAAGGAAGGCTGGTCGTTTGCCGCGCCGGCTGAGATTCACGCGGCGATTGTCGATCTTTTACCGCCCGCGGTGCGCGACCGGATTGTCGAACACGTGAAATCAGATTTGGTAAAAGTGGAACCGGCGAAACTCATTTCGCGGTTTCGCTCGTTGCAGCAAATTTAATGGCGCGATGCTGGAATATTTTTTGTTCCCTCAACGCCAGAGGGCACATTAGTATCTAATTAATCATGCAACTGCCTGTTAAGATCTCGTACCGGGGTCTGGAAAAATCCGACCAGATCGACAACCTTGTTTTGGATTATGCGGCGCGACTCGAAAAATTTTGCGACCACATCAATCGCTGCGACGTAGCCATCGAGCAAACTAATCACACACATCACAAGGGGAATCCGTACCGGTGCCGCATCGATGTGACTGTGGCGCGTGGCCACGAGCTGGTCGCTGATGAAAGACAGATGGACAACGGCACGCACCAGCCGCTGAACAAAGTGATCCACGACGCTTTCAAAACGATGGAACGCGAATTGCGCCGCGTCGTGGACAAACAACGGCGCGACGTTAAAACACACGCCGATACCCGTTCGCCGAAATAATTAGGAGAGTTACATTCACAGATTTCCTCGATTCCCGATTTACACAGACTAAAAACGTCAAAAATAATCTGTGTTAATCTGCGGATGAATTAAGTTTTCTTCGCGTAATCGACCGCACTTATTCGACTAGGAGTTCACCGCCCCAGTCGGCTGGGTCGGAATCGAAGATCGTCTCCGAAAGTGTCCACGGATGTCCCCATGGGTCGAGGAATGAGCATTGGCGTTCGCCATACATGTGATCCGCGGGTTCAGCGAGAACACGAGCACCGGCTGCCTTGGCGCGTCCAAAGAGTTCGTCGATCGCCGTGACACGAAGTGTGATGGAGTGCGCCGCGGGGGTCTGCTGTGTCGAAGGAGCGGCGTCAGCGTGTACGCCGGGTTTGGCGACGACGATGGCTCCATTGCCGTGCAAGAGCTGCCGGCGATCTTGCGAATTGCGGAGACGTTCGATGAATGGAAGGGCCGTTGTGAGCCACGCGACTGCTTCTGGCACGTCGGGATAGTAGAGCACGGGTATTACGGCGGTATTTGGTGCCGAGCGGTTCTTCTTCAGCATGGAATCGGAGGTTATCAGCGCTTCCGTGGTCGCCTTACGAGAATTAGACGAAAAAAGTTTCGCCTAAAACGACATGCTTACGCGGGTGCGCCGCCCAGGGCGCCGGGAAGTGGCGGGGTGACGTCGGGCGGCGCTACGACTTGCTTGGGCGGTTTTTCGGGTGGCATTTTTTTGCCGGGCGGCGGCGCTGCGCCTGGCGGCGGATTAATCAGGCGCCCGTGCTCGACGATTTCTTTGATCTGCGAGCCGTCCAACGTTTCGTACTCAAGCAGCGCTTTTGCAATTGTCTCGAGCGCATCGCGATGCGCAATGAGTGTTTCCTTCGCCAATCGATACGCGTCATCGAGGAGTTTTTTCACTTCCTGGTCGATTTGCTCCGCAGTCGCTTCGCTATAGTCGCGCGCGCGAGAAATGTCGCGCCCCAGGAAAACGTAATCTTCATGGTCGCCGTATTCGACCATGCCCATTTTTTCGCTCATGCCCCATTCACAAACCATTCGACGCGCAATTGCCGTGGCGGTTTTGATGTCGCCACGCGCGCCGTTAGTGATGTCGCCAAAGACAATTTCCTCGGCGACGCGGCCGCCCATGCTGACTGCCAAACCGGCGAGCAACTCGTTTTTGCGGTTCGTGTATTTGTCTTCCTCGGGCAACCACATGGTCGATCCAAGCGACGGACCGCGCGGAATAATGGTGACTTTATGCAACGGCTCGGTGTGCGGAAGGAGTTCAAGCAACAACGCATGACCGGCCTCGTGATACGCAGTGTTTTCTTTTTCCTTTTCGCTGAGCGCAAGGCTGCGGCGTTCTTTGCCCCAGCGAACTTTGTCGCGCGCTTCTTCGAGTTCGGCGAGCGTGATCCCCTTTAATCCACGACGCGCGGCGAGCAACGCCGCTTCGTTGATGACATTTGCGAGTTCCGCGCCGGAATAGCCGGGCGTGCCGCGCGCGACAACTGCGAGGTCCACGCCTTCGGCAAGTTTCACTTTCTTGGCATGCACGCGCAAAATTTCTTCGCGTCCTTTCACGTCGGGCAGATTCACAGTGATTTGGCGATCGAAACGGCCCGGTCGCAACAGAGCGGGGTCGAGCACATCGGGGCGGTTCGTGGCGGCGATGATGATCACGCCTTCCTGCGTATCGAAGCCGTCCATCTCTACGAGTAACGCATTTAAGGTTTGCTCGCGCTCATCGTGACCGCCGCCTACGCCGTGCCCGCGGTGACGGCCGACGGCGTCAATTTCGTCGATGAATATGATGCAAGGCGCGGATTTCTTGCCCTGCTCGAACATGTCGCGAACACGGCTTGCGCCAACGCCGACAAACATCTCAACAAAGTCCGAGCCGCTGATGGAAAAGAAGGGAACATCCGCTTCGCCTGCAATCGCGCGTGCCAGCAACGTCTTGCCCGTGCCTGGCGGGCCGACCATCAAGACGCCCTTGGGAATGCGGCCGCCGAGTTTCTGAAATTTCTTCGGATCACGCAAAAACTCGACGAGCTCCTGCACTTCGTCCTTCGCTTCCTCGACACCGGCGACATCGCGGAATGTGATCTTGTTCTTGTCACGGGCCAGCATGCGCGCCTTCGATTTCCCGAAATTAAGCGCACCCTTTCCAGCCATCCGGATTTGCTGGCGAAACAGGAAATAAAGGACGAGCAAAAACAGCGCGATCGGTAAAAAACCGACGACCGTTTGCGCGAGCATGTTTGATTCCGTTTTGATGGCGGGTTGCATGCCGGCACCGGCGAGTTTCTCCTGCAAATTATTTGTGAAACTTAGATAGACTGTGGTCCGGAACGGCACCGGCTGAGCGGGCGCTGAACCCATCCCCTGGCGGATGTACGCGCCGCGCAACGTCTGCGTTGGCCGGCCATCCTCTACCACCAGCTGAAGCGGATAATTTTTGTCGTTAACGATCTGCTTGTTTTCCAGAAGCTCGAGAAAACGGTTATACGGCACGTCTTCAACCGGCTGCATCCCTCCCCGGTAAAAGACCATCGCCATCGCAATCAGAGTGAAGGCGATCACGATGAGGATGACGCCGCGCCAATTAAAATTGGGTTCGGTCCCGCGGGGCCTATTCTCCTTTTGAGAGTTGCGATCGAACTGAGCCATAAAAACGGTTAACGAGGTTAAAAATTAACATGAACAAATTGCCAATGCAAAATGGGCAGCCCGGCACGCGTACGTGAGGTAATCATTGGTCATTAGTCATCCCTGCGACGTCCGTCGTTCGGATTTCGTCATTTGTTTCCACTTATATGTTCGTGGCTGCGCATTGCGCTGCTCGCCGGTTTCGGGTAAAATTTGCATCCGACTATCAACATGACAGAGCTCGTTTCATCTGTGGCAGATAAGATCGATCGCGCTGTGCAGCGGGTGACTCCCTTAGCGTATCGCGTGCGGCGGACCGGTCGTCGCTGGATGCGCCGGGCATTGCGCAAGCCACGCAGCGTTTCGGAGGGGCCAAATCTGTTGCCGTTGTTGATCCAGGTGCTGGCAAGTTTCACCAAAGCGGACGGCGTGATAATGGAGGAGGAGATCGACTCGAGCCTCGGTTTCCTCCGTTACGATTATCCGGAGGCGGTTTACTCCGAGCTGCGACAGTTATTTCGGCAAGCGCTTTACGAGCAGCAGGACCTCGCCGTGATGGCGCAAAAACTCGGCGCGCAACTGAGCACCGAACGCAAGATCATGCTCGGGGTTCAGCTCTACGACTTGATTTCGCAAGCTGGTTTGAAACAGGAAGAGGTGGTGGCCTTCTATTCGTTCATGTCGCAAATGGGCATGGCCGCGCAGGCGATCGACATCGTTTATCAACTCAACGCGTCAGAGGACTCCGACCCGTCTATCTATCAGCATGGCGCCTCGCCGCTCGAATCGCTCTCTTTCGGGCGCGACGGCAAGACGGACATAATTCTCAAGAACCTCAGCGAAACGGATCGCCTGATGGCCTTTCGTTATCACGATCTGATTTTGTTGAAAAATTACAGCGGCCAGAACGTGTCGGTGCGCGGGAGGCCATTGGCGCGCGGCGGGTTTTGCCGAATCTATCCCGGCCAGCGCATTTTGGTGGGCGACCAGGTCCTCAGCTACCAGGAACTGGCGCAATATTTCAATGCTAAGAAGAACGTTTCGCTTCCGCAGATTTTCATCCGTGTGAACAGAGATTCGGATGAAGTGCAATTGGAACGATCGCGGACCCGTGAGAGCGCGCTCCGGGTGACCTTCGGCTTGAACGTGCGGGTGAAAGCGTTGCGAGATGTGAATGCCGAGCTCAACGGAGTCAGACTGAAAGCCGGCACACAGGTCGAAGCGACGCTGGAAGACAGAATCATTTTCCACAACGACAGCGAATTGGATTTGAACGACCTTCGCCGGCGGGCTCGCGCGCTGGGCGGCCGGTTCCAACTCAAAGCTTCCAAATCGGAATATTTGGTCTCGAATGACCCGAGCCGGCTCCAAGCTGACGATATTCTGCTTTCCCCGGGCACGAGTGGTGATGTGGTGCTGAAGATTTTCTGCGACTACGATCAGCGCGTCGGCCAATTAGAGATCATCGAAGCGGATCGGCCGATCATGGTCGGCGACGAACCTGTGCGCACGACCGCGCAGCTCAAGGACGGCGATACGATTCGAATCGACGTCGGACAGATTCTGCGGTGTAATTTTTCCGAACGAATCATCGAGGAAGAGCGAAACATCATTCGCACCCTCGAGGTAAACGAAATCACGCACCGTTTTAGCAAAGGCCAGATTGGCCTGGACGGAATCTCATTTGACGTCACGCGTGGCGAGCTTGTTTGCGTGATGGGTGCGAGCGGTTCGGGAAAGAGCACGCTACTGCGAGTGCTTGCCGGCCAGCTCCAGCCGACCAGCGGGGATGTCATCCTTAACGGGCAGTCGCTCTACCAGAATGTTGACACGTTGAAGCAGTACATCAGTTATATGCCCCAGCAGGATGCCTTCGACGAACACCTCACCATCGGCGAAAACCTGCTGTTTGCGGCAGCGATTCGTGCGCCGCACCTCTCACGCCGCGATCGCTCGCGACGTTTGGAAGCAAAACTAGTCGAGCTTGGATTGGGCGAACGCCGTGACGCTGTCGTCGGCAGCCCGGAGAGCAAAGCACTGAGCGGTGGCGAGCGGAAACGCCTGAACATCGGGCTCGATATGATCGGGATGTCAGACGTTTATCTGTTCGACGAACCGACTTCGGGCCTTTCCTCGAAGGATTCCGAGCACGTCATGGAAATTATTCGAGGCCTGGCGCACAACAAAATCATCATTGTGACGATTCATCAGCCGAGCTCGAAAATCTTTCAGATGTTTCACAAAGCCATCCTGCTCGACAAAGGCGGGCGCCTCGTCTTTTTCGGAACGCCGTCTGACACGTTGCGCTATTTCGCAGAGGCGGAACACCAGCATCAGTTCGGGGCGGAACTCGGCGCGTGTCCATCGTGCGGAACGACCCGGCCCGAATTCATTTTTGATGTGCTGGAGACACCGCTGCGCGATTTAAGTGGCGATATCATTTACGAAGAAAACAGCCGAGGCCAGCTCGTTGCGTCGCGGCGTTATTCGCCGGACTTCTGGCGTGACAAGTACGAGGCGTTCCGACTGATTCAGGACGTCAAACAAGTTTCCCTGCGCCAGGAGGAGGCCGTGCCTTTGCCTGTCGCGCCCGTCGAAAGAAAGCGGCTCCCACTTCGCTGGCACGATGAGTGGACGCAATTTCGTACGCTGCTGCGCCGTTCTTTTCTAAGCAAACTGCGCAATCGCGCCAACCTCGTCATTACGATCGGGGTCTCGCCTGTGCTGGCGCTGCTGATTGCGACTATTCTGCGCTACTCCGAGAACGGGACATACGATTTCGCTTCTGCTTATCACATTCCGACGTTTTTATTTCTCGGCCTGATCGTGGCGATGTTTCTTGGCCTGACCAATAGCGCCGATGACATCATCCGCGATCGGCCTGTCCTGCAACGCGAGCGCAATATCAAGGTTCGCCTGTCGTACTATGTCGTTTCGAAGACGCTGACTCTCGGCGTCTTTGCCCTTGTTCAATGCATTCTTTATGTCCTGATCGGCAACTCGCTACTGCAAATCCGGGGAATGTTCTGGATCGATCTCGGGATCATGTTCATGACTGCGATGAGCGGCGTGGCGCTGGGTCTGCTTATCTCTTCGCTCGTGGCCGACCCGAAGACGGCGGCAAACATCGTGCCGCTCGTTTTAATTCCGCAGATCATCATGGGTGGCGCACTGATTAAATACGAGGACATGAACCGGAACCTCACTCTGCTCTACTCGCTCTCACATTGGTTAACCGAACATCCGGAAACGGACAAAACCATAAAGTCGGAGAGCAAGCTGCAGGTGCCCTTTGTCTGTCAATTCATCGCCATGCGCTGGTCCTACGAAGAGATGATTGTCGCCCAAGCGAAGCTAAATCCGCTCACACGCAGGCAGGAACGCGCCAATGACGCGATTCAACAGCTCGCGCCCAAAGCGAATACGCCCGAGCAACGCGCGCGTCTCAACGATTTGAAGGACGTTTTGGCATTTCTCTCCGGCCTCGAAGGCCGTTCAACGAAGGAAATCGATCACTATCTAAAGCTGGTCGATCCCGTTATCTCCGGGAAACAGAGGTTCGATGGCTCGCTCCTTAAGGACGCGAAGGGCCCGATCACAGCCGAACAACTCTACGTCAACCAAAAGGTGTCCGACCTGATCTCAAAGGCCGAGATGGAACAGAACGATTACCGCCGCGGTAAGAAGCCGAACGTGTTCTTCGGCCTGCAGAAGCGTTATTTTGGGCAAAAAATTGGCGTGTTTACGTTCGACACGAGTGTCCTGATTGCGTCCATGCTTGGATTACTTGTCCTGCTGCATTGGATTTTGCGAAAGCAATTGGAAGTGCGAAGGAGTTGATTCGCCGCAGGCTTTCAAGATTGTCATCCTGAGCGGAGCGGAGCGGAGTCGAAGGATCTCTGGCACCGAGCCAAACTCACGCTTCGTGTCCCATGCTTGATCGTTCGGACGTGAGCGAGTTACTGTGAGGTCCCTCGCTTCGCTCGGGATGACAGGCATCGCAATTGAGCGTAGAAGTGATCACAACACTATGAGCAATACAAAAACCAAACCCGTCCGGCTTATCGTCGCGGCCAGCGAGACTGATTCGGACATGCTGTATGCGACGAAATTTTGGGCGCCTGATCCTTTCATTTTTCTGCAGCGCAACGGCAAGCGCACGCTGGTCTTGAGCGATTTGGAAATCGATCGCGGTCGCAAACAGGCAGATGCGGATGAGTTCGTCATGTTCAGCGAGCTCGAGCGCGAAGTGCAGGGAAAATCAAAGAAGGCGCCGCCGTACGAAAAGGTGCTGGCACATTTTCTCAAAAAACGTGGCGTAAGATTTGCAATCGTTCCCGCAAATTTCCCGCTTGGTTACGCGGAGGAACTCGCCGCGAACAAAGTCCGTGTCCGCGCGACGAATGGATTGTTTTGGCCGCAGCGGGAAGCCAAATCGAACAAGGAAGTCGAAATGATGGGGCAGGCTTTGCGGATCACGGAGCGTGGACTCAAACGCGCGATCGAAGTCTTGAAAGCATCCAAGCCCGGTTCTGGAAAACGATTGCGCTGGAGCGGTAAAACTCTGACCTCCGAAATGCTCCGGGCCGAAATTGATTCCGCGATTTTGCGCGCGGGCGGCACCCCGACCGGCACAATTGTCGCAGGCGGCGACCAGGCGTGCGACCCGCATGAGCGCGGCTTCGGTCCGCTTTACGCCGATTCACTGATTATCCTGGACGTTTTTCCGCGGGACGCTAAGACCGGATATTTCGGCGACATGACCCGCACGGTTTTGCGCGGACGCGCGAGCGATGCGCAGCGAAAACTTTGGAACACGGTGAAAGCCGGACAAGCACTGGCTCTGAAAAGGGTTAAAGCCGGTGTGGACGGGATGACGATCCACAAGGCGATCCAGGAATTTTTCGCCAGGCGCGGTTTTCCGACCGGGATTCGCAAGGGCAGACGAGTGGGATTTTTTCACGGGACTGGTCATGGACTCGGGTTGGAAATTCACGAGCATCCGCGTTTGCAAAAAGTCACGTTGAAAGATCGACAAGTGCTCACGGTTGAGCCGGGGCTGTATTATCCCGGGCTGGGCGGAGTGCGCTTGGAAGACGTAGTTTTGGTCACGAAAGCGGGTTGCAGGATTCTCTCACGGTTCCCGAAGCACTTGGAGATTTAGGTGGAAGGCGTTGTCCTCAACGCGTTGGGAAGCGAATGTGCCTTCGGCGCAAGCTTTTGCATCGTCTTCGGAAAAGCCGATCCACCAAATGAACGCGCAACGCGGCGGAGCGTCTAATTTCCGAGCGGCAAAGTGACAAGTCACTTTGCATCGCTAAATTAAGATCGACATGTTTTATCCGTACGGTTTTGGTTTTGGGTCTCACTGGCTCCTCTACATCGGCGTGCCGTTGATCCTCGGAATTTGGGCGCAGATTCCGTGTCACCGGCGCGTTCCGGAAATGGGGCGAGGTGCGGGCAAGCTCGAACATTACAGGCTCAGAGTGTGCGCGCGAAATTCTGCAGGCGGCCCAAATTCATGATGTGGATATCGTGGAGACAAACGATTTTCTCGGAGACCATTACGATCCGAGGGACAAGAAACTGCACCTGTCGAGCAATGTTTATCACACGCCTTCGGTAGCGGCGCTAGGGATCGCTGCGCACGAGACCGGGCACGCCATTCAGCACGCCCGAGCGTACGCGCCACTGAAGGCGCGCATGGCGATTGTGCCGGTGACAATGGTCGCATCGCAAATGCTGCCATTCATCATTATCGGCGGCCTTTTCTTCAGGATCACCGGCCTGATTACGCTCGGGATTTACTGTTACCTGGTCCTGATGGTCTTCCAATTGATTACGTTACCGGTGGAATTCGATGCTTCGCGCAGAGCGAAAATCATTTTGCGCGAGATGGGAATCGTGCAGCCAGGAGAGGAAGCTGCCGGTGTAAACAGCGTCTTGAACGCGGCCGCGCTTACTTATGTGGCGGCATTTATCGCTGCGCTGGGGAATTTGCTCTGGTTGATGTCGCTCCGCGACCGGCGGTGATCGACCACAGGATTCAAGAAAATGGATCGAGTTCTCGCCTTACCTGCTCGCCGGATTTCCGATTTGTTATCGTCCGGTTTGCAGGCTCGTGTTAAATCTAAGCGCGAGGCAATGGACCAGCCACGAATCGACCCAGATCAGGAGTTGGTGAAGCGCACGCAAGCGGGCGATGCGACCGCTTTTGATGAGCTGGTCATCAAATACACGCCGCGCCTCTACGGTCTCGTCTATAACATGACCTCGAACCACGAGGATACGAACGATCTTTTGCAGGACATTTTCGCCAAAGCTTACAAAGCGATCCGCGGTTTTCGGGGGAAATCGTCATTCTACACCTGGGTCCACTCCATCGCGGTAAACATGACGCTCAATTTTCTCAAGAAACGCGGACGGCGGTTTCAATTGAGCTTGGACGATGTGGACGCGAGCATTCAAAACGACAGGGAATTCATGGAAGCAACGGCCACCAGCAGTCCGGTGCGTGAAGCGGACCTCTCCGAGCTACAGCGAAGATTGAACGAGGCCATGATGAAATTGTCTGATGATCACAGAGCCGTGGTCACCATGTTTCATATCCAGGGGATGCCCCATGCAGAAATCAGTAAAATCTTGCGCGTTTCGGAAGGAACGGTACGTTCGAGGCTCTTCTACGCGAATCGGCAACTGCAAAATTATCTAGACGAATTTCGGAAAAATCCTGTTTCGTAAGGGGCGCAAAAAAATGGACGAATTTGACGATAGCGAAATTGCGAGGCTGCTTCGGTTGAAGCGCTACGAGCAACCGCCGCAAGGCTATTTTGAGAATTTCCTGCACGAATTTCATCGCCGGCAGCGCGATGAATTGCTTCGCCAGCCGCTTTGGCGAATTTGCTTGGAACGCGCTCACAATTTCATGTTGCAGCTGAATGTTCGTTCGTTGACGTCATATCCTGCCGCCGTCACGGCGGTCCTGCTTTGTGCCGCTATAATTTCACTAAAGATTTATCAGCAACCTGAGACGGCTCGTGTCGCTCTCCAGAGTCCGCCGGCCTTATCGCTGCCGGTGAATGCCGAAGGAGAAGAATTGAACCTTGCGTCTCCGGTCAGTGCGCGAATTCTCAGGACGCAGCCGGTTCGCAGTTTTCATGAAAGCGCCCAGACTCACCGAGCCGCCCCCCCGCGTTACGTGCTCGATAGCGTCCCCGTGAGTTATGAGCCCAGTTTCAGGTTCTAGCTCCACCCCCACGCGGGGTCATCCTGAGCGAAGCGAAGGACCTCTCAGTCTCGCGCGAGGCTCTGTTGTGCGTGGCACCGTCGATTGCAGTGTGCGTAACGCGAATCCTTTTGTGAGGTTCCTCGCTCCGCTCGGAATGACGGCACTTATTTTTTTCGCAGGTGTCAACTTGCTTTACGGCCAGGAGCAGTCGGCTACGGCAATCAGCCAGCAAGTTAAAGAAATCTTTGAGCGTGCCGCCAAAGCGGTGGTGAAGATTCATGGCGTTGATGAACACAGCGAAATTTGCGGTACGGGATTTTTCATCGACCCCACAGGCACGCTTTACACTGCGTATACAGTCGGAGGTGAAGCGGGCAATTTTACCATCGAATTTGGGGGTAAGAAATATCCGGCGCGCCAACTTCTGGCAGACATCCGTAGCGGGACGGCCATGTTGAAAGTAGATGAGACCACGCCAGCCCTGCCGATTGGCAAATCAGAAGAGCTGGAAGTGGCGACTCCTGTCGTGGCTGTCGGTTATCCTTTGGATTTGCGGGAAACGCCTAGTTTCGGGATGATCGCAGGATTTGATCAGAAATGTCTCGGCCGTTATTTTTCCACGACCCATCTGCGCGTCAATCTCTCGACACAACGTGGAGAAGCAGGGGCGCCGCTGTTGAACATGAAGGGAGAGGTCGTTGGTATTGTGGTCAGCAGTCTGGAAAACAATTCAGCGTGTTACGCCGTCCCGATCGAAGCTGCGGAGAAAATCCGCAGCGATTTTGTCCGTTTCGGCGAGGCCAGGCATGGCTGGGTGGGGATCAATGTTTCGGAGGCCCCTGAACCGGTAGAAGGTTCGCGCGCGGAAATGACGCAGATCATGGAGGACACACCGGCCGCCCGTTCCGGAATCAAACCCGGAGACATTCTCTTACAAGTGGGCCGGAAAAAAGTGACTCGACCAGAAGATGTGCTGGACGCGTCCTTTTTCATCACCGCAGGTGATAACGTGCCGATCACGGTGATGCGAGGAAATCAGAAACTGACTTTTCATGTGCAGGCCGAACTTCATCCGGCCAGCAAAAACGTGCCCATGCTTTCCGACGGCACGCGTGTTCCCGCGGCAGCCGACGCGAACCGTTCGATTCCTCTAAAGCTCGAGTCCGCAGCGCAAACCACGCCATAGCGGGCGGGAGTAACGCTTCGTACAGCGAAGCGGCTACAGCATTTTTCGAAACGCTGCTTCATCGATGATTTGAACGCCGAGTTCCTTTGCTTTATCGAATTTGCTGCCTGGCTCGGCGCCGGCGAGGACGTAATCGGTTTTCTTGCTTACGCTACTGGTGACATGCCCGCCGAGCGCTTCGATTTTTTCTGTCGCTTCGTCGCGCGTCATCGACGGCAGCGTCCCAGTCAGGACAAAAGTTTTTCCAGCGAGCGGCAATTCGGCCGCTTTTTTTGCTGAAACCTTTTCGCTCTTCGGCTCAATTCCGAGTTCCTTTAGTCGTCGCAAAATTTTTTTACCGGTCGCCGAGTTCAAAGAAATCAAGCACGCTCCCTGCGACCACCGGTCCGACTTCGGCCACGATGCCGCGGTCTTTATCAGCGTTACTCTTCGAAGGTTTAGCGAAACCGGATTTGATAAGCCGTTCAGCAATTTCTTTGGCAGATTTCTTGTCGCCGCGTTTTTCGTGATAGTCGACGACGTCGCGGAGCAATTGCGAGGTAGCGACATCTTCGATCGTTTCGTGAAAGCGGGCGAGCTGTGTTGCGGTGGTCTTGCCGACATCAGGAATGGCAAGAGCGAAAAGCCAGCGCGACAGCGGCAATATTCTGGCGCGCTCGATTGCGTTAATCGCTTTAGTGGCGTTTTTCTCGCCGAAGACACGCGGCGCTTCTTCTGTGCCGAGATTCAATTTGGCCAGTTGCTCGACCTTGAGCTCGAAGAGATCGAGCGGCTCGCGCACGAGCCCGCGTTCGACCAGCTTGTCTGCCACGATTCCGCCCACGCTTTCGATGTCGAGCGCGCCGCGCGCGGCGAAAAATTCCACGCGCCGCGTGGTTTGCGCTGGGCAATGGAGATTTTCGCAACGCCATGCGACAAATTCCGGATCGCGTCGAATCGGGCTGCCGCACACCGGGCACTTGCCGTGAATGTGCTTGGAGAAACGGAACGGCGCGGTGCCGCGCGGCCGTTTCGATTTGACCACCTCGACCACGGCCGGAATCACTTCGCCGGCTTTCTCAATCACGACCGTGTCGCCGATTCGGATGTCCTTGCGCTTGATTTCGTCTTCGTTGTGCAATGTGGCGCGGCCGACAGTGCTGCCGCTCACGAGCACCGGTTCGAGCACGGCGACCGGCGTCAGAATTCCAGTGCGCCCGACCTGAATCACAATGTCGTTGAGGCGCGTCTGGACGCGTTCGGCTGCATATTTGTATGCGATCGCCCAGCGCGGCGATTTGGCGGTGAAGCCCAGCCGCTCGCGCTGCTCAAATGAATCGACTTTCACAACTGCGCCGTCAGTCTGATAAGCGAAGCGTGCGCGGATATGATCGAGTTCGCGAATCGCATCCAAGATTTTGTGGACTGAATCAGCCACCCAC
Organism: uncultured Verrucomicrobiae bacterium; assembly: GCA_963725505.1. GTDB lineage: Bacteria > Verrucomicrobiota > Verrucomicrobiia > Chthoniobacterales > UBA10450 > Udaeobacter. The sequence goes on along the minus strand of CAVRYN010000003.1, from coordinate 150,408 downwards.
CACCGCTCGCTCGTGGACAGACCAAGCTCTTTGAACAGCGAAAAAATTTCCGAGTGGAGATTCACATCCAGTCCTTCGGTCGCCCCTGTCCCGTAGAAAACGATGCCGAGCGGCCGCTTCGCGACGATGCTGGGATCCAAATGCTTCAGGGAACCAGCGGCGGCATTTCTCGGGTTCGCAAAGAGCGGCAGACCTGCTTGCCTCCGTTCTTGATTCAATTTTTCGAAGCCGTGTTTGTCCATGTAAACTTCTCCGCGCGCTTCGAAAAGCTTCGGTGCACCGCCGTGCAATCGTTCCGGAACGGAACGGATCGTCTTGATGTTTTGCGTGATCTCGTCGCCCGTAACGCCATCGCCGCGGGTGGCTGCATGGCGAAGGCGTCCGTTCTCGTACAAAAGCGAAACGGCGACGCCGTCCACCTTGGGCTCGATCACGACCGGAATTTGCTCGTCTGGCAAGAGCCGGGTGATTCGCTTGTAGAAATTAGCCACCTCTTCTTCGGAATAAGTATTGTCGAGGCTCAGCATCGGCGCGCGGTGCTGGATTTGCGCGAACGCCTTGAGCGGTTTTCCGCCGACGCGCTGCGTTGGTGAATCGGGCGTGACGAGATCTGGGAACGGCGTCTCCAGATCGACCAACTCCTTGTAGAGCCGATCGTATTCGCGGTCGCTGATTATCGGCGCGGCTTCCTCGTAGTAGAGCCGGTCGTGCTTGCGGATTTCTTCCCGCAGCTGCTCGATACGCTTTACGGCTTCCTTCTCGTCCGGAAACATGCCGCACGATACGAGCGCGGGAAATCTCGGCAATCACCGACAGCGGGTCATTCCGATCCCGCAGCCGCGGGAGAGGAACCTCACATTCGAAGCGGCGGTCACACTGGCTAGCTTGCGTAATGCAATGGTGAGTGGATGAGGTCCTTCGCGTCGCTCAGGATGACCGCGTTAGAGAGCATTTGTAGAGCAAGCGCATCGCTTGCCTTTTTCGACCGGCAATAATAAAGAAAACTCGCGGCAGGCGGTGCGCCTGCCCTACAATAACAATCGTGAAACCCGGTGAGCGTATTCTCGGGGTCGAAGGCGGCGGCACGAAAACCGCATGGGTGCTTGTAGAGGCCGTAGCCGAGACGCCCGGCTGTGAATTTCGCGTTATCGACCAGGGAAAACTGCCTCCGTCGAATTTCCGGCTCACAACGTCGGAGCGCCTCCGCCTAATTTTCGCTGAACTGCCAAGGCAAATCGATCGCGCGGGAGTTTTTCTTGCCGGTTGCGCCACAGAGGAAGATCGCCGCTTACTCGAGCAAATCTGTCTCGAGGTCTGGCCAAACGCCAAAATTGTCACAGGCAGTGATCGCGACTCCGGGCTTGCAGCGGCGCTCGATCATGGTGACGGCATCGTCGTCAACGCCGGAAGCGGTTCCTCTGTAACTGGACGCCGCGGCGACCGGATCGAGAGAGCGGGCGGGTGGGGGCACATCTTGGGCGATGCCGGAGGCGGTTATTTTCTTTCCATCCAGGCGCTTCGCTTGATCCTACGCGAACACGATTTGCATCAAAGCGAGATGCAGTTCACTGCGAAAATTCTGCACGCGCTTTCATTGAACAATTTTGATGAACTGGTTCGCTGGGTGCAAACAGCGGACAAAATGGACATCGCAATGCTGGCGCCGGTGGTGTTTGAAGCCGCAACTGAGGGTGACGCGCGTATGATGGAGATCATCGAAGAAGGCGCGCGCGTCCTCTGCGAATACACCGAGGCGGTCGCATCCCGGTTGCACCTGCTCGCGCCAAAAGTCGTGTTGATGGGCGGCCTTTTCTACCGTGACTCCCTCTACGCGCATACGTTCCGGCGCAGACTAAAAAAGAATCTTCCCGATGCGCGCGTGGCAACTGCGGCGCGAGCTCCTGAGCTAGGCGCCGCGTGGCTGGCAACAGAAGCGGGCGATCACGCCGCGTTTCACCCGAAGCCATCCCAAAGCGAAATCGACAGTTTGGCGGCCGCGCTTACCGAGCAGCGCAATCCGCGCTCAGACAACTTGGAGAAAATGAGCGCACAAGAGCTCGTCGAAGTGTTTGTTGATGAGGAAAAACTGGTTCAAGACGCCTTGCGCAACGCGACGGCAGCTCTTGTCGGCGCGATTCAAATCGTGACTGAATCGCTGCGAAATGGTGGCCGCCTGTTTTATGTCGGTGCTGGGAGCAGCGGACGCATTGGCGTACTTGATGCGAGCGAAATCCCGCCCACTTTTGGCGCGGCGCCTGATCTTGTGCAAGGAGTGATCGCCGGCGGCGTAACGGCGCTTTATCGCAGTACGGAAGGCGCGGAAGACGACGAAAGCGCCGGCGCATTGGCTTTGGATGAGCGTAAAATTAAAGGCCGCGATGTTGTGATTGGAATTACGGCCAGCGGCCGGACGCCCTTTGTACTCGGCGCGGTTGCCCGGGCAAAGTCGTTAGGCGCGAAAACGATTTTGCTTACCTGTAATCCGGATTGTAGCCACCGGCCTATGGCCGGTCCGACCGACGGCCCACAAGGCCGTAGCTACAGCGATCTCGATCTGGTAATCATGCTCGCGGTTGGGCCAGAACTCTTGGCTGGATCGACCAGATTGAAGGCCGGCACAGCGACCAAGGTTGCCCTCAATATCATCAGTACCGGTGCCATGGTCGCGCTAGGTAAAGTGCGCGGCAATCTGATGATCGATCTGCACGCTACGAGTACGAAATTGCGTGATCGCGCAGTGCGGGTTCTCACCGAACTGGCGCAGTGCGACCACGAGTCGGCCCACAATTTACTGGAAGCGAACGGCTGGAATTTGCGCGCGGCGCTGGAGAAACTGTAGAAATTTGCGTTCCCGATAAGCGCAACCGAAGTGGCTCGTGCGAAGCTAGGTATGACTTAACCGAAAGGAACAACCCTATGCTGTGGACAATATTTGTGATTCTGCTGGTCCTATGGCTGCTTGGATTAGTCAGTTCGTACACGCTCGGCGGGTTTATTCACATCCTGCTCGTCATCGCGATTGTGGTGCTGATTATCCAATTGATCCAAGGGCGACGGCCATTGTAAGCTCGAACTAATGAAACCAGCCGTGGTCATCGGCATTGTGCTGATCATCGTCGGTGTGATCGGATTTGCCTGGGGTGGACTGGGTTGGACGACACAAAAGAAAGACGCCCAACTAGGCCCACTTGAAATTACGCACAAGGAAAGTCACGGAATCGCTTTTCCGCCGGTTGCGAGCGGCATTTGCCTGGTCGGCGGGATCGTCCTTTTAATCGTCGGCAGCAGAAAAAGCTAGCCGCCGGCTTTTAGCACCGCGAAGGTCTTGGTGCCTTTGCGGTCGAGATACAGAAGCACGCCGCGCTTCGGATCGGCTTTGTTCAGGGCCTCACGGAATGATTGCAGATTCGTGACTGGTTTGCCGTCCACTTCCGTAATGACATCTTCGCGCTGAATGTCCTGGGCCGCGGCGATGCTGTTGTCCTCCACGTCCGTTACAACCACACCTTGCTCGACCGGGACGTGCAGACGTTCCGCAACTTCCTTCGTCAATTCCTGCACCTGCAATCCGAATTTGCCGACATCTTGCCGGCCGGGCTGAACTGGCCGGGCGGGTTCATTTGATGCTCGCGTGATCTCGTTAGGCAATTCACCCGTCTTGATGGGGATTCTAATAGTCTGGCCTTTGCGCCAGACAGTCAGTTGGACACTTTGGCCGATCTTCCTTTTCAAAATCTCATGCTGAAGCTCTGAGTCGGTTTCGATAGGTGTTCCATCGACCTGCGTAATCAGATCAAACGGCCGCAGATCGCTCTTGGAAGCAGGGGCATCGGCTTCAATTGTGCGCACCACGACTCCTTTATCAGCGCCTTTGAACAAATCGCGGGTCGTCGGGTCGTCGCCCAGCGTCTCGATTCGAATGCCCAGCCATGGGCGCATGATCTTGTGGCCGGCGACGAGCTCGGCGCCGATTTCTTTTGCCATGTTAATTGGAATGGCGAAGCCCAGCCCGCGGTTCATCCCGTTGATCAGCGTATTCATTCCAATCACTTTGCCGTCGATATCGCAGAGAGGGCCGCCGCTGTTACCGGGATTAATCGAGGCATCAGTCTGCAAATAATCCGAGATGGAGTAGTCGCCTGACTGAAACAATTTGCTTCGGCCTTTGCCGCTGATCACGCCGTAGGTAAATGTGTAATCGAGCCTGAACGGCGCACCGATCGCAAACGCGAACTGCCCAACCCGCACAGCGTCGCTGTCGCCGAGTTGGACGACTGGCAGATCTTTCGCGTCGATCTTGATTACAGCGATATCGGTTTTCTTATCGGTGCCGACCACCGTTGCCGGAAAATTCCGCCCGTCTCTCAACTTCACGTCGATTTTGTCTGCATCTTCGACCACGTGAAAGTTTGTGAAGATGTAACCATCGGGTCGCACGATAAAACCGGAGCCTTCGCTTTGAACCGGGCGCAGCGCGCCCGGATTGCGCCGCGGATTGTTTTCATCCGGCGGCCCTTGAAAAAACAGGTCGTCGAGCGGCGAGCTTTCGCTGATTTCGTTTTTCTTGGAAATCTCAATAATGACAACACTCGGCGCCACGGTTTCGAAGACTTTTGCGAAAGCGTTGTTCAATTGATGAACAACGTCCTTGCCTGCCTCCGCCGTAGCAGCAGGAACACTGGAAGTTGGGACGGCCTCGGGTTGTGCCGCAAACGATGTACTGAGTGCAACGCACAGGGTCAAAATGGATAAGCGCATCGGTTGGAATTTGGACAGCACTGAAGATGCAACGTTCAACTGGATACGTCCAATCCCAGCTTACTCAAAGGCGCGGTCGCAGTTCCGCCACATTTCCACTACATTCTTTGACGAAACTCGTATAATTTCCGGCCCAACCCTTTTTATGCGCGCGTTTAAGAGGCAATTCGTCTTTGGGGCAGGCGTCGTGCTTTTGGTATTGTTTTGGGCGATCGCCGTTGGCCCCGAGCCGCCGTCGCGTATCTCCATCTCGCCGGAGGAACTGGTTCGGGCTGTCACGATTCAACGCGATTCGCTGATCGACTTGTGCCTGATCGAGCACGTCGATCCAAACGGGCGCGATGCTCAAGGGCGCACGCCGCTACTGATTGCAACGTCACAACAGGATTGGAAAACGGCGCGCCGGCTCGTGGATGCCGGCGCACAGGTTGATCTTGCCGATAAGAACGGCTTTACGCCGCTTATGGCGGCAGCGACGCACGGCAATGTTGCGATGTTCCAGTTGCTCTTGACGCGCTCAACCGGTCTTCAGGCCGAAGCTCAGACGAAGGACGGGCAGGATCTCCTGGGATTGGCGCTCGATGGTGGAAATCCGGAGATCATCAAGACCGTGGTCGAGCGCTTACCGCCGATGCCGCAGTGGAAAACTAGTACGCGGCGCGCTCTGAATGCAGCGCTGCAAGTCGGGAATAAGCAACAGATCCGATCACTGCTTGGCAAACATGCAACACCTCCCACGCCCGAAGGCAGGAACGTGCCGTTTCTTGCTTATTCTATCGCGGGAAACAACTCCTCTCTTTTTAGCACATTGCTCGAATGCGGAGCAGATCCCAACACTGTTCTGCCGTCGCGTTGTGACAAGGATTTTCTTGCGCTGCTGTCGTCAAAATCGCTGCGTAGTTACGTTGAAGAAGACCGGAATCTTACCGTCGTGATGCTTGCCGCTGGGCTTGGACAGGACGATTACCTGCGCGCTCTACTGGATGCAGGCGCCAAACGGAACCGGCTGACGAGCCGGGACAAGATGTCTGCGTTGGATATTGCCGCAGAGACGGGTCACTGGCGCGCCGCACAAATTCTTCTCGGCGGCGGGCCACCGCCGGATCGGTTGCGCCTCGAAATTTCTCTCGCTTTGCAACGGGTCGCGCTCGTTAAGGACGGCGTGCCCGTATATCGCACGCAATGTTCGACCGGCCGACCAGGTTACTCGACGAAACGGGGCGAATTTGTGATTACCAACAAGGAGCGCAACCATCGTTCCACCATCTACCATGTGGACATGCCGTATTTCATGCGACTGAGCTGTCTTGATTTTGGGATGCACGCTGGCTACGTGCCGAATCATCCGGCGTCACATGGCTGCATTCGGCTGCCCGAGGACGCTGCTCGTAGATTTTTCTCTGAACTTCCAGTCGGAACGCTTGTGACGGTCCAATAGGCGCCGGCCGATTGCCTGTTGTTCTCCGCATTGCGAAGAGGACAGCTTTGATTTCTTGAATCCAAACTGTGCCTTACGGCATCTTAATGGAAGCGATGGAAACGGAGAATCTCGGCGCACCTTTCGCTCTCACGCCCAACCGGCCGTTGGTTCCCACGAAAACTTCGCGCGCCACGTGGGCTGGACTCTTCGTCTCGCTTTTTGCGATGGTCGTGATTCGCCAGGTGTTCGTTTTCTTCGTACCCGAAATCACGTTTGCCTCGGCAGTTCTAAAAGAAGCGCTGATCTGGGTCAGCGCAGTTACGCTTCTTGTGATCGTCCGGCGCGGCGAACGTTTGCCCATGCGCTCCATCGGCCTCGGCACCGCGCGCTGGTGGATGTCGATCTTGTGGGGGCTTGTAATTGCCGTTGTATCGGCAGCAGTCGTCGTCGGGCTCGCTTATCTTACTGGTTACGGTCACGGTCCCGGCTCTGCCGCGTTTGAGAAACTGCCGCTCTGGTTGATTACACTCATCGTTTTCCGGGCCGGAGTGGTAGAAGAATTATTTTATCGCGGTTACGCCATCGAACGTTTGCAGATGATCGGCCTCGGGCGCTTTTGGTCGGTTACAATTCCGCTGGTTATTTTCTCGCTTGGCCATTGGTCAGGAGGCGCGGCCAATATTCTGATCGCGCTTGCGGCGGGTATGATCTTGACGGGATTCTATTTGTGGCGTCGTGATTTGGTCGCCAACATGATCGGCCACGGCTTGGTGGACTTTGTTGCCAACGTCTTGCCAAGGCTCTTTTCCTGACCGCTTGCTGAGTGTTAGGTTGACAGGCAGTCTGGCGCGGCGGACGCCCGCCTCCCACACAGATGAAACCCTTGATCTTGTTTGCTCCCGGCGCAGGGGCGCCTTCGTCGCATCCCTGGATGCAAAACTGGAAGGAGCGTTTGTCCGAGATCGGGCACGTCGAGACCTTCGATTATGACTACATGCGGGAAGGTCGAAAGCGACCGGATCCCTTGCCCAAACTGATCGCAGTTCATCGCGAAGCGCTTCTCAAAGCGCGCGAGAAACATCGTAGCGCAAGAACATTCTTGATTGGGAAAAGCATGGGTGGGCGCGTCGGATGCCATTTGTCGCTCGACGAAAAAGTGGACGGCCTAATTTGTCTCGGATACCCGCTGTGCGCCATGGGCGACCGGACAAAGCTCCGCAATGAAGTTTTGCACGCCTTGACCACACCGATCCTGTTTGTGCAGGGCACGCGCGACTCGCTTTGTCCGTTGGACCTGCTGGAGCGTGTCCGAGCAGAAATGAAAGCGCCAAATTTCTTGCACGCCGTTGAAGGCGGCGACCATTCCCTGCGCGTGCCCAAACGCCAGCTTCAAGGAACAAGCAAAACGCAGGAAGATATCGATCAACAGATCCTGAAGACCATCGGCAAGTTTGTTGACCAATTGCCGCCAGCCGCGGATTAGATGAACATGAGGCGAAAGCCCAGTCAGGTTTCTATTCGCTCTGGTCAGGTCGAGTTCGTCAAAGTGGGGACGGACTCCTGGCGATGGCGCGATGTCTATCGCTGGCTGCTCGGTTTGAGATGGCCGCGATTCGCCGCGTTTGTCGCCGGTCTTTATGTCGGCCTGAATCTTCTTTTCGCCGCGCTCTACAGTTTTCAGCAAGGCAGTATCGCCGGCAGCACTGGTGGGCATTGGTTTTTTGATTGCTTCTTTTTCAGCGTGCAAACGCTGGCCACGGTTGGCTATGGCCACATGTATCCGCAAACGCTGTACGCCCACATCGTGACGACGATTGAAATCATGACCGGGCTATTTTTGCTCGCCGCGATGACCGGCCTCATTTTCGTGCGCTTTTCTCGGCCGATCGCGCGCGTTGTGTTCAGTAATTCCCTGGTCGTTGCGCCGTTGAATGGGAAACCGACGCTGATGGTGCGAATCGGCAACGAAAATCAGCACAGCATGGTCGAGGCCGAGTTCCGGATCATGTTCTCGCGCGATGAACCGTTACTCGAAGGCGGAGATTTCCGCTACTTTTATGTTCTCAAACTCCATTTCGATCGACTGACGGTTTTTCCCGCGGCCTTGACTTTGCGGCACACCATCGACCACAAGAGCCCCCTTTTCGGCGCGACTGTTGAATCTCTCAGCGCCAGCCGCGCACTGTTTATCGTGTCAGTCGTTGGAATCGATCCGGTGATCGCAGCGTCGGTTCAAACGCAAAAGGATTACACCTGGCGCGATATTCAATTCGGCCACCGCTTCGTCGAAATCTACACCGAGCATGGCGGCGGCCGGCTCACCGTCGATTACGGCCGGCTTCACGACACTGAGCCGGTGTTGTAGGCCGCTACGCTAGAATCGAATTCCACACAGTCGTTACTCTATTCAGACGGCGAGAGAATGATCCGCGCAAACTGGAGCATGGCGGTGACAAGTTGGAAGACAATCCCCGCGAAGAATGGCCAGAATGCGCCGAGGAAGGCAGTGTTGTACAGTTGCAAGAGGTTTGCTGCTATCCCGAAGGTTCCGAACAGATAAAAAACGAACCGGGTGGTGCGCTCACGTTGTATCTGTCGCAGATCCAAACGACGAAGGATCTTCGTCATCGTAATCGCGAACAGCAAAGAAACCACGAATGCGAACCCGCTGCACAATCTCCAGATTCCTGGCGGCATCGGTTTAATCGTGAGCAACAGTAATCCAATCATGCAAAGGCCCAGTGGCAGGATTGAATTGCTCAACAAAAGTCGGAGTCGGAACTTATCGATCAGCGACCATTCGTGAATCGATTCGCGCCGGAAAACGACAACGACGCCGGCAAAACCAGCCAGCGCGACCGCGATCTGCGCCGCAATGCCAAGAGCTTCGCCAGGTTCCATCGTTAGATCAGTTCAACGGGGGTCGCCACCGCGTGTTAATTCTCGGTCGGTAGCGACGCTGTATACAATGAGTCCCCCGTCTTTGCGCCGACGAGAATTTGCAATAATCTTTCAGGTGGAACAACAGGAAAGGAATAACAATCATGGCTACTTATGTCGGGCTGATTCAGTTTACGGATCAAGGGATTCGCAACATCAAGGACACGGTTAAGCGCGGCGAAGCTGCGATAGCTGAGGCGGAGAAAATGGGGATGAAGATCGTGGAGGAATTCTGGACGATGGGCGCTTATGACGCCGTGGTGGTGTTTGAAGCGGCCGATGACGAGACGATGAGCGCGTTCATGCTTAAGATCGGCTCACTTGGCAACGTCAAGAGTCATACTTTGCGCGCTTTCCGCCGGAAAGAGATGGAAGGCATTCTCGCGAAGATCAAATAGGGGCGCGTGATTCCGGATGCGCGATGCGTGATACGTGATTGCAGTTGGCTTCGGCTGAAACAGCATGTATGTTTTTAGCATGAAAATCGCCGCTCGATGTTTGATTGCCGTCGTGATGCTCGCTGGCGCGAGCCTTGCGTTTGCTCATCCATGGAAGAGCAAGCTTATCACGACTTCGCCTCTGATGATCACGGTGCATGATGAGCAGGTTCTTAACATCAAAAATTTCTCCCAAGAAGGCGGAACTGATCGCGCTGTCGTTTCGGTCACGTTCACCGGCGAAAATGGTGGGACGGCCAATGTTCTCGCCGCGATACGGATCGACTTGAGTACGGGAAGCAATGCGCAAAATTTTCCGGAAATTACTAACCGCACGATAATCGCGGGTCCGGCCCAGGTGACGGTCGCGCCGGTGACCGGTGCGACGCTGTTCATCAGCTACAGAAAAGAATCCAATGAAGGCGGCGGCGGTAATGATCAAAATATTGTGTTCATCACTCCTACGCCTGCCGCAACCGGTACACCCTTTCCGTTCATCTCACCCACACCTACACCAACACCAACCCCTTAGAACCGGGGTGGACCGGTAGCTCCCGTACCTCACATCTGTTGCGAAGCAATCCCTCGCAGTGGTTTGACCTCTGAGCGTCTGGCCCGCTGACTTCTAATCCCGGTCTCGAGCTAGCCAGCGATGGCGTCGATCGCTTTCCATTCTTCCGGAGTCAGCTTGAGTTTTGCAGCGGCGACGTTTTCTTCCAAGTGCGTCAAAGACGATGTCCCCGGGATCGGAAGCATGACAGGTGATCGCTCCAAAAGCCACGCCACCGCGACTTGGTACACGCTCACACCGTGCGCTTTGGCCGCCGCATTCAGCGGGTTTTCGGGTTTCAAACCGCCGCCTCCCCCGATTGGAAACCATGGCAAGAACCCAAGGTTCTCTTTCTCACAATAGGCCAGCACGTTTTCCGATTTGCGATCCTCAATGTTGTAACGGTTCTGCACGCTGACGATCGGAACGATCTTGCGGGCACGTGTGATTTCGTCTGGCTCGACGTTGGATAATCCGATGTGCCGGATTTTGCCGGCATCTTGCATTTGCTTGAGCGCGCCGAGCGATTCCTCAACAGGGACCCTGGGATCGACAGTGTGCAATTGATACAAATCGATCCGCTCGAGACGCAGCCGCTTCAAACTTCCTTCGACAGCTTGTTTAAGATGTTCGGGACGGCAATTTGGCACCCACTCCCCGGGTCCCGGCCGTGTGAGGCCGCCTTTTGTCGCGATGACGAGTCCCTTCGGATAAGGATGGAGCGCTTCGGCTATGAGCAATTCGCTCGTGTCCGGCCCGTACGCATCGGCTGTGTCGATCAAATCGACGCCCAGGTCGGTTGCGCGTCTGAGAACCTTGAGTGCGTTCGCTCGATCGGGCGGCCAGCCCCAAATGCCTTCGCCGGTGATACGCATTGCGCCAAAACCAAGCCGGTTCAGTGTGAGGTCGCCACCCAATTTAAAAGTCGTGTTCATAGCCATTTTTGGTGTTGTTGATGATTGAGCTCCAAAGATCACATCGGATTTCCCCGCCAAAAGCGCGGCTCCACTTGCCAGGCTCATGCCAAGAAACGTTCGCCGGGTAACGCACCGCCGGTGGTGTTGTTCAGGAAATTCAGTTGTCGTCACGCAGGAGTACGTTTATGGAAAGCGCTGTCAACGCAAGGAGATGATTCCTTTCGCTCATGCATTAGAACAGCAAATGCCTCTTCAAGGTCTCTGCCGAACGTGACAATACCTCCTTCGTGCCCGGCCATGGCAAGAATCCTTCTGCTGTGCAGATCGGTCACTCTGAACAGCCGCATTATTTCGTACGCCATTTCCGGTGTGCCGTACTTAACGGTCTTCGACGTTGTCGGAGCCTGATTTAGAATAACCGCCCACGATCGCGAATCGTGGCAATGAACAACCGCCCCGAGCTTTGCATCGGATTCGTAAATCGCAGCATGCGTCAACGATTCCGACGAAGGAATCGTTGACCCTTCATATCCCACCCAGTTCCTTTCGAAATTGTAAGCCAGGACTTTCGCGCAATTCGCCAGCGTCAGTTCAGGTATTCCAGCAGTCGCCGATCCGGTGATATAAAAATTTTTGGTCGCGCCGTCTCGCACGCTCAGGTTGCCGAATCCAACACCATTAGAGTCCACGCCAATCAGTCGCAACTCACGAAGCTGCCGCCTGTATGCATTCAATTCGGCAAATCCATCGAACGGAGTGAACTCCGCGTTTGTGCGTTCACATGTGAACTTTACGTATTCGCTCACAGTGCGTGCTCAGGAAAAAGGGAGAAAATACTTTTCTCGTTTGCTTCGCACACGCCGCGTTCGGTAATCAGTCCGGTCACCAAGTGTCTCGGCGTAACATCAAATCCATAGTTTGCGGCGGGACTCCCCCTTGGTGCAATGCGCACTTCGATCCGCTGTCCATCAAACCATCCATCAGCGTGTTTTATTTCTTCCGCGCCGCGCTGTTCGATCGGAATTTCTTTCAACCCGTCCCGCATCTTCCAGTCAAAGGAAGTCGAAGGCAGTGCGACGTAGAAAGGAACATTGTTCTGCTTCGCCGCCAGCGCCTTTAGATATGTCCCGATCTTATTTGCAACATCTCCCGTGTACGTGGTGCGATCGGTCCCAACAATCACCAGGTCGACTTCGCCATGTTGCATCAAATGGCCTGCTGCACTGTCCGCGATTACCGTGTGTGGCACGCCATGCTCGCCGAGTTCCCAGGCGGTGAGCTTTGAGCCCTGATTTCTGGGTCTGGTCTCAGCCACCCATACGTGGACCGGAAACCCGCAGTCGTGCGCGGCGTAAATCGGCGCGGTCGCGGAACCGTAATCGACAAACGCCAGCCATCCCGCGTTGCAATGGGTCAGCACATTGACAGGCTTTCCGATCTTCTTTTGAGCGATTTCCTGAACAAGCTTCAAACCATGTTGCCCAATCATTCGACAATGCTCTTCATCTTCTTTGGCGATCAGTCCGGCCGTGCTCAGAGCAAGTGCGATCTTCTTTTCTGCGGTTTGTCCATGGCCGATGCTCTTTAGCTGCCGCTCGATCGCCCAGGAAAGATTGACTGCTGTTGGTCTTGTCGCCTTGAGTTGTTTCGCTGCCCGGGCCATGTGGTCATCGAATTTTGAAGACGTAGGACGTGACGCAGCCTCAACTGCTGCAAGATACATCCCGTATCCTGCGCTTGCGCCGAGCAATCCCGCTCCGCGAACACGCATTTCACGAATTGCCGTCGCCATCTGCTCGACCGTGCGGACTTCTTCGATGACGAAACGATGCGGCAAAAATCGCTGGTCGATCAGCTGAACGACGCGTTCATCCTCCGGTTTAAGCCAGATGGTTCGAAAATATTTGCCGCCTACCTTCACAGGCTGTGGTTATGATCTTAGACTCACCAATCGCTGCATTGCCTAAAGATCAATTCCCATCGGAACAGCGCCAGGAATTTCCTCCCAGCCATGATGCTTCCAGAATTCAGCTCCGCGCTGGTTATCGTCTGCCACCAGGATAATAACGCGTTGCACCCCGGCCGTGCGTAAGCCATCGAGGCACTCATCCAGCAGGCGCTTACCGAGCCCTCGTCCCTGATAAGCGGGATCAACTGCCAGATGATAAATGTGTCCGCGGCGTCCATCGTGACCGCATAACGCGACCCCAACAATTGCCGATCCGGCAACCGCCACTCTGCTCAGCCCTGGGTTCCGCGCGAGAAATTGAGCGACGCCTTCCCTGTCGTCACCCTCGGCGATCTCAAGACCTTCGACGCGCTGCCAGACCTGAAGCGCCGCGTCGTAATCGCTGATGGAAAATTCTCGCGTCTCGATGATGCCCCTCATGTTGTAGCCGGGAACTCTAGCACGATGCGGCGCTTTTTGAGTGAGGATTGCGCGAATGCGGTTGCAGATTTCTGCAAATTGTCCGACTGAAACAATGTGAAGCAATTCCGCCTCATTCTTCTGGCGATTATCGTAACCTCGACCTGCAGCTGGGCGAATTTGGGCGACGGTAGCGACAAAGTTGAGGACTCATACGGCAACCTGGTGCAGCGACGTTTGCGTGACGACGGAACGGTCAGCGTTCTTTACCATAAAGATCGCTACCTTTACGAGGTGATCTTTGCTAATGGCCGGAGCGTTTCGGAAACGTATTTCAACGTGAAGGGCACCGATCTTTCCGAAAAGGAGATCATGAGATTCCTGAAGGCAAACGCTGCCAGGACCACGTGGACGCCGGACAACACCGCTAAGGAACGGCGCTTCAAACGTAGCGATGGCAAAGCTGAAGCAACGTATGGAACCGTGAAGGGCCGGCCGGCACTAACCGTGCGGGAACTTCGTGCGAAACCTTAGCGATTCGCGTCAGTGGGAAGCGCGCTTTGGCAGGATGAGCGCGGCAGCAACTCCCACAAGAAGGAATCCGACGATCTGGATGAGCATGTAACTGGCAGTGTAAACACCGGGGAAGCCGTACCAATTCCAGTAGGAAATGTTCGTCGTGATGGCCGCCAGGATTCCGGTAGCCAGCACGAAACCGACACGGCCAGCAAAGCTCACAATGCGCGTTTGCGCCAAAAGAAAAACGACCAAAATGGCTTCGAGCAGTTCGGTGCCGAATTCGATCCCGAGGCATTTGCCAATCGTGAACGGACGCCCGGGCGCGTGATACATGAGAATGCCGGAAGGGTTGGCCGCCATTCTTTCGGCCATGTGTTTCATTGCCTCGTTCTTTTCCTCCCGGGTTGCGTTGTTGCCAACGTCGGATCCAGGAAAAATGTAAAGACCGGTTTGGTCGCCGATATTGCTCTGCATGGCACTGAGGACGGCCGGTTCGTTTGGAATTTCGCGAACGCCAGCTTCGCCCAGAGGCAGCGCCATGTGCGCGACGGATGTCCAAATAAACATGACGATTCCACCGAGAATGCCCGTAAGAAGGATTTTCATTTGAAGATTATTTGCTTAGTGACAACGCTTCGCAACACCTTGACAAACGGTTCTTGTTGCGATTGAATATGGCGCGTTAGTTTCCCCTTCTCGCTAGCCATTCTCTTGGCGAGGTGTTGTTCGGAAATTCGCAGGTCTCAATCAGCAATTGCATAGAATCCGCGCGTATGTCGGGACATAGTAAGTGGTCGAAGGTCAAGCGGTTTAAGGGCGCGATCGACGCGAAACGCGGCAAGATCTTCAGCAAATTATCGAAGGAAATTACCATCGCGGCAAAGGCCGGCGGAGGCGATCCGAGTGGCAACCCGCGTCTGCGCAGCGCGATCCAGGCTGCACGGACGCAAAGCATGCCGAACGATAATATCGAGCGCGCGATCAAACGGGGCACGGGCGAGGACAGGGACGGCGGACAATTCTACGAGATTGTTTACGAGGGTTACGCGCCCGGCGGCGTGGCGATCATTGTTGAAACTGCGACCGATAACAAGAATCGTACTGGAGCGGAGATTCGGAGAATTTTCACCCAGAACAATGGCAACATGGCCTCGAGCGGAAGCGTTTCGTACATGTTCCACCGGAAAGGCCAAATCACCGTCCCGCGGTCGGGCATTGATGAGGACCGGCTATTGGAGATCGCTCTGGAGGCCGGCGCGGAGGAGTTGACAACCGAGGAGGATCAGTATGTTATTATCACTTCCCACGATCAGCTCTACGCCGTAGCTGAGGCGCTCAAGAAAGCAGGCGTCACTACCGATGGGCAAAAGTTTACGTTTATCCCCGATACTACAGTCGCGGTCGGTGACGAGACCGTGGCGCAGCAGGTGCTCCGCTTGTGCGACGCGCTCGAAGAGGACGACGACGTGCAAAACGTCTATTCAAATCTAGATATTCCCGACGAATTGCTGGCCAGGTTGCCAGCGTGAAAAAGTATTGCTTCCAGGAAACGTGTTAAGGCGCTGCCCCGTCGCATCGAAGAATTTTAACTTATGAACGAAGAAAACGAAAACCAGTCCGCCACAGGACGGACTCGCGGTGGCGAGCCTGTACCGCTGGAAACTGAGTCCGCCATGCCGGAGCAACGCCAGCATCGTTCGCGCCGTCGATTTCCACGAAGACGTTACCGCGACCGGGGTGATCGGTTCAGGCGCGGTGATTCCGAAGAGTCGCCAAATTCCTCTTCAACAAACGCCGATCCCGCCGGCGCAGATGTCGGTGTCGAGACGCTCGATCGACCCGCTGCAGGCGGCCGCGAAGCAGTGGAGGGCGCTGTCGAAACTGGCGAACCGGTTCAGACCGAGCCGGAGTTTGGCGAAGGCATCATTGAAATTTCTGGCAAAGGCTTCGGCTTCCTGCGTGATCCGAAGCGCAACTTTGTGCAGACGCCACTGGACATCTTCGTCACTCCTGAAATTGTGCGTCGTTTCGCCTTGCGCGACGGGATGTGGATTTACGGTGAAACCCGGCGCGGCAGCCGTGGGCCGCAATTGGTCAAGCTACTGACGATCAACGGCGAAGAGGCGGCGAAATATCAAGGTCTCCGGCCATTTGAGGAATTGACGACCATCAATCCGAACAAAAAAATCAAGCTCGAGACGGCGCCGGATCGTTATACGACCCGGATCATGGACTTGATGACGCCGCTAGGCATGGGGCAGCGCGGTTTGATCGTCGCGCCACCGCGCACAGGCAAGACAACGCTGCTGCATCATATCGCCGATGCGGTCGCAAAAAATCACCCGGAGATGATCCTGATCATTCTTCTGGTCGATGAACGCCCGGAGGAAGTGACCGATTTTCGCCGATCGCATCCAACAGCGCAATTGATGGCCAGTTCGAACGACAGCGATATCAAGAGTCACACGCGCATCTCGCAACTTGCCATCGAGCGCGCGAAACGACTCGTCGAAGCGGGCAAGCACGTGTTCATCCTGCTTGACTCGATCACGCGCACAGCTCGCGCGTTCAACAACGCGATGGGCGGCGGCGGTCGCACCATGAGCGGCGGCATCGACGCCCGCGCCATGGAAATTCCGCGAAAGATTTTCGCTGCCGCGCGCAATACCGAAGAAGCCGGCTCGCTTACCATTGTCGCTACTGCCTTGATCGAAACCGGCAGCCGCATGGACGAATTGATCTTTCAGGAATTCAAAGGCACCGGGAACATGGAAATGGTGCTCGACCGCAAAATCAGCGACCAGCGCATTTATCCGGCCATCGATATATTCCTCTCGGGTACGCGGCGCGAAGAACTGCTCCTGCAACCGTGGGAGCTGGAGAAAATCAATCTCATCCGGCGCGGCCTGGCCGGTCACAAACCGGAGGAAGCGATTCAACGTCTGCTAATGTTCGTCAAAAAATTCCCGACGAACACCGAAATGCTCAAGGGCATTCCGGGTTAGGGGAGTTAAAGTGTTTAGGCGAGGCTAATCGCCCCTCCTTGGCTTTACGTGCTGTTCGTAGAGCGCGTGAATCCCCTCACGCGCCTCGAGATAATCGCGACGAAACGTTTCGAAGTCATCGTAGCCGAGGCGGACCGAAACTTCTCGCTGTTCGCCCGGGTCGCGGGGAAGGGATGAGACAGCTTTATTCTCGTAACGTCGCAAAGCTGATTCGTACCGGCGGAGCAAGCCGTAAGCTTTCTTGACTCTCGCGGCTTCGGCATTGTTCAGGATTCCGCGCTCACGCAATTGATCGACCGCGCGCTCCCAGTTCGACTCCCAGATATTTTCGCGCATTTGCAGTGCTTGCACGAGAAATTCACCTTCGATCATGCCGCCGACTCCTGTTTTGAAATCGAGAAAATCGGATCCGCTGCCGCGTTCGCGTCGAATACGCTCAAGCATGTTGTCGATTTGCTTGAAAAGATCGGGGCGCTGGCTGGCCTTTCTCCAGTAATGCTGCGCCATCTGGATGAATCGAGCGCCCAGCGGACCAGTGACCGGCCGCGCGCGAGTCAGCGCGTGAATCTCCCAGAGCTGCGCGCGATTCTCATAATACGCCTGGTAAGTCTCCAGAGGACAAACCAGGGGGCCTTTCTCGCCTTCAGGGCGTAGCCTCGAATCGACCATCGAAATGTTTCCTTCGGAAGTCGGTTGCGCCATGTTGACGACCAAATTTTGCGCGGCGCGAATCTCTTCTCCCGCCTTTGTCTCGCTACTGTGCGCCAGGCCGACGAACAAAACATCGAGATCGGCGCCATAGCTGAGCTCGTGTCCGCCAAATTTTCCGAGAGCAATGACAGTCAACTGCTTGCCCGCGAGGAGGCGGATCGTAAAGAGCAGACACGCTTCCGCTAAATCAGAAAGCTCACGCCCGAAGTTCTTCGAGGCTGCCGGCCGGCCAGAATGAAGGACATCGCGCAGCATCACGCGCAAGATTTGCCGCTGTCGATAGGCGCGGACGGGGTCGAGGTGGAACGCGCTCACGCCCAGGGAATCGAGGCGCCGCAGGTGCTCGGCCATCGATCTGGCGTCGGAGAAAGTTGGATCACGCGTGATTTCTTCGAGCAGTTGCGGACGGCGAATCAATAAGTCGCCGGCGAACCGGCTGGCATCGAACGTCTTGACAACCAACTCAAGCAATTTCGGGTTCGCAACGAGCAATTCGAAGAGCAAACTGCGCAGGCCGTAAGCTTCCACGAAACGAACGAATTGATTGAGAGTCGCGTCCGGATCCGCTGCCTTCGCAAGCCAATCCAGCAAAATCGGATGCAGCTTCCGAGATATTTGTCTGGTTCGCGGGGCAACGTGGAAACTCCTCGGGCCACGTTCGAGATCTCCCAGCGCTTTCGCCGCGCGCTTTGGGTCACTGAAAATTTCCAGATTGATCTTAGCCAGCTCCGCAGGTGTTTCGGAGATGATTCGTTGAAAAATCGGACGGACTGCTCCCATTCTCGCTTGCAGCGCCGCGGTGAAGTCCTCAGCGGATGAAAAGCGGAGACTGCGGGCGAGGCGGCCCAATGCTTCCGGTTCTTCTGGAACAGTGTGGGTCTGCTGTTCGGCCTCGATTTGCAGACGATGCTCGACGCGGCGCAGAAACCGATACGTGTTATCAAGAGCCAAAACTTCCTCGGGAGGGAGAAGATCCAATTCACGCAGTGCTCGCAGTGCCTTTAGCATGCTCGGTTCCTGTAGAAACGGATGCCGCGCTCCGTGGGTGAGCTGCAGTGCCTGCACGATGAATTCGATTTCGCGAATGCCGCCGATGCCAAGCTTGACGTCACGATAGAGCTTGTCCGGTCCAACCACATCGCGTTCGATGCGGCGCTTGATGTTGGCGATCTCCTCGAGGAGATCGGGCGTCGCGCTCTTCGGATAAATAAAAGGCTGATGTTGCCGCAGGAACTCATACGCCAGCTCGCGGCTGCCAGCGATGCCTCGCGCCTTGATTAGCGCGAGGCGCTCCCACGTTTCGCCGAAGCCAGCGTAATAATTTTCCATGCTCTCAAGCGATCGCGCGAGCGGGCCGGCGGACCCTTCTGGGCGCAGCCGCAGATCGACTCGAAAAAGTGAACCTGCCGGATGCGGAGTGGAAAATGTTTCGAGGATTCTTTTTCCCAGCCGGTTGAAGAATTCGTGATAAGAAATGTGTGGCGTGAGCTGACCTTCCTCGCTGTAGAGAAAGAGAAGATCAACATCTGAACTGTGATTGAGCTCGCCCCCGCCAAGTTTTCCGAGTGCGAGAATCGCAAACTCCGCCGCCGGTGACCCGTGGCGTTGCCGCAGTTCGGTGTTCCAATGTTCGAATACGCGACGGATGCAAATCTCCGCGATCTGTGAGAGCTCCCCGGTCGTCTCTTCAAGCGGCGCGACATTCGCAAGTTCGCGAAGCGCAACACGCGTCATTTCGCGGCCTTTCCAGAAACGAAGCGCTGCAAAATCTTGCTTTGCCACAGAATCGCCCGCCAGAGCCTGTAGTTCGCTCAGCATTTCCGCGTACCCGCGGGCGGCAAGACACACTTCCGGTTGGAATAGCCACAGGAGCGTCTCGGGATTCTGCGTCAACCTCGTCGCGCAAATGCTCGAGACTGCGAGAAGATGCAACAGGGCCGGTTCGCCCACCGGAAATTGTTCGATGACACTGACAAGGGGCTGCGCGTTTGGCGGCCATCGCTCGCTGAGCTGGATCAGAGTGGTTTCGACCTGCGAAGGGTTCAGCGATGCCGCCGCTTTCTCCCGAATCCAATCGTTCCCGCCATCCATCGCGCAAACATCACGTGGATTTGATGGAAAGACTAGTTAACGCGTAGCGCTGGATTACGACGCCGGAGGAGGCGCCAGAACGCGAAGGGCTTTTTGCTGGATCTGGAATTCAACCGGACAGTGGCTGGCGAGCTCGCCGTCAAGCTCCAGGGGGACATCCTGCTCGCTCGTTATGCGCAGGTGGCGAGTCTGAAAATATTCAATTTCAGGAGCGCGGATTTCGGAGCTGAATATGACGTCTTGGAGATATTTAATGATTTCGAGGTAGCCGAGCCGTTTGAACACGACGACATCAAACAAGCCATCATCGATGATGGCGCGCTTGAAAAAGGGGAAAGGCCCTCCGTAAAGGCGCCCGTTTCCGATGAGAACAAACGATCCTTCGCCTACAGAGCCGCTCTCCGACTCAATATAAAGTTTCGGTGGTTGCCGCGCCGCAATCTGTGCCGCGGAGATGAGATAGCTTAGTGGACCGAAACTGCGTTTTGACGCGAGGCTGGTTTCCTTGACGACTTGTGCATCGAGCCCAACGCCAGCAAGCTGGACAAAGTATTTTCCATTCGCGCTCGGTAGATCGACCAAACGCATGTTTGCGGCCTCGATGATGCCCCAGCACAGCTCCAGATTGTGCGACGGCAGTCCGAGCTCCATCGCGAAAACGTTCACTGTCCCCATAGGGAGAAGGCCCAGCGCGGCATTCCTGCCGGCCAGCCCGTTTACCACCTGATTGACTGTTCCATCGCCGCCCGCTGCAATGATTCGTGCAAAGCCCTCCTCAGCGGCGCGCCGGGCCAGCGCTTCCGCTTCGCCCGCATGCGACGTAACGCGGATGGGGCAACCGCGGGCGATCGATTCCACGCGCTCCTGGCAATCCCGAATACTTTCGGGATTGCCCGCGGCCGGATTGAGAATGACCACTGTATCAGTCACACGGGAAAGTAACGGAGGGCTTTGATCTTTTCTTCAAACTTGGGCTGCGTAACGTCTCAGGGGTGAAAAAATTGCACCGGATCACGTTAATTGCTCTAGGGGTGGTGATTGGGCTCGGCGCGGTTCTCTTGATCGGCGTGAACTTGTATGTGCAATCGCAGGGCGCACAAGCAAAGATTCAGCAGGAACTGAGCCGACGCCTCGGCACGCCGTTGGCAATCCGTAGCATGAGCGTCACCCCTTGGGGCGGACTCGAGCTGAGCGGCATTACAATTGCGCAGACTTCCTCTGCGGACCCAAGGCATTTCCTCGAAGCGAAAACATTTCGGCTGCGCGTGCGTTTTCTCTCGCTTTTTTCCCGACGGCTGGTGATCAAGGAAGTCTTGCTCATCAATCCCAACGTCGTTTGGCCGCAGAACGCGGAAGGAAAATGGAGATTACCCAGCTCACAAGAAGTACAGTCGCCTGCTGTTTCTGCGCAACAGGCCGCAAGCGTCTCCCAGTCGCAAGGAGAAAACGAATTTGTCGAAACGAAGGCGGCTCCTGTGGTCACCGCCGCGCCAGCTACTCCTCTCTCTGCGTCTCAGGTCCCCGTCAACAGTAAACGACCTAGAGCGGAACCGAGACTGGCTGTGGCTCCGGAAGTTCGGCGAGTCAGTATTAAGGATGGCAATTTTAGTTTTCTCGATCACGCCGGCGCGCCGCTCGCGAGCTTTAGTGGGGTGGATTTTCACAGTAGCATTCGCAGCGCGCTGGCGCTTCGCGGCGACACCGAGGTGGCAAGAATTTCGTTGCGGAACCGCTTTTTTCTGGAACAACTGCATTCCCAGCTTCGCTACGAGCCCGACGTAATGGAGCTTTCCAAGATTTCTGCGCGCGCTGCAAGCGGCGAGATCAACGGCTATTTTGCCATGCAGCCGGAAGCGGAGGATTCTCCGTTCACCACGAGCGTGAAGTTTCGTAATGTGCTGGCCGATCAGATTGTCGAAAATGCCGGCGGCCCCAAGGGAATGGTGAGCGGCAAGTTGGAGGGAAGTTTCCAGGCTTCCGGGAAAACTGCTGACCCGAATGCGCTCATTGGCAGCGGCGAAATTTTCCTGCGTGATGGGCGGATTCAACAATATAGCTTGCTCGTGTTGCTCGGGCAGATTCTCCAGATCGAAGAGCTACAAGAGCTTCATCTGGAGCAAGCCGAAGCAAAATATCATTTGAGCCCGGGCTTGGTCACGATCGACGAAGTGATTTTGCGGTCGCCGAATATTCGTCTCACCGCGTCCGGCACAGTCGCCTTTAACGGTGAGTTGAAACTCGATTCCCAGCTAGCGATCAACGACAGACTTCGTGGCCAGCTTTTCAAAGCGATTCGCGCGAATTTTCAGCCCACCAACGAACCGGGTTACTCTGCCATCGACTTTCAGGTGAGCGGCACCGTTGATCGACCCAGCACAAATTTGGTGGAGCGGCTGGTCGGTCGCGATCTCAGCAGTATGATCAACAGCTTTTTTGGCGGCGGAAAAAAGGAGCGAGCAAAGAAGAAAAAGAAACAGATCGAAGAAGCCACGCCCGCAACACCTGAGCGTAGCGATGCGGGCAAGGCGATTTCCGCTGTGCCACCGTCCTCTGCTTCCCCGGAAGAAGCACTGGCTCAACCCACTGCAACGCCAACGCCGAGCACGTCGCCATGAGGGTGATCGCCGGCAGCGCCGGCGGGATCCGCCTGGCCGTTCCCAAGCGTGGTGTGCGACCAACAATGGACCGCGTCAAGGCCGCCATCTTTTCCAGCTTGGGCGATGCGGTCGCTGGCGCGCGAGTCCTTGATCTTTTCGCGGGAAGCGGCGCTCTTGGAATTGAAGCGCTCAGCCGGGGCGCGTCTTCCGCCATGTTTGTCGAGGAAGACCGGCAATCGTCCGAGATCATCGAGCGCAATCTGGCCAAGACAAAATTAAAGGGACGCGTTCGACAGCAGGACGTTTTCGATTTTCTCCGGCACATCTCCGGGGCGGAAACATTTCAAATCATCTTTGCCGATCCGCCCTATGAGAAGACAAAGTACTGCGAGAGCTATACTGAAAAGCTTTTGACCAACGAAGTGTTGCCACGATTGCTGGACTCGAGCGGCGTTTTCGTTTTGGAGAAGGAACCCACTGAGACTCTTCCTGGAATGAAACTCTGGCGCCTGCTTCGGCAGAAGACATACGGTGCCACGGAGGTCTTGTTTCTCTCCGTAACTCCGACATCAAGTCGCGAGCACGCGAAAAATTTCGGTGTCCGCAACCGGCAACTTGTCCGCCGTAGCCTTGGCGAAGGCAGATCCACAATCAAATGATCCGCTTCATCTATAATCTGCTTTGGCCCCTTGGTCTGCTGTTCTTCTTACCGGGCTATTTCACGAAGATGCTTCGTCGTGGCGGTTACCGGGAAAAATTCGGACAACGCCTGGGAATTTACGATCGCGCACTGTGCGCGCGCATGTCGAAGCAAAGATCGACATGGCTGCACGCAGTGAGCGTGGGAGAAGTAAACGTCGCGCTGAAATTAGCCAACGCATTGCGCACGCACGAACCGGATTTGCACTGCGCTTTGACTACGACGACCACCACCGGATTCGCCCTGGCGCGCAAAAACGCTCCGCCTTGGATCGAAGTGATGTACACGCCGCTTAGATTACTGGCCGGTCATGCGACGCGCGTTTTCTGTAATTCGGCCTGTGCGCATCGTTCTGGTTGAGGCGGAGATTTGGCCCAATCTCGCCGCCGAAGCGCACGCGCGTCGGATTCCAGTTGCGCTGGTCAACGCGCGCTTGTCCGCGCGCTCTGAGCGAAGATATCGGCAATTTCGATTCTTTATCGCGCCGACATTCCGACTTCTCGATTTGGTTTGCGTACCAGAAAAAGAAGATGCCAAGCGCTGGGCGGCGCTCGGTGTTTCGCAAGATCGAATCCGTCTGACAGGCAGCATCAAGTACGACCCTGCCGGATCTTGACCCAGGTAGCGAAGATTCAACGAGAGCAGTCCATCCGGTCTCCTTGAATCATCTGGAGTAATCCAGAAAGCCCCGTGCTCTTTGGCGGTAGTACACATCGCGGTGAAGAGGAGGTTCTAGCCAACATTTTTCTGCGCTTGCGCCAGCAATTTCCGTCATTGCGCCTGTTCGTTGCCCCACGGCATGTCGAGCGGCTACAAGAAATCCGCGCGCAATTGGATGCCTTGCGGTTGCAGGTGACGTTGGCGAGTGAAGCACTCGCTCATCGCGAACTCAATGCGGATTGCATGCTCCTCGACACGACTGGTGAACTTCAACGCTGGTACGGTATCGCCACGGTTGTGTTCATTGGGAAAAGTCTAACTGCGCACGGCGGGCAAAACCCGGTGGAACCGATTCTAGCTGGCAAGCCTGTAGTGTTCGGTCCGCACATGGAAAACTTTGCCACACTGGCGAACATGCTTGTCTCGAAGAAGGGCGCGGTCCAAGTCCAGGATGTCAATTCACTTGAACAAGCACTCGCCGAGCTTCTTCACGACCGCGAAGCGCGCCAGCGACTCGTTCAAAATGCGCGTGAAGTTTTGAGCGAGCACCAGGGCGCAACCGCGCGCGCAGCCGCGCTGATTCACGAGCTTGGCTCCGAGCAGGGCAACCGTAGGTTGTAGGGCGTCTGTGCCAGACGCCGGGAAATAAAGGTCGCCAATTTGCCTTGCGTCCAAGCAAGGAGCAATTCCGATATTGCCCGTCCGGCAGCCGCCAGATGACCCTATCGTCTAGAGGCCCAGGACACCGCCCTTTCACGGCGGTAACACGGGTTCGAATCCCGTTAGGGTCGCCACGTACGCGGCCAAGGCGCACCGCATCATTTGCAACCGGCCGGCGCCCGTTTACCAAAGATGGCGCACAGTCCCTCACGGTAGAATCTCAGACGGAACCCGTATTCCTCGGCAAATTTGACTAGCTTTTTCGTCCGGTCTTTATCCTTTCTCGGGCAAATTTGAGCCAAGTCGTTTTCGTAAAGAGCGCAGTGCTCGTTGTGATAAAGAGCACAGTCCTTCGACGCGCGGTGCATCCCGAGTTCGATTTGTTTCGCGAGCATTGGTAGCGTTTTTGTCACCTGTTAGCTTCATTACGGGCAGGTTACAACGCTCGACTTTTATTGGCATTTGCATTGCAAAAATTGCGAGAGCTTTTTTTGTCCACGCCATTGAGACTCATCAGGCCGTTCAAAAACAGCAACCGCGCCGCGTGCGCCTACCCACGCTCACAATCATTGGCCGCCGCTATTTTGGCCGTTAGTTCCTAACCGGAGTGATTAGGTCTCCCGTTTACTCACCCCTCCTCACAATAGGACGGGTAGGTGGGCGTCCACTGAGCCGCTGTTATTCGCTGACGAAGTTCATCCTCGCCTAGCTTCGCAGCCACACCGTCCTTCTGTGCCTGGGTCCCAACCGCGAGTGCGTCCGTGTCGAAACACCGTTCAACCACACCGATTCTTGCCGGAAATACGCCATTTTGCCTTGCATCTGTGCCAGACTTGCGCGTGAGTAAAACCAAACAGATCAGCGCAATCCCGCCGTCGTTTCATCGGGCGCACTTGTTGCAGAACTCACACGATAGCTCAAGCATCCAGCATCAGCGCCGCGTCGAACCAGCATCGCTGGTCAATGGGTAGGGAGAAAGATGTCCAGGATACTTGTAGATGAAGACCCTGCGACCTGGGAAAAATTGCAAAAGCGCATCCCGTGCGGGTTGATCGCACCATTTAAAAAAAAGGTTCTCGGCTGAAGCCAGCGCGGGTGGATTTCGAGTCAGATCGCCGGTACCGGTGTGATGCACCCGTCTCTTCAGCAAGAAGATATTCTTTCCACCCTGAACGCGTTGCACAGTACGCTCGAGATCGCGTCGCGCGTACATGATGTATGCTCCCCTCCACGCAAACACGATGCTGCAGACAACTTGCGCTACGATTGCGAGGTTCCAAAACCAACGCGCTATCGGTGAATGGGACGAGTTGATCAACCTGTAAAGGTCTGCGATCGCCAGCACCAAAAATGGGAAGTAGGCAAGAAAATAGCGCGGTCCGGGGCCGCCGAAGGCATCGATATAAAGGAAGTAGACGGCAACATCCATCGCAAACAATGCAAGGCACATCTTCATTGTGGGAGACAGCGAGTAATGTTTCCAGAGGACGCCCAAGAGCAGCACCGGCGGGAAAACCCAGACAAGCGTCGCCAGCCGCGCGGCGGTAACTGAGAATCCCTTGAGCGAAATCAGTAGGCGATCACTGGTGTCAGATGATGAGTGGTAGAGCCCCGCAGGAACGATGAATGGATCGCCCGTGAGCAACTTGTTGTAAACCAAGTTCCCGCTGGCAAACAACGCGAACCCGATTCCGAAAAGCAGCAGGTCCGCAAATCTCTTGCGGCGCAGCAGACCGACGCCAATCCAGACCGCCAATGGGATCCAGTCGATGTAACGAATCATCGCCGAGCACCCAAGGAGCGCGCCAGCCGTTAGAAGTCGGAGCTTGGATGATTCTGGATTCGTGTGGGAAGAGTCGTAAAGGAGGAAGGCACCGAATATGAAGATCGCCGCAGCAAAATGAGCTCGGACGGAAGCCGCGTAGTAGGCGAAGAAAAAACAGAGCAGCACCAAGCCATACACGACGCGCACTGATTTCTCTCCCAAGCGCCGTTCCGTGTATCTCAGCATGAGAAAAAACAGCAGAACCCCTAACAAAGGATCGACAATCCACGGCACTCCGAGCTTAACGCCAACGGACAAGATAAGCGGCCAGCCAGGCGCATACTTCGAAAACCTGTGTCCCTGGTCGTCCTTCATGCAGGATGTCTGCAAACAGTCGTGAAACGGAAGCCCCGGATCGTACAGCCGGTCTTCGGCGTATAGCTTGCCGGAGGCAAAAAGCTTTGCTTGATACAGGTACGAGTAGTCGTCTGCCGTCATTGGGAGGCGTTGCGCCATAACGAAGTAAACAAGCAACGTCGGAACTAGCAGCGTCGCTGACATAATTAATTTCCGGGACAGGGTCACAAGTCTGCTACCTCAATTTTTCCGCGCGGCGAAGCCGCCCGTCACAATAGGACGGGTAGGTGGGCGTCCACTGAGCCGCTGTTATTCGCTGACGAAGTTCATCCTCGCCTAGCTTCGCAGCCACACCGTCCTTCTGTGCCTGGGTCCCAACCGCGAGTGCGATTTCTGCTGCGACTCTTCGCAAGTCGGTTAATGGAGGTAGCAAAGACGCAGAGGAATCTTTTAACGCAGGCGAATTTGCCGCGAGCGCTCGAGCTGCTGCAAGCATCATCGAATCTGTGACACGGCGCGCACCGGAGGCGACGATGCCAAGTCCCATCGCGGGAAAAATGTAAACGTTGTTGCATTGTGCGATCGGAATTTTGCGCCCGCCATAATTAACAGGCGCAAATGGAGAACCTGTCGCCACCACCGCGCGTCCGTCGGTCCAACGAATCAAATCTTCCGCGGTTGCTTCCGAGTTTGCAGTTGGATTCGAGAGCGGAAAGATGACAGGCCTCTCGATCTTGCGGGCCATTTCACGAACAATTGTTTCCGAAAAGGCGCCGCCAACTGTTGAGAGACCGATAAGAATTGTTGCATCGATCTTTCCAATTACGTCGGTAAGGCCGAGGTGCCCATTGGAGGTTCGAGGCCAGCCGGGAACGCGGCTCTCCGGTTGAGCATAAACGCTCTGCTCCGGAGAAAGGTCTTTTCGGCCTGAATGCAGGAGGCCTTTGCTGTTAAGAAGCCAGAAGCGGCTGCACGCTTCCTGCTCGGATAATCCTCCTTCTTTCATTGCCGCGCGCAAGCCGTCGGCAACACCGACGGCCGCTGAACCTGCACCGAACATGACGATCTGTTGGTCCCTCAAAGTCTTTCCAGTTACCTTAATCGCGCCCAAAATCGCGCCGAGCGCAACAGCGGCCGTTCCCTGGATATCGTCATTAAAGGTCAGCAATTCGTCGCGATATCGCTCGAGGATAGGCCGGGCATGCCGATTCGCGAAATCTTCCCACTGCAGGCATGTTTCAGGAAAATCCTGTTTCACCGCCTGCACGAACTGATCGATGAAGTTGTAGTAGTCCGGGCCAGTGATTCGCTCGTGACGCCAGCCGAGGTACTCAGGATCGCTGAGCCGTTCCTGATTGTTGGTTCCTACGTCCAGTATGATCGGCAGCGTTCGTTCCGGACGAATGCCACCTATGAGCGTGTAAAGGGAAAGCTTACCGATTGGGATGCCCAGTCCGCCTGCTCCCTGATCACCTATCCCCAGAATGCGTTCACCGTCGGTTACGACAATCACATCGACGTTCGGATTCGGGCGATTCCGCAACAGCGTGGTGATGGAGTCGCGGTCCGGGTAAGAAACAAAGAGGCCGCGCGGCCGGCGATAGATGTGACTGAATTGCTGACACGCCAGCGCTACTGTTGGCGTGTAAACAATTGGCGTCATTTCGTCGATGTGGTCGAGAAGAAGCCTGTAAAAGAGTACCTCGTTGGTGTCCTGCAGAGCCCGCAGATAAATGTGCCGCTCGAGGTCGTCGTCCTTTCTCTGGTAAGCCTCGTAAGCACGCACGACTTGCTCTTCCAGTGTCTCTAGGTGGGGCGGAAGAAGCCCGTGCAAGCCAAATAATGTGCGCTCTTCCTCGGTGAAAGCTGTGCCTTTGTTCAGCAGTGGCGTATCGAGCAGATCCATCCCGCTAGGAACCCTCGGTGGGACGGTTTCGGCGACTCGTTGTACGATAGGCTCCGGCATATCTTGCTGCCTAGGAAGCCTCCTCACCGCTCCTCGATGGGGATGAAATCGCGGATGTCGCGGCCGATGTAGATTTGTCGCGGACGAGCAATCTTCTGCTCCGGATCGGTTATCATCTCCTGCCACTGGGCCAGCCAACCGACGGTGCGTGGAATGGCAAACAACACCGTGAACATGGCGGGGTCGAAACCCATTGCCTGATAGATAATCCCCGAGTAGAAGTCCACGTTGGGGTAAAGCTTCCGCTTGATGAAGTATTCGTCTTCCAGCGCGATCCGCTCCAGTTCCAGGGCAATATCGAGCTTCGGATTTCTGCCGGTAACTTGGAAGACCTGGTCGGCGGCCCACTTAATAATCCGCGCGCGAGGATCGTAGTTCTTGTAGATCCGGTGGCCGAATCCCATCAGTTTGCCGTGACCTGCCTTAATCTGCTCAATGTACGCGGGGATGCGCTCTTTGGACCCGATCTCGTCGAGCATCTTCAACACTTCTTCGTTTGCGCCCCCATGCAATGGACCGGAAAGCGCAGCAGCAGCAGCAGCGGTGGCCACGAACGGGTCCGCCTGTGAGCTGCCCGCGGACCGCATGACGTTCGTACTGCAGTTCTGCTCGTGGTCAGCGTGCAGGATAAACAAAATGTCGAGCGCCCGAGCCAAAGCCGAATTCGCCTGGTAATTCGGCTCCGCCATCTTCCAGAGCATGTTCATGAAATTCTCGGTGTAACTCAGATCGTTATCAGGATAAACGTAGGGGTAGCCGAGGCTGTGGCGGTAACAGTAAGCCGCGATGGTCGGAACCTTGCCAATGAGGCGATAGATTTGCAGCTTGCGCACCTCGGGATCGAGCACATTCCTGGCGTCCGGATAAACCGTGGAGAGTGCCGCCACAGTGCTGATGAACATCCCCATCGGGTGGGCGTCGTGACGGAAACCCTCCAGGAACTTCTTGCTGCTTTCGTGGAGCATGGTGTGGTAGGTGATCTTGTCGGTCCAGTCCTTTAGTTCCGGCCCAGTGGGCAGTTCGCCGAACAGGACCAGATAGGCGACTTCGAGATAGGTGCACTTCTCGGCGAGTTGCTCGATGGGATAACCGCGATAACGCAGGATACCCTTATCGCCATCAATGAATGTGATCGCGCTCTGGCACGACGCAGTGTTTAAGAACGCGGGATCGTAGCTCATGACCCCGAAATCTTCGGGGCCCGTCTTGATCTGACGTAAATCCATTGCCCGAACGGCACCCTTGGAAAGGGGAAGGTCGTAGGTGGCCTTGGTGCGTTTATCGACTACGCCGAGGACTTCGTTTTCCATGAATTTTCCTCCAATCTCTAAGATTACAATTGCGCAACATCGTGAACTTCTCAAAGCGGATTCGAATTCTGTTAAGGTGGCAGTCCTTGCCGCATAAAAAGCTCGTTTGAGGACAAGGCTACGGTGCATAATATGGAGGGTGATGGAGGCCGCGTTTTACCAATCGGAATCTGATCAGCCGCATCCGGGGCGGGCGCGGGCGGTCATTAAGGCGCATCCGGAAGTTCGCCAGTTGATGGTGCGCAATCCGTGGACTGCGGTGATTGCTGTTTCGATTGTTATCCTGCAAACAGCGATTGCCTGTGGAATGGGCGCGCTTGGATTCAGCTATTGGTGGCTCAGTCTGCTCCTGGCTTTTTGCCTCGGCGCATTCGCCAATCATACCAATTACGTCATCATCCATGACGCGACGCATAACCTGATTTTCCGCAGCCCAAGCTGGAACAAAATGGTGGCAATCATTGCCGATCTTCCCAACCTGACGCCGGGCGCGATGGGTTTTCGCGTTTATCATCTGAAACATCATTCGCATCAGGGGGACTACGAATGGGACGCGGACCTGGCAAACCATTGGGAGGCCCGTTTAGTGGGCAACGCATGGTATCGAAAGGCTATCTGGCTGATGCTGTTTCCATTTTTTCAGGTGACACGGCCGCCTCGCCTGAAGGCAATCAAGATGTGGGACCGCTGGTTCTCGATTAATCTCGCATGTGCGGTCGGGTACGACGTAGCGATCGTTTATTTCTGCGGCTGGGCTGGATTTCTTTATCTCGTATTCGCGTTTATGTTTTCCATTGGGCTGCATCCAGTCGGCGCACGATGGATCCAGGAGCATTATACCTACGATTTTGACCAGGAGACGTTCAGCTACTACGGGCCGATCAATCGGGTCGCATTGAACATGGGCTATCACAATGAGCACCACGATCTGCCGTCGGTGCCGTGGAACAATCTGCCGAAGCTGCGCGCAATGGCGCCGGAGTTTTACGGCAATCTGAAATATCACTCGTCATGGAGTCGATTACTTTTCCAGTTCATTTTTGACAAGCGCTACAGCCTCTATTCGAGAGTTGAACGAATGAAGGAATCCCGCGACTGCGGGACTCAAGCGACTTCGGAAACCACAAACAGCGGGACTGAGAATCTTGATCTCAGTGGCCGGCCCATTAGTTTTTAGTTATGGCGGAACGACTTTACGTCTCGAACAAGAACGAGACGGTTCGAATGTTCGAGAGCGATTTCATGGAGTTCTTCTCTCGGGTACACCCAGTGACGCCGTTGGTGCTTTACCTGCCCGTTATCGCTTACATGCTTTATCTGTCAGTCTGGCAACGCCACTTGCCGATTGCCACTGCAGCGGCGCTGTTCTTTCTGGGCGTTTTGCTGTGGACGCTGCTCGAATACGCCATTCATCGGTACATCTTTCATTACCAACCGAAGACGCACCTTGGAAAA
This sequence comes from uncultured Verrucomicrobiae bacterium, assembly GCA_963725505.1. Classification (GTDB taxonomy): domain Bacteria; phylum Verrucomicrobiota; class Verrucomicrobiia; order Chthoniobacterales; family UBA10450; genus Udaeobacter. The sequence continues at coordinate 119,222 of CAVRYN010000003.1, read as the reverse complement.
CGATTGCACTACATCATTCACGGCGTGCATCACGATTATCCGAACGATGCGCGGCGGCTCGTCATGCCGCCGAGCATCAGCGTTCCACTCGCGTTTCTCTTTTACGGCGTTTTCCTTTTGGTTTTTGGACACGTGGCGCCGAGCGTTTTTGCCGGGCTGGTTTTCGGCTACGTTTGTTACGACATGCTGCACTACGCGACGCACCATTTCGCCATGAAACGTGGCATGTGGCTCTGGCTGAAGCAGTATCATCTTCGCCACCATTACAAAGACGACCACGTGGGATACGGCATCAGCTCGCCGCTTTGGGATTACGTCTTCCGAACGAGGCGAAGGTAAATCGCGTTAAGCGCTCGGCATCACGCACTGCTAAAAATCGGGCTGTTCTGAACGTACTAAAAATCTTGTCCTGAAATCCGAAACCCGCTAGATTGGCTGCCCCGACACGGAACTCCGTCGTATGCGGATGGCATCGGCGAACTTCGTAAGGAATTTGTGAAGCACAAGAACTCTCAATTTTGCTGGGACGCACCGTCCGTTGGGATGGAAGCGAGCGAAAGGCAGTGTACGCTTTGATGAATCAGGACCCGGCAAAACTTAGTCTGAGCAATTTTCTGGCGGGCGAAAGCAGCGACCCGCTACAAGCTCCAGCGAGCTTTACAAACTGGATGCGCGTCGGCGCGTGGGCGGTTGAATTGTATGAACCTGAGCTTCTTGCCAGCGCAGATGCGCGCACAGTTATTAACTACGGCGGAAAACCGCGGCCGGTAATTAATCTCTGCTCCTACAATTATCTTGGCCTTGCCAATCACCCAGAAGTGCTGGCCGCTGCGCATGAGGCGCTCAGGACGCACGGAATGGGGGCGTGCGGGTCGCCGATGCTCTCAGGAATGACCGATCTCCATCGCGAGCTCGAGAGGCGCGTCGCGAAATTTCTCAAGCGCGAAGACGCGATGCTTTTCAACAGCGGATTTGGCGGTGCGCTGGGCACGATCTCAGGGCTGCTTCGCAAAAGCGACGTGGCCCTTCTGGACAATCGCTCGCACCTTAGTCTTCGCGATGGCGCCGTGCTGTCCCGATGCCACACGGAGAAGTTTGAACACAATGATCCAGCGTCGCTTGATGTGGCATTGACCCGCCAAAAAGGGCGGCGGCAACTCGTGATTGTCGAAGGCATTTATTCCATGGACGGCGACTTCGGGAACCTGAAAGAATTGCTTGCCGTCGCGGAGTCTCATGGCGCCAGTGTTTTCATTGACGAAGCGCACTCCATGCTGGCATGCGGCGAGCATGGCCGTGGAGCGGCTGAGAAGTTTGGCGTAGAAGATCGCGTCCCGCTCCTTTATGGAACGTTCTCCAAGGCGTTCGGCGCGCTGGGAGGCTTTGTTGCGGGCTCGAAGGAGACGCTGCAATATCTGCGTTTCTATGCGCATCCGTATGTGTACTCTTGTGCGCTGCCGCCGGTAGTGATCGCGGCCATTCTGAAGGCGCTGGAGCTCGGCACCAGTCAGCCAGAACTGCGTGTGCAACTTTGGGAAAACGCCGATTACTTTCACGCGCAGCTTCGAAGCCTTGGACTCGATAGCGGTGCATCGACAACGTATGTGATGCCAATCGTCATCGGTGATCGAGAGCGCATGTATCGGCTGGGGCATGAACTTCGCCGGCGCGGTCTTTGGGTTGCTCCGGTGGATTATCCGGCTGTGCCGCAAGATCGAATCTGTTTCCGTGCCTGCGTGACCGCCAAGCATACCCGCGCCGACTTAGACGAAGCGCTGAACATTCTTGCCGACACGCTCGTTCCTGCGTTGCTGCAAAAGCAGAGCGCCTGAGTTCTTGCGCCAAGCAAATTGACGGCTCAACCGACAGAGACCTCGCATTCGCGCGTCGCAGCCACCTACAAAGCGCGCGAGACAGAGGGAGTTCTCGATCTGTATTTTTACAGGCCGATAGGGTTTCGGCTGGCCGAGTTTTTCGCGCGACTCCAGATGACGCCGGCGACTGTGACATTGCTGGGCGGTGTCTGCGGCGTCGTTGCGGGACATCTTTATTACTATCGTGATTTGCGCATCAATATCGTGGGCATGCTGCTGCATGTTTGCGCTAATGCGCTCGACAACGCGGATGGTCAGCTCGCGCGTTTAACTCAGAGAGAAAGCCGCAAAGGGCGCATTATCGACAGCGTCGCCGACCATTTGGTGTTCGTGAGTATTTATCTGCATCTGACTCTCCGCTGTGTGTTCGAAGGTTCGTCGCAGGCGATATGGCTTCTCGGTCTTGCCGCTGGAATCAGTCACGCCTTGCAAGGAGCTGCGGCTGATTATTACCGCAGCACCTATTTGTACTTTGTCGGAAATGGAGGACCGATCAGGATAGATTCCTCCTCCGAAGTGCGCTTGGACTACCGAAAATGGAGCTGGCGTCAGGAACCGTGGAACAAACTTTTGCTCGCGCTGTATTTGAATTTCACTTGCCAACAGGAAATGCTCGCGCCTCATCTGAAAAAGCTGCGTGAGACAGTCAGCGAGCTGTTTCAAGGCCAAATTCCGGCCTGGTTACGAGCGCGTTATCGAAACCTGGCTGGCCCGATGCTGAAGTGGTGGGGGTTACTTATGACGAACACGCGAATGCTGCTTTTATTTGCGCTCCTGCTCATAGGCCAGCCGATTTACTTTTTCTGGTTCGAGCTCATCCCCCTTAATTTGCTGTTCGTTTACCTGATTTTCCGCGAGGAAACCATGGCCGAGTCGATGCAAGAAGTTGCCCAGAAATGGAGAGACTTGGCCTGAATCGCCATCTAAGTTCGTGTCGGATATTGAAATTTCAGAAGTCAACTCGCACCGGGAGCGGAGCGCGTTCATCAAATTTCAATGGCAAATTTATTCGAATGATCCCGCGTGGGTGCCGCCCTTAATCATAGAGCGGAAAACGTTCCTCGACCGCAAGCGGCATCCGTTTTACAGGCACGGCGACGCCGCGTTATTCCTGGCGCGGAAAAATGGCAAAATCGCTCGGCCGAATCATGGCCAGCGATGATCCGAATTACAATTCGCTGCACCAAACAAACGTCGGCTGTTTCGGTCTGTTTGAGTCCATCGACGATCGCGATGTAGCCGCCGCGCTCTTTGACGCTGCAGCGAATTGGCTTCGCAACAAAGGCCGTACTGAGATCATGGGCCCGATCGATTATTCAACCAATTACGTCTGTGCCCTATTGATCGATGGATTCCAGTTTTCGCCCACCGTCTTGACCGCGCACAATCCACCGTACTACCGGCAGCTGATCGAGGTCTGTGGTTTTACAAAAGCGAAGGATTGGTACGCGTGGTGGTTTGCTGATCCGTCAAAAGCGGTGACACAATTGCGACGGCTCGCGGCTCGTGTTCAGAGGCATTGCCCTGTCACTTTTCGTCCAGCCAATCTCACAAATCTTCGCGATGAAAGCAGACGGCTCCGTGAAATTTACAACCAGGCATGGGAAAAGAACTGGGGTTTTGTGCCGTTCACAGAAGCGGAGATCGAGTTCATGACCAACGAACTGAAGCCGCTGCTGCTGCCGGGATTCGCCTGGGTTGCCGAGATCGGCGATGAACCTGTCGGATTCGCGCTGGGTCTGCCGGACATCAATGTGGTCCTACAGGGTCTCAACGGCCGGCTGACACGATTTGGGTTTCCAATCGGTCTGATCAAATTACTGTTTGGCAGGAAGCGCATCCGAAAGGGTCGCCTGGTCGCTCTCGGCGTAATTGAAAAATATCGCCGCTCCGGCATTGCCGAGACGCTCGTGCTGCGTGTGATAGAAGAAACAATGGTCAAACGCGGAATCACCGGCGAACTGAGCATGACGCTTGAAGACAATTTCATGATCAATCGTTTTCTCGAAGCGATCGGAGCCTATCGCTATAAGACATATCGAATTTTCAAAAGGGCGCTGACCGAATGAGCAAGCCCCAAGACGGTTTCGTTTCACGGTTTTTGAATCGGCCGGTTTCCCGCAGAATAACGCGTTTCCTGGTCAAGTTTCCGATTCATCCCAACGCGTGGACGATATCGATCTTTGTTTTGCCGCTAATCGCCTGCGTATTTTTAGTGCGCGGCGATTACATCAGCATCGTTATCGGGGCGGCAATTTTTCAAGCGTTCAGTATTCTTGATGGTTGCGACGGCGAAATTGCGCGTGCCAAGAACCTGGAATCAAAGTTCGGAGAACGATTGGATTACTTTAGCGATTTCGTAGCAAGCCTCCTTTACGTTCTCGCTCTTGGGTTGGGGCTACATCGTTCCAGTGAAGGAATTGTCTGTGCAGTTCTGATTACTGCCAACGAGGTGCTCCTGCGAGCTGGCAAGAGCCAAACGGCGGTTGCTCCGTCCACGTTGCATGAGTCGTTTTACGCGAGACACCGCGGAATGGTTGGGCATTCTGGTTTACTGAATCTCGGCGAACGATTTGTGTGGTGGCTTTTTCAGTTAACTAAACGCGACATGGCTCTCGTTGTTTTTTTAATGCTTGCATTACTGGGTCTGGCCCAGTGGATCCTTCACCTTTGGGTGACTGTTGCCGGCGTGAGCGTGGTTCTCAGCGCTCTGGCTGTAATTAGGTCCAGCAGCGTTCGGGGCGAAATCGTCACACGGGAGGGACGATCGTAACCGGGATACTGCCCGGTGGACTATTGATGCGCCACGTTTAAGTGGCCGCGCTCTGTAAGCGTTCCGACATCTGTCTCTCTGCCTGTTTCAGCATCTGCGGCGTATCCACATCCTGCCACCAAGCGTTGCCAATATCGACGGCTCGGACTTTTTTATCGCCGGCCATCAATCGAACTCCATCAGCCAGGCTGCAATCGCTCTGGCGACTGCCGGACTTCGCCCGCTCGAGATAGTCGAAGATTTGCACGGGACAAACGAACAAACCGGTATCAATCGCATCGTACTGCCGCAGGTTTTTCCCGATATTGGTGATCGTAGCTCCGCGGGTTTGAACTTTCATCGCGTCTTCCAAATCAAAAATAGAATCGAGTTTTCGATCGACAGCGATGCTCAGGAAACCGGGCTCAAAAGAATCAAGCAAACAACCGACCAGGGCACCGTCGAAAAGATGATCGCTCATCGTGAGAAAAAAGGGTTTGCTTACGCAGTCAGCGGCGGAAAGAAGCGAGATGCCATTCTGTTTTTGCCAGTCACGGTTTTCGATGAAGGACACGCTGAGGCCAGCAGGAATCAATTGCCTGGCCTGCTCGATCATACGCCCGCTTTCGTAGCCGACCACGAAGTTGACGGTTTTAATCCCTGCGCGGATCAGGGCATCGAGCACATATGAAATTAACGGACGGCCAAGCAATTGGACGAAGGGCTTTAGAAAGGTGTCGTCCGATCCGCGCAGACGCGAACCCTCGCCGGCCATCAAGATGACCGCTTCAGAGATACCAGTCATATCTGGTAATACCTCTTCAATCCCCACAATCGGAGGCGTTGCGGAAGAAATCTGAAAATCAAAGGCGCAATTTTTGATTGGAATGCATCGCCAACTGTTATACGCGGCGGCGGCTGAACGGAGTTGACTACTCTGAGAACCTGCCTTGCGACGAGATCCGGGGTCGGCGCGTTCTTCATGTTGCGCTCAGTGATTTCCCAAGTCTTCGCGATTTTTGTGTCATAACGGGGATTACCCTCGGTGCTCTTGATCACGCCCTGGTTAAATTCGGTGCGAATGTCGGCCGGCTGAAGATCCACAACGTGCACGCGGGAATTACCGAGCTCGAGCTGGATTGACATGGTAAAAGATGCCATGGCCGCTTTAGCGGCGTTATAAGCCGCCATGAACGGCACTGGAAGCCGGGAAGCTAACGAAGTGACGTTAATGATCAAACCTTCGCCGCGTGACTGCATGTGGCGCAGTGCGAGTTGCATCAATTGGATTTGCCCGAAAACGAGAATTTGAAACTGGCTCGTAATCGTTTCCATCGGAACGAGCTCCGCCGGGTCAAAGTGACCGGCCCCGGCATTGTTAATCACAACATCGAAGTAACCAGCATCGGTGAGCGCGGCGTTGAATGCCGCCTCGATGGAAAGCGAATCGGCGAGATCAAGACGGACCGGATGCCACCGCGGCGTTTTGGGGATGCGTTCCAAATTGCGCGATGTGCCCCAGACCTCGTGACCCTCAGCGACGAGTAGCTTTGCGATGGCCAGACCAATACCTGAACTCGCACCAGTGAGAAAAACTCTCTTCACGATTTCGAAAATTTGCTTCGCGTCCACGGGACGCAGTACATGTGTTGCAACGGGATTGATTCCTATTTTAACTATCGCTCAGATGCAAGAGCTCCTGCATATCTCACCAGCATTGCGACCGTGCTAAAGAACTCCTGCAACTTCGAGATGTCGACTTTGTCCAGATGTGGCTGCTAATTTCGTTGGTTCTTGTGATCCTGGGTGCGCTGGGTCTCAAGCGTCTGTTTCCTGTCATTAGAAATGTTCGAACGCGTCGGAGACAAATCCGTTTCGATCGCGTTTTTCCGCGATGCTTGGGAGGTCTTTGCTTCGTAACTAGGGACGTTCGTCCTTGCGATGGGTATGGTGCTGCCACCACTGAACCCCGAAGACTGCCAGAAAAACCGCAGCACTGGTGACTTGTCCGACAACTCCACTTAGAAATCCTCGGCAGATCAGAGCGGGAACAATCGCGATTCCTGCGGCGATTAGCGGGGAACTGATATCGCTCCAGGAGTCTTTCCAGTGAAATACCCACCGCAGGGTCGCGTATCGCAAGAGCCCTTGGACGATGTAAGGGAGGAGCATACCGACTGCCGCGCCCATTGGTCCAAAGCGCGGAATTAACCAGAGTAGCCCGGCAAACGCGACCGCGCAGGTAATCAACGAATGCAGGAGATTCAAATGCGGGCGTTGCACCATGATGACCGTTTCGCCCAGGGAAACAAAGGCATTAGTAGCGCTGGCCAGAGCAACGAAGCCCAGCCAGCGGCCGCCTTGCCAAAATGCCGGACCGTAAATGAGCAGAATCGTGCTGCCCGCGAGCGACAGGACCGCAACGAGTGGCAACAAAATCCAGAGCATCCACTGAGCGAGCCGCGCGTAAGTTGCAGCCGCAATTTTGTGGTCGCCCGTTGCGGTCATTCCGGCCACGACCGGTGCAAAAATAGGGTTAAAAGCCTGATTAACTTTTCGGAGCCCGTTCGCGGTGCCGATGACTGCACTGTAAACACCAAGTGTTGCGAGCGTCACACCGGGCGCGCGTCCAACAAAGTAGCCGAGCATGAGGAGGTCCAACCTGGAAATGAACGTGTTAATCAGCTGATAAATGCTGATGGGAGCAGCATATGCGACCAAAGCGCGCGCTTCGCGAAAGGGCGATACAACATCCGCCTGCGCGGGAACATGGCGAAACAACGTTGAGGCGAGCGCGACTGCGATGAGTCCCGAGGCTGCCGTCCCAACGATCGCAGCTACTTCCGGTGAGGACTCCTTGAACCCGACGGCGAACGCGAGCAGGAACGCGAGTGTGGTCGCAATCGACTCGGTCATGCCGCGCGAGTAGATATCGTGCTGCATCACCTTCATCCCGCGCGAAACAGCGGTACTTATCCGGTACAGAGCCAGACCTGGCATCGCGCAGAGAACGAGTGCAAGCGCGGAAACCACCTGTGGTTGTACGTGAAGACGATTGTTAAAAAACCGGAGCGCTACTATGACGATGGCAGCGGTCAGAATAGACTGCGCGACCCCCAGTAGTATAGCGATTCGAAAAAGCGCCCGGCTTCGCGCCCGGTTGCCGACAGCTTCCGAGCGCGCGATGAATGTGGTGATCGCATTGTCGAGCCCAAGAACACCGATCTTGCTGATGATGTCCGTCGTGGACCACGCGACAGAGAATATGCCGAGCGCCGCCGGACCGAGCAGCCGCGCGACAAGAAATGAGAAGATGCCGCGGAAATTCGACGCCACCATTGCGATGGTGTTCAAGAATGCGCCGCGTTTTAGCTCGACTCCGGTTTCGTCCACACGCGCTGGTGCGTCCGACGCCGGCGGCGGAACATCGAGCAAAGCTTCCGTCGGGCTCACTGAGTCCTTGTGACGCGGGTCACGGGCTTGGGCGATTTCAGTCTTATGCGTCATGAGACATAGCGCCGTGATTCATTTCCGCCGAAACACACTCGATTTAGCAGGGCGTAAAACTAACATTCGCGCTCATGATGTTCTCGACGCTACAATCGAGTCCTTGTGGCCGCCAAAATTTTCTCGCCAAGCGTTTTGGTCATGCATCAGTGGATGACAGCAGCCTTTATTGCATCGAACGGCCGCTGTCGCTACACTCCGTTCCGCCCAAACAGCATGAGCATTCGTCCCCAAGCTAAATGGTTTAGCAAGGATTGACTATCTTAGGAGGGCCAGAAAATGGATCTCCCAGTCGGCATTCAAACTTTGCAACGTACCGATCGCTGGATTTGTGGGTACTCTTGCGTCATTCCGGTATGCGAATCTTAATTACAGGAGGCGCCGGTTTTATCGGCCGGCATATCTCCGAACACTTTCAGCATCGAGCGGAGGTGCGCGTTCTTGATAACCTACGCTCCGGCTTTAAGAGCAATTTGTGTGGCTTGGACTGCCAACTCATCATCGGCTCAATTCTCGATCGCGATCTCGTGAGAGAAACCATGGGAGGCGTGGATTTTGTTTTTCATCTCGCGGCCATGGTGAGCATGCAGGAATCCGTGCAAAAGCCGAACGAATGCGCCGAGATCAATACTCGGGGTACAGCAATTGTTTTGGAAGAAGCGGCACGGGCGCGGGTGAAAAGGCTGATCTTCAGCAGTTCAGCTGCAATCTACGGCGACAATCCTACCATTCCAAAAATTGAAAGCATGCCAGCCGAGCCGAAAAGTCCGTATGCCGCAAGCAAGTATGAAGGCGAACGGCACTGCAGCGCTTTCACGGATGAAGGGCGACTCCCCACTGTTTCCCTTCGTTATTTTAACGTCTTTGGTCCCTACCAGGATCCGCGAAGTGAATACACCGCGGTCGTTCCGGCTTTTATTGAGAAAGCGACCAGGAACGAGCCGATTACGATTTTCGGAGACGGCCGGCAGACGCGAGACTTCATTTACGTAAAGGATGTCGTCGCGGCCAACGCATTCTTCGCGTTGGAATCACAGGCCAACGGGGTTTTCAACGTTGCTTGCGGCAGGCAGATCACAATAACCGATCTGGCCCTAACCATTCGCAACCTTACTAAATCTACTTCGACGATTACTTACGGTGCGGATCGGTCTGGCGACGTGAAACATTCAGTCGCAGATTTGAACAAGACTCAAACTGCTGGCTTTAGGCCGGTTTGCGGTTTGGCCGGAGGATTGCGCGCAACAATCGAATTTTTCAGGAAAGAGATAGCAAGCACTGAGCAGGGCCGCCACTTATGACGCGATATCAAAGCCGTTGGGTCACCGTCATCATCATCGCGCTTGTCGTCATCCTGCGTTCGCCCACGCTCTTGCCGTCGATGTACGTTAGCGATGAGGGTTACTACGGGACGATCGCAAACGATATCTTGGACGGCGGAGCGGTCTACCACACAGCGGTGGATACGAAGCCTCCGGGAATGTATTACATTTACGCTGCTGTTTTCCAGGTGGCGGGGAGGAACAACCTTCTTGCCGTTCATGTCCTGGCCATATTTGTCGTCGCAGCCACCGCTCTGGTCGTGTGGCGGATTGGCGCGCGAGTCGCTAACGAATGGGCGGGAGCTTGGGCCGGCATCGGTTACGCCGTGTTCGTCCACGCTTACCGTCCGAATGACACACTCGGCGCGAACAGCGAGATTTTCGCAGCTCTTCCGCTCGCGTTGAGTGTACTGGTATTCCTCCAAGGGCAAAAAAAGCCGGCTTTGGGTTTGATGTTTCTCAGTGGCGCCCTGGTCGGGGTAGCAACATTGATCCGGCAGCCTTCGGCTGTGACGTTGGGCGCACTATTGGCATGCCTCGCTTATGGCTGGCTCATTCCCCGCAGCCACTCGTTCGGACGTGTTTTCGCAGCAGGAAGCGGTGTCATGATTGGATTCATTACGGTGATTGCGGCACTGGCCTGGTATTACGCGGTGCAGGGAAATCTCCATGACGCGTACCTGTGGGCCTGGGCTTTTGCGTTTCGCTATGTCGGGTCCGAAACAACCTTCCCGTTTGTTCTGACACGTCTCGTCACCGTCCATCTCGCTGTGATTCTTCTCTCGGGCGTGTTGTGGTATTTTGGCATCCGGCAGGTGGTTGAGACGCTCCGATCTTTTCGGCGCGGGAGAGCTGTGCCCACCGAGCAGGTGCTGCTTATTTTCTGGTTGGTCCTCAGTTATCTGGCGATCTTTATTGGATGGCGATTTCCGGGACATTATCATCTGGCAGTGCTTCCGCCGCTGTCGATTCTCGCCGGCCAGGCGTTCTCACGTTTTGTCGCGGAACAGCGACGTTTTCCTCAGCCGCGCTGGCGATGGATCCGAACAGGCATTGTCGGGGCAGCCGCCCTGCCGGTGATAATTTTTCTCATCGTGGCCTTCGTAGGGCGAACGCAGATGCTCAATTTTCTCCCGACTGTTCAACTGATCGTCAAGGAGACGAGCCCGAACGATCGTATCTTTGTCTGGGGAAGCCGGCCGCAACTCTACAGTTTTTCCGGCCGGCGGATGGCAACGCGTTTCGTGAGCTGCTCACACTTGGTTGGCGCTTACGCCAGCCGGCCTCGTGAGGTGACAGCTAAAGGGGAGAGCGTGATTCCGGAAAGTTGGGCGATGTTCCAAGCGGACTGGAAAGCCCACCCTCCGGTGCTCATTATCGACATGTCGACGGCGGACCCGTTCTGGTCGGCTCATCCCATGACGCGATATCCTGTGCTTCGCGCCTACCTTCGCGGATATCGCGTGGAGGGCGTGATCAATGGCGATACAATTTACCGTCGGCTTTGACACTGGAAGCGAAACACGCGCATGACGACGTGGAGGCCAAGCATCTCGGTTGTGTATCCAATGTTCAATGAAGAAGAGAACATCGAGCGCGCAGTCCACTTCGCGGAGGCGGTCCTCACCGATATGACTTCTGATTACGAGATCCTCATCGTCAACGACGCTAGCACTGACCGATCAGCGCAGATCGCGGAAGCATTGGCCCGATCAAACCCTTGTGTGAAGGTGTTCCACCACGAACGGAATTTGAAACTGGGAGGCGCGCTTCGCACCGGCTTTAGCAACGCTACGAAAGAGTTGGTCTTTTACTGTGACTCGGATTTGCCGGTCGATCTCACGGAATTGAACCGGGCGGTGCGCATGATGGAGTTTACAAGGTCCGATATCGTTTCGGCCTATCGTTTTGATCGCACCGCGGAAGGACCTATCCGCACCCTGTATTCGGTGGTTTACAATTTGCTTATCCGTTTCCTTTTTCCGTTGCGGGTGAAGGACATCAATTTCTCCTTCAAATTGTTCAAGCGAGAGGTCTTGGATAAGATCGCGTTGGAGGCGGAGGGTTCGTTCATCGACGCGGAACTGCTAATCAAGGGCAAGTTGCATGGATTCAAGATCGTGCAATTCGGCGTAGATTATTTTCCCAGAAATCGCGGGACCTCCACTCTGGCCAGTCCGGACGTGATCCTTAAGATGATTCGAGAACTGATTGCATTCCGGATGAAGATGCGACACGAAATCCGGGCCGCCCGGGTCTCAGAGCATTGAAACAGCTGATTGTTAACGCGGATGACCTGGGACTTACACCGGGAGTCAACCGAGGGATCGTGCGGGCATTTCAAGAGGGAATCGTAACGAGTGCCTCGTTGCTTGTGACGGGGAGTGCATTCGAGGAGGCTGTCACGTTGGCTCGGCAGAACCCGGAACTGGATGTTGGCCTGCATCTGACGCTGGTGGAAGAGCGAGCCGTCCTGGGGCGGGAGGTCTTACCGACCCTTGTTGATGAAACGGGACGGTTTCCACGCACGGGAGGTGAATTTCTCAGACGCGCCGTTCTCGGACGCATCAGCTGGGATGAGGTCGAGCGTGAGATCGCGGCGCAGATCGCGCGTTTTCAGAAGACAGGCCTGCGGCTTGTCCCATCTTGATAGCCACCAACATCTCCACATGTTCCCGCCTGTTTTCCGAATCGTCAGGCGGCTTACCCGCGGGATGGATAATGTTTGGATTCGCAATCCTGCTGGCCCGTGGCGAAAATCGCCGGGTGTCCGAATGGGACGGTGGGCACAGCAGCTTGGTTTGAATCTGACCTGTCTGTCAGCGCGAGGTTTGCACGGCCCGCCCCTGCCGCAAATGCCGGATGGTATGTACGGATTCGAAGTCAGCGGGTGTTTAACTCGCTCTGCGCTCGAACAAATACTTCGGAAAATTCCTGACGGCCTGTATGAATTGATCTGCCATCCCGGCGAAGATGATGCTGGTACGCGGATGCGATACAGTCATTGGGGCTATCGGTGGGCTGAGGAACTGGAGGCTCTGACCGCGCCCGCAACGCGGGTGGTTCTAGAGGAACAGGGAATCGTACTGACTTCCTTCGTGCGGGCGTTTGGACGTGGGAGCAACTAAGCTCCGAATGAATTGCGTCGCGTAGTCCGGTGCCCGCGGAAGTATTGGAGAAGCGCCTTCTAAAATTCAAAGAGCTCGGTACATTTGGCATCTCACTGACCGGTGGCGATGCTCCTTACTCTTGAGAACTTGTTAACTTCATCTTTCCACGCAGATCAGGCTCGCGTTCCATGATCGAGGAGCACCACAGTTTCGATCGGGTCGTGATTTTAGGTGATGAATCGGCCAATTGGCAGGTCGCCGGATTGCGCCAGCTTGATCGGCTCGTGCTGGAGCTCGATGAATTCGCCAAAGCAATGGGAACGGCAAACAAGATTGAGGTTGTCGTTTTCTGGAAACCCGAGATTCCGCTTTCGGAGCGATTGTTGCCCAAGCACCAGCGAATCACGCGTGTTCGGTTAACCGAAGCTTCCGGTTCGTTTGAACCGGAAGCACTCATTCTCGCTACGCGCTTGTTCATCGCGCGAAATGCTTTGTCGAACTTTTTTAGAACGACGTCCCCGGTGAAGATCGAACAACCGATTGTCGACCTAACGGGAGCGTGGCCACGGCTGTTCGAGCAGTTCGAGAGAACTTGTCGAAGCGCGACCAGGGCTGAGGAAGAGCACTGGCGTTTTCTCGCGCACCCGAGCGAGATTGTTGCCAGCGAAAAACACCTCCTTCGCCACATCGGCAAATCACAGGACGGAATAGTTGCGAAGTTTTTGAACCGCCCCATCTCACGCGTAATCACGCGGCTTCTCCTTAAGCTGCCGATTACTCCCAACGCTTGGACGATGTCGATCTTCGCGCTCGCTCCTGTGGCTTTCGTGTTCTTGGTGCGCGGTGACTACACCGGATTCCTGGTCGGAAGCGCCCTTTTCCAATTGATCAATATTTTGGACGGATGCGACGGCGAGATTGCACGCGCCAAGTATCTCGATTCGGAAAGAGGCCGGCGTCTCGATGCCTTCTGCGATTTCGTCACCAATCTGATTTTTGTTCTCTGCCTGGGCATCGGTCTCTTCCGGCAACCGTCGGTGAGCGCAAACATTCGCTTCGTCTATCTGCTCGAGAGCTTGATCACCTTCTTTATAATGGCGGGCGGGCTTGGTCGTTACCTCATGCCACTTCTCGCTCGCGATACCACGCGCGTAGTCTCGCGCCGGCAGGAAGACTTCAACCTGGCAGATCGTTTTTTCGGTCGCGCACTGACCGCTTTCATTTATCAAATCACCCAGCGCGACGTGATTTATTTTGTGTTTCTCCTGTTGGCGATCGCCGGTCGCGCGTCATGGATTCTGCACATTTTTTTCGCCTTTTCCGTGATCACGCTGCTCTTCAGGCTGTTCAGGAAGAGTTGGCGGCTGGCCGCAGAAATGCACTGATAATGGTGGTCGATGATCGCCGGGATCCGCCAAAATTTTCCGCAAAGTGTTTTCGTCGCGCATACCTAAGCATTCGAGCAAGGTGCGTCTGGCTTGATACAAACTGACGGAAGACACCTGCAACACCTAATATGACGGAACCTTTTCGCCCGCCGTTATTAATCGTCGCAGATTCGCCGGAGGCGTTGACGGACCTGTGCGGCATCTCGCTGCTGGAACGAATGCGTCGCATCGCACTGCAGCTCGGTTTTCGCGAGGCGATGATTTTGTCCAACTCCGTGAAGGCGGTGGCTGCGCATGTCGCTAACGAGTCGTGGCATCGTGCAGATGTGTCGCTCACGTTTCGGGAGCGCACCGGTGCGAAGGTCACCGTTGGCGATATTCTAGATTGCCTCGCTGCACTGAGGGTCGCCTCCGACGGGCGGGTCCTGATCGTATTCGCCGGTTTTTATTGCGATGAACGCCTGCTGCGCTCGCTCGCCGACGCACAGACTAACTCCGCTCTCATCGATTCGGATCCCCCATCGATTATTGCGCCGCTTTTGGAAAATTCAGATACCCATTCTTCCGGCCGGCTTTTGTGTGCCGCTCTGCTCTCGAGCGAATGGCTTTCGCGGAAAAATCGCGCTGGCACACTCGTGGAAGAGATTACTTCGGATACGATGGCGGGTCGCGTAGCGCGCGTCGACGCTGCCCGACAGCAAGCATACGTTGTAAGCATGCGCAGGAGTGTGCGGCCGGTCTTCTTTCCGGCTCCTTCGCTCGAACGCCGTCCGCTGGCCGAACGTTTGCTGCGTGACGCGACACAAAAAGGTGTCCTTGATTTTCCGGCGCTTGTGCACGCACCGATTGAGAAGTGGCTGGTTTCGCATCTCTGTCGAACGACGATCACTCCGAATCAGATCACGCTTGGAACCGGCGTTCTCGGGCTAGGCGTGACGCTGCTTTATGCCTGCGGGTATCTTTGGGCTGGAGTGTTGCTCGCCCTCGTTATTGGAGTTCTCGATGGCATTGATGGCAAGCTCGCACGTTTGAAAGCGCAAACGACCAAGCTTGGAAAGAAGGAGCACGACCTCGATTATTTTGTTGAAACGTCGTGGTGGACGGCGCTGGCGTATCATTTTCATGTCACCGGTCAAATTCGTTACGCTTACGTAATTTTCTTCGCTTTCTTTGTCTTCCATAGGCTGGAACGCATGGCTGTACAAGCCGTTCAGCGACGAATTGGTCGAAACCTGGATGATTTCGCCCCATTTGATCGTCTCGTGCGCATGGTCGCTGGCCGTCGCAATATTTATACCTGGCTGTTCGCCTTTTTTCTTGTCATTGGGGCCCCGGCGACTGGCTTCATTTGGCTCTGTTTCTGGGGGATGGCCAGCGCGGTCATCCACATCTTCCGTGCGTTTCAAATCGGCTTCACCGCACAGGATAAAGTTGCGCCAACGTCAACTCCGTCGTGAAAGAGGTTTGGCTTGCGGTTGTCGATCTGACGCTACTTAAGAAATCGACCTGCGCGCGGCGCCCCGCTGGCTGGCGATGATGCGGCCGTCTTTCATTTCGTGGATCCAATCGCACGCTTCGGCAATTGCCGGATTGTGCGTGGCGAGGAGTAACGCCTTGCCGCGTTCATGGACAAGATTCTGCAACAGCTCAAACGCGCGCTCGGAGTTTGCGGTGTCGAGATTGCCGGTCGGTTCGTCAGCCAGAATCACGCGCGGATCGTTTGCGAGCGCACGTGCGATCGCGACGCGTTGTTGTTCGCCTCCGGAAAGATGACGGCTAGGCCGTCGCAACTTGTCGCCCAAGCCTACGCCGTTAAGCAACTCGGCAGCGCGATCGCGCATCTGCGCATCCGAGAGCTGGCCAAGCTTACGCATGGGGATCATCACATTTTCCTGCGCGGTGAAGTCCTCCATCAAGAAATGAAATTGAAAGATGAAGCCGATGAATTTGTTCCGCTTCTGCGCGAGCTCATCGTCGCTCAGGTGGGATACCGCTTCGGTTTCGATCGCAACACGCCCGGCGTCAGGGGTATCGAGCAAACCGAGAATATAGAGCAGCGAACTTTTGCCACAGCCCGACGGGCCGACCACGGCGTGAACGCTTCCAGTCTTGATCTCAAGCGACACACCTCGCAGGGCGTGCACGCGTTCTTCCTCTTCGCCGAGGTAGCGTTCGATCCGCTCGCAACTCAGGTTAACTTGTGCGCTCATCTCGATCCTCGAATGGTGACCACGGGTGGCAACTCAGCGGCGCGCCGTGCCGGGACATAACTGGCGATAAATACAGCCAGAAGCGCGAGTAACGTCGCAAATGCATAATGGCGCCAATCCCACGTGACCAAAAAATAATCGGTATAAAGCAAACCGCGGAGGCGAATGGGAATATGCGACACACCCCAGGTCATCAACGCGCCGAGCAAGCACACCCGAGCAACGATCCAGCCGCAGCGATCAGTGCACCCTGCCAGAGAAAGATTGCACGAGATGTCGATGCGGCGGTAACCCATGGAACGCAAAATCGCGATCTCCTTGATTTTCGCCAGCACCGACATCGTAAGGACATTAAAAATACCGAAGCCTGCGAGCAGGATGATAAGAGAAACGGTAATCGCGACCGACATTCTCAAGGTCAGAAAAAGTTGCAGCGTGCTTTCCTCGCGTTCCTGCCAACTTAAGGCATTGTGTTGAAACAGCGCTTCGAACCGACTGGCCAGTGCCGGCGCGCGATCGGGATTTCGCAGCTTATAGATGATCATCGACGCGCCGGACGGTTGTTGCAGCAGAGCCTGTGCGACCCTCTCATGCGAATAGACGCGGGTTGAATCAATCGAGCCGATTCCTGCGCGAGCGATCGCGGCAACCGTGAATCGCCAGTACTCGCCGTTAGGCGCCAGCAATTGCACCGTATCGCCGACGCCAGCTTGAAGCAGTTCCGCCAAGCGCGAACCGATAATGATTGAACTCGTGTTGTTTCGAAAATCGTCAAAGTTGCCGTCAATCAACTGATGAAGAATATCGGTGGTCCGTGCGTGCTGAGCGGGATCGATGCCGTAAAGATCGACAGTCGCGTTTTCAAATCCCGCGCGCGCGCTGACCGTTCCGCGCAGGACTGGTGAACAGGAAACCACATTGGGAAATTGCCTGCTCACTCGCATGATTTCATTGGGATTGGTGATGCCCTCAAAGTAGAGACGGCGGCCGGTGGGCTCCTTAGAGCCTTTCGCTGCGACCATCAACGGTTCGTAGCGGGGCCGGAACCGCGATTTGACGACCAGCGCGCCATTTGCTCCGATGTTGGAGTCGATGAAATAGCGGGCGAAGCCCTGGGTCTGCGCTTGCGTGCAAATAAAAATGGCGACGCCGAACACGACACCGCTAAGGCTCAGAAGCAGCGCCCGCTTGCGATGCGTCAAAAAACGCAGAGCTATGTAAAGCGGCGGGGTCATGGCGCCTTGGGCGGCGGCGGCGAACTGACCATGCGCTGGCGCACCGGCTGACCGGAGTGAAACTTATCCTGGTCGGAAACAATCACATGATCACCTTCCGCCAGGCCATTGAGCGCCTCAGAAAAATCCAGAGTGCGAAATCCCACGTTGACCGTTCGTGGCTGCACAATTCCGCCGTTCACCACCAACGCTTGATCCACAAGCAGCGCGCGCGTTGGTACTAGCAAGGCGTTTTCGTGGACGCCGGTGATGATGTTCATCTCCCCGGTCATTCCAACCATCAAATTGTCCGGCGGATTTTCCATCTCCAGCACAACGGTGTAGCGCTGGGTGGTAGGATCGGCGGCGGGCTGAACTGACGTCACCCGCGCGGTGAAAGTGCGGGTCCGATAAGCATATAGTTGCACTTTTGCACTCATCCCGGATTTCACTTCGCCCACATCTTCTTCGTTTACTTCGCCGCGAACGTAATTCTTATGCGACGAGACGGTGAAAAGCTCGTTGCCATTTGACACCAACTCCCCATCAATTGTCTGAACGTTGGTAAGAAGCCCGTCGATGGGCGCGCGCACCTCCGAATTCTTCATCTGGGCTTCCAGTTTTTTTGTCGTTTCTTCGAGCGAGTTGAGATTGCGATCCCGTTCGATCCGCTCCGTTTCCACCGCGCCTCGCAGCCGGTTCGCTTCGCTTTTGGCCTTCTGATATTCAACTGCTGGCACGTTGCCCGAACCGACTACCTTTTCGAGCCGCTGCAGATTGTCCTCCGCCGCTTTGAGTAACTCCGACGAGGGCAGTGGGAGGGCTGCGCGCTCCCTGGCAGCTTCCAGATCGGCGCGGGCTTGCTTTAATTGTCGGGAAGTTTCCTCATCAGCGATCGTTGCCAGCAACTGCCCTTTCTGCACACTCATGCCGATTGCGCCACGACCAGCCGAGAAAGCCTCCGCCAGCTGGATGAAACCGGCATTTTGGGCTCGAACACGAACGACAAACGCCGGTTCGATTCGCACCGTCCCGTAAACTGCGGAGATGGCCGTTCCCCGGCGGACGGTCACGACTTCCGCCACCGGCATTAGGAAATAATACGCCAGCGCGAAGAGGGCCACGAGCGCCGCTCCGGCGCCCCAAAAAATCCGTTTTGATTCCGGCAATTTCAATTGCGGGAACTAATGCACGTTTGGCGCGGTGTCGTCTGAAAATTGAAAATAACGCCCGCTGGCTCGGTCCCATTCTGCGATGGCCAGGTTGTGCCGATAAACAGCATCCAGCAGCCCGCTTCTGGTGGTCAAAAGCGCATTTTCAGTGACGCGATATTCAAGCGGCGGGACGAGGCCGTTGGCAACATTTTCCCGGACCGTCCGGGCGCTTTCTTCCGCGGCGACTGAGGCTGTCGAAAGCGAGCTTTGGCGGGCATCGATTGCCTCAAGGTCGTTGGCAATCCGCGACAGTTCGCGGCTGACATTGGCTTCCAGTTTCTTGCACGTCAGCTCGTTCTCTTCCCGTGCTGCGCGCGCTTTTAACACTGCGCCGCCTACTTTGCCGTTATCGATTACCTGCCATGTGTATGCCGCCTTTTCGCGAATCTCCGATCCAATAAAATCCTGTGTCTTGCTTGTGGAGCCCTGGCGGTGGATGCCTGTGACTGGGACGTACTCGCCAGGAATACTTCCAACGAGGGCAGGATAATAGTCGGCGGCAATGATGCGTTGATCTTCGTTGGCAGCGCGCACGAATAAACGCGCGAGCTTGAGATCGGCCCTTCGTTGCAAAGCCGCCACTGTTTCGGAAGCAAGATCGACGCGCATCGGAATGAACTCCAGCTCGCCTTCCGGCTCCGGCAACGATGATTTGGCGGGATCGATAGCCATCGCTTCGGCCAATTTCAATTGTGCTTCCCGATAGGCGCGGTGGGCCCTCTCAACTTGCGGAACGAGCTCGTCGGCCTGGACAGTTGCGCTGGTAGATGCGCTCTTATCAGCCAACCCGGCTTCGAAACGCTCTTTCTGAGTCGTAACGTTCTGTTGCAATTTTTGTCGTTGTTCGTCTCGAATGGACTCGAGCGACCGATTGTAAAGCGCGGCATAAAACGCGAGCCGCGCGGCGTGTAACTGCTCTACAACGGTGACATTCAGTTGCTGTTGGGCGATTAGGACTTCGACGTCTCCACGCCGAAGCGACGGCGGCACAGCCATGTCGAACAAAGTCTGCGTGAGCAAGCCACGCACGATGCCAAAGCCTTTTACTCCGCTTTCACCAGCCCGGTGACCAGCCTGGACGCCGGCCGGCACGCCCACCTCGGCGCGAGGCCAGACAATGGAGCGAAAAACCAGCCGCTGCCCGGTCGCTTGCTCCAGGCCGGCTTTGGCTTCCTGGATAGCGGGATTTTTTTCCAGCGTGGTTCGCAGAACATTTTCGAGCGTGATGGCGCTCGCGGAGGATACCCAGCAGATCATGAAAATTGCAATTACACGTTCGGTCGTGATCATCGCTGACTCAGTTTCTCCGGTGGCTTCGCTACATCGGCAGCATGCGCCGCGTTGCGATTTTCATTGTTCGCGTTTTTGAAGTCCGATCCGAAATCGAGCGCTTCGGCTGAGCTGGCGCAAGCATGTGCCAGGCGGGCGAGGGCCACGTTGTGCAAATAGATCGCGCTCAGTCGAGTGGTCCGCGTCCGGGTTACATCGGACGCCGCTTGCAGGACGTCGAGCTGTGTTCCCAACCCTGCGGCGAAATTGGATTTGGCCATCTCAAGCGCCTCGTCCGCCGTCTGCACGTTTTTTGTTTCGCTTTCGAGCACGCGCTGGGCTTGTTGAAGATCGAAAAACGCGCTGCGCACTTCTGAAGCAACGCTCCGCCGCGCTGCCGCCAGGGCTTGCACGGCTGCCTCGCGCCGGGCGCGCGTCGCTTGCATGCGCCCTTTGGTCGCGAACCCATCGAAGATGTTCCAGGTTGCGTTTATTCCTACGACACCGCCGTAGTTAAATTCCTGGCCTACCTCCGGATCACGCTCGCTGTAAACTTCGTACCCGGAAAAAGCGCGAACATGCGGACGCGTCGCGCTCCGATCCAGAACATACTGGCGGTCTTCGATCTCGATATCTTTCTGCCGCGCTTTGATGACCGGCCGACTCGCGTCGGCGCGGGCGAGACAACTGTTTAGATCCGCGTGGTTCGGCCGATATTGCAATTCGCCGGAAATCTCAAATGGCGGCGTCTGGGCTCCCGGTCGCAAATCAGTGCCAAAAAGTTCCGCCAGTCGTAGGTAGGAGTTTTTCAAGTCGGTCTGCGTGTTGAAGAGTTCCGGCCGCTCGTTGGCCAGGGCTACCTCGGCTCGTTGAACGTTCAATTTGCTCACGATGCCGGCGCTAAATCTGTCCTGCTGGTTCTTGAGTTCCTCGTCCAACACCTGCACGGAATCTTCGCGCACGCGGACTTTTGCCCGATTTAGCAGCAACTCGTTGAAGGCGATTCGCACATCCATCGTCACGCGGCTGACAATTTCCTGAAGCTCGTAATTTGCCTTGGCGATGTTCAACTGCGCGATTGCCACCTGGCTGGTTACTGCGCCGCCGGTATAGAGGTTTTGTTCCAGCTTCAGTATTGCGTTGTAATCTTCCTGTCTAAGGTTCGTTTCGCTCTGAGTCTGTCGTTTATCGTACAGCCCGCTGGAGGTCAGCGAAGGAAGAAAACCAGAGCGGGCTTCGATGAAACTGCCGCGCGCTGCCAATACTTTCTTGCGCGCGATCAGGATTTCTGGGTTTCGCTCCTGGGCGACGGCGACCGCCTGTTCGATCGCGTAAGCAGGCGCCGCTCCGAGCATTTTCGAAGAAGCGGACAAAACGGCAGCGCTCAGCATGCTGATGGCCGTAAACTTCGAACACATTGGTCTATCTCCTTGGGACGGCTTTCCTTGGACCAGGAATGCCTGTGACTCTTGCCCTTATATCAGGTCTTGCAAGCTGGCGCGACTTCGGACACATTCCGCGCTTGCAGTATTTGAGCCAAAGGCAGGCGCAGCCTATCGTGATTGAAATGGCCTAACTTGTGTCTTGCTCAGAATAATCTAATTCAGGTAGCTTTGCAGTTTTAACAATTTAGAAATGAGAAAAATAAGAATCGCCATCGTCGGGGTTGGAAACTGCGCCAGCTCTCTTGTCCAGGGAATCAATTTTTATGACGGCGCCTCCGCCAACGGCACTCGCATCGGCTTGATGCACCGGCAGGTCGGCGGCTATCGCCCGAGCGACATTGAGATCGTGGCCGCCTTCGACATCGACCGGCGCAAAGTCGGGCTGGACGTGAGCAAAGCCATTTTCTCGCCGCCGAATTGCACAAAGGTTTTCTGCGAAAAGATCAAGCTCACCGGCGCCATTGTGAAAATGGGTTGCGTTCTGGACGGCTACGCTCCGCACATGTGTGATCAGGACCCCCTGCGCACGTTCCTTCCACTGGAGAAAGAAACCACTCGCGAAGAGATCATCGCCGAGCTGAAAAACTCCTCTGCTGAACTGATGGTCAATTATCTTCCTGTAGGCTCCGAACAAGCCACCCGGTTTTATGCCGGCTGCGCGCTCGAAGCCGGGCTGGGCTTTGTCAACAATATCCCGGTCTTCATCGCCAGCGATCCGACGTGGTCGAAGCGTTTTGCCGATAGAAATCTGCCACTTATCGGTGATGATATTAAGGCGCAAATGGGCGCCACGATCGTGCATCGGGCGCTGGTGGATCTTTTTCGCAAGCGCGGCGTGAAACTCGTGCGCACCTATCAATTGAACACCGGCGGTAACACCGATTTCCTGAACATGCTTAATCGCACCCGGCTCGCCTCGAAGAAAACGTCGAAAACTGAAGCGGTGCAATCTGTGATCGGCGAGCGTTTGGCGGACGAGAATATTCACATCGGCCCGAGCGATTATGTGCCGTGGCAGCTCGACAATAAGATCGCCTTCATCCGCGTCGAGGGCCGGCTCTTTGGCGACGTGCCGATGGAAATCGACGTGAAACTTTCCGTGGAAGATTCGCCGAACTCAGCCGGCGTGGCGATCGACGCAATCCGCTGCTGCAAACTTGCGCTCGATCGTGGGATCGGCGGCGTGTTGCATTCCGCCTCCGCCTACTTTTCAAAGCATCCGCCCGTGCAAATGACCGACGACGAAGCGTATCGCTGCGTCGAGCAATTTATACGCGGCGACCGGCAAAGTTAGTCAGTTCGAACGCTCCGAGATATCCCGGCTGCTTTTGGTTCGCGGCTTTGTCTCGCCGTCAAGAGCGATCGGCCGCATCCGGCTGAATTTCATTTTCCAATTGTGCGGGCGGAAGTTGTTCCAATCGGCGCCATTCGTTTCGCAGTTCCTCGGCAGAATAGAGCAGCAAATCGCCAAGCGCAGTTGAGAACAAGCCGGCTTCTACTTCGAGGCCGGTAATTTCCGTGACGGCCTTCCAATAAGCCGCCAACTGTGGCCGGTAAGTCTTGCCAAAGATTTCGACATCGCTCGGGGAAACATCGTTCGTTTTCCAATCGACCAGAAGGCAGTGGCCGGCTTTGCGGTTAATCATGATCGAATCGATCAAGCCTTCAAGCACGCTGCGATCGTTTCTGCGCCACGAAAATGGAAATTCCGCATGAAATAACGTTTCGTCACTCGCCAGAAATCGAGCGATGGTGGCGTCGCTGAACAAATTCCGACGCGTGGCATTCCAGTCTTTCACCGCCGCTTTCGCGTCGGGACAAATCGGCAATTGTTTTTCAAATAATTTTTGCGCGGAATCGATTCCGCCTTTCCAATCCAGGCGCTCGAAAAATTTGTGCCACCAACGGCCATAGAGGGTGGCCAGATTATCGAGCCGCGAGCGCGTCCGCACCTCTGCCGTCACTTCCGAATCGAGCGCGCTCGGTGTGATCTTGTGCACGAATTCCGAAGCGCGTTTCGCCGCGCGCTTGAGTTCGCGAGAAGTTAACGGTTCGATTTCGGCGCCGTTTTTCTGCGACGCCTGCCGCACGGTCTGGGAAGGTTCGAGGACCTCATCGATCGTGCTGCTGTGTCGATCGAATTCGCCGGAATAAGAATCCTTGTCGCGAATCAGCCGTCGAAGTTGTGCTGTCCTCGGCAGTTTGCCCTCGCTGCTAGTGAAGATTTCCTGATCGAGCACAACTACGAGCGTGTGGCGCGCCCGCGTTGTTGCGACATACAGAAGACGTTCCAGTTCCTGCTGTTGGGCACGCTCGATCGCGTCTTTCAAATCCTTCGATTTGTCTTGTTTGGCGAACGCGATAATCAGCTCGCCATCCACGGGCGATTTCACGAAATGCGGATAAGGCGGCGAGTGCGGCCGCAGCTCGCGCGCGAGGAATGGCACGATCACCGCCTGCCATTCCGAGCCTTTCGCCTTGTGCGAAGTGATGAGTTGGATCGCGTTGTCGTCGGCGGAAAAACGGACGGCGCGCTGCGCCGCGAAATCGTTTCGTAAGTGTTCGGCGAACTCTGCCAGGATCATTCCGTTCGCTTCCGCTTCCGCCGTTTGTGCGAGCAAGGCATCGAGTTCGCGTGCGAGATCGCCGAACTCCGTCGCGGGCAATAGAAGCAAACGCTCGCGCAATTGTGTTTGCTCGATGATCAACGTGACGGCGTCGAATAACGACAGACCTTCTGCGCGTTGGCGAATTTCCGCGAGCGTACGTAAGAGCGAGGAAATTCTTCCGGTCGCCGACAAAATCTCGTCGATGCGAAATCTCGCTTTCTGCCCTTCGGAAAAGACCGCAAGATCGTGATCGGACGCGCCGAAGATCTCGCGGAGGACGCCGACGATTTCGTAAGCATTGAGCGGATCTGTCATGATCGTGAGGAGCGCGGTCAGCCACGCATAAGCCGGGCTGTCGCCTTTGACATCGTTTTCAGATTGGATCGCCACCGGCAAACCGACGCGACGTAACGCTGCGGCCATCGTTTGTAGCCAGGCTTTGCGCGGACAAAGGATCGCCACTTCCCGCCACGAATCGGCCGAAAGTTTTTTCAATCCCGCGTCCTTGATCCATCGCGCAAGATATTCCGCTTCGATGCGTGCCTTTTGGTAGTCCTTCAGTTTTTTTCCTTCCGGCAACAATTCCTTCGCGACAAGCGGCACGCGAATGACTTTCCCGGGAAGAATTTCCGGGCGCGGTTGCAATTCGACGAAAGCGCACCTGTCCGTCCTTGTTATTCAAAATCTCACGGAAAGTTTCGTTCACGAAATCGAGCTGCTTCTGGTCGAGCCGAAATGTGACGGCAAATTCCAGGCTCTCGCCGGTGCTTGTCGGCAATGAGCGCTTCATGAACAGCTCGGTAATAATTCAGGTCCGCGCGCTTCCAGTAAATCGATTGCTGGAAATCGCCGACCATGCAGAAGTGCCCTGGCCGCGGGCCTAAACGACGATCTTGCAACCAAAGACCCTTCGCTTCGGGCGGGCGCGTCACTTCCAGCAGCACCGAAAATTGCAGCGGCTCGGTGTCCTGCGCCTCGTCGAGAATGACACGAAAGCTTTCTTCGCGAATCCTCTGCGCGGCGACGGGATGTTGGAGCAACTCTTCCGCAAGCGCGATTTGATCGTCGTAAGTGACCAGTCCGTGGTCGAGTCGAAAATCGAGATAATCACGCTGCACCTCTGCCGCGACGCACGTGGCGGCGTCGCAGATCCACTTTCGCAGAGGCGCAAATTTTTCCTGCCAGAGCTGAGTAAACTTGGCGTTTGCGGCCGTGAAACAAACCGGCCAGCGCAGATATTCCCAATCGCCGGCGAAACGCCTTTCCCACTCGCGCAATTCCGCCTGCGATCTTACTGATGTTGTCGTTTCCCTTTCCCTTATCCGACTGTGAGTAGACTTCCGTGAAATCGAGAGTCGGACAAGACGACGGCGGTGGCACGCTGTAAAGCAGCCGAGCCGCGCGTCGGGCCAGTTCCATGAGGTCGCGCGCCTGCACGAAACGCAGAAGCATAGCCCGGTCTTTGTCGCCTAAGGACCGGCCAATTCGAGTTTGGTTTTGCGCAAACTCCTGCCAGAGGTCGTCGTCGTCTTCGACTAACTCGAGCGGCGCAGGCAAACCAAGATAATGACCGAAGTCGGTCAGGAGTTTCATGCAAAACGAATGGATTGTGCCGAAGAAGGCGC
The DNA here is from genome assembly GCA_963725505.1 of uncultured Verrucomicrobiae bacterium. Lineage (GTDB taxonomy): Bacteria > Verrucomicrobiota > Verrucomicrobiia > Chthoniobacterales > UBA10450 > Udaeobacter. The sequence goes on along the minus strand of CAVRYN010000003.1, from coordinate 93,683 downwards.
GGTTGAATGCAGTCTGCACTTCCTGTCGCAAATTTTCCTCGAAGCAGAGCTTGCCGCGTGCGCTGTTGCATTTCGTCCGCCGCACGATTGGTGAAGGTGACGACGACCAGATGCGGCAGAATGTCCGCGGCGTTCGGCGAACGCGCGATCGACAAAACGCGCTGCGTGATCGCAGTGGTTTTGCCGGAACCGGCCGATGCGACCACGGAAAAATTGCGGTCCAGCTCGCTGGCAAAACGAGCGCGTGCGGATTCGTCACGCGGCTTCACCATATTTCCCACTCCTCTTTCTCAAGGACGAGCGCGGGATGCGTCAGCGCCCATTTATCTTCCAAAATGTCGTTATCGATCTGCAACGTCGCGAGCGGGTACGGCGCGCTATAACCGAACGCCGGACGGATTTCGCCTTTCATTCCGAAAACCCCGGTACGCTGCATTTCCGCCAGATCGCCAAAGACGTCGGTATGCGCTGCTAGATCGACAACGGACAATTGTGGCGCGACGTTTTTGACCACGAGCGAAATAATGCTCACGCTCACTTCGGCGGCGCCCAGCTCGCGCATGGCTAGCGCGTAAAGACCGAGCTGCAACGTTGTGCCTTTGACCAGATTGTCGTGCAAATCGGAGGCCTTCAGTTCCTTGGTCGAACCGGTTTTGTAATCGACAACCCAAATCTTTTGCCCGGCGAAACTGTCCGCGTCATTTTGCGCTAGCGCCAAATCGATTTGGCCGTGCAGCTCAAGCTCCACACCATCGGCAATTTTCACCGCACCTTCGCGACCAACGGCCACCTCCGTCGCCATCCATTCCCACCCTTTCGCGCTTCCGATTTTGGCGCCGAGATACCGCGCGAGATAACGCGCGTTCAACCAGCCCGAAGTCCACCAATCAGGGACGACTTTGCCTAACAACTCGCAAAGACGCCGAAGTGCCGCACAGCGTTCGTCCGCGGCAAGCCGGATGCGCTTGTCGATCTTTGTTAAGGCCGGAAACGCCGAGAAAATCCTCCCGTCCCGGGCTTCGATAATATTCGCCAGCCAGTCATGCACCCATTTACCTGTCGTCGCCGTCCACGAATTCGCGGCGTCCTCTGGTGCTTCCACGCCGAGATAACGCTTCATCCAAATAATTGCTGGCGACGAAACCATTCGTTGGAGATCGCTCACACTCAGCGTCGGCACCGGTCGATAAGACTCGCTAGGCCGCAAGGAGAAATCATATTCACCGGCAGGTTTGGAGGAGTCACGGCGGGTGTTGAACGCGATGAGCGTTTGCTGCACGTCCGTCGCTACCGCAGCAGGCTTTGGCAACAGCGCGGTGGCGCATTTGCAGATTTTTCAACGTGGTTTGGGTGAGCGGCGCACCGCGCGTTTTGAGATAAAGTTCGGTAAGACATTCGCTCGGATTCCAGAAACGTTCCGGCGCATCTTCCTGCACCAGACTGGCCGTGACCGTCACTCCTTCGCTGGCCGATTCGAGGAGCGCATTGAATTGCCGCAACGCGATCGTGCGCTGCTCTCTGGGCCCGAGATAGAGCGAATGGTTTTCGCGAACACTCGTGTGGCCCTCGCCCTGGCTTCCCTGGCGGGCGGCGCGCTGGTTGAGCTGTTGCACGCTGCGATTGAAGGCATGAATTTCTTCGGCGCGTGCGAACTCTGCACCCGCCTGCGGCGGCCACGCGCCTTCGTTCCAGCCGGCAAGAATCAAGTGCGACCATTTCTGATTTTGCGCGCGCGCCACCGTGAGCAATTGGACGCGCGCATACGGATGGTCGCCTGCGGCTGAGCGGGCGGCAGCTGAGGTCGCAGCCGTTTCTTCCAGCCAGCGCAAAAAAAGCGCGCGTGAAAATTTCGCATCGAGACGCGGCGACCAATCATGCGCGACATTGGCGAGCTCGAGCGCGTGTTGTTTCCAGTCGAGATGGGCAAGCGCGGCGCGAGTCTGTTCGAGAAACTGCGCGAGGGTGGCGCGCGGCGGGAGAAACGGCAGCGCGCGCAGCGCTTCGGCGGCCGCCTGAGATTTGTCGTCCGCGCGCGCGGCACAGAATTCGCGCAGCAGTTCGAGGTCGTCCAGCAATACCTCCTTGTAACTTTCGTGCAGAATCTTTTCGAAAACTTGCCGGCTGATTTTGGGCGATACAACCATCGGGTCGGGCAACGCGTTTAGAAAACGTAGAAAAGAATTAAGTCGTGGCGCGCGTTGCAATTCGATCCAAGCCTGCCACTCCGCCGATTCGAAAATGCCGGGAACAATGTGGCCGAGCCCGTCATTGTGCGGGATTTCAAGCCGCTCCAGCGAGCTCGCGACCAGCCGCGGCAACGCCCCGCTGCCGGGAAAAATCACGCCGAGCCGCGTGCATTTCTCATCTGCCAAATAACGAACGCATTGCCGCGCGATCGCTTCCGCTTGTTCCGAAAAGTTTGTGCCGATCAGAAAATCGAAGCGCTTTGCCGTTTCCGCGCCTCCGCGCATTTCAATTTCGCTAAAAAGCGAATCGCCGAGCGCGGTGGTCGCTCTCGGCGCCCGTTGGGCTTCGCCACAAACTTCTTCCCAAGAGCCGATCCAGCAAAGATCGACATCGGAAAAGTTTTCTCGCGGTTCTTCGAGCACGATCGTGGCGTTTTCTGCCAGTTCGACCGCGGTGCGTAGGAGAAACCACTCTGCCCAATGGGCTCCGTCGAATCCGGTGATAAGCACGTGAGAAAATTCCCTGACACGTGCCGCTTGTTGCAAACGCCTTCGATCAGCCTCGCCGGGAAGTACAAACCCGCATTTTCTCAGCAGTTCGTTAAAACGCTGCACCACTGGCGCAAACGATGACAGCCGGAGTTCTTGGAATTTCCAACCGGCAGTTTCGAGGCGATCCAATGCGCGCAGCAATAGCGCGGGCGCACGAGCAACAGCTTTGGCAGCAAGCGCTTCAGATTCGTTAGGCCGATCTTCCATTTCGCTAGCCGCAATTGCGAGCAGCAAACGGAGATGTTCAGGCTCAGCAGCCGGGGTCGCATCATCTAGCCCGAGCAACGCACGTAAACTCGGCGGTGTCACAAACCGCAAACCGAGATGCGAAGAGCCTTTTGCAATCAAGCGTGCCTTGAGATCGTTGGCCTGCCCTCGCGTGGGAACGACCACTAGCCCAGGCAACTCGCGTTGCCACGTTCCGGGCAAAACCTGGTCGAACCAGGGAGCGATCGCATCGTCCCAAGCTTCCTGCAGGGATGGTACAACGAGCAGAAGTGGCCCCGATCGTTTCACACGTTAAATGATCCTGCCAAGAATCCTTTTGTCCTCCACGCGTCGCGTAACGCCGTCTCGATCCAGCCGCTCGAGTAAGGGCACCATGATGCGGCGCGAACTCTCCAGCGCCTGGCGCAGCTCGCTCACAGTGGCCGGTCCGTTTTTGGAAATGAATTCGGTGATTCTCGCCCTCATGCGCTCGAAGTTTTCGCGTAACAAAACTGCGTCTGAGCCCACTTCAATCACTTCACCACTCGCGATCAAAAAGCGAAGAACATGCTGCGCGCCTCGATCCAGTTCGATCTCACGTCGTGGCGGGGCATCGAATGGTTTTTGCGAAAGCGCTTCGCGAATTTTTCTCTCAACTGGTTGAAGTCGGGCTGGCAACACCGGCTGGTGGGAGGTCCGAGCGATAGTCGAACCTTTGCGAACAAAATCGGCGGCGCACAGCTCTGCAATGAGGGCCTCGAAAAGATTTTCCGGCTGATCGCGTAACACAGAACGAAGCTCGCTTAAATCAAGGCCAGGGCGTTCCGGATGCTGTTTGTGCGCGTTGTCAATTAAGGCGATCGCCTGGTTGCGCAGCATCTGCCAAAACTCGCCATCCGCCGCGATTTCCTCGAGGAGCACAATTTCGTTATTCCGTTGTAGCCGCATTAAAGCTTCGGAGATTTCGCCGGCGCTAAAGTGCGACTTATTCAAGAGCGTGTTGCTCGGCACGAATCCGCGTCGTGCAATTTCGGAACGAACGCAAAGATCAATGTCGTCCGGCGCGGTCGCCCGCATCGACAACAGTTGTAAATCCCGTGCATCGCGAAAACCCGTGCCGTCCGGATCAAGCACAACACCGCCGGCGATGGTGAGCTGTTCCGACGCATCGCGAATGACAAAGCGGTCTCCGACGAACGCAACGATCGGAGACGCAAGCTTCAAATGCGCGATCGTTTCTTGGCCGGGCCCCAGTCCGTTTTTTTCAAGCAAAGTGATCCGCGCGGCCACTCGCGACGTGCCGTGATGAAGATAAACTGAGCTTCCGTTCTTAAGCGGGCGCGCAGCCGGCCTGCCCGCCGTAGCCTTGGCAGAGGCGGGTTCCCTGGGAATAAGTCGCGGCGATTTCTCAAGCTGCGCAATGAGAGCCGAAGTCGGCGCAAAGTCGCTGTCCGTGATCACATCACCGCGCTTTACCTGATTAATCGGGAGATCGGGGAGACTGAGCGCAGTGCGCATGCTCGGCTGTGCGCAATCTATTTCGACCCCGTGACTTTGAATGGAGCGGATACGGGCGTGGAGCGTTTGCGGTCGGACGCTGATGCTTTGGCCACGATGGAGTTGTCCGCCGGTTAAGGTTCCGGTGACCACCGTGCCCACGCCGCGCAGTGTGAATGCGCGATCCACAAACAGGCGCGACTTACCAAAATCGCGTTGTGTCGGCATTGTTGCGAGCTCCATGACGAGCGTCTTCTTCAGATTTTCAATTCCCTCACCGGTGCGCACCGAAGTTGGAATTACTCGCGATTTCGCAAGAGCCGTTTCGAGCAGACGATTTCGAATTTGTTCGGTAACGCTCTCAACCTTTCCCAAATCGCTTTTCGCGAGGGCGATCACCGCTCGTTGCACGCCGAGATAGGTCAAAATCTGCAAATGCTCTTCCGTTTGCGGCATCCAGCCGTCGTCCGCAGCGATAACGAGCAGCGCGAGGTCAATTGAGCCTACGCCTGCGATCATGTTCCGAATGAAATCTTCGTGACCGGGAACATCTACAATGCCCGCGTGAATTTTGTCGCCGCTCGGCGCGGTCAGATTTAATTCGGCGAACCCAAGATCGATGGTGATCTGTCTCCTCTTTTCCTCCGGCAAGCGATCCGGGTCCGTCCCCGTAAGCGCTTTCACCAGCGCGCTTTTGCCGTGATCGACGTGACCTGCCGTGGCGATAATAAAATGCCGAGTGGTCATCCTGAACGAAGTGAAGGATCTCTCATTGGGGGATTGATCGCACAACGTATGCAGACGTATTCGAGGCTCCGACTGTGAGGTCCCTCGCTGCGCTCGGGATGACCACGCTGTGGAATGTATTCAAGCAGGTTCGGAACACGCTGTGTTGATCGCCTGAATGACGAGGCCGTCCTGGTGCGGGAAAATTGTGCGCAGATCGAGTTTGAATCGGTCGCCCGCAATGTAGCCGATGACCGGCGGGTTCCATGCGCGCAGCGTTGCAGCAAAGTCGGCTAGCGATGAATTTTTCGGAACGATGTCGATCGTGACTGACGGCAGATTGAACTTCGGCAGGGTACCGCCGCCCGGTTTGGCGGTGCTGCGGCCGGTGGCGATTTGCAGCCCAGAACACCTTTTAGACAGCTGATCGCAGATCGCCGCAGATCGAGCACGCAATTCATCCTCTGAAATTTGCAGGAGCGCGAGCGTGGGGATTTCAGCCGTTTTTTGGTTCAGGTGAAGATCAACCGTCGCTTGCAGGGCAGCGAGAGAGAGTTTGTCACACCGCAGCGCGCGAAACAGCGGTTCGCGTTTCAACGCTGCGACTAATCGCGCTTTGCCCGCAATGATTCCCGCTTGAGGGCCGCCGAATAACTTGTCGCCGCTGAAACAAACAAGATCGACACCGCTTTTCAACGCTTCGGCGGGCGTCGGCTCGTGGTCGGCAATTCCCAACTGTTCGGTTGCGACAGCGGCTCCGCTTCCTAAATCCTCGACGAACGGAAGCCGCTTCTTTCGCGCAAGGGCGCCAATTTCCTCCGGCGAAGGTGATTCTACAAAACCGCTCATGAAAAAATTACTGCGATGAACCCTTAGGATCATTGCCGTGTTCGGATCAATGGCTCGCGCGTAATCATTGACCGTCGTTTTGTTGGTGGCGCCGACCTCACGCAACTTCGCGCCAGTCGCTTCGATGATTTCGCCAATGCGGAAGCCGCCACCGATCTGCACTAATTCGCCACGAGAAATGACGACGTCGGTTTTGGTTCTGGTAAAATGTCGAACGATCAGCACTAGTGCCGCTGCGCAATTGTTGACCACCGTGGCCGCTTCAGCTTCGCAGAGTAGCGCGAGCGCACTCTCGACGTAACTGCCGCGCCGGCCGCGTTCACCTGCCGGAAGATCGTATTCAAGATTCGAATAACCTGATCCTATTTCGTCCAGTGCACAGATCGCGTTGCGCGACAGCGGGGCGCGCCCGAAATTTGTATGAATGACGATTCCGGTTCCGTTGATGATCGGCTGAAGTTTGCTGGCGCGAAGTTCGTCGAGCGAGCGGCGGACAAGAACCATAATTGATTCAAATTCGGGCACCGACCGCTGTACGCGAATTTCTGAGAGCTTGCGACGGACAAGATGGACAACAACCGGCCGCGGCAAATCACAGTAGCCGAGCGCATCGAGGATCCTAGCAACGGCGGGAATTTGTCGCCGGTTGCGCGATTTTATGCGGTCATGCATATCAATGGACCACGACGCCGGCGTGGTACGATTTTTCCGATCACCGCAGCTGACGGAGTGCCCGCTTTTCGCAGGATGCTTAGCACGTTCTCAAGATTCGCTTCGGCGACGCAAAGGAGTAAGCCCCCGCTGGTCTGCGCGTCGGTTAACAGAATTCTGCGCGTCTCTTCAGTGCTTGCCCAATCTACGGCCACGGTTGTGCCAACCAGATTTTCCCGGCTCCCGCCAGGGATGCAGCCTTGTTCGATCAAGTCGGCGATTTCGTCGCTGATCATCGGCACGGCGGCGGGATTGATATCAGCCGAGACGCGACTGGCGCGACAGAGCGAAACCAGGTGCCCGATCAATCCGTAGCCGGTGATATCGGTGGCGGCGCGAACAAGACGAAGCTCGGCCAGGTCCGCGCCAACGACATTAATTTTTGACATCAGCGCGACCACGTTTCTGCGCAGCGCACGTGAAGCGATTCCGCGTTTGATCGCCGTCGTCGCGATGCCGGTGCCGAGCGGTTTCGTTAGCACGAGCAGATCGCCGGGGCGCGCATTTGCGTTCGTGGTGACTCGGCGAACATCGACCAGTCCTGTCACGGCGAGCCCATAAATCGGTTCCGGATTACGAATGGAATGGCCGCCGATGATCACGCATCCCACTTCGGCTGCCTTGGCAAGGCCGCCGCGCAAAATGGCAGAAACCACTCTTGGTGGAACCAGATCAGCAGGGAAACCAACAATGTTCAGAGCGGTCAATGGCCGCCCGCCCATGGCAAAGATATCGGAAAGCGAGTTAGCCGCCGCGATCTGCCCGTAAGAAAATGGGTCGTCCACGATCGGCGTGAAAAAATCAACAGTCTGCACAAGAGCGCGATGCCGACCTGCCCACCGGAGCCTTGGCGAAGGCGGGTCCAGGCGATACACGCCCGCGTCGTCGAAAGTTTTCGAGCTCACGAGCACGTTGCGGTCTAATAAAATGGGAAGCTGCGGCAAAACTTGTCGCAGGGCCTGTTGGCTCAATTTCGAAGCTCACCCGGCGCAGGATGAGAGCGAAGTCAGTTTTCGGATTTGCTCACGCGACATTCCATTCACCCCCTTTCGAATTGCTGCTGCAGCCGTCGCCCTATGGGCGACGCGCCCGTTTCGCATAGCGAAACGGCTACAGGGATTACAAGAAATAGACGGAGAGGATAGGAATCGAACCTACCTCGCCACTTGCGCGGCAACGACGGTTTTGAAGACCGCGAGGGCCACCAGGCACCCTTCACTCTCCCAGAACAAGAAAACGTCCAACTTCCAACTCCGATGAATCGCGAGCAGGCGTCCAACTTCCAACGTCCAACTATCTGAATTGAGCGTTGAGCGTTGGGCGTTGAGCATTGAGGGTTGAACGATCGCCGCTCCCAAGGCCACGCGATTCTTGTTAGCCTGAATGCGGCGCGTTGCGGAACTCCGCTACTTTCCCTTTTTGATCGTCTTAACGATCGCGTCGAAGTCCGGCCAGTCGCCGGTGTCGAGTTTGGAATGGAGCAGTTTGCCATTGGCACGAATCTCGAAGGCGCCGCCGCTCGAGGGAATCAGCGTGAGCGACTTGATGCGCTCGCCGAGCTCAAGAATTTTGGCCGCCAAACTGACGGCCTTCGGCGTGTAGTTTCAAACGACGCAGTATTCGATGGATACGTCGGTTTTCACCGGCTGGCTCCTTTCCAACACGAAACTATCGGTGCGGTTCCAAACGGTCAAGCTGCGCGGTCATCCTGAGCGGAGCGAAGGACCTCACAACGTCACGAAGCGTCACGCAAACGTACGTTGGGTGATCAGTCAGCTTTTGGGAGGTCCCTCGCCGTCTCCGCGGCTCGGGATGACGGCTGGATTACTTGGCGGTGTTGCATGGCCAAGAAAGTGTAGCGGCAGCCCGACTCCACTCGGGCTGCGGCATCTCCACTTCACAAGCCGCGGAAACTGCCGCGGCTTCCTGCCCTGAGGGTGCGAACCCTCGAAGATCTTAGAAGGCGAAATTTATTCCGCTACGGAACATCCCGAAGTTATTTTGCGGCCCATCGATTACGCCGAAGCTCAAGTCGTTAGTCCAACCGAAGTGCCGGGCGATTCGGAATTCCAGACCGGCTCCGAATTGGCCGAGCAATTTAGTTTCGCTACCGAAGTGATCTGTCTGAGCATGGACCTCGAACGCATCCGGCGGCCCCTGCGTGTGAAGCACGTCCCTTTCGCCGCCGCCGAAAATCGCGCCGACGCCAGCCCATGCGTAGGGCGCGAAACGAGTGCAGGGAATCGGATAGCGCAACGTGAACGTTCCCAAGACAGCCCCGATCGTATGGTCGTGATTGATTCTTTCACGAGTGAAAATCGGAATCGTCGGATCTTCGAAAATATCGAAACCGTTTTTGCTGGCGTTCAAAGCAAAGGCTTCAACACCGACACCAAAGTAGCGGCAGAAGAAATATTTTATGTCGCCGCCAGCGCCCCAGGCGTGATCTCCCCCGATGTATCTATCGTAGGTGCCAAGCACAGGATTACCTTCACTGGTACTTTGAACCACATCCACCAGCCAAAGATTAGGATCGTACTCGGTGTTGGTGAAAGCATAGGTGCCCCAGAGATTCACATTCCATTCGAAGTCGGCGTACCATTGCGGGACACGGCGCCAGCGCGACCTGCTTCATTTCTTTTCCCGAATCCTTTCCGGAATGACTATAGGATGCGTCGGTGTAATACCTGAAACGCGAAGATACCGGCGCTTCGGCTTCGGCGCGTTCTCCGCCGAAAAGCCAGGAAAAGGCAACAAACACATCAGCCACCGGAGCACCCGCGGTGCAACCGAACAAGGGCGAGATGTCCAGGCGAGTTTGCGCTGTCGGTTTCCACGCGACGGTTGGGCCGATGGTGAAACTGTGCAACGGATCGCCGCGTGTATCTTTGACGGTCAAATTCCGATATTCCATTTCTATGCCAACTTTCAGACGTTCGTTCGGCAGGAGAACCGGCACCATCGCAGCCTGAGAGAAGCCCCACTCGCGCCCGCGGTCGCCGGTATTTTCTTTTTCGAAGAACCAGTTCATGGCCCATTCGACGTGCTCGCCGAAATCCTGGGCAAGGAGCAAACGAACTTCGTAGGCATCGGGAACCTTGGGCGGCCCGCTCTTCTTCCTCTTCTCCTCCTCCGGGAGGCGGTGGAACTTCTTCGTGTCGAATGGTGCCGACACCGAATTTGTATTCGGCGAATATTGTTGGATTGAGCGGGATCTTGTTCCAATCAGCCAGAGCCCATCGTGCTTCCAGACTCACGGTCTGCGCGCCGCCACCACCATTAAATCGTTCGAACTCGTTTCCGCCGCGACGTTAAAACGATAGGGCAAACCCATCTCGATTTCCTGAGTGAAAAGATGATCGGGCGGCCCATGGCGGAACCCCTGACCCTCATATAGTTCGCCGAAGAAAAATGCCCATGGCGGCAACACGTAGGCATTTACTGCGTTGGAAAAACGGCTGCGCGAAAACTCGGGTGGCGCGCCGTACGCGCTGGGCACTTCCTGGCCGTACGCGCTGGGCACTTCCTGGGCCGTGACAACAACCGGCTGCTCTGTTGTCGCCTGTGCCAGAGCCGAGTGATTAAGAGCAGGGAATATTGAACATGCGAGAACGATCAGCGGGAGAAGCGAGCGCCACGCCTCTCGACGAAAGGAAAACATTTTTGTCATAGGTTTCGCGCATCATTACAAAACTGTAATAATCGGTCAAGACAAATTTGTAGGTCGGCACCCTACATAAAAATTAGGCTCCGTCCGACAGACAAGAGTATTACAATTTTGTAATATCGACGGCGTAATCCAATAAATCGAACAAACCTTAACCTGAAGCCATTTATGAAAAGAACGTGTTCTGTCTGGTCAACTTTTCCGCGATTCACGCTGTTAATTGCGTCCGCGTGGTTCGTGTGTCCTGTTCTTAATCTGTCAATCCGCGCACAGGTTTCTACCGAGCCGACGGTTGTCGTCCAAGCAACGGCGCCGCCCGAAATACCAAGCGCTTACGGCGCGCCACCCGAGTTTTCGCAATCGCGCTTCGCGCCGTTGACGAATGCCTACGTCCTTCCATCGGGCGAAATTTACAGCAGCGTCATTTACGAAGACGATGTCGTGCATTATCGTCTTCCTGATAATCACTGGACCCTGGAAACTGAGATCGGGCTCCCGTATCGTTTCAACCTTGCGTTTGAAAGCGACATCCAGCATTACAATAGCGAAACTCAGGCTTCGACATTCAGCGTTGAAGGCCGGTATGCATTTGCGGATTGGAACAAGATTCCGCTGAATCCGACGATCTTCTCGGAATTCAAGGTTGGCATCGGGGACATTCTCCACGATGAAGGCGCGCCTACGCCTGGGCACAAGTTTGGGCCCGGCGGCTGGGATCCGTCCAACTCGATTCCTGATGCCTATGAAGTGCGCCTGCTTTTGTCCCAAGATTTTTTCGAGCGGGTCGAATGGGCGCTAAACGGGTTTTTTGAACAGGAAATTGGCGGCGATCGCGGCCGCGAGTGGGGCATTGCTCAGAGCATAGTCACTCCGATTCACCTCTTTCACTCGGCTCCGCCGCCGACACCACCTCCTGATCAAAAAAATGTTCAAACGAAAAATGTTCAACCGGTCGCTGGATATTCTCCTCCCCGGGAAGACCTAAAGGTTGGAATCGAGTGCCAATTTCGCAGCTTCAGCGACAGTTCCAGCCGGGGCACACCTTACAACAGTTTCGTCATCGGCCCGACCGCTTCATATAGGGTGACCAATAGCTTGCGTTTCGATGTATCTCCGTTGTTTGGCGTGAATCATAAGTCGCCGATCATGCAACTATTTGTGGTAGCTTCTTATCTGTGGGGCCCCGGCGGACCGGGCAAGGAAGCCGGTGGCGAAGCGCCTGCTTCAACGCGTAATCGCTAAGAGAAACCATTGCGCGATTTGCATTCTCTGTGGACCCTGACCTTCAGGGCTGAACAACTGGGGCGGGGGCACAACCAAATACGCTTGGTTCGCCAGTAGAGCCGTTACAATCTGGATCGGCGTGCGGCCGTGGAAGGGCGGCATTCGGCCAAATCGAATCCGCACCGCGGCGCTCGGACTACGCCGGTCTGTTAGTGGAGTTTTAAACGGAAGAGCAGTTCGCAAAATCTTCGACCAATGCAGCGCCTCTGCGCATCGCGCAAAAGTGTAGCCGCAGCCCGCTCCACACGGGCTGCGGCATCTCCACTTCACCAAACCGCGGAAACTGCCGCGGCTTTTCAGCCTTGAGGCGCACGAATCATTACAGAATTGTAATGTATTGCAAGACATTTTTTTACGACCGTCTGGCAACGAAGCAGCGCATTGCCGCATCTTTCGCAACTTACGCATGGCTATCGACACGCATCGCTGATAGAATCAAACTTAATTCAAAAAGGAGGCCGTAATGAAACATGCTGTAACCGTAATGTTGCTAGCCGCAGCCTTCTTGGCCGCGCCGCTCGCCGCGTCGGCTCAGGAAAGCTCCGAATCCAAATCCGCTGATCAAACGATCGCGAAAATCAAACAATACCGCGAGGCCGGTGAAGAAAAGCTTCGGGACAACAAATTCACCCGCAAGGAAATCCCGTTGACCGGACCGGACGTAAAGGAAAGTATCAAGCAGAAGTGGCAGAAGATGGATGCCTACTACGAAGGGGACAAGTTAGTAAGGCTGCAGCTCTACCCGCACGAAGGCGTTAGTGGCCGCACGGAAGAGTTCTACCTGATGGATGATAAACTGGTGTTCGCCTACATCCAAGACACCGGTCCAAAAAACGAGGGTAGGGACATGGGACAACCCGGCAAAGAATTCTACTTCGACAACGGTAAGCTCATCAAAGTGGAAGACCGTAGCGGAGAGCCGAACGCCCATCCCAATCAGGAGAAGAAGATGTACGAAACTCGGCTACCCTACGAAATCTCCGAGTTGCTCGACATCCTGAAGAAGAAATAGCAAGCTGCAGGTTCGCGGTTACGCCGGGCACTATCCGTAAAAGGCGCAGCGAGGATGTGTCGCGGCTCGCATCAGTTAGTGCAAGCGCTGATGCCGCTTCTCGACCAGACTGCCAGTTTTTCGCGCTAAAATTGCAGCCGATCATCGATGTGTCGGCTTCACCGCTGAATCCCGACGGGATAAGACACGAATAGGGCCGCGTCTATTCACCATTATTCGGGCTGTATCAAAACCGCAGGGACAGACCAGCGTAACCGGAGCGACGCGGCGCGGGTTCGATTCCGTTGGCGAACACGCGATCGTAATATTTTTCATCGGTCAGATTCGAGATGCCAGCGATCAAGCGCAGATTTTTGATGATATACCAGTCGCCTGAAAGATTGAAAACTTTGTAGGGAGGAATCTGTGCCTTGGGGATCGCCGGGGTCCCGATATTCGTATCCTGCCAGAATTGCTGTGAGACGTAGACAGCCGTTAAGGCTATGTCAAAACAGTTCTCCTTTTGGAACGAGATTCCGCCTTTCAACAAGAACTCTGGCGCGAATGCCGGCGTATTGCCGACGAGCGTTTTGTCGGTGCCGGGTATCAGAAGACTGCTTTCAGTATATACTGCATCGAGGAATTGAACGTTGCTGAAAGCGATCAATTTGAAGGGGTGATAATCCTTCGGCGATATCCCGGGCACCGGTGTAGTTTTGCTCGCGTCGACGACCCCCTTGCCGGACTCAGGTTGCGGCTCCGGCAGCGGCGGATGTTGGAAGCGAGCCAGAAAATCATAGGAAAGCTCGCCCTCCAAACCACGGTTACGTGTGCTGCCTGTATTCAGAATGATGAAATCAGTGTTGCCGATGTTTTGCGTTTCAGTTCTGTTGTCGAATAACATCCAAAACGCACCGACGTCATACCAAAATCCCTTAAAGGGGGTACCGTGAACGCCTAATTCGAAGTCTAGCGAATGGAACGGGTCCGGTATCGATTCACCGAATGCGATCGTGCGGCTGGTTCCGGCGATATCGAAAAACCGCGTTGGTCGCCAGCCCGAAGACGCGCTGAAATAGGTCTCGTTGCGGTCGCCGAAATCGTTACCCATCCCAAATCCCCATAGTGGAATCCAATGATCGGCGCTAATGCTTGCTGGCCCAGTGGGAGGCACGGTCGCTAACCATGGCGCATGGGTTGAATCGACTTCAACGTTTTCATGATCAAGCCGGAACGAGCCAACGATGTGAAATTTCCCGAGTCGAATCAGATCCTCAATAAAGAACGCCTGGTAGTCTGCGGTGCGCGATTGATCGAGAGGGATGATGTCCGAAGTGGTACCGCGTGGTGCGTATAGAAAATTCGGGCCAGTTGTATCTTCGGTTAGCGTGTATCGCTGAAACGGCGCATCGCCATGATAAACAACGCCGCCAAACGTGAGAGCGCTGCCTTTAAAAATACTGTCGTCCCCCCATAACTTGCGGAAACGAATGTCGGCCCCGCCATTATTGAACTCCTCGTAACCGAAGATGGTACTTCGGGGAAATGGATCCCGCGCTGCGGGGTTGAGGTTTGCCGCAGTCCGCGCGTCGATCTCCTGGTGAGTGAACCATCCTTTCGCTAGCAAGAGCCAGCCGTCTCCAAAGTCACGTTGGTAACTCAGAATCGTAGTGTAGCGATCAACCCAATCATTGTTGTATGGGGTTGGAGAATAGTTTTGGTTATCTAAAAACTGCTTATAGGTGATCCTTCCTGGATCACCACCGTCAAACCGGCTGGAGTAGAAATCGAGTGCCAACAATTGGTGCTCGTCAGGCCTGTAGCCCAGGTAGAGATCAGTTTGCCACAGATCGTACTGGCTGTTATCACGTTGCCCGTCGGATCGCACGTAGCCGCCATCAAAGCGAAACTCCAGCGGACCCATGGCCTCCTGAATCACATTGTAAGTGGAATAATACCCGTAAGCGCCACCGATCTGTTCGGTGTAGAAACTCCATGGCGAACCCGGCTCGGGATGTTTCGTTACGAAGTTCACTACCGGCGCCGGCTCCGGCCCGTATAGCAAACTGTTGCCGCCGCGGATGAATTGAATCTCGCTTATGCTTTGAGGCAGCGGCAGATAGTAAAGAGTAGGGAAACCAATCCAATCACTCATCAGGGGCAGGCCGTCCCTAAGCACAAGGGTGAACTCGGATTCCTGTGGATTGCCCAAACCTCGATAGTTGAAATTGAATTGGCCCGGCGTGTGTTGCTCCGTAATCAGGAACCCCGGCGCCTTGGTAAAAAGTTCCTGTAAGTTATTGTCTTCAACTGGTGGCTGTTGGTTCAGTTTGATGACTGTCGCTTTTTTCGTCACCGTGATTTCCGTTCCCGATACTTCGGGCAAAATGTGTTGTCGCATCTCGCGCCAATTGTCGTGAGGGGTCGGAGTCGGAACAGGTTCGGCGGTAACGGTGATCCGCTCCGCCTCAGCGGTCTGGGCGATGATTGATGGCTCTGCAGCTGACAGAAGTAAGACCGTCGCGAAACCGACGAACCATTGCGGGTTGAGTAGTGACTGTGAATGTGCAAAATCGGGCCCTGTGCAGTTCTGATTTGTGACCATGGCGCGCGAGATTACAAAATTGTAATGACGCGTGTCAATTACAATTTTGTAATGTTCGCCGAGATCAAAAAATAATCAGGAACTAATAAGCTAACTAAGCGCGTTGCCACAGGGCAACGAGTAATGGGGGAGCGTTAGCGAGATTATCGTGCCGCGCGGAGTTCTTTCAGGGAACTCCACGAGATTTCGCGCCGCGTCTCTTAGAACGGCATTGGTCGTGCGCTCAGAGCCTAGTACAATGTTCCAGTACTCTGCGCGATGACAAAAGTCGATGCAGGCTGCGGGGCATAGCTTTCGGGGTAAAACTGTTCACACCCGAAGCGAATCTCCAAGACTGCTGCGTTTGTAGGCATGTTCGGAACAGTCCAGTAGAAATATGTCGTCTTCGGATCGAAACTAACCGAAATGCACATATTGAACGTCCTGCCGCCGTCCAGCGACAGAAAAACTTCCGTCTCACACAACGACAAGTTTATCGGCGGCAACACTGCTCTCCACTCAACCCTAACTTTCTGTCCAGGGTAGAGAACCTGTCCAGCCGTCGGCGAAATCAGCTGGGCAGAATACCCTGACGCTGCACTTGAAGTGTTAACGAATTGCGGAGCGACGCTAAGCGCCACCGCAAAAAGAGCTACAACGAACGTTTGAGTTTTCATTTTTTAGTCCTCCGGTTGGCTAATAGTTCCGACCACCAGCGAGACTCTGTCAAAGGATTTTATGATTGCTTTTTTGTAATCTGTCCCGCGACTGAAGACGTGGCGTGCTGCGGTAACTTCTATTTTTGCGGAGACGGGAATATGAGTTTGACCGTTGTGCCGTGACCAACCTGACTCTGAATTGTAGCTGATCCGCCGTGGAGATCGACAATCGACTTCACTAGAGCCAAGCCGAGACCGGCTCCATCGGAGCCGCGTGACGATTCGGCGCGGTAAAATCGATCGAAAACGCGCGGCAAATGTTCCGCGGCTATTCCGCAGCCATTATCGCTGACCGCGACTTCGAAATCGCCGCCGTGTTCGGAAAGAGAAATTTGAATCGAACCGTTCTCGGGAGTGAAGCGCAGCGCGTTATCGAGCAAATTTCCCAGCGCTCGCTCGAACAAGTCGGGGTCGGCATAAATCTGTCCTTCACCGCTGCAACTGATCGCGATGTGATGATCCTCCGCGATGGTTTGATAAAACGCTGCGATTTTCTCCACGGCCGCGCGCGCATCGAATCGCTTTCGCGCGATCGGTTCGCGCGATGCGTCCACTCGCGCAACGAAAAGCAAGTTGTCCACGATTCCGGAGAGCCGTTCGCATTCGCCGATGGTAGATTCGATCGTCTCGCGATACTCGGCCGCCGTGCGCTCACGCGTGAGGGCCACCTGCGCTTCGCCCATCATATTTGCGACCGGTGTTCGCAGCTCGTGCGCGAGGTCGGCGGAAAATTGAGAGAGCCGCGTGAACGAATCGTCGAGCCGCTTGAGCATGTCATCGAATGCGATAGCGAGCGGTTGAAGCTCGCGCGGCCAGTCCGCCGGGGTCACTCGCTCCTTCAAATGCGTCGGGCCGACGCGCGCAAGCGATTGCGTCATTTCTTGGAGCGGTCGCAAGCCTCGTTTGGTAACGATGACGGCGATGAAAGCCGAGGCCAGAACGCTGCCCGAGAGAACTATGATGAATAAAACAGCGAAATTTCTTTCGACTCGCTCATCGCTTGACCGGTCCTGTGCGAGCTGAACAGTGTAAGCCTGGCCGCCAGATTCTTCGTTGATTGTGACCAGCGAAAACAGTTTTGCTTCTCTGCGGTAATTCTTTGGGCTGCCAACAGTCGACGCTGATTTCTGCGGCGGCGGAAAAATCTCTGGCGGAAGCGATCGATCCATTCCCGGCGTTTCCGCGTAGGCGCGGCCTTGCGAATCGAGTATCCTGATCCAATAAGCATTGTGCTCGCGTGTTTGGCGGCTTTTCAACTCTTCGGCGAAAACATCGGGACCGGTCTCCTGGAGATCCGCGCGTAAAGCTGCGACTTTGTCGGCCAGAACAGCGTTGTCTTCGGCGAACGCGTGTCGGACAACGATTGCATAAAACGCGCCAAGCCCGCAGACGAGCAAGAGCACTGTCGCCAGCGTAAAAAGCAGAATCAGCTGGGAGGCGATGGAGCGGGGTTTACTGCTCGTCCTCATCCTCGGTCTCGTTCTCGTCCTCGTCGTCGAACCTTTGCTCGTCCGGTTCTTCTCGAATAATCGAGGACGAGGACGACGACGAGGACGAAATATCAAAGCGCTCGATCAATTTCGTCAGCATCGAAGCGATCCGCAGGAGCAGCTGCTTGCCTTCATCGGTCTCTCCGCCGCTGCAAACGCCCTTTGCAATCAGCGCATCCAAACACGCTGCGCATTCAGTCGCCGAGCCACGCGCGTCATCGAAGAACTTTGCTCGCGTTCGTCGCTGGCGCCGGCCGTTTCCTTCGGCCGTATTGAGCAAAGCGGAGAGACTAGCTCGATCAAGTTGATCCGAAACTTCTGCAATTCGAGCATCCGTCGATCGCTGCTTGATCTTCACGAGGAGCGCCGTCACCCACGTGACAAAACGAAGCTCTAACTGGTAAACATCAAGTTTTTCGTGATCGAAGTACGTTCTCATCTCCAAAATTCATCCTCGTCCTCGTCGTCGAACCCTTCCTCGTCCGGTTCTTCTCGAATAATCGAGGACGAGGACGACGACGATGATGAAAAACCATCGGGCGCAGAGCTAGTGTGCTTTAAGAACATAACCAACGCCGCGAATGGTGTCGATTAGCTTGGTCTTAAACGGATCGTCCACCTTTGCACGCAAGCGACGGACAACGACATCAACCACGTTCGTGTCGGTTTTGAATCCGATTTCCCACACCTGTTCTGCAATCTCACTGCGCGATACCACTTCGCCGGCCGAGCGCACCAGATGAGCGAGCAGGAGAAATTCCTTCGGCGTGAGATTGAGCGGAGTTCCAGAACGCGTTGCCTTGTGCCGTCGCATATCGATCTCCAAATCATCGATGCGCAAATGTTCTGCTTGTCTCTGCGGGACACGGCGCAATATCGAGCGGATCCGGGCGAGCAATTCGGAAAACGCGAACGGTTTGACCAGATAATCGTCCGCCCCCAGCTCCAGTCCTTTCACACGGTCGCGCACACTGTCGCGGGCGGTAAGAAAGAGAATCGGCGTGCGAACCCCATCGCGCCGGAGTTCCGCGACCACTTCCCAGCCGTCCTTGTTTGGCAGCATGATATCGACGATAAGAAGATCAAATTTGGTCGCGCGCGCTTGCTCCAAGCCGCTCTCGCCATCGCGCGCAAGATCGACTGCGAAACCGGCTTCGCGCAGTCCCTTGGCCAGGAAAGCCGCCGTTTTCTTTTCGTCCTCGATAACCAGAATCCGCATTGCGAAAAGTGCGACCTCCTTTGAGTCGTCAACCCCTACCGCTGCTGCGAAGAGGGCGCGGCAATCACCAGCCCGGTCAGCAGAAATGTGATAGCTGCTGAGAACAAGCAATAGCGGCAGTACGCGTGCAGCACAAAGGCCTGCACATACAAAAACCAAAGCGTCGCCAGAAACATCGCGCCGATAATCGGAATCAAAAATGTCCGGGCGCGCGCGTAGCCGGACGCCGCGAATGTAGCGGAGGCGAATACGCAGAAATAGGCCACCGCGCCAAGCAGCGCCACAGGAATGCCGCCGACCTTCGCATAAGAACTGCCCAATACCCGGAAACAATCTGGCGATCCTCCGCAGCTGAGCGTCTCGCCAGTAAATGCCTGCACGCTCAGATAAGTTGCATCCGCCAGGCCGGCCAGTGCAACAATCGCGGCGACGGTATAAAGGATGGTGCGAAATCGCGATACAGTCATAGGATCAGCCCGCGAATCACGCGAATTGACGCGAATAGATCAGAGAGAGACATGAGAAAGATCGAGTTTGAGTTTGATGCGCTGAGTCTTCGCGATGCGTTCGTATTCCAGCTTTGGGTAGTGCCCAAAATTCACTAGTAGGCCAAGCTCGAAACCGGTTGCGTGCAGATAATTTAACAGTTGGGCGCGATGCTCTTCAGTTAATGCCGAAGCGGCTTTCAGTTCGACGATAATTTTCTCACAACAGACGTAATCGGGCTGGTAAGTCTGCGCTAATAGCCGGCCACGGTAGCTGAGAGTAAGAGATGGTTTGGCGATCGCCGGAATCCCCTGGTATTCAAATTCGATGCCCAAGCACTCTTGATAAACAGGCTCTAGAAACCCGCTACCTTTTTCGTTGTACACCTCGAAGCAGGCACCAATAATCGCGTAGCTCTCGCTCTTGTAAATGATTTCAGTCATCTCCCATTCGCGTCAATTCGCGTGATTCGCGGGTACTGGTAAAAAATCACGTGCCACCTTTCGATTTTGCTTCCAGCGCGGCATTGATCGCGGCGCGGACGCCCTCCGGGTTTTTGTCCTTTGGCTCCAATGGCTGGTTATTGATGAACATAGTCGGAGTGACCTTTACTCCAAGGGAATCGCCGCGCGCACGATCGGAATCGACTCGTTCTTTGGCTTTTTCGCTATCCACATCCTTTCTGAACTGATCAAGATTAAGCCCGATCGTTCCCGCGTAGGATTCGAACAATTGCCGCGCATTCGGAGCATAACTCCAGAACACTTGTTCTCGATACAACACGTCATACATCTCCCAGAAACGGCCTTGCAGTCCGGCGGCTTCCGCGGCGAGCGCGGCCTCACGAGCATGCTCGTGAGCCGAGAGCGGAAAATTCCGAAAGACAATGCGCAGGCGCGAATCGTACTCTTTCAGGAGCGCTACACTAAACGTAGCGAAGGTGCCGCAGGGCGGGCACTGAAAATCACCAAACTCTTCCAGTGTCACCGGAGCATCGGGGTTGCCACGAATGTGCATTGATTCGGCGTCGCTTTTCCCAACGACGCTGTTACTTGCGGGAATAGCGTGGAGCTGGGGTCGCTTTGCCCGATAAAGCATCGCTGCGCCGCCAAGCGCGGCCAACGCGACCCCGGCGACAATTACAAAAGGCAAATAGCGTTTCATGCGCGAGAGCGGAAAGTTTCGGCGCAACAAATCAGGCGTCAAGTGCCGACCCGCTCCGATGGATTCACGTTGATTCGCGGGCAGCCAAATCTTTTGACGCTCTCAACTGCGACCGATAGACTCAATCGATGAAGCCTGCAACATTTTCCACAGTTCTGGCATTTCTAATCATGTCCGCTCTTATCTCCTCCGGGCAAACTCCTTCCGGAACAGAAACAGGCATCGAAGGAATAATTACAATCAGTCCGACTCAGGCCGGGCCGGTCAGAGATGATCGTCCCAGTTCAAAACCGCTCGCGAATGCCACTTTCGCTGTGGAAAACGAAAAGGGCGAGGTGACATCATTTACCACCAATGACAACGGACATTTCCGGACTTTGGTGCCGCTCGGACATTATAAAGTTTCCATGAAGGGAAGGAAGAGCAGCATCGGCCGCTTCGGGCCGTTCGAAGTTGATGTCGCCGCTGGCAAAATCACGAAGGTTGAGTGGCAATGCGACTCCGGGATCCGGTAACACGGCGGCGTCAAAGCGCTCTTGCAGGAATTTCGAAGAGGGGCAGCTTGTCCGGCGTAGCCTGGCGAAGGCGGGTGGGAATGCGATAGCGGGATTCGATAGTCGCCGGGGTATAGCGACGCACTTGGAACAGTCGCCGCGGCGGCTCCACAACACGTTCGTCCGGCGGCTGCCGGACGGCGGGACGATCCACTGGCAGGGCTGACAGTCCTCTGCCCACCGCATGGGATTCACAAAAGTCGGCGCGCGGGAGTGACGCGCCCTACCGGCGAAAGCAGGCTGCCCTCAGGCGGGGAACTCGCGAATTGGTTTCGCGAGTTCCCGTCTTAAGGGTTTCAATTATCGCTACGGCCGAGGCCGGGGGGTTGGTTGAGGCCTTGGAGTAGGCGCAACCCGCGGGGGCGTTGTAGGCGTAGGAGTTGGAGTAGGCGTTGGTGTGAAAGTCGCCGTAGCTGTAGCAGTAGCAGTAGCTGTTGCGGTTGCCGTTGCGGTAGCTGTTGCAGTTGCGGTGGCTGTTGCCGTCGCTATCGCAGTCGCAGTAGCCGTTGCTGTGGCAGTCGGCGTTGCGCTCGGGCTGGCCGTTGGTGTGGGCGTCGGACTGCAGCTTTGCAGGATATAGCTTTGCCCGCCAGTTGCGGCACCACCTGAGCCGTTGCAGAAGTACTGGTCAAAGTCGGTAACCTTCTGCACTCCCGCGGTTGCGCTGGTGTTGCCATTGGTCAGAGTGCCGTAGATCACGTCGAAACGAGTCTGCCCCTCATACAATCTCAGCTCGTAGTTGGCAGTGCCGCTCCCTGGGAAGTACTGCGCCCGCCACTCGATGTTGAAGATTCGATTGGGCGCAGTGCCACTAATCGAGGTGAAGATCCCGAACCCACTGTTGAGCGTGTACCCGTCGTCCCAGTACGGGAAGATGATGTAGGTGCGGCCGCTTGTGTCAGGCAGGCAGGTGTTCGTGAAGATCGAAAGAGGGTTCACAAATTGCAGTGTGCCGTTGGAGTCCACATTCGCACTAGTGTAGGTCTGGTCGTATAGCGTGTAAGGGAACGGCAGCGTAATGGCGGTGGTGCAGTCGTCGCAATGATTGCCGGTATCCACCGTGCCTGGCACGATGCTGCCGCCTATCTGACTTATCGTGTAATGGTTTGACGGCGGGCAGCCTTCGACCGTGTACATCCCTGTGAAGGCGGCATTAGGATTGCACCCGTTAGCCGTGATCGATCCGGCCCCAATGCTCGCCGTCTCGCTGCCTCCGAAATTGAAATGCAGCATGAACCGGGCAGTTTGGTTGCCGTTGACGAGCGTAACACCAGTCACGCTGCCGCCAGCAGTGCCTGTCAGGGTCAAATCGCTCATGTCGACTGACCCTGGATCAACAGCCTGGTTAAAGTTCACGTCATATTGATAGTCGCCTGGCGCCGGCGGCGTGAACGTGCCGCCAACAGGCGGGTTGGTCGTAGTCACCATCAGCGGCGTTATGGCGTAACAGAACGAGCACTGGAACTCGAATATCGGCATGCTGTCGGAATTACGCAGAATTGCGCCGGCAGCAATGTGCATCGTGTTGGAGCCCAGCGTTACCGGCGAGCTGGTGAAGTGGAAGGTGATCTGCGTGGACGGAGGCCCCGAGTAGGTGAACGAGTTCGCCGCCGTCCCATTCACGGTAAAATCGCTCGCTTGGACACTGCTTGTAAGGGCGGCATCGGAAAGGTTGACCACGAAGTCCACCGGCTGCGTGTTGATGAGGCTGTTGCAGGCCGGGACTGTGGTGGTCACGGCAAAACCCACCAGCTCCCTATCGGTGAAGACGTCCTGCTGGGACTGGTTGTTGATGGTCACGCGCCCGTCATCCCATGAAGTGAGGTGCTTGGTGAGGAGCGCGGTGCCGTAGTCGTAGTCGCCCGCATAGGTCGCTTGGACGGTCCCGTCAGGTTGGCCCGGGAGAGGGCTAACTACGTCCGAGAACATATCGTCAGCCAGCCAGGTCGCGCCGTTGTCGTTGGACTTGCGCGCCCACATTCTGTAGCACGGAACCGCCGGGTTGCCCTTCGAGCAGCTGGCGCTCTCTCGCGCGTCATACCACATCGCGAACAGGGTGCCTGCGTCACTGACCGAAAGGTTGGGCTGCCACTGCGGACGGGTAGTGGAATCGCTATTGAGCTTGAACGGCGCGCTGAATGTCACGCCACTGTCAGTGGAACGGATATAGTAAACGTCGCCGGCATCGGCGCCCGTGCCGTGTTGGGCATATACGAGGGAAACGACGTGGTTATAGGCGGCAGGCTCACCCCAGCCCTCGTGGCGCCAGTAGCCACCGGCATCCGAAAACATCTGGGCGAAGTAGCCAACAGCGGTCACACCCGGTCCGGGGAAGCTGGGGCCGGTATAGGTGTTGGTCCACGTGTTGCCGCCGTCCGTGGACCTGTAGATATGGTTGATGTCGTTGTGAGGGAAGCCACCGCCGCCTTCGTCCATCCCGGCGATGTAAACGTCGCCTGTAACCTTGTCCGAGGTGATCTGGGTATCGCGTATAAAGGTACCGGTGTTGCTCACTAGTATCGGGCTGTGCCACGTGGTGCCGTTATCACTAGAGTAGGTGACAGAGAGAGCGCCGCTGCCCACATTGAAGTCGTTCCAAGACACGTACATTCGCCCGAAATTTGGAGAGGATGTGGTGTTATCGGCGTAGGCAGACTCGCGGTCATCACTGCCACCGTTGTGAGCGCAAGCACCAACCGACCAGGTGACGCCGCCGTCAGTGGACTTCCAGGTGCCGATGCCCTGTCCGCCGCAGCCCGTAGCGAGATCCATTGCAATGAAAGTACTGGTCGGTTTGTTGTAGATAACAATTGGGTCGCCAAAGTTCGTCCCGTGGCCACTGCACAAGGGGCATGGGTTGAGGCGCGTGAAGGTGGTGCCGCCGTCACTGGAGTACGATAAGCCGGCGTAGCAGCTTGAGGCGGCTTTGGAATCGTTGTAGTTGACGACGATCTGGTTGGGGTTATCCGGGTTGGCCGTAGTGTACGTCTCCGACTGGGTAACGGACGGAAAGGTCTCGGTGCCGGTAATCACGTCAACGTCCGCGGCGCCATACGCGAGAGGGGTTGGCACCAGTTGTCGGGCAAGCTTGGCGAAGGGGTTGCGAGGTGAAGCTAAACCTTCCTCTGCCTCGCCTCCCTGAGACTCGCCGCAGGCAATCATGATGGCTCCAGCCCGGAAGTTCTCCATCTTGTCGATGCCCTTCTCGTGAATCGTGGCACAGTCAAATCCAGGCGGGAGGCCTTGGATGTTGATAATTTTGGAGTTCTTCTGCTGCGCTTGTGCGGAGCTGGCAGTGATTGCGGAGAACGTGCCAAGGCCTGCCAGCACCAGAAAAACACCGGCGAGGACGATGCACAGACCGATTAAGACACGGAGGTTAAAGAAGGCTGATCGTGAAACGGATTTCTTTTTCATGAATGGTTATGATGTGGATGAATTTGAGTGTGAAACATCGTTTATAGCGAAAATGCCAGAAACGCGTCAACACTTTTTTCTATTTTTGTGGTTTCCCCGGTTTATTGGATGCGTGAATAAATGGCAAGCTTTTTTTTGGAATTTTTCGTGGAACCGAGACACGAATTTGAAAGTCGCTTGCCTCCCGGCTCGCTCGCCGCTTCCCGTCGCGGCTTTGCCTTCTGTGTCGCCGATCCCATCGGCTCCGCTCACGAATCGACACGAATCGATACTAACGGGGAGAGCGAAGCTCTGCGACGCTCCAGGGAAGGTGCGCGGGCTCGCAGGAGCTCGCCCCTCCAGCGATTCGTGGCAATTGGTGTAATTCGTCGCTCTGGTTTTCCGCGCAGTGGTAACAGTGCTGTTACTATTTTGTTGACGCAACTGGAGGGAGTCGTCCAGTCGGTTGAGCCGCGGCGATCCGCGAGGGGTGTTGCGGGTGGAATGGCCACCGCGGCGACTCATCAACGCGTTAGAAATAGGGCCTTGCCGCCTGATACTTGCGCCTTCGGCAATGGCATCGTTGTGCCGTCGGCCACACCTAACCGTCTGATCCGTGTAATCCGCGGTTCTCTGTCTATTGGCTCGAGCGGGTCGCTTTGAACGTGCCGTGCTTCGACGGTCTGTCTCCAACGAGCGGGGAGAATTCCACCTCGCCTGTAATCAGGTCTGCTGTTTCAAATTTTCCTTTGAATACCAATGTCCCCGCGTCCCGACCGACGTTGCCGAGCATAAATTCCACCGGACCCGAGAAAGTGACCGAGTTCCCCTCGGCGGGGCTCCACTTTGCCTCCGAAGGCTTGGTTCCTCCCCAGACCCTGGCTGCGGGGTCCAGAAGCACAAAAGTGCCTTTGCCGTCGCCCTGAGCGTCAAAGCGCAGTGAGCGGTGTTCCTCATTCCCGAAAGTGATCTCCACCTTCCACGTGCCGATAATATTTGGAGATTCTGCCTCACTCACAGCAATGGTTTGGGCGATCAACATGAGAATCAATGTTCGTGTCGCTGTCATATTGTTTCCTAATCCCGATTCGGTTTTGGGGCAAGGTTTTCGCGAGTTCCCGATTCACCGATCATGTATGGTTTAGCGCCAAAGGCGCGGCCTCAGGCTAGTCCGCCACAGGACGGATTCGCCGTGGCGAACCTGGGGCAATGCCCCAGGATTTGTGAAACCAACAAAAACCCACCGACGCTGAAAGTGCGATTCCCTTTTCTGGGCAACTTCGATGCATGATTATCCATGCCCAATCGCTCGCAGGCGCGGCATCAATTCGATGAGCGGTTGTCTGGAGGATTGATACACTGAATCGCCCTTTCAGCGCTGCGTCATCGACGATCCAATTCCTGGGGCGATGCCCCTGGCTCAAGCTTGCACCGCACCTTTGGCGCTAAAGATGTACGTGATCACTAATCAGGGCCCACTGACTCACTCACCCGGCCCTAAGGTCGCGGCGGCGGGGTCGGGCGCGCCCTCGGTGACGGGCCAGTCCTCGGTGTCGGGGTGGGCCTCGGAGTTAAAGTAGGCGTCGGTGTCGCGGTAGCGGTAGCAGTCGCAGTCGCAGTAGCGGTCGCAGTCGCAGTCGCAGTAGGCGTGGGTGTTGGCGTCCCACCGCCCGCGGGCGCCTGTATTGCAACAGTGATGGGCGACCCTGTTTTGAAGAAGCCGACAGTCGCGTTGGCACTTTGCGGAGGTTGATCGGCGTCAAACCGGAAGTTATACAATGTGCCGAAGCGAATCGCGTTCGCATTCTGATTCTGAGCAAACGTTTCGCTGTTCCAGGTTATGGAATCACTGGCCTGAGTGACAGCCCAGGCCATGCTGCTGTAACCCTGGTTATTAAACGTGCCGTCGTTTGCCCAGCCAGGTTCCTGAGGCGGCGCGTGAAATCCGATGTTACTGAGATTGGCTCCGGCGCCCAAAGGCACGCTAAAGGATTGAATGCTGCGATCGAGATTTTCATTGAACACGGCATATTCATAGTGATAGACTCCCGGCCCGGGACTGGTCACTTTGTAGCCGACTAACGCGATGCCATCATTTCCCGGATCGGGCTGCACCTGATTTATCGTCGCCCCTGTCCAAGCCATAATGGCAGGCTGCGTTCTCTGGGTCTGGCCAACAGGGGAAAATGTGAAGCTTGTTGTGCCGCTAACAAGGTACTTACGGTAGGAAGGGTTGTTATACATATTGCACTGCCCGGGATGGGCCTGGCACCACGTGTATTCAAGCGGGTCCAGATATGCCGCTTCCGCGAAATAAGTTGCGCCCGTATTGAGCGTTGTGTTCAGGTCGGCGATATTAACGCGAATCCGATGCGATACGTCGTCATGTACGTGGCCGTTGTGATTGGTTACGTCGGACGGAAACGCGCCGGTAAAAGGATTGACCCACGCGCGTGAACCAAGCAGGTCGGTCCATCCGTTCTCGTCGGCGAGATACGGATCGGAACAGCCCGGACATAGCTGTGAGAACTGAGTGCAATTATTGGTGTTGCAGCCGAGGTT
This sequence comes from uncultured Verrucomicrobiae bacterium, assembly GCA_963725505.1. GTDB lineage: Bacteria > Verrucomicrobiota > Verrucomicrobiia > Chthoniobacterales > UBA10450 > Udaeobacter. Next base: position 66,839 of record CAVRYN010000003.1, on the reverse strand, counting down.
GCAGTCGTCGCCTTCGTCCGCGCCGAAGGTGTGTTTAATCCAGGCCTGGCCAATTTGTTCGATCCGCACGGTGTTATCTGTGCCACCGCTCATCCGATAAAGATTTTGCCAAAAGAACGGATGATCTGTGTTTGGTAATGCGAAAAAATCGACCGGCTGGTCGCCGTTGTTGCAGGAAGTCGTTGCCACACCCAGGCCGACCTGTGATCCCGCGGTCCCGAGTTGGAGCATGTTGGGCAGATCCCCAACGATGATATCGGGCCCGGGCACCAGGGTAGGCGCTCCCGGACCGCCGCGTTGACTCATGGGAGGCAAGACCATCGAATTAGGCTTGCCGTTCACCAGTTGCGTGATCTCGATCGGCTGCATCGTCGTTCGCACAGAGATTTTTCCGACCACCAGACCGGCGTCTGCTCGCCGCCCCAGCGCAGTGGCAAACTCCTTTGAGATCAGAAGCCGTCCACCGTGGATGCCAAACGACTGCGAACTGGCATCATAGTCGTAGTGATTTCCTTGGATATTAAAAAACACGAAACCGCTCATCGCATCGCGCACCGACATGTCGAAGGGTTCACTCGGGCCAATTTTTTCGATAGCCAGCCTCTTGAGCGACGCAGCCAATGCCGGAGGAAGGACGACGTTGTTTTGCGGCACCAGCCCCATCGAGCCGGGCTTCGGTCCGCGTAACATGTTGTTAAAAACAAGAACCGGAAAGAAAGAGTTCGGCGCCACGGCAAAATGCAACTCCGAAAGTTTTTGCGAGGGAGCCGTCTCCAACCTTCCTGTCGTGGAGCTGATTCCGTTGATCCTGTCCAGATCAAGGTCCATGGTCGCGCTGCCGCTGGCCACAATCATCTTCTGAAGTGTCCCGCTCCGGCCCGGGCTGCCTGGACTTGTGTTTGCAGCCCTCGAAGCGTTCGGGGAGCCCCCATCACTCGAGCCCAAAAACAAGAGCAATGGGAGCATGAAAGCAGTGAGTATGATCTTTAACATTTTATTCGGTCCTCCGGGTTGTTGGCTAGGTTCCGAGGAGAGTTCCAATACTTCTCACAACCAGGCCGGAGAAGTAAAGAAAATCTTTCAAAAGCTTGGTAACAGTTTTTTGGGAATGCGGCGCTCCTATTTGCATCCTGATCGCCGACGCTGGCGCGACGAACAATTAGCGTCCGGTGCATTTTGGCGTAAATTCGCCAACCTTGTGAAAAGTGGTTGCGTCAGCCCGGAACTGAAAGCTGCAGGGTGGATTCCCGGGCGAGCCGCTACCGGAGGCGAGGTCCCCGGCTACAGCAAAACCGGTATTCGCAAATCGAAAACCGGCCGGTGGCGCGCGGCAGCGCTGATCACGCTCAACTTGTTCATGGTCGCGCACATCATCCAGTGGCGAATCATGGGCAAGACCGTTTCGCCCATCGAGCCCTCCGAGACGATGTACACGTTGCAACGCGGATTCGTTAATGCGGGCTTCATCTTTTTCGCCCTGGCAATTTTGGCAACGCTGATCTTCGGGCGTTTCGTCTGTGGCTGGGGGTGTCACATCCTCGCGCTACAGGATTTTTGCGGTTGGCTCTTGAAGAAAATGGGTCTGCATCCGAAACCGTTTCGGTCGCGGCTCCTGGTATACGTGCCGCTCATCGGCGCGCTGTATATGTTCGTTTGGCCCGTGGTGTATCGATCGATCTGGAACCCGGAACATCAGCCGTTGATCCCGAAATTCACCAATCATCTGGTGACGACTAATTTTTGGCAGACTTTCCCTTCGGTCGCAGTGGCCATCCCTTTTCTTTTCATCTGCGGTTTTGTGACAGTTTATTTTTTGGGGCAAAAAGGCTTTTGTACCTATGCCTGTCCTTACGGCGGATTTTTTGGTCTTGCCGACAAATATTCGCCCGGAAAAATCCGCGTCACGCCTGCTTGCAACCAATGCGGCCACTGCACTGCGACCTGCACTTCAAACGTGTTGGTGCACGCGGAAGTGAAGCAGTACGGGATGGTGGTCGATCCCGGATGCATGAAGTGCATGGATTGCGTAAGCGTTTGTCCCAACGACGCTCTCTATTTCGGTTTTGGGAAACCGACGATCCTGGTACCCAAATCGAACGCCATACGAAAAAGTTATTCTCTGACGTGGCCTGAAGAAATCGTCGGTGCGCTGGTGTTTCTGGGAAGTTTCCTTGGGGTTCGCGGTGTTTACGCTTTGGTCCCGTTTCTGATGGCGCTCGGTTGCGCCACTGTCACCACGTTTCTCACTCTGAAAATGTGGAGATTGCTTCGTGTAAGGGACTTGTCCTTTTACCGATTCAATCTGAAGTCTTCAGGCAAAATTCGAAAGGCAGGCTGGGCGTTCACAGCCTTCGCCTGTGCGTGGATTGGATTGAACGCGCACAGCGGTTGGGTGCGTTATCATGAGTTTCTGGGCGATCGCGCATTCCAGAAAATCCAGCTGCCCGACGAGCTTGCGCTTGCGCAGGCGAATCCCACGCGATGGCTTCGTCCGGCTGATAAGGAGAACATTGTCGAAGGAAAAAAGCACTATGAAGCCGCTTCGAATTTCGGCCTGTTTGTAAACAGTGAGACTTTGCCGAAACTGGCCTGGGTCGAATATCTTTTGGGCAACGCTGAGCAATCGGTACAAGTGCTGAGCCAGGCCGCGGCTCACCAAAAAGGCGAAAGCAAGGCTTTGAGTCTCTATTATCGCGGCGCGATCCTAAATCGTGTGGGGCGTCACGAAGAAGCGCGCGCAAGTTTGGATGAAGCGCTGGCGGAAAGAGATGACTTGATTCTCGCGCGCCAGGAAAAAGGCGAATCGCTTTGGCAACTCGGTCGCAGGGAGGAAGCCGTTTCGGTTTGGAGCGACGCTGTGCGGCGCAACGCGCATTTGGCGTTGGCGAATAACGAGCTTGCTGGCGCAGCGCGCTCGTTAGGTAAACTCGAAGAAGCCAGCGCTTATGAAAAACAAGCAGACCAATCCACTCCCAACGATCCCGTTTATCATTGGGTGCTCGGACGCCATTTACAAGACCTTGGCATGACCGAGCTGGCTGAAAAACATTTCCAGCAGGCAGGCCAACTAGGTGCCGAGAACGAGCGTTGAGGGTAGCGCGCGCGTCCTCGCGTGCTGGTGAAGCCTGCCCTGAGCGAAGTCGAAGGGGCGTCGCGCCGAAACAATCTTTTCATCGAGTTTCATTCATGTAGAGGAAGGATCCGCAGAAAAGTCCGCGATGGCGAGACGCGCTCGCCAGCACGCGAGACGCATGCGCTACCCTTCATCGCCCAAGCGCAAAATCAACTGTCCGCTACCGCTACCCGCTATTAGCTTTCCCTTATCGTCATGGACGAGGCCGAGGAGTAGGACGAGGCCTGGGTGTGGGCGCACTTCTCGGCGCTGTGTACTGAATGGTTAGGACAGGTGGGCTTGCGCTTTCGCGAGTATCAAACCGCTTCGTCGTCATCGTGGGCTTCTCGTCTCCCAATACCAGCCAGCCGAAGTTGCCTGCTGGGTTATCCAGCCAATCCTGCACATCCGCCACCATTTGCTGTGAGCTCCACGTGTAGGGCCCAACGACACTGACCGACTGGCTTGCGCTCACGGTAGCCGAAAAATCACCACCTTCCGCAGCCCAAAAAATCGTGTCGAAGAAGCGGTGCCGCCATGTTGCATCGTTGGGCGTGGCCGGTGCTCCATCGCCTTCCTCTCCGGGTGCCTGCGAAGTTCCTTCACCCCAGTCGGCAAGCAGCTTGTGCAGCTCGACCGGATATGCAACGTTAATAGCTGCTCTGGACATGTTCATACTGAGCGTAACGCCTGTTATCGTTGAGCCGGCTGGAATTCTTCCAGCGATATCGAATGCCAGCACCCCGCGGCGAAGTTCACCCATAGCCGTCTTGCCGGCGAAGAAGTGAAAGCCAGCACCATTGCTGTGGTCGCCCTCGGCAGGATCGTACACGTAGAGGGTATTATCTTTGCTCGGCATGATGTTGATAATCGCTGCGCTCGCCAACCCGGCGCCGATAAAGCTAAGCGCAGCCGTGAGTAGTAGTGTGTGTAACGTCTTAGAATTTTTCATCAAGTATTGAGCGTTGAATTTGAATGTTGAATGTTGAATGTTGAATGTTGAATGTTGAATGTTGAAAGCGCTACCGATTCATCCGCGCATTCACAACTGATAGCCGACATCTGTCAAGTAACAACCGATCACTAATCACTTCTCACTGATCACTGGGAATCAGGGTCTCGGCGGCGGAGTCGGCCGTGGCCTCGGTGGCGGGGTACTTCTTGGAGTCGGGGAGGGTCTGGGAGTAGAAGTGGACGTTGCCGTTGGCGTTGGACTCGGCGGAGGCGTTACTGTAGCCGTTGCGATCGGCGTAACTGTGGCCGTAGCAGTAGCAGTAGCTGTCGACGTTGCGGTTGCCGTAGCCGTAGGCGTATGAGTAGCTGTTGGCGTTGCCGTAGCTGTCGCCGTAGCTGTTGGCGTAGCGGTTGGCGGCGGCGTGTCGCTCGGTGTTGGCGTGGGACTTGGCGTGCCTGTTGGAACCAAAGCCCAGCCGCCGGTAGGTGGACCACCTGAGCCGTTGCAGAAGTATTGATTAAAGCAGGCGTCGTCTCTCTGTACTCCCGCTGTGGCTGATGCGTTGCCGTTGGTCACTGTGCCGTAGATCACATCAAAGCGTGTCTGTCCCTCATACAACCTCAGCTCGAAGTTGGCAGTGCCGCTCCCCGGGAAGTACTGCGCCCGCCATTCGATATTGAAGATGCGGTTGGGCGCAGTGCCACTTATCGATGTGAATATGCCGGAGGGGCTATTGACTAAATACAGGTCGTCCCAGTATGGGTAGATCGTGTAGTTGTGGCTGGTCCACGGCAGGCATTGGTTGGTGAAGGCCGTATCGGTGGTCGTGAACTGCGCATTGCCGTTGGACGACAGATTGACGCTGGTGAAGGTCTGGCCGTACAAGGTGAAAGGGAAGGGCAGCGCGACGTTGGTTACTTGATCATCCCCGTGATTGCCAATGTCCACGGTGCCCGGCACAATGCTGCCGCTTATCTGAATTATCGTAAGACCTGCGCAAGGTATCGGCGTTGGGGTCGGTGTAGGCGTAGGCGTTGGCGTTGGGCTGGCTGTCGGTGTCGGGGTTGGCGACGGCAACGGAACATTCCCAGCGGCTTGAACCCCAACAAACGTCGGCGAGCCGGTCTTAAAGTAGCCTACCGTCGCGTTCGTTGGATTGGGCGGTTGATCGGCATCGAACCGGAAGTTATACAGCGTGCCGAAGCGGATCGCGTTGGCGTTCTGATTCTGAGCAAAAGTTTCCGAGCTCCACGTGATTGAGCTTGCGTCCTGGGTAACATTCCATGGTGTGCTGCTATATCCGGCATCTCCCTGGGTGCCATCATGTGCAAAGCCGGGTTGCTGAGGTGGCGCATGAAAACCAATGTTAGAGATGTTTACTCCGGGTCCAACAGGCACGCTGAAAGATTGGATGGAGCGATCAAGGTTTTGGTTATAGAGCGCGTATTCATAGTGCCAGACGCCAGTAGTGGGGTTCGTCACTTTATAGCCCATGAACCAGATGCCATCATTGCCGTGATCCGGTTCGATCTGATTTACCGTTGCACCGGTCCAAGCCGTAATGCCAGGTTGCTCTCGCACGGTGGAGCCCACGGCGCTAAAAGTGAACGGCTGGTTGATTCCGGTCACGCTGTACTGACGGTACGAAGCGTTGTTATACATGTTGCACTGGTCCGGATGACTTTGACACCAGGTGCCTTCGTGGGGGACGATGTATTCCGCTTCAGCAAAATACGTCGCTCCCGCGTTCAGCGAGGTGTTCAAGTCGTTAACGTCAACCAGCATTCGGTGAGACGTTACGTCATGACTGTGGCCGCTGTGATCGTTCGCTGTTGAACCTACGAAACTTCCGGTGAATGGATTGACCCATGCGCGCGAACCGATGCCGCCTTGACTTCCGTTCAAACCGGCGCCGTATGCATCCGAGCAGCCGGAGCCAAGTTGGGTGCCGGCTACACCGTTGCATCCGAAACCGCAACTGTCTGACGATGCCGCCGCAAACGCATGCTTACCCCAGGACTGGCCGATTTGTTCGAAACGATCGTTGTTACTGGTCGCCGCCACTCATTCGGTAAACATTCTGCGGAATAAACGGATGGTCGTTGCTCGGTAAGGCAAACCAATCCACGTCGATCGTCCCTTGGTTACAGGCATCAGTTCCCAAAGCGAGGCCGACGCGGCCCCCGACGGAACCAGTCTGGGATTGCACAAAGTCAAGCAGATTGCCGACGATGACATCGGGGCCGGGCACAGTCCCCACGCCGGGTTGGTTCAGCGCCGGCAATGAAGCGGATTTTACATTGCCGTTTGTGTCGAGCTGGTTGATCTCGATAGGTTCCATGGTTGCGCCGATGGAGATTTCGCCGGCAACTGAGCCGGCGTCTGACGGGCGGCCAAGGGCCTTCGCGAATTCGTTGGAGACCAGCAGCCGTCCGCCGGTGACACTGAGGAACTTCGCATTGGCATCGTAATCGTATTGGTCGCCTTCGACATTGAAGAAAACGAACCCGGTCTTGTCGTCGCGCACGGCAAGATCGAACGCTGCGCCGGAAGGAAGTTTTTCCACTGCGAGTTGCCTGATGGAAGCGCCTAGCGACCCAGGGAGAGCCTGGGCAGAGTTTTGCGGGACCAGCGCCATTGAGCCATGGTCCGGGCCACGCAGGAGATCATTGAAAACGAGAATGCTGAAGAAGGAATTGGCCGCGACCGTGAATTGCAGTTTGAGGAGTTGTTGCGGTGCGGAACTGAGTCCATTCAGTCGGTTGAGGTCGAGAGCCATTGTGACGCTTCCATTTTCGACGATCATCTTTTGAAGTGTCCCGCCCTGGCCTTGGGTCTCGGCAATTTTCTTTGTACCCCCGAAAGCCTTCGGGGCGCTCGCCTGGGGCGAGGCAAAGAGTAAAAACAATGGAAGCGCGAAACCGGTGAGCGTTAATTTTGACATTGTGGTGGATTCCCTTCGTTGCAGTGGACGTGGCTAAAGGCGAAAGAACTACTTTCTCTCATGCTCTGATAGCGAAAGCCAATAAGATTTTTGAAAAATCTTGCTGCGCCCCAATCGGCAGGAGGTGGATCGGCTCGCCGCGGCGAGACGATGTGAATTAAGCGCCAAAGGCGTCCGGCAGCTGCCGGACCAACGCGTTGAGGACAACGCGTTCCACCACGTGCCTGGCGCCAGGCTACGGGCGAGGCGGCGGTGTCGGGCGTGGCCTTGGCGCAGCCGTAGTTCTTGGTGTAGGTGTAGGTCTTGGAGTAGAGGTTGGTGTGGGTGTAGGCGTTGCCGTGGCCGTGGGAGTGACTGTGGCCGTAGGCGTAGCAGTAGCTGTCGCTGTTGGCGTTACGGTAGCCGTGGCTGTAGCGGTTGGTGTTGGTGTTGGGTCGTGTGAGTAGCTGTTGGTGTTGGCGTAGGCGTGAACGTTGCTGTAGGTGTAGCTGTAGCCGTGGCTGTTGCAGTTGCAGTGGCTGTGGCCGTAGCGGTAGCCGTTGCCGTAGCTGTGGCTGTAGCGCTTGGCGTTGGACTTGGGCAGGGTGGTGGGAAATAGATATAGCTTTGCCCGCCGCTGGCTGCACCTCCGGAGCCGTTGCAGAAATACTGAGTAAAGAACGTATCGTCTCTCTGCACTCCGGCTGTGGCACTGGTGTTACCATTAGTCACTGTGCCGTAGATCACATCGAAGCGTATCTGCCCCTCATACAACCTCAGCTCGAAGTTGGCACTGCCGCTCCCCGGGAAGTATTGTGACCGCCACTCAATGTTGAAGATGCGGTTGGGAGCACTGCCACTTATCGACGTGAAGATACCAAACCCGCTGTTGACCAAGTACAGGTCGTCCCAGTACGGGTAAATAGTGTAGTTGTGGGTGGTCCACGGCAGGCATTGGTTAGTGAAGGTCGTGTCCGTGGTTGTGAACTGCGCATTGCCGTTGGACGACAGATTGATGCTGGTGAAAGTCTGGTCGTACAAGGTGTAAGGGAAAGGCAACGCGATGGTGATGACCGTATCATCCCCGTGATTGCCTATGTCCGTCGTGCCCGGCACGATACTGCCCCCTATCTGGCTGATCACATATGGACCCACGCAGGGCGTCACCGTTGGCGTAGGCGTCGACGTTGGAGTAAATGTAGGCGTCGGAGTCGGAGTAAATGTAGGCGTCGGAGATGCAGTTGGCGTCGATGTTGGCGTCGGTGTCGGCGTCGGACTCGGACTGGCTGTAGGCGTTGGGCTTGGCGAACCGAAGCCCATTGGCGCCTGGATCGCAACCGTCATAGGCGCTCCTGTCTTGAAGTAGCCGACCGTAGCAAGGGCGGTCTGCGGCGGTCCTAAGGCATCAAACCGGAAGTTATACAGAGTGCCGAAGCGAATCGCGTTTGCATTCTGATTCTGCGCAAAAGTTTCCGTGCTCCATGTGATAGAGCTTGCGTCTTGAGTAACAGTCCACGGGGTGCTGCTATATCCAGCATCTCCCTGGGTGCCATCATGTGCAAAGCCGGGATGCTGAGGCGGCGCATGAAAGTCGATGTTCTCGATGAATGGAACTCCTGGTCCAATAGGCACGCTGAAAGATTGGATGGCGCGATCGAGGTTCTGGTTATAGAGAGCATATTCATAGTGCCAGATTTGCTTCGTCGGGCTGACTTGGAACGCTTTGTAGCCTATGAACCAGATACCATCGTTGCCTGGGTCCGGTTCAATCCGGTTCACCGTCGCGCCGTCCCAAGTCATGATCGCCGGCTGCTGTCGCACGGTGGCGCCTGCGCTAGTAAAAGTAAAGGGCTGGTTAATTCCGGTTACGGTGTACTGACGGTACGAGGCGTTGTTATACATGTTGCACTGGCCCGGATGACTTTGGCACCAGGTGTATTCGTGCGGCACGACGTATTGTGCTTCAGCAAAATACGTCGCTCCCGGGTTCAGCGACGTGTTCAAGTCGTTAACGTTAACCAGAATTCGGTGAGACGTTACGTCATGAACGTGGCCGCTGTGATCGTTCGCTGTTGAACCTACGAAGCTTCCGGTGAAGGGATTGACCCAGGCGCGCGAACCGATGCCGGTTTGACTGCCGTTCAAACCGGCGCCGTATGCATCGGAGCAGCCGGAGCCAAGATGGGTGCCGCTTACACCATTGCATCCAAAGCCGCACGTGTTTGACGATGCCGCTGTGAAGGCGTGCTTACCCCAGGACTGGCCAATTTGTTCGAACTCCATAGTGTTGAAGTTCCCGTAAATGCCGGCACTCATTCGGTAGAGATTCTGCGGAATAAACGGATGGTCATTGCTCGGCAAGGCAAACCAATCCACGTCTATCGTGCCTTGGTTGCAGGCATCGGTTCCCAAAGCGAGTCCCACCAGGCCCCCGACGGAACCAGTCTGGGATTGTACCAAGCCGATCAGGTCGCCGATGATGACGTCGGGGCCGGGGACAGTCCCCACGCCGGGTTGGTTCAGTGCTGGCAGTCTCGCGGATTTGACGTCGCCGTTTGCGTCGAGCTGCATGGTCTCGACGGGTTGCATGGTTGCACCGATGGAGATTTCGCCGGCAACCGAGCCGGCGTCTGACGGGCGGCCAAGAGACACCGCGAATTCTTTCGAGACCAGTAGCCGTCCACCGGTGATGCTGAGCAACTTCGCGTTTGCGTCGTAGTCGTACTGGTCGCCTTCGACATTGAAAAAGATGAACCCGCTCTTGCCGTCCCGGACCGCAAGATCAAATCCCGCGTCGGAAGGAAGTTTTTCCACGACGAGCTGCTTTGAGAGACACGCCCAGCGCCGGAGGTAAACTGTAGCCGGTGGCGTTGACCCCGGCTGGGATCAAGGCCATCGATCCCGAATCGGGACCGCGCAGAAGATCGTTAAAAACCAGAATGGTGAAGAAGGAATTAGCCGCAACGGCGAATTGTAGTTCGGCGGGTCTTGCCGAGCGCGGAGCTGATTCCATTCAACCGGTTGAGATCGAGATCCATCGTGACGCTTCCGTTTTCGACGATCATCTTTTGAAGCGTCCCTGTCTGCCCCTGGCCTTGGACACTTTTCTTTGTAGCTCCGAAAGCTTTTGGCGCGCTTGCGTAAGGCGAGGCGAAGAGCAGGAACAGCAGAAGCGCGAAACCGACAAGTTTTAACTTTGACATTGCGGTGGATTCCTCTGGTTGCGGTGAACGTGGCTAAGATTGAAAGAGCTAATTTCTCTCATGAGCGCGCGGCAGAAGTAAAGAAGGTTATTCCAAAAGTTACTGCTGCCCCAAAATCGGCGAGGCCGGATCGGCTTCGTCTGGCCACACGCTGCTAGTCCGCCCCAGGACGGATTCGCCATGGCGAACCTGTCCTTTTCGGCAGTCTTGCCGAAAAGCTCTTCGAACGCTCAAGCCGAGGTGTCGTTGCAAAATGGTGCTTGGTCGTCGGCAAGCTGCCAACCATTACACGCTGAAAGCCTGTGCTCCGCAGATGTTAGCGCGGTTCAACCGATTCACTGATCGCGATCACCGCTACGCTACGGGCGAGGTGGAGGGGTTTGCCGAGGCCTTACTGTTGGATTAGGCCGGGTTGTCGGGCTAGGCCGTGGAGTAGACGTCGGCGTTGGCGTAGCCGTTACGGTCGCGGTTGCTGTGGCCGTCGCTGTTGCAGTAGCAGTAGCGTCGTTGCTGTCGGAGTCGCTGTAGCAGTGGCAGTTGGAGTCGGAGTCGGGGTTGGTGAGCCGGTCCCGGAAGGTCCCTCGACTGCAACTGTGGTAGGCGAGCCTGTCTTGAAGAAGCCTACCGTCGCATTGGCATTCTGCGGTGGCTGATCGGCGTCGAACCGGAAATTATAGAGCGTGGCAAAGCGGATGGCATTGGCGTTCTGGTTCTGTGCGAACGTCTCGCTTGCCCAGGTTATGGAATCGGGTGCCTGAGTAACAGTCCATGGCTGGCTGCTGTAACCTTGGTTGTTAAAGGTGCCGTCGTTAGCCCAGCCGGGTTCCTGCGGCGGTGCGTGGAAGCCGATGTTAGTTACGTTCACTCCAGATCCCACAGACACGCTGAAAGATTGAATGGAGCGATCGAGGTTCTCGTTGTAGAGCGCGTACTCGTAGTGCCAAACTCCAACAGTTGGATTGGTCACCTTGTAACCCATGAACCAGATGCCGTCGTTGCCCGGATCGGGCTCGAGACTGTTGCTGATCGTTGCGCCTGTCCAGGCCATGATGGCGGGTTGCATTCGCACGGTCGATCCAACAGGTGAGAATGAGTAGCTGTCACCGCTGCCGCTCACGGTGAACTGGCGGTAGGAGGCATTGTTGTACATGTTGCATTCCGCGGGATTCTGCTGGCACCATGAATACTCGTGCGGCGTGATATACTGGCCTTCCGCGTAATAGGTTGCGCCCGCGTTCTGCGCGGGGTTCAGATCGCTGCTGGCCACTGTGACCCGGTGCGATATGCCAGTGTGACTGTGCCCGTTATGATTGTTCGCGGTCGATGGGAAGACGCCCGTAAACGGGTTCACCCAGGCGCGCGAGCCGATTCCGGTCTGGCCATAGTTCAAGCTGGCCGAGTAGGGATCGGAGCAGCCCGGGCACAGGTGGGTGCCCGTCGTACAGCCACTGGTGTTGCAGCCAAAGCCGCAGGCGTCGCCTTCCAATGCCGTGAACGCATGTTTCCCCCAGGATTGGCCGATCTGTTCGAAGCGGTCATTGTTATTAGCCCCAGCGCTCATTCGATACAGGTTTTGCGGAATGAACGGGTGATCGGTGTTTGACAATGCGAACCAGTCCAGCGGCTGGTCGCCGTTGTTACAGGAAGTCGTTCCCACACCCAGTCCGACAAAATGATTCACAGTGTCGTTGCCGCCCTGCTGAACCGCAGGCAAGTCTCCCACGATGACATCGGGTCCATGCACCAGTGCCAGCCTGTCGCCAGCGAGTCCGCTGGGCAAAGCCGGCATGGCCACCGATCTCGTTTCGCCGTTGACGAGTGTCTCGACCTCGATCGGTTGCATCGTCGCGCCGAGTGAGATTTTTCCAACCGGCGCACCGGCGTCCGATGGGCGGCCCAGAGCAGTGGCAAATTCTCTTGAAACTAGCAGGTTTGCCCCTGTGATGCTTAGTAACTGCGCGTTAGCATCGTAAGCGTACTGCTGTCCTACGAGGTTGAAGAACGTGAATCCGGTTTTGCCGTCGCGCACGGCAAGATCAAAAGGTTGATCCGATGGAAGTTTTTCGATTACCAGTTGCTTGAGCGATCCGGCTAACCCCACAGGCAGATTGTTGTAGCCGGGGACGTTGACCCCGGCCGGGGCCAGCGCTATCGAGCCCGGTTCGGGCCCGCGCAACAGATCGTTGAAAACCAAGATGGTAAAAAAGGAATTGGCTGCCGCTGCGAATTGCAGCGCGACGGGTCTCGCCACCAGTGAACTGCTTCCATTCAAGCCATTGAGATCGAGATCCATCCTGACACTGCCGTTTTCCACGATCAGCTTTTGAAGAGTGCCGGTCCCGGCTTCGTTAAGACTACGGCGGGCAGGCTGGCTTTCCGGAGCGTTTTGTTTGAGCTGCGCATTGGCCGCCGTAGCCGTGGCGGAGGCGGCTGCGTAATTTCCCGAACTACTGCCGAGAAATAGAACTACCGGGAGCATCAAACTGGCAAGCGTTATCTTTGACATAGTGCTGGATCTTTTTGGTTAGTAAGCTTGGCTAAAGTTGGAGCAGGGGTAATCTCTCTCACCCATTCAGGGCAGAAGCAAAGAAGATTTTTGGAAACTTTCTCCGGCGCGTGGAGCAACGTGAGGTCATAGGAAACTCCACCGCAACAACTGGGATCATCGATCCCGGCTACAACCGATCACTGACTTGTCCGCCGTAGCCCCGCCTCTGAGGCGCGGGGTGAAGGCGGATCACTGATCACGGATCACCTGGGAATCAGGGTTTACGGGCGAGGCGGCGGAGTGGGCCGAGGCCGCGGCGGTGGAGTGGATCTTGGTGTGGGGGTAGGCCGCGGAGTTGGAATCGGTGTCGGGGTCGGGGTAGCCGTCGCCGTGGGCGTAGACGTTGCAGTCGCAGTGGCAGTAGCAGTAGCAGTAGCAGTAGGAGTTGCCGTAGCTGTGGCCGTTGGGGTTGCAGTCGCGGTTGGCGTTGCCGTGGGAGTCACGTCCGACATAAAAGGAGCCTGGACGTCGACCGTAACCGGCGAGCCGGTCTTAAAGAAGTCGATGGTCGCCTGCGCTAGGAACCGGTGCTGCGCTAGAATCAAATCGAAAATTGTACAATGTGCCAAAGCGAATCGCATTGGCGTTCGGATTTTGTGCAAGGGTCTCCGCTGTTCCAGGTTATGGATGCAGCCGTCACCGAAATCGACACTCCAAGACGCGCTGCTATAGCCCTGATTGTTAAAGGTGCCGTCATTTGCCCAGCCAGGTTCCTGCGGTGGCGCGTGAAAATCGATATTACTCAGTGTGGATCCAGGAAACCCGAAGAAAACTCGAAAGGATTGAATGGCGCGATCGAGGTTTTCGTTATAGAGGCATACTCGTAGTGCCAGACCCCGACATTTGGCTTCGTCACCTTGTAACCGACGAACAAGATGCCATCGTTTCCCGGGATCCGGCTCGACCTGATTTACGATCGCGCCAGTAGCTGCCCAGGCCATGATGGCAGGCTGCATACGGAATGTGGAACCAACTGCGCTAAAAGTTAAAAGGCGGATTAATACCGCTGACGTTGAACTGCCGATACGAGACATTGTTATACATGTTGCACTGGCCCGGATGCGACTGACACCAGGTGTATTCGTGCGGGCTAATGTATGCCGCTTCAGCAAAGTAAGTGGCACCTAGATTCAGACTCTGTGTTCAGATCATTCGATCTCCACGCGAATCCGGTGCGACACGCCGTCATGCGCGTGCCCTGAGTGATTGTTGCGCCGTAGACGGGAAAGAGCCTGTGAAAGGATTGATCCAGGCGCGCGAACCCAACTGGTTCTGCTCGCCATTCAGGCCGCAGCAATATGGATCGGAGCAGCCCGGGCAGAGGTGTGTCCCTGTTTGGCAGTTAGAGGTGTTACAGGTACTGCAGACACTCTCTTCCAATGCCTCGAAGGTATGTTTCATCCATGACTGGCCAATTTGTTCAAACCGATCGTTGTTATTCGCGGCGCCGCTCATCCGATAAAGATTTTGCGGAACGACCGGGTGATCGGTATTAGGTAAAGCAAACCAATCCACCGGCTGATCGCCGTTGTTACAAGAATCAGTTCCTACATCCAGGCCGACCTGCGACATGGTGTTCCCGCCTTCCTCTATGTCCTCGATGTCCCCAACGATGACGTCCGGCCCCGGCACGACCGCAACCGGCTCTGCTCCAATCGCGCCTCGCAACGCCGGCATCACCATCGATTTCGTTTCGCCATTGACAAGCTGATCGACCTGGATTGGCCGCATCGCCGCGCCGATGGAGATTTTTCCAACTGCCAAGCCCGCGTCTGCCGGACGGCCGAGCGAGTTAGCAAACTCCTTTGAGATCAGAAGCCGTCCACCCTGGATAGTGAGTAACTGCCCTATGGCGTCGTAATCGTAATGGTGGCCCTCGATGTTGAAAAAAGTGAAGCCTGTTTTTGCGTCCCGCACGGCAAGATCGAACCGCTCGGCCGAGGGGAGTTTTTCCACGATGAGTTGATTGATGGAGGCGCTGAACGGAGAGGGCGACACCGCGGTGTATTGCGGAACTAGCGCCATTGAACCCCGCTCAGGGCCGCGCAGGAGATCGTTAAACACGAGAACGCTGAAGAAGGAATTGGCCGCCACATTGAAACGCAGTCGCTCCACTTTTGCAGCTAGCGAGCCATCGCCGTTGAGCCGGTCCAGATCGAGATCGATGCTGACGGTTCCATTTTCCACGATCATTTTTTGAAGCGTCCCGCCAGGGCCGTGGCTGTCGGGAGTTTTCTGGGAATTACTCCATCCAGTCACAGGCGGACCGAAAAGCAAAAGCAACGGGAGCACGAAAGCCGTGAATATTGTTCTTAACATTGTCCGATGATTCCTCCGTGTGCCGGTGTCTTAAGAAGGCGCTAACCAAATCGCAGTATCTCTCATGAGCAGATTGGAGAAAAGGAAATCTTTTAGAAAATTTGGTGACAATTTGGTTGGTGAGATGGCGCGCGCCATCGCCTTCGTCGAATTGTAGGGCGATGCCCTACAACGCGTCACCTCTTGCCTTCTACCAGCGCGGCTGCTTCGCGATCGAGCGCGGCGTAATCGGGCTTGCGCGGTTGCAAATAAAATTCGTCGATCACGATCTGCACCAGTGCGGCGGCGGGGACGGCGAGAAAAACTCCCAGCAGCCCGAACATGGTCGCGGTCGCCAGCGTAAAGAACAAGATGTTGACCGGATGCAATCGCATCTCTTTGCCCAGCACGCCCGGCACAAGAACGTTCAGCTCAATCTGGTAAACGATTACGATCACGCCGAGCGCCAGCCAGAATTTTGTCGCACCCAGGCTAAGGGCGACCAGCAGGATGGGAATGGAAACCAGAAACGCGCCGATGTTCGGCAGAAATTCACCGAGAAACGCGAACACACCGAAAATGAGCGCCGGCTGCACACCGATCAACCAAAGCAACAAGCTTATCGAAAGGCCGGTGATGACGCCGTTGATAGCAACGCCGCGCGCCCAGGCGGTCATTTGCCGCATCAGGCGTGCGAGAGTGCGATGCGCTTGGTCCCGGTAACGATCAGGCGCGAGTGCCAGATACGCGGCCACGAGCGGCCGTGGGTTGGCCAGCACAAAGACAAGCAACAGGATGGCAAATACAAAGCTGGCCACGCCGCCGACCAAACCGATCGTCGATCTTAGCAAAATATTCCCGAGAGTGCCAGCGGCCGCCCCGGCTTTGCCTGTGATTTCCTCCGTGCGCGGCAACGCCTCGCGGACTTCCGGATAACTTTTCGTGAGCGATTCGATGCGGGTGCGAATGCCTTGCCAGACCCTCGGCGTGCTGCGTACCAGTTCCTGGGTTTGTCGGGCCAACGGCGGAATCGCAAAGACTACGATGGTGGTAGTGACCGCGATCAGCGCGAGCATCAGCACGATCACACTGACAAAGCGCGGGACACGATGTTTCTGCAACCAGACCACGATCGGGTTAAGGACCATCGCGAGAAGGAAAACTACTGTGAAGAGCAAAATAACAGGTTGCAGCGAACGCAGGATCAACCAGATGATGAACAGCAAGAAGACCAGCCAGACAATGCGCCAGGCGCCGTGATAACTCAGCGGCGCGTGCTGGTTCTCGTGCTCGGGTTCTTTCATGAAATGCAGCGCGATCTTCGCGCTGGCAGATGCGAAGCTAACCACGAATGAACACGAATGGACACTAATTTTGTAGGGCCGGTATCCAAAGCTGGTTCCTGCCTTCTGATTTTCCAGCTGTAACTGGTGACTCGTCCCTCGTCACGGCTCACTCGTCACTGGTGCTTACGGCCGTGGCGGCGGAGTAGGACGGACCCCTTGGCGTTGGCTCAGACCTCGGTGTCGGCGTCGGTCTGGGTGTAGAAGTAGGTGTGGGCGTTGCTGTTGATATTGGTGTTGGTGTGGGCAGTCGGTGTAGCGAGTAGCAGTTGGTGTAACAGTAACTGTAGGTGTCGCTGTGGGGTGGTGCGCTTAGGCGTAGACGTAGGTGTGGCACAGCTGTAGCCGTTGGAGTCGGCGTAGGCGTTGGTGTTGCTGTGACGGTCGTCGGAGTTGGCGTTGGACTGGGCGCCATGGGCACCATCGCATACGCGTGAGTGTCGCCGTTATGAACGCCGGTGCCGACGATGACACCATCTTCGCTAATCCCGAGTGCAGACGAAGAAGTGTTCATTGATAAGTCCCATCCTGAATTCGGAGGGATCAGGTCAGCGAGGCGATACGTCGTTGTCCCGTCATAAAGAAATGGAATTGAGAAGGCCGACGAATCATTGCCAACGACCCAGCCGGCCGAGTTCACCGCGCGCGCAGATCCTTGGGTCGTGCCCGCAGCGAGCGGAATCGCCGCGATTCCACCTTGGTCCGACCAGATGAACGGCAGACCCGAGCCTTGATTCAACATGCTCGATCCTACGATGAATCCGGTGTTACTCACACCGAACGCGAGAGCGCCATTCATCCCCGGCAACGCGCCGACCTCAAAGGCCATGCTTTGACCGATATCATAGACGATGCCAACGTTACGGGCAGCATTCTGCGGGTCGATGCCCTGACCCACGATCCGGCCTGAATCGTTGATGCCGAATGCCGTGAGAAAGTAACTTCCGTTTGCTGTCGTTTGCGTGATGATTGTCGCGCTGCCTCCGCTGTAGATCACCCCGCGCTGTAGGCTTCCGGCGTCGACCGAACCGATCGCGACCGTTGAAGTGTTCACTGAGTTTGCATCGCCCAGCGTTTCGCCGACGGGCAAGGGCAGCTGCGAAACGGCGCCATTCTGCCAGATCACCGGCAACCGGCTGGAGCCAAAGAGCGTCGTGGCGGCGGTCCCCACTACGATCCCGTTGTCATTGGCGCTGTTCGAAACCGCGTAACTGCGGCCAGACAGGTTCGGAAGTCCGACGATGCCGCCTTTGAGAGTCCAGCTAAACGCCTGGCTACCGCCGGTGCGTACCGAACGGCCGACCGCGATTCCCCCGGGCGACACGCCGAATCCCTGCGAAGCGGTGTCGCCAACTTCAACCACGCCGATATCGTAAATCTGGTATTGAGGAGTAGTCGCAGGCGCTCCGGAAACTGCGACAAGGCATAGCAGCGTTGCGGCCACTGCGCTGGACCAGACATTGGGTGTGACTCTGATTTTCATTGGGCTTCTATTAACCACGAATGAACACGAATGGACACTAATTTCTTTTGGCGGCGCCTCTGCTTAGCGGACGTGACGCCGAAATCAGGTCGACGTTGCTAATCACGAATCACCGACCAGTGATCACTGGCAAACCGGATTCCTGCAGCATTGGGCGCGGCGCTGGAGTCGGACGAGCCCTTGGTAGCGGGCTAGACCGTGGTGATGGGGTAGGCCTCGGAGTAGGCGTTGGTGTTAGAGTCGATGTGGGTATTGGCGTGGTGGTAGGCGTAGATGTCGCGGTAGGCGTTGGCGTAGACGTTGGGGTGGTTGTCGCGCTGGCTGTGGGTGTAGGTGTTGGTGTCGAAGTCGGCGTAGGTGTCGGGCCAAACTGAACTTCAAAGGAACCGATATCAATGCGGCCGTTCCTTACGCGATCAAAGCCCGGGCCGCGCTGGTCGAAGAAAGGCGGCGGCGTAAAGTTCGGGTCGCCAGCATCAATGGCCGGGCTGCCGGGTAATGACTGATGTGTGAAGGTCGGACCGCCATTGTTTTGTAACGGACCTAACAGCGGATTCGTGTTGATCTGATCGCCGGGACCGTTTAAGACGCCTCCGCCATCGTCGCTGCTGAGGTTGTAACCATGCGAGGTAACCGTGCCGCTGTCGTTGTTGATGTTGGGGCCCAACTCACCTCTGTTTAGGATCGTACTTTCAATGTCGAGTGTTGCCAGGCGATTAACAATCGCGCCAGCGGTCATGCCGCTATTGCCGCTCAGGGTGCTGTTACTGATCGCGCTTTGTCCGCCGTTAAAAATGCCGCCGCCGTGTAACTGAGTCGTATTCCCGCTCAATGTGCTGTTGCTTACTGTCAGCGACGCGTCACCATTGAAGCCATTGAGAATGGCACCGGCAGCGAATTCACCTCTATTACCGCTGAGCGTACCTGTTGTTGATGGTCAGCGTTCCATTGTTTGCTATGCCACCACCATAATCCCCGGCGTAGTTACCGCTGAGGGTGCTACTGTCGATCGTAAGCGTCGCGTTAGCATCAGCGCAGATGCCACCGCCGGTGCCACCTGTCGAGTTACCGCTGACCGAGCAGTTGATCAAAGAAAGCGAGGAGCCTTCGTCGAGAATGCCGCTGCCACAACCGAATTCAGGAGCAAGTCCGTTGCTGATCGTGAGGCCTTGTATCGTCACCGAATGTCCAGGCATGAGATTGAAAATGCGGAAAGCCGGGGCGTTTTGCGCTCGCGAGACCGCCAGGAGGTTCGGGCCAAGGCCGCTAATGGTGATGCTCTTGTTGATGACAAGCTCGGCACTGGTCAGAGAGATGGTTTGCCCCTTGAGCGAGGGATCGAAATCGATTGTGTCACCGTCATTCGCATCTGCGAGCGCCTGGCGCAATGAGCCGGCGCCGCTGTCGTTCGTGTTGATTACAGTTATCGTGTCGCTACGCGCCTCGAACGCGACTGCGCAAAGCAGCACCACGGCAATTATGCCGAACTTAATGGGCGGGATTCTGGATTCCATTCAGATTGCGGTTGGTTGTCGTTGTGCTGAATTGGTGTGCGAGTTGTAACATAAAGCGAGGCAGTGCCACGAACATTTTTTATGTTTTCCGGATTTTTTTCCGGGGACGACGTTCAACTAACCAATGAACCCTAACGGAGGCGAAGATTGACAGAAAGCAGATTTTGCCCGCGAATGACGCGAATTCACGCAAATGGAAGAGAACAGAATGACAAAGCCGATCTTTCGCGTGCATTCGCGTGATTAGCGGGCAGTCTCTTTTTGAATTCGTGTCGATTCGTGTCAATTCGTGGTTTTCTGCGTAGATTAGGTAGCGATGTCATTTAATGGTTTTGGACTTTTGCCTGAGGTCGTGCGCGGCACCCAGGCAATGGGATTTGTCGAGCCCACGCCGATCCAGCTCCGCGCTTTCCCAATTGTTCTCGCCGGAAAAGATTTGATCGGCACTGCGCAAACCGGCACGGGCAAGACCGCGGCGTTCGCTCTGCCCATTCTCACGTTGCTGGCGAAGCACGGCGGCTTCCGATGTCTGGTGCTCGAGCCGACGCGCGAACTCGCTGCGCAAGTGGAGACGGCGTTTCGCGATTATGGACGCTTCACGGACCTGCGAGCCGCCCTCGTGCACGGCGGCGTCGGTTACGGAAAACAGCGCGAGGAACTCAAGCGCGGCGTGGACATTCTTGTCGCGACGCCGGGACGCCTGCTCGATCTGCTCGAGCAGCGCGCCATGAGTCTCAAAGAGATAAAAATTCTCGTGCTCGACGAAGTGGACCGGATGCTGGACATGGGTTTTCTGCCGGACGTGCGCCGCATCGTGGAGAAAGTCGCGACGAAGCGTCAAACACTTTTGTTCTCGGCTACCCTGCCGCCGGAAATCGAACGGCTCGCCGCATGGGTGCTGCGTGACCCTGAGTTGGTGGAAATTGGGATTCGCCGTTCACCGGCGGAAACGGTCACGCACGCAGTTTATCCCGTGGCTGCTGAACAAAAATTCGATCTGCTCATGGCGTTGCTCGAACGCACAAACTTCGACAGCGCCCTGATTTTTTGCCGAACCAAGCACGGCGCCGATCGCATTGCGCACCAATTAAAAATCGGAAAACATTCCGTCGCGGTGTTGCATTCCAACCGGACACAGCGGGAACGGATCGAAGCGCTGGAGGGATTCAAGAGCGGCAAATACGAAGTGATGGTTGCGACCGATATTGCCTCGCGCGGCCTCGACATTGCCGGTGTGAGTCACGTGATCAATTACGATGTGCCCGAGCATCCGGAGGATTATGTGCACCGAATTGGGCGCACCGGCCGCGCGCAAAATGTCGGCGACGCGTTCACGCTCATGAACGGGCAAGAACTTCCGGCGCTGCAAGCAATCGAACGTTTCATTGGTCGGAAAATTCCACGACTGAAGCTCGAAAACTTTGCTTACATTTACACGGTCTTGTTTGAACCGGAAGCAACCGCAGCCGGCAAACGCGCTATCGGCGGTGGAAGAACGCATCGCGGTTATTCTTTTGGACGAAGGCGATGAAGCTGTAGCCGGGATCGGTGATCCCGGCCGGGACGCAGGGTGGGATTACAAGATTGAGCCTCGCCGGCATCACCGATGCCGGCTATAGATAGGCAAATGGCATAAGCATCTGTGCCGGCTCCAACGTGTCTGGATCGACTGGCCAATCTATTTCATAACCACCTGCACTTTCAAACGACGGGCGATTCTGGCGTCAAAAGAACTTGCAGCAATACTGATCGACGAGTGGCGGAATGCTCATGATCGCCATGAGCTGGGCGATCGGGCGCTATGTCGTCATGCCCAACCATGTGCATTTCTTTTGTTCAGCAGAGCTGGGTGCTAAAACGCTGCCCGTGTTTCTGCAGGCGTGGAAGCAGTGGACTAGTAAGCGGATAACGCGCGAGCTTAATCTTATCCGGAACTGTCTGGCAGCCCCGAAAGCTTTCGGGGTTCGACCATGTCTTGCGCTCAAGCGAGAGCTACAGCCAGAAGTGGGATTACGTAAAGGAGAATCCAGTGCGCGCCGACTTGGTTAAAAAGTCTGATGAATGGCCGTGGCAGGCGAGGTCGAATCGCTAACGTTGTAGCCGACCAGTTTGAATCTTATGATCAACCTGTTTCCCTGCCGGGTTCACCGATCCCGGCTACAACGCCCTCCAAATCGCTCGATTTGTTTACGAGATTAGCTTTAATAGCTCGCCTTATGTCTGAAGAAAAAATTGCGACCGATTCACAGACCAATTTCGAGCAGTTGCAGAAAAAGCTGGTGCCCCTGTGGAAATCGATCGAGCACTTTAACCAGGATCCGCAAACGATCGTGGTTGTACCCTCGATGTCCATCGACGCCGTCAATTCAGGCGCGGCGATGCAGGCGTACGAGGAACGTTTTCTATTTTTGTTGCTACTGCTGCGTCAGCCGCGGGCGCGGCTGATCTATGTGACGTCGCAAACCATTCTGCCGAGCGTCATCGACTATTACCTCGATCTTCTGCCCGGGGTGATCCCGAGTCATGCCCGCCAGCGGCTGTTTCTGATTTCGCCCATGGACGGTTCGGTGCGTCCGCTAAGCGACAAACTGCTCGCGCGGCCACGACTGATCGAACGGATTCGTTCTTTGATAATGGATCCCGATCGCGCGCATCTTATTCCTTTCAACACCACCAATCGCGAGAAGGAGCTGGCGCTGCGGCTCGGCATCCCCATGTACGGCGCCGATCCTAAGTTTTTCCCGCTGGGCACAAAGAGCGGCTGCCGGAAAATTTTCATGGAAGAAAATGTGCCGCATCCTTTAGGTCATGAGGACATTGGCAGCAAGGAAGACCTGCTAAATGCCATCAGGGAGATGCGAGCGAAGAAGCCCTCGATCGAGCAGGTCATGGTAAAGCTCGATGAAGGCGTGTCAGGCGAGGGGAATGCGATTGTCGATTTAACAGGACTTCCACCTGTAGTCCCGACGCGTCGGGATGATGCCGGCCGCCGAGACGTGTCCACCCGGCCGGGATCACCGATCCCGGCTACAACCAGCAAGGAACGCGCTATGTTAGAACGAACGCCTTCGCGCGATGCGGTTCGAATTAGAGGGAGTTACTTACGAGAGTTACATGAAAAAACTGCAGGAACGAAAGGCGGTCGTCGAAGAACGCATCATGGGCGAAGAGTTCAGGAGTCCCAGTGTGCAGCTTCGCATCACGCCGTTGGGTGCAGTCGAATTATTATCGACCCACGACCAGCTTCTGGGCGGGCCATCCGGCCAAAGCTATCTCGGCTGCGTGTTCCCTGCCGATACCGGTTACGCTGCGCTGATCACGCAGGAAGCTGTCAAGGTAGGCAAGCGTCTCGCAAAGGAAGGCGTCATAGGCCGTTTCGCCCTGGATTTTGTGGTGGTGCGCTCCAACGGGAAATGGGAGCCGTATGCTATCGAGATTAATTTGAGAAAAGGCGGCACCACTCATCCGTTTTTGACCCTGCAATTTCTTACCGATGGAAGATACGATCCCGACACCGCGATCTTCACGGCGCCGAATGGGCGGCAAAAGTTTTTTGTCGCCAGCGACCATGTCGAATCGCCCGCTTATCGCACCCTGACTCCGGACGATCTTTTCGATATCGTTGTGCGGCACAACCTGCACTTCGGTCAAACCCGCCAGACAGGCGTGGTGTTTCACATGATGAGCGCCCTGGGCGAGCTCGGAAGAATGGGGCTGACCGCAGTGGGCAACTCACACAGGGAAGCCAGGGCGACCTACGACCGCGCGGTGGCCGTCCTGAATGAGGAAACAAGCGGCGTCGCCCCACGATGAGCCGCCTTCGCGAAACTTGTTGGCCGTCACCCGTCCGCGGCATCTATGGAGTCTGCGGCTCCGACGATCTCTTAAGGACTCCGAAGATTTCTTAAGAAATCTGCTTGACACGTTTCTGGCCCTTGTGCTACACACACGGCTGCAGCTAGTTAAAGACAACCCAGAACAACTTAACCCTCCACCAAAGAACTGGATACCCCCCGAATTGTCTCGGGACCGCGTGCTCGCGGTCTTATGGGCAACGAGGATGTCGTCTCCACCAATCTCCATCTATGAAAAAGAAATCCGCTTCACGATCCGCGTTCTTCAACCTTCATGTCTTAATCAGTCTGTTCGCCGTCATCGCCGGTTTTTTTCTGGCGCTGGCGAGCGTTGGCGTGTTCTCCGCAACCGGTCAGAACCTCGCACAAGCCAAGCAGAAGTATAACCCTGCGGGCAGCTCCATCGATCTCAGCGTGCTGGCACCTGGGTTTGATTGTTCCCAGATTTGGGAGAAGGGCATCGACAAGCAGGATAACATGCGGGCCGGAGCGATCATGATTGCCTGCGGCCTCGCAGAAGGCGGTTCAGCTTCCCGCGGCAGCGGATTCTTCGGCAAAGGGTTCTCCCAGTGGATCAGCAACCTGCTGCCGGCGCCCTTGTTCATCGGCGGCGGCGACTCTGATGTCATCCTGCCGGACGCCGCTTCTCCCAAAGTGACCCAGTCGGAGAGCATGGAATGGGGCGGCCCCAACAACACCTGGGTCGTCAACTACAACGACAGCCGCACTTCGGGCGGCTGCTACAGCGGCCTCTCCTATTCGACCGATAACGGGGCCACCTGGCACGCCGGCCAGCCCCTCTGCTCCGGCCACGGCACCAACTACGGCGATCCGATCGTCGTCTACAACGCCGCGCTCAACACCTGGTTCGCGGGCGACCTTGCCACCGGCTGCGGCGGCCAGGGCATCGGCCTCTGGACCTCAACCAACGGCGTCACCTGGGCCACCGGTGCCTGCGCGCATAACGGCAGCTCTGACGATCGCGAGAGCATGTGGGTCGATAACAATCCGGCCAGCCCGCATTACGGGCGGATGTACATCTCCTACAACGATTTTGCCATCAACAACGGCGCCCTCTACGTGACCTACTCCGATAACGGTGCCACCTGGACCAGCGTCCAGCTCAACTCGGGCTTCATCCGCGACGTGCAGATCACCGGCGACCTGCAAGGCAGTGGCCGGGTCTACGTGGCGACGATGAACGAGGGTGGCGGCGGCCTGACCACCCGCCAGAACGTGATGTACCGCTCGATCGACGGCGGCGTCACCTGGACGAGTGTAAACGTGGGCCCGGCGCTGCAAGGCCCCGGGCGTGCAACTTCCGGCTACTTTGCCCTCGCCTTCTCCACCATCTGGAGGCATATGGGTTGGGGCGAGCCGGCTGCTAACGGCACCAACGTCTTCCTCGACTGGGCAGCTTGCGGCTCCGGCGGCAATACCGTCTGCTCCAGCGCCACTGACCATGGCGACATTTGGTTCATCCGCTCGACCGACGCCGGCCTAACCTGGGGCACAGCGATGAAGCTGAACACCGACACGGGGACGGCCATGCAATGGCAGCCCTCGCTGACGGCGACGCAGACCGGGGCGGTCTTCGCCAGCTGGTACGACGAGCGCGAAGTCAACGGCGGAGCCGACCTGAACTGCACGGTCGGTTCGCCGACGCAGAATTGCTATCGGCGCTGGGGGCGGGTCTCGTTCGACAACGGCGCGACCTGGCAGCCCGATGACATGGTCGGGCGGGCGCTAAGCCCGCTGCCCGCCCAGCCTGATGGGGCGGTGCAGGCGACCTACGAAGGCGACTACGACTACCATAGCTCCTTCGGGGCGACGGCCATCGGCGGCTGGACCGACGGGCGGGCGACCATCAGCGGCAACTCACAACAGGATGTCTTCGTCAACTTCGTGCAAGGCGCGACACCTACTGCAAGCCCGACGCCGACTGCCTCGGCTACAGCTAGTCCTACGCCAACTAACACGCCTACGCCTACGCCATGCGTTGGCCAATATGTGATAACGCAAATCGCCGGCACCATCGTGCCCGGGACGACTGATATCGGCAACCATTGCGACGACTGCGTCACTACCACTGTGCTACCATTCTCTTACACGCTGTATGATCAGGCGTTTACCGCGGTGAACCTGTCGTCCAACGGCAATGCCCAGTTCGTGACCAACAGCCCAGCTTACATCAACGAATGCTTGCCCTCGCCCACCATCAACAGCTACGCGATCTTCCCATACTGGGCCGATGAATACACGGTAAACAGCGGGTATGGGATTTTCACCTCGACAAGCGGCACTGCGCCCAACCGGATCTTTAACATCGAGTGGCGCAACCAATACTATCCAGGGAGTGGCACTGCTAACTACGAGCTGAGGTTGTACGAGGGGCAGACACACTTCGACATCATCTACGGCACGGTGACCAACGGGAACCTGGCCACAGCCGGTGTGCAAAAAGACAATGCCAGCTTTACTCAATACTTCTGCAACGGCGTTGGCGGCGCAGCCACCGGCGCGCAAAGCTACACGTTACTGCTGTGCGGATCGCCGTCGCCTACGCCTACTGCTACTGCCACATTTACGCCGACAGCGACAGCGACAGCTACAGCTGCGGCGACTGCCACAGCGACGCCTACGGCTACAGCTATATTCACTCCGACAGCCACTGCCACAGCGACAGCAACGGCAACGGCAACGGCAACAGCAACAGCCACGTTCACTCCGACGCCTAGCGCAACAGCAACAGCAACATTTACTCCGACGGCTACTGCCACTGCGACAGCTACGGCTACAGCTACTGCTACGGCGACAGCGACAGCCACGCGTACACCGACTCCAACTCCAACAGCTACGGCTACAGCTACTGCTACGGCGACAGCTACAGCTACGCGTACACCGACTCCAACTCCAACAGCGACAGCAACAGCTACTGCAACGCCAACGGCGACTCCTACTGCAACCGCTAGTCCCACACCGACACCCACAGTGGCGCCACCGGCGGCTCCGCATGCAAATAACGCAACTCACGTGACCGGTACCAGCTTCACCGCGATGTGGAATAGTGTAAGCCGCGCGACGGGTTATCGGTTGGATGTGGCTAGGGACTCTTCTTTTGGCAGTTATGTACCTGGGTACCAGAATTTGGATGTCGGAAACACGACGAGTCGAAACGTTACCGGGCTGACGAGGAACACGAATTATTATTATAGATTGCGAGCATATAACGCCGGCGGTACGAGCCCCAATTCCAACGTGATTAGGGTAAAGACAAGGCCTCACTGAGTAGCTGCAGCCGCTTCAGTGCCTGCCATGCCGGAATCCAGCGAATAATTTTGCGGTAACTTGACAAACCGGAGGCGCATTGTGATAGAAGGATCGCGCGGGCTCATCAGTCGCGGGCGTATGGATTATTGGATTCGCATTTTTTCAATTCTTGCGGCCAGCCTGTGGAGTGCGGTTCTGCCGGCAAACGCGCAGGTAAACGCCACTCAGGAACACAATAATCTTTCCCGCGACGGCCTTTTCATCGATGCGGCCTTTACGCCAGCTGCGGCCGCCAACCTGGCGCGCGACCTGAACTTCGACGGCACAATTTCGGGCAACGTTTACGCTCAGCCGCTTTACATCGAGGGCGGCCCAAACGGGCCGATGGTGATCGCGGTAACTGAGTCGAACAACGTTTATGCGCTTAACGCCACCACCGGCACGGTTATCTGGCAACGAAACGTCGGCACGCCGGCACCGACGGGAGCATGTCCTGGCAACATCTCGCCAAATGGCATCACTGGCACACCTGTTGTCGATCTCGGCTCCCGATCACTTTTCTTCGATGCGGTGATCAATGGAAATCCGTTCAAGCATTTTATTTATTCGCTCAACGTGGACACTGGCGCCACTAATCCCGGCTGGCCAGTTGATGTGGATGCCACCGCCGTGTACAACGGCATCCACTTTACCTCCTCGGTGCAGGAAGAACGCGGTGGACTGGCTCTTGTGAATGGGATCGTGTACGTTTCTTACTCGGGCTATGTCGGGGACTGCGGCAATTATCATGGCTGGGTTGTCGGCGTGCATATCGACAACCCTTCCATTGTCGGCGCCTGGGCCACGGCGGCCATTGGCGGCGGCATCTGGGGACATGGAGGCGTTGCCAGCGACGGTACAAACATGTTTGTGGTTACAGGGAACACGTTTAATACGGGCGGCAACTGGATGGGCGGCGAAGCAATCATCCGTTTGCAAGCCGGGCCGACCTGGACCGGTATGCCTACCGACTACTGGGCGCCTACCAACTGGTTGAATCTCGATAATGGCGACACCGACCTCGGGGGTGTCAGCGCGACGGTAATTGACGTGCCTGGAGCTACGCCTTCGCAGCTTGTGCTCGCCCTGGGCAAAGATAGCAATGCTTACCTGATCAATCGCAACAATCTAGGCGGTATCACTTCAGCTGTGGCCCAGGCGAACGTGGGAGGAATTAACCGAGGGACATCCGCTGTCACTTACCACACCAGCCAGGGAACATATTTTGGTTTTCATAACGATGCGGGCTCGATTGCCGCCCGGAGAGTTACCGCTACGAGTCCACCCACGATCGTGAGCGCGTGGACAATAAGTCAGAGTGGCCGAGGCTCGCCCTGGGTCACGACGACTGATGGGACTAATAACGTGATTGTCTGGGTGGCCGGCGTCGCGGGTGACCAGCGATTGCACGGCTACGATGGTGACACAGGGGCCGTGATTTACGCCGGCGGCGGCGCGAACGAATTGATGACCGGCACGCGCCAGTGGAATACCGGCATGGTCGCTCGCGGTCGGATCTATTTCGGCGCCGACAACAAAGTTTATGCCTTTAGGGTGCCCGGCGCGCCTACGCCCACGCCTACTCCACAGCCACAGCCACAGCAACAGCAACAGCAACAGCGACATCAACGCCTACTGCAACCGTACCGCCTAGTCCAACACCTACGGCAACGGCTACGCCGACTGCGACACGTACACCGACTCCGACGGCTACTGCCACTGCGACAGCAACGGCCACGGTCACTCCGACCCCTGGCAACAGCTACAGCGACATTCACTCCGACAGCTACTGCGACTGCAACAGCCACGCAACAGCGACACGTACACCGACGCCAACGCCAACAGCCACAGCGACCGCTACCGCCACGGCTACGCCGACTGCGACTGCGACGGCTACACCTGCGGCTCCGAGGGCAGCAGGGGCCACCAATATCACTGCCACCAGCTTCACCGCGCACTGGAGCAGTGTAAGCGGTGCGACAGGTTACCGGCTGGATGTGTCCACCAGCACTTCGTTTGGCAGTTATGTACCTGGGTACCAGAATTTGGATGTCGGAAACACGACCAGTCGAAACGTTACCGGGCTGACGCACAAACACGATTTATTATTACCGATTACGGGCATATAACGGCAACGGTACGAGCCCCAATTCCAACGTGGTCAGGGCTAAGACAAGGCCCCACTGAGTAGCTACCCGCTTCAGTGGCTGCCGCGCCGGAGGCCGACGATCTTTTCGACCTCGTAGCGCGGCACAATCTGCATTTCGATCAAATCCGCCAGACAGGCGTTGTATTTCACATGATGAGCGCCTTGGGTGAACCGGAAAGAACCGGGCTGACCGCGGTAGGCAACCCCCATGAGGACGCGAAGGCCACGTACGAGTGTGCGGTCGCTGTGTTGGACCAGGAAGCGGGCGATCCCACGCCTGTCACGTCGTAGCCTCGGTCAACGAAGGCGTGGCCAAGGCGCCATTAAACTTCGGCATTCTTCTCTGCTCCGCGTCATCAGGAGATCGACGGCTGCAAAATCTGGGCGTACGGAGTTACGGGGATTTGCGCGAAAAGTTTCTCGATGTTTTTCAGAGAGATCATTGATACGGGCTTCGGCGCTCTTCAGTAAAAGGGCGCCCACTCAAATTCGTCCCGGGAACCGGAACTGTTCAAACGAAGTTGACCGTGTGCTTCGCCGGGACGCTGAATCAGACCGCACGCTAAGCCGCACGGCGGTGAAGTAACCTCCGGGGAGCTGACGCCGCAAGCCTTTGCTCCCCCGGATCATTTCGCTCGAGACTTTCGCTCAAGGCATGCGCAAGACGCGCTCCCGACCGCGTTCTGTCTAATCGGTGGTTCAAATTTCGCTTAAAAAAATGAGAAAAAAAGTATTGACATGTTTTGGCGATCCTGACTAAAAAGGGCGTCTCAGTCCCAAAATATAGTTCTGCAACTGGAAAAATCAGGATTCGAACAACCAAATGAAAAAACAAATTAATCCCACCATCAAAGCGCATCTTATCCGAAGCGCATTTTACCTGCTGCTGCTTGTCGCTGTCTGTGCGATCCCGTTCGCGCTGGCGCAACGGAACGCTACGAAGTCAAGCGTGGCCAAGCCATACACCGCCGCGAACGCAAAGTTCGCAGCTGCGGCGGCTCAGGGGACGAAGCTCTCCGGCGTTCACTCCAAAGCCGCTGCCGCTTCGCAGCTTAACGCGGGCTCGCGTCTTCTTCCCTATGACGTTCGCGGCGTTCCGGACCTGCCGCGCGTGTCGGAGCTTCCTCAAACGACCAGTGGCGTTCGTGCCGCGCACGTAATCCCGATTCCGCGAGCGCCGAAAGCTCCGCAGGTAGTGCTCTACGACCAGTATGATAACGCTTCGGCCACCGCCACTTTGTGCGCCACCTTTGACGATTTCCCCACCTTCGGTGCTGATCTTGCTGATGACTTTGTCGTGCCTGCAGGTCAAACCTGGAACGTGCAGTCGATTGACGCCGATGGGATATACTTCAATGGCCCTGGACCTGCCTTTGATTGGAATGTCTTTATTTACACCAACAGCGCTGGCCTTCCTGGCACGCAAGTTTTCAGCGCGCTCCACCAGCCGGTCTCGGTAGTGGGCACCACCTTCACGGTAACCCTGCCCAGCGCGGCGGTTCTGAGCGCCGGGACGTATTGGATTGAGATCCAGGCCAACATGGATTTTGCGACGCAGGGTGAGTGGGGCTGGACTGACCGCACTGTGCAGTCTAACTCTCCTGCGGCTTGGCAAAACCCAGGCGGCGGCTTCGGGATCTGCCCTACTTGGACGAATAAACTGACCTGCATAACTACTGCAGGGGGACCCGACCAGGTTTTCCGGCTCAACGGGACGACGGGCGGGGGAGGCACTCCGACGCCTACTCCAACAGGCACGCCTGCGGGCTGCACTACCTACACCACGGCTGCTGGGACTGGCACAATCACGGCTGGCACGACAGACACAGGCAACCATTGCGATGATTGCGTGACCAATATTACATTTCCGTTCCCGGTCAGCGTTTACGGCCAGACCTTTAACAGCGCGAACGTCGCCTCCAACGGCAGTTTAGACCTTATAGGCACTCAGGCGCCCTTCACCCATGGCTGTCAGGTTTTGCCGAACACGCTCTGGACCATGGCCATTCTACCGTATCAGGATGATCTGCGCACAGATAATATCAGTTTCACCGGATGCAACGTTTTCCCTGGCGCAACCTGTGGCGTTTTCACCTCAGTCACCGGCACTGCGCCTAACCGGCAGTTTAACATCGAGTGGCGCGCGGTGCACTTCGCCGACACCACTACGTCAGCCAACTTTGAAGTAGTTTTCTCTGAGAACAGTCAAACCTCCTTTGACGTCATCTATGGGGCAACGTCCGATAATGGCCTTGATGAAACCAGCGGCGTGCAAATGAGCGCCTCCGGCCCGGCTACTACCTTTTCCTGTGGCACGGCGACGCTCACTAGCGGCTTGAAAGTCACCTACACCTGCACGGGCGGTGGCCAGAGCCCGACACCTACGCCGACGCCGACGGGCAGCCCGTCGTGCACGCCGATCGTGGTTACCGGAAGCATCGACACGAACGATCCCACGCAGACTGATCGCCTGTTCCGCAGCGGTATTCCGCAAACGTGTCCAGCGACTACGACATGTGCCACCTTCGGTGATGGGCTGGCGCGCCATTACGATTCGTACACCTTCACCAATACTACTGGCGCGACTCAATGCGTGACCGTTGATACCAATACTGCCTGCACGGCCACTAACTTCATCTTCACTGGTGCTTATCTTGGCAGCTTCGACCCGGCCAACATCTGCACCAACTGGATCGGAGACTCAGGCTTTAGCCCGAATCCGGATCAAGCGTTCCAGGTCAACGTCGATAACGGCCAGACGTTGATTATCGTAGTAAGTGAAGTCACTCCTAATGCAGGTTGCCCGGGTTACACCGTGACCATAACGGGGTTGTGCGGCGGCGGAGGCGGGACGCCTACCGCGACGCCAACGGCATCGCCCACTTGCACAGCAGGAGGCTCACCCGGGCCGTGGACTGCAGGCAACCCATACCCGATCACGGACGTGCGCTATGGTTTTGCCCAGACCGCCACGCACCTCTATGTGTTCGGTGGCGTGTCCAACGGCACCCGTACGAACGCCGTCAATCGCATGAATATTGCGACCGGAGTGTGGGAGCCGCGCGCACCGATGCTCTTTACCAGTGAAGCGCCGACCTGTGCGCTCATGGAATCTACCGGGCATTGTGTACTGCGCAGAGGGCGACACCGGCACCGGCTTTGCATCCTACAACATCGCCACCGACGCCTGGACGCCGCTGGCTAACACGCCCAATACGGATGACTATGGCTCCGCATCGGGCGCTTTCAATGGCAAGGTGTTTTTGGCAGGCGGCACAACTGGCTTCACCAGCGCAGTGTGGGTATATGACGTAGCGAGCAATATGTGGTCGGCCGGCACGTCAGCGCCAAATGGCTACCTGCTGGCAGGCTACCACCAGGTGGGTCAATACCTGTACGTAGTCGGTGGCTGGACGGGTGGAGCGCCTACTGGTTTGACCACCACAACGCGTCTGAACATGAGTTCAGCGCCCGGGGTGTGGGAAAATGGCCCGGCATTCCCCATGGGCAGGTCGGACTTCGGTCTGGCTTACGATACGGGCACGAACAAGTTGTATGCGCTGGGCGGCGATACTCAGGGCGGAGGTTTCTTCGACTCCACCAATGAGGTAGATGAGCTAGACTTGTCAGGATGGCCTGGTGGAACCTGGGTGATGTCGCCTCCCAACCTGCCAGCGCCTAACCGTCAGGCCAATCAGGCGGGCTTTTATGGGGGAGGAGATATCTGGAGTGTAGGCGGCCTAGACGGATCGACCTTCACGTTCCTCGCTGAGGTTTGGTATCGCAATGACGGCGGTTGCGGTGGTGCCAGCCCAACACCGACGGCGACAGCATCGCCGACGCCTACGCCGACTGCGACAGCGACGGCCACAGCCACAGGCACGCCATCTCCTTCGCCTAGCTGCACAGCAGGAGGTACACCCGGGCCGTGGACGCAGGCAGCGCCGGTAGCGATAGACCATTACGGCGGCTTCATGGACAGCGATGGCACCTTTGCCTATGAGGGAGGCGGCTACTCCTTCTCGGCTGCTGACAATATCAACCAGTTCGGGAAGTTTGACCCGGTCGCTAACACCTGGACGCCGCTAGCTCCTGTGCCCGATCTGAACAACGGCATGGCGTCCGGCGTGTATGCGCCCAACGTCAACAAGCTCTTCGTCTTCGGTGGCTCGGAGTTTACTACGGCCACGGTGGTCAATACCACGCGTATCTACGACATTGCGACCAACACCTGGTCCACAGGTGCGAACATGCCTGATGTGCGAGCCTTTATGGCATCGGGCTACTTTAACGGGAAGATCTACCTGGTGGGTGGTTATTCCACCGGAAACATCACCCCGGCGTTCCTGCAGACGTGGGAGTACGACCCGGTCGCCAACACCTTTAACACCAGCCGGATGAGCATACCGGCGGCGGCAGGCTTCGGCGGTGCGGCCTCTGGGGTGATCAACGGTCATCTTTACGTGGCCGGGGGACGCGATGCCAACAACACCGTGATCGCCACGACGTGGGACTACAACATTGCGACCGACACCTGGACGGCGCGGGCCAATATGCCCAGCGCCGACAACGTGCCGGGCTCTGCGGTAGTCGGGGGCAAGCTGTGGGTATTCGGTGGTGGCAATCCCTTCACTGATTCGAGCACATCGCCTAAATCGGGCAGTAAGGGACTACGAGCATGGTTCAACCGGCTGCTCCGCCCGGATACCACCGGCGCCCTGCTACTCTACGATCCCGCTACCGACACCTGGAGCAGCGGTCCGAGCCTGATCCAGCAGCGTTCGTTCCCAGCGGGGACGCATGTGGGTAACACAGCGGTAGCAGTGGGCGGATACACCGGCGCTAGCACGACCACCTCGGTGGAGATCAACGTCACCGGCGGTGGTTGTCCAAGTCCTACACCGACGGCCACTGCGACAGCAGCAGGATCGCCTACGGCCACGCCTACCGCCACTTGCGGCCCGGTGGGTTACACGACATCCACTACCACCGGCACGATAACCGCCGGCGGCACCGATATCGGCAACCACTGCGACGACTGCTACACGCAGATCAATCTACCTTTCCCAGTCAATGTATATGGCGCTCCGACTTCAGTGGCGTGGCCCGCGTCGAACGGCGACCTGCACTTGGCAGACCCCACACTCAAGTCATTCTACTACATGAGTTGTGTCCCGGTAGATCCCAGTCCAGACGGTCCGTGGAACAATACCCTGTTTCCATTCTATGATGACCTGCTCACGACTGATGGTCCGTTTCAAACGTGCCCAGACTGTGGTATCTTCACCCAGACGCTGGGAACTGCGCCGAACCGGCAGTTCATCATCAGGTGGAAGACCGTCTATTTCAACAATGCCGGGAATGCCGAGTTCGAAGTGATACTGACCGAAGGCTCCGATACGCTTTCGGTGATCTACGGGGACACGAGCGGCGACAACGGCTTGACCGCAGCCAGCGGCATCCAGCAAGATCTGAATGTGTTCACGTCGTTCTCCTGCAATGAAGGTACGCTGACATCCGGCGTGCGTGTGAACTACATACCCACAGGAGGGTGTGGCAGTCCCTCGCCGACGCCGACGGCCACAGCCACAGCCACGGCTACAGCTACGGCAACGGCTACGGCTACGGCAACGGCAACGGCAACCGCAACGGCTACGGCAACACCGACGGCAACAATCACACCGCCGCAGAGGCCTATACCGACGCCGAGGCCGCATCCGACACCGCCGCCACGTCCCTAGCGCTGGTTGAAAACCTTAAGGCCGGAACTCGCGAGCGGAAACTCGCGAGTTCCCCGCCTGCGGTGGCAGGTGACTATAGCGGCAGTCCGGCATGCCACGCCGACTTGTCACGCCAAAACTTCAGTGACGGCGGAAGCTCGGCGAAGGCGGGTTGCCTGCGAAGTCGCCCAGTAAGTTTTTTGCCTACGAAACACCCGCCTCCGGTCGCCGCGGCGACCTACGGCGAGGCAGGCGCGGAGTGACGCCAACGTTTTAGCAAAGGCCCTTTTCATTCGTGTTCTTCGTGTGTTTCGTGCGTGCGAGTTTTCCATGAGCCACGGCTGACAAGTCGGCTGCGGCGGAGCCGCGCTGGGAAATCTGTGGCGAAAAAATTCAAAATAATGTTGACACACTGTTGCGGATTCAGCTAAAAGGACGTTTCACCTGAGACAACCACTAATAAACAAGAATAGACACTAATTCGTTCAAGAGGGCCTGCCCGCTAATCACGCAAATTTACGCGAAAAATCTGATATGATTCTTTTCCTCTATTCGCGTCTATTCGCGTGATTCGCGGGCAATGCTCTGCCTGTTCGTGTCCATTCGTGTTCGTTCGGTGGTTACTCAACCGCTAACCTGAAAATCCAGCTATGAAAAAGAAATCCGTCTCCCAGTCTGCGTTTTTTAAATTCCGCGTCTTACTCGGCGTCATGCTTTGCTTTGCGGGCATCACAGTTGTGCTGTTTGCGCTGGGTCAAGCAGTCTGCAGCGCAACCTCGGACTCTGTCGCCGTGGCGAACAAGATCGCGCCGTGGGTGATGGAACACACAGCAAACGGGCAGCAGGCCGAATTTTTCGTTGTGCTCGCTGATCAAGCCGACCTCAGCGGCGCGGCCAATTTGCAGACCAAGAATGAGAAGGCACGCTTCGTGTATGACACTCTGTTGAGCAAGAGCCAGGCGACGCAAGAACGAATTCTGCAATGGTTGCGGGACCGCGCCATTGAACATCGATCCTACTACATCGTTAACGCAATTTTGGTGAAGGGTAACCGCGACATCGCAGAGACATTGGCGGCCCGTCCGGATGTCGCACGAGTGGAAGGCAATCCGCTTATCCACAACGACCTGCCTCAACCTGGCCCTGTGGAACAATCGCCACCTCACGTCCCGGCCACAATCGAACCAGGAATCAGTTACACCCACGCCCCTCAGGTCTGGGCGCTGGGATTCACCGGGCAGAATATCGTGATTGCGAGCGCCGATACCGGTGTTCGCTGGACGCATAATGCGCTTAAGCCTCACTATCGAGGCTGGGATGGCGTGAATGCCAATCACAATTACAATTGGCATGATTCCATCCACGACAGCGTCAGCAACCCCTGCGGGAACGATTCGCCATTCCCTTGCGACGATTTCTTTCACGGCTCTCACACCACCGGCACTGCCATCGGCGATGATGGAATGGGTAACCAGATCGGGATGGCGCCCGGCGCAAAGTGGATTGGTTGCCGTAACATGGACCAGGGTAACGGGACGCCGGACAGGTATATGGAATGCATGGAATTTTTCCTTGCGCCTTATCCGCTGAACTGCACGCCAGCCCAGGGCGATCCGACCAAAGCGCCTGATATCACGATCAACTCCTGGAGTTGCCCGACTTCGGAAGGCTGTTCGGCTGACACGTTGCAAGCTGCCGTTGAGTCTCAAGCTGCCGCCGGAATCATGATGGTGGCAGCGGCGCAAAACGCCGGGCCGAATTGTTCCACGGTGACAGATCCGCCGGGAATTTACGCGGCAGCCTATTCGGCCGGCGCGCTGACTACCGGCACCGACACGATTGCTGGCTTTAGCAGCCGCGGGCCGGTAACGGTCGATCAAAGCAACCGGATAAAGCCGGATATCAGTGCTCCGGGCACGGGCACGCGCTCATGTTCCAACACCGCTGACAACGCATATACGACTGCCAGCGGCACCTCCATGGCCACTCCGCATATTTCGGGCGCCATGGGCCTGCTGTGGTGCGCGCTGCCAAGCTTTCGACACCAGATTACCACGAGCCGCGATGCCTTAAATAACGCGGCTGTTCATATCGCTTCGAGCCTGTGCGGCGATCCGGGGCCGCCAAACAACGTGTATGGTTGGGGCCGGGTCGATATCGCGGCCGCCGTAGGGGTGCCGTCACCAACTCCTTCGCCGTCTCCTACGGCAACAGCAACAGGTACGCCTGTTGCATGCGCGGCGGGAACGGCTACGCCCACGCCGACGCCAACGGCGACTGCGGCTGGCTGCAGTTGGGCTGCCGGTCCGGACATGCCTAGCCCCTTAGTGAGGGCGGTAGGCGTTTACTTCCCCGACGGCAACTTCTACACCATGGGCGGACGTACCG
This sequence comes from uncultured Verrucomicrobiae bacterium, assembly GCA_963725505.1. GTDB lineage: Bacteria > Verrucomicrobiota > Verrucomicrobiia > Chthoniobacterales > UBA10450 > Udaeobacter. The sequence continues at coordinate 30,040 of CAVRYN010000003.1, read as the reverse complement.
CAGATACAGCAGGTTCTGACTTCCAGCACGTGCTTCAGTACAACCCCGGCACCAACGCCTGGACCCAAAAAGGTGTGACGTTGCCGGACAACACGATGAACAATATGGCCTGCGGTGTACTCACCGTCTCAGGAACTTCTTATATCTACTGCGTGGGCGGCTCCGCAGCCGGGCAGACCACAGCCACAGCGCGCGTGTTCTTCTATAACCCGATCAGCGACACGGTGACCACGCTTACCGGTGCAGACAACTGGCCTGGCGACGCGGCAGGCACAATTCTGCCTGGTGGTTTTGCCGTGACTGGCGACAAACTGTACATACTGGGCGGGTTCAACATCAACGTAGCCTCCACGAACCAGATATGGCAGTTTGATCCTACTGCTGCGGTAGGCTCTAAGTGGCTACAAAGGACAAACACGCCGGTAGGGATCATGTATGCACCGACAGCCGCCATAGGAGGCATCATCTACGTGGGAGGAGCATCGGACTACCAGGGTGGCACAGTGGTGGACACGACCACCTCGTTCAGCTTTGACCCTGTCGCCAACACCATCGGGTCCATCGCAGCGATACCGAGGGCTACAGGTGAGACGCGTGGGCTTAACTTTAACGGGAAGCTGTATGTCATGGGTGGTGGCAGAGTTGCGCCCAATCCCTCCACCGAGGTGGACGTGTATAATCCGGGCACTAACACTTGGGGAACGGACCTGCCATTTGTGACTCCGCGGCGCAACTTCCCGACCGATACCAACGGCACAAACCGCATCTGGCTCTCAGGCGGTTATGCCAGCGACGGTATCACACCGCTGGCATCGATGGAAATCTTCATGTGCGCACAGGGGAGTCCCACGCCAACGCCGACCGCAACAGCGACGGCAACTCACACTCCGACGGCGACACCAACTGCCACAGCAATAGCCACTGCCACACCAACAGCCACAGCCACAGCAACAGCTACGCATACACCGACAGCTACGCCTACGGCGACAGCAACAGCTACGCATACACCGACAGCTACGCCTACGGCTACTCCAACTCCGACATCTAGTGCGAGGCCCATTCCCACAGCGAGGCCTCGCCCCACACCGCCGCCTCGCCCGTAGTCCTAAGGGTAGCGGGAAAAGGTGACTAGTGATTGGTGCCGGTTGGTGTGCACTCCAAAAAGGTTAAGGTTTCATAGTTACAAAGATCGCGGTAGCCGGAATCGGTGATTCCGGCAAGGCGAATTGTGGCAGGGAAAAACGGCCCAGAACTCGGCGAGGCCACACTGCAAGACGCTTCGTCATTCGAGTAAGAGTAAGACGAAGAGATCCAATCTGATTCGTGTCAATTGGTGTCCATTTGTGGTTAAAAAGTTCCAAAAATAAGATTGACACGCTTTCGCGGATTCAGGTAGAAACGGGGTTCCGCTCTTGGAACCGAGAGAAATTGACAAGACGGGAAAAAGAAAAATTGCGTTGACACGCTCCCCAGCGTTTCGACGAAGACCAGCAATCAACCCAAACTCCATCCCATGAAAAAGAAATCCACTTCACCATCCGTGCCTGCCCGCCGTAGCCTCAGCGAAGGCGGGTTCTTTAAACTCCGCGTCGTAATCGGCGTTCTGCTTTGCTTTGCGGCAGTCACAATTATCGTGCTTGCGCAGCCTCGGTCTGTGCAATCAGGCAATTCGCAGCCGCTCATCAGCGCCCAATATCGCGGCCTCATGCAGGTAGTGAAGTTCGATGTCTCGCCGGCGTTGCGCGACATGGTGCCGCTGCCTGTGACGCAATCTATGAAGAACGAGAACGAGGAACTGGGTCCGATTCCGCTCGGACCGGTTGGTCCCGTCGTAGCCGATCCGGTTGTGCAGCGAGTGCTCGGCAAGATTGGAATACCTGGGCCCATCGTCAGCTTCAACGGCCCTCCTAATCTGTGCGGCGGTTGCGCTCCGCCTGACCCCAACGGCGCGGTTGGTCCAAATCACGTTGTCGTGATATCCAACCTGGATTTCCAGATTTTCAACAAGACCGGGGGTTCTCTCTTCGGTCCGGCGGCAAACAACACGCTCTGGAGCGGCTTCGGCGGCGGCTGCCAGACGCGCAACGACGGTGACCCGGTTGTCCTATATGACCAATTAGCCGATCGCTGGTTGCTTACCCAATTCACTGCGGCCGCTCCATATTTGCAATGTGTAGCGCTTTCGCAGACAAACGATCCCACTGGAGCTTATTATCGTTGGTCCTTTGCGGTCGGCAATGGAAACAACTTTGGAGATTATCCAAAAGCTGGGATGTGGCCGGATGCCTATTATTTTAGCACGCGAGAGTTCGCAGGAGGGTCAACGTTTGTCGGTGTCGGGGCGTATGCGTTCAATCGCGCCCAAGCGCTGGTTGGCAATCCTAACCCAACAGTGATTTCCTTCCTGGCTCCGCCAAACCCGGCATACGTTGTTGGCGACGGCTTATTGCCGAGTGATCTCGATGGAATGACACCGCCGCCTGCCGGAAGCCCGAACTATTATGCAGGCTCGGAGGATAACAATGGTCCTTACGGCGCGCCAGCGGATGCATTAACGCTGTGGAAGTTTCACGCCGACTTTGTTAACCCTCCTAACTCGAGTTTTACCTTAACTAACACGCTGCCAACGATGCCCTTTAACTCAATCCTGGCCTTATGCGGTGGCACCCGCGCATGTATTCCGCAGCCAGGCACCGCCAATAAAATCGATCATTTGGGTTATCGACAGCGGCCGCTGTTTCGGCTTGCCTATCGCAACTTTGGCACTCACGAATCCCTGGTAACGAATCAGTCGGTGTCTGCCGGCACCGGGCCGAACGGCGAAGTGTCAGGCATTCGCTGGTGGGAACTGCGCAGTCCCAACAGCAGTCCGGTCATCTTTCAGGAGGGCACTTATGCTCCTGGGCTTACTGATGGGATTCATCGCTGGATGGGAAGTATTGCCATGAATTCGCTTGGCGACATAGCTTTGGGCTTCAGCGCCTCTAACGGCACGAACCCAGCCGTTTTTCCAAGTGCGTTTTACACCGCCCGGCATGCGGGCGATCCGCCGGGCCAGATGACCCTCGGTGAAGGATCCATCATCAACGGGACTGGCTCGCAAACCGGCGGTGGCAACCGCTGGGGCGATTACACATCAATTGACATCGATCCCGTCGATGACACCACCTTCTGGGTCATCAATGAGTACATTCCCACAACAAGCGCCGCTGGATGGCAGTTGCGGGTCGGCGCGTTTAATCTGGGTGGCGGTGGAAGTCCCACGCCGACGCCGACAGCAAGTCCCGCGGGCTGCAGCTGGTCAGCTGGTCCGGACATGCCTACAACATTGGTCAGAGCGGTTGGCGTTTACTTTCCTGCCGACGGGAACTTTTACACCATGGGTGGCCGCACAGCAGATACAGCAGGCTCTGACTTCCAGCACGTGCTTCAGTACAACCCCGGCACCAACAGCTGGACCCAAAAGGGTGTGACATTACCCGACAACACGATGAATAACATGGCCTGTGGCGTGCTCACTGTTTCAGGGACTCCTTTGATCTATTGTGTGGGCGGCTCCGCAGCTGGGCAGACCACAGCCACAGCGCGCGTGTTCTTCTATAACCCGGTTACCGACACTGCGACCACTCTCACCGGTGCAGACAACTGGCCTGGCGACGCGGCAGGCACAATCCTGCCTGGTGGCTTTGCCGTGGCTAACAACAAGCTGTACATATTGGGTGGCTTTAACATCAACGTAGCCTCCACTAATCAGATATGGGAGTTTGATCCAACTGCTGCGGCAGGCTCCAAGTGGCTACAGAGGGTGAACACGCCGGAAGGAGATCATGTACGCCCCCACATGCACCATAGGAGGCATCATCTACGTGGGAGGAGCATCGGACTACCAGGGTGGCACAGTGGTGGACACCACCAACTCGTTCACCTTCAACCCTGTCGCCAATACCATCGGGTCCATCCCAGCGATACCGAGGGCTACAGGTGAGACGCGTGGGCTGACCTTTAACGGGAAGATGTATGTCATGGGTGGCGGCAGAGTTGCGCCCAATCCTTCCACCGAGGTGGACGTCTTTAGTCCGGGCACTAACACTTGGGGAACGGACCTGCCATTTGTGACTCCGCGGCGCAACTTCCCGACCGATACCAACGGCACGGACCACATCTGGCTCTCAGGCGGGTATGCCAGCGACGGCATCACACCGCTGGCGTCGATGGAAATCTTCACTTGCGCCCAGGTGTCGCCTACACCGACTCCAACTGCTACTGCTACTGCTACTGCGACGCCAACAGCGGCGGCCACTGCCACAGCAACGGCCACTGCCACAACAACGGCCACTGCCACAGCAACGGCAACAGCTACCGCGACAGCCACAGCGACGGCCACAGCGACAGCGACGGCAACTAACACACCTACACCTAACACCAACCCCAATCCCACCAAGGGCAACTCCCACACCAAGACCTCAGCCGACGCCGCGGCCCAGGCCGTGAGGCGGGAAAGGCTAATAGCGGATAGTTGTAGCCGGGATCGGTGATCCCGGCCCAGCGCACGCGTCCCGGGATTTTCGCACTGCCTGCCCGCCGTGTGCGGGAAAGTGCTTTGGGAGTGCGATGCGTCGTCGCATCGCTTTTAATTGCGGAGCAAATCCCGAAAGCGGCGTGAGGACGCGCACGCACTCCGAAGGCCCGGCAGCTGCCGGACAAAAAGGTAAACCTCTTAACGCTTCAACCGATCACGTGGGGCTTGCCGAATCCGCGGTTAAGATAAAACTTAAAATAAGATTGACACACCTTCGCGGATTCAAGTAAAAACGAGACTCCACTCTTCTCCACTCTTGAAACCGAGGGAAATTAAGGACGGGAAAAGAAAACCGTGTTGAAACGCTTTGGGCGCTTCAAACGAAAGCCACCACTCAGCCGAAACTCCATCCATGAAGAAAAACCTTTCAGCTATCAGCTCCCGTCAGCCGCAGCTTCGCGCAGCGATGCGCGCGCGGTATCAACTATCAGCTGGCGCGCTGATGTCGCTAGCCATGCTTGCCACTGCTTCCGCCTCCGCTGAAGCTACGGCGGACAGGTCCGGACAGGCGCCAACATGGGACCCGCACACCAAAAAGCCACTGGAAAAATACGACAACCCGCCTGCGTACATCTACCAGCTCGAGACCTCTCCGCGAATGGTCTCGCCGTATGGCCTCTTCATTAGCTACCAGGTGAACGTCGATGCAAATGGAAACAACATCGTCGGCGACGCCGCTAACGAATGTTCGATCTCGGTTGATCCAACCAATTCCAGCAGGATGGCAATTGGTTGGAGACAATTTAACAGTGTTGCGTCCAATTTCCGGCAGGGCGGCTGGGGTTATACCACCGATGGCGGGATTCACTGGACGTTTCCCGGCGTACTGGAAAATAACGTCTTCCGCAGCGATCCGGTAACCAACTCGAACGAAACCGGAACCTTCTTCTATCTGAGCCTTCTTCAGACATTTTGTGAGAACATGTACCGATCTACGAACGGCGGCCAATCCTGGACAGAGCTGCAAGCGGACGGAAACGCGGGAGGAGGCGATAAGCAATGGTTTACCATAGATAAGACCAACGGACCCGGCCATGGTTTTCAGTATCAGTCTTGGGACACCACCACCTGCAGTGGCAGCGGTCAATTCAGCCGGTCCACGGATGGCGGAGTGACCTGGCAGGCTACGATCGCTGTTCCTTTCTCAGCTGATTTGGGAACCCTCGACGTGGACACGAATGGGAATCTCTTCATCGGCGGCGAAGGTGATTTTAACAATGTGTTTTACTGCATTCGTTCGAGCAATGCGCAGATCGGAAACCAGACGCCAACTTTTGACCAGGTCACCGTAGTCAACCTTGGCGGGCAGCTGGGTGGCGGAGGAATCAATCCAGCCGGACTGGACGGCCAGTTGTTCCTGGCTGTTGATCGTTCCGGCGGCCCTACTAACAATAACATTTACATGCTGGCCAGCGTAGTGCCGTCAGGACGCAGCACCACCGACGTCATGTTTGCGCGCAGCACCGACGATGGATTGACCTTCAGCGCACCCCACAAGATTAATGACGATCCGGTTAACCCGAGCAAGTGGCACTGGTTCGGCACATTTTCAGTGGCGCCCAATGGACGGCTGGATGCCGTCTGGTACGACACACGGAACGCGGCGAACAACACCGATTCGCAGCTATTTTACTCTTACAGCACCGACGCTGGGGTAACGTGGTCGGCTAATGTAGCAGTGAGCGCTGCGTTTAATCCCTCTGAAGGCTATCCGAATCAGAGCAAGATAGGCGACTACATCACCGTCGTCTCAGATAACACGGGTGCCAACGTGGCGTACTCGGCCACGTTCAACTTTAATCCCAGCCGTGGCCAACACGAAGAAGACGTCTATTATGTTCGCGTTTCTCCATCGGGCGGTTCTACACCGACGCCGACGCCTACAGCTAGTCCGACACCAACACCTACGGCTACTGCTACACCCACCGCTACCGCTACAGCGACGGCGACTCCGACTGCCACCGCCACCTTTACACCTACGCCCACTCCAACAGCAACAGCAGCGGCTACAGCGACCGCTACTCCTACACTAACTCCAACCCCAACACCCACTTCCACGGCTAGACCGACACCGACGCCGAGGGGTGAGCCAACGACGAGGCCTCATCCCACTCCGCCGCCGAGGCCGTGATTCCCAGTGATTGGTGAGAAGTGATCGGTGAGAAGTTGTAGCCACGGCTCTGTGAGCCGTGCAGCGCAGCCCGAACACTTTCGAGATGCGCGTGTCTGGGGGAGCGCGCTGCCTCCCAGAACTCTGTGGTCCTGCGATGGGGCAAAATCCGCGTTGCGATATCTTCTCACCGAATAAGTTGCAGATAAATCTCGACAACATTCGTGTTCTGAATTAAGAGAAGCGTTAGCGAGGTGGTTCGGGATCGGACAGTCGTGAATCGCTTCCCTGGCCGCCGTAGGCTCGGCAAAGGCGGCGACGATTCAACGGCTCCACTTCTAAATGACGCAATCAACGTAACCGAAAACATAATCCGCTATGAGATCTTCTACAGTTTCCACCGCAATCCCATTGATTTGTCTTTTCTCGCTGGCGGCTTTTACTACCGCCTCAGCCCAGCTGGCGCCTACGCGCCCGGCGCCTCGAGGCGAGCCGCTGGAAAAATACGATAACCCACCTGCGCCTCCTCAAAAAATGGAGACTTCGCCGCGAATGATCTCGCAATTCGGCGTATTCACCAGTTACCAGGCCAACGTCGATGCAAATGGCCAGAATATCATCGGCGACGCTGCAAACGAGTGCGTTATCGCGGTTGACCCCACGGACGGCAACAAGATGACAATCGTCTGGAGACAGTTCAATAACGTTACCTCCAACTTCCGGCAGGGCGGGTGGGGATACAGCACTGACGGCGGCATAACGTGGACCTTCCCGGGTGTTCTGGAAAATAACGTCTTCCGCAGTGACCCGGTATCAAAGTCAGATGAGACAGGGGGATTTTTTTATCTCAGTCTCCAGTCGAACGTGCAACAGTCTTTCTTTTGCGACGACATGTGGCGCTCAACAAACGGCGGCCAATCCTGGACCTTAATTTCAGGTGAACAGGGCGGCGGCGGCGGCGACAAGGAATGGTTCACCATTGATAAGACCAACGGCCCGGGACATGGCTTTCAGTACCAGTCGGACGATGGCATTAACTGTAGCGGCGGCGGAGTGGAATTTCAACGTTCCACCAACGGCGGGGTCACCTGGCAGGCGCCGATTACTATTCCTAATTCGCCCGTATATGGAACGCTCGACGTGGACACCAATGGCAACCTGTTTGTCGGCGGCGAGGGGAACACGACGTTTTACTGCGAGCGCTCGAGCAACGCGCAGATCGGAGGACAGACCCCAACTTTTGACCGAAGCACCGCCGTCAATATGGGTGGCGATCTCGGTAGCGGAGGAATCAATCCAGCAGGACTGGATGGAATGTTATTCCTGGCGATTGATCGTTCCGGCGGTTCCACTAACAATAACATTTACATGCTGGCCAGCGTGGTGCCGTCCGGGCGAAGCACGACCGACGTAATGTTTGTGCGCAGCACAGACGGCGGACTAACCTTTAGCGCCCCGCACAAAATCAATGACGATCCCGTTAACCCCAGCAAGTGGCATTGGTTCGGCACATTTTCCGTAGCGCCAAACGGGCGGCTCGATGCTGTCTGGTACGACACGCGAAACGCCGCCAACAACACCGACTCACAGCTATTCTATTCCTGGAGCACCGATGGTGGTGTGACATGGGCACCCAACGTCCAGGTAAGCAACGCGTTTAATCCTTTTGAAGGTTATCCAAACCAAAATAAGATAGGCGACTACATCACCGTCGTCTCAGATAACACGGGTGGCGACGTGGCGTATTCTGCGACGTTCAACTTTAATCCCAGCCGTGGCCAACACGAAGAAGACGTCTATTATGTTCGCGTTTCTCCATCGGGCGGTTCGACACCGACGCCTACGCCTACAGCTAGTCCAACACCAACACCTACGGCTACTGCTACACCCACCGCTACCGCTACAGCGACAGCGACTCCGACTGCGACAGCCACCGCCACTTTTACACTTACGCCCACTCCAACAGCAACAGCAACGGCTACGGCTACGGCTACGGTTAGTGCGACGCCAACTGCTACACCGACAGGAACGGCTACAGCAACCGCTACTCCTACACTAACGCCTAGACCGACACCGACGCCGAGGAGTGAACCAACGACGAGGCCTCATCCCACTCCGCCGCCGAGGCCGTGATTCCGATACGGTGAAACGATTAAGGTGGAACGGTCGCCGCGGCGACTCCTCAACGCGTTGGGTAACGCTGCGGCGTTAGCCGCCTGATATCTCGCCTCGGCGAGTCACTTGGCATCGTCTTGAGCCGCCTCCGCCGAGGCTACGGCGGGCCAAGGGAGAAGTCGATCCACCCTGGCGCTCGAATGGATCAATAACCCAGGGCCAATCTTCCGCTCTCGCGCACAAACCAGCAGCTACGGGATTCTGTCGAATGTAATTCAGTTTTGCTGAAAACTGAGTGCCGCGTTCGTCAGCCCGCAGACGATGATCGAAATAGCCATCCTGCCTTAATATCCTCTGTAAGAGCAAGCCCAAACCGAGCCAGCGGAGCGGTGGGGCGAGGGCCGACACAAGCAGGGTGAGCGGGGCGCGGAGGGGAAGGGACGTGCGGGCGCTCGGGGACGTGCTGCGGGAGACGGGAGTAAGCAGCACGCCAGCGGAGCGACTCACAGAGGATACTAATGCAGCTGTTCGCTTTCGCTCAAGGCGGGCGAGACGCTCCGCCCCTACCCGGCGCTGTCGCTTCGCTCCGGCCAGCGAAGCTGGCGGCTCACACACCAAAGTTATTTCGTGCGTGAGCCAGCGCCTGCCAGACGACGTGATTGACTCGGGTATGAAAGCGTTTCCAGTCTCGAATGACTTCGCTCATTGATTTGTCACGCGGGAAAGACAGCACCGCATGGACGTGATCGGGCATCAAGAGAAAAAGCGTGATATGCCATCGCGTCTTCGCTTCATAAAACTTTGCCGAATCCAGGATTGCTTCTCCAAGCGGTGAATTCGTTAGTGCCGTTTGCTCTTTGTCGCGCTCTAACCTGATGCGGATGTGAAATAGCGCTCCGGGCTCAACCCAGTGTGGCGCGCCGTGATGCAATCGCTCGGGGAAGCCACGATAAATCTTCATGACATGAGTCTAACAAGCGGGCCTGCAAGCCTTCGAGTGAATTCTTGCGCCTTCGGCGATTGGTTGAGCCATCGTCTTCAGGAGAAGCCGATCCACCTTGCACATGCTGGAATGCGTTGTCTTCCACGCGTTGGCATGTGGCCGCTTGATATTAGCGCCTTCGGCGATTGATGCGGCATCGTCCCGCCGCGACGGGACGATCCACCTCTGTAGAAGCGCCGTTGTCAACCGGCAGGTCTCGAGACTTTACGGGATATTCGCCCGCGGCGCCGGCAAAAAATCCAGGTTTCAACCTTGTTACCAAATAAATTCGCAGATAATTCTCGACAATCTCGCGGTTCTGCACTAGGGAAACGCGCCGGCGAGGGGATTCGGGATTGGACAGTCGTGAATCGCTTCCCTGGCCGCCGTAGGCTCGGCAAAGGCGGCGACGATTCAACCGCTCCACTTCTAAACGACGCAATCAACGTAACCGAATATGAAATCTTCCACCGTTTCAGTAACCGTATTGATCTGTTTGAATTCGCTAGTTTCGCTTGCCACCGCTTCAGCACAAACGCAACCACTCAAAGGTCGCATGACCGAGCCACTGGAAAAATACGAAATGCCGCCTGCGCCGCTGGGCACTTACCGGTTGGAGACCTCACCGCGAATGATCTCCCCGTACGGCGCCTTCATCAGCTACCAGGTGAATGTCGATCAGAATGGAAACAATATCGTCGGTGACGCCGCAAACGAGCCGTCGATTTCGGTTGACCCGACAAACGGCAACAAGATGGCCATCGGCTGGAGGCAGTTTAACACTTGGACGTCCAACTTCCGTCAGGCAGGCTGGGGCTACACGAGCGACGCCGGCGTCCACTGGACGTTCCCCGGCGTTCTGCAAAACAACGTCTTCCGCAGCGACCCGGTGTTGAACTCCGATGAGACGGGAAACTTTTTCTATCTCAGCCTGTTAGTAAATACGTATCTGTGGCGATATTTGGCGCTCCACAAACGGCGGGCAATCGTGGACGGAGCGGTCGCCCGACGGAGCCGCGCACAGCGGCGACAAGGAATGGTTCACGGTCGATAAGACCCCGACCAGCATGGGTCACGGCTTCCAGTATCAGTTTTGGACCGGCTTCTTCGCTTGCGACTCCGGAGAATTCAGCCGTTCCACCGATGGCGGCGCCACCTGGCAGAGTCCGATCAACATTCCCAATGGTCCTGATTGGGGAACGCTCGATGTGGCTTCCAACGGCAACCTGTTTATCGGCGGTAACGACGAGGGGAGCAGTTTCTGGTGCATCCGCTCGACCAACGCGCAAAACCCGAACGTCACACCGACTTTTGATCAGGTTACCACAGTCAACATGGGCGGCAGTGTCGTTTACGGCGGCACGGTCAATCCTGGCGGACTAGCAGGCCAGACATTCCTGGCCGTGGACCGCTCGGGCGGTCCGACGAACAACAACATTTACATGGTGACCAGCGTTCAGCCCGTCCGGCGGCGGGACCAACGTCATGTTCGTGCGCAGCACCAACGGCGGTGCTGAGCTTCAGCGCGCCGATTCGGATCAATGACGATCCCGTCAATCCTAATAAGTGGCACTGGTTCGGCACACTTTCAGTTGCGCCCAACGGACGCATTGATTCTGTGTGGCTAGACACTCGAAACGCCGCGAACAACACCGATTCGCAATTATTCTACTCTTACAGCACGGACGGCGGCGTTAGTTGGTCGCCTAACGTAGCGGTAAGCAACTCCTTTAATCCGCTGGAAGGCTGGCCGAACCAGAACAAGATAGGCGACTACATCACGCTCGTATCTGATAACACCGGAGCCAATGTGGCGTATTCCGCCACGTTCAACTTCAACCCGAGCCGGGGCCAGCACGAGCAGGACGTCTATTTCGTGCGCGTATCGCCATCAGGCGGCGCTACACCTACCCCAACGCCCACAGCTACGCCAACAGCGACAGCCACGCCGACAGCGACACATACACCGACTCCAACGCCAACGGCAACAGCAACAGCAACAGCGACAGCTACTGTCACCCCGGTGGCAACGGCGACGCCTACTGCTACACCTACCGTTACGCCAAGCACTACTCCTACGGTTACACCCTCGCCGACACCTACACCTGCTGGCACGCCCAGGCCCACGCCCACGCCGAGGTCGGAGCCATCGGTTAGGCCCCATCCCACGCCTCCGCCGAGGCCATAGGCGCGTTTGTTGTAGCCGGGATCGGTGATCCCGGACCTCAAACAGGGGCGATTCGGAAATTCAAGCTGGCCGGCATCATCCCGACGCGTCGGGACTACAGATGGGCGCGTGCACAAGCACCTGCGCCGGCTCGAACGTATTTGAATCGACTGGCCGATCTATTTCATCACCACGTGCACTTTAGAAAGACGAGCGATTTTAGCCTCCAAAGAAGTTGCGGCGATTCTGGTCGATGAATGGCGACGTGCGCATGATCGCCATGAGATGGGCGATCGGACGCTATGTCATAATGCCCGATCACGTACATTTCTTTTGTTCAGCAGAGCTGGACGCCAAAACGCTCCCGATCTTCATGCAGCGATGGAAGGAATGGATTAGCAAACGAATCGTACGCGAGCATGCTGTAGCCGGGATCACCGATCCCGGCTTAAAACTGAGTGGAAGAGTCTGGCAGGCGCTGGCTCACAGATGGAGGCCATTTGATCTGTGAGCCGCCAGCTACGCTGGCCGGAGCGGAGCGACAGCGCCGGGTAGGGGCGGCGCATCTTGCCCGCCTTGAGCGTAAGCGAACAGCTACACTAGTATTCTGTGTGGGTCGCTCAGCTGGCGCGCTGCCCACTACCGTCTCCCGCAGCGCGTCCCCGAGCGCCTGCGCGTCCCTTCCCCTCCGTGCCCGCGCACCCTGCTTGTGTCAGCCCTCGCTTTACCGCTCCACTGGCTCGGTTAGGGTTTGCTCTTACAGAGAATATTAGTGTAGGAAGAGTTCTTTGACCATGTTTTACGCTCCGCTGAGAGCTATAGTCAAAAGTGGGAGTACGTTAAAGAGAACCCGGTACGGGCCGGGTTGGTTGAGACGTCCGATCAGTGGGCATGGCAAGGGGAGATTGAGTCACTGATGTTGTAGCCGGGATCGGTGATCCCGGCATTTGAGATTCTCTCCCAGCGTCACCGGGGCCGGGATCACCGATCCCGGCTACAGGCGCGAAGCGCCAAAATTCTCAGATTCCCCGACAAAATCTGACCATTTAGTCTCCGATTTTCGCGCCTCATCAGCGGCGATTTCCCCCCCCCAGAAAAAATTTCAAAAAAATGTAAAAAAAAGGTTGACGCGCTCCCGCGTTTTTCGCTACAAGCGTGTCCCCACGATGTACGCCCACCAGTACACTCAGCGGATTGCTTCCGTGAATTTTCCCAAACCTCGAGGGACAAAACAATGAAAAAACAAATTAATCCCACCATCAAAGCACAAATTATTCGGAGCGCGTTTTACCTGCTCCTGCTTCTCGCCGTCTGCGCGATCCCATTCGCGCTGGCGCAGTCCCGCAGTCGCGGGACTACCAAGCGAGCCCAAGCCGCGAGCATAGCGCAGCTTCCCACAACCTCAAATGTCGCCGCTGCTGCATCCGCGATTCGCCTTCCGGTCAATCCTCCGGTGCCGGCCGCGCCGGCGGCGGTCCTCTACGATCAGTACAACAATGCTTCGGGCACCGCCACCTTGTCGGCGACGTTCACCGACTTCCCCACGTTTAGTTCTGATCTCGCCGACGACTTCGTGGTGCCACCAAGTCAGACTTGGAATGTGCAGTCGATCGATGCCGATGGGTTGTACTTCAATGGCGCCGGACCTGCCGCCAGTTTTAATGTCTTCTTTTATAGCGATAGCGGGGGCGTTCCCGGCGCGCCAGTCTATAGCGCGACCAGCCAGCCGTTCAGCGTAGTGGGCACCACCTTCACGGTAAACCTGCCAGCCCCGGCGGTCCTCACCGCGGGCCACTACTGGGTCGAGATCCAGGCCAACATGACCTTTGGCACTGGCGGCGAGTGGGGCTCGACCGATCGCACGGTGCAGTCCAACTCTCCTGCGGCCTGGCAAAATCCGGGCGGCGGCTTCGGGATCTGCCCCACTTGGATGCCAAAGCTGGCGAGCTGCATAACTACCGCAGGCGGACCCGACCAGGTTTTCCGGCTTAACGGGACAGCAGCGCCATGCCCCACTTACACGTTCTCCTCCAGTACCGGTACGTTCGTGCCGGGCGTAACCAATATCGGCAACAGTTGCGATGATTGCAGCACGGTCATTACGCTTCCGTTCCCGGTGAGCCTGTATGGGAATACCTACACGAGTGCGGCCGCAGGCTCGAACGGCCATCTGACCTTCGGAACAGTCAATGACACCTTTGACATTACCTGCTGGCCGAGCACCCAGGGTACTTTCGTGTTGGCTCCTTATTGGGACGACCAGGTCACTTTTAACGCAGGCGAGGGTATCTTCACGACCACCACAGGCACCGCGCCTAACCGCGTCTTCTATGTCGAGTACCGAACCGAGGACTTCGGTGATGGCGTGCCACTGAATTACGAGATAGCCCTGTACGAGAACGGTTCGCCACCCTTCCGATACATCTATAACACCGTCACAGCCGACCCGTTTGGCAACGACAGCGCGTTGGTGGTGGGGGTGAAGCAGGATAACGTCATCTTTACTCAGTATGGCTGCGATGCCACAGGCGGGATCAGCCCGCCGGTCAGCTCTGGGCAGCAACTGACCGCCTCTTATGTTCCGTGCCCGGGCTCGCCCACACCTACACCAACAGCTAGTCCAACGCCGACGTGCCCGATCGGCGATTATACGATCACCACCACCAGCGGTACCATCGTGCCCGGCACGGTGGACAGCGGCAACCACGCTGACGACGGCATCACCAACATCGGCTTGCCCTTCCCGGTCACTTTCTACGACCAGAGCTTCACTTCGGTCAATATCTGCTCGAACGGCAACCTGCAATTTACAAGTAGCAACAGCACGTTCACAAACGCGTGCCTGCCCACCGCCACGATGAATGGCTTGCTTGCTCCATACTGGGACGACCTGTACGATGTGGATACCGCGAACGGGCAGGGTGTATTCACTTCGACCAGTGGGACTACGCCTCATCGCATCTTCAACATCGAGTTCCGGGAACAGTTCTGCTGCTCAGGTGGACCGCCGATCCTCGATTTCGAAGTCCGTCTGCACGAGGATACGCCTAACTTCGAGATCATCTATGGCGCCCTGAACACAAACACCGGATCGGGCGCTACTGTAGGCGCGCAGCGCGACACCGGCTCGCACTTCACGCAGTTTGAGTGCAACACGGGCGGGCTGGTGGACGGATTGCAACTCAATTATGTTTACACTGGCGGCTGTGCCTCGCCTACGCCTACATCAACAGCTACGGCAACACCTACAGCCACTGCGACATTCACCCCGACACCAACGCCGACAGTCGCAGCGACTCCAACGGCCACAGCTACTGCAACGTCTACACCTACTGCGACTTCAACACCGACGCCTACTCCGACCCCGACCTGCCCGACGGCGCAGAACTACAACATCACCAACGGCAGCGGCACCATCGTCTCCGGCACGACCGACATCGGCAACCACTGCGACGACTGCGGCACGCTCATCACCCTGCCCTTCGCGGTCGGCCTTTACGGTAACACCTTCACCACGGCCACGGCCGGCTCCAACGGCTACCTGGCCTTCGGCACCGCCGATAACTTCTTCTACACCGGCTGTCTGCCGGATGCCACCGCGACCTACAACATCTTCCCCTTTGCTGTGGACCAGATCACCGGCGCGACGGGCAACTACGGCATCTTCACCACCACGACCGGCACCGCGCCCAACCGCAACTTCTACATCGAGTGGCGCGCCTGCCGCTATAATGGAGCCACCACCTGCCTTGCCAATAGCGACGCCAACTATGAGGTTGTTTTCCACGAAGGCGTGCTGAACAGCTTCGATATCATTTATGGCGCCTTCGGCTCGGCCAACACCACCGTCGGAGCCATCGGCGTCGAGCAGAACGGCACGACCTACACCCAGTCGCAGTGCAACGCCGGCCGGCCGGCCGCGAGCATGCAGACCTACACCCTGGCTCCCTGCGCATCGCCCACGCCGACGGCAACGGCCACGTTTACACCGACGCCTACTCCGACCCCGACCTGCCCGACGGCGCAGAACTACAACTACACGATCACTACGGGCTCATATCTGGCCGGCACCACCAGCCTGGGCATCAACTGCGACGACTGCTCCCTTTCGGTCCCATTCCCATTCCCGGTCAAGATTTATGACACCACCTACAACAGCGCCCTGGCTGGCTCGAACGGTGAACTGGGATTCGGCACAGATTACGCTGGCTTCGGCATCACCTGTATGCCCAACTCCATCGCTACCTACACCATAGGCCCTATGTGGGTGGACCAGTACCCGGTCACGGCCACGTGCCCCACTTGCGGCGTGTTCTACGCGACCTACGGCACTGCTCCCAACCGGACTTTCGTCATCGAGTGGCGCGATGCCTACTACCCGGGCAATCCCACTCCCAACCTCAACTATGAGGTGATCTTCAACGAGGCTACCGCCCTCACGGGTAGGTTCGATGTTTACTACAATCTGGTGACCAGCCACACAGGAGGCACAGATAGCGCCCTAACGGTAGGAGTGCAGCAAAACACGACGAACTTCACGCAGGTAGGGTGTGACGCCACCGGCACCAACCCGCCAGCTGGCGTAGCCACGGGCGCTTACTTCATCTATACGCTGGCCCCCTGCGCGTCGCCCACCCCTACAGCTACACCTACAGCTACGACGGGAACACCTTCGCCGACGCCCACTTGCACACCTGGAGGCACACCTGGGGTGTGGACGCAAGCTGCGCCAGTAGCGATAGATCACTACGGCGGCTTCATGGACAGCGATGGCACCTTTGCCTATGAGGGAGGCGGCTACTCCTTCTCGGCCGGTGGCACCATCAACCAGTTCGGTAAGTTTAACCCAGTCGCTAACACCTGGACACCTCTCGCCCCTGTGCCAGATCTGACCAACGCCGAGGCCTCAGCCGTGTATGCGCCCAACGTGAACAAGCTCTTCGTCTTCGGTGGCGACGATCCCACCACCGGCATCGTGGTCAATACCACCCGAATCTACGATATCGCCACCAACACCTGGAGCACCGGAGCGCCGATGCCTGATGTGCGCGCCTTCATGGCATCGGGCTACTTTAACGGGAAGATCTACCTGGTGGGTGGTTATTCCACCGGAAACATCACCCCGGCGTTCCTGCAGACCTGGGAGTATGACCCGGTTGCTAACAGCTTCGTGACGAAGACGAGCATACCCGCGGCGACAGGCTTCGGTGGCGCGGGCTCGGGGGTGGCCAACGGTCATCTGTATGTGGCCGGCGGACGCGATGCCAACAACACCGTGATCGCCACGACGTGGGACTACAACATTGCGGCCGACACCTGGACGGCGCGGGCCAATATGCTCAGCGCCAACAACGTGCCGGGCTCGGCGGTGATCGCGGGCAAGGTGTGGATATTCGGCGGTGGCAATCCATTCGCCGGCTCAGCGGCCGCGCCTACCTCAGGCACGAAGGGATTTCGCGCATGGCTAAACCGGTTGGGCAGGCCGGACACCACGAACGCCCTGCAGGTGTACGATCCGGCTACCGACAGTTGGAGCAGCGGGCCGAGCCTGAATGTGCAACGCTCGTTCCCTGCGGGTACGCATGTGGGTAACACAGCGGTAGCGGTGGGCGGATACAATGGCTCTACTACAACAACGTCGGTGGAGATCAATGTCGTCACCGGAGGCTGTCCCAGCCCGACTCCGACAGGCACACCGAGTGCTACACCAACGGCGAGTCCATCAGCGACGCCAACGCCTACGGCTTCACCATCGGCAACGCCAACACCGACAGTAATACCTTCAGCTACGCCGACAGCCAGCCCGACGTGCACGCCGGCACAGATAACAACACTCTTCGCCTCGAATAACGCTGGCAGCGCGGGCGGCGCTAATTATTTCGACCTCACCGTTGCGGCGAATCCAATTACCGTAACTTCACTCGATATCAATACCGCAGAAACAGTGGCGTTTAGTAATGTGCGAGTTTATGTGTTACCCGGGATGACCTCGGTAGGGAACGAAACCAATATGGCCCTTTGGACGCAAGTGGCAACCGGCAGCGGAACCGGGGCTGGTGTCGATTTGCCGACTCACGTCACCTTGTCAAACCCGTTCGTCCTAAACGCGGGCACCCTTTACGGAATCGCTGTGGTGGCCGACCCCGCAATTACGCTCCACTACACCAACGGCACTGGATCGAATCAAAACTATTCCAATGCGGACCTGTCTCTTTTCCTCGGATCCGCGACCAACGTGCCGTTCACCGCGCCGGTCTTCTCGCCTCGCGTCTGGAATGGGACGATCTATTACACTGGCGGTCCCTGCGGTCCCACACCAACACCAACACCTACAGCGACGGCCAGCTGCACACCGAGTTCGTTTCATGTGCTCATCGTGTATGCTGATACGGACGGCCTGCCTACTATGCTGCAAACGGAAATTCTCGCCGAGCCAGGGGTTACGGCGGTTGACCTCTTCGATGCATCGTCCGGCACACCGACTCTGGGTCAGCTTCAGGCATACCAGATCGTAGTGCCGTTCAGCAACAGTCCATTCCTTGATGGCGATACGCTTGGCAATAACCTGGCCGACTATGTAGATTCAGGTGGGGTCGTAGTCCAGTACGGCTTTAGCCACTACGGACCGGGGCAGCCGTACGGAGTCAACGGCCGATGGGCAAGCGGCAACTACAACCCGTACAGTTACTCGACGAACCTGGAATTCAATGCATTCTCGCTCGGCACGTTTAACGCGGGGCACCCGCTGATGACTGGTGTCACCACACTTAACAGCAACTTCGCGAACATCGTAACGCTCGCGGCTGGAGCGACACAGGTAGCGGCGAACAACCTCGGCGAGTCATTGGTAGCGTTCCGTCCGGTCGGCGGGCACACGACTGTGGGCGTCACAGCCTATGTCGGGTTCGATGCGACGCAAAGCGGAGATTGGGGGAAGGTGGTAGTGAATGCGGGCAGGTGGCTGATTAGCGGACCATGCGGGAGTCCCACCCCGACTCCAACAGCCACAGGCACGCCATCTCCTTCGCCTAGCTGCACAGCAGGAGGTACACCCGGGCCGTGGACGCAGGCTGCGCCGGTAGCGATAGACCATTACGGCGGCTTCATGGATAGCGATGGCACCTTTGCCTATGAGGGAGGCGGCTACTCCTTCTCGGCTGCTGACAATATCAACCAGTTCGGGAAGTTTGACCCGGTCGCTAACACCTGGACGCCGCTAGCTCCTGTGCCCGATCTGAACAACGGCATGGCGTCCGGCGTGTATGCGCCCAATGTCAACAAGCTGTTCGTCTTCGGTGGCTCGGAGTTTACTACGGCCACGGTGGTCAATACCACGCGTATCTACGACATTGCGACCAACACCTGGTCCACAGGTGCGAACATGCCTGATGTGCGAGCCTTTATGGCATCGGGCTACTTTAACGGGAAGATCTACCTGGTGGGTGGTTATTCCACCGGAAACATCACCCCGGCGTTCCTGCAGACGTGGGAGTACGACCCGGTCGCCAACACCTTTAACACCAGCCGGATGAGCATACCGGCGGCGGCAGGCTTCGGCGGCGCGGCCTCTGGGGTGATCAACGGTCATCTTTACGTGGCCGGGGGACGCGATGCCAACAACACCGTGATCGCCACGACGTGGGACTACAACATTGCGACCGACACCTGGACGGCGCGGGCCAATATGCCCAGCGCCGACAACGTGCCGGGCTCTGCGGTAGTCGGGGGCAAGCTGTGGGTATTCGGTGGTGGCAATCCCTTCACTGATTCGAGCACATCGCCTAAATCGGGCAGTAAGGGACTACGAGCATGGTTCAACCGGCTGCTCCGCCCGGATACCACCGGCGCCCTGCTACTCTACGATCCCGCTACCGACACCTGGAGCAGCGGTCCGAGCCTGATCCAGCAGCGCTCGTTCCCAGCGGGGACGCATGTGGGTAACACAGCGGTAGCAGTGGGCGGATACACCGGCGCTAGCACGACCACCTCGGTGGAGATCAACGTCACCGGCGGTGGTTGTCCAAGTCCTACACCGACGGCCACACCCACAGGGACGCCGTCAGCGACGCCAACCTGTACGCCAGGAGGGACGCCTGGCCCGTGGACGATCGTCGCCAATTACCCACTCATCGTTGAGTCAGCAGCGGTCACCAGCAATGGCACCTTCGGTTATTCAGCAGGCGGCATCACCGCCGGCTCGCCAACGAACGCTTTTTACCGGTATGACACGGTCGCCAATAGCTGGACGCCGTTAGCGAATGTGACAATTGGCTTCTATGATGCGGGGATAGCTTACGCCGCGAACACCAACAAGATTTATGTCTTCGGCGGGCTCGACCCGAGCTTCAATGTCCTGGCTACGACGCAAATCTACGACATCGCGACGGACACCTGGACCATGGGCGCTCCCATGCCGGACGGCCGGTATTTCCCGAGCGCAGTCTATGATTCGGTGAACGGCAAAATCTACGTCATCGGTGGTTTTAACACTAGCTTCGCTGAAGATAGTCAGACGTGGGAGTATGACCCGGTTGCCAATACCTGGAACACTTCCCGGGCGCCCATTCCAGTACCGATGGGTGGCGCCGGCTATAGTATCGTCGGTCAGTTCGCGTATCTGGCTGGTCACTGGAACGGCGGCGCTGGATCGACGGATCATTACCGCTACGACATCGTGGGTGATTCCTGGGCGGCGGTGGCGCCAGTGCCAGTAGCCATCTATAGGCCTGCCGCGGCTGGGGTTGGCACCAACACCTATCTGGTCGGTGGCGGCAATCCAGACGTTAGCGCCTCGGCCACGAGGCAAGATCGCATCGCAGCTTCGATGAGAGCGCCGGCTGTTTCTTACACCAGCACCTACATCTACGATACGATTAGCAATAGCTGGACGAGTGGGCCGAATACGAACGTGCCGCATTCTTTTACCGGCGGCACGGCGATCGGGAATCTCCTGTTGGTGGTAGGAGGATTTGACGGTGTCAGCGGTGACACGAACACGGTGGAGAGCAGTGTCCTCACAGGGCCCTGCGGGACGCCAACGCCTACTCCTACGGCGTCTCCAACGGCGACGCACACGCCGACGCCAACAGCCACAGCCACGGCAACAGCCACAGCCACGGCAACAGCCACGGCAACGGCGACACGTACACCGACGCCCACACCTACGGCCACAGCCACGGCAACGGCGACAGCGACACGTACACCGACTCCAACCCCAACAGCCACAGCGACGGCAACGGCAACCGCAACGGCTACGGCAACACCGACGGCAACAATCACGGTGCCGCCGAGGCCTACACCGACGCCCAGGCCGCGTCCGACGCCGCCGCCACGCCCGTAGCTGCTGGACCTAATTAGAACCGTTAAGGCGGGAAACTCGCGAGCGGAAACTCGCGAGTTCCCCCGGCGGCTTCGCCAACGATCAGGTCGCTACCGCCTGCCGTGTGTGGGGGGACAGCTCGCGCATTAAACAGCCGCGGAAGCTTTGTCAGGTGCTTTCCGTCATCCCAACCAAAGACGCCAGAGCACGGCGATCCGACCGGCCTCGCGCTGCGGCCCGGCAGTACCAAGACCGTAGTGGAAAATTTGGCAGCCACGCATGAAACGATTTACGTTTTAGCCGTCGAAAAAGCTTGACTAATTTCGGCGCAACGTTTACACGTGGCTTTCGCTTGCACCTTCAGGTCTATTGAAACAAAGCATGCACCACACCAAGCAAATACATGCAGCGTCTCGACTCCTCAAAAGTGCACGCGCGTAAATCTCCAAATCTAAAAAAAATGAAAAAGAAATCCACTTCACAATCAGCGCCTGCCCGCCGTAGCCTCGGCGAAGGCGGGTTCTTCAATCTCCGCGCGTTGCTCGGATTAACTGTCTGTCTGTTCGGAGTAGCCCTGGCGATCTTAGCAGAGAGGGGGGCCGCACCGCGACCTGCCCCAGAGGCCGATCGCTACATGCCTGTACCGGGCGACAGTTCTCAGAGTGAATCTGCGCGTCTGGCACAATTGGAACAATACTGGCATGATCGTCTGACATTTCCTACTGGCCGCTTTGACCCGGCATGGGTGCGCGCCGCAGCTGTGCAACATGCGCGAATGGCGACTGGCGTTCCGGCTGGAGCTCATCTAAAGCTCAACCCGGGGGGGCCAGTGCCTCTTAGCCCAAATGCTTTCACTGCGCTCGGTCCGCAACCGGAACGGATGACCGGGTGTTCCGGCTGTTTCAATTACACCACAACCGAGGGTCGAGTTAACGCCATTGCGATCGATCCAACTACGACGACCAATGGCAGTATCGTTGCTTATATTGGGCCCGTCGGCGGCGGTGTGTGGAAAACCACGAACTGTTGCAGCGATATGACTACGTGGACCGCTGTGACCGATGATCCGCTGATTGCCACTACAGCGATCGATACTATTACGATCGATCCTAGCAATCATAACACCATTTACGCAGGCACCGGCGACCTCAACTTTGGTTCCTTTTCGATGGGCAGCCAGGGTATTCTCAAGTCAACCGATGCAGGCGCCACCTGGACTGTGCTCGGCGCCGACGTGTTCGGCATGATTTACGTGGAGCCTCCAGGGCAATATCCACAATACAACGCAGTTGGCAAAGTCCGCGTGGACCCGAACAACAGTAACAAGGTGGTTGCCGGAACCAAACAAGGTCTCTACTTTTCGTACGACGCTGGTGTTAACTGGACCGGCCCGTGTTTTACCAACAGCTTCAGCACGCAACGCCAGGATGTTACAGGACTGGAGCTAAGCAATATGGGTGGCACGACTCGGATCGTCGCCGCGATCGGCACCCGCGGGTTTGCCACGACGGTCCAATACGATCTTGGGCAACAACGGGGCAAACGGACTCTACAGCGCCACCATGGGCACGAGCGGCTGCCCGAGCTTTGCGTCCATCACCAGCAACGCCAATGGGTTCATCTTCGGCAACCAGGTTACCGGCAGCGTCGTACCCGACAGGGGCGCCGATGAACGCCGGCAACGGAAGCGCGTTTGTCAATACCACGACCGGCAACCAGCTCGGACGAATTGACATTGGCGTCGCGCCGAGTAACCCAAATTACATTTACGCACAGGGCCAGTCCATCGTGTCGAATAGCAACAGCGGTTGCGGCAATACCAATGGCTGCCAGCTTGGCGCCTGGGCTACCACAGACGGTGGCGCGACTTGGGCTTATATGGAAGGCTCTCAAGGCGGCGCACTCAGAAACTGCCAACCAACCCTGGGCAGGGCGATTATCCCCAGAACTGGTACGACCAGGGAGTCGCCGTGGACCCAAACAATCCGGACCGGGTCTTCTTCGACACGTTCGACGTCTGGTTTGCAACGCGCACGGGCACTGTGTGGAACGATATCACCTGCGGTTATTCGTATAGCGGAAGCGCGGGTCCCGTGCACGTGGACCAACATGCTCTCGCATTCCTGCCCGGCTCATCCAGCATTCTGGCAATCGGAAACGATGGCGGCGTCCACGGAACTATAAATGCGGACATTACATCGCAGACCGTCGATCCGACCTGGTTTAATATGGACACAGGTGTTAACACCATCGAGTTTTACTCCGGCGACATCAGCGGCAACTTCGCGAACGCTGCCTCTCCGCAGGCAAACGGCGGCGCGCAGGACAACGGCTCCATCTCAGTCACGTTTACCGGATCGCCAACGGGGCCTGTGCTATGGCAGATGGGCGTTGGCGGCGACGGGTTCACCGGGCGCATTGATCCAGTAGGCACAGGTTCAAGCCTCCGCTTCTGGCAGGGTAACAACAGCGGTGCGATTCATCGGTGCGTGAGTAACTGCACGAACCAGAATGCCCCTTGGAGTGGCAGGGTCTCCGGCGGTTGGGGTAGTGACACACAATCATTCATTTTGCCCTACGATCTTTTCCATGGCGGTATTCCCGGCGGTGATGATTGTCCGGCAGCCGGTGTTCCCGGAGGCTGCGGTCATCTGATTGCTGGTACTACCAGAGTATGGGAGACGATTGATGGCGGCAACTCTTCGTTCGGTACAGCAGACTGGTATGTGACGAACAATCCGACGACCCAGAACATGACCAAGCAGACCTTGGGCAATCGTTCGTACATCAACCAGGTCAAGTACTCGCCGAAGTACCAGAGTGTGGCCATGGTTGGCACGAACGACGCCAATGTGTGGATCGGTTTTAACCTTGGCACCGGCATTGCGTCACAGGCCAACTGGGTGGATGTTACCGGTAATAACACCGTTGTGCCTTTGCGCCCCGTGCAAGGGATCGCGCTCGATCCAACCGTGTCGGCCGCGAATCTGCCGGTGGGCTACGCGGCGATAGGCGGCTTTAACCCTAACACGCCGTCCACGCCTGGTCACGTGTTTCAGGTAACCTGCGCTGCTAACTGCGGCTCCTTTACATGGCTAGACAAGACCGGCAATCTGCCGGATATTCCGGTGGATTCGATCATTGTTAATCCGAACAATGCCCACCAGGTTTATGCCGGGACAGACTGGGGCGTTTACTATACCGACGACATAACGGTAGCGTCTCCAACCTGGGTGCGCTTCGAGAACGGCATCTCGCACGCGATGGTGTGGGACATGCAAATCGACCGCGGCTCCACCACGCTCTCGGTCTGGACGCGCAGTCGCGGCGCCTATGTTTATCCTCTGCCCGGCGGTGGGAGTCCAACACCAACACCAACGGCATCGCCAAGTGGATCCCCAAGCCCTACACCTACAGCGACGGCAACAGCCACCCCTACAGCGACGGCTACGGCAACCGCAACACCGACAGGAACACCTTCGGCCACGCCAACCCCCACCTGCCAGGTAACCTATACGACAGCTACTGCCACCGGCACGATAACCGCCGGCGGCACCGATATCGGCAACCACTGCGACGACTGCACCACGGACATCACTCTACCCTTCCCGGTAAGCGTATACGGCACTTCGACTTCAGTGGCGTCTGTCGGGTCGGACGGCGACATACACTTCACCGGGCCCTACAACAAACTGTTCTTCTGGGAAGGGTGCGTGCCGGTGGATCCGGGGAGTGGACAGGATCCGTTCGTGAATACCTTGTTCCCTAACTATGCCGATCTAGTTACCGATGAAAGTGTGGGTCCCTGCCCAGGCTGCGGTATCTTCACCCAGACGCTGGGAACTGCGCCCAATCGGCAGTTCGTCATCAGGTGGAAGGCCAACTACTTCAACAGCCCCCCGGGTCCCACGCAAGCGGAGTTCGAGGTACTGTTGACCGAAGGCTCGAATACGTTGTCGGTGATCTACGGGACAACCGGCGACAACGGGTTGACGGCAGTCAGCGGCATCCAGCAAGATCTGAAGGTGTTCACGTCGTTCTCTTGCGATGAAGCGACGCTGACACCAGGGCTGCGAGTGAACTACATACCCACAGGGTGTGGCAGTCCCACGCCGACGCCAACGCCGACGCCAGTGAGGCATGCGCCGACGCCGAGGCCACAGCCGACTCCGCGACCGCGGCCCTAGTTCGGACGTTGTTTGGACTCTAAGGCGGGAACTCGCGAGAGGAAAGACTCGCGAGTTCCCCGCCTGCTTTAGAGGGGCTGAATCGGCTTCTCCCTTGGCGATGTAGCCTCGGCGGAGGCGGCGAAGACGATGTCGCCTTAACCCTCGAAGGTGCAAATATTGGGGCGGCCCGCATTTGTTTAGCCAACGCGTTGCAGCAGTAGGCTATGGGTGGATCGGCTTCTCCGAAGACGATGGCAACCTAACCGCCGAAGGCGCAAAATCATTCGGCGGCGAAGCCGCATCTGTCAGCCAACGCATTGAGGACAACGCGTTCCACCTTGCAGCAGTAAGCTATGGGTGGATCGGCTTCTCTGAAGACGATGGCAGCCTAACCGCCGAAGGCGCAAAATCATTCGGCGGCGAAGCCGC
Organism: uncultured Verrucomicrobiae bacterium; assembly: GCA_963725505.1. Lineage (GTDB taxonomy): Bacteria > Verrucomicrobiota > Verrucomicrobiia > Chthoniobacterales > UBA10450 > Udaeobacter. The sequence continues at coordinate 4,170 of CAVRYN010000003.1, read as the reverse complement.
ATCTGTCAGCCAACGCGTTGAGGACAACGCGTTCCACCTTGCAGCAGTAAGCTACAGGTGGATCGGCTTCTCCCTTGGCGATGGCAGATGACTCGCTGGAGCCGCGAGAATTTACTCGGACATGGCAAGTCCGGTGGTTAGATTCCCGAGAAATGAAAATCTACCGCGGTTTCCCACAGCGTTTGCATCATAAGGTGCCCCATTGGGTTGAACCCGGCGCGCTTTTTCACGTCCGCGTCGCCGTGGATCGGGAAAAAGCACAAAACACATTAACAAGTCCTCTGTTGGCGAAAGCGATTTTGGATTCAGCAAAATTGTACGAAGCCAAGATGCGATGGCACATCACGCTCTTTCTTTTGATGCCTGATCACTTACATGCGCTGCCATCTTTCGGGCGCGATGGATCGATGAGCGCGGTCATCCGAAACTGGAAACGTTTTCATTCGCGGATCAATCACGTCAGCTGGCAGGCGCTGGCTCACACACGAAATAAACTTTGGTGTGTGAGCCGCCAGCTTCGCTGGCCGGAGCGAAGCGACAGCGCCGGGTAGGGCGGAGCGTCTCGCCCGCCTTTAGCGAAAGCGAACAGCTACATTAGTATCCTCTGTGGGTCGCTCCGCTGGCGTGCTGCTTACTCCCGTCTCCCGCAGCACGTCCCCGAGCGCCCGCACGTCCCTTCCCCTCCGCGCCCCGCTCACCCTGCTTGTGTCGGCCCTCGCCTCACCGCTCCGCTGGCTCGGTTTGGGCTTGCTCTTACAGAGGATATTAATGTAGGAAGGGTATTTCGATCATCGACTGCGAGCTGGTGAACGCAGCACGCAGCTTTCAGCAAAACTGAATTACATCCGGCACAATCCGGTGGCTGCCGGTTTGTGCGCGAGGGCGGAAGACTGGCCTTGGGTAATTAATCCATTGGCACGCGGGCATTGAGGTGGGATCGGCTTCTCCCTTGGCCCGCCGTAGCCTCGGCGGAGGCGGCGAAGACGATGGCAGGTGAGTCGCCGAAGGCGCAAGATATCAGGCGGCAAAGCCGCATTTCACCCAATGCGTTTGGAGACAACGCGTTCTGCCCCAGACACGTTGCGGGAACTCGCGAATCGCTTCACGAGTTCCCGCTTAACGTTTCCAAATACCGCTGCAAGCTAGGGCCGCGGCGGCGGAGTCGGACGCGGACGCGGCGTCGGACTAGGCCTCGGTGTTAGCACTGGCGTCGGCGTTGCTGTGGCAGTCGCTGTCGCTGTGGCCGTAGGCGTAGCTGTCGGCGTATGCGTCGCTGTTGCTGTTGCTGTCGCGGTAGCTGTTGCTGTAGGCGTTGCCGAAGCTGCCGCAGTTGCTGTGGCGGTTGCCGTAGCCGTGGCCGTGGGTGTCGGCGTTGGGGATTGCCCCCCTTGGCACATGAAGATTTCCATCGAGGCCAGCGGTGTAATGCCGTCGGTGGCATACCCCCCTGAGAGCCAGATGTGGTCTGTGCCATTGGTATCGGTCGGGAAGTTGCGCCGCGGAGTCACAAATGGCAGGTCCGTTGTCCAAGTATTAGTACCCGGATGATAGACATCCACCTCAGTGGAGGGATTGGGTGCGACTCTGCCACCACCCATGACATACATGTTGCCATTGAAGTTCAGCCCACGTGTCTCGCCTGTAGCCCTCGGTATCGCTGCGATGGACCCGATGGTGTTGGTGGCAGGATTGAAGCTGAACGAGTTAGTGGTGTCAACCACTGTGGCACCCTGATAGTCCGATGCGCCACCCACATAGATAATGCCACCTATGGCAGCCGTAGGTGCATACATGATTCCTTCCGGTGTGGTCACCGGGGCCAGTGTCCACTTGGAGCCAACGGCAGCAGTGGGGTCAAACGCCCAGATCTGGTTAGTGGAAGCTACGTTGATGTTGAACCCGCCCAGTATGTATAGCTTGTTGCCAGTCACTGCAAAGCCACCAGGCAGAATGGTTCCCATGGCGCCCGGCCAGTCGTCTCCGGTGAGAGTGGTCGCGGTGTCGGTGGCCGGGTTATAGAAGAACACGCGCGCTGTGGCTGTGGTCTGCCCAGCTGCGGAGCCGCCCACGCAATAGATCAAAGGAGTTCCTGAAACAGTGAGCACACCACAGGCCATGTTATTCATCGTGTTGTCGGGTAATGTCACGCCCCTTTGGGTCCAGCTGTTGGTACCGGGGTTGTACTGAAGCACGTGCTGGAAGTCAGAGCCTGCTGTGTCCGCGGTACGGCCACCCACGGTGTAAAAGTTTCCGTCGGCTGGGAAAAACACGCCCACCGCTCTGATTAACACTGTAGGCATGTCCGGACCGGCCGACCAATTGCAGCCAGACGGAGTCGCCGTTGGCGTAGCGATTGGAGACGCTGTTGGAGTAGGAGTTGGAGAACCACCGCCAAAGTTGAACTTGCCGATGCGCGTGTGCCAGGTGCCGCTTTGGGCATATTGGTTGATATGCCAGAAGTCCATGCCGTTGGAGGGATCGACTTCTGTCCTCGTATAATCACCCCAGCGGACGCCACTGTGGAATCCGACTCCCGCAAACATGACGGCTTCTCCTTGCGCAAGGTTACCTGGCGGGTCACTGACGAGACGTCCAGCATACCGAATATCAGGGAAGATTGTCGTGCTGGAAGTGGAATAACCCAGGACGGTGTTTCCGTTCGTATCCACGGCTATGCTGGGCATCCAGCGCCATAAGCCGTCATTGGTATTGGTCCAGGTTTGCTGCTGGACAGGAGTAGCCGGGAACGTGCCGCCGGTAACATCGAATTGATACCAGCGAACGCCTGTCGGGCCCGTGCAGTTCGCGTCGGTACAAACGGTGCTATCCGCCCATAACGATTCCGTACCGGCGCGGTTCTGGTAAACCACGGGCGTCATGATCTTATCGCCCAAGGTATCCAGTTTTACCGACGTGCCCTGCTGTGGCACAAGGTCGCTGGTCGCGGTTGTAAAGGCGTCAACGAACCCGTTGACTGTGATCTCGGCGTTCGGCTGATGAGTTGGACCAAGGCCAAACGTGGAATTTGCCGGGGTGACAAAATCCACATGAAAGAACCGGGCGTGGACCTGGGTCAAGGTCACACCGCCAGTGGCCGGGCTGTCGATAGCCAGCACCATTTCATCCCTTCCCGCAGGCGGCGGACTGCCAGTGCGAAAAGTCGCAGGGACGAAGCTATAGGAAGGGCCAACATCGGCCGCGCTGAGAGTAAAGGCGATCGCGTTCGTGGGACCGCCACCGAGCATGCTGGCACGGTCGAGCGCATACACCCGCACGCCGGCGAAATCGCCGAAGCCGATGAACAGGTTGACCGTCAGGTGATAAGCGCCCCCTGGCTGGGCTCCGCCATTATTCCACAGCGCGAACTTGGGGTAATCGCCGAGGAACGTCGGATTTGCTGGATCTACCTGCAGGGCATATAGAAACCAGCCGCCACTGACCGGGTCGGGAGTCTGGGACACACCAATGCACTCATAGAAAGGCTGCCATTAGACCCGGGAAAGGCAAAGTCACTGATCACCCAGCGATCAGCCGCCTGATCATAAAGAACATAAGGGTCTCCGTCATTGGCGTTGGTGCAAGGAGTGCCAGTCAAGCCGGAAAAGAATGAATTGTAACTGGTTGGGCCCGATAAAGTGTTGCCGTTTTTGTCAAAGATCCTGATCGATTCGTTGACCGCTTCGACGTAATGGTTCGGACCGACATCGCCCTCGCTGTCACTCGGCTGACAACCGCATGTATTGCCCTGCCCCTCAAACGTCAGCAGCGGTCCCGGAATCGTTGGCGTAGGCCGCCAAATGTTTTTGAGCAGCGACTGGACGTATGCCAGGCCGGAGGTTCCGTATCCTGACGGGGCATTTGTTTGATCTGTCCCATTGTGTGGGTAGCGCATCAGCCGTCTCTCTTCGAACTCCTCCTTGGGTGCGACGTACGGAAGCTTTCGCAAGTCCTGATCCAGACGGACGGGACCGACCATTTGCACCACGTCCGGCGCTCTGTGTGCCGGGAGCCGCCTGATTGGCTTTTGTGCCTCTTCCCTGGGCGAACGCGCTCGAGAACGCGCCCATGCCAAGCAGCGCCATAGCGACGCCAGCGAGGCAAAAGAGAGCAGCAATTAAGATCCGGACATTAAAAAAGGCTGATTGCGAAGTGGATTTCTTTTTCATGGAT
>CAVRYN010000002.1:0-675951 GCA_963725505.1 uncultured Verrucomicrobiae bacterium | reverse complement strand
TACTGATTGGAAATCGTCGCGGTGGTTCCGTCGATCTTGGTCAGGCTGACGGTGAATCTCTCGGCGTAGCACTGTGCCCGATCCTGGAGCATGCTGATTGCCACGGCCTCGCCCAGTTGGATGGAGGAGGAGGTGTCGCTGCGCCAATGGATGCCGGAGTGGATTCCATGGCCAAAAGAGATGTTGTTCGCGATCTTGTTCAACTCGCCGTTCACCGTGATTTGTCCCGCATCTGAGCCCGTGTAGGGCAACAGCGAAAGCCCATCACTGCTTGGCACCACCGGATTGGGGATCACGAAATTGCCGTCGAAGAAGAATTTCAGGACGGTGATGCAAGCGCCCGCGACGGTGCCGTGGCCGGTAGGATAGGCCGGATGGGTAGGCGCACCTTCGGGGAAAGCCTGCGAGAGGAAGTAATCCCCATACCTATTGAAGCTGCTTTGCACCGCCTGGGAGTTGAGCACGTTGTTGTTCACGTGGCCCTGGAGCGTCCCGCCATGGCCAGTCAGAATTTGTCGCACAATCGCGCCGCCCGACTCGGGACGGTGCCGCAGGTGAATCGCCCATTTTTGATACCACACGCTGTTTAGCGCCATGCGAGCGACTGCCGCGAGTGAGGCTGCGACATCGGGACCACCGAAGGTGCCGAAGCCGTTCTGCTTGGTGGAACCGACGTAGGGATTACCAGGGTTCCGCGGTGCGCCGATCGTGTTGAGCACGAGGAAGGCCACAAGGTATGCCTGGAAGAGCACGTCCACATGGGTATATGCGCCAAGATCGCGGCCATTACGGAGATAGCGCAGCTGCGGATCGACCTGGTTCTGCAACCCGGTGTTAATGCCGTTCTGGACCTGTTGGTAAGTCGTCGCATCAGTCATGTAGTCGACGTTCGCCAAGTAGGTGACGAGCTGCTGGCTGATCGGCTGCGCACCGAAGTAGGTGGGGATGAGATGCAACTGAGACATGTAAGGCCCAACGGTTTCGCCCGGGTAGGGACCGCGGAACAACAGGTCCGGCGTGACGTGACCCGATCCATTCCTCGGGCCGGCGTACGTGGGCATGCTGTCCAGCTCGGCCGCAGCCTGCGCGGCGGTAGGATTTGAAGCGTAATCGGTAAACGCGACATCCCGGAGCAGCGAAGCCCAGTAAAGTTCCACCAGTTCCGTGCCGTAGGCAGCGCTCGCGAGGGCCGGCGCGGGTGGGACCACGACCTGGAGTATTTGATTGGCAGGCGATCGTGCGTTCCCGAACTGCACGGCATCGCACCCTTCCAAGGAGAAGGCGTTTCCCGCGAGCGGTCCGTTCAATGTGCGGGTTCCGCCGAGAATCACGCTTTCAAAGGCGGCGAAAGTACCGGTGTCAATCGCGTGCCGGAAAGTCTGGAAAGCTGAAGGATTAACCAGGCCGATCCCATCCTGCAGAACGCCCTTGGTGTAGGTGCCCGACTTGTCCGGATAGCGCGCTTCATCGCCGTTGGTCGTGTGCGGCGGAACGGGAATCAGCGCATCTCTGGTCGCCGCCTCGAGGCGGAGGGCAAAGGACCGTCTGACCCGCGGATCGGACACGCCAGTCAGAAGAGCGTTCGTGTCCCCAACGGCGCGATTGTAATCCTGGGCGGAGGCGACCGCGGCTTTGCCCAAGACCGCGCCGCCCGCCAGTGCCGCACCGACCTGGCCTAAAAACTTGCGGCGGCTAGACCCTTTGGCAGCATTGTTGCCGGAAGGTTTTCCTGTTTCGGTTACATTAGCGATAGCATTTTCCTCATTCATTGTAGTCTCCTGTATTGGCCAAGCGGTCGGGATTGTGTGACACACTTGTTCCCGCGTCGAGTTAATTACAAAAAGACCGTCTCGATGCTCCGCTTCCATTGGCTTTTGCTTTGCAAAAATTGCTATCGCCGCTGGCACTGTGGGCTGCGGCATAGTTTCAGGATTCGATTTGATTTCGAGAGACAGGCGAGATTTTGCCCGATCCATGTTGCGCAGGACGAGAGATCTCTAGTCATTGTGCTTCATGCCGCCGATCTCTGATGGAGCTGCAGCGACGCACGCTGCTTGTGTGCTAAATGCCCGCCCGGATTGGACTGAATGCTCATCGCAATTCGCCAACTTTTCAGCATGTGTTTATTTTTCGCATTGCATGTGCACTGAGCGACTCCGAGTTCAAAATTTTGTAGACGGCAGATTTGTCGAACCGATTAGCCTCCTTGTCATTCCGAGCGAAGTTGAGGAATCTCTGGATATATCTCCGCGTAGGTTGCTATGACACAAACGCTGCTTGCCATCCGAAATTTCATCGGACGGAGAATTTGTTGAGCCTGTCAGCGGTCGATATCTCGACAACATCGAACCGGCGACTGGCAAGCCGTACTCGCAGGTGCCGGACAGTGACGCCCGCGATGTCGATCTCGCCGTCGCTGCGGCGGAGAAGGCATTTACCGAATGGTCCAAAAAAACGGCAGGCGAACGCTCGAGTTTTCTGCTGCGGATAGCGGACCTGATCGAACGCGACCTGGAGAAGTTTGCGCGCGCTGAGTCGATCGACACCGGCAAGCCGATTTCGCTCGCGCGTTCGCTCGACATTCCGCGCGCTGTCGCCAACTTTCGATTCTTCGCAACCGCGATCCTGCACACCGAATCGGAAGCGCACATCACCGACAACGTCGCGTTCAACTACACGCTGCGTCAGCCGCGCGGTATCGCTGGGTTAATTTCGCCGTGGAATCTGCCGCTCTATCTGTTGAGCTGGAAAATCGCGCCCGCAATTGCAGTCGGCAACACAGCCATTGCCAAACCGAGCGAGCTGACGCCGATGACCGCTTTCATGCTCTGCGAGATCGTGCGCGAAGCCGGTCTGCCAAAGGGTGTGCTTAACGTCGTACACGGCACCGGACCAAATGTCGGAGCAGCCATAACCGCTCACCCGAAAATCAGCACGATTTCATTTACTGGCGGAACGGTAACTGGTCGCAAGGTAGCGGAGGCATGCGCGCCGCTGTTCAAGAAAGTTTCGCTCGAGCTCGGCGGCAAAAATCCCAATATCATCTTCGCCGATGCCGATCTCGACGCTGCCATCGCTGGCAGTGTGCGCTCTTCGTTCGCAAACCAGGGACAAATTTGCCTGTGCGGTTCGCGCGTGTTCGTCGAACGCTCGGCTTACAAAGATTTCGTTGATCGCTTTATCGACAAGGCGTCGCAACTGAAGATGGGCGATCCGCTCGACGAGAAAACCGAGCAGGGCGCGATCGTGAACAAGGCGCAGCTCGATAAAATCAAGTTCTATGTCGATCTTGCCCAGAAAGAAGGCGGCAAGATCGTGCTCGGCGGGTCCGCGCCGCAACCGCCCAACGAGCGCTGCCGCGAAGGTTATTTCTTCCAGCCAACCGTGATCACCGGCCTACCCGTTTCATGTCGCACAAATCGCGAAGAAATTTTTGGCCCGGTTGTAACGATCACGCCATTCGACAACGAACAAGAAGTAATCAATTACGCGAACGATTGCGATTATGGTCTGGCGTCCAGCGTTTGGACACAAAACCTCGGTCGCGCCCATCGCGTTGCCGAACAAATTAATACCGGCACCGTCTGGGTGAACTGCTGGCTTCTTCGCGATCTGCGCGTCCCCTTCGGCGGCATGAAACAAAGTGGCGTCGGTCGGGAGGGCGGCGAAGAAGCCCTGCGGTTTTTCACCGAGCCGAAGAACGTCTGCATCGCAAAGTAGCCTCGTTTGATGTTCGACGTTTGATGTTTGATGTAGAGGAAAAATCTGTTTTGATCACGTCATCCACGTTTACAAATTTACCGTTCGCCACCGTCGGTGCGATCGCGGGAGGATAACAACAAACAATGACCAGGTCTTACATTCTCATCGCATCGTTGGTGGTATGATGTCGCCCGTCGCTCTCGCGCAATCCGACAAGTCGATTACGATTCATCAAGAAATCGAGTTCGACGCTAGCCCCCAACGACTGTATGAAGCGCTGCTAGACAGTAAGCAGTTCACCGAATTTTCTGGCAGACCGGCCGAGATCAGTCGTGAAGTCGGCGGTGCGTTTTCACTGTTCAAAGGCCATATCGTCGGCAGAAACCTGGAACTCGTCCCGAATCAAAGGATCGTCCAAGCCTGGCGCGTAGTGACATGGCCCGAAGGCGCGTACTCCATCGTGAGATTCGAGCTGAAGCCGCAAGGATCGGGGACGCACGTCGTGTTTGATCACATCGGTTTTCCCGAAGGCTTGCACGACCATCTCGCCGAAGGATGGGAGGAGAATTACTGGTCGCTGCTTAAGAATTACTTCCACTGACATGGCAACATGAGTGAATCGTTCGAAAGCTCGCGCGCGCCTGAACCGGTCGGCGCGTTTCCGCACGCGAAGCGCATGGGCAGTCTGTTGTTTCTATCCGGAATTGGACCGCGGAAACGCGGCAGCAAAGAAATTCCCGGCGTCACACTCAATTCGACTGGCAACGTCATCAGTTACGACATTGAAACGCAATGTCGCGCGGTGTTCGAGAATGTGCGCATTGTCCTCGAAGACGCCGGCGCGACGTGGCAGGACATCATCGATGTCACTGTCTTCCTTACGAACATGAAGAAAGATTTTCCGATCTACAATCGGCTCTATGCGGAGTATTTCGCCGGGTCGGGCAAACCCAATCCGACGCGCACGACGATTGAGGTCGGCGCATTACCGACGCCGATCGCCATCGAGCTCAAGGTGATCGCTGCGGTGGGATAAAATTGTCATCCTGAACCGCGAAGACGGTGAAGGACCTCACTCAGCGGGCAATAGGCACGCAAGTTAGACAGTGTGACCGACAGCGCGGATGAGAGGTCCCTCGTCGTCTCCGCGACTCGGGATGACACCGCTTTGAGTTGAACGTTGGACGCCTGCTCGCGATTTATCGGAGTTGAGCGCCTGCCGCGCCGTAGCCTTGCGAAGGCGGGTTGGGCGTTGGACGTTTGTTTTCGATTGCGATCACGAGCATGAGCACCCAGCCTTCGCAAAGACTTCGGCGCGGTGAGCGAGTAAGAGTTTTCGAATGATCGCGGCGGATCACACCGGCATCACGGTCTCTAATCTCGAACGCTCGCTGGCGTTCTGGCGCGACGTGCTCGGCTTGGAGCTTTCACATACGGCGCATCAAACTGGCGAGTTGGCGCAAGAAATCACTGGCGTCGCCGGTGCTGAGATCAAGCTCGCGGTCCTAAAAACACCCGCTGGTCACAAGATCGAACTGCTCGAGTATCTCGCGCCGCCTGATCGGGAGCATGCAGACGTTCGTCCGTGCGACGTCGGACACGTTCACGTTGCTCTGCTCGTCGATGATCTTGATACGATCCTGGAGAAAATCGCAGGATCTGGTTGGAAAGCCGCGGGCGAACCACAAACTCTCAAAACGGGACCGAACGCCGGGAAGCGCGTCGTCTATGTGCGCGATCCAGATGGCACGACGATAGAGTTCATGCAGGTGGCATGAACAGCGCTGTCATCCTGAACCGCAAAGACGGTGAAGGATCTCAGTTGATCAAGACGGTCACACGAGCAAAACAAGCGTAATCCACAACGAGGACGGGAGGTCCCTCGTCGTCTAATGCGACTCGGGATGACCCTCGCGCGGGACGTTTTTGTAAACGACGCCGCCTTTCATGACGAAAGTTACGCGGCGCACCGCAGTGATGTCTTTGATAGGATCGCCGTCAAGCGCGATGATGTCGGCGTCGTAGCCAGGCGCGATGGAGCCGATACGCTCGCCCATGCGCATGGCTTCGGCAGCGACCGAGTTTGCCGAAACCATCGCGCTCATCGGATCAACTCCCGCATCGCGCACGCGGTCGATGAACTCCTCGGCGTTGCGACCATGCGAGCCCGCGAGCGCGTCCGTGCCGAAAACGACTTTGAGTCCGGGAATCTTGACCGCGCGGCGGACGATATCGTGATCGAGCGACAAAGCCCGCTCCATCGCAGCGAAGCCCTCCTCGGTGTAGCCGGACGTGCCGAGAAAGCGCTCCTTGTTCGCGATGTAATTCTCGATCACGAGTCCGGCTTGCGGATCGAAGTATGTGCCGTGCTCAGCTAAAGCTTTGAGGTCGTCATCGGTTGCCATCGTGCCGTGCTCGACCTCGAGTGCAACCAGCGAGCGCGGCAACGCGCACAGCGTCTTTGTAGGCATGAACGAGCGTGCGCAACCCTTGTTTGTTCGCCTCGTCGCAAGCGGCGTTGAGTTGATCTTGTGAAAGCGTCATGCCGCCGCCCTGACGTATGGATGCCGAGGCGAAGATTTTGATGAGGTCTGCCCCCGCTGCTTTTTGCTTGCGCACGAAGGCACGAATCTCATCGGGTGTGCCGGTTTTCTCTCCTTTGCCTTCCAGCGGCTCGATGGCTGTGAGAACGCGCGGACCCGGAATCGCGCCTTTCGCGATCGCGTCGCGCAACGGGACGTCCGTTGGCGACCCGACGCTCTGCACGGTCGTGAATCCCGCCATCAACGTCAGCCAGGCATTGGACGCAGCCTGGTACGCGGCGAACTGCGTTGTCCCATCAGCGCCGGCGTTCTTGCCGTTCTCGCCGAAACTCCAGGTGATGTGAACGTGCGAGTCGATCCAACCGGGCAGGACTGTGAATCCCCGCAGGTCGTAATCAACTGGCGAAGCCTTCGGATCGAGTGCAACGATCTTCGAGCCTTCCACCACGATGCGCGTGTCGCGCGAGACATGGCCGCTCCCGTCGAGCAGCATACTCGCGCCGATAACGATGCGTTTCTTTTGTGTCTGAGGCATCGAGGAATTCGTTTGCGCCGTCGCGCAGAGGACGCTGATAGCTAAAAGGCAGAGGATAATCCTGGCGGGTCGCATCGCGCTGCGTTTCTAATCTCCTGTAATCTTCACGTTTTTGCGGTGTAATTATCTACGTTTGGACAAGTCGAGCGCGATTCGCGCGATGCCGTAGAACAATAATGCCGCGCCTACCGGCACCAGCCAGACACCCAGGCCCGGGTCGCCGTCGTAGGTGACAATCCCACCGAGAAAAAAGCCCGCCGGCAAAAGGATCGCAGCCCAAATTAATGCGAAAGAAACCGAGGACCTGAGCGTGAAGCGCTCTACTATTCGCCCGCTCAAACCGGCAACGATGTTCACCAGCGCGAGCAGAGTTCCGTGCGCGTGGGCAAGCGTGAACATGAGTCGCCGCGTTTCGTTTCCAACATCGACATACCACCCGATCTTGAAACCGTGCAGCGTTTCGAGAACCGCCCCGAGTGACAAGAAGATGAGAAGCGACCACCAACCGAATCGCAAATTGCGGTCAGCCAGCTGCACCTCGGGCAGCGCATGTTTTGAAGGACGACTCATTCTGCAAGAAAAATTGGTTTCTCGTCGCGCGCGCTCCGCAATCGTTGGAAAACATCTTGCCGGATGCGGCCGTCCGAATCGATGGCCGTTTCTGGTCGATGGACTGCATTCACATTGCGCACTTCGCGCAGCCATTTTTCATAAGCGCGCGTCGCCGTTTCGCCCAGCGTTTGATCGGGCGCGGTGTAGGTAAACGAGAAGTCAGAGAACCCGGGCAGCGTTTGAAGCGATTTCCAAGCATCGAAGCGCACCGCGGCGTAAGAATCGGTCAACGTGTAGATGAGGTAAGGATACAGCCAGTCCCGACCGGCGATTTTTTGCGCGCTCTCCCAGCCCATTCCCCAGGCAATGAGCGCGCGCTGCCCGGCGTCGCCTTTCAAGATCCACTGCACGGCCGCAGCGATCGTGCGATCATCCTCAGAAAGTTCCGGCACAGGTTGGTTATACCATGCGTGCAGATGCTGTGCAGCCCATCCGAGTGTTTGATCGAGATGGCAAAGATTGCAGGCGTTCGGCCGCCCATAGGCAATGCTCTCCTGCACAGTGGGCGAGGAGACCTGGTGGCTGCGCATCGCGTGCAGCAATCCGAATGTTGTGCGCGGCATGTGGCAGTTGTAACAACGGCTGCCGGATGACTCCGCCGGATGATGCGTATGCGCGACGAGTCTTGCGGTCATGTCTTTGTGACATTGCAAACAGGCGGAGTCCGAATCCATCTTCGGTCGTAACTGATCGGTACGCGCCCACGTTGTCGCATCAGTTTGGCCGGGCGAGTCGAGGTGCATTTCGTGGCATGAAATGCAGGAGAATTCGCCCCCGCGAAAACAGGGCGAGGCCTGCACGCCGTTGAATTCGCGCCCGGTCACGCGAATCATCCCATCGCCCCAGAATCGATTCTGAAAAAAATCCGGTTCCGTCCGGCGAATGAAATCCTTTTGTTCAGGGTGATCCGGCGCGTTGGGTTGAACCACGAAACGTTGCGAGAGATCGCGAGCACCGGGACGAAAAGCCGCGCCGTGCCGGTTGAAATCGATCTTGTCCGCCATGTCGTTGAAAGCCCAGACGCTGTGGCACTGACCGCAGGCGAGGCCGGATTCCGGACCTTTCAAACGTGCAGGATTGGTGACGGTCGGGTCAGCTCTCGTTGTGAGATGAATTTTGAAACGGCGAAAGGGATTACGGTTGCGCTCGATGTGCTCGCGCCCCTCGCTATGGCAGGCTTCGCAGGCGATACCGAACTCGGCCACCTGCGAATCCCACTTGAACCCTGAGACAAAACGCGATTGCCCCTGCGTGACGTGGCAATCCATGCACGCGCCATTCCATGCACCCGTCGAATAATATTTCTTCATATTCGGCGGAAGCAGGAAAGTCTCACTCACTGGCGCCCACATTTTCTCCGCGACGATGTAACCGAGCGGAAACTGTTCCAGGGTCCGGCCCTCGCCCGTGTCCAGCCAGAGGATTTGCAAATTGTGCGAACCGGTCACGATTACAACTTGCCGCGGTTCGCCATAGCTGCCGCCTTCTGGCCGTGTGCGGACAAAAAACTTGTCGCCGCGACGCTCTGCTTGGTATTCGCGCCCGTTGAATGCAAGCTCGAGCTTGTCCATGTCAGGCGGCAAACTCTGTGACGTTGCCACCTGTGTCATGGTGCGATGAAACGACGCGTGCCAGCTCGCGTAATTTCCGGGATGACACGCCCGACAGGCATTCGAACTCACATAACCAGCGATGTGCGATTGGATGGGGCGATTCTCCGGCGGGACAGCTTCGCGCTCGAAATCCCGGAGCGAAATCAATGTGAGAACGCTTGCGGCTCCAACCGCTGCGATAACAAGCAGGCCCTGCCACCAGGATCGAGACAGCTTCCGCACAATTTCCAGGACCGATATTATGAGAATCGGGACGCATGGGCAAACCCTCCTTTATGACGGCAAGGCAGATGATGGATTCGTGGACTGCGAAATTTTTGAATCCAACTCAGATGCACGGCGCATCTCATAGGAAACAAAGAATTATGAAACCAACATTCCCAACACTCATTCGTTCTCGCTGCCGCGAGTCATTCGACGGTGACAAGTGCAGAAGCCGACGCTCGCCGGTCACCGATTACAATTACCATTCTGTCGCATTCGAGGGGCCGAGCGCACGTCATGTGCACGCTCGTGCACGATCGTTTTGGAATATCACAGGCGATTATTACAAAAGCGAAGCCCGCCAGGATTTTTGGGGTGAAGCCTCGCTTTGGGTGGTTCTCGCGCTGACGGCATTTCTCCCCTTGATCAGCAACGCACATGCAGTGATGGAATTTGTGCGTGCGATCAGCAGCTATTAATCAACAAGGCTTTCGACTCTTATTAGCTGCATTATTGTCCGCACTTGTGGGTTGCGGACCTGCAGCGCATCGCACCTTGGAGGAAACGTTCGAGCAAATCTACACGATTGAACCGACCGCGAACGTCACAGTCATCAATGGCGACGGCGCGGTCTTCATTCACGGTTCGAACACAAACGAGATGCGGGTGCAAGCCATCAAGCGAGCATACACTCGCGAGCGACTGAAGCAGATCGCGGTTAATGTTTCGATCCAGCCAGGCTCGATCTCAATCAACACCAAATTCCCTCCCAAAACGAAATGGGCGCTGTTCGATCGGTCCGGCACGGTTGATTACACTATCGTTATTCCGGCAACGGCCAACCTGGCGCGCCTGGAATTAGACGATGGTGAAGTTTTGGTGGACGGAATGCGCAGCCAGAGAATGCACGCGCGCCTGGCGAGCGGGCGGATGTTTGCTCACAACTGCTTTGGGAATGTCGCGCTCACGCTGGATCGCGGCACGCTCACCCTGGTTTACGATTGGTGGGAGCCGGCAAAACTTTCAATTCAAGCAAACATCGCGCACGGAAATGCCTGGGCCTTTTTCCCAACGGATATTGTTTGTCATCTGGTTGCGGAAACGGAGCACGGAAAAATTGGGAATGATTTCGAGGAGGTGGCCCAGCGCGGAACAAAAGAGACCACAAAGATCGATATGTTGATCCAAGGCGGAGGCGACGCCGGGGTTACAATGCGCGCGAAGGAGGGCGACATAAAAATCGTGAAATCCAGTCCGTAACGCGCAATGATTCGGGATTTGATCAATCCACAATCCGCAATCTAAGATCTGCAATCCGAAAATGCCTTCGTTCGATATCGTCTCAGAAGTGGACACGCAGGAGCTCGACAATGCGATTAATCAGGCGCGCAAAGAGCTGGCCACACGTTTCGATTTCAAAGGCGTAGCCACCGAAATTCTCCCAGAGAAAGACAAAATCACGCTCACCGCCGACGACGCCGCTCACCTTCATGGGTTACGCGAAATTCTCATCGGCAAACTTTCCAAGCGCGGTGTTGATCTGCGCAACATAGAACAGGACGAGCCCGCCATTTCATCCGTCGGTCACGCCCGGCAGGAATTGAAAATTCGGCAGGGCCTGGAAGGAAATAAGGCCAAAGAAATTATTCAGGCGATCAAGTCCCAAGGCTTTAAGGTGCAAAGCCAGCTGCAGGACCGGCAAATTCGGGTCACAGGAAAAAAGAAAGACGAGCTACAGGCAGTGATTCAATTCGTGCGCAGTCGAGATTTCGGTGTGGCCACAAGCTTCAAAAATTTCAGAGATTAATCAAAACCACGAATGGACACGAATCGACACGAATGTGATCTCTGACGTCTGACTTCTGATCTCTGATTACCCCCCTTGCACAGGCGGCATGATGGCAATCTCCTCGCCCGGTTTCAGTTGGTAACTGCGATCGACGAATTCTACGCCTGCACCGATCAAAATGCTCTTGTCGTGCGAGCGAAGCGCAGGTTGTTTCGCATAGAGTTGGTCGAGCAGTTCCCGCACAGTCGCGCCTTCGGCAAGATCCACGTCCAACTCACGGATTCCAATCAGATCGCGGAGTTGCGCGTAAAATTGCACATGAATTTTCATCGTATCATGATTTCACCACGAAGAACACGAAAGTCACGAAGCCAAACAACCACTTCTTCTTCGTGTTCTTCGTGCCCTTCGTGGTTCAAAACTCTGGCCGTGATCACGAATGAGTTCATTCGCTCGATTACGGCAGCAATTCTTTCCTCAGCACGCCGATGTACGGCAGGTTGCGGTAACTTTCCATAAAATCGAGCCCGTAACCGACGACAAATTCATCTTCAATTTCGAACCCAACATAATCCGGTTCGACGTCCCGAGCCCGTTGTTTCCTTTTGCTTAGTAAAACACAAACGCGAATGCTGCGCGGGTTAGCCGTCTCCAGTTTGTCGCGGATGGCCGCCAGCGTGTGGCCGCTATCCAGAATATCATCGAGAATCAAGACATCCCGGTCAGCCACATCGGGAAGGGCGACCTGTCCGCCACAGGACGGACTCGCCGTGGCAAACTTGAAAATCACCTCGCCGCTGGTCTGCGCTTTTCCGTGATAACTGACCACGCTCAGGCAATCCAATTTCAATGGGAGCGGAATCCGCCGAAGCAGATCCGCCGTGAACATCAGGCTGCCGGTTAGGACCGCGATTACGGTCAATTCGCGGTTGCGGTAATCATTCGAAATTTGCTGTGCAATCTCATCAAGCCGCCGGTTGATCGCGGGCTCATCAAACAGCACGCGCTCGATGTCGGTTTGCATCAACTCATTAGGCCACTAGCGGACGCAGAGATCAACGCGCGACCGAAAGCCCGTCCAATTTTATTGACAGCGCGAATATTGGCTCGATGCAATCAAAAATCTGTCATCCCGAACGAAGTGAGGGACCCCACAAAGACATCCTGACTTTCGTAGCACGCTCGGGATAATCCGCGTTTCCTGTGTTCGCAGTTGTGAGGTCCCTCGCCGTCTGCGCGGCTCGGGATGACAAGCGCATGCATTAGGGCTTTGTTCGTTTGTTTATGTATGTTCGCCACGACCACCTCGATCTTCGCACCAACGGCAAGGGATTGTACGAAATCACCGATGAAGTTCAGGCGAAGATCGACAGGTGCGGCGTCCGAAATGGGACAGTGACTGTTTTTGTCCAACACACCAGTTGCAGCATCGTCATTATGGAGAATGCCGATCCAACTGCGCGAGACGACTTGGAAGAATTCTTCGATCGACTAGTGCCCGAGGATGCCGATTACTTTACACACGGCTCCGAGGGCAGCGATGACATGCCATCGCATATCCGCATGGTCTTGACGCGCACCAGCGAGACAGTTCCGATTGCCAACGGAAAAATGCAGCTTGGAACGTGGCAGGGCATTTTCCTCTTCGAACATCGGCGAGCCGCTGCACCGGCGAAAAATTCTGGTTACCATTATCGGCGAACTGTAGCCGCTTCGCTGTGCGAAGTGCCCCGCGTTGCGCGCATTCTCGCATCAGCGTCCGGTGCGCGCCTCACAGAGGCGCGGCTACAGATACGTCGCGGCGCCGAACCCACCGGGACATCGTATGAATCTGACCAAAGAGTCAGGCGTAACGACGGACACAAGTGGAAGCTAGGGATGCGACAGAGCGACGCCGCGCCGCCTCGAAAGCTTCCCGGGGACGGCGCGGCGCGCGATTCGTTGTCGCTTGTCCAAGACTCAAGCTCAAGGCTTAATCCACATTGTGGCTGAGCTAGGCGGTCTTCCCCCGTGTCACATCCCCAGCGCTATTGATAGTGATCACCGGGAGGTTCTGCGATGGAGCCGGCAGGACCACCACTAGTCTGCGGCGCACTGACGCGCTCATTAGCGGGCGGGGGGGTAGGGTACGGGCGCGGGCCGGGCCTTGCTTGGATGATTGGCGCAAGCGCAAACGCAAGCACCAACGCTATAGCTATCAATACGATGTTTTGATTTTTCATGATCTTTAATTTCCTTTCATTTTGTTTTGGCCTTCTTTGACCTCTCGTCTTTGAGAACTCATTTCTGGCCTTTCACCTGAGGTAATGCGTAAAATCCGGCGCGAGGTTACGCGGAAAATTGTAGGGGCCGCCGTCCTGTAGAAGCAGCCGCCTGCTCGCGAAAGCTTTCGGAGTGCCGGCTGCGAAAAGACGAGTTCTCCCAAACTGCAGGCGCCACGTCCGCCATTCGGACAGACTCGTCCCGCGGCGAGCCTGTCACCGCAGTTGTTACTTCAGCGGAATACGCTCGGCTGCGGCGGGTATGATCTCGGCGAAGCGCGGGTGGCCGCGCAACGCATACTTCCTGATCTAGGAGTCCAGGTAGGTTGTTCCAGCGCGGTTAGAATCTCTTCTTCAGCCGTACCAGAAGCGACCTTTGATGGTTGCTAGCGATCAGTCGAAGTTGTCTCCAAAAGCTCCAGCCACGAAAGGCGGACCGGAATCGAACACGTTTTGCATCCCAAGAGAAATCGTGGCAGCGAACTGCAGGAGCCTGTCCGTGCGTCTTCACGACGACCGAAAGAGGCTCTCGCTCCGATGTGTCGCTCACCTGATCAGCTCCTCAGTGTGGGCGATGGTTTGGTATTTGTTGTATTGGCTGGAAGGCGAGATAATTAAACTCTAACCCGGGATCGTCGGAAGCCGCCGCCGTCGCAAAGGTGCTTCGCTTTGCGGCTGGGGTAAACTCATAGATCACGCTTGGGACCTCAGGAATGCCTAAATCCACCACAAAAAGATTGCCTCGGTAGTCAAAGGCCAAACTTGCAGGCGCATACATCCCGGAGGCGAAGATGGTTCGCACTCCGTTAGGAGTAATTTTATAGACGTTTCCGCTCATGATGTCACCAAAGCTGCCCGACACAAACAGGTTGCCCGCACTGTCACAGGCCAGGTGCATTTGGCCAGAGAAGCCGGAAGCAAAGGTGGTCCGTGTTCCGTCCGGTTTGTATCGATAGATGTTGCCGTTGTAGGTCGTCTCCCCGACAAAGAGATTGCCCGCCCCGTCAAAGGCGAGCCCTTGAGGCCGATTCAATCCCGAGGCAAAGGTGGCTCGCGTCCCGCTAGGCTTGTATTCATAGATGCTGCCCCTGCCGTAATCCGCCACAAACAGATTACCCGCGGCGTCAAAGGCCAGGTCCGTTGGCAAACCCGACAGGGTGGCGAAAGTGCTTCGCGTTCCGTCGGGACTAAATTTGTAGATGAAGCTGATGACAGGGTCGTCGCTGACAACATCCGCCACAAACAGATTGCCTGCACTGTCCATGGCCAGACCTCGAGGGGCACTCAACCCTTCGGCAAAGGTGCTTCGCAGTCCGTCCCAACTAAATCTCAAGACCTTGCCCTCGCTGTCATCCCGGGCCGAGACATACAGATCCTGAGCCGTCGCGCTGTGGCATGTCAGAATGACCGCTCCTAACGATGCTGCCCTGCCGAATAGATGACAGGCTATACCAAGGACAGTGTTAAACCTTGTTTTCGTTAGCTTATTTTTCATAATTCCCACTTTCATTGTTTTGGCCTTCCGTGACCTCTCTTCATTGAGAACTCATTTCTGGCCTTTACCCTTTCCTTCGGAAAATTTTGGCCGACGTGGCAAAAAACTTACTGGCGGCCGCGGACCCGCCTTCGCGCACTTCGGCGCGACTGCCGTGGATGTTCACGGATCGCTTTGAACAGAAGGACAGGAAGCGAACCGGCTAGTAGCTTATAGACACGAATTTCACTGATTCACACCAATTGACTCCGAAAGCTTTCGCGAGTTGATCAGCCTATTCGTGATAATTCGCCTGCCACGCCGTGGCGTTGCGAAGGCGGGTGCAATTCCTATCTTCACCTAAACCGAGCTACGGCGTGGCAGGCGGCTGCTTTTCCTCGCAGAGTTTTTGGAAACGCGGATCGTTCCGGAGCGGATCGAACATCGGATCGAGCCGGAGCAGCGCAGGAGTGAGCGGCACGGCTTTAAGCCAGCGCGCCTTCGTACGGTATCGAGAGAAGTTTCTGTAAAGCGGCGATGGCGCGGTCGGGCTCCCCCATCTGCGCCGCCACCCGGGCGAGGATCTCGATCGGAGTGGGACCATCCATCGCGTCTTTCTCGATCGGCAGCGCGGCCATGGCCCGTTCGGCCAGAGCTCAACGCGGCGGCTTTGTCACCAAGGCCCATATTGGTCAGCGCGAGATCTGCCAATGAGGAGATAATTTTCCGGCTGTTCTTTGAGAAAAGATTCCAGTTCGCTGCGCGCCTGTCGCCAACTTTCCTGGGCAGCGGCATGGTCGCCGGCGACTTCTTGCGCCCAGCCTAACCAAAAGCGCAGTTCGCCATTGATGAAACCCAACGCTGGATCAGGCTTGGCCAGTATTTCCTTTAGCCGAGAGATGATTTGTGCAGGACGGCGCTCCAGGATCGCTTGGTAAACTTGTGTTTCCAACGGCGCTGGTGTCGTCGGCGTTCGGATGGAGCGGAGCTAGGAGCGCAGCGGCCCGCGGCAGATCGCCCTCGGCTTGTGCGATAGCCGCCTTTACCGCGAGCGTATCCACGTCGTCCGGCGTGATATCGAGAACCTGATCAAGCTTTCGCAGCGCTTCGGGGAAACGACGAAGATCGATATAGGAAAGCGCGTGCTGGGTGAGCAGGTTAACGTTGCGCGGGTCGAGCCGCTCGGCTTCGTTGAAGTACGACTCGCTCCGGTCCCACTGGCCTCGCCTCCGCGCGACATAGGCCAGCGATTCAGGAATCCGGCTGCTATTGGGCAGGAGCTGACGTGCTTGCTCAAAGTAACGCACCGCAGTGTCGTAATCCTTTAGGCAGGAGTAGTGGTAATAGCCCTTGGCCAATACGGCCTCGCCGAGATTGGGCTGAAGAGTGAGAGCGGTTTCGGCTGCCTGCCGTGCCTCTTCACGCAGGGCGACCGTTGGTTGAAGAATCTGTGTGATGTAGCCGCGCGCATCCACGTATGACAGCAGCGCCCAACTAAGGGCGAACTTCGGGTCCAAGCCGCACCGCTTCTCTGAGATATTTCTGCGCGCCAAGGGCGTTGGCGGGTGTGTTGTGCTTTTCAGACTATAAGCCAGCCCACGCAGGTAGGCATCGTAAGCCTCTGGATTGTTTGTTGGTTTAACTGCTAAGGCTTGCTCCTCGCGACCGGTGAGCTTCGCTTGCAACGACTCCGCGATTCGCTTTGGCGATCTCGCTCTCGACCCCAAAGATGTCAGTCAACTTCCGGTCGTAGGTGTCTGCCCAGAGATGGGAATCGGTTTGCGCGTTAATCAACTGCACATTGACCCGCACCTGATCAGCCTACTTTTTGCACGCTACCCTCAAGAATGTTCGCTACGCCAAGCTGCTTCGCGATCTCGCGCGAGATTGCCAGGTTTGCTCTGATATTGCTGCGTGGAAGTGCGCGAGATTACTTTTAAATCCGCAATCTTAGATAAGCGTGTCAGAATCTCGTCCTGAATACCGTCAGCAAAGTACGCATTCGCTTTGTCCTCGCTGCGGTTTTCAAACGGAAGCACTGCAATGCTTTTCTCCGGTGTCGCGGGATTCGAAAGCTGCATTTTGGATCGCGCATCGATATGAAGATGAAGAGTGCAGACATGCCGAGAACTACGAGGGCTGCCGCTGCGAGAGCGACGCGCGTGCGTCGCACGCTGCGTGCCTCTGGGGAGCAACGTTGCAGGCGCGCTGCTAATTCGTGTGTGCCGGGCCGTGACGCCGGTTCCAGTGCGAGCATCGATTCGAGCAGCGACCTCAGGCGAGAGGGAACATGCGCTGCTTTGAGTTGTTCGATTGGAAGCACATTTGATTTTTGGCGCGGTGAATCTCCTCCACGCTATGGCCTGCAAATGGCGTTTTTCCTGTAAGCGCGAACCAGAGCGTTTCGCCCAGCGAGTAGATGTCGGAGCGCACGTCGAGCGCAGAATGTTCAAATTGTTCCGGGCTGGCGAATGCCGGCGTGCCGACGAATCTGTCATGGGTCAGCGACTTCGGATCGGTCTGAGTGTGAAAAGCTTTAGCCAAACCGAAATCGATTATTTTCACCACGGACCAGCTCTTGCGCATTGTTGCTGTGCACGCTGCCGACCGTTCTCGCCATCGGGCGAGACGAGCATCAGGTTTGCTGGCTTTAAATCGCGGTGGACTAACCCGTGCTTTTCCGCGGCGGCCAGCGCCGAGGTGACTTGCTGTGCGATCTTCGATGGTGGTGCGCGCATCGAGCGGCCCGGCGCGGCGAACGCGTTCCTCAAGGGTCTCGCCCTCGATCAGTTCCATCGCGTAAAAATATTGGCCTGTCTCAAGGCGCATTCCGAACTGGTGGACGGTAGCGATGTTTTCGTGTCGCAGTGCTGCGGCTGCACGCGCTTCGCGCATAAAGCGTTCGCGGGCGTCAGGATTTGAATTGAGCGATCCTTATCGCCAGGGTGGCCTGTGTGGGCAATCTCCTCTCGCAATAACGCTTGGTAACGCTGACGAAATCGATAAAAAGCTTGCTTGACCGCGTTCTCCGTCATGTCGAATTCCGTAGCGATCTGGGCTTGCGACGGCCGGTCCGGTTCGTCCATAAGCATTTTCTTCATCTGATCAAAGAAGCGTAGATTGCCCGCGCTGCGATACTCATCCCGCAGCCGCGCCATCACTTGCTCCAGAACTGTAAACGCCCAACGACGTTCGTAGATTTGGTCGGCGGTTAATCTGTCGCTTCGTTCAACATCGATGCGCTCACCCTCACGAATGTCATCCAACGGAATTAAGCGTTGTCCTTTGCCGCGCTTCACTGCCAGCGCGCGGCGCGCTTCATCGGCCAGAAAATTTTTGACCGACGTGAGCAGGTAAGAACGAAGCCGTCCCTTTTCCTTTCGCACAGTGGTGAGATCTTTGCGCTCTAACACCAGAGCGAAGAAACCCTGAGTGAGATCTTCCGCTCCTCAGCCCCGGCACCTTGTCGCCGGACGAAGCTATAAATAGGTCGCCAATAGGTGCGACAAAGCTTTTCCAGCGCCTCTTGTGCCGCGGGCGATTCGCCTTGTGCCTCCAGCACCACGCTCCAATGTGTCGTAGTAAAGGCGGCCGCCCCGTGTTGTCCGCCACCTGCCGATAATCCCGTCCAGTGACGTTACCTGGTCATCAGCAGGCACGCTACGAGCCAACTAAAAAGTCGTAGCCATATCAAGCTGCATTGTCCGCACACGGGCAATTAGTCAGTCGCCCCGACGTAAATGGCGTCCACCAGACGCAATGATTTTTCGTTAGGCAAAAGCGATTGCTCCATTTGGTTCATGACGTAAGCGAACGCAATTTTGTTTTCCGGATCGGCAAAGGCGTGGCTGCCACCGGCGCCCGGATGTCCAAAGGAAGTTGCTGATTGACCCAACATTCTTCGCGCTGCATTTCGCGGATCTTTCATAAATCCAGCTGAAAATGCTGTCGGCATTTGAAAAACGCGGTCCAAGCCGTCTGCGAGCGTGGTGGTCATCCATGCGATAGTCTTTTCTGAAAAGAAAGTCTGGCTATCAAACTTTCCGCCGTTGGCGAGCATGGAATAAAATTTCGCAAGCGCCGACGCGCTCCCGATCCCGCCAAAGGAAACAATCGGGTGCGCGCGAATTGCAGGCTCATTCATCTTACTGATCACATGCAGGCCGTACGGTGACGTAAACGTTTTGCGTGCCAAAGTGCCGGGCGTAACAAGATCGAGATAAAATTGGTCCGAGCCGGACTGGCGGTTTTTCGGCTCCAGTGGCTTGCCGCTCTTGGCGGCGAACATGGTTGCCACGCGCGAATTTTCCTTTTTCGGAAGGCCGATCCAGAAATCGAGATTGAGCGGTCCGGCAAAATTTTCCTGCCAGTAATCCGACAGGGTCTTTCCAGCGATTCGGCGGACGAGTTCGTCGAGAAGAAATCCAAACGTGCGCGCGTGATAACCGTGCGCGGTCCCGGGTGGCCACAGCGGTTTTTGCGCTTCCAGCGCGCGAATCACTGCGTCGTAGTCGAGCACATCGACTCGCCGATCCAAAGCGCAAAGCCCGGCTTGATGCGAGAGCAACTGTGCGAGCGTGATTTCTTCTTTGCCTGCCTGAGCAAACTCGGGCCAGAACTCGGCGACGCGTCGGCTGATGTCGATCTTATATTCTTGCAACGCATGCAAGACACACGCGCTGCCGATTCCCTTCGTCGCCGACCAGGTCAGCACGAGCGTGTCAGCGGTCCACGATTCTTCGCGACGCACATCTCGAAACCCGCCGTAGAGATCAATAATCGGTTTGCCATTCTGCCGAACCGACACCGCCGCGCCTAGCTCGCCGAACTTTTCGAAATTTTCCTGAAACAGCGGTTTCAATCGCTGTAAAAGTTGGCCGCTTTCCAGTTGCACTGAGTCACGATAAACGAAGAAGTAGCCAATCCCGCAGCCAAATCGTCCTCGTCGTCGTCCTCGTCCGCGTTGCCCAAAACACGACCAATCGAGGATGAGGAGGAGAACGAGGACGAGAAGGAAAATTACAGCAACAGCTCTTCCAATTCGGCAAGCCGCTGTTCGAACAAGCGCAACGTGCTCTCGATGGGCGCAGGTGTGGCCATGTCCACGCCTGCCGCTTGCAACGTCTCCAGTGGAAACTTGGAACCGCCCGAACGCAGAAACTCAAGATATGCCTCCATGCTTCCCGATTCGCCGGAAAGCACGCGCTGCGAAAGCGCCACCGCGGCGGAAATGCCTGTCGCGTATTTGTAAACGTAGAATGCATGGTAGAAATGCGGAATCCGCAGGCATTCCAGATCCAGCTCGGGATCGAGCATGAAATTCTCAGCAAAATAGGTTTCGAGCAGCTTGTGGTATTCCGACTTGAAAACATCGAGCGTCAGCGCGTCACCGCTCTCCTCGATGGCGTGAATAATTTTTTCGAATTCAGCAAACATGGTCTGCCGGAAGAGCGTGCCGCGCAGGTCATCGATTTGCCTGTTGATGATATAAGCGCGCATCTTCGGATCGTTTGTTGTCTCGAGCAGATGATGGGTGAGCAATTCTTCGTTAAATGTCGAGGCCACTTCGGCTAGAAAAATCGGATACTCGTAATCCTGAAACAGCTGTGCATTTTGCGAGAACCAAGTGTGCATGGAGTGTCCAGCCTCGTGCGCGAGCGTGTAAACATCGGCGAAGACATCCTGTTTGTAATTCATCAGGATGTACGGTGGCGCGCCGTAACTTGCGGATGAAAATGCGCCGCTGCGTTTCCCTCTGCTTTCGTAACGATCGCACCAGCGCTTCGAGCGCAACCCTTCGGCCAGTACGCTGACATATTCCTTCCCCAGCGGAGCCAGCGCAGCCAAAACCATTTCGACTGCCTGATCAAAACTGAAGCGCGTGTCGATGTCCGGTACCAGCGGCACGTACGTGTCGTAATGATGCAGCTCGCGCAATCCAAGAGCGCGGCGACGCAAATCAAAATACCGAAAGAGCGGCTTCAAGTTCGCCCGAACCGATTTGATCAATCCGTCGTAAACGGACACCGGAACATCGTCTGGAAACAGGGCCGCTTCGAGCGCCGATGAATAATGCCTTGCTCTTGCGCGAAACACATCGGCCTTTACCGAGTACGCGAGTGACGCGGCGAGCGTGTACTCATGGTCGCGAAATTCGGCGTAGAACTGGTGGAAAGCGCGTTTGCGCAGCTCATGATCACGCTTGACCAAAAATGAGCTGAACGAACTTTGCGTCAGCGGTCTTTCGCGCCCGGTCTCATCGAGTAGGACGCCGAACTTCATGTCCACATCGGTCAATTGCGAGAAGGTGTCGTCGTAACCGCTGAGCGCGACCGCTGCCCAGCGCCAGAATGCGTTCCTCCGGCTCAGAAAGCACATGCGGTTTCAGCCGCCGAATTTTGTACAACTTGATCCGCCAATCTTTCAGCGCCGGATCGGCAATGAATGTTGCAAACTTGTCGTCGTCGATCGCCAGGATTTCCGGGAGAACAAACGCCGCCGCCTCGCCGATTTTTGTAAGTAGATTCTGAACCTGGCCGATCCGTGTCAGGTACTCGTTATTCGTGCTGTCCTCCGCCAGTTGGAGCGAGGCGTAGTGATAGACACGCTCCGTCTTCACCTCGAGCGACTTCTCAAACTCGAGCACCGCTGCCACGGTTTGCGCCGATTCCCCCACCCTGCCCTTCCACTGCTGAAAGTGCGGATAAGTCTCCTGTAACCACGCGAAGTCCTCCTGCCATTTGCTCACGTCAGCAAAAAGCTGCCTCAAGTCCCACTTGTCGGACTCGGGGATTTCTGAGCGAGTTGGAATGTCCACGGCACACTCTCGCACAAAGCCCACAAAGGGCGCAAAGGGCCACAACGGCTGTCATCGTCGTCTCTGTAGGGGCGGTCTATGACCGCCGTCCGCGCCCAGAGAGCGCCGCTACAGCAAAATGGCGCGCGATCAATTTCAGCGCGCATTCGGTAAGTTCGCGACCGGGCGGAATTTTGTGCCAGGGCGATGCACCGGACGGATGCGGCAAAGGAATTACGTCAAAGCGATGCCCGGCCCGTGCGACCCGGAATTTTCGACAAATTACCTCCTCCAATTTTTCGCAGTCGATGAATTGCATGATAGCCAGCCGGCCCACCGGGATGACGAGACGTGGCTGCAAGATTTGAATCTCATCGTCCATCCACGACGCGCAGTTGCGAATCTCGTCCGGCGAAGGAACCCGATCAGTGCCGCTGGAATTTTTTCCGGGAAAACACCGGCAGACCGCCGCGAAATAAATTTTCGATCGAACGGCGGCCTCGTTCATTCCGCAAAATTCTTCGAACCAGCGGAAAAGCGTCTTGCCCGCGGTATATGCAAAAGGTCTTTGCAAAGCTGGCTCTCTGGGACCGGGCGCCTGGCCAACGACCATGACATCGCTCACGATTGCGCCGCCAGAGATGGGCGTCGATTTCATGCGCGGGCAGCGCCGGCAAAGAAGCAACGCCGTCACATGCTCATCGAGTCGAGTTTGGAAAGCTTTTGTAGCCACGGCCCTGTGGGCCGTTCGCACACGGCCGGACAACGCGCAAGATCAGACGGGTCACAGCCCCGTGGCTACAGCGCTTCAGATATCAGGGTGATTGAAACGTAGTTAACGCCGGAAGATTGAGACGAGCGAGAAAAGCAGGCTCAACGCAATGCTGAAAACAATGCAGGTGACGATCGGAAAATAAAACGACGAATGTTCGCGCTCGATGCGAATGTCACCGGGCAATCGGCCCAGCCATTTCGGCGCGAGGCCGCTCCACATCACTAACCCGACAAACGTGGTGAGCACACCGATGATCACGACGAGTTTTCCCAGCTCACGCATCCTTTCAAAAAGTTGCGCGAATTGAGTGGAGGCACAAGCTTGAGAGCAAATGCCCGTACAGTTCCGAGATTACTACGAGACACTCGGTGTTCCGAAAACCGCGAGCGAAGAGGAAATTCGCAGCGCATTTCGCAAGCTGGCGCGCAAATATCATCCTGATGTGGCCAAGGATAAAAAGGCCTCCGAAGAAAAATTTAAAGAGATCAACGAAGCCTATGAGGTGCTGGGCGATCTGGAAAAACGCAAAAAATACGATCAGCTCGGCGCGGATTGGAATCGACCGGGTGGCTTCCAGCCACCGCCTGACTGGCAATCGCAAGGGCAGCAACCCGGCGGTGGGTTTTATCAATGGGGTGGCGATGGTGGCGGCGTCCAATTCGAATTTGGTGGAACTGGCTTCAGCGATTTCTTTGAAGCGTTTTTCGGCGGCGGGCGCGGCCGATCTGCTTTCGGCGGATTCGGTGGACGTCAGGCCACAGCGGAGCGCGGAGCAGATGTCGAGGCCGATATCATGGTCACACTGGAAGAAGCGTTGCACGGATCCACTCGAACCGTCTCGTTGCGCCGAGCCGGCTCAAACAAAGTGGAAAATTACCAGGTAAAGATTCCGCGCGGCGTTCACGAAGGACAGCGTATTCGTTTGCGCGGCCAGGGTGAAGCTGGCGTGCGCGGCGGAAAAAGCGGCGATCTTTTTCTTCGCGTGCGTCTGGCGCGACATCCCGATTTTTCGGTCGAAGGCAGTGACTTGATCCATGAAGTGAAGATCGAGCCGTGGCGCGCCGTGTTGGGCAGCGAATTGGTCGTGCCAACTCTGGAAGGCAACGTGCGCCTGAAAATTCCGCCGGGCACTCAGGGTGGCCAGCGATTTCGCCTGCGCGAGCGCGGTCTGCCGGGAGTCTCGGGCAAGCGCGGTGATCTCTACGTCGTTGTTCACATCAACGTGCCGAAGAAACTGACCGAACGCGAACGCGAAATCTGGAACCAGCTGGCAAAACTGCATGGTGGCTAACGATTGTCATGTCGAGCGAAGTCGAGACATCTCTTGATATCTCTTTTCTGGTCGACGCGATTAGATTAAGAATTAGAGATTCCTCGACTTCGCTCGGAGTGACAGATCCATGAAAATATCTCTCGGCACAGATCACGCCGGGTTTTCTTACAAGGAAAAGGTGAAAGAATTGCTCACCTCGCTGGGGCACGAAGTGAAAGACTTCGGCACGTTCAGCGAAGAACCGGTGGACTATCCGCTTTTCATTCGCCCAGCTGCGGAAGCAGTGGCTCGCGGCGAATGCGAACGCGGTATTGTCTTCGGCGGCTCTGGCAACGGCGAAGCGATGGTCGCGAACAAGGTGCACGGCGTGCGTTGCGCACTTTGCTGGAGTGAAGAGTCGGCCAGGCTGTCGCGACAACATAACGACGCCAATGTTCTTTCCATCGGCCAGCGCATGATCTCCGAAGAGTTGGCGCTGAACATCGTGCGAATCTGGCTCGAAACACCTTTCGATGGCGGGCGGCACGAGAGACGCGTCGCCATGCTAAACGCGATGTGATCTCGTTTCACTATCCTGGAAAACTTTTACAGAAGGCAACGAAGAAAACGAAGACAGCAATTTGGATTTTACTAAGGTCCCCTTCGTTGCCTTTGTTTCCTTCTGTAGATCTTAACTCAATCGATCCAAGCAAACTGCTAGCAAGAACACCGCGCTCACAAACGCGTTGCTTTGAAAGAACGCGCGATTGATCCCGGCCACATCGAGTTTCTCGGTCTTGTGCTCGTAAAACAACGCCACCGCAATCAACGGCATCGACCAGTAATAAAGCGCGCCAAGTTTCGCAGAGAGACCGAACACGATCAGGGCAGCGAACGTCAGAAGGTGCAATAGCTGCGCCAGGCGCAGGCTGCGCGCGATTCCGAGTTTCACCACCAGCGACCGAATTCCTTCCCGGTGATCGAAGTCGTAATCCTGCGTGGCATAAATCAGATCGAACCCCGCGACCCAGCAAATAACGCCCGCCGCGAGAACAAGCGGTGCAAGGTCGAGGCGTCCAGTCTGTGCGATCCATGCACCCACCGGCGCGATGGCCAGCGCCAGCCCGAGAAAAAAGTGCGTTCCGCTGGTAAACCGCTTGGTGACTGAATAGAAAAAAATCAGCGCCAGAGCAACAGGCGCGAGAATAAATGTCAGCCAATTGATTGCCGCCGCTGCGGCAACAAATCCCGCAGAACTTAGAACCAGAAACACATGGACTGCTCGCTTGGAGACTAGCAAGTGACGTGAGGCCGTTCGTGGGTTGCGCTGATCGAGCGACCAATCAATCAGCCGGTTGAAAAGCATGGCTGCCGTGCGCCCGAAGACCATGCACGCGACCACCAACAACAGAATTCTCAGCGACGGCCAGCCGTTTGCGGCCACAATGAGGGAAGCAAGAGCAAACGGCAGTGCGAAGATCGTGTGCGAAAAACGAATTAACCGCAGAAATCTGGACACCGCTCCACAGAGTCGAAGCCTTTCAACTTGTCGATCTTTCAAGCCCACAAGTTTATTCGTGTTTATTGGTGTCCATTCGTGGTTAAGTCTTTGGACTGTCGAGCAAACCGCGCAGTCGCTCGCTTGCCCGGGACAAAATAGGTGTGCCGTGCGCGAAAAGCATTCGTTCGGCTTTATAAGCCAGAAGTTTTCGTAATGACCGCCGCATTTGTTTTTGGTTCGAGCAATACTTCGCGAGCAAAAACGTGAAGCCATACGGTTCGAAATTAATCAGCGCATCGCCGATGATGAATGTCCCGCCGTCTGGCGCGTAGTGTAGAGCAATTTCACCCTCTCCTGCGCCTTCGATCCCGATTGCGCGCAACTCCTCAGAAATCTCGTCTCCATCGGTAACTCTTTTGAGTTCGCGCGCCGCCTTATTTGGGAATGCCTCGGCTCGCCCGAACAGTGGCGCTGAAAACTTCTCGGCGAATTTGGCAGACGCGCGATGATGATTCCCATTCGTCACAATGATCCCCGCAACAGAATTGGAGCCGATCAATTCATAGAGCGCTTCGTTTGCAAGAGGAATCGGATCGATAAAATACGTTCCATCGGGAGTCCCCAGGCAAGTCGAGTATAGCTCCGCTTTGACAGCGGAATCATAATCGTGCCAAATCGCGATATTTGAAGCGATACGATCGAAATCAGATGCCGGTCGCACAGGTCTGCCCTTTATCCTTCTGGATTTACCGGGAAATGTTTGTTCTTGAGATGTTCTGGGACGCGCTTTGTTTGTTCCATCTCAATCTTTTCCGTTGCGGCATTCAGCGCGTCGTAGGCTTCGCGGCTTTTGGGTGCGCGGCACATGTAAGCGGTCGCATGCCCCAGCGGGATGCGCGCTTCTGGCATGCCAACAAATTCGACGGCTTGTTGCGTCGCAATTGCCAATGGCAACGCTTCCGGATCGGCGAGACCGATGTCTTCGCTTGCGAAAATAACGATGCGCCGCGCGATGAAACGAAAATCTTCACCGGCATGCAGCATTTTCGCCAGCCAGTACATCGCGCTTTTCTCATCTGAAGCGCGCATGCTTTTGATGAACGCGCTGATCGTGTCGTAGTGCGCGTCACCAGCACGATCGTACACGACCGCTTTCTGCTGAATGCTTTCTTCGACAACAGCTAACGTGAAGTGAATGACGTCCGAGTTGTAGCCGGGGGCGTTGACCCCGGCCTTGCGTGGCTCTTTTTCCTGCTCGAGCCGGCCGGCCTCATCGCGGCCGGCTACAGCAGGCGGCGTTGTCAGCACACCAATCTCGAGCGCGTTTAGGCATTTGCGCGCGTCGCCGTCGCTGAGCTTCGCGAGATGCCGGCGCGCGTCCTTGTCGAGCTTGACGTTGTAATTTCCAAGGCCGCGCTCTTTATCGGCGAGCGCGCGGTCGATCAACTGTTCAAGTTGCTTCACGCTGAGCGCTTCGAGTCGAAACACCTGCGAGCGCGAGACGAGCGCGCTGTTTACATAAAAGAACGGATTGTACGTGGTCGCGCCGATAAGGCGGAGATTTCCAGCTTCGACGTCGGGCAAAAGAATGTCCTGCTGCGCCTTGTTGAAATGATGGATCTCATCGATGAACAGGATCGTCCGTTGCCCCGAAGTCCGGAGGCGATTCGACGCCGCGGCGATGACGCGACGCATTTCGGCGACGTTACTTTCCACGCCGCTGATTCGAATGAATTTTGCGTGCGTCATTTCCGCAATGACTCGCGCCAGCGTGGTCTTGCCGGTTCCCGGTGGCCCGGAAAAAATCACTGACGGCAAACGATCCGCTTCGATCGCGCGGCGCAGAAGTTTGCCCGGCCCAAGAATGTGTTCCTGGCCGACAAATTCCTCGAGCAAGCGCGGCCGCATGCGCGTGGCGAGAGGCGCAGCGCTCTCCGCGGCTTCAACGCCTTCCTTTTCCTCGAATAGATCGTGCACGCGCAAAAATACGGCGCGCGGCTCTATCCTGCATCACATTTTGTTCCTAACCGGCAGGGATTAGTCTGGCCAGCACCCCGCTGAACCAGCTAGGCTTCTCGCGAACATGAAACGCCTTCTGGTCCCCATTGATTTTTCGGACGCAACTCCGCGCGTGATCGATCTGGCGCGACAGCTCGCCAAAGCTCTCGATGCGGAGATTCATCTCGTCCACGTGAAGGAACTGACCCCGAACGCTTTCGGGGCGGGCACGCTGGACTACGGCCTTGCAGGAATGCCCGAGCTTGCGCCGATGTCGGGCGTGCCGGTCCCAGGCTTGGATCCGATGCCGCAGCCAATTCCGGAGAGCGAAGATCAGAAGTCCAAGCTGGCGCTATGGCAAAAAGAAATCGCTCAGGATGGTATCAAGGTCACATTGCACGAGCCGAGCGGATCGGTAGCGGACGAAATTTTGGATCAAGCGGCCGCCGTTGAGGCGGACTTGATTGTGATGGGCACACACGGCCACGGCGCCATGTATAACCTGCTGGTAGGCAGCGCTACGAAAGGCGTGCTGAAGCATGCGACCCGCCCGCTGCTGCTGGTGCCGAGTCCGAAACCGTCATAACCGGTTTTAACGTCCAACGCTCAACTCCCAACGCTCAACTCCCAACATCCAATACGCGGTCATCCCGAACGAACGTGAGGGACCTCACGCCCGCTCACGGATCACACAACATATACTGTGCGTGACATTGGCTTCGATTGGGAGGTCCTTCGCTGCGCTCAGGATGACATGTTGGTTGGACGTCTTGCTCATTTTAATACCCTCGGGCCTATTGCTGCTCGCGATTGCGGCTTGCCTTGTAAAGGCGGGATAAGCGAAAAGCCCGGTAGATGAAATTGCTCAGCGCACCGCGCCAGCCATTCGTTGGCCTGTCGCTGATGGCAGCGACAGGAATTATCGCGGCGGAACTGTTTCCGCTTCCATCTGTCGCCTTGACTGTAACCGTGATAATTCTCGCAGTCTGCATTATCATTGTCGCCTGCTGGCCGAGATTGCTTGTGACCTACGCCATCGTGGGAGGCGGTTTTTTCCTCCTCCACAATCTTGAGACCAGCAGCACGGAAGGCCAAACGCTCGCCGATGAGCTTGGCAGCCGACCTCGAGTTGTCACAGCAATCGGATGTGTGGTCAGCGAGGCAAAAATCGCGCCGAGCGGATTCGCGACGTTCCTGCTCAAGCTCGAGTCAGTTGAACTCGAAGGCAGAAAACAATCCGCGCACGCGGTCTGGCAGGTGCGCTGGAAAGGCGCTCCGGAATTTGGCGACGAACTGAAGTTTTTTGGAACTGCCGAGCCGATACCGCCACCGCGAAATCCCGGCGAATTCGATATGCGCTCTTATCTCGCGCGCCGTGACGTCCGTCGAATGCTCTTCGTCCGCTATCCGGAGGACGGCACGCTGATTCGACACGGTGGTGGCAACCCGATTCTGCGCGCGGCGCAGAAGTCACGGGGATGGTTGCAAAACGCACTTTGTCGAGGGCTGGAGAACGCGCCCGAGGTGCAGAATTTTCTCAGCGGGATCGTCCTTGGCCTTAGGCACCAGACGCCGGAGGACATCGAAGAACCATTTCAACAAACAGGGACACTTCACCTTTTTGCTGTCGCTGGTCTGCACGTGGGAATCGTCGCCGCGCTTTTATGGATGCTGGCAACGGTGGCCCGGCTTTCGCGCAGGTCCGCAGCGGCGCTCATCATTCCCCTGCTTCTTTTTTACGCTGCAGTCACAGGACTGCACATTTCGAGCATCAGAGCCGCAGTGATGGCTTCGATTATGATTGGCGGTTTCTTTTTCGAGCGAAAAGCTTTTCTATTCAATAGCCTCGCGGCAGCGGCGTTCATTCTTCTCTGCTGGAATACCAACGAGCTTTTCTCCACAGGCTTTCAACTCTCCTTCGCGGTTGTGGGCGCTATCGTATTGTTTGCCGATCCGTTCTTCGGGTTTTTGCAGCGTTGGGTGGCAATCGATCCGTTCCTGCCGCGAAGCTTACTGCATGGTCCGCGTCGCTGTTTGCACTCTGGATATGAATGGCTTTGCCACGGAGCATCGGTATCGCTCGCAGCCTGGGCTGGCTCGCTGCCATTACTTCTGTGGTATTTCCATCTGGTTACACCGATTTCGTTGCTCGCGAACCTCGTCGTTGTTCCCATCGCATTTTTCGTTCTCGCCATTGCGCTGCTTTCACTTCTTTCCACGCCGCTACTGCCGTGGCTTGCTGTGATTTTTAATAACGCCAACTGGGCGCTGGCCACGCTGGTTATCGGGACCGTCCACCTGTTCGCGCAAATTCCTGGCGGACATTTTTACGTCGGACATCCGCATTGGCCCGAGAAGGTGGTCGCCAAGATCACTATCCTGGATCTCGGCGCGGGAGCGGCCATTCACCTACACACAAAAAACACGGATTGGTTATTCGACTGCGGCAGTGAGCGTAGCTATCAACGTGTGGTCCGCGACTATTTACATTGGGCAGGCGTAAACCGGCTTTCGGGTTTGCTCCTCACGCATGGCGATGCGCTTCACCTAGGCGGGACGGCGCAATTGCTAGACGATTTTCCTCGAGTGCGCGTGGTGGATAATCCGGCGCCGGATCGCTCAACTATCCACCGGCGATTGCAACGTCTGTTTCAACAACGCCGTATCAAAACAGACGCTCTGGCCGCGGGAGACAGTTTCTCTCTATCACGCGACGTCACGGCGAATGTTTTGTTTCCTCCCCGGAGCTTCAGCTCGCCGATGGCTGATGATCAGGCGTACGTTATCCACCTGTTGATCGGGACAGCGGCGTCAATGTTGTTTATGTCGGATAGTGGCATCACAACAGAACGGGCGTTGTTGACCGGCCAGTTGAATCTCCGCAGCGACATCGTTGTCAAAGGGCAGCATCACTTCGGAGAATCCGGCTCAGAAGCGTTTCTCGATGCTGCGCGCCCGCGCTTGATAATTGCCACTTCGCGCGATTTTCCCGATCACGAGCGAATCAGCGACGCGTGGGCCGAACAGCTGCAAAGACGAGGCATTAAACTTTTTCGTCAGGACCAGACCGGTGCGGTGATATTGCGTTTTGGTCGCGATCGTTGGGAAGCGCAAAGTTATCTCACCGGCGAAACTTTTCGCAGCGCCAACCAGTGAATCGGCGCGCCTTTTTGGCGAAAAGCGAGTCCAAACTTGCTCTGCGGCAGATCGACATCAGCGTAATCGATTGCAAAAT
The DNA here is from genome assembly GCA_963725505.1 of uncultured Verrucomicrobiae bacterium. Classification (GTDB taxonomy): domain Bacteria; phylum Verrucomicrobiota; class Verrucomicrobiia; order Chthoniobacterales; family UBA10450; genus Udaeobacter. The sequence goes on along the minus strand of CAVRYN010000002.1, from coordinate 645,661 downwards.
CGGGAATTGATTCGGCGGTCTTTTTAATCTTTCGAAAGTAATCGAGATAATCGGTTGCAATGTAAATGACCCCATTGTGCTCCAGGGCGGCATGAACGGAGTTCAGGAAGTCTGGTGTTACGATTCGGCGCCGATGATGGCGCCGTTTTGGCCAAGGATCGGGAAACAAAAGATAGAATGTTTCCACTGATTCGGCGGGCAACAGATAACGCACAGCGTAGGAACTCTCCATCTGCAAAAGCCGCACATTATCCAGACTGGCGGCTTTACGTGCAGAGCTGCGAATCCGACCAGACAATCGTTCGATTCCGAGAAAGTTTTTGTCCGGCAGGCGCTGCGCCAGCGCGCAGAGAAACGAACCGTCGCCGCAGCCAAGATCGACATGCAATGGCGCTCTGCGTCGGAAGATCTTTTCCAGGTCGAGGCGATTCGTCAACGACTCGGGCGACTGTGCGATCAGCCGAGAACGAGACGTGCCTGCGGTGAGCTAAGCTACCCTCGCCCGCAGGCACGCTGAGGAGAAATCACACCGCCGCTTTGCTACCAGAGGTGCCGAAGCCGAGAAACAACATCACGGCCGCGAGCACAACATGCAGGTAGGTAACTGCGGGATTGTTTGAAACCACCCACAAAGTGTTGCCGGTCCCAACGGTGAAACCCCAAATAGCAACAACTGCATAAATGATTGCGAAAATTTTGAACCATGTTGTAGATGCTCCCGCACCCGCGGTGGCGGCAATCAGAAAAATGATTCCCGAACCGATGTGCACGATGTTGTGCGCGGCATTGACGTGAAAAATCTTGAACAACATCTGATCGGGAGCGACCCCGGGAACGAAACCAAGAATTCCGACCAGCAAGAAGACAATGCCGAAGAGAACCGCGGCTGATTTAATCATTTAATGTCCTCCCTGGTTTGAAGTCGATCGGCTTATGACAGGCGCGCCTGTCGCTGGCAAGCAAAAATCGTCTGAGTTATTCGCAACGCGCCGATCAGGATGGTGTCTAAGATCGACAGTATGAAGCGAACCTTTCTTCTCGCGCTCGGCTGCGTAACGCTTGTCGCTGTAACCGTCGCGCGCAGCCATGCGCAAAATTCCTCTCCGACGGCAACAAGAACCGCGATTTTTGCTGGCGGTTGTTTTTGGTGCATTCAGCCCGCATTCGATAAGGCCAACGGCGTGATCAAAACCGTCTTAGGTTATTCTGGCGGAACAGAACCAAACCCCACTTATCAGCTCGTCTCGTCGGAAAGGACAAACTATCGCGAATCAATCGAAATCACGTACGATCCGGCGAAAATTTCCTATGACCAGCTCCTGGATATCTACTGGCGGCAAATCGATCCAACCCAGGCCGACGGGCAGTTTACCGATATCGGTCCGAGTTATCGCGCCGCAATTTTTTATGGCGACGCAGAGGAGAAGAAAATTGCCGAGGCATCAAAAGAGAAGCTCGCGCGCTCAGGCAAATTCAATAAACGCATCGTCACCGAAATCCTGCCGGCCATGAAGTTCTATCCTGCCGAGGCGCATCACCAAAAATATTATCAGCAAAATCCGGAGCACTTCGAAGCCTTCGAAAAAGGATCAGGAAGAGTTTCCTTTCAAAGGAAAACCTGGGGCGAGCGGTAGGGATGCCGCGCAGCGTCCAGACGGCGCGTGGTCCCTACCCTACAACTTGAACGCCTTCGCTTGCGGTGCGCTGGGCGTAGAGATCGCTGAGGCGCTTCGTCATTGGGCCGACGTTACCATCGCCGATCTGGCGATTGTCGATCTTCGTCACGGCGGCTAATTCGCCCATGGTGCCTGTGCAAAACACTTCGCCAGCGCCGTAAATATCGACCACTGACAAGTCGGTCTCGATGCAACGAATTTTCTGGGCAGCACAAATCTCGATCACCGTCGCGCGGGTAATTCCCTCGGGGCATGCCGCCACACGACTGGTCGCAAGATCGGAGTTGCGCACAATGAAGATGTGCGTCGCGTTCGTTTCCGCAACAAAACCGCGCGTGTCGAGCATGAGCGCGTCGTCCGCGCCGGCGTTGTTCGCTTCGATCTTTGCCAGAATCGAGTTCAAAAGGTTCGCGTGATGAATTCGGGCATCGAGAACCTCGGGCGGCGGGCGCCGGATTTTACTCGTGATTAAAGTCAGGCCTGTCTTCGCGTAAACGGGCGCCTTGTGTTCTGCGAGTACAATCAACGTTGGCCCGCTCTGATTCAGCCGGGGATCCATGCCCGACGTGATTTTCTCACCGCGCGTGAGTGTCAGGCGAATGTGCACGCTGTCGCGCATTTTGTTCTCGGCGAGCGTGTGTTTGATTTCCTCGATGATTTTTTCGCGCGGCGGAATTTCGGCGAACGACAGCGCGCGGGCCGAACGCTCCAGCCGATCGAGATGTTCGTGAAGCTTGAAAATCCGGCCGTTGTACAGACGCAACCCTTCCCACACCGCGTCACCGCCCTGCACAGCCGAATCGAACGGGCTGATCCGGGCTTTATCGCGATGCACCAACTGTCCGTTGATGTTCACAATCAGATCGCGATTTCGGTCGTCGAATTTCTGAAGCATTTCAGTTTGTCATTCCGAGCGCAGCGAGGAACCTCTCATCGGGCGAAGGAAGCACGCAAGCAATCTCACGACCGCACGACATGCTCGATGATGCATAGCGAAGGGACGCAAGTAAATCTTCGATGCCATTGTGAGGTCCCTCGCCGTCTTCGCGGCTCGGGATGACCCCGTTTTAGTCCAGCCGCCACTCGTATAACCGGGCGTAGCACTCGCGGCAGCGGTCGTAAACTTCGCGCAATCGCTCGGGCACCTGTTGATCTGTGGAGCGATACGGCCGAAACGATGTCGTCGTTGCCACCTCGCCATACCAATGCTTTGCCCAAACTCCATCGGTCTCGCGTAATCCGGGCGGCCAGGACAGCATCGACTCGCTAAATTCGACACCGACTGCCTTGCAAAGCAGCCGCAGCATTGGTTCAGGATTTTTCAGCACGTCTTTGGCATCGAGAACGGGCGGTAGCGATTCCGCGCGAGCTCGCACAAAATCGAAAATCTCCGCCTGCTGCACGTAGCCAAGATCTTCCAGCGCCGGATTCTCACGCTTCTTGAGATAGGAGGCGATCACTTCGCGCGGATCGCGGATGAGAAAACAATTCGTTACCTCATCCAGCCATCGCCGATCTACTTGAGGCAGGAGATGATGCGTCATCTGCTTCTGATAGAAAACGTGGGAGGGGCCTTTGTGCCCCGACTTTGGGACCGCGCCAGTGAGTTGCGCCACGACCTTTCGCCAATCGATTTCACCTGCGGCGATCACTTCTTCCGCACCCGGATGCTTTTTGCCAGTTGCCTTTAGATAAAAGGCGTAAAACGGCTCATCGATGACAACTGTGTCGCTGCGGTTGCCCCAGGCGCGCATCATCGCCGTTGAGATGTTTCGCGGGCCCGACCACATGGCGATGCGTATTGGCCGAGTCATCGGCAAACATTCTCGCGCCACTGGCAGATTTGCCAGCCGGATCTTCCGAACTACCCGAGGTCGCGCAGACGGTGTGACCTAAGTCTTTGCGAAAACGCCTAGCAGCGGACGGCGTGACGGTGTCTTTGAGCGAAAATCGCTGACGAAACCGTTCTCAGTGCGTATTTCCACGTGACCGGCCGCGCGCTTGGCGCCATAGACTAACACCGCGCCGACTGGCGCCTGATAGGGATCGGACACAGGAAGTTTTTTGAACCCGTAATTGTTCACGAGCTCTTGACCGGCTTGTTTCGCCAGAGGTGTTTGCGGCCGGGATTTCACTACGCCCGCAGCAACGAGCGCTTCCTTAACAAACTGCCAGCACTTCGAAAGCGAGTGCGCATGGGCGCGTTCCTCGGCAATGTTCGCCGCGTGGCGCAGTTTCGGATCGATCTTCGAATCCCCGGCAAACGGGTGCACAATTTTCTTTGGATAATATTTGTCCACGACGTCGACCGACTGCTTTTTGCCGGAAGCATCATTGTAAACAAACTTGGGCTTCGGCGCCGAGAATCCTAACGCCGATGCTGGACAGGGACAAAACGTCGCGCATCCCAAAACGGTGAACGTAAGAGTGAGAAGTTTTCGCATAAAGAGCGCGTCCTATCCAGCAGATCGGCCCAGCCCGCAACTTATTTTTTTCAGGAAACGTAAAATTTTCCATTTGACATCTGTGGAACGCCCGAAAGCCCTCCGCGGCTCTACAGTGACGAGACCAACTCCAGCATTCGCCGGCGCATCTTTGCGTCGGGAAACCGGCCTGCCCCGGCGGCCATGTTATCTTCCATGTGCTGCGGTTTGCTTGTTGCAGGTATCACGCAAGTGACCGCGGGATGGGCCACAATCCATTTCAGAAAGAACTGGGCCCACGATCGGCAATCGATCTCCGCAGCCCAAGGCGGCAGCGGCTTCGCGGCGACCCGCCCAAACAAACCGCCGCCGCCAAACGGCCGATTAATAATGACTGCCATGCGAAGCTCCTGGGCCAGCGGCAAAATGCGTTGGGCCGCCTCGGGCTCCATGAGCGAGTAGTTGATCTGGACAAAATCGGGTTTCTCGCTGCGCATGGTTCTTTCGACGTCGTAAAAACCGCGCGCCTGTGAATGGGTGATGCCTGTGTAGCGAATGCGGCCCTCGGTTTTCCACGCACGAAGTGAGGACATCTGCGTTTCCACATCTGACAGATTGTGGACCTGCATCAGGTCAATCTTCCGAAGGCGAACCATAGAACGCTGCATCATCGCGAGCCCGGCTTCTTTGCCTTTTGTCCAGACCTTGGTGGCGATAAAGAGCGAATCGAGCAAATGCAATTGTGCAGCCAGTTCGCCTACCACGCCCTCGGCGCGGCCGTACATGGGCGAGGAATCGACCACGCGCCCGCCGTGCTTGACCAACAGCGAGAGCACTTCTCCCAGTTGCGGTCTGTTCGCTGGCGTAAGATCGACGTCAAACACGCTCCATGTTCCAAGCCCGATCACCGGCAACTTTTCGCCGGATGACGGAATAGTGCGTGTAACCATCATCGATGATTGGCTCGCGCCTCGGGCACCTATTGGCAAGAGTAATCCGGCGGTTGTTCCGCCGATCAGTTTCACAGCTTCGCGTCTTTTCATTTTCGATTAGAGATTCCTCGACTTCGCTCGGAATGACAAGAAAGGTTAGCGGCTAGATGAAAAGGACACGCCGTCAGTTCATCAAACTTTCCGCTGCAACTGGCGGCGCACTTGCCTTCGGAACGAGATCGACCACGCTGTTCGCAGAGAAATCCGTGAAGCCTCTGCGCATTCTCATTCTTGGCGGCACAGGGTTCACTGGACCATACCAGGTTCAGTATGCGCTCAGTCGCGGACATAAGGTCACGACGTTCAACCGCGGCAAAACGCATCCAGGCGAATTGCCGAATGAAGTCGAGCAATTGATTGGCGATCGAAACGGACAGTTGGAAGCGCTGAAAAATCGACAATGGGACGTCGCCATCGACAACCCGACGACGCTTCCGGCGTGGGTGCGGGATGCGGCGCAGATTCTCAAAGGCAACGTCGAGCGCTACGTCTTCATCTCGACGATTTCCGTTTACGGCGAAGTAAAGACCGGTCCGGACGAGACCGCGCCGACAGAAAAATACGAAGGCGCCGATCCGTACAAGGAAACGCTCGAGGCGATGAAGGCTGGCGGCTACAAAACTTACGGTCCGCTCAAGGCGCTCTCCGAACGAGAAGCCGAGAAATGGTTTCCCGGAAAAACGCTGATCATTCGCCCGGGACTCATCGTCGGCCCACGCGACGAAACCGATCGCTTCACATACTGGCCGGTGCGGATCGATCGCGGCGGCGAAGTTCTCGCGCCGGGTTCGCCTGACGATCCTGTGCAATTCATCGATGCCCGCGACCTCTCCGAATGGACGATCCGCATGGTCGAGAACCGCGAAACCGGAATTTACAATGCAACCGGCCCAGGCAAACCGTTAGGCATTGGCGGAATGCTTGATGGGATCAAAGCCGCACTGAAATCAAATGCCACGTTCACATGGGTAGCGGAAGATTTTCTCACGCGGCAAAAAGTGGAGCCGTGGTCCGATATGCCCGTGTGGACCGGGAAAGACAGCGGACTCGCTCGGGCAAAAATCGATCGCGCGCTGAGCAAAGGGCTGACGTTCCGGCCGCTCGCCGAAACTGCGCGCGACACCCTCGCCTGGTTCAAATCATTGCCGCAAGAGCGACAATCGAAGTTGAAAGCTGGTCTTACGCCTGAGCGGGAAGCCGAAGTTCTTGCCGCGTGGAAGAAACAAAAATTGTAGCCGCGTCGCTGTGCGACGCGTGCGCGCGGCCCGCAGGGCTGCGGCTACAGCATGAAAAAAGTTCTCGCCAAGATCGTTGATGTAAAGCCGGACGAGATTCGCGCACTCTGGCTGGGGTTCGTTTTTAATTTTCATGGTCCTGGGCAGTTACTATGTCATCAAACCAGTGCGCGATGACATCGGCGCGCACAACGGCGTCCAAAATCTCTGGTGGATGTTCACTGGCACATTGCTCGTTGCGCTTGTCGCCAACACTGCTTTCTCCGCCATCGTCGCGCGCATGTCGCGACGCCGATTCATCCCGATCGTTTACCGTTTTTTCATTTTGAATCTCGCCATCTTTTATCTGGCGATGCACTACCTTAGCAACACTGCACAGTTTTGGGTTGGGACAGCCTTCTTCGTTTGGGTCAGCGGCGCTTTCAACCTTTTCATCCTTACCGTCTTCTGGGCGTTCATGTCAGATGTATTCAGCCCCAACCAAGGCAAACGCCTCTTCGCGTTCATCAGCGTGGGCGGCGAGCTTGGAGGCATCGTCGGTGCGTTTCTCGCCGGAGCGCTCGTGAAAAGAATCGGTGCCGTCAATTTGCTTATCATTTCGGCGATCATGCTCGAGGCGGCAGCGTGGTGCGTGCGATTCTTTCCTGCTGATTTCCAGACTCGTCATCCTGAGCGAAGCGCAGCGCGCGATGCTAAAGCGGCCGAAAAGCCGGTCGGCGGCGGAATCATCACCGGCATCTCACATGTCTTCCGCTCGCCTTATCTAATGGCGATTTGCGGGTTCATGTTCCTCTACGCCATCACCACGACCTTTGTTTACTTTCAGCAGGCTGATATCACCGGAAGCCAATTCCACGATCGTGCCGCGCGCACTGCTTTCTTCGCGCACATTGATACCTGGGTGAATTCACTCACCCTGCTCGTGCAACTTTTCCTCACGGGTCGTTTGCTGAAATGGATCGGCGTCGGCCCCACGCTCGCTTTCCTGCCCGTGCTGAGCATGATTGGCTTCATCGCAATTGGGATCTCGCCGGTGTTGAGCTTGTTCGCCGTTTTTCAAGTCGCGCGCCGCGCTGGAAATTTTGCCGTTACGCGTCCCGCGCGCGAAGTTCTGTTCACCGTTCTCAGTCGCGAAGACAAATACAAAGCCAAGAGTTTCATCGATACCTTTGTTTACCGCGTCGCTGATCAAGTTGGTGCGTGGTCCTATTCACTTTTGCGTTGGCTCGGTCTGGGTCTGACCGGTATTTCCTGGGTCGCGGTGCCGCTGACCGGCGTTTGGTGTGTTCTCAGCCTGTTTCTCGGCCGCAAACAGCGCGCTTTAGCGGACGCACAAGCAAAGCGGGACCGATCCTCACCGCTCACCGACATTGCTGCCCCTGAGCCGGCGTGAGTTGCACTTGCGCTAATCCGGCGCGAAGCGTTTAGCCGAACATAAACTAAAGGAGGCAAGACAATGGCAACACGAACTGGAGCGGCTGTCTGGGAAGGCACACTGAAGGAAGGCAATGGAACCATGAAACTCGGGAGCGGCGCATTCGAAGGTCCCTACTCATTTTCATCGCGCTTTGAAGAAGGAAAAGGCACGAACCCGGAGGAACTCATCGGCGCGGCCGAGGCCGGCTGTTACTCAATGGCACTGTCGGCAAATCTGGAAAAGGCAGGTCATCCGGCGAAGCGAATCAGCACGACCGCAACCGTGAAACTGGAAATGGTGGGCGGCGGTCCAAAGATCACAACGATCGATCTCAAAACTGAGGCGGATGTCCCGGGAATCGACGAAGGGAAATTTAAAGAACAAGCCGAGCTCACAAAAAAGACTTGTCCGGTTTCGGTCGCTCTCGCTGGCACCCAGATCAATCTCGATGCGAAATTAATCCGGTAGGCGCATCTATCTCCCGAGTTCGTAGAGATATTCGACGAACGACATCACCGCGCCGTCGAATCCCTGGATTTTCGGGTTCGCGGATTCGATGATGTAATATTCATCCGGCGCGTGCGCGCCGCTGCCATGACCGAGTCCGAAATGGCCGGCAGGAAGCTTGACCGGTTCGCCCGTGAAGACGTAGCCGGGATATGAACCGGCGTTCCGCGGCCAGAGCAGGGAATCAATCCCGAATCTTTTGTAAGTCGCGGCCTGCGCTTTTATCAGCGCGGAATCGGCCGACGTGCTCGTCGGATCGTAACCGCCGGTCATATTCACTTCGATGTCGCCGAACCCGCGCTTCGCCAGATGCGCCTTCAACGCTGCGAGCGCGTCCGCGGCTTTCATGTCGGGCACGAGACGCATATCGATCTTTGCGACGGCGCGATGCGGCAGAATCGTTTTGCCGCCGGGGCCGGTGTAACCGCCCACCAAGCCTTCAATGTTCACCGTCGGCTGCGATTCAAGTCGTTCGTTCGCCTGCTCCCACGGCAGATCGTTGATCCAATGCTGCACGGAAAATAATTTCTTCGCCTGTGCTTCGCTCCGCACCTTCGACACACTGGCGATCATCGCTTTCTCCTCCGCGCTTAGTGGCCGCGGCTTCGAATAATTGTCAATCTTGATTTCGTTGCCGTCGTCAGAGACGAGCGTGGCGAGCGCTTTGACCAAGTGCCATGCCGGGCTGTCCACCATCGCCTTGAGCGAGGAGTGAATGTCTTTGGCGGGACCGCGTCCCCATTTTTCGCCACTCGACACCAGCTCCAGTTCGACGACACCCTTCGCTCCGAGGCTCACGGTGACAACTCCATCCAAATCTTGGGACGCTGACGGCATGAATACGCCGCCACACTTCTTTAGCGTCGCCAACACTTCCGGTCGCCTAACGAGTTGCGGAATATGCGGTGACCCGATCTCTTCCTCACCTTCGGCCACCATCACCAGGTTCACCGGCATCTTCTTTCCGGCGCCGCGAATCGCATGCAGCGCCGCCAGGAACGCTGCTTCAGGACCTTTCTGATTCACCGCGCCGCGGCCGACGATCACCTTGCCTAGCGACGGTTTGTCCACGATTCGCGCTTCGGTCGGCGGCGACGTCCACTCGGCGGGATCAAACTGCTTCACGTCATACATGAAATACAGTCCGACCGTTTTCGGCGCGCCCGCATCGAGCGTTGCAAACACGCCAGGTTTCCCATCTGTGTTGATTACAGTCGCCTGTTGAAATCCCGCATCGCGCGCGAGCTTCGCCATGTACTCCGCGCCTTCGGGATACCCGCGGTCCTCCGCCGCGATCGATACCTGCGCGATCCAATCCTGTAACCGTTTTACCGCCTCGTCATGTCGCTTGGTGATTTCGGCTTTAATTTCGGCGTGATCATTCTCAGCGGAAGACGCATCGTGAATCGCTGTGAACATCGCAGCAGCAGCCAATGCACAGATGAAATGGCAAAGTGTTTTCATGAGTATTACTTCTGCCCTCTCGCAGGATTCCGGCAAGCAATTAACCGGCGCCAACCGAATTTTCTCATCAAACAATTGCGTTCATGGAGCTGGACAGTATCCTGTCCACATGAAGTCGATCACTTACACCGCGGCGCGAGAAAATCTTGCGACGACGATTAACCGCGTCTGTGAGGACAACGCGCCGGTTATGATCACGCGCAACCGCGACCAGTCTGTAGTGATGCTCTCGCTAGCCGAATATGAGTCGCTCGAGGAGACCGCTCACCTGTTGCGCTCACCAGCAAATGCAAAGCGACTCCTTCGCTCTATCGACCAACTCGAACGAGGAAAAGGTGTCCGTAAGAAGTTGAAGCTGGGCACGTGAATCTAGTCTTCTCGGATGATGCCTGGCAGGATTATCTCTACTGGCAGGAGACGGACCCGCAGACGCTGAAGCGCATTCACCAACTCATCAAGGAGATCATGCGCGACCCCTATCGCGGAATCGGGAAACCTGAGTCGTTAAAGCACGCGCTGCACGGGTATTGGTCTCGCCGGATCACAGGCGAACACCGGATTGTTTATCGCGTTTCCGGCGACGACGTGCGGATCGCGCAGTTGCGTCACCATTATCGACGCTAAAGCGCCAGGCTCTCTTGCTTTGGCGCGGATGCCACCGCAGTGAGCCCGCTGAATTTTTTCATCAGGTCGTCGAGTTTGGCAATGTAGTAATCGACGTTTTCGTCACGGTTTTCGGGATCGAATTCGCTGGCGGGTTTGGCGGCTTCGTACGCGGGAACCTTCTTCGGCGTGGTTTTGATGTAGTAGCTGATCTGGTCGCCGGGTTTGTAATTGCGACCGCTGGCCAGCGCGAGCTCATATGCGGCAGCGCGATTCCGCGCGGAGCCGGCGATCTTGGCGCGATATTTATCGAGTGAATCCTGGAGCGTGTCGGTCTTCATTAACATGTCGATCTTCCATTCACGATTCCGGATTTTTTGCTCGAATTCATTCCGCAGATCGCCAACTGCTTCCGGTTTGCCCTGCATGATGAGCTTGATCATCTCTTCGAGAAAAACACGCTGGAATTTCTCGAGTCCACGGGACTTGAGCGCGCCACCTTTGATAATGACGTCGCCGTTTTTTGTGAGCAGCGCGTAATTCTTTGCCTTGTAACTGAACATGGCGTCGAACTGCTCGTCGAACTCGACGTCGATCCCAGTCGGCAGTTCTTTTGCCAGACCTCTCTGCAACTCTTCGATTGCTGTAGCGTCCGCTGTCTCAGCGGAGGTTTGCGGTGTTTCGCCTGAGACAGGCGACTCTACAGCCACCGGTGGCACGAAATAAATTCCGTCGGTATCGACCTCGACCACCTGCGCGCCGTGCGCATTAAGCCAGTCGATCATCTTCTTAAGCAGATCGCGTCCGATCTGCGTGACACGCGCCGCAGCATCGAAATCGGCGAAGTGTCCCTGCGCGAAGCCCAGATACCCGTAGAAACTGTTCAGCAGAATTTTGAACGTGTTTTGCAACGCCTGGAGATGATGCTGTTTTGCAGGATCTTGTTCGGCTCGCACTTTTGCCTTCGCTTCGAGCCGGAACGTGCGGACATCAGTCAACAGATGGCGGAAAATCTGCAGCTGATCCGTCGCAGGGAAACACTCGAATTGCAACATCACCGACGGATATAGCGAGGCGATGTCGCAGTGCCAGACGTTGCGCGCCACGCCGGTGAAGAAGATGTCGGTGTAGCCGCCTTCGAACGCGCGCGGCATCGGCAGCTCGGGAATGGAATCGCGTTGCCGGAAATATTCGCGCAGGAAAAGCGCGTTAATGCGCGTGGCGTTACCGCGCACAATCACGTCCTGGTAATTGTATGGAAAAATTTGCGCCTGGATGAAATAGCTTGGGCTGAGCAGTTCCGATAACGCACGCGCTTCTCGAACGCCACATAGCGCCCGTCGCCGGAACGTTTCTGAATTCTCCGAATACGCGCGCTCCAGTTCTTTGCCGGCAAGTCCCGAAGTTTCTTCGCTGTCGCAAAGGTTGAAATGCCGCGCGACATCCATGCGTTCGAAACCGGCAAGGGAACGCATCCCGACATCGTAGAATTGCGCGAGCAAAAACGTATCGACGAAATGTCGGCCACCGATTGTAAATTTCGGATAATCGATGGTCTTCTCCGCGATCTGAAGTCGCGACGGCCGCGAGCGGAGAAAACCGCCGCTACGTCCCCAGTCGAGCTTGGTTTTCAGTTTCTTTGCGCGACCGACGAGATAAGGCAGATCAACCCGAAACAAATCATGACCTTCGATCACATCCGGGTCGCGCTCTTTGATGAGCGCGGTGAGTCGCTTGAACGCGTTGCGCTCCGATTCCTCAATGTTTCTTGAATCGACGACGATCAATTCTTCCCAGCCGGTATTGTCCGAGAGCGCGATGCTCATGATGCGGTCGTTCGTGCCGGGGTCACCGCCCCCGGCTACAAAGAGCACTTCGATCTGCATTCGTTTCAATTCTTCAAACGGCAGATCTTTGAACAATGTGCGGCCCGTGGCGGTGAGATAATGCTGCACCGGGTCCGTGAACGCGAAGAAGTCGCGCCCGGCATTCTTCAGTCCGTTCCGCAACGCGATGAGTTCCTTCCAACTATCGACGGTGATCAGCCAGCCATACTTGAGGTCGCCGCGAAGTTTTTCGGTTTCGATCCCAAGATCGACAACGTCGCTGTCAGCCCAGACAAAGGGATGGAACGGCTCGACGTCGGCGATTGTCGATCCATCTTTTTCCCGGCGATAAACGCGGACCGTTCCGGTCTCGCCCGGTTCAATGGCGACGATGCGCGACGTGGGATCAGCGCCAAAGAGCAGCGTGTTTTTCTCGAATTCCATCGGTCATCCAACTTTCTGTCATTTCGAGCCCTTCGACTTCGCTCAGGGCAAGCTTCGTCGAGAAATCTCTGGCTGCTTCTCTGTCATGTCGAGCAAAGTCGAGAATGGAGCGGCTGGGGAAACCGCGACATAGACGGGAAGGCCCGGAGGGCTGAGCTCACGGGAAGTGAGCGAATCAAATCTCTTACTGTGATTGCGCGGAACAAAAATTGAGAGATGCTTCGACGCTCAGCATGACAAAAATGAAAATTCGCTCGTTCTCGATTCTATCGTTATCAATCCTCCTTCCGGCGCTTGCCCTTGCGCAGTCGATCCCGCAATCAATTGTCGATGCGGAGCTGCCGTCGTTGGTCACGATTTACAAGGACTTTCACACTCATCCAGAGCTTTCAACAAAGGAACAGCGCAGCTCCGCGATTGTAGCGAAGGAACTTCGCGCAGCCGGCTGCGAAGTTACCGAGAATTTCGGCAGTTACGATAATCCAGAGTGGAAATGTTACGGTGTTGTCGGCGTGATGAAGAACGGCGACGGCCCGACGGTGTCTAGTGCGCACGGACATGGATGCCTTGCCGGTACAGGAACAAACCGGCGCGCCGTACGCGAGCACGGTCAGAATGAAGAATGTCGACGGCCAGGACGTGCCAGTGATGCACGCGTGCGGTCATGACATTCACATGTCCGCGTTGATTGGCACCGCGCGCGCGCTTGGAAAGCTAAAGGACAAGTGGCACGGCACAATCATCTTCGTCGGTCAGCCGGCAGAGGAAATGGCCGGCGGCGCGCATGCCATGCTACACGCCGGTCTTTACGATCGTTTCGGTAAACCTGATTACGCCGTAGCTTTGCACGATGACGCTGAGAATGAGGCCGGCAAGATTGCAATCACCGAAGGTTACTGCAACGCAAACGTCGATTCAGTCGATGTCACGGTCAAAGGGATGGGCGGACATGGCGCTTATCCGCACAAGACAAAGGACCCAATCGCGCTCTCGGCGGAAATTATCAATGCGTGGCAAACGATCGCCTCGCGCGAAAACAATCCAATCGATCCGATCGTGGTCACGGTCGGCTCAATTCACGGCGGCACGAAGCACAACATCATTCCCGATGAGGTGAAAATGCAGTTGACCGTGCGCACGTACAAGTCCGACGTGCGCGAGCGCGTGCTGGCCGCGATTGAGCAAATCGCAAAGGGTTGCGCTACCGCAGCTGGTTTGCCGCAGGACAAAATGCCGGAGGTGAAAGTATTGAAACCCGAACATGTGAACGCGGTTTATAATAACCCCGAACTAACGAAACGGGTGACGGCAGCGTTGAAGAGTTCTATCGGCGCCGAGAATGTCGTTAAGAAAGATCCAGTAATGGGTGGCGACGATTTTTCGGATTTCAGCCTGGCAGATCATTCAATTCCGGCCTGCATGTTCAACGTCGGCGCGGTTGATCCGGCCAAAGCCGCCGAGTCCAAGAAAACTGGCGCGCCTCTGCCTTCGTTGCATTCGAGCAAATTCTTGCCGGTACCAGAGCCGACCATTCGGACTGCAGTGATCGGCATGACGGCGACCGTGCTGGAATTGATGAAGAAGTAACCCTTAGGTCGAGCGCACTTCGCGTCTACCCGCGGCAACGCGCCGGCCGCAAAAAATCACTTCACCTTGATGTTCTTTCGCAGATAGGTCGGCACGTCGAGATCTTCGCCTTCGACGATTGTCGGCTCACTTTTTTCAAAGCGGCCACGCGTGACCGGCTCGAATTGCAAAACTTCCTGTTTCGCCTGCGCAGACTTTTCGGCAGGTACTTTTTCTTCCTTGTGCGGGACCGTTTTCTTTTGTGGCTTAATTGTAACCGGCTCTGGTCCGCTTGGCACGAATGCGGGGGCTGGTGTCGCGTCCGCGGCCGCCACCGGTTCTTCAAACGAAATACTTTCCTCCGGAGGCGCTGATTCGATCGCAACTGGTTCTGGTTCGAAATGAATCTGTGGCGCGGGATGTTGGTATTGCTCCTGCGCTGGCGGCAGCACGGACGGGCTGCTCAAGGCTCCCGAGCCTGCGGATTGCGAAATCAAATCCTCCTCCGCAGCGAGCGAGGTGATGATGGTCACGCTCAACCGGTCTCCCAGTCGTCCGTCCACAGCGGCCCCGAAGAGAATTTGCGTTTGCTCGTTAACGTGACGACCGAGTTCCTGCATGAGTATTTCGACTTCAGACAGTGTGAGCCCGGGCCCACCAGCCACCTGTACGAGTACGTGCGTGGCGTCAGCCAGCATCCGGCCACGATCCATTAACGGATTTTTGAGCGCCTGCGTGAGAGCGTCATGTGCGCGATTGTCCGAATCGGCTTCGCCGTAGCCAAACAAGCAACGGCCGTTGTGAGCGCGCAATGCCGCGAGCAAATCGTCGAAGCCGATGCGAATGAGCCCCGGCCGCTGGATCAGGTTAACAATCGAGCGAACACTCTGGCTGATCGTGATATCGGCCGTCGCGAAGGCCTGATGAATTCCAGCGTGTGGCGCGATCATGTCGCCCATTCGATCGTTCTCGAAGCAAATCACTGAGTGGGCGACCTCGTTGAGCCGTGCCAGCGCCTCTCGCGCCTGGGCGTTGCGCCGTTTCCCCTCAAATGTGAATGGAAGAGTGACGAAGGCGATGACAAGCGCGCCGGCTTCGCGCGCCAGTTGCGCGACATAAGGCGCCGCGCCCGAACCCGTGCCTCCACCGAGCCCTGCACAAATGAAAATCACATTTGCATCCGACAGCGCTTCGCGAATTTCTTCGGTCGATTCTACAGCGGCTTGATAGCCAAGCTCCGGGTCGCCACCCGCGCCCAAACCGCGCGTCACAGTACGGCCCAGTTGCACTTTGTGCGGCGCCACGGAACTCGTGAGGGACTGCACATCGGTATTGATTGCGACTACGCCGGCTTTCTCCAAGCCATCGAGCACGATTCGATCGAGCGCGTTTAAACCGGCGCCACCAACGCTCACAACTTTTACCGGAATAAATTCTGCCAGGCGGTCCGGGAGACTGTAATTTTTACTGAGTTGAATCATATGATCTTGCTACCCCATTTCTTAAACGTGTCATTCCGAGCGAAGCGAGGAACCTCGCAATTTGAGAAAAGGTCACCCGAACCAAACACAGCACTATTCCCGCTTTATGGTCACGCGCATTGAAGCAAGCAAACGCCCAGCGCATTTGTGAGGTCCCTCGCCGTCTATGCGGGGCTCGGGATGACCGCTGGAGAGTACGTTCGAAGTTCTCATCGCATTCCGCTAAAAAATCTTCCGATGAGCCGGCCGAAGCCTCGCCGCGGTCGATCGGTTTGCATAACTTGTGCGAACTTGACCAGGCCGATCGCCGTCGAGAACTGGGGATCCTCCACCGCGGACGTTACGCCCCAGGTGGTCTGCGCGTGCGCCAGGTGCGCAGGTATTTCGAAGATTTCCTCTGCGAGGTGATCGATGCCATTAAGAAGGCTACAACCGCCGGTCATAAAAATGCCAGCGCCGAGGTAGCTAAGATACGGCTGCTCTTCTAGCCTGCGTTTGAGTAGCTCAAGTCCTTCGCGCATGCGCAGGTGGATGATCGTGTTTAGCGTTTCCCGCTCGATCTCTTTTCCGGCGAACCCTGAATCGTCCTTTAACAAAATCATTTCGCCAGGCAAACAATTGCCGAGGATACAACTGCCCTCTTCAATTTTTAATTTCTCCGCGCGCGCCATCGGAATGCGCAGTCCCATGGAGATATCGTTTGTGATGTGGTCGCCGCCGACGGCCAAACAACCGCTTTGTTTGACTGCACCGTCGGCGTACAAAACGTAATCCGTCGTCCCGCCGCCAATATCGATCACCAGCGCGCCAAGATCCTTTTGATGTTGAGTGAGCACCACCTGCGCAGAAGCGAGCCCGCCAAAAACAACGTCCTCCACGTCCAGCGGCAGTTCTTTCACGCAGCGGATGGTATTTTGAATGCGCGTGCGCACGCCGTGGATGATATGAAAATCGGCTTCCAGTTTTTGGCCCAGCATCCCGATCGGGTTCAGCACCCCGTTCTGTCCATCGACATGATAATGTTGAATGATGGAGTGCAGGAACGCGTTTTGCGCCGGAATGCTCACCTCGCGCGCATTAATTTTTACGTCCTCGATATCCTCCTCATCAATTTCATCGCGGTCCTCGGGCAGCATGACGCATCCGCGATTATTGAAACTTTGCAGATGCGAGCCGGCGACAGCGACGTAAACGCTGCGGATCATCACGTCGCTTTTCTGTTCGGCATCGACCACTGCTTCGTGCACACACTTCATCGCCGTTTCAAAATCAACAATCTCGCCCTTGCGCACGCCGCGCGACGGCGTCTGGCCGACACCGAGAATTTTGAGAGTGCCATCGGTCCGGCTCTCCCCGACCACCACGCAAATTTTGGAGGTGCCAATCTCAAGACCGACCATCAAATTGTTGCTCGCCATCGTTGTTAGTCCGTTTTCTTTCGTTGGCTGGGAATTGCCCTTGGAAGAGGCTTCGAATCGGCGCGCGGCTTCGGCGCTGACGGCGCAGGTTTCTCGGAGGCCTGCACCGGGATTGCCTTCATGATACGCGGCTCCACAGCGGGCTCGATCGTATCGTTAATGACCGCAACTGCTCGCTCGGCGAAAGTGACGGGAATATTCCGTTGCACAAGCAGGTTTACAGTCCCGAGTTCCTGCTTTGAGTCATCACAATAAACAAGAAAATGTTCCAGCCGCCGTAATTGGGTTTCCAAATCATTAAACCCGAACGTCACGCGCGCGTGATTTTTGTCCGTCACCAGCAGGCAATAACCTTTCGAGACGTCGATCTCGCGAATCTGAAAGCGCATTTGCAAAAAGCTGCGCGCGCTCAGGCGCAGCAACTCCAGCGCTGTTTTTGCTTCGGATGATTCGACGACTTTTCCAACCTCGAGCGCTTCGCTCGAACATCCTACAATGACTGGCAATCCCAGATATTCGGGCAACAATTTCTTTTGTTTCATCAAAACACCCCGCGCGTCCACTAAAAAAGCAGCATCCGATGCAAATGGATCTGAAATTTCCTTTTCGCTCGTGATCCAGGCGACCGGCTTTCGTTCCACCACGCGAATATCGATCTCGCCCGGCAATTTTCGCACCACCTGGACTTCCTCAGTTTGAGGAAGCTGCTGTATCCGATCGTGAACGCGCGCCAGGTTTACCTTGAAAATATTTTCGCCTTCACGCAGATCGACTTCTTTCAACACCTGCTCTCGCTGCAATGTGCCGTCAGTCTGTAGTTCAATTGTCCTGAGTTGATAATCTGGATTCTCGAAGAACAGGCGTCTTGCAGCTTCGCGCGCTCCTGCGTAAACGGCACCGAGCAACGCCGCGAGCAAAATCACTCTGGACAGCACGCCCATGACCCTTCGAATGCGATGTTGTGTCGCCCTGCGGGAACGGACCTTCACGTCGAGCAAGTGCTGCTGACGCCGTTGGCGCACATTGGACACTCGTCGGTTGCGCGATCGGGATTTCTTTTGGCCCAGACTCATCTCCGGCTCCCTTCTGTTCTGCCGCGAGAGAGCGCGATAATACGGGCGCAAAGATCGACATAGCTGATCCCCGCAGCCGCGGCGGCTTCGGGCAGCAGGCTGGCCTCGGTCATTCCAGGAATGGTGTTGATCTCCAAGATGAATGGCTGCCCGTTCTCAGACAAAATCGCGTCCACCCGCGCGTACACCTGCAGACCCGCTGCGCGAAATGCGCGCAGCGCTAGATCCTGAATCTCTTTTGTTTTTGCGGCGTCGATCCTCGCCGGGCAAACATGCTCTGCTCCACCGCCCGCCTGCGGATTGAGAAACGGATACTTGTTGTTGAAATCGTAAAAGCCGCCCTTGGGAATTATCTCGAGAATGGGCAAGGCTTGGTCACCGAGAATACCTATCGTCAATTCCCGGCCGGACACAAATTTTTCTATCAACAATTCGCGGTCATACTTTGTGGCTTCGCCGATCGCAGAATCGATTTCGCTTTCGCTCTTTACAATCACGACGCCCACCGTTGATCCCTGCCGTGGGGCCTTGACGACGATCGGCAACGGAAACGTTGGGCGCTGCCCGGGATGAATTACTTCCCAGAGCGGAGTCGTGACTCCGTGTTCCTGAAATTTTTCTTTTGTCCGAATTTTGTCGAAAGCGGTCTCGCTTCCTTCCACTCCCTCGCCCGTATAAGCGACGCCGCGGCGCTCCAAAATTCTCTGAAGCTGGCCGTCTTCGCCGAATGTTCCGTGAATCGTAATGAACGCAAGATCGACATCGCCGGGTAATTCGAAGTCTGTGTCCCGCACATCGATTTCCACAACCTCCGCACCTAACGAGTGAAGCGCCTTCGATACCCCTCGCCCGGTGGCGAGCGAAACCTCGCGTTCGGAGCCAGGGCCTCCCATGAGAACCGCAATTGTTTTTGGTAGGTCCCCGCGGCTTTTCATTCCGGTTCTCCCACAATTTCCACTTCAGTCTCCAACTCGATCCCACGTTTTGCCCGCGCCAGGCTTTGTATCTTGTCGATCAACTGAAGCATTTCCGCGGCGGTCGCGCCGCCGTCGTTGACGATGAAATTGCCGTGCACTTCCGACACACGCGCATTTCCGACGCGCAAATTCTTCAGCCCCAATTCATCTACCAGTTGCCCCGCTGGAATGCTGCCGGGGTTCTTAAAAATGCAGCCTGCGCTCTTGGCGATTGGCTGAGTGGTGCGCCGTTTCTCCTGCGATTCGCGCAAGCGACCATCGATCTCTGCACGCTCGGCCGGCTGCGTACGGAATGTCGCAGAAATCGCAAAATTATTTTCCAGCAACGGAAACCGCCGGTAAAAGACCTCAAGCTGATCTCGATTCTTGGCGTGCGGATTGCCTTCGGCGTCGAGATAGCGAATGCGCGTCACGCTCTCGAAAGTTTGAGCGCCCATCGCGCCAGCGTTCATCCGCAACGCACCACCGACTACGCCCGGGATTCCTTCCATCCATTCGAGTCCGCCGAGATTTGCCGCGCGCGCCGCATACGCAATTTCCCTCAACTTTACGCCTGCGCCTGCGGTGATTTCGGAGCTGTTGATCTCGATTTTGTCGAAATCGCCACCGCATGGATGAACGACCACACCGCGGATTCCACCGTCGCGGACAAGAAGATTCGATCCACGACCCATTGCGAAAAGCGACAGGTTTTCATCACGGCAAAACCGAATCAAATCCGAAAACGCCTTTTCGTTCCGCGGCTCGACCCAAAATTGCGCCGGCCCGCCTACGCGCAGTGTCGTGTGTTTCGAGAGTGGTTCGTAAAGGCGCACGTCACCTTCTGCGCCGACGATCGCCTTTAACTTTTCGGCAATCACCAGATCCGCCGCCAGGATCGACAATTGCTCGTGAATGTTGCCAGCACCGAGACTCAACACGAGATCGCCGACATCGAGCGCGTTGCCGATACCCCAATGCACGTGCTCGAACCGCGGCTGGTAACTCGCAGCGAAATGACCGTGTTTCACCATTTCATCGACAATCGTGTGCCCGCTAATCCCGGGAATCGGCGGTTCGCTTGCAGGATAAACATCCGTCACCACTACGTGATCAGCGTCATCAAAGGCGCGGCCAAATTCGCTGCGCAGCGCTTCGGTACGGGAATAGCGATGAGGTTGAAACATGGCCAGCACCCGTTTGCGACCAGTGGCTCGCGCAGTCCTCAACGTAGCGCGAATTTCGGTGGGGTGATGCGCGTAATCGTCAACAAGCAAAAAACGGTCGCTCTCATACTTGATCTCAAACCGGCGTCGCGCGTGCTCGAATTTAAGGAGGGAAGCCGCAATTTTCTCAAATGGAATTCCGAACTCGGAGGCGAGTGCGATCACTCCAAGTGCATTTTGCACGTTGTGTTCTCCGGGAACATTAAGTGTCGCTTGCCCGAGTTTTTGGCGGTGCCGATAAACGCAAAAAAACGAGCCGAAGTCCCGCAGCTCGACATTGATGCCGCGATAACGGGCATGCTCAGAAAATCCGTAGGAAACCGCGCCTTTGCATTTCGCACACAATCGAGCGGTGTTGGGATCGTCAATGTTGTAGAAGACTGTTCCGCTCGTTTGATCGATGAGTTGCCCAAAGACTTTTTCAATTGCAGCCAGATCGGCATAAAAATCCAGGTGCTCTTCCTCGATATTCAAAATGAGGGAGTGCTCTGGATGGAAGCAGCGAAGGGTGCCGTCGCTTTCGTCTCCCTCAGCAACAAAATATTCGCCGCGCCAATCCCAGTGTGCGTTCGTTCCGAGAAGCGGAATTTCGGCGCCGACGTAATGGGATGGATGGAGTCCGCCTTCGCGCAGCACGTGTGCAGTCATTGCCGAGGTTGTTGTTTTGCCGTGCATTCCAGCGATAACAATCCCGCGCTTTGCACTCATGATTGCAGCCAGAGCTTCCGCGCGACGCACGACCGGCTTACCCGAATCGCGGCTGGCCACAAGAATCGGATTGTCGGCTTTGATAGCGGAGGAAAAAACGACAAGATCGGCCGTGGCCCCATGCTCCGGACGATGCTGCTCGTGAAACCGCAGGCCTAGCTGCTGTAATCGCTCCGTCTCCGTACTGGTGACCTTGTCTGAGCCGCTCACTGCGTGCCCGAGTTCAATCAAAAGCGCGGCGAGACCGCTCATGCCACTTCCGGCTACACCAACAAGGTGGATCCGGTGGTGCTCACGCGTGAGGAATCGCGGCAAGTCAAGCGGTGGGACGCGACTCCGAAATGCTTCGCGAGCAGAGTCGGCGAGCCCGTCGCATTCTTCAGAGGCGGGCTTCATGAGTCGTATATTTCTCCATCGTGGTAGCTACTAGGCCAGCCGCGTCTTTCGGTGCCAGACACGAACAATTCGCAGCCATTTGCTGAATCAGCTGCGGGTCCTGGATCAGTTCGCGGATTTTGCGTGCGAGCAATTCCCCGGTTACCTCTGACTCCTTGAGGAGAATCGCTGCCTGAGCGCGAGCATAAATTTCTGCGTTACGCGTTTGATGATCATTGGTGGCGTAGGGAAATGGAATCAGGATACCGGGCAATGAAAAAGCTGCGAACTCAGCCAAGCTGGCCGCGCCTGCTCGCGCGACAACGAGATCGGCGGCGCTGTACACTTCTTCCATCCGATGATGAAAAGCGGCGATGTAAGCGGGGATATTTTCGCGACGATAGTTATCTGCGACCAGCCGTTCATCGCGCGCGCCAGAAAGGTGGATCACCTGGAGCGGCGCACCTTGCAGGAATGGCAGCGATTTGATCAGCGCTTGATTAATTCCGCTCGCACCCTGGCTGCCTCCCATCACGAGCAACGTCGGAAGATCTTCGTGTAGCCCAAGTTTTTGGCGCGCAACTTTCCGATCCAAACGCACCAGTTCGGTCCGGACCGGCGTGCCGGTGACTTCCGTGTGCGTTTTCGGAAAAAAGGGCGCGCATTCCTTGAAGCCGAGCATGACCGCATTCACTACCCGCGCTGTCAGTCGGTTTGCCTTTCCGGGAATCGCGTTTGATTCGTGAATGAAGGTAGCAATTCCGCGTATCCGTCCCGCCAACACCGGCGCAGTGGAAGTGAATCCGCCCATGCCGAGGACCACCTGAGGCTTGAATTTACGGTAAAGAGACCGGCAAAGTGACAAGCTTTCGTAAAAGCGGCGAATGAATCCAAAGTACGCTGGAGAAAATGCCGAAGGCAGCCCAATGCTGGGTAGTTTTTCGACTTGAAAATTTGTGCGACCCGAAAGCGCCAGAGCGTCAATATCCTTCTCGGAAATGAGCAGCATCACTTCGTGGCCGCGATCGCGCAGCACTTCCGCCACGGCGATGCCGGGGAAAAGATGGCCGCCGGTTCCTCCGCATGCGATCACTGCATTCATGAAAGTTGGTTTTCGATTTTTGGTTGTCGCACAGGCCTTATAGGATTCATCAGTCTCATCTAAATCCGCAGTGTTGTCCTAGCGTGCATCGTGGCGTGTCGCTTATGCGGCGGTTCTAGGATGCCCTGCCGATAGATGTTCAGCAACAAACCGATGCCGAACATGCACGCGACCAGATTCGAACCGCCGTAGCTGATAAAAGGCAGCGGCAATCCCTTATTTGGCAGCAGCGAAGTGGTCACGCCTATGTTGACCGCGGCCTGTAGCGCCAGCAGCGAAACAATGCCGCAGCCGAGCAGCAGGCCGAAACGATCCTTGGCGTGCAGCGCAATCATGATGCCGCAAACAATTATCACCACGAATAAAAAAACCACGAGGAGGCTGAACCGCAGCCCCAGCTCTTCACCGATGATTGGAAAAATAAAATCAGTGTGCGCGTAAGGCAGATAAAGCATCTTCTGACGCCCGTTGCCCAGGCCGAGCCCTTCCATTCCGCCGCTACCCCAGGCGATCAACGCCTGCATCTGCTGCAACCCAGCGTCTTCTTTGAAATTCTCCGGGTGAAGAAAAGCGGAGAGCCGCCCCATTCGTTCGGAGATTTGTGTAGCGATAATGAGAAGAGCGCTCAGGCCGGCGAACGAGACAGCACCGAGCCATAGAGGATTGGTACCGGCAACGAACATTACGACGAACGCCGTTGTTCCGATTAAAGCCGTTGTCCCCAGATCGACTTCGCCCAGCACAAGCCCAGCCAGCAGGCTGATGATCGCGAGTGGAAGAACCAGTCCAAAGAGCACATTGCTCTGCGGTTTTTCAAATCGCGCAAACCAGGCGGCGAGAAAGAAGATTGCGGCCAACTTTCCCAGTTCCGATGGCTGAAAAGTGATCGGACCCCAGCCGACCCAGCGGCGCGACCCGTTGAGGCGCATTCCGATGTGGGGAACATAGCAAAGCGCCAGCGCCGCCAGTGCCAGCACAAACCAAAGCCACCATGTCCGCTGCCAAAAGTGATGGTCGATCAGCGCGGCGAATATGCAGAGCACAAGTCCAATCCCGACCCAAATCGCCTGCCGTTTAATGAAGAAATAAACGTCGCCGTGACTGTCGCGCGCAAAGGCGCTCGTGCTAAAAAGCATAACGATCCCAATGACGAGCAGTGCCAGCACTGCAAGGAACAGGATATAGGCGCTCTTACGATGCATAATTAGATTCCAGCATCGATTTCATCTCTTGTTGTTCTTTTGGTTCGTCGTCGGAATCAAAAGCTTTTGGCCGATCTGCAATTTGTGGGGATCTTCAATGTGGTTCAGAGCTAGCAGATCATCGTAAGAGACCTTGAATCTCTTTGCGATTGTGACGGGATTATCGCCTTTCTTTACAATGTAGGTTTTTCCCGAAGACGGAGGCGCCTTCGCGTGTTCGTCCTTCGAAGGCGAATGTGAAGGCTTCGCATCGTTGCGTGGCGCGCTTTCCTTTCGTGCCACCCCATCGCGCGGTTTGGCATCGTCCGCGTGAACTGGCATTCCCGCTGTGGCCGCCGTCCTGTTTTCCGTGTTCGCTGGAATTGCTGGTACAAATGAACTCTCTCGCGTCTTGATTGCGTTGAACGCGATGATTCCCGACACGGCAACCACGTGCAATAGCAACACTATGAGCAACGCCCGCGACAGCTTCATGTTTGGCTCTGGGATGTCTCCGAAATCCATTCCCGCAGATGCAGCCGAGGCGCGCCGTGCGGTTGCGGCCGCGAGTTTTTTATGTCTGAAGAGCCGGAGGATTTTCATCTGTCTGTTTGAGGCAACGCCTGCACGAGCGCGCGAAATTGGTCGCCTCGATCGGCGTAGCTTTTGAACATGTCGAACGATGATGTGCCCGGGGAAAACAGAACCACTTCCCCGCGTTTTGCGCTGGCATGTGCGCGCTCGACTGCGTCCGCAAGCGAGTTTGCGATTTCGCACTCGACCGCGCCGCTCCAGGAACGCCTGATGCTGTCGGCCATTTCGCCGATTAAAATCGTCGATCTGACCTTCTCCGTCACTAGAGAGCGAAGCGGATCAAAGTTAAAACCTTTGTCCTTGCCACCAGCGATGAGGATGACCGGCTTAGTTTGCGCACGCAGCGCTTTGTCCACCGCGTCGAGGTTTGTCGCCTTCGAGTCGTTCACATATTCGACGCCGTTGACTTCGCGGACAAATTCGCAACGATGCGGCCGGGGCTCATACTCACAGAGGGGCGGGACTATTTCCTTGAACGAGAGTCCGCGCGCCATGCCAGCGGCGAGCGTCGCCATCAGGTTCTCGATGTTATGCAGCCCACGAAGTTTGGTGTCTGACAAACGGACGACGGCTTGGTTTTGGTAAACAATCGCACCATCTGAAAGTTGGAAATCCGCTTGATCGGAGTACGCGCTAAAGGTGATCTCGCGCGGACGGATCGCGGGAAATTTTTCGATCGCATTTACCACTGCCACGTCGGTGTCGGTTTGATTTTCGAAAATGCGCAGCTTGGCCGCGCGATAATCAGCCACGGAACGATAACGGTCGAGATGGTCGGGAGCGAAGTTCAGCCAGAGGCTGATGGATGGATGAAAGGTTTCGATCGCTTCCAGTTGGAACGAGCTCACCTCAACCGTGAGCACATCGAATGGCTGGCTTTCCCGCGCCACTTCGGAAAGCGGTTTGCCAATGTTCCCGCAAGCAATCGTTCGCTGGCCGCAGGCATTCAGCATTTGAGCCAGCAATTCCGTCGTTGTCGTTTTGCCGTTCGTGCCCGTAACAGCGATGACCGGAGTCTCACAGGACCGCCAGCCCAGCTCGAGTTCGCTGATTACTTCAATTCCGCGCGAAAGAAAATTGCGCGCCAGCGGGGAAGCCGGATCGATGCCGGGACTTAAAATGGCCATCTGATACGCGGATGAATCTTCATCCGCTGCCGCCCCGCAAATCACGCGCACATCCTGTGCCCGCAGATTGTCTATCGTCGATTTAAGTAAGTTCTTCTCCTCGGCGCTATCGAGCACCGTCACCTGTGCGCCCTCCGATCTGAGCAGAAGCGCCGCAGCGCTCCCGCTCAGGCCTGCACCAAGAACGGCGATATTTTGATTTTTATAGCGCGCGTTTTTCATCGCAGTTTCAGTGTCGCCAAGCCAAGGAGGGCGAAGATGATCGACAGAATCCAGAACCGAACGATCACGGTGCTCTCCTTCCAGCCCGTTAGTTCGAAATGATGATGCAGTGGCGACATGGCAAAAAATCGCTTGCCCGTGAGTTTGAAACTTAACACCTGCAAAATCACTGAGACGGCTTCGATCACGAACACGCCGCCGACTACGACCAAAAGCAGTTCCTGTTTGCAGCAGATCGCGACGACGCCCAGCATGCCGCCGATGGCCAGCGATCCGGTGTCGCCCATGAAAACCTTGGCTGGATAGCAGTTAAACCAGAGGAAACCGAGGCCCGCGCCGATAAGGGCCGAGCAAACTACCGTCAACTCCGCGGCGAACGGATAAAAAGGTACCTGCAAGTATTCCGCGATCCGAAAATTGCCGGCTGCGTAAGAAAGCAATGCGTATGCGAATGCCGCCGGAATGGTGCAACCAATCGCCAAGCCATCCAACCCGTCAGTGAGGTTCACCGCATTCGATGAGCCCACAATAACGAGCGCAAAAAACACGAATGTAAACCAGCTCATGTTCGCAACGACAGGCGCCTTCACGAACGGCACGTACAGAGAGCGCGCCTGCACTTCCAACAATGGATTCGTGAGGAAAAGGCCAGTGATGATTGCCGCGAGCGAGATTTGAAAAAGAAGTTTGATCCGACCGCTGATCCCGTCGGATTTTTTCTTCGTCACCTTGAGGTAATCATCCGCGAAACCGAGCGCCCCGAGATAGACCATGCTGAACAGCGCCAACCAGACGAAGAGGTTATCGAGACGGGCCCAGAGAAGACTCGACATAAAAACGGCTCCGATAACGAGCACGCCTCCCATGGTAGGCGTGCCCTGTTTCACTCCATGAAGCTCGGCGAGACGATGAACTTCAGACGCTTCGCGAATTGGTTGTCCCACCTTCAGCGCAGTCAGTTTTCGGATGATAAGGTTTCCAAAAACCAACGTGCCGAGGAATGCCGTGACCGCAGCGGCGATGGCTCGGAAAGTGACATAAAGGAAAACATTAAACCCAATGAACTGATCGCTGAGGCGATGGAGGTAGTACATCATGGCGAAATGACGAATGCGGATTGCGAATTGCGGAATGCTTCAATCACGCGCTCGGTCCGAGCCAGGCGGCTGCCTTTTACCAGCACGAGATCGCCCGGCGCAGCGATTTCGCCTAACAACTGAGCGGCTTCTGCGGTCGATTCTACGATTGCGGTATTTTTGAGTCCCGCATCTTTGGCGCCGTGAGCGATTTCCGCCGCCATATTTCCGATCGCGATCAGCTGATCGATTTTTAACGTGGCCGCGGTTTCTCCCACCTCGCGATGGCCGCGCTCCGATTCAGCGCCGAGTTCCCTCATTTCCCCAAAAATGGCAATGCGTTTCCCTTCGGCGGGCAGTTCCGCCAAAGTGCGCAAGGCCGCCTTCATGGAATCGGGATTTGCGTTGTAACTGTCGTCAATGAACTCAACGCCACCGATCTTCTTGATTTGCAAACGCGCTTTGGCCAGCGGCGCGGCAGCGAGACCGGCAGCACATTCCTCCAGGGAGACACCGAAGACACGACCAGCGGCGACTGCGAGCAACGCATTTTGCACCATGTGCAGGCCGGGCACGGGCAACTGTGCCCGGCAGCGATGCGCGCCCTCAAGAATAGTGAACTCCGTTCCGTCCTCGCTCTGGCTTATCTCGGCTGCGCGGATCGTTCCGTCAGTTGCGCCCGCCAGGACGACTTTGGCGCGCGCACGCGCGGCGATGCGCGCGCTAAAAGGATCGTCCGCATTCAAGATGACTGTCCCCCCAACGCTAACAGCTTCCACAAGGGCGCCTTTCTCATCAGCAATCGCTTCGCGCGAACCCATGAACTCGATGTGTGCGACACCGATGTTGGTGATGATGGCCACATCAGGCGCGGCGATTTTCGACAGCACCGCAACTTCACCAGGGTGATTCATGCCAATCTCCCAGACAGCGACTTCATCTTGCGACGTGGCATCTAGGACAGTTCGGGGCATCCCAACGTGGTTATTGAAATTTCCCTCTGTTTTCGTGACTCGAAAACGGCGAGCCAGCACTGCTGCGGCAAAGTCTTTCGTGCTCGTCTTGCCGTTGCTTCCAGTGATTGCGACCACCTTTAGCGTGAGTGATTTCCGGTAGTTGGCAGCGAGTTCCTGGTACGCCTGTAACGTGTCTTTCGCCCGGATAAGCGCGAAATTCTTTGGGGTACTCCCCTTCCAGTTGGAATCGACAATCGCCCCGGCCGCGCCGACTTTAGCGGCGGATTCAACGAAATCGTGTCCATCGAAATTTTCGCCGCGTAACGCGACGAATAATTCGCCCGGCTTAACAGTGCGCGAATCGCTACTGACCTTGGCAATCACTACAGTTCCATCTCCGGTTGCGAGCGAAGATCCCGCAAACTGCGCGATTTGAGAAAGTGGAAGTGGATTCATGTTAACAGATAGAATCAAAACTCCACTGGATGATCCTCAATCGCCCGACGCGCGACCTGAATGTCGTCAAACGGGATCGTGTAATCGCCGAACTCCTGATAATTTTCGTGTCCCTTGCCCGCAATCAATACAATGTCGCGCGGTCGGGCGAGCGCAACGGCGCGATCAATGGCCTGTGTGCGATCGACAATTTTTTCATATCGATTTGAGCGAAATCCTTTTTCGACCTCCGCGATGATGGCGCCCGGGTCTTCCTTGCGCGGATTATCGGACGTGATGATGGAGTAGTCAGCAAGGCGATCTGCCATCTCAGCCATCAACGGGCGTTTTTGCCGGTCGCGATCGCCGCCGCAGCCGAAAACCGCAATCAAACGCTGCGGCTCGAGTTCCCGCAGAGTTTTGAGAACATTCGCGAGCGCGTCGGGTGTGTGTGCGTAATCGACGAACACTTGAAATTGTCGCCTGGCCGGAACCAATTCCAGACGTCCCGGCACTTGCGGCGACTTGGCGAGACTAAACACCGCGTTTCGCAGGTTGATTCCGAGAGCGGTGGCCGCGGCCAGCGCCGCGACAGAGTTGGTCACGTTAAAGCGGCCAATCAGTGGAAGGCGCACCAGGTAACTCTTGCCTTGGGCGTCCAGTTGATAGGATGTGCCGCCGAACTCGGCGCGATAATTTGAAGCGCGGAAATCCGCGCGCGTCCCCATGCCATAAGTGACAACTGCCACACGTTTGTCGATTTTGCCGAGCAGTCGTTGGCCGTACCGGTCATCGATATTGACGATTGCAACAGGTTTGCGCTTTCTTTTCTGGCCCACGAGCCCTGTGAAGAGCTTCGCTTTGGCATCGAAGTAGTTTTCCATTGTCCCGTGAAAATCGAGATGGTCTTGGGTGAGATTTGTAAAGACAGCGACGTTCCATTCGAGGCCGCGAGTGCGATCTTGTGCGAGCGCGTGCGAAGAAACTTCCATCGCTGCCGCCTTACAGCCGGCATTGGCGATCTGCGCCAGCAACTCTTGTAGGTCGAGCGACTCCGGCGTGGTGCGGATGGCCGGCAGAATTCGCTCACCAATCTCGTAGCGCACCGTTCCGATTAATCCGCAACGCAAGCCGGCCCTTTCGCAGATATGTTTGATGAGAAACGTTGTCGTAGTTTTGCCATTCGTGCCCGTGACCGCCGCCAGTTTTAATTTCCGCGCCGGGTGCCCGTAAAAAGCTGCCGAAAGATCAGCAAGCGCGGTGCGCGTGTTCTCAACAACCAGACAGGTGACGCGCGGATCGTTGTTCTCGCGTTCAGCAACGATCACCGACGCGCCTTTGTCGATGGCTTGACCAATGAATTGATGGCCATCGGTTTTCTCGCCCCGCAATGCCGCGAACAGGCTGTTCCTTTGCACTCGCCGCGAGTCATACGCGATGCTTTCCACTGGGCGATCGAGTGGCCCGATGACCTGGCGAACTGGAGCCGCGGCGAGGAGAGTCTTGAGCTGCATGAGGTTTCAACATGTCCGCCACGGGACGGATTCGCTGCGGCGAACCGTAACGAGGCATTCAATGGCGTGTGGCATTGGTTAAGGCGATTCGTTCCGCCGAGGCAGTCTTGCGGGCTCGCTCTGCCGGCGGCGGTTTTTCGACTCGCGCCACGGGAAGCGCTTTGCGAATCTCCTCATGCGGCTCAAGATCGAGATAGCGGGCGGCCTTCTCCGCAAGACGGGAAAAGATCGGCCCTGCTACCAGCCCGCCGTAATTCAACTCCGGTTTGCTCGTGTGCGCATCATCGAGCACGACAAGACCGACAAACTCGGGATGCTCGGCCGGAAGATAACCGGCGAAAGAAACAACGTACTTTCCCTCTTCATATCCGCCTCGGGGATTAACTTTCTGCGCGGTTCCGGTTTTTCCAGCAATGGTAAAACCCGGCACGGCCGCGGCGGCAGCGGTCCCGCTATCGCTCACGACGCCTCGGAGTGCATCACCAATTTCTCTGGCGGTTTCAGGAGAAATAACCTGGCGCAGCACCACCGGCGAAAAGGAGCTAATGCTTTTGCCGTCCGATGTAGTGATCGATTTCACAATTCGCGGCATGATCAACTTGCCGCCGTTGGCAATCGTCGCCATCGCCACCGTCATTTGCAGTGGCGTCACTCCGATCTCGTGGCCCATCGGAATACGGGTGATCGAGATTTTGCTCCACGATTTCGGAGGCCGAATCAGCCCGTTGATCTCGCCGGGCAGATCAATTCCTGTCCGCTCGCCGAATCCAAACCGTCGAATGTATTCGTAAAACTTTTGGTCGCCCACAGTGAGAGCAAGTTTGGCCGCTCCGATGTTGCTCGATTTGATGAGAATTTCGCGGACACTCAAATTCGAAAACGCGCGGTGATCGTGCAGGGCGCTGCCGCCGAAGTTCCAGAGACCGTTCTCACAAAAAATCGACGAATCAGGACGCACCTTGCGTTCATTGAGAGCGGCGGCGGCTGCTACGATCTTGAAGGTGGAGCCCGGCTCCATCATGTCGATGATGGCCCGGTTTTTCATCTGCTCAGGTCGAGCTTCCGAGCGGAGGTTCAAATCAAAATTCGGCCGATTGGCCATCGCCAGGATTTCGCCTGTCTGCGGCCGCATCAGAATAATGGTGGCTTTTTGCGGCGAATATTGCGCCATCGCGGCGTCGATCTCATTCTCGACGATGTTCTGCAAACCAAGATCGACGGTCAGATGGACTTGGTAGCCGTCGCGCGGAGCGCGCTCCTGCCCCCGGTAGGGAACGATCTCTTGTCCGGCCCGGTTGTGCTCGATGAAACGATAACCGTCCTCCCCTTGAAGGTACTGCTCCATCGAGGCTTCCACACCCTGGATGCCGTGACGATCAAAGTCGGTGAATCCGATGACATGACAAAGCATGGAGCCGTTTGGATAGATGCGCGTGGCGTCGTGCTCGAAATAAATTCCGCGCAAATTGCCCTCGCGAAGTTTCTGACGCAGCGCGTTTGCCGTAGCCGCGGGCACTTCCCGCTTGATCACGATATAACGGCGCTCGCCGTCTAACTTTTCCGCGACCTCCCCGGACGGGATGCCAAGTTCGTGGCTTACGAGAGCAACGATCGCTTGCCGGTTGTTAAAATGTGTTGCATCGGCGACCACGGTTTCCACAGGAACGTTCTGCGCGAGGACTTTGTTGTTCGCGTCGAGAATCTTGCCTCGCTCTGCGTGGATGATTTGTTGGTAAACGTGTTTTTCAGCTGCAAGGCCGGCGTATTCATCGTGCTTTATTGCCTGCAGATAAATCAGCCGAAACGAAAAGATGCTGAAGAGTCCGATAAAACCAGTGCACACCAGCACGCAACGATTTCGGCTATTTGGATTCATCTTGCGGCAGAGGGGTTCACTACGGGTTGGATCGCGTCTTCGTCTGATCGTGGAGGAATAGTCAGCCGCACGATGTTTGCCTCCGAAATGGGGACCATTTTCAGGTAGCCTTCTTTCAATCGGCGTTGTAACGCCGGAAGCGAGGTGAAAGCCTCGATTTGCGCGCTGGCATACCCATTTTGATTGCGCAGACTAACAAGCTCCTTCTCCACCGCCTTCCTGCGCTCGCCCAGATGGTAGAGTTGCACGGTCAAATAAACGTAGCTCAACCCGGCCAGGGCCAGAAAGGCAGTCATCACAATCCAGCGCGCAAGCGAGGCCGCGTTTACCGCATTACAGTTTTTTCGACGTGAGTGCTTCATTTAAATTTCTCGGCCACGCGCAACTTTGCGCTCCGCGAGCGAGGGTTCGCGCGCTGTTCGTCATCGCTCGGTTCCACCGGTTTCGGCGTGACCAGTTCAAGATCGTAATCGGGATTGCGCTTCGGTTCGGGCCACTCCGGCTTGTCGAGCCATTCCTGGCTATGATCGCGAAAAGAGTTCTTTACGATCCGATCTTCCAGTGAGTGAAAAGTGATCACGGCAATGCGCCCCCCGGATGCAAGTCGCGCAGTTAAAACACGCAAGCCTTCCTCGAGCGCGCCAAGCTCATCGTTCACTTCCATCCGCAGCGCCTGAAACACCTGAGTGGCTGGATGATGACGCCCATGACGCCCGACCAACTTTTCGATCGCCCGCGCCAGCGGCAGCGTTTCGCGAAAAGGCGAAGTCCTGCGCATCTTCACGATCAAGCTCGCGATCCTGCGCGCGGCGGGTTCCTCACCAAGTTCACGAAACAGTCGAGTCAATTCCTCTTCGCCGTACTCGTTTATGATCTTGGCAGCGGTCAGCTTTGTTCGCGGATCCATGCGCATATCGAGCGGACCGTTTCGAACGAAGCTGAAACCGCGCTGAGCATTTTCGAGTTGGCGGGACGAAACACCAAGATCAAGGAGCGCGCCCCCGATGGTACTTAAGCCAAGCTCATCGAGAACGCTGCCTGCGTGCCGGAAATTCGCCTGCCGCACGATGAGGCGGCGGCCGAAATGTGCCAGTCGCTCGCTCACATGTTGAACTGCATCAGGATCCTGATCCAGGGCCACAACGTCGGCGCCACTTTGCAAAAGCGCTTCGGTATGGCCACCACCGCCACATGTTCCATCTACGATGAGCAAACCGGGTTTCGGCTTCAGTAATCCCAATACTTCCCTCTGCAATACCGGACGGTGGTACACGAAATCCTCGATGGCATGCTGCTCCTCTTCGTCAGTCCGCGGATCAATGGCGAGCCACGCAGGGCGCTCAAGGCAGAGTGCGTTCATAGCGTTTTGAACGAAACATCTGGTTACAATCCAATTACACCTGCCACGTGCTGGTAAGTGGGCGTTTCCTCCTCGTGCGCTCGTTTCCAGCGTTGCAAATTCCAAATCTCGAAGCGGCCCCGATTTCCAACGAGAGCAACTTCCCCTTTCAATCCGAGATTTCGGCAAAGATCTTCCGGCAAAACAAGGCGCCCTTGTCGGTCCGCGCCTGCGTGCTGAGCGCGCGAATGCAGTTGGCGCAAAAAAACGCGGCGATCACGCGCGGAAACGCTCTGGTTTGTTTCCGCGGCCGAACTCATTTTCGCAAATTCCTTTGACGACATGACGAGCAAAAATTGATGCGTCGCCTCCGGCAAAAGAATGAATTCTTCAGGGCGATCGCGTCGCCAGCGAGAAGGAATCGTGATTCGATTCTTGTCATCGATGGAATGCCGGAACTCTCCGGCATAGAAGCGTTCGGATGGGGAATCGGCGTCCATTGATCGAGTGGTGCAATCGTCCATTTTGCTCCACTTGACCCCACTTTTAACCACCTCCCCAGCAGGAGGTCAATAAAAATTTTCAGCTTATTTGCACCCGCGCGCCTTGACCGTAAGCTCCGCAGATCATGAAATTTTTACCGCTCGGGCTGACGGTTCCGTGCGCCCTCCTCGTCTGCGGCACCGCGATCGGATTCGGCCAGTCACCGGAGCAAGCTGGCAGCGACGCTGTGCGG
Source organism: uncultured Verrucomicrobiae bacterium (assembly GCA_963725505.1). GTDB lineage: Bacteria > Verrucomicrobiota > Verrucomicrobiia > Chthoniobacterales > UBA10450 > Udaeobacter. The sequence goes on along the minus strand of CAVRYN010000002.1, from coordinate 612,113 downwards.
GTAACCGTATCGATGCACCCGGACGGCTCACGCACCGTTTACAATTTCGATCCGCCACAGCACAAGGCGGTGGCGACGACCACCGATGTGGACGGCAAACTTCGCGAGACAATTCGTTACGAACTGGATGACGCGGGGCGTTTCTCGAGCTCGGAAATTTCCGGACCTGACGGCCGCCTTCGACTCAAGAGTCGCTACAAGTACGACAATGCAGGCCGCATCCTTGAAGAAACCCAAAGCGCGCCAGATGGCACTCTTCTGCATAAGATCGTTTACAACTACGACTCATCCGGAAAGCAGACCGGCTACTCCGTCTTCGACGCTTCGGGCAAATTAGTTGGCGGCATGGGCGCTGCTATCGTTCGCCCATCTCCCTCGCCAAAACCGCGCGAGAAAACTCGGCGATAAATAGTCGCGTTTGAGTATCGCACGGCAGGCTGTGCGTTTGGTTGTTGGCTTGCCACAGTCGAGAAAGAGCGTTACAAAAACCCGCGTGATCGATTACATCCAAAAAGGCGGGTTGCTAATGTGGCCAATCCTGGGCTGCAGTATCATCTCGATCGCTGTTTTTGCCGAGCGCCTCTTTTACTTGCATCGCGCCACGATTCACGTGGGCGAATTCTTGAAGGGACTGTCGAACCTGATTCGGCGTCGCAATTTCGCTGAGGCGTTGCATGAATCAGCGGGCACGCCGGGGCCGGTGGCGCGAGTGATTCATGCCGCGATTATCCGACACGATGCGCCCCGGGCGGAATTGCGCGATATCGTACAAGAAGCTGCCCAGCTCGAAGTACCAAAACTGGAGCGGTTTCTCGCCGTGCTCGCTACAATCGCTTTTCTGACGCCGCTACTCGGATTGCTTGGGACCGTGGCAGGAATGATCGATGCCTTTGGGACCATCGCGTCAAGCGGTGGTTATGCGACAGTGACTGAGCTTTCCGGCGGCGTGTATAAGAGTTTGCTGACCACCGCAGCCGGCCTGGTCGTGGCGACACCCACTTTCGTTGCTTATAGCTATCTCTCTTCGCGCGTGAACACGATGCTTCATGATATGGAACGCGCAGGGATTGAAATCGTCCACATGTTAACTGAAAGCCGTCCGATCAGCGGCATCATCAGCTTTCAACAACCCGAAGAGGCGGCCCGGTCCGAAGCGCAGTTTGAGTCCTGAGCCGGGGATTCATTAAATCGACAAACTGCACCGCTTCATGAAGCTTCACCGGACGATAAACTTCCATTTCGCGTGGCTTGTCCTTGTGGCACTGGTGGATGTCGCCTTTCTGCTTGTTTTCTTCCTGTTGCTCAGTTCGAATTTCATCTTGCAACAAGGCATCTCGGTTTCGATGCCGTTCTCGCGCTTTACGCTCGGTCCTCAGACCAGCCGGCAAATCATCAGCATCACCGGCGGCGCAGTTCCGGCCATTTATTTCCAGGACCAGCGAGTCACCATGGAGGAACTCGGGCCATTACTGGATGCAGCCAAGCGCAGGGACGAATCGATTATCATCAAGGCTGATCGTTCTACCTCCTACGAAACGGTTGCCGAAGTGGCAAACGCTGCGCTTGAACACGGCATCACTTCCGTCGCGCTGGCTGCGACTGCGCCGCGATGAACAGCCTTATCTCGCATAGCGCTGCCGAACCGCTGATCTTTGGCTGGGATTCGCCTCGTGGCGAAAAACTAGCGATTACAATCTTTGTGGCGATCTCTCTGGCCGCGCACGCCCTTTGTTTTTACATTTTTCAGATTGTTTATCCGCCAACAGTCGCTCTTCTGCCGCCGCCAGCTCGCGTCACATTGATCACGCCCGCCTCCGAAGAAGGTCGCACGCTGCTTCGCTGGATCGATGCGGAAGATCCCGCGCTGGCTTTCACAACTCATCGTCCGCAGGAAACAAGGCTGCGTGCACTGCCAAAAGCTGAGCACGTGCCGTCCTATTCCGCGATTGAGCCGACATTAAGGAATATTCCACCGCTAGAGCGCGATCTGCGAATTCCGAGTTGCCAGCCACCGGGCGCGGTACACTTTGCCCGGCAGAAAACCGCCCTCCCTTTCAGAGTTGCCAAAACGTCCGTTTCGTTTTCAAAAGAGCTTGAGGTTTTTGGCGCGCCGATCTTGCCAGAGCCAGCTTTTGCTGCATCCAACGAAGAGATGCCTGAGACAATTCGATTCCGAGTGGCCGTCAGCAAGCTTGGAGAAGTTCGTTATTGTCTTCCCATTAATTCATCAGGTGACTCCGCGCTGGACGAGCAAGCCCGCTGGTATGTTGCGCGTTGCCGTTTTCCCCAAAACACCGCAAACGCTAGCAAAGCCGACTCGTTTCTGGTCTGGGGAATCGCGACAATTGAGTGGGGAAATGACATCACCCGGCCGCAAACACAGCCGGGAGCCAACGTTACCCCGTGATTCGCGTCAGTCTTGCGACTCTGGTCACGATTTATTTGCTGCTTTTTCTTGCGGCGGTTTTCCTCTTCTGGATAGTTGGAGAATGGAATCGGAGGCGGCGGGAGCGACGGGCTCTGGAGTATCGGTTGCGCTGCGTGATTTGCGCGTTCGAATTTGAGGATCGAACCGACGCGCTGCTTCCCCGGTGCCCGCACTGCGGAAGTTTAAACGAACGATTCAAGATGGAGCAGATTTAAAATGGGAATGTGGATAGGCCGAAATCGCAAGGCGCGCGTGACCTACGGGTTCGATGAAATCGCGCTGGTGCCCGGGCGCGTGACGATCAACCCCAATGAAGTCGATATCAGGTTCCGTTTGCCGCGCAAAGAGGCCGAGCCGCTGGAATTGAAAATTCCAATCCTCGCCAGCGCCATGGATGGAGTGGTCGATGTGCGTTTCGCCGTCGCGATGAACAAATTAGGCGGGCTGGCCGTCCTGAATCTCGAAGGAGTGCAAACGCGCTACAAAAACCCGCAGGAAGTGCTGCAAAAAATCGTCGATGCAAATAAATCCGACATCACTGCGCTGCTGCAACGGATCTACCAGGAACCCGTCCAGGAGGATCTAATCGCGGCGCGTGTGCGCCAGATCAAAGACGGCGGTGTCCTGGCTGCGGTCAGTTCCATTCCTCAGCGTGCCGCTGAATCTGGGAAGATCGCGCAAGACGCTGGCGCCGATGTTTTCGTTGTGCAAAGCACGGTTTCCACCGTGCGGCATATTTCGTCGGAGTACAAGTCGCTCGATCTGGAAAAGTTTTGCCGGGACATGCGCATTCCGGTCATCGTCGGAAACACCGTCGGTTACGATGTGACTCTCGAGATCATGGAGTGCGGACCGGCTGCCGTTTTGGTCGGTGTCGGCCCCGGGGCGGCTTGCACTTCACGCGGCGTGCTTGGGCTCGGTGTTCCCCAGGTCACCGCAACGGTCGATTGCGCAGCGGCGCGTGACGCTTACTTCAAGAAAACATCACGCTACGTGCCGATCATCACCGATGGCGGAATGAGCAGAGGCGGCGACGTGTGCAAGGCGTTGGCGTGCGGCGCGGACGCCGTCATGGTGGGCAGCGCATTCGCCAAAGCGCATGAAGCGCCTGGGCGCGGCTATCATTGGGGCATGGCCACTCCACACGCAAATCTTCCGCGAGGCACGCGCATCAGGGTGGGTGCTACCGGGTCGCTAAAACAAATCCTGTTTGGTCCCGCAGAAGTGGACGACGGCAGCCAAAATCTGGTCGGCGCCATCACCACCTGCATGGGCAACGTCGGCGCTCGCAGTATTGCCGAATTTCAGCAAACGGAAATTATCATCGCGCCATCGATCAAGACCGAAGGCAAACTCTTCCAAACTGTTCAAAGCGTCGGAATGGGAACGAGCTAAAATTATTTAGCGATTCAGTGATTCAGTGATTTAGCGATTGACCTTGCGCCACATCGTTGAACCGTTCCACGCTTGAATCGCTAAATCACTAAATCGCTAAATGAACAACGATCGCAGAGTCGTTATCACTGGTCTCGGCGCAATCACGCCGCTTGGCAACGATGTCGAGACGTTTTGGTCCAACCTGAAGAACGGGGTTAGCGGCATTCGTGCAATCGATGCATTCGATACGACCGCTTACGATTGCAAAATCGGTGGGCAAGTTCGCGATTTCGATCCGAAGCTGTTCTTCAAAAACCCGAAGGAGGTCCGCCGCACTGATCGATTTACACAACTTGCAATGGCAGCAGCGAAAATGGCGCTCGAGGACAGTGGTATTGATGTGGAGAACCTCGAACGACGAGACCGATTCGGTGTAATTGTCAGCACCGGAATCGGCGGACTCAAAACCCTCCAGGATCAGTTAACGATCCTGCTGACCAAAGGACCGTCGCGAAATTCGCCGTTCACAATTCCCATGCTGATCAGCAACATGGCCAGCGGCGTCATATCGATGGAGTTCGACCTGCATGGTCCCAATTTATGTATCGTCACCGCCTGCGCGACGTCAAACAACGCCATCGGTGAATCCTGGAGAATTATCAAATTTGGCGATGCCGATATCTTCCTCGCCGGCGGTTCGGAGGCGTCCATTGTCGAGATTGGCCTTGCCGGATTCTCGGCGATGAGAGCGCTCAGCACCCGCAACGACAAGCCCGAGCGTGCGTCCCGGCCGTTTGATCGTGATCGCGACGGTTTTGTGATGAGCGAAGGCGCAGGTGTTGTGGTGGTGGAGGAATTGGAGCACGCCAAGGCGCGGGGCGCGAAAATTTACTGTGAGATCACAGGATACGGCGTCTCTGGCCGACGCTTACCACATGACGGCGCCGCCGCCGAACGGCGAAGGCGCAGCGCGCGCCATGCAAATGGCGCTGGAGCACGCCCGCATATCACCGGATCAGGTGGATTATATTAATGCGCACGCCACCTCCACTGACATCGGCGACATTTGCGAGACTCGCGCCATCAAGCAGGTCTTCGGAGATTACGCTTATAAAGTCGCCATCAGTTCCACCAAATCCATGACCGGCCATTTGTTAGGCGGCGCCGGTGGAGTCGAGATGGCGGCGTGCGCGCTCGCCATTCGCGATTGCGTCATTCCGCCCACAATCAATCTGGAAAATCCGGGCGAAGAATGCGACCTCGATTACACGCCAAACGTCGCCCGCGAAAAGAAAGTGCGCGTCGCCCTGAACAACTCTTTCGGTTTCGGCGGACACAATGCCACGCTGCTTGCCGCCGCGTTTGAGAAATAAAAAGAAGCTCAAGCCCGCGAAAGACACGAATTGACGCGAATCAAAGTAAAAGGCGAGCCTTCTTCTATAATTCTTTCGCGTGCATCCGCGCAATTAGCGGGCTCTCATTGTTGACTGCTCTGGCGTTGACTGTTCACGGTTCACCGATCACTGTTCACTGCTTACTCGCGCGGGCATAGCTTAATGGTAAAGTTCCAGCCTTCCAAGCTGGCTATGCGGGTTCGATTCCCGTTGCCCGCTGTTCGCTGATAATCTCAGCAAAGCCGGTTGGAGTTTGGGCTGGGTCTCAGCGCTGGATCGTGAGGGGCGAACAATCTGGATTGTTGATGCACACCGCGACGACGGAAAACGTTTCGTTGTGGCCGCTGATGAAATACTGACCGCGTTTCTTGAACTTGAAAGAGTCACACGTGAATCATTTCGCTTTTCGAATGCCAATGCGCGATTTCCAGCGCGATCTCTTTTTTAACTTCGGCCGCCATGATTATTTCGGCGTGGGCGAAGCGGCGAGTTTCTGGAAACGCGGATCGTTCCGAAGCGGATCGAACATCGGATCGAGCGGAACAGCGCGGGAGCAAACGAGTTTCAAATTCGTGTCTGAATCTTTGGCGTTAATGCGCGTCATTCATTAATGTTGTCGAGGCCGGCAAATTTCCAGCCGCTTTTGGTCAATTCGAACTCGAAGCGAATTGGTGCGTTCTCGCGGTCGTCCGGAGTTTCTTTAAAAGGACAATAGATCTCACACCGCCGGTCGGATTCTTTTCGCGGTTCGGCGGTTGCAAAACATTGGGCGGCATTGGCCTCGCCTCTAAAAATTTCATTATAACGGCGCAAAAAATCCGCCCTGTTCTTTACGGCCTTTTACCAAAGGGGCATCGACAGTGGGAATTTTGTTATCTCCGCAACTGTTGCTTTATCACCAGCGATTACCGCGGATCTAAATTTTTTCCAAAATGTCGAAAACTCGCTCTGCGCAAAAGCGTTTGGAAAGAACAACAGAACCAAAATTCCGGCTAACCAAGCGCACCTCCGAATCACCCGGTCAGACGCGAATGAATTCAGTTCCGATGTTCTCACTATTCCTTCTCTATCTTTTCGACTTCTTTCTCTGACATTCGGTGCACCGAGTCCATGATGTGGCCGATTTCTTCCTTCAATTTGGGATCAGTATTCAGGTTAGTGGTGAAGTTGAAATGTGTGCTCCTATTGCACCGTGATCGCGGATGAGCCCGAGCGGCCATGGTCGTCCAGGGCGATCAATTCGTATCGGCCAGCCGACGCCTTCCATGAAATTACTTCCTGCGGCGGGGCTCTGCCGATAAAGGTTTTGCCCGCGAACCAGTAAATCTCGCGCACGTCCGCATCCGCCTTGGCGTGCAATGGGATTGCGCCGGCTGATCCCGGCAAAATCTTCTGCCCATCAGGCGGCGAAACGATTCGCGGCGCATTTCCGCTGCGCGCGACAAATTCCGCGGTCGTTCCGGGCAAAAAAGGCGGCGGCAATTTTCTCGGCACTCCAGCCCGGCGAAAGATCGACAGCAACTCCGTCGGCCAAAATTCATAGACTTCACGGCGGAGCTGGCGCGTTCCGTCATCCCTTGCCACGCGGAGCCCGCTCACGGCATCGACGAGCACTTCCTGATGCACATCGCAGGGTTTGATCGGGGAAATTCCGGGAATGAACCATCCCTCGACCTGTTGAGTGCAATGCGGCCCAGGTAAATCGCCCGAGACGGCGCAAAAGGAGACACGTTTCAAATTTGCCCCCGGAGGCGGGAGATGCGGCTGGTTCGGTTCGGGCCAACTCATGCGCAAACTATCAATGATTTGAAACAAGAGCGGAGCGGCGGCGATTCGCCCGACAAAAGTTCCATTGACGCGACCGTCAAAATTTCCGATCCAAACCGCGAGCACATAATGATTGAAGACGGCGATTGACCATGCGTCGTGAAAACCATGAGAGGTTCCCGTTTTCCAAAAAACCGGCGCGGCCTGGTCCGAATAAGCGCGGCCAATTTCGGGCCGTGGCAGGTTGAGCATCTCCAGGGTCAGGAATGCCGCTTCCGGCATCACAATCGAGCGACCGCGCGCCACGATTGGATCGCACGATGCGCGACGAAGCAGGCGCAGTTCTCCGTTATTAGCGAGCGCAGCGTAAAGTCGCACCAAGTCTTCCATGGTGAGTTCGGCTCCGCCCAGCGGAAGCGCTAATCCATAAAGCGGCTCCGAGCGCGGTAATCTAATGCCCGCGCCCCGGAGGAATTCATACAGCGTCGGATGACGCAACTGGGATGCGAGTTCGACCGCTGGAAGATTGCGACTGCGCGCGAGCGCGTCACTGGCGCGGATGGGGCCGGCGAATTCGCGATCGAAATTTTCCGGATTGTAGTCGGCGAAACTGTGCGGCGCATCCGACAGGATCGACAATGGATGAATCAACCCCTGCTCGAGGGCGAGCGCATAGACAAACGGTTTGAGAGTGGAACCGGGCGAGCGCGGCGCGCGTGTTCCGTCCACTTGTCCTTGTATGTCAGCATTGAAGAAATCCGCTGAGCCGACCTGTGCCAGCACATCCATGTTGCGCGTATCGACCAGCAGGGCGGCAGCATTCTGAATTCCGCGACCTCGATTTGTTCGAACATAATCGGCGATCCGCCGCTCGATTAATTGCTGCTTTGCCAGGTCGAGCGTGGTGACGATTTCGTCGTGGCCTTTCTCGGCTGCCAGCACCTGCTGAACAAAGTGCGGGGCGAGCAGTTTGGGTTCGCTTAAAGCGCGTGGTCGAAAGTCGCGCGCCAGCTTAGCACAGTCATCCTGGCTGTGGAACAGACGGGCGTCTCGCCTGCCGAATCGCGTTAACGCGGCGTTGAGCGAGCGGTTATCGCGATCGACAAACAATGCGCGCCGGGTTGGGCTTTGCGGAATAACACTCAGCGAAATCGATTCCGGCCTGGTTAAATGCGCGGCAGTCTTGCCAAAATAAATCTGAGTGGCCGCGCCTACGCCTTCGATGTTCCGCCCGTAGGGCGCGAGGTTCAGGTAAGCTTCAAGAATTTCGGCCTTCGAGTAATGCCGCTCCAGTTCGAGGGCGTGAACAATTTGAACGAACTTTCCGCCGAGGGTGTGAGTGCGCAGATGGTAACGCAACCGAGCGAGTTGCATTGTAATGGTGGATGCTCCGTTATGTGCGTGACCCGGTCGCAGATTTAAAGCCGAACGCAGTAAGGCAACCGGGTTAACTCCCGGGTGATGTCGATAATATCTGTCTTCGAATCGCAGCGTTGCATCGATCAATGCGGGTGAAATTTCGTGCAGCGGCGTCCAGATGCGGAACTTCTGGTCCGCGCTCAGGGTGACGCGCAGCAGTTTTCCATTGCCATCACGAACGCATTGGGAAAATGAGATGCCCTCGAGCAACGGCGGTTTCGGCAATGCGAGCCACGCAGAAACCACACACGCGGTAAGAAACGAAAACGCGATCAACGTTTTCGTGTAACGCCCAGCCATATGCGCGGTCATCCTGAACGGAGCGAAGGACCCCGCCCATGCAGCTTGGATCACACTTTGGAATAGGCGTGATCCACCACCCTGTGTGAGGTCCCTCACTCCGTTCGGGATGACACGCGTTTTCATCTCATGTAATTCGACCACCTATTCCGTCACGCTGATCTTCCCCCCGACGCCGCGGCCTTTGATGTTTCGCTCGTACATCGCCTCGGCGAAAATGGGCGGCACTGTGAACTCGCCGCGATTAGTAGATTTGATCTGATAATTGATCTCTAGCGCGCTGCCAGACACGGTCCCGTAGAAGACAGAGCGATCTTCGCGCACATCGACATAATCGACGCCGGAAATTGTTGAAACACCCGGTTGCAACGATGACCCCACGACTTCGAATCCGCCGGGCAGAAGATCGACAATGGCAACATTCGTGACCGGCTGGTCGCGCACAGTGCGTGCATACAGCCGGACATGAATCGGTTCGCCCAGTTTTGTCTGCGTCACCGGCTTATCGTTTTTGTCGAGTAACTCGCGATGAACTTCCAATCCGGCCGTCACCGGTTGTCCCGGTGCATGTCGATCATATCCCGCTTCGACGACCTGGAAAAATGCGCCGGGACCGCTGAGTGTTCCGGTGCTTTTGAAGCGAATCGCAATCGCCTCTTTGGAAAATGCCGTCCGTTGCAGCAACTTTGCGCCGCTCGTTAGGCCAACTTCCCGCTTGTCCCGGTGGATTTCGGCAATGCTGAGCTGGGGCAGCTTTTGCGCGATCATGTGCGAGTACGATTTCAGCGCCGAAACAGCGTAGGCGGCCGAGAGCGTGTTGAATTCGCCGCGCCCGATCGGCTGGAGAACTTGCTCGAATTCCACTCCTGAGATTTTCTTCAACCGCTCCGGAAAGGCGCGCGCGAGTATGGCGATGTATTGCGCGTTTGCGCCGAGCGGCTGGCAAAAGTCGTCATACTCGCGGCCCGATCCCTCGCCAATCTTGTAGGCGGCGATCAAATCCTCGGCCTCTTTGTCCTTGTGCAGAAGTTTGAGCGCGCCCGCGAGATAAACGCCGGTGACATCATTCTGCCATATATCGGTCTGATGCTGGTCGAGGTAATCGCGCAGATTAAGAACGTAATTGGTGGTGACGACGCCTTCGCGGGTGAGCACGTAAATCCCGTAGGCGATAGTCCGCGCCTCGGCCAGAGTCGAGGGTTCGCGCGCGACCATCTTTTGCAAATAGCGCAAGCCGCTCGCGAACATGTCCGCTGGCGGAGCAAAGCCGGCTGTTTTCGCCGCGCTCAGAAAATCCATTACGTAAACAGAATTGAAACTGATCTTCTCGTCCGTTTCCGGCGCCCAATAACCGAACGCGCCTTGATCGTTTTGCCGGCGTCGCAGAATCCCAAAGACTTTTTCGATCTGTGTATTTGCCTCCGCGCGACTGAGCCCGAAATCGGCCTCGTCCGAGAGCAGCAGCCGGCAGAATGCGCCGCTGGTGAGTTGCTCGCTGCAGCCGTGAGGGAAGTCTTTTAGAAAAGCGTAAAGACCGTGCGCCAGACCCAACGGAACGGCGGCAACCGCGGCTTCGCGTTTGGCGAACTCGGAATAGATCTCACGCGTAATTGGAACGTCCGCGTTTCCTTTTTTGAAATTCCCGCTGCGAACATCGGTCGCATATGGAACGGGCGGCCGGACGCTCAGGGTAGCGCGCCGGCGCGTCTCGATCCCATTTCGGCTGGCTACGAATCTGATTTCGCCCGAGCCGAGCGTGTCGTTGACATGGAAGCGCAGTTTTGCGCTTTGCTCGCGCCCTTCGGCGATTCGCAATTTTTGGGTGGACGCGCCCAAGACCGACAATTGCGCAGACGTCTCGACGCGAAGCTCGATCTCCGCGTCCGCGCCGGAACCTTCCACATTATTGGCGACCGTTACGCCGGCCTCAAATTCGTCGCCGGGAGCGGTCAGCACCGGCGCGCTCGGCGTAATGACAAAAGGCCCGCGAATGAGTGCGTCGCGTTCGGCTGAGCCGGCTGTTTCGTTCGAAACACCGACTGCCATTATCTTGAGCGTGCCGTCGAAAAAGTCAGGCACATCATACACAACTTCACGACCATTCGTGTCGGCATCGATAATGCCAGACCAAAACACCACCGGTTTTTCCGTGACGCGCTTGAACGGATTTAATCTTTGTGCCCCTTCGCCGTCGCCGCCAAAAGCCGATAGAGAACGGAGCAACGAAAATTCCGGAATGATAAGATCGACAATTTGCGCCGTCTCCACACCGAGCGCGCATTTGCGAAAGAGATAAGCGAGCGGATCAGGCGTCTTGTAATTGGTGACCTGCAAAATTCCTTGATCGACCGCGAAAATGACAATCTTGCTCGGGCGGTCGGTTTTGTACCCGATGTGCAACGGTTCGCCGGGCTTCGCTTTGGCTGCGGCTTGCAGATCGATCTTCAGCCGGCGTTTTTCGATATTGGCCGTGAACGGGACGACGCCGTAACTGAGCGGGCTGACAAAAATTTCCTTGGAATCGAGCGCCCGCACAAAGGCGACATTGATATAGCCGCTACCCTCAAACTCCTGAGGCAGACGAATGTGCTGGATGCTGCTGGGGGTGTTGGTTTGAAACCAGCTATAAGCGTAAACTTTTTCCCGTTCGATCGTGATGAGACCGTACCCGCTGTATGGCGCCGTCACGCTCACCGCAATTTCATCCCCGGCACGGTACTCTTTGGCGTTAAGTTTGATTTCCAGCTCAGCGTTTTTCTCCAAGGCCCCGACGTTTGCGGCCTGACCCACGACCGAAAAGCGCAACTTGCTCAAAGCGCGATTCTGATCGTCGCGTAGCTCGATCACATAATTGCCCGGCTCATCGGTGGGAAGCGCGTAATGATAGCCACTGGTCGCGACCGAGATTTTTTCCGATTTAACAGGGCGCTCTTTCAGGACAGACTCGTAAGCGTAATTGCCATTCTCCTGTTTCTTCAGGACGGAAACGTATTCCTGGACGATGAGGTTGAGGGTGACGTTTTCGATGGCGATGCGGTTGAGTTGCGGATCGACTGCGACCAGATCGATCGCGCGCGGTCTCTTCATGTCGATGTAACGAAGGGCGCCGTCGGCTTTGTAGCCGATTACGTAAGGCAGAGCGGAGACCAGCGCGCCTACGTCGCCCATGACACTCCTTCCGCCTTCGCCTTCGAAGCCTTCAGCTATAAATCGCATCGCGTAGGTAGCGTCGGCGAACCGTTCCAGTTGCAGGTCAAAATCGGCATGGCCTTCGCTGTCAGTTTTCGTTTCGCCGAGATCGACCGTTTGCTCTTGTCGAGTTTTGTTCTCGTCAAAGAGTGGGTCGAAAAAAGTGAAGTCGCGAAATTCCGGAAATGAAAACGCCGCCGGTGCGAGCTCAAGTTTGCCGGTCACACGCCGATCGGTTGCAGGCGTGCCATAAAGGTTGGCCAAGACGACGGAGGCATGCATTTCGGCGGGATGAATCCAGCCACGCGGCGCAGCTTTGGACAGCCGCGTCTCGATTTTCATGCGGTCCGGCAGGAATTCCTTCACCTGCGCGGTGGCGGACCCGATCAAACTCGAGCGCTTGTTATTTTTGATCAGGTAAAGATTGACTGTGTAAAGCCCGGTCGGCGATTCATTGGCCGTTTGGTAGCTCAATTCAGTGAATCCAGTCTCCGGCAAGGTGAGCTTCTTAGTCTGGACTCGCAGGTCGCGCGCATCGACGACTTCGGTTTCAATCGGCAAACCTTTGAGATTGCCGCCCCAACTTCGCTGTTTCACCACCAGCCCGATGTGAATTTCGTCCCCGGGCCGGTACACACCGCGCTCGGTGAAAACGAACGCGTCGAGACCTTCCGGCGCGATGTTCTCAGCTCCTTCAATTTCAAAGCGTGAAAAATTCAGGACTCGGTCTTCGCGCGCGAACGGCATGAACGCGACGTCGTCGCCATTGCGCGCTACGAACGCCACCGGCAATTTGTCGCGCTCTGATTTTTCGACGGATGGAAAAGCGCAATGACCATCCGCCGCTGTTTTGGCCGTTTGGATCGGCACGCCGTTCTTGCCGAGGATATCAACCGTGGCGCCGCTGAGCGGTTGGCCATTCTTGATCGACATCAAAAAGACGTCGCTGCTGCCATCGGTGTTTCTCTTCGTTAAAATTCCGATGTCCGTTATGAGAAGAAATCTGCTGTCCGTGGCCGAGTTGATCGGTTTCTTTTTCGCCGGGTCCCAGCCGCGCGCGGTCAGAAAGAAAAGCCCGCGCTCGCTCCCGCCATCGGCTGGTTTGCGAAGATGCTCGGAGAAATCGAACGCCGAATAATTCGCTTTCCATTTGTTTTCCAGCGCGATCGGTTGGTGTTCGATTCCGATACGCGAAATATTTTCCTGATTGAATAAATGGGAATCGCGAAATTCCGGATCCTCGAATTTGCCCTGGGTCTGGCTAACGAGGTGATTGATCTGGGTGGTAGCAACGCGCGCGATTTCGAATTCGATTGCCGCCAGAGCGCGCGAACGGATGGACAATTTCCGTTCGCCGCTCAACGCGAGCAAGCCGCCCTGCCCTTCGATCTGCACTTCGCGCGGCAACTGCGGCACGGCGACGACCGCGTTGTAGTCTTCCGCCAACCGGTAATCGCCAGACGCACGCACGCCTTTCGCGACGCGGACGTAAAGCTCGCCCTCCGTTTCGAGCCGTATCTTAAAGGCGTGTTGTCGATCTTGCGCCCTTTCCGAGGGCACAACAGTAAATTCGATTCGTTTGGCTTGCTCGAGGACATCGTCCGGCACGTCGGCCGGACTCTGCCATTTTGAAGCTTGATCGGATTCTTCCGTCTCCTCTGTCTCCTCGTCTTCCGACGCGGTGGTCTGGCTGCTTTGGTTACTTTGCTCAGCCGTTTCCGAGTCGGGACTTTGCGAATCGGTCTCTCCGGCCGCTTCGCCCTCGGTTTCTTCGGTCGTTTCGGTGTTGCGTTTCGGCAGCAGACGTATCTGAACAGCCTTGGCCAGCTCGCCACTGCTGATATCGGCCGTTGTACTTAAGATCAGAACCTGCTCCGGCTCGCCATTCTTATTTCGTGCGATCGTGGCGGCGATCGAATCGATCTGAAACGCGGTTTCCTGTGATGGAATGCGCACCTTATCCTCTGCGGAGTTCCGTGTTTGCGCGCCGCCCTGCGATGTGCGCACGCCTTTGCTCAAGTAGAGCTTCATGAAATCTTCCCGCCCCGGCAGAGTCACGTTCGAGCTGCGCACATACGCCAGACGGTTGTGCAATCCATAAGTGATCGTGAAATGCGGCGGCGACTCTGACGGCGGAAACACGTTCGACCCGCTGATCATCTGCAGTTGGATATGCCGATCTAACTCACCGGGCTCAACCGAATGGGTGAGTTCGAGCGTGGCCGTGATCTGGCGTTGCGTCGGATTGGCCGGGTCTTGGTAGAGCTGAAGTTCTTTGATCGCGATGTCGAATGGCAGCGTCTGGAACTCGTAAGCCAGGCGCTCCATCAAAACCTGCGGCGGAAAAAATTTCTTGTCGAAAGTGATTTTGAATTTTTGATCGGCCGGCCAGTCTTGGGTTGGTCGAAAAGCCAGTTCCTTGTCCGAGTTCCAGGACCAGGCGCCAGTGATCGTTGGTTCGAGACGGATACCTGACAGCGAGGGTTTCTTCAAATCCTCCAGGCGCGCTGCGGGTTCGCTGAACCGGACAAGGAGCGGAGGATATTTCAGTTCTTTCTCAAGCTTGGTTATCGGCGGAGAGGCAATCGTCGCCGTAACTTTATGCGGGATGGGCCGATGTTGATACCAATGCAATGTCCAGGCTGCCCCGCACAACAGCAGAAAAACGGTGACAATACCGGAAGCTGTGATGCGAGGATGCACGCGATGAAAATCGGAGGTGGCAACGCGGCTTCGTGCGAGCCAGCGCGGCGGGCTCCATTGCAACCTGCCGAAGACCGCGAGAGCGACCTTCTTGAGAAACGCCCAGAGCAGGACAAACGGCCGGACGGCCAGTTGAACTGATCGGCTAATTAACGCGCTTGTGTTCATAGGCACGAATACGTCAGTTCAGCGCAAATCAGGGGGAAATTTTGGACTGATCGATCTTAGATCTTGCTCGGTGGCTCCGGCAACGGGGTGATCAGGTGGAACGGACACTTCAGCAGGTTGGGGAACGTTGGCGAGACGACACGTCGAAATGTTATTTCAATCAGGTCGTGCGAAACAATCCTTTTTTCGGACACTCGGGCCGCGTAATTCTGCGCGAGCCATGCAAACTCGCTGATTTGCACTTTCCCCTTAACGCGAAGCCTACTACATGTTTGTGGCGGAATTGCCCAACATCACGAAATCTCGGAAGTGGATTCGATTCCCGTTGTCCGCTCATCTGTTCCTTGTCTCGGGATTGTCGTGCCGCCCGAAGCGGCGGAGTTTACTAATTGGTTTCACCCCGATGCAGACTCCTGAAATCAAATCCGCGCGACTTCTCGATCTTTTGTGCGCGACGCTTCTGCTTTCGTTCGCTGTAACCATAGCCTATCCGCGTTGGCGCGCCGGGATAGATTGGCGTGATGAGGGTCTGCTGGCCTACGGCGCAGTGCGTGTGATGCACGGGGACGTTCCGCAGCGCGATTTTGTAAGCGTGCAGCCGCCGTTGTCGTTTTACATAGCCGCTGGCATTTTCAAGCTCTGCGGCACCTCACTCGTCTCACTCCGCGGTTTCGGTTTATCGATCTTCCTTCTTTTGCCGCTCCTCCTCTACGGTGTTGGCCGTAACCTCATGCATCCCGTTCTCTCTTTCGCGGCCGCTGCGCCTGTCTGCATTCTTGGCCTTCCATACTGCAACTTTGTACCGCTCGCCGTCTGGCAAGGCATTGCCGCTTCGCTGGCCGCGATGTTCTTCTTCCTGCCAGCGGTATTGTCAGCCCGCCAATGGCTTGCCTTTCCCGCTGGAGCGCTCGGTGCGGTTTCGCTTTTCCTGCGGCACGATCAGGCCGTGTACACGATCGTGTCAATTGTTGCCCTCACGATAGCGCTCGCTCTCGCACGAAGCGATCCCATTTCCAGAACGAACTTGAAACGCGCGTTGGTTCTCTGGCTAGCCGGTATCGCGATCGTTTTGATTCCAGCAATCGTGGTTTGGTGGAGTGTCGGGGCGCTGCCTGAAATGTTTCGGCAGTTGATTCTGTTTCCGTTCACGACTTATCGAAAAACCAGTTCGCTGCCGTTCCCGAGATTTACTGTGCGGCAGTCCATCCGGGAAACTGCCGTCGTGCTCTTGTTTTACCTCCCGCCAATTGTTCAGGCGATCGCCTCGCTCTATGTGGTGCGATCTGTTATCAGCCGCCGATTTGGTCGGCGTGAAGCACTACTGACCTTCCTGGTCATCTGGTCCGCGCTTTTCTACCTTCAAGTTATCGTCCGATCGGACTTCACACACCTCGTAATAACACTATCGCCGTTTTTCCTCCTTATGGCGTTGGGTTGGTCAATTGTGCACGAAAAAATGGCCAACTATCGTAAGACCAACGTGGCTTTGTCCGCCGTCTTCGCCATTTTGGTCGCGTTGTTCCTATGGATCCTTCATTCATTCGCACTACCTGATGTGACGCGAGCGAATGAGCAATTGGCGCTGGATCGCGGCGGCGTGCGTATCGAGCAAGCGCACGTCGTCGCCGATTTCGTTCAACGCCTGCAGGCCAGCGTTCCGCCGGATCGCTCGATCCTGGTGCTGCCGTACCAGCCAATGTTTTATTTTCTTTGCGAACGGCGAAACCCGACTCGCTGGAACTATTTGTGGCCGGGCGATCAGACCGCGCAAGACCACGAGCGCTTGATCGAAGAAGCGGAACGCGCTCCGCCCGCGATAGTGTTGCTCGCAGAGCGGCGCGACGTCGCCGCATTCGCGCCCACGATTATCGAGTACCTTCGCGCGCACTATCTCTGGACAGCCGATGTCGGCGATATTGGGATCTACGTTCGTTTTTAAATAAAAAAAACACAGCTTTGATTTTTCCAATTCTGGCGGCCACCATTTCCGCCTGATGGACAGCCGGCGTTCCACGATCGTTTCGCTGATCCTCTTGCTAGCAGTGGCGCTGACTATGTTCGGCGATCTTTTGTTCGCCGGCGGCACGCGCGTGCTTGGACATCCGGGCAGCGATATGTTCTTGCAATACTTCGCATGGCGCGAATTCGGTTTCCGCGAATTGGCGAAGGGAAATCTCGCGTTGTGGAACCCCCATATCTTTAGCGGAGCGCCGTACTTCGGCGGGATGCAAGGCGCGCTGCTGTATCCGCCGAATTGGCTATTCCTGGTTTTGCCCACGCCTGTCGCAATCAACTGGTCCGTAGCCCTTCACGTTTTCGCCATCGGCGCCTTCATGTTTTCTTGGATGAAACAACGGGGGCTCTCCGCTGCGGCCAGTTTCTTTGCCGGCATGCTGGTTATGTTTTGCGGCGCCTTTTTCCCGCACGTTTTTGCCGGGCATTTGCCTCAGTTGAGTGCAATGACGTGGTCACCGCTTATTTTTTGTTCGATCGACGCGGTCTTCAGGAGTCAGCGCGTTCGTTGGTCGTTGCTTGGGATGTTTGCTATCGCAATGCAGACGTTGGCGGGATTTCCGCAGTACGTCTTTTATACCGCAATCATTGCCGGGCTTTACGCCGCATTGCGATTGATCGGCCACTGGAATTGGCGCGTCGCAGCGGCTTTGCTGAGCATCTATCCAGGCGGCGCTCTGCTTGCAGCCGTGCAATTACTGCCCGCCATCCAGACAACGCGCGAGACCACGCGCGGGTTCAGGCTGCCTTTTCAATTTGCCTCTATGCTCTCTCTCCCGCCCGAGAACTTTGTGACGTTGCTCGCACCGGAGTTTTTTGGGCAAATGGCAAAATACTGGGGGCGCTGGTATTTGTGGGAAACGTCACTTTTCATTGGCGTCGCCGGCTTGGTGTTCGCGATCTACGCGGCGATTCGGTGCGAACGCGGAACGAAATGGCGCCCGCTGATTGTCATTTGTGCGGCATTCTTATTAGCTCTTGGCGCCTATACACCGTTGTTCGGTTTTCTTTATGCCTGGGCGCCTGGCTTCGATCGCTTCCGCAGTATTTCGAAGTTTAGCTTTCTAGCGTCGCTGTTTCTTTGTCTGCTCGCGGCCAGCGGACTCGACCGGTTGTTCCGACAAAAGAGAATCGAGACTTCATTTATCGCCGCGGTTCTCGCGGGTGCCGCGGCCTTGGGCGTCGCCGGATGGTGGACCGCAAGCACTGGGTCCTGGCCGGGACTAATGAACGCAAGTCGCGCAAGTGGCCAATCGTACTTGTTCCCCCAACTCTACGCGGACACGGAATTTATTGCCCAATCGCAGCATCTCGCAGCGATGTCGCTGTTTGTTGCCGCTGGCGTTTGCGCGCTCCTTGGCATCATCCTGGCGTTCGCCAGGCGAGAGCCGCGCGCGCTCTTTGGCGTGATCGCTTTGGGCGCGGTGGAAATGTTTATTTTTGCGCACGGCGCGCGTGCCACGTTTGACAGCGCTACCATCGTGAATCCGGATGAAAAGCGCTTTCTCGAGGAGCACACCGGCGATTACCGGATCATGAATGTCGCGAACCCGAACAGCGCGATGTTGATCGGCGCGCAAGACATGTGGGGATACGAAGCGACCGTGGTGCGGCGCTACGCCGAGTTCATGACGTGGAGCCAGGGCGGTGATCCCGACCAGGCGATGTCGTATGTGAAATTCGTCCGCTACGATCCTCTCTTCGCCATGCTCCGTCTGCGCTATGTCTTGGGACAACGCGGAAATGAATTGGAAATCGGCGATGCACAAGAACCGCCCATGTCCCACCTCCACCTTGTTTCCAGCTACCGTGTCCTGCCAGATCGCAATGCAATCTTCGACGCGTTGCGCTCGACTACATTTGACCCCGCGCGCGAAGTAATTTTGGAATCGGAGCCTGAGCCGAGGCCGTCGCCCTCCGAAAGCGCCGGCACGGCACGAATTGTTGCCGCTTCAACTGACGCGCTGGAAATTGAAGCTGACGTCGAACAACCGTCCATCTTGCTGATCACGGACGCATTCACGCCATCGTGGCGAGCTGTCGCCCTGCCCGGGAGCGTTCAGACAAATTACGAATTGCTGCCGGCAAATTACATCTTGCGAGCGGTGCCGCTGCTGGCGGGTCATCACCATTTACGGGTCGAGTACGCCCGTGACGCGCTTACAATTGGAAAGTGGATTTCAATTCTCGCTGCCCTCGCATTTCTCGCGGCCTTCGGCAGCTGCGCTACACTCGATCGCCCCTATTGGTCGGGCGCGATCAGTTCGCGATTACGCCAGGTGAAGCCAAGCCCAGAGTAAATCGTTAGCGCTACCGTAATCCACAACAGCACGGACCGGCTTCGCTCCAGGCCCGCACCCACCATGTAGATGTTGCATTGGCGTAACGCAGTTCCACACTTGCAAGGAGCGCCAGAAAGAAAATAATCGTGATGATTTGCCACGAAGTTTTCCCGTTGCCCGCTCATTCATCTATGAACACGGAGCGAAAGACGCGTGCCAGGCGGCAACAGTCAGAACGAAAAATCGGTCTTTGCCAGTGTTCGCCGTTCGATTCATAGGAAAGGTCGTAATGGAGGTCACTCATGGTGTCTGCCAAGCGCAAAATCTTGCGTCCGCTCCCGAACTCTAGCCGCGCCGGAATCTTCGTCGCCGCTGGGTTACTTACTGCCGCTGCACTAGCGGCATGGGCCAATAGTTTTCGCGGGCCGTTCATTTTCGATGATCTTCCGGCCATCGTAGAAAACGCGACGATCCGCACGCTTGCGCTCCCTACTGCACTCGCGCCGCCCCACACCGGTCAGCCTGCGAATGGCCGGCCGCTCGTCAATTTTTCCTTCGCGCTTAATTGGGCCGTCGGGGGCACCGACGTCCGCGGCTACCACGTGCTCAACCTCGCGATCCACACGCTGGCTGCGCTAGTGCTGTTCGGCGTCGTGCGCAGGACGCTGCGGTCCCGACCGCTCGCTGCGAAATTCGCGGCCGACGCGACGCCGCTCGCGTTCGCGCTCGCCGCGCTTTGGATGCTACACCCTCTCCAGACCGAGTCGGTAACTTACATTTCACAACGCGCTGAATCGCTTGCCGGGTTATGCCTGTTATTGACGCTATACGCGTCGATTCGAGGTGCGGACTCGCCTACGCCGATACGCTGGCACGCGCTCGCCGTTGCCACGTGCCTGCTCGGTATGGCAGCGAAAGAAGTGATGTATGCCGCGCCCTTGCTCGTGCTGCTGCACGACCGCACTTTTTTCGCCGGTACGTTTCGCGAAGCGCTGCGTCGCCGGCCATGGTTCTACTCCGCACTCGCAGCGACATGGCTGTTACTCGCTTGGCTCGTAAAGGAAACGGGCAACCGCGGTGCGACGGCCGGCTTCGGCCTCGGCATCACGCCATGGCACTATCTGCTCACCCAATGCGGCGCCGTCATACATTACGTGCAACTCGCATTCTGGCCCGCGCCGCTGGTGCTCGATTACGGAATAGCAACAAACAACTCTCTCGCTGAAGTCTGGCCGCAAGCCGCGCTGCTGCTCGCGCTCTTCGGTGCCACGCTCATCGCGCTCGTCCGGTGCCCGCCGTGGGGTTTTCTGGGCGCGTGGTTTTTTCTCCTGCTCGCGCCGACTTCGAGCGTGTTGCCACTTGCGACACAAACCGTCGCCGAACACCGCATGTATTTGCCGCTTGCCGCGATCATCGCCGCCATCGTCGTTGGCGCGTGGCATGTCCTCGGCCGTCGCAGCGTGGTCGTATTCGTTGCAATTGCCATTGCCTTTGGCGCGCTGACCGCGCGGCGCAACATCGACTACCGCTCTGCCATTTCGATTTGGCAGGACAACATCGCAAAGCGGCCCGATAGCCCGCGCCCGTTCGGCGAACTGGCCAGCGCGCTCTCTAACGCCGGGCGCGTCCCCGAAGCGCTCGCTGCCTACGAGACTGCGGTGCGTTTGCTGCCGAACTACCCCAAGGTGCGCCACAACTACGCCGTTGCGCTCGCCGCTGTGGGCCGGCTCGATGAAGCCGCCGCGCAATTCGAGCTCGCGCTTGCACAACTCCCCACACTCGCCGACGCGCACTATGAGCTCGGCAACGTGCGTCATGAGCAAGGTCGCAATGCTGAGGCGCTCGCGTGCTACGAAGCTGCGATCCGCCTCCGTCCCGATTTCGCCCTCGCCCATAACAACGCCGCCAACATCCTCGCCAATTTCGGCCGGACCGACGAGGCGCTAGCGCATTACGCGACCGCAGTGCGCGCGGAGCCGACTCTTCCTGATGCCCAATACAACTGGGCCAACACTCTCGCCCACATTGGTCGTTTTACCGACGCTCTGCCGCACTACGAAGCCGCGCTGCGGCTTGCGCCCGCGCTTGCTTCCGCGCACGAAAATCTCGGTGTCACGCTGTTCAACCTCGGCCGCTATGCCGACGCGGTTCGCGAATTAGAGATCGCGCAAGGCCTTGCGCCCGAGAGCGAAAGCATACGTGCCAATCTCACCACCGCCCGCGCGCGCGCTGTGCGCTGAACCGACCGCGCACCGTGTTCATGTCCCCTCCCCGTCGCCCGCTCATTGATCTGGCGCAATCAACTCGCGATTACGCCAGGTAAAGCCCAAACCGGAATACACTGTTAGCGCCACGGTAACCCACACCAGCACGGGACCGGCTACGCTCCAGGCCCGCACCCACCATGTAGATGTTTCATTGGCGTAGCGAAGTTCTACAATCGAAAGAAGCACCAGAAAGAAAATAATCGTGATCATTTGCCACGAAGTTTTCTGTTTGCCGAGACTTTCCGCCGGAAGAATCCGCCCTTTGGCGGTGGCCATTAAGCGCAGGCCCGTGATGAGAAAATCTCGCGCTACCACTGTCGTAGCTGCCCAAGCTGGCACGGCTTTAAGAGGCACGAGTGAAATGAATGCTGCCGCCACCATGATTTTGTCCACCAGCGGGTCCATCAATTTGCCAAAGTTCGTGATTAGCCCGTAGCGCCGGGCGATCTCGCCATCGATAAAATCTGTCAAGCCGGCAATAAGAAAAATCACAAGCGCAGCGGTGCGCGCGTACTGCCAGGAGGAATTGAGCGCAATCACAAAAAGCACTGTCAACGCCAGCCGGCTCAGAGTAATCCGATTCGCCCAGTTCATACTGTAGCCGCGGCCCTGTGGGCAGCGTGGTGCTGTTTTTCCATTTTAAACCGTGGACGTTTCCAAATCGGCACCTTCCTCTTCAACTCATTGACGATCCATTGACTGGCTCGAAATCCTTCGCTGCGATGCGGACTTGCCACGCGCACAAAAAGCGACGGTTCCCCAACGGCGATAAATCCGATCCGGTGATGAACGATAACACGCTTAAGTTGAAATTTCTCCGCGGCCTGCTCGGCAATTTGTCTCAACTGATGCTCGGCCATCTCCCTATGCGCTTCATAGTCGATTCCTTCGATTTCGCGTCCATCTTCAAGTCTCCGCACCACTCCCCAAAAATCGACCGTTGCTCCTGCATCGCAACGATGATTTTGCGGCGGCGCCTCAAGCGGCGCTTCAGTCAATAAAACTTCGCAAACGAAATTTGCCATGCGCTCAAATTGCTCGTTACAGTGGAGTCTACACTCGTTTCATGATGTCGTTCTGAGCGAAGCGAAGAATCTCTGATTTTTTCTGAGGTGACCGCTTAGGGAATAGACCGGGATGTTTCGCTTCACGCAACATGGCAACGTGGTTTAAAATAACAGATCGAACGTTCCAGGAAACCTAGCAAAAGAAGATACTAAAATGACAACCAATCAATGTGATATTGGCCTGATCGGTCTGGGGGTGATGGGCGAAAATCTCGTCCTCAACATGGAATCGAAGGGATTTTCCGTCGCGGTCTTCAATCGCACCACTGAAGTTACCGAGAAATTCGCTGCCGGACGCGCCCAAGGAAAAAACATTCAACCGACGCGCACAATGGAAGAATTCGTCGCGGCGCTTAGGAAACCGCGCATAGCGATGATGATGGTCAAAGCGGGTGCACCTGTGGACGCTGTGATCAGCCAGCTCGCACCGCTGCTCGAGAGAGGCGATGTCATCATCGACGGAGGAAATTCGCTGTTTACCGACACGCAGCGTCGCGACAAAGAATTAGAGGGAACAGGAATTCATTTTGTCGGCATGGGCGTGTCCGGCGGTGAAGAAGGCGCGCTCAAGGGTCCTTCGCTAATGCCGGGCGGGTCGCGCGAGTCATGGGAAATCATCGCGCCGATTTTTCGCAAGATCGCTGCGCAAGTGGATGGCGAACCGTGTTGCCGATACATGGGACCGGACGGCGCCGGTCATTACGTCAAGATGGTGCACAACGGCATCGAGTACGGCGATATCCAATTGATCTGCGAATCCTATGCCATTCTTAAGGACGTCGTTGCGATGGACGCAGCACAACTCGCCGAAGTTTTTGCGGAATGGAACAAAGGCGAGCTCGAGAGCTACCTGATCGAGATAACATCGCAGATTTTTCGAAAGATCGATCCTGACACCGGTAAGCCGCTCGTCGACATGATACTCGACAAAGCGGGCCAAAAAGGGACCGGCATGTGGACACTTCAGGCCGCAATCCGGCAATCCGTTGTGATTTCAACGATAAACGCCGCTGTGGAAGCGCGCGTTGTTTCCTCGCGAAAAGAAGAGCGTGTGGCTGCATCGAAAATTCTCCCGCACCCGAGAGCCCGAGAATTTAAAGGCAATCGCGCTCGTCTCGTCGATGCAGTGCGCGACGCGCTTTACGCGTCGAAAATTGTGTCTTACGCGCAGGGAATGGAGCTTCTGCGTTCTGGAAGCGCCGAATACAAGTGGAACCTGAACCTGAGCGACATCGCCACCATCTGGCGAGGCGGCTGCATCATTCGCGCGAAATTTTTGAACCGCATCGTCCAAGCGTATCGGCGCGATCCAGCACTGCACAATCTTCTGCTCGATCGCTATTTCACGAGGGCGATCAAAAAGGCACAGCCGAAATGGCGCCTCGTTGTTTCGACAGCGATTAAACATGGCGTGGCCGTCCCCGCGTTTTCCGCCTCACTCGCTTACTTCGATAGTTATCGCTCCGCCCGTCTTCCAGCAAACCTGCTGCAAGCGCAACGCGATTTCTTTGGCGCGCACACTTACGAGCGCATCGATAAGCCTGGCGTCTTTCACACCGAATGGATTGAGTCCGATCAAAAACCAGCCGAAAAACCCACCGAGCCGAAAACGCCGCCGCCGCATCACGCAGGAGAATAATCTGTAGCCGCCGCCCTATGGGCGGCACGCGCGCTTCGCACAGCGAAGCGGCTACAACATTAATGAAAATCGTGCGACTGACTTCCGATGAGTTGTTCGTGTGCGAGCGGTCTGATGTCGCGCGCTTTGATCAAAATCACGTTGTCTGAATTTTGCACTTCCCCTTCGATAAGCAGAAACGCTTCCTCCGTAATGACGAGCCGGAATTGTTCGAACAGATCTGGCTCGACAATTGCATTTGAAACGCCGGTCTCGTCTTCCAGGCTGATGAAAACAAATCCTTTCGCGGTGCCGGGACGTTGTCGGCAAATCACGTTGCCGGCGATTTGAATGGTCGAGCCATGGTGCGCGTGAACAAGATCGATCGCGCGCCAAATATTTCGCAAACTTTCGCGCAGCAATTTCATCGGGTGCGGCCCAGTGGTCAGATTCATCGTTTCGTAATCTGCTTTCACGCGCTCGGGTAATGTCATTGGCGCAAGGGGAGATGAAGATGCCGATCTTTTCGCGCTGTCATCCCGAGCGGAGCGAGGGACCTCCCCCACAACGCTTGGATCACGCTGTGAACGGAGAGCATTCCACGAGTCTGTGCGAGGTTCCTCACTTCGTTCGGAATGACATCTGTTATGTGTAAGCAAATCGTCGTGCACAGCTTCTTCCACCTCCCACATCGCGGCGCGGCGATGTTCGGCAAAACAATTCAAAGCGCCCAATTCCGCCAAGGTGCGTAATTCGTCTTTCGTCAGCGGAACTCTCCGCTTGAAATCTTCCAACGACTCAAATTGGCGATCTTGCCGTTGCCTGACGAGTTCTTCGGAGTGTTCCTGCCGCAATCCATTCGTCACGCATAGCCCGAGCCGAAATGTATTGTCGTCCACGACGCTGCAGCGCCAGTTCGATTTCATGACGCACACCGGCTGCACTTTTACGCCGTGCCGCTGCGCGTCTTTCACAATCGTCGCTGGTGTGTAAAAACCCATCGGCTGATTGTTCAAGAGACTCGCGTAAAATTCCGGGGCGCGATGCACCTTCAAATACGCGCTGCCATAAGCAAGAATGGCGAAACTGATCGCGTGCGATTCGGGAAACCCGTAAAGCGCAAATGACGAGATCGATTGAACGATTTTCTCAATTTTGTCCGGCGCCACGCCTTTTCGCTCCATGGCCGCGCGCAATTTCACGCTTACTTTGTTCATTCGTTCTTCGGAACGGTGGAAACTCAGTGCGCGTCGCAACTCTTCCGCTTCGTCGCCGGAAAAATCCGCCATGACCATCGCGATCTTGAGCATTTGTTCCTGGAACAACGGGACGCCAAGAGTGCGCTGCAACACGGGCTTCAATCGTTCGTCGTAATATGTGATTGGCTCTTTTCCAGCGCGTCGTGCGAGATAAGGATGCACCATGTCACCCTGGATCGGTCCTGGTCGAATGATCGCCACCTCAATCACGACGTCGTAAAAACATTCCGGTTTCATCCGCGGCAGCGTTGCCATTTGCGCGCGACTCTCGATTTGAAACACGCCGATCGTGTCCGCGTGCTGCATGATCTGCGAAAGTCTTCGCGTCATCTTTTGGAATGTGCGCCAGATCGAGAGGTCGCCCGCGCTCGCGACAAAGCTCCAGCGCATCCTGCATTACTGACATCATCCCGAGCCCGAGCAGATCGACTTTCACGATGCCGAGGTCTTCGCAATCGTCCTTGTCCCATTGGGCAACGACGCGGCCCGGCATGGACGCATTTTCCAGCGGGACGAATGAGCTCAGTTTATTCTGACAGATAATCATCCCGCCGGAGTGCTGGCCAAGATGGCGTGGCAAGCCATAGATCGCGTGATACAATCGAATGAACGCCGGCATGCGCGGATGATTTTTCGGTAAACCAGCCTGCTCGATCTGCGATTCGAGCTCGAGGGTGTGCGGGAAATCGCCGCTGGCAAACAGATGTGAAAAACGATCAATGATGCTCGGCGAAAAATTCAGCGCTTTTCCAATCTCGCGCGCGGCACTGCGTCCGCGATAGCTGATGACGTTGGCGGTCATGGCCGCGCCGTGTTCGCCACCGCGAATCCGTCCTGTGGCGGATTTGCCGTAGCGGCGATAAATTTCCTGGATCACCGCTTCGCGGCGGTCCCCACTGGGAAGATCCAGATCGATATCCGGCCAGCCTTTGCGGCTCTCGTTCAGGAATCGTTCGAAGACGAGATGATTTTCAACCGGATCAACCGGCGTGATCCCGAGGCAATAACACACTGCGCTGTTGGCGGCGCTGCCTCGTCCCTGGACCATGATGTTGTGTTCGCGACAGAAATTGACGATGTCCCAGACGATCAAGAAATAGCCGGGGAACCCGAGTTTGGTTATCAGTGCGAGTTCTTCCTCAAGCTGGCGTTTCACTTTTTCGCTGATGGCTGCGTAACGTTGCTGCGCGCCGAACCAGACGATGGTACGCAAAAATGAATCCATTGTGTGTCCGGCCGGCACGGGATATTCGGGAAATTCGTACCCGAGATTCTCAAGCGAAAACATGAGCCGCTCGGCCAGCCGGGATGTATTTTCGATTGCTTCGGGCAAATCCGCGAAAATTACTCGCATTTCACGATCGCTTTTCAGATGGCGTTCGGCGTTTTGCGTGAGCAATTTCCCTGCAGCATCGAGGTGCGTGTGTTCGCGAATGCAGGTGAAAACATCCAGCACTTCGCGTCCGTACAGCTTCGCATATTGGACGCCGTTAGTGGCGATAAGCGGCACGCGATGTGCACGCGCTAGATCAATCAGTTCGCGATTGACCCGTTCCTCGCCGCGAATGAAATGCCGCTGGATTTCAACGAAAACATTTTCGCGCCCGAATGCATCGATCAGAAATTTGGCGCGATGCGCAGAATTCCGGGTAGCGCATGCGTCTCGCGTGCTGGCGAGGGCGTCTTCGCCATCGCGAACTTTTCTGGACGCGCGAAATTCATGGCGAGTTGCGAATCTTTCAAAAGATTGTTTCGGCGCGACGCCGAAACCAGCACGCGAGACGCATGCGCTACCCGATCAAAGAGCGCTACCAATCCTTTCGCAAATTGCGGCAACTCATCCCAGCGAACCGCGCATTTTCCTTTTTCGCTGCGCAAATGCGCTTGTGTGAGCAGTTCGCAGAGATTTTTGTAACCCGCGCGATTTTCGACCAGCACCGGCAAAATGCTGCCGTTTTCCATCGACAATTCGCAGCCGATGATCGCGCGCACGTTGTGCTCGTGCGCGGCGACGGAAAATCGTTGCGCGCCGTAAACGCCGTTGCGATCGCATAACGCCATCGCGGGCATTTCCAATTCAGCGGCGACTTGAGCTAATTGCTCGGGGAAAGAGCCGCCCCGCAAAAAGCTGAACGCGCTGCATGCGTGTAACTCGACATAACACATGGCATGTCATCCTGAGCGCAACCGAAGAACCTCTCCCACGAAGCTTGGATCACGCTGGAGACTAAGAGTGCTCGATTGTGCGTGTGTGAGATCTCTCGCTCCGCTCGAGATGACAATTTTAGTCATATATCCCGTCCACCTTCCAGGTTCCCCTTGCCACGCCGTAGCCTTGCGTAGGTGGGTCAGCTTCATGAACGCGAACCAGATCACCGCTTTCCAGCTGCAGGTCCCATTCAGCGCGCGCCCAAGATTTTTCGTCCCACCAATTTCCGGAAAGCAAATACGGCCCGCGTTGTTCGATGATCTTTCCGTTCCGATCTGCACTTCGAACATGAGCTGGCATATTTTCTGACACAAAAACGGATGCAGATGCAGCGGGCCGAAATCGACGTAGCGCAACCCGCTGCAATGTTGCAAGAGCCCCCCTCACCCTACCCTCTCCCTCAGGGAGAGGCGGTCCCTTCTCCCCGTGTGGGGGAGAAGGTGAGGATGAGGGGGGCTCATTAGAACTCCACGCGAATGGTTCCATACGAAATACATCCGGCCGATGCGTTTCCTCGATGACTGGCGTGCCGACGCGTTCGCTTCCAAGCAGGGCGGTCAAACGCGCGAGCGTTTCTGATAGTTGATGCAGATTGCGCAGTGTCGTTTCAAATAATCCGAACTGTTCTTTCGCAGGTTTACTCGGCTGCGCGCTCAGCGCGACAGCAACGATCGGGTGTTCCGATCGAAAATTCTCCAAGTGCGTCTGGAGTATGCGAAAGAGAAGATCGACATCGTTTGTCGGCTGCGGAATTTTGAAAACGCGCTCGTAAACTTGTTTGTCCGCCACGGCGGGTTCGTCTTGGCGCGAATTCGCGAACGTGATTTGCAGCGTCAGTTCTTCTGCGACGAGATAGATCCCAGTCAGCCGCAGCGTGAGCTGCTCCAGAAAACGGCGGAGCATGAAAAGGAGCGGCTCGGCTGTTTCAATCTCGTGCTCGAATTCGAAGCTCTCCCCGAACGACTCTGGCGGTCGGATCAATTTGAGCAGTCGATTGGATTGCCCGTTGGCGCGCTCCCACATTTGGATTGCTTCCGGGCCAAGTCGCGCTCCCAGCTGCTCCTTATCCAATGCCACCAACTGGCCAAGCGTGTGAATTCCCCACTTGTGGAGAATCGCGAAGATTTCCTGCACCTCCATCTGCCGTTCCATGCAGGCAATCTACGGCAAAGTTGCCTATATGTTCAAGTGAACAGTTCGCTAAACAATCTCCAACGGGCATTTCGGCAGCGCTTGCATGAAGGCGCGACCGTACGGCCTGGTCACGATCCGATTATCAAGAATGACAATGATGCCGCGGTCGCTCTTCGTTCGAATCAAGCGGCCTACGCCCTGTCGAAGTTTCAGGATCGCTTCCGGCAGGGAGTATTCGGTGAACGGATCGCCGCCACGCTCCTCGATCAGTTCGAGTTTCGCTTCGATGAGCGGATGATCCGGAACGGCAAACGGCAGACGCGTAATGATCACATTCGAAAGCGCCTCGCCCGGAACATCCACGCCGCCCCAAAAACTGTCCGTGCCAAAGAGGACACTGTGTGGCGTTGATTTGAATTGCTCAAGCAGCTTGCTTCGGGGCGCCCCCGCTCCCTGCATGAGAAGGTTCATGCCCTTTTCCATAAAAAATTTCTGTATCGCGCCTCCCACCTGCTGCATGTCGCGGTAATTTGTAAAAAGAACAAACGCGCGCCCATCCGTTTTCTCGACGAAATGCGCGATCCATCGCTCCAATTCTTTCTGATAAGCGGCGTCGCGTGGGTCGGGCATTTTTTGGACGATGAACATTTTCATTTGCCTCTGAAAATCGAACGGGCTGCCAAGCAGCGCCGGCTCAGCTTCGCCCGCGCCGATGCGCTCACGAAAATAGGCGAGATCCGCGCGGCCGACTGAGAGCGTCGCGCTGGTCATAATGCACGAAGAATTTTCCCGAAAAATCATTCGGCGCAGCTCGGGGGCGATGTCGATGGGCGCGGCGTTGAGCGCGAGGAACTGAGCCGTCTTGCCGGTGCGCTCGACCCAGTAAACATGTTCGCGGCGGCTTTGCTCCAAAAAATCGGTGATGTCGTCCCGAGCATCACGAATACGCCGGCCGTACTCCTGCAGTTCCGCTTTTAGAAGCTCGTCATCAGCCCGTTTTACCACTTCGGCAATACGCGCGTGAAGCGCGGTCAACCGGCCGGTGATCGTGTCCGGAACAAAATCGACATCGCGGACGCGGAACTCGCGGCCTTTGCGAAAATCCGATTTCGTCTCGACTGCAGCGAAGAATTTCTCAACATCATCAATCAGTTCCGCCGCGAGTCGCACGCCGTTCGCATCGCGCGTCAGAGTGAACAGTCCCTTGCGCGTTCGGGCATTGTAGAGCCGCTGGATCGTTGATCGCAGCCCGTATTGCGAGACGCCGATACCGATCTGCTTGGAGGCGACCTGCTCGACTGTATGTGCTTCATCGAAGATGATGAAGTCATTCGGGAAAAGAAACCCACTCTCCCGCTCTTCCTGTTGGTCGGGTGAACCGAGCAATATGAACAGCAGAGTGTGATTGAGCACGATCACGTCTGCAGCGAGCAAACGTTTGCGCGCCTGCTGATAGAAACAGCGCGGACTTTGTCCGCAGGTTTTCTGGGTGCAGATGTGCGCTTCACTGCAAACTTGCGCCCAAACTTTTGGATCGGGCTCCACTGATAAATCACTAAGCGATCCGTCACGCGTCGTGCTCGCCCATTCAGCCAGGCGTTGCAATTCAGTTCCCTCGGGGCCGGTGAAAAGTTCCTTCGAGCTTTGCAACGCGCGCTCGAGTCGTCGGGGGCAAAGGTAATTTTGCCGGCCCTTCATCAACGCCGCTTCGAACCCGACCGGCAGCACTTTCTTCAAAATCGGAATGTCTTTGTAAAGTAGTTGTTCCTGAAGATTGATCGTGTGGGTGGAAACGATCGCCTTTTTATGCCGCTCCAGTGCGAAAAGGATCGCCGGCACAAGATAAGCGAGCGATTTCCCCACGCCCGTGCCCGCTTCGATCACCAGATGGCGTTCTTCCTCCAGTGCCTTCGCGATAGCCGCCGCCATCTCCTGTTGTTGCGGGCGGAACTCGAAATGTTTGGCCTTGGAGAGAGGACCGTCTGCGGAAAAAAATGCGCGAACACGTTCCACAAATTCGCTGCCGATGTTGTTTTTTAGCGCGATCATTTGGAAATACCCCGGCGTTTCAACGCTGGGCCATGATAGCGATATTTGCCAAGTCCCGAAAGGGACGACAGAAATTGCCTTGCTGCCTTTCTTTCGTCCCTACGGGACTCGATACACTTTCTTACCGGAGACCCATCGTTGAAACGCTGGGCTACTGTCAGGAAACTGTCGACAGCCGCAATGCTGTTGTAATTGCTAAATCCCAATCGAAATTCCTGTTTCGCAATGAGAATCCTCGATCGATACGTCATTCGCAATTTCCTGCAGGTTTACTTTTACTGCATTGCCGGATTCATCTCGATCTGGCTGATCTTCGACGTCAGCGACAATATTTCGACCTTTATTGACGAACACGTAGGTCTTCTGCTTGTGATTCGCTATTACGCGACCCAGCTCCCGCAGGTGTTCATCATTCTGCTGCCGGTTTCGCTCCTGTTGTCGCTTCTTTTTGCACTCGGTCGAATGTCGCGTGCGAATGAAATCGTTTCCATGCTCACGGCAGGTGTAAGTCTGCCTCGCGTTTTGCTGCCGTTGATAGGCATGGGGCTGCTCACGGTGGCAGCGAGCATGGCGCTGAACTATTCGCTGGCGCCGCACTCAGAACTAGCGCGGAAAACATTTATCGATGAAGCTCAGTCGCGTCCCGGTCGCCAGATCCAGGGACAAATTTTCCGCAATCGAACGGACTCGCGCACCTGGTTCATTCAGAATTTCCTTCCGCGCAGCAATACGTTTAACAACGTGCAAGTGCTGCAACAGGACGCCAACGACAACATCGTTACAAATTACGTTGCGACTCGTGCCTTGTACCGTCCGGAAACGAAAACCTGGGAGTTGGAGAATGTGAAGGTCGTTCACTATGATCCCAAGGGAAATATCGTTGACGAACCAATTTATCCTTCACTGAAAATCGAGCACTGGAGCGAGACCCCGTTCCGTCTGGGCAGCGCAAATGAACGCGCGGAATTCCTGAGCTTGCCTGAGCTGCGGGAGTATCTGCATTATAATTCCGATTTTCCCGCGACGCTGCTCGCGCCGTTTCGCACGCATTTGCAGTATCGGTTCGCCTTGCCGTTGACGTGTCTCGTAGTGGTGTGTATTGCCGCGCCGCTTGGAATTGGCTATTCCCGCCGGGGAGTTCTATCCAGCGTTGCCGCAGCAGTCCTCCTGGTTTTCACCATGAACTTTCTCGTCCACCTTTTTCTCGCCTTGGGCGAAGGAGCCCGCGTGCCTGCATGGATCGCTGCGTGGACACCGAACATTCTTTTCACCGCAATCGGCCTCTACTTGCTCTATCTTCGGGCCTCTAATCGCGAACCGCCTAGCTTTCGTCTTTTCACCGCGCGGCGTATAGTTGCGCGATGAACCCTTTGCCGAACGAATGGGCGATTAAACATCGCGCAGACGTCTGCGCGGTGACGCAGCGGCCGTTTGTTGCCGGCGAATATTTTTATACCCTGCTCTATCACGACACCAATGGCTACCGGCGCGAGGATTTGAGCGAAGAGGCATGGGAAAAGCGGAATGAAAACATCCGGCCATTTTCATTTTGGAAATCACGTTACGAGCCGTTGCCGGCAAAGCCGGCCGAACCCGTGCCCAAAGAAAATGCGGAGCAACTCTTTCGGCGTTTGATAGGATCGAACAATCCGCCTGCAAACGCCTGCTACGTCCTCGCCGCAATGCTGGAACGCAAACGCGTCTTAAAACAGGTAAAGACAGAATCCCGCAACGGCGGGAAGCGCGTCCTCATTTACGAACAGGGCACCACGGGCGACGTGTTCGTCGTGCCGGATCCTGAATTGCGCCTCAACGAACTGGAGACCGTGCAGAACGAAGTCGCGGAGTTGCTCCAGAAGGCCACACCATGACCACTGAATCTCCACCCCTCAATTACAAGATCGGTAACGAGCGCCTGATCGGCGTGACGGAAAAAGCTGCGCGTAAGCTAGCATCGGTGCTTGAAGAAAAAGGCAAACCAGACGGCGCCTTGCGCCTGAAGGTGGTCGGCGGGGGCTGCTCCGGACTGCAATACGTGATGGATCTGGTGGATGGCCCAAAGGAGCGCGACATCCTTGTGCCGACGCAAAACGTTCGACTGGTTGTCGATCCAAAGAGCGCGCTTTTCGTCAGCGGTTCCGTGCTCGATTACAGCGAGGACCTACAAAAAGGCGGCTTCAAAGTCACGAATCCCAACGCCGTCGCTCACTGCTCCTGCGGCGAAAGTTTCGCGGTTTAGGAAAGCTGTTTTCGGATAAGCGGTCCTTTTCTTGAGTGGTGTGCCGATTCGACATTCGTCACTCGGATTTCGTCATTCACGTCACACCTTCATGACCTCGGCTTCTTTGTGCTTGAGGTGATCGTCAATGGACTTCACGAAGCGATCGGTGAGCTTTTGCACTTCATTCTGAACATCGCGCAAGCCATCCTCGGTTAGTTCACCGGCGGCCTTCAGCTTCTTTGCTTCGTCGAGCGCCGCGTGCCGATTCGCGCGCACGCGCACACGCGCTTCCTCGGCCATTTTGCCCAAGGAACGCACCAATTCTTTTCGGCGCTCTTCTGAAAGCTCCGGGATGGGCAGCCGGATGATCTTGCCGTCCACCGCAGGTGTAATGCCGATCTTTGATTCCTTCAACGCTCTCTCGATGTCCGGCACTGTCCCGGCGTCGAACGGTTGAACCACAAGCAAACGCGGCTCCGGTGTCGTGATCAAAGCGAGTTGCTTTAATTTCATGCTCGATCCGTAAGCGTGCACGTCCACGTTCTCCACCAGGCCGGGCGAAGCTTTCCCGGTGCGCACCGCGGCAAATTCGTGCACCATGTAGTCGACGCTTTTTTCCATCGACATCTCGGCCTCGAGAAGAATGTCATCTCTGCTCATGTCGCCTGAATTTTTACGTCTGAAGGAAGCTCATCGCAAACCACGGTCCCAACTTTACGACCCAGTACGGCATCGCGGATGTTGCTGGGTTTGTTCATGTCGAAAACCACGATCGGTATTTTGTTGTCCATGCAAAGACTAAACGCGGTGGAGTCCATGATCTGCAAACGTTTCGCAAGCGCTTCGGAGAAGGTGAGCCGGTCGAAGCGCCGCGCGCCTGCATCCGTCTTCGGGTCGCGATCATAAACGCCGTCAACCTTGGTGGCTTTCAAGATGACATCGGCTCGAATCTCGCTCGCGCGCAGAGCTGCCGTTGTGTCGGTGGAGAAATAAGGGTTACCGGTGCCGGCGGCAAAAATTACGACCCGACCCAGCTCCAGATGGCGAATGGCGCGCCCCAGGATGAACGGCTCGGCCACATTTCTCATGTCGATGGCCGTTTGCACACGCGTCTGAACTCCGATTTGATCAAGCGCACTGCGCAATGCCAGCGCGTTAATCACCGTTGCGAGCATACCCATGTAATCCGCGGTAGTGCGGTCCATGCCGCGGTACGACGCCGCCAGGCCGCGCCAGATGTTTCCGCCGCCGATCACGATGGAGATTTGCACGCCCAGATCGCGCACTTCCTTGATCCGTTCGGCGATTTCACGCACAACTGCGAGCGATATGTTATCGCGTCCACCACGCTCCTGCATCGCTTCACCGCTGAGCTTAAGCACGATGCGTTTATACGCTGGCGTTTCCTTTTGCATGGGCTGCAGATCAACATCAAACAGAAGATGGTCATTTTGGAAAGCAAAATGCTTGATCGTCTGCAAACGCGCATGTCATCCCGAGCGGAGCGAGGGACCTCTCAGTCGAAGCTCGAAACACTCAAACTAGCCAGTGTGATCAACTATCCTGTGCGGGGTCCTTCACTTCGTTCAGGATGACAATCGGGAGTGGCCGCGCAGGAACTCGGTCGCGGTCATCCGTCGTTTTCCTTCGAGCTGTACTTCTCCTAGTGACACCGCACTTTTGCCAGCCGCAACAATCAGCTCTTTTTCGCTCCGCAAAATTTCTCCTGGCTCGCCGCTGAGATCGACAACCGCTGCGGAAAATATTTTCAAGTTTTGCCCGCCGATCGGCATAAACGCTCCTGGCCACGGATTAAACGCGCGAATTTTTCGCTCAATCACTTCCGCTGGTTCCGACCAATCGATTCGCCCATGTTCGCGCTTCAACTTCGGAGCCGAAGTAGCCTGTGCGTTATCCTGCGGAATCCGCGGCGCACTCCCTGCTGTGAGCAGTCGCAGGGATTCAACCAATGCTTCGGGCGCAATCTGCGCCATGCGCTCGTGCAACGATCGACCGGTATCGTCCGGGCGAATCTCTGTCGCGCGCTGTAACAGAATGTCACCGGTGTCGAGTCCCTCATCCATATACATCACGGTGATGCCAGTCTCTTGATCCCCCGCCGCGATGGCTGCCTGGATCGGCGCCGCACCGCGCCAGCTCGGCAGAAGCGATGCATGCAGATTCAAGCAGGCGATCTTCGGAATCTCGAGGACAGCGCGTGGCAAGATTTGGCCGTAGGCCATGACCACAATCACATCTGGAATCAACGCGCGAACTTGTTCGATCGCTTGTGGATCTTTGATTTTTGCCGGTTGCAAGATGGGCAATGGTAGGGCGCGACCGGTCCGAGTCGGACTGGCGTTAGGCGCGTTGTCCGTCAGTGCTTTCTTGATAGGCGGCGGCTCGATTTGCTGCGCACGTCCGACCGGCTTGTCCGGCTGCGTCACCACGCCGACAACGTGGTGTTCCGAGTTCAGCAAAGCTTCCAGCGTCGGCACGCCGATCTCGCCAGTGCCGATGAAGACGATGCGCATGCCGAACTACTGCGTCAGTTAATGCACGGCCCCGCGACGCGGACGCTGCCGCGCCACCGCTTGCGCGAGTATTTTCTCTCCGGCCGTGATCTCACGCCGGCCTACCGACGATCCGCACCCGGTGCAAAGATAATCGAAGATCTCACGGTCGGGCAGAACTAAAAGCAGCCGCTCGCGCACCGGCATCGCAGCCCTGCATTTCTCACAGTACAAGCTTGAAGCGGTGAAATTTTCAAACTGTTGCTGGTTCATATACGCCGTCGTTCACGCTCTGTAGAATATCGAGCAGAACTTTGGCGGGCGGCTGAGTTGCGTCAACCACCGTAACCAGCTCTTGCGGGTAGTATGAAAGCACCGGTCTCGACTCCTTCTCGTAGATATCAAGGCGTCGTTGGATGACCTGTTCATTTGCGTCGTCCAAGCGGTTCTCTTTTAAAGCACGCTTCTTGAGCCGGTAAAAGAGCGTCTCGCGATCGGGACACGCGAGATGGAAGACTTTTTTTACGTCAATCATTTCATCCATGATTTTGGCTTGGCCGAGGTTTCGCGGAATCCCGTCCAGCACCAACGTGTCGATGTCCGACTTGAACTTGTGCGCTTCTACGGCGGAATCGATCGCCTCTCGCCAAAGTTCCACTGTGATATCGTCCGGGACGAGCTGGCCTCTACTGGAGTAATCGAGGAATGCTTTGCCGACCTTCGTGCGCGTGTCGATGGAACGGAATACGTCGCCACAAGCACAATGATAATAGCGCGGGATCGTGCCGAGCGTCTTGCCTTGCGTGCCTTTGCCGCTGCCTGGCGCGCCAAAAAGGATAAAGGTATTGTATTTCATCATCAGCGAAATCCGCTTATACTGCAGGTCGGCTCGAACGGGGAAGCAGAATCCGAGCGGCTATTCCCCAGCCATGAGCGGATCGACATTCACCCGCCGCCCGCCGCGATCGAACCGCACGTTGCCGTCCAGTAGCGCAAAAATTGTGTAGTCGCGGCCCAGCCCGACGTTTTTTCCGGGTAAAAACTTTGTCCCGCGCTGGCGCACAATGATATTGCCGGCCACAACCATTTCGCTGCCGAATTTTTTCACACCCAGCCGTTTGCTGACACTGTCGCGGCCATTCTTAACGCTGCCTTGTCCTTTTTTGTGAGCCATTGGAGAGAGTTGAGAGTTGGGCGTTTTACTCTTCGCTTTTCTTGGTTCCCGCCTTTTTCGCTGCCACACTAATGCTTTTAATTTTCACACGCGTCAATTTGCGACGGTGGCCAACGGTGCGGTGATAGCCTTTGCGTCGCTTGTACTTGAACGCGATAACCTTTTTATCCTTTCGTTGCTCGACGACTTCAGCAGTCACCTTTGCTCCTGAGATGAGCGGGCTGCCGTGCGTCACGTCCTTGCCATCGGCGAACATCAGCACGTCACCGAACGTGGCGGTCTTGCCAGGCTCAGCATCGAGGATATCGACATCAATCGTATCGCCTTCTGCGACGCGAAATTGTCTGCCTCCGGTTTTAATGATTGCGTAAGTCATAACCGTTTGGGGGAGAAAAAAGCCGTCCAAACTTCCACAGGTCGCCGCTCTTGGCAAACGCAAAGCTCGCTCGCAGAAACCGCGCTGTAGTGTAGCGCTGTCCTCAGCGCATCCGCATTAGGGAAAGCAACATTTCCCGCATTGTCCGCTGAGGACAGCGGACACTACAACCGCGGCTTGTCAGAAAAACACGAGAGCATTAGCTACGCCGCAGCTTCGTCGGTTGCGCCGACGAGTTCTCTGTATAGCGCTTCGTAGTGCTGTGCGGATGTGCTCCACGAAAAATTGCGTGCCATCGCACGTTTCATCAACTTGGTCCAGGGGCGCCGGTCTCGGAAGATTTGCCGCGCGCGTTTGATCGCGTCCCAGAAAGCTTCGCTCGAATATTCGTAACAGAGGAAACCGTAACCGCCGTCCGTTGTCGGATCGTAGTCTTCGATGATCTCCTGGATTCCACCGGTCACCCGCGCCACCGGAAGCGCGCCATACTTCAAATTGTACATCGCGATCAAACCGGCTGGCTCGAAACGCGATGGAACTAGACTGATGTCCATCCCTGCCTCAATGAGGTGCACCAGCTTCTCGTCGTAATTTTTTTGGTAGGCAAATCTCGTTGGAAATTTTCTCGCTGCCACGGCAAGCGCAGTTTCATAAGCGGGATCGCCTTCTCCGAGAATGATCAAGCGGACGTCATCCCAAAGAAGCTGATCCAGAAGCGGCACAAGGATTTCGAAACCTTTTTCGTGAACGACGCGCGTGACCATTCCAAAGACGGGGCCGCGCGGCGCAGGCGCGAGCCTCATTTGCTTGAGGAGTGCCTCACGGCAAATCTGTTTTCCGCGAAGGCGTCTCGCATCATAACGCGCGGGGATCAAACGATCCGACGCCGGGTTCCAGTGCGTGTAATCTACGCCATCTAAAATGGCGCTCAGTCGATGCGCATTTTCGCGCAGCACACCATCAAGACCATGGCCGCCAACTGGCGTCAGGATTTCGCGCCGGTAATGTTCGCTTACCGTTGTAATCCTGTCGGCATAGAGGATCCCGCCTTTGAGAAAATTCAGGCGTCCAAAAAACTCGACCCCATGCAGAGTGAAAAAGCGCTCCGGCAAATTTGTGAGCGCGAAATCGAGTCCCCAAAAGCTGCCCTGGTCAGCCACGTGATGAATGGTCAGCACCGTTTTGAATGGCAGCCCCTGCGCATGTACAAATACCGGCACCAACGCTGCGGCCCAATCGTGTACATGCAAAATTTCCAAGTGCGGCGTCAACCGTCGAGCTAATTCGAGCGCCGCTTTGCAGAAGAAAATAAATCGCGCGGCATTGTCTTCGTACGGCTTACCGCGCTCGCCGTAAATTCCAACGCGATCAAAGAACTCATCGCAGCGGATCAGAAACAACTGCACGCCGCTGGCGCTGCGCCCCTCGAGGTACCGAGCGACGTAAACTTTGTCCCCCACCTGCACATCCACAGTTATGCCGGTGTTTTTTTTCTTAAACGCGCGATTCTCTTTAATCTCGCGGTAGAAAGGCAGGACTACGCTTACCTCATGTCCGCGCGCACGTAGCGCGCTCGGCAACGCGTCCATCACATCCACCAGCGCCCCAGCTCGCTGCAACGGCGGTCCTTCTGCGCTGATCATCAGGATTCTCATTCGACGTTCGGCGTTCTGTTTATTCCTCTTTGCCAGATAAGTATTCGCGTTTTACCCACTCCAGCGCTTCCTCTCTCGTCCGCAGCGTCCCCTCTAGTTGTCCTGTCTCGACTGCTTCGAGGATTTGGCCAAATTTTGGCCCGGGCTTTAACCCTAGCGCGATCAAATCATCGCCGCGCACCAGCGGCGGCGGAATGATCGGCTCGTTGGCGAATTCCTCGCGTTTGCGCTGGAGAAATTCGTAATTGTCGAGCATCCGATGGCTGCTTTCGCAATCCACACGGTGCAGCTCTAGTTCCTCGTCGAAGGTGCATCGCGCCATGAAACGTTTCAGCTTTGCCACTCGCATTTTCGGCGCATCCTTGAAAACCATGTGCTGCCGCACCATTTCGACCGTCGCCTCAATCTCAGCGCCCGAAAAGCGCAAACGCCGCATGATCGCTTCTGTCATCTCAGCACCAATCCGGTCGTGCTCGTTGAAACGGATGCGGCCTGTTCTATCGACCGTCGCCGTGACCGGTTTCGCGACATCGTGAAACAAAACGGCAAAAACCAGCCGAACAGAAACTTCCGCCGGAAGCATCTGCAACATTAGTCGGGTGTGCACGAACACGTCGCCTTCGGGATGAAACTGTTCCGGCTGTAAGACACCTTTCATCGCGTCCAGTTCGGGCAGAATCGCGCGCATCAAGCCGCTGGCATCGAGCAGGTCCCAGCCGCGGACGCGATTTGGGGATTGAAAAATGCGCATCAACTCGTCGCGAATTCGTTCGGCGCTGATTTGGTTGATCGAAGACGCATTGGCCACGAGGGCGTCCCACGTGTTCTTGTCGATCTGATAATCAAGCGCCGTGGCAAAGCGCACGGCCCGCAGCATGCGCAGCCGGTCTTCTGCGAACCGTCGCGCCGGATCCCCGATGGCGCGCACCAATTTTGCGTCGATATCGGCGCGGCCGCCGACGAAATCGATCAGCTTCTCTGCGACGGGATCATAAAACATTCCGTTGATGGTGAAATCGCGGCGTTGTGCGTCCTCTTCAGGCGAAGAAAAATGCACCGCGCTGGGATGTCTTCCGTCGATGTAAGCGTCATCAGAACGAAAGGTCGCCACCTCGAATTGAAAACCCTTCTCCAGCACGATGATCACGCCAAAGTGCGCGCCGACTGCAAAGGTGCGCGGGAAAAGCGTCTGGACGGCTTCCGGCCGCGCGTCGGTAACCACGTCGTAATCTTTCGGCGTCAACCCGCGCACCATGTCCCGTACGCAGCCACCCGCGAAGTACGCGATATGGCCGCTCTCACGCAAGCGCGCAGCGATTTCGCGCGCGACCTTTTCCATCGGCGGAGATTCCACACGATCACTGTAGACGCTTCGCTATGCGAAGCGCAACGCGCGCGTGATTCACATCGGCGTCCTTGGGGCAGCGCGTCGTTCTACCCAGCACTCTTCTGCTTTCGAAAAGAGTGGATGATGAAGAGGACTACCGCAATCGAGATGCACGAGTCGGCGACATTAAAGGCGGGCCAGGGATCGGCGTAACGAATGTGCAGATTGAACAGAAGAAAATCGATCACATGCCCATAAAGAAGGCGATCGGTCAGGTTACCCAAAATGCCAGCAAGAAGTAGTGCAAGCGAGAGATCGCGCCATGGATCGGGTTGCCGCCTTCGTGCGAGCAGGGTTGCAACGACAACTAACGCAACGATGGAAATTATAATGAAGAAAGTGTTGTTGCCCCTGAAAGATCCAAACGCCGCGCCGGTGTTCGTGACATTAACCAAAGTGAAGAAATCCGGTACGATGATGCGCGCCTCATATGGGTTAATCCATCGCACGACGAATTGTTTGGTCAGTTGATCGACTGCGTAGAGCGGCAGTGAGAGAAAAAGGATGAACTTCATGTCGCCGTCATTCCGAGCGGAGCCCGTTCGACTCGCTTCGCTCGCTCAGGGTAAACTTCACGGAGTCGAGGAATCCCGCGGCAATATCGAGCGCAAGTTCACGGGATGTCTCGACTTCGCTCGACATGACGACTAACGAGCGCTCACTACGCTCTCGCAGCGATCGCACAAATCGGGATGCGCTTTGCTTGCGCCGACGGTTGGCCGATGCCGCCAGCAACGCGCGCACTTTTTATACGGCGTTTTCGTCACCGAAACGCTCGCTTCTTTCGCCTGGTGGATCGTCAGATCACTCACGATGAAGAATTCTTCGAGTTCTTCCTTGTCGATCTTCTCCGTGACGTCGGAGTTCGAATTCAACACGACCCGCGCTTCCAGCGTGTTGCCAATTAGTTTTTCCTGGCGCGCGCGCTCGATCGCCTGCCCAATCACGCTGCGTAATCTCAACAGCTCCGCCACCTGAGCACTCGGCCCGCCCGGCAGCCCCGCCCTACCATCTCGATCGCGTGGTTGCGGAAATTCCTGCAGATGAACCGAGCCGCCTGCTTCTGAATGGCGCCACGCTTCCTCGGCCGTGAAAGCAAGAATCGGCGCGAGCAACCGACAGAGTGCATCGAAAATCTCGTGCATGGCCGCTTGAGTCGCACGCCGACGCGGCGAACCTGGCGCGTCGCAATACATCCGGTCTTTGGTGATGTCGATGTAAAGACTGCTCAAATCGACGGCGCAAAATTGATTGAGCGTGTGATAGACCTTATGGAACTCGAACGTCTCATAAGCCGATCGAGAATCGCGAATTACTTCATCCAAGCGTTCCAGGATCCAACGATCGATGAGGGTCATTCCAATGGACCCCTCACCTCCATCCTCTCCCCTCGCAGCGGAGAGGCGACTGCTGGCACGCTCGGGTTGGCTTTCCGCCTCTCCCCTCGATGGGGAGAGGGCAGGGTGAGGGGTGAAATCATAAAGGTTTCCGAGCAAAATCCGCAGCGTGTTGCGAATCCGGCGATAGGTGTCGCCCAGACGCGTGAACATTTCCTCTGAGAACGGAACGTCAGCAGCATAATCGATGCTGCTGGCCCAAAGCCGCAGCAGATCGGCGCCGTACCTGTCCGACGAAATGATCGGCAGCCGTTGGTTTCTCGTACGTTCCGGATTTTGAAATCTTTTTGCCGTCGAGATCGACAACGAACCCGTGCGTGACGCAAATTTTGTACGGCGCGCGATTGTTCAGCGCGATGCTGGTCATCAGTGATGACTGAAACCACCCGCGATGCTGATCGGTGGCTTCGAGATACATGTCGGCGGGATCGCGCAGGTCCGGATGCAGTGCGCAAACGGCCTTGTGCGAGACGCCGCTGTCGATCCAGACATCGATCGTGTCGTTGCGTTTCGTTGTACCCGGCGGCAGGCCGAGCTCGCGTGGCAAGAGCGGCATCGTCCAACTCAAACCAAATGTTTGAACCGCGGTCGGCGACCAGATCAGCGAGCTTTCGGATGATTTTTGCGTCGAGAATGGCTTTTCCATCCTTCGAATAAAAAACCGGAAGCGGCACGCCCCAGCTGCGTTGGCGCGAGATCACCCAGTCGGGACGCGATTCGACTGTGCCTGCGATGCGGTTCTCGCCCCATGCTGGAATCCATTTCACTTCGTTGTGAATGGCTTCGAGCGCTTTGCCGCGCAGCTCATCGATGCGGATGAAGAATTGCTCGACGTTGCGAAAAATGATCGGTGTCTTCGAGCGCCAGCAATACGGGTAAGAGTGATGAAACGTTCTGTTCGCCAAGCAACATCCCGCGGTCACGCAGCAATTCCACGATGTCGCGATTGGCATCGAAGACATATTTCCCAGTCAGATTTGGCAAGCCGGCTTCTTCCGTGAGACGGCCATGATCATCGACCGGCGACAAGATCGGCAGATTGTTCGCGATCCCTAAAGCGTAATCATCTGCTCCGTGGCCGGGTGCGATGTGCACGGCGCCCGTCCCAGATGTCCATCGTGACGAAATCAGCGGTGAACACTGTGACTTCGCGATCAAGAAATGGATGTCGCGTTTTGATTTTCTCCAGCTTCGCTCCGAGAAATGATGCAAGCGGTTTGCCGACCGGATTGAACTTTGTGCTCTGCACAAAACTGCGGAACGAGTTTCTCGGCCAATAGGAGAGTTTCAGAGACGCCATCGCGCGAAAACTCTTGCACGACATAATTCTCCTTGGGATCGACAGCGATTGCCAGATTGGCCGGCAATGTCCACGGCGTGGTCGTCCAAATCGCGATGCTCGCATTTGCCAGTGCGTTCGGAGAACGCGTCCACCGACGATCGGAAATTTGACGTAAACGGCGGTGTCGTCGCGTTCCTGATATTCCACTTCGGCTTCGGCTAGCGCGGTCTGCGCGCCGGTGCTCCAAAAGACCGGCTTCTGCGCTTGGTAAACCAGTCCTTCCTCCACGAAAACAGCGAACGCACGCAAAATTTCCGCTTCATATTTGGGGTCCATCGTCAGATACGGATGTTCCCAGTCGCCGAAGACACCGAGCCGTTTGAACTGCTCGCGCTGGATATTGATGTATTTGCGCGCAAACGCTTCGGATTTTTTGCGAATCTCAAGTGGCGATAGCGCTCGCGATTCCTTGACCACCTTGTATTCGATCGGAAGCCCGTGGCAATCCCAGCCAGGGACGTACGGCGCCCGTTTGCCCAGCATCGTCTGCGATTTCACTACGAAGTCCTTTAGAATTTTGTTGAGCGCAGTACCCATGTGGACATCGCCATTGGCAAAGGGCGGCCCATCGTGCAGAACAAAGAGTTCTCGACCCTCTCTCGATTTCTGAATTTGCTGGTAAAGGCGCGTCTCCTCCCACGCCTTGAGCATCTCCGGCTCGCGCGCGGCAAGGTTCGCCTTCATCGGAAACTCCGTGCGCGGCAGATTCAGAGTATCTTTGTAATTCTGGCTCATTATGGGCGGGGGCGATGCTACGTAACATCCGCCCACTACACAAATCAATGAGGCCTGACGGGACGAAAAATAATCGACCCATCGTAGCGTGGACTTCATTGAATGTGCTTTCAGTGCTGCAGGCTTGATTTCCGCGTGACTTTTTACTTGGATCGTGGCGTGTCTGCCGACGATCAGGTGACGTCACTGACTGGGATTGGTTTGAGCCCGCGAAACGGAGCCGCTGCATTTGCCACCACGCATTGGAGCGTCGTGCTGACTGCGCAAGGTGAATCGCCAGCGGCACACGAGGCGCTCGAAAAGCTTTGCCGCATGTATTGGCGGCCCATCTATAGCTTCCTGAGGCGACAAGGCATTGGAGCGGCGGAAGCAGAGGACATTACCCAGGGATTTTTTGCGCAGCTATTGGAGCGCAAAAGTTTCGATGCCGTCCGCAAGGAAAAAGGACGACTTCGTTCGTTTCTGCTTGGCGCGCTGAAATATTTTCTGGCCGACGAGCAGCGTCGCGCGATGGCGATCAAGCGGGGAAAAGGACAGCGGCTCATCCCGTTGGAAGACTTGCGCGCTGACGAGCGCATCGAGATGG
This sequence comes from uncultured Verrucomicrobiae bacterium, assembly GCA_963725505.1. Classification (GTDB taxonomy): domain Bacteria; phylum Verrucomicrobiota; class Verrucomicrobiia; order Chthoniobacterales; family UBA10450; genus Udaeobacter. Next base: position 568,084 of record CAVRYN010000002.1, on the reverse strand, counting down.
AACCAGCAGATCCACTGACTGCTGAAATGATCTACGAACGCCGGTGGGCTTTGACTGTTCTGGAGCAGGTGCTCGACCGATTAAAGAATGAATACCGGACGGCTGGTAATGCAGCGTTGTTTGATTCGTTGAAGCAATTGCTGCCGGATGAACCGGGCGCGCCGTCGCAGGCGGAGATCGCCGCGCACTTGGGCATGACCGAAAACGCGGTCCGGCAGGCGTTCTACCGATTTCGGCAACGCTATCAGTCGTTATTGCGAGAGGAGATCGCCCATACCGTTGCGACACCCGGCGATATCGAAGATGAGCTGCGTCATCTCATTGCGGTACTTGAGGCGTAACGTATGGGAGAATTTTACGGAGTACAAAGGGAGAGTGCGCGGGAGACTCCGACCATGCTCAGGGTAATCAGAATTTGCCGAAAGTGCGGCGCCAAAATTTTTTCCGACGCCCCTGAAGGTCTTTGCGCCAGATGCGTCCTGAAGATCGCGCTGGCGATGCCTCCGGATGCTTCTGTAGCCGGGGTCGACTCGTCCGCCGTAGCCGCCTACTCCGCCGAAGCGGCTGCGAAGGCTGGATCGGCGAAGGCGGATGACCCCGGCAGCGTGGGCAAACCTTCACGCGGCGATGCACCAGCCGCGCCCGATGGGAAAAAAGCAGCGCGTGCTGCGGGAATGCTGGGAGAGCTGGGCGATTACGAATTGCTGGAGGAAATCGGGCGCGGCGGTCAAGGCGTGGTATTTCGTGCGCGGCAAAAAAGTCTCAATCGCACAGTCGCGTTAAAAGTTATTAGTCTTGGTCAGTGGGCGAGCAAAACCCACTTGAAACGCTTTCGCCTCGAAGCGGAAGCGGCGGCTCGCCTGGAGCATCCCGGTATCGTTCCGATCCACGAAGTCGGCGAGCGCGACGGCTCATGCTACTTCAGTATGAAGTTTGTCGAAGGCGGCCAGCTTGACGAAGTGGTCAGGCACGCGCCGATGTCGATCCGGCAGGCGGTGGAATTAATCGTGAAGGTGGCACGTACCGTCCACTACGCGCATGAACACGGGATTCTGCATCGCGACATCAAACCGGGAAACATTTTGCTGGATCAAAAAGGCGAACCGCACCTGACTGATTTTGGCCTTGCGAGATTGGTCGAGACTGAGAGCACCGTCACGCGTACGCTGGACGTTTTGGGCACGCCTAGTTACATGGCCCCAGAGCAAGCAGTGGGAAATAACACGGCCGTCAGCAGGGTCACGGATGTCTATGGAATTGGCGCAGTATTTTACCAATTGCTGACAGGTCAGCCGCCCTTTGCCGGAGGAACAACGTACGAGACGATCAAATTGCTGCTGGATACTGAGCCGCGACAACCGCGCCTTTTAAATCCGAAAATAGATCGCGATCTCAGCACAATTTGCCTCAAGTGTCTCGAGAAAGATCCGCGCCGCCGCTACTCTTCCGCTCTCGCGTTAGCCGAAGACCTTGAACACTGGTTAAAGCACGAGCCGATCCAGGCGCGGCGTACCGGGATCGTCGCCCGAAGCAGAAAATGGGTGCGGCGAAATCCTAGTATCGCCGTCATGGCGGCGATGTTGCTCGCGCTGGCGGTGCCGTTAGCTGCAATCGTTTGGAAGAGCGAATTTCCCCGGCAGCCGTAACAACCGGAATCGCCGTTCTGCCGTTTGAAAATCTAACCGAGCAGAAGGGAACCGGGGCATTCGTCGATGGTGTGCAGGACGACATTTTGACCAAGCTGGCGAGAATCGCCGACCTGAAAGTGATCAGCCGAACGAGTGTGATGGGCTATCGCGGCAGGCAGAACATCCGTCAGATCGGTGACGAGCTGCGAGTCTCCCATGTGCTGGAGGGCAGCGTCCGGAGAGTCGGCGCGCGGCTCCACATGAACACGCAGTTGATCGACGCCCGCACGGACACTCACATCTGGGCCGAGCAATACGATCGCGATTTGAACGATCTGTTCGCAGTCCAGAGCGAGATTGCGCAGAAAGTCGCTCAGCAGCTCCGCGCCAAAATCACGGCTGCTGAGAAATTGGCGATTGAGCGGAGGCCGACCGGCGATCTCGTCGCTTTCGATCTCTATTCGCGCGCCAGTCATATGCTTCCGGGCGGCGACGGTACAGTGAATTTCGGTCAGGCAATCGATCTGCTGAACCAGGCCGTGGCGCGCGATCCATCGTTTTTCGGCGCGTATTGTCAACTGGCCTGGGCTCATGACGAGCTTTACTTCTCTGGCTTCGACCATACTCCTGCGCGGTTGGCGTCAGCAGAAGCAGCCATTCAGGCCGCATTTCGCCTTCGTCCAGATGATGGTGAAACGCATCTCACGCGGGCGTGGCATCTTTATCATGCACGGCTCGATTACGGCGGCGCTCTGGCTGAATTGCAAGTTGCTCGTCAAACTTTGCCGAATAATGCGGGGCTATTCGAAACGATGGGTTTCGTCCTGAGGCGTCAGGGACGCTGGGAAGAATCTACACGAAGCCTCGAGCGGGCAATTGAGCTTGACCCGCGAAACATTAACACGCTCCACCAGATCGCGCTTAGTTACGGGGCCTTCCGGCGTTATGCTGAACAAAAATCCACTTACGATCGCGCGCTAGGCGTCGAGCCCAGCGATGTCGAGACGAAGGTCCTGCGCGCGCTCGTGGAACTGGATTCAAAGGCCGATACCCGACCGTTGCATCAAATGATCGATTCAATCCGGGCGACAAATCCTGCTGCTATGCCGAAGGGCACCGATTCCAATGCGTGGCTCATTTGCGCGCTGGCCGAACGCGACGTCGCTACCGCCAAAGACGCCTTGAACGCGTCCGACGATCCGTTAGGTAGCGACGCTGTTCATTTCACGCGTCCTTTCGTGGAAGGTCTTATCGCGCGCATGACAAACGACGAGCATAAGGCACAGTTGGCTTTTACTGCTGCACGCGCGGAGCAGGAGAAAATCGTCCAGGCGCAAGCAGATTTCGGCCCGGCATGGTGCGTGCTCGGTGTAATCGATGCCGCGCTCGGGCGGAAGGAGGAGGCCTTGCGAGAAGGACGCCGCGCAGTCGAGCTTCTTCCCATGGAAAAGGACCCAATCGATGGTACGCTCATGATCAAATATTTGGCGATGATTGCTGCGTGGGTTGGTGAAAAAGATCTCGCCTGCGAACAACTTGCCATCGCGGTCCGTCCACTGAACTTCGTCAGCTATGGCGAATTAAAACTAATGCCGTTCTGGGATCCCTTGCGCGGCGAGCCGTGCTTCGAAAAAATCGTCGCCTCCCTCGCGCCGAAATAACGACTGTAGTGGCAGGCGTGCCGCCTGCACTCTTGGGATAACTTTCGCTTTCGCAGCCGACACGGCTGCCTCTACAGCACAGCGGCACATACAACTTTCCGCGTAACGAACCGCCAAATCATACGGAGTACATCAGTGAACGGCCAGAAATGAGTTCTCAACGACGAGAAGTCACGGAAGGCCAAAACAAGAAAAGGAAATAACAGTTATGAAAACAAGATTAGTTAAGAACATAATGGCTCCCTTACTCTTGGCGTGTGCGTTGACCACCATGGTTGCCGCAACGGCGACCAAGGAGGGGCCGCAAGGCGGAAAACTTGAAGGGACCTGGGAGATGCAGATAACTCTAACCGATTGCGCAGGTCACACGATCAGGAGCTTCCCGTCACTAATAGAATTCGCGGCGGGAGGCACGGTAGTGGAGTCGAACGCGGGGACACCGCAGGCTCTGAAGACGCCTGGAGAAGGTGTTTGGCGCCATACCACTGACCATAACTATGCGTTTCGCTTCAAATTCTTCACGTTTAATTCTATGAACGTCTTTACAGGCTGGACGATCATTGCGGGCGAAACAACCGTGGATCACACAGGAGACGCCAATGCGGGCTCCGCAACCGTCAAGGTCTATGACCCAAACGGCGTCTTACTTGTAAGTCTATGTGCTGAGACTGTTGGCACGAGATTCGAGCTCTGACCGATGCCGGCTGAACGAGATTCGACCTCCAAGCGATTACTGGATTTGGCGCGTCATATCCGCGCCAAATCCCATCATCCTAGCGGCCTATAGAGCTTAGCGAGGCCAGATGAACGCGCGATCTTACCTACGGCCGAATGGTACCGTGCGATTAGGTGTAGCCCGTCTTATCTTCGAGTAGTTCGATCAATTCGCCATCGGGGCCGCGAAAGAAAGCCACGCGCACTGGCCACGGTTTTTGCGTCACATCATTCAAGAGATCCCAATGGCCTGATGGGAACAACGACTTCACAGCCGGCGTTCACAGCCTCCAGCGATCTCTCGAGATGATCGGTGCGCAACGCAAGGTGCCAGAGTGCCAGACGTGTCCTCATCATAAGCGCGCTATATTCCTTCGGCCTTCACCGAGTTGAAAGCTTAAAACACCATGCCAAAGCAGGAAAAATCGAAAGAAGTGTCGCGCATCTTTGTTCTTGCTGACACGCACAATCGTTTGCCGGAAAGCGTGAAGGAAATGGCGAAAGGTGCAGATGAGATCTGGCACCTCGGAGATGTTTGCGCCGAACCGATTCTCGATGAACTGCGCGCCGTCGGACCGCGCGTCACGCTCGTGCGCGGAAATTGTGACAGCAATTTTGATTGGCCATTGGTTGTCGATCTCGTGCGAGGCGGATTGAAATTTCGCCTGCAACACGTTCCACCCGATCAACCGCCAGAAGATGTCGATGTTCTATTGCACGGTCATACGCACGTGCCACGAAACGAAAGACGCGGGAAGGTTCTGTTTCTCAATCCGGGCTGCGTGACCCGGCCCAACCGCGGCTCGCCGCCGAGCGTAGCCTGGCTTGAAATTGCGGATGGAAAAATCAATTGGAAGCTCGTCTCACTCCGCTGACTTCAAAGTGAAAACGCGTCGGCTACCAGGCGCGCCTGTTCGCGCTTGTGGCGACCGAGCGCGCCGACGGCGGGGCTGGCGCTCGCTTCGCGTCCGGCGTACGCGATTTCGGTGCAGAAAGTGGTGCGCAATCGCGGTTCGATGAAGGTCCATGCGCCCATGTTTTGCGGTTCTTCCTGACACCAGACGAACTTCGCGCTCTTTGGAAATGGCTTGAGCATTTCGCGCAGTCTTTTTTCCGCGAGTGGATAAAGCTGCTCGATGCGAATAATCGCTGCGTCGTCAATTTTGCGCTCGGTGCGATACTTCAGCAGGTCGTAATACACTTTGCCCGAGCAAAAGATGATCCGCTTCGCTTTGTCGGCCGGACCAGCTTCGGGCGCGCCGAGAATTTCTTCGAACCGGCCGTGGATGAATTCTTCGGCAGGCGAGGAAGCAAACTGCGCGCGCAACAGACTTTTCGGCGTCGCGATGATGAGCGGTTTGATGAAGTCGCGCTTCATCTGGCGGCGCAAAACATGGAAATACTGGGCTGCGGTAGTAGGATTGCAGACCTGAATATTATTCTCGGCGCACGCTTGCAAAAAGCGCTCAAGCCGCGCGCTCGAGTGCTCCGGGCCCTGGCCTTCGTAGCCATGCGGAAGCAGTAGCACAATGCCGCTGGGCCGTTGCCACTTCGATTCCGCTGAAACGATGAATTGATCGATGATGGTCTGCGCGCCGTTGGCGAAATCACCGAATTGTGCCTCCCACAGACAGAGCATTTTCGGGTAATCGAGCGAATAACCATAATCGAACCCGAGCACAGCAGCTTCCGAGAGCGGGCTGTTGTAGATGCAGATGCGCGCTTGTTTTTCAGCCAGATGCATGAGCGGCACGTAAGGCTCGCCCGTCTTCGCGTCGTACAGGACCGAGTGCCGTGTGCTAAAAGTACCGCGCGAACTGTCCTGGCCTGACAATCGGATCGGAATCCCATCCAGAAGCAGCGATCCGAAAGCGAGGGCCTCGGCGTAATGCCATTCAAACGGGCCACCATCGTCGAAGATTTTGCGCTGATGATCGAGCACGATGCGTTGGATCTTTGGCTGAACCTCGAAACCCTCCGGGACACGCGTCAGACCCTCGGTGATCGTTTTGAGCGTCTTCTCGCTGATTGCAGTCGGCTCAGACTCGCTCGTGTATTCCGGCTGAAAAATCGCCGTCGATTCTCTGAACTTTGCTTTTTCGCTGGCCTTGCGTTTTTCAATGGCTTTGACTTCGTCCCGCGTCATTTCCAACCTCAACGCGAACTCGGTTTCCAGCGAGGCGGCATCGTCTTCGCTCAGTGTTCCAGCTTCGACCAACTCCCGTTTGTAAAGCTGGGTGACCGATGGGCGCTTCTCGATCTTTGCGTACAGATCGGGCTGGGTAAACGAGGGTTCGTCGCCTTCGTTGTGGCCATAGCGGCGATAGCAATACATGTCGATCACGACGTCGCGCCCGAATTGCTGGCGAAAATCGAATGCCAAATCGCTGACAAATTTCGCCGCCAGCGGATCATCGCCGTTCACATGAAAAATCGGCGCTTCGATCATTTTGGCGACATCGGTTGCATAAGAAGATGACCGCGCATCTTTGGGAAGCGTGGTGAAGCCGATTTGATTGTTCACCACGATGTGAATGGTGCCGCCGGTGCTGTAACCGGGTAGTTGAGATAAGTTGAGTGTCTCGGCCACGATCCCTTGGGCAATGAAAGCCGCGTCGCCGTGCACCAGCAGCGGCAAAACTTTTCGCCGATGCTCGACATCTCCACGAATTCGTTGCCGCGCGCGCGCTTTTCCTTCGACAACAGGATCGACGGCTTCCAGGTGACTCGGGTTTGACGAAAGGCGGATCTCGACCTCGGCTCCTGAAGCAAGTCTGCGCACCGCGCGATAACCGAGATGATATTTCACGTCGCCATTGCCGGCCACCAACTCCGGAATGTAATTCTCGCTGAACTCGGTAAAGATAATCTTGAGCGATTTACGCAGAAAATTCGCCAGCACATTGAGCCGGCCGCGGTGTGCCATTCCCATGCAAATTTCCTCGACACCGCCTTCCGGGCAGTTGTGCAGGATCGTATCGAGAATCACCATGAGCGACTCCGCGCCCTGAAGCGAAAAGCGTTTTTGCCCCACATAACGCGTGTGCAAAAAAATCTCGAACGATTCGGCTTCGAGCAGCGCGCGCAACAGCGCCACCTGGACCGCGCGCGGCGTCGAATGTTTGTGCGGCCGTGTCTCCAGCCGCTTACGAACCCATTCACGCACTCGCGGGTCCTGGATGTGCATGAATTCCGAGCCGATGGAGTCGGCGTAGATTCTCTCCAACCCGGCGATCATTTCGCGCAACGTCATCGCCCGATTGTCGAGGAAAAATTTCGATGAAACCCGCAGATCGAGATCGGACTCGGCGAAGCCGAACTCGCTCAGGTTAAGCAATGGATTTTTCGGCGGCGTTTCTGCCAGCGGATCGACGCGTGATATGGTATGCCCGAGCGAGCAATACGCGTACACGAGGCTATCGACGCGCGTTTGCAACGCCGCTTCGCGCGCTTCAGCCTCCGCCGCGGCCGTCCCGTCGCGTTGTGGTAAATTCCCAAGCTCAAACCCTTCGAAGAAGGCCGACCATCCGGAATCAACCGACTCAGGATTTTCCTGCCAGCGGCGGTAATTCTCCTCGATCAGATCCAGATTTGCGCGAGCATCAATTGATGTACGCATAGCAAATTTAATCTGCGACGATTAAGCTGCGCGGCAAGTTGACAGTCCGAAGACGGCTTCGTTACTTGCTGCGGATATGACCGCGGCTGAAATCTACGAATCGGTAACAAATGGCGGTGCGAGCGATTTCGCCGAACTCGTCACTGTGCTGAACCGAAATAAACCGTGGTGCCTGATCGGCGGGCTGGCGGTGAATTGCTACGTTGAACCGGTTTACACGGTGGATGTCGATCTTGTTGTGGTCGCAGCGAATCTTGAGCAGATTGGACGGGAACTGGAAGCCGCCGGCTTTCGCCTGAAGCGATTCGAGCATTCGATGAATGCCCAGCGCCCGAGCAGTGAACTTAACGTTCAGTTTACCACGGATGCCCGCTACCAGGATTTTCTCGCCGGCGCAACCGAGCGGCAAGTTCTTGGCCTCGCAGTCCCAGTGGCCAGTTTGGAAGACATTGTTCGCGGCAAAGTGTGGGCTTGGCAGGATGAGCAACGCAGATCCACAAAGCGGAAAAAAGACGAACTCGATCTCATGCGAATCGCCGAAGCACATCCAAAATTGCGCGACCTGATTCCCGTAGAAATCCTGAAGCAATTATGAAGGCGACGTCGACGACCCTGGGTAGCGCACGCGGGACGCGTACGCAACCCATACGAGCGATCCGCGCGCTCATCCCTGCAGTGTTTATCGTTGCACAATCGCCATCCATTTTTGCACAAGCCGACCCAGCCTCGGAACCGGCGGTTCTGGCTGTCGCCAAGGTGTTGCCGGCAGTGGTCAACATTAACACCGAGCGCGTAGTCCGGCGCACGGTGCGCGATCCATTTGAGGATTTTTACGCGCAATTCTTCGGCTACAACCGCGTCCGGCCGCGCGAAATTCGCCAGACTTTGCAAAGTCTCGGCTCCGGCTTCATTATTGATCCGGCCGGTTATATCGTTACTAATCAGCACGTGGTCGAGCGCGCCGCTGACCTGAAAATTCACGTGACGACAAACGACGGTAAAACTTACAACGCTCACTACATCGCCGGTGATGACAAAACAGATCTGGCATTCATCAAAATCGACGCGCAAACCGCATTTCCCTTTATCAACCTCGATAATATTTCTCCGAACCTGCTTGGCCAGACAGTGATCGTAGTGGGCAACGCCGTCGGCTACGGCAGCTCCATCAGCCGAGGTGTCCTTAGCGCGGTGAAGCGTAACATCACTGTGGACGACGTCGAGTACAAGGACTTGGTGCAGACCGACGCGGCAATCAACCCGGGTAATAGTGGTGGGCCGGTCATCGATCTTTCTGGACGGCTGGTCGGCATCAGCTCGGCAAAAATGGCGTTCACGCCGCAAGGTGTCCCAACTCAGGGGCTGGGTTTCGCGATTCCCGCGGAGGTTGTGCGCGATAGCGTGAATCGATTCAAGAAGATCGCGCAGGAACGGGTGGGGTCGAAGAATGAAGCCGCGAGCGTCGAAACATCTGCCTCGAATGCCGAAAAGTTATTCGGGATGCAGCTACAGAATTTGAGCCAGAAGTTAAGTGATGCGCTAGGTTATGCACGCGGGCGTGGAGTTCTGATTACGGCAGTCGAACCGGGTAGCCCAGCAGACGAAGCAGGAATTGAGCGCGGAATGGTTGTTTATCGGATGGGCAAATCCGATGTGACTTCTGTGCGGCAAGTCGAGGCGCTGCTCGCCCCGGTACAAACTGGCTCGAACGTAAATTTCACTGTCGGTGTGATCCGTGCCGGTGGAGAAAACCGCGAGCTTGGCGCCGTGAGTCTGACGGCGCGTTAAAAAAAATTGGCAACGCAATCGCGGCTCGATTGTCTCATCGAAATATCGCGCAATGATTAAAGTCGAAAATCTGACAAAACGCTACGCTGGCCAGCCTGCCATCCAGGATTTGAATTTCGAAGTTAGCCAGGGCGAAATCATGGGATTTCTGGGGCCAAACGGCGCTGGTAAAACCACGACCATGCGCATTTTGGCCGGCTTTATGCCACCGACTTCAGGCCGCGCTACGGTCGCCGGATTCGACGTTTTTGAGCAATCGCTTCAGGCACGGGCGCACCTCGGCTACATGCCGGAGAATGTGCCGCTCTACAGCGACATGCGCGTGACGGAGTACCTCAATTATCGCGCGGCGCTGAAGGGAGTCCAGCATCGCCGAGTTGCGGAGCGCGTCGGCGATGTAAAGGAACTTTGTGGGCTTAAGGAGGTTGAGAACAAGCTGATTGGCACTCTCTCCAAAGGGTATCGCCAACGCGTCGGTCTGGCGGACGCGCTGCTGGCGGAACCCGACCTTCTCATCCTCGATGAGCCGACGATCGGTCTCGATCCAAATCAAATCCGACAGGTGCGCGAGCTAATCAAAAATCTAGGCAGGCAGCATACAATTTTGCTTTCGACGCACATCTTGCCGGAGGTGGAGATGACGTGCAGCCGGGTAATCATCATTCACAAGGGGCGAATCGAGGCGTGCGATACGCCGGATAATTTGCTCGGCAAAATCAGGCAAGCCGGCGGCGTGGTGCTTGAAGCAAAGGTCGGGAACGACAACGGCGCAGAGGAACTGAAGAAGATTTCAGGCGTGCGGGAAGTGGTTACTGACGGAGAGAATGATTGGAAGCGATTCTCCCTGCGAGTGGAATCGGGTGTTGATGTACGCGAAGAGGTTTTTAGGTTGGCCACGGATCGCCACTGGGTCGTGCGCGAACTAACTCAGCGTCGCGCGACGCTCGAGGATGTGTTCGTTGAGCTGACACATCCCGATGTTGTTTGATGGACACCCAAACAAGACAACGAAGCTGTCATCCTGAGCGGAGCGAAGGATCCCGCATAAGGTCGAAACGTCACGTTCGGGCCGCTTGTGTGACCCGCGACGATGTGGAAGGTCCTCGCCGTCTGCGCGGCTCGAAATGACCGGAAAGTTTGGCTTATGAGAAAGTTTTATACCCTGCTCTCGCGTGAAGTGCGCGGCTATTTCCACTCCCCGATCGCGTACATTGTCCTGATCTTTTTTCTCATCGTCACCGGGATCGATTTCTATTTTCAGGTCTCCTTCATGAACCAGCGTCAGGTGCAATACACGGTTCAGGAGGCATTTTTTAATTCGATCTTCTTCTGGTTCGCCTTCGTTCTGATCTTTCCCCTGATCACCATGCGGCTTTTCGCAGAAGAATTTAAGCTCGGCACCATTGAACCGCTCACGACTGCCCCGGTTCGCGACTGGCAGGTGGTGCTCTCGAAATTCTTTGGCGCGCTGGTCTTTTATCAGATCCTCTGGATCCCGACGATCCTTTACTTCTGGATTTTTCTGAGAATTACAAATCAGCCAGCTGCGCATTCTGGCGGAGCATACTGGGGTTCCTATCTGATGCTACTGCTCCTCGGAATGTTCTATCTGTCCATTGGTTGTCTTGCGTCCGTTCTGACCAAGAACCAGATCATCGCGGCCATCATTTCTTTCTGTGCAATCACGCTGCTGTTTTTTCTCGGCTTGGTTCAGTTCATCCTTCTGGATGTTACCTCCACAACGCGCGATTTGTTGGGCTATTTCTCCGCCATCGAACACATGGGGACATTCTCGCGGGGCATAATCGATACTCGGCCAATCGTTCTCTACGTGAGCATGACCATTGTGATGCTGACGCTTACCTATCAGGCATTTCAATCCCGCAAATGGAGGCTCTAACAAATGGCTGACGAGACAAAGAAGCCGCGGACGCGCTCAGGGAAGAAAATTGGCCGGATTCGGATCGGTCTCAATGTTGTCGTCCAAATAATCCTGATCTTGTTTTTGGCTGCGATGGTGAATTCCCTCGCCTTCAAGCACTACGCGCGTTGGGATTTTTCCCGCGACCAGAAATATACGCTTTCAGATAAAACGAAGCGTTTCGTCGATACGCTCAAGGGCAAGATGCGCATCACAGTTTTCTTTTCGCCCACTACGCCGATTACCGCGGACGTTGAGAATTTGCTGACGGAATATCAATATGCCGGTAAGGGAAAGATCGACATCGAGCACATCGATCCCGAACGAAATCTTTCACGCGCCAAAGAGCTGTTCGATAAATACAAAGTCGTCACGGACGAGAGTCTTTTGGTGCTGGATTACGAGGGCCGCAACAAAACGGTCAAAGCGTCGGAGATGGCCGATATTGACCAGAGCGGGATGGCCGTTGGCGAAGGCCCGCGCGTGGCCGCATTCAAAGGCGAGCAAGCCATCACGAGCGCGATGATCGACCTTGTGGAAGGAAAAAAGAAGACGCTTGGCTACGTCACCGGTCACAAGGAACCGGCGCTTTCAGAAGGCACCAGCCCGATCACCGTGCTGAAAACGTTTATCGAAAACGAAAACATCAAGTTCCAAGACCTAAACCTTCTCGATCTGGATGCAATTCCGGCCGACGTGAACGCTGTCATGATCATCGGGCCGCAGTACGATTTTTCGGATCGCGAAATGAAATTGCTGCGCGACTTCTGGGATAAACAGGGACGGATACTGCTTCTCCTGGATCCAGCGGCGAAAACGCCGAAGCTGCGTGGCTTTCTAAACGAGTTGGGCGTCAAGGTGAATAACGATCGACTGATGGCTTTTTTGCGCACGGGGATCGAAGAACTGGCGCTGACGCGAGATGTGCAAGCGCGTTTCCTGGGCGATAGCCCAGTCACAAAACGGTTAGCCGATGTGCGAGCGCTCTTTTTGGGCGGCACATCTTCACTTACGCTCGAGCCGGAGCGCATCCGTCCAGCCAACATCCGGCTGGAACCGCTGATCCAGGCTGAAAAGGGTTATTTTGCCGAAACGGATTACAACACGGATAACCAGGCAAAACTGCAGGCCGACGCCAAGCAAAGCAGCAATGTGCTGCTAACAATTGGCGCAGCAATCGAAAAAGGCGGCAGCGCAGATCAGCGGGTGCAGGTGAATTCGCCGCGTCTGGTAGTAGTTAGTAACGCGACTTTTGTTCAGGACAATGCCATCACGCAAGATCAACAGGGGCTCGACTTCGTCTCTGGCAGTGTGAACTGGCTGTTGAGCCGGGAGCAGCTTATCGGTATCGCACCAAAAATCCCGAAGCCTCTCACCTTCAGTCTCAGCGAAGAGGCGTTGCGCCGGCTGCGCTGGATTATCCTGGTGTTCATGCCGCTGGTTCCTGCCGTGATCGGAACCATGGTGTGGTGGCAACGGCGCGTCTGATATGAGCTGGAGGAATACCCTCATACTGGCAGTCATTGCGATCGCTGGTGTCGCTTACTTCAGGTTCTTTGAAATGAAACGGCCGAGCACCGAGGAAGCCCGGCAGCAGGCACAGAACGTGGTCAATTTCGACCGAAACAAAATCGACGGCATCGTCATTAAAAATGGCGATCAACAGATCGAAATACGGCGCAGGGAGAGCAAGTGGCGACTTGAAACCCCGATTAAAGACCAAGCCGATAGCGCTCTGGTCGAGAACTTGTTGTCGGATTTGGAGACCTGGGAGAAGGAGGGAACCATCCCGGCGAAAGACATTGAGGCTGATAAGAGCAAACTGACTGAGTATGGCCTCAACAATCCGAAGCTAAAACTCAGATTGCTCGGCCAAGGCCGACCGCCGGAAATCTGGTTTGGAAAGGACGCTGCGTTGGAAGGCAGAATGTATGTGCGCCTTCAGAATTCGAAGGAAACATTTCTCGCGAGGCAATCGATCAGGAAAGACATCGACAAAAAACCGGAGGAATTTCGCGATAGAAAACTAACGGACCTGACAACCGCGCAGGTGCGCCGCATCATATTGAAGACGCCTGCGGGCGAAATGGAACTGGAGAAAAAAGGCGATCACTGGGACATCCTTAAGCCGCTGCGCGCGCGAGCAGACGACCAGAAAGTCGGTGACTTGATTTCGCAGATCACCTCAGCGCGCATTCAACAATTTGTGGCCGATGATCGTGGGGACCTGCGCCCTTATGGATTGGCGGAGCCGCGTGGATCGATCACGCTGTTTGATGAACCCGAGAAAAAAGACCAGAAGGTTGAGATCGGTGAGTCGATCAAGGTCTTCGGGCGGGAGGACAAAGGCCAGACGCTGCAGATCGGCGGCGTGCCAGAGAAGGAAAAAGACCAGATTTACGTGCGATTCACTCCTCGCGGATCCGTTTACACGCTCCCGAAAAAGACCGAAGAGATCCTAAACACAAAACCGGCCGATCTGCGCGACAATCATTTGGTTCGGATCGACACGAACATTCTCGATCGAATCACGATCGATGTCCCAGGCAAAGGCAAAACCGTTCTCGCGCGCAAAGATGGAAATTGGACCATCGCCAGCCGAAACAACGCGCCGGCGGATTCAGGTGCAGTTCAGCGCCTGATCGATACGCTGCAAAATGAGCGGGTAGCAAGATTTGTAGAAGACATCGCTTCCAATCTGGCGAAATACGGCGTCGATAAGCCGCAGACGCAATTAACGTTCAGCTCATTTGCTTCGGAAAACACTGCCGAAACCAAAGCGGGTGAGCAGGCGTTTGCCGGAGTCGCCTTTGGAAAACCAGAAGGCGATAATGTTTACGCGCGGCTGACGGATGAGCCGTTCATCGTGGCAGTGCGTCGCAGTTTGCTGGATCAGATTTCACTCGATCCCCTGCAATGGCAGGAGTTGTCGATCTTTAAGTTTAAACCCGAACAAATCCATCGCGTAAGCCTCACGGCTGAGAAGGATCTGTCGCTGGAGCGCGATCAAAAGAATCGATGGCACTGGCTCAAAGGAAGCGGCGAGATTAATCAAGCCAATGTGCAATCGCTGCTCAACACATTGTCGAGCTTGCATGCAGTGCGCTGGCTCGGGGCTACGACGCCTCAACATGGCTTCGAAAAACCGCAGCTTCTGCTCGCCTTCACAACTTCACCGGATAACAAGGCATCACATAAGTTGAGCGTCGGCGCACAAAACAATGACGGCACGTGGTGCGCACGCGTGGACGGACGTGAAGGCAGCTTTGCAATCAGCAATCCGGACTTGAACACCTTAAAATTACCGCTGACCGGCCAAGCCGCTGCGTCGCCTTCGCCAACAACGACGCCCATTACAAGCGTGACGCCCTAAATCCCTCGTTATAATTTTTCCGTGGTGTAAATGGTAACGATTCCGCCGGTCAAGGGTTCAAACGTCGGGCGCGTGAAACCATTTTCCGCCATCAACTCGCACATCGCACCGCCGCTCGGAAATTCCTCGATCGAATCGCCAAGATAATCATAGGCGCTTTTCGTCCCTGTTAGAAAAGAACCGAACAAGGGTAGGCAACGATGCAAATAGAAACGATAGAATGCGCGCAAGATCGGCGTTGTGGGCAGTGAGAACTCGAGCACGAGCAAGCGCCCGTTCGCCTTAATCAGGCGCGACATCTCAGCAAGCGCCGCTGCCCAGTTTTCCAGATTGCGCAACCCGAATGCGATGGTCACGCAATCGAATGAAGCATCGTCAAATGGCAGATTCATCGCATCGGCAAGCACGATTTGGCGCACACCCTTTCGCTGCGCAAGGTCCAGCATTTCCGGCAGAAAATCGACGCCCACGATTTCGGCATCCGGCAATTTTTTTTGCAAGGCTAGCGCCAAATCCCCAGTGCCGGTTGCAAGATCGGCAATCCTATGCGGTCGCCAACCGGCGACGATTTCAGCGGCGCGTCGCCGCCAGTAAAAATCGATCCCGCAGCTAAGCAAATGATTTGCGAGGTCATAACGCCTGGCAATGGACCCGAACATTTTTTGGACCCGCGCAGGTTGCGTAGTCATTTCGTCAATATTTAATGGAACGCCAACTCGCACTCTTATGGTAATTCATTTTGCTGGTTATCACTTCGATACGGCTAATCGACAGCGGCGACCAGTAATCAGGTATCAAGTTGTTATAAAAATTGTAATTGCCTTCCCAGCCAACCCCAGCTATCTGATAACACATGGATATATCCGTTAGAACTCTACAAGAAGCGATCTCAATTCGCCGACAAATCGATGACCTGGAAAAACGTCTTTCCTCACTTCTGGCAGGCGCCCCTGCGAGGCCAACAGCTCCCAAGGGTGGCCGCTACTTTTCGCCCGGGACGCGAGCAAAGCTTTCGGCAGCTGCCAAAGCTCGTTGGGCGAAAAAAAGAGGTGCAACAACAGCGGCTCCTAGCAGGAAAAAAGGCCAGCTCACACCGGCCGGGCGAAGAAAGCTCTCCGAGTTAATGAAGGCCCGCTGGGCGGCACGAAGGAAAGCAGGCGGCACGAAGAAGGCTCCTGCGAAGAAAAAGGGCACACTCACGGCCGCCGGCCGAAGAAAGCTCTCCGAGCTAATGAAAGCGCGGTGGGCAGCCAGAAGGAAAGCTGCCAAGAAGTAACCAGCTGATCCAACCTGGCATTGTAGCGTTGTATTATCCCCGTTGAAGGTGGAGGGGCTCACTGCTCGCGAGAGGACTCGAACCTCCACGGGTTTCCCCATACGGTCCTGAGCCGTACGCGTCTGCCAATTCCGCCACGCGAGCGTGGGCAGCGGCCCTACAATGCCCACGCACCAAGCGGCCTGCAAGGTTAAATCAGCGACATTACGATAGGAGCAAAGCCAGCGACGTTTCGCTGGATCAGTCCTGTCGCTTCTTGCGTGCACGGACCTCCAACTGATGCGCTTTGCGTACCTGACCAACAGAGCGCAAAAGATCGGCGTAATTGGACACGACGATGTCGTAATCCTTGGAGGGCTTTTCCTGCACTTCCTCCCACGTTTTCAGCGAGGATTGATAAAGCTCTGCGGCTTTGGCGTAATCACCTCGCGAATGATAGACCACGGCCAGGTTGCATTTAGATTGCGCAATGTCGGCGAGCGGAGGTGGTTGCAATTTCTGCCGGATGGCCAAAGCGCGAAGATGTATTTTCTCAGCTTCAGTGTAACGGCGCTCGTTTGTGTAGAACACCGCCAGATTGTTGAGCACCGACGCAACGTCGGCATGGTCTGGTCCCAGTTGCTTCTCGTAAATTTCCAAAGCACGCAGATAGCATGGTTCTGCCGCCTTTTGCCGGCCCGACTTACGCAAAATCATCGCGACGTTGTTTAACATCGTTCCGATATCCGAATAAGGAACATCTTCGATTTGGCTGCCGGCGGCTATTGCTTTCTGATACAGATCGATTGCTTCCTCAGATCGGCCCAGACTATCGCATAAGAATGCCAGCCGCCGCGCTGAACGAAAAATAGCCCGGTAGTCGGGCGGCTTCATCTTCTCCAGAATTGCATGCGCCTTCAGCAAGTATGCCTCGGCCGCAGTGTAATCTCCCTTTTGCTCGAGTAGCTGACCTAACCTTTCGAAGCTAGTGGCAAGTGGGGCCTCGCTCCCCTTGAAAGCGCGCTTGGCGACTTCAAGAGCTGTTTCGGCAACGCGAATCGCCTGAGGCAAACGATTCGCGGCATGCAGAGTATCGAGCTTGTCATTGAGGATGGTCCAAAGCCTTTCTTCACCCTTCATCACTCATCACCATCCCTCGCTTAGCTGGCTAACTAATCGGGTGGCGAGATCTTCAGTAGCAAGTGGCAAGGCTTGCCGTTCATCCGTGGTTACGTCGCTGCTCACAAAGAAACTGGTTGTCCCGACTGCTTCTCTGGCCCCCACCACCTCTGCGCCATCTCGTCCGGTTAGAGAATATTTTACGCTTAACGCCAGACTAAACTCGGTTGTGGCCAACACGTTGCCGCGCACCGAGCGCGCCGGCACGCGGCGGATGAGAGAGATTTCGCCATTCAAAGTAGCGTCCGCTTTGTCTCCATTGGTAACCTGAAAGGTCCCATCCTGTTGCAACTGCTTGATTACAGTATCAGTGACCAAAACTTCGATGCGTGGGACCAGAGTGCGATTTTTAAAAGTTGGGACTGCGATGGTGTGAACGTCACGAAGATAATATGGCTTTACCGGCCCGACGTGATAGCCAAGGCAACCACAAAAGGCGAGGCAGAATACTGTCGCAAGTGAAGCTTTCAAGGCGCCGGTGAGGCCGATGCCGCTGGGCTAGAAGACATATCGGAGCTTGTGCTCGTGCTCGGCGGTGCAAACAGGTGATCAGGAGCAGTGGTAATGTCGGGCGCAAGTGAAGCCGGTGGCGGAAGCGAACCATCGCTGTCCGCGGCGGGTAACGGTGCTTCGTTATTTGCTGCACCTGGCTTCGCGGACCCGGTTCCGGCGGTCCGCGCTCCATGCGCTTCGGCCTTTTTCTTGCCAGCTTGTGCCGGGGCTAAGGCCGATTGCAGCGTAGCCTCACCGACCTTCGCGCGCAGCTGATCGATCCGTTTTTTCGCCAGATTACTTTCGGCTGAGCCAGGTTGCTGCCGAATCACCTCATTGTAATAGATTACCGCCGCGCGATAATATTTCTGTTTGTCGTAAAATTTGGCTACCTCGTAGGAGCTGGTCGTTTCCTTATGCTCAAGAAGGTCAAGGTTTGCACGCGCCTGAGCGGCTTTCTCGCTATGCGGATAATGGAGAAGGAAATCTTGAAAAGCTGTTTTGGCATTGGTGGTTGCCGCAGCATCCGTGGTGCCCTTTCGGGCTGCCATTAGCCAGATATACCCGATCTGATATTGGGCGTCCGCTGCGACCGGCTCGTTTGGAAATTTGGTCACCACAGCCTGGTACGCTTCAACCGCCATCTCGGGCACATTCTGTTTCTCGCGCGCGAGGCCGATGTTGAATTGCGCGCGCGCTGTGTATTTCCCGTATGGCGCAGTGCGGACGACGTTCGCGAAAACGGTCACCGCTTTATCCAGCGAGTTCCCAAGCGAGATCCCCAGAATTTTCCTCTTTTTGCCAGCAAGATACATTTCGCCGATGCGAAACTGCGCCTCGATTGCTTCATCGAAGTGCGGGTTACTGGGATATTTTTCGACCAAGAGCCGATACGAATCCGCCGCTGGGAGATAGTCGTGCACCTGTTCCTGCAATTGCGCCCCGCGATAGAGAGCACTCGGGGCCAGAGCATCTTTGGGATGGTGCCGCACGATGTCTGCGTACGCATGAATCGCTCGTTTAAGGTTGCCTTCCTTCTCAGCACTCTGCGCGGTATTATACAACTCCAGCGCTGTCTCGCTGACTTGTTCTTCCCCGGGGGCAACGAACTTGGCTTTTTTGCCCGGTTGAAAGACCACCGAGGCCGCCGCTGATTCAGAAAAAATCAAAGTGGCAGCTGTACAAAGCAAAGCAACACGAATCAAGAAATCCATGAGGTGTGGCAGGGTAATTGACTTATCGATTCCGTCAAGGTCATCAGTCGGCCAAACCGAAACTCGATGGCTCATGTTCACCGGGATTTTACAGTAACACCTTTTCCAGACGGGCAAAACCGATTAAGTGTCTAAGCCCATTGAATCTTATCGATCAGCGCAAAATTCGGGTCGGTGCATGTGCATGGAGCTTCGACGACTGGCGCGGCTCTTTTTATCCCTCGGAATTGCCAGAGTCCCAGTGGCTCGAATTTTACGCCAATTACTTACCGGCTGTAGAAGTCGATTCGACATTTTATGCCGCTCCAAGCGAAGCGAGTGTTCGCCGTTGGATAGAGATCACGCCAGCCGCTTTTCGTTTCGCCTGCAAACTCCCGCGCGAGATTACGCACACCCGGCGACTGCGCGATTGCACAGCAGAATTGAATTCGTTTCTTCGGGCGATTGAGCCGCTCGCGCCAAAGCTCCAGGTGGTTCTGATCCAACTTCCGCCCTCCTTTGCGCCAAAAGACGGTAAAACAGCGCTGCGCAAATTTCTCGAGCAACTGCCGCGGAATTTCCGGTTCGCGCTCGAATTTCGACATCCGGGATGGCATCGGCCACAGTTTATTCGCCTCCTGGAAAAGTATCGCATTTGCTGGGTTTGGGCCGACACCACGCCGCTCAACGAACGAAATCTTGCCCCGTTCGAATTTCTGCCGTGCACGACGGATTTTCTCTATCTGCGTTTACTCGGCGATTACGCAACGAAATACGACGTTGACGGTGGCCACGTCCATCGTTACGAAAAATTGCTCTGGAAACGCGAAGCCGCGCTGGACAGCTGGTCGCTTAAAATTGAGCGGCATCTTCCCGAGGTCCGCAACGTATGGGCATTCGCCAGCAATCATTTCGAAGGATTCGCGCCTGAAACCTGCCAACGTCTCGCCCAACGTCTCGGCTTCATGTCGCCCCTGCCTCCCGAGACCGAACAGGCTTTTTCGACAGAGAACCGATCGCAGCTCGACCTTCAATTATAGCGGCAGCTGGATACGGTTGTGCCTTTCGAAGATGCACACCTGACGAATCCCAAAGTTCGCCATCTTTTGCGCGAGGCTCGGAAATTTGTCCCCGAGTTGCGCGTGCGAATGCGCGTCAGAGGCCGTAGTGAAAGGAATCCCCTTCTCTATCGCCAGCTCAATGATTCGATCGCCCGGGTAAAGCTCGTTCACTGGCTTGCGCCATCCAGCGGTGGAAAGCTCAATCGCGAGATTCCGCCCGCGAATAAAACCGAGTGTTTCATTAACCAAACTGTCGATCTCTCCTCCTGGCCGATGACCGTGGATTTTGATCAGATCCAGATGGGCAAGGCAATCAACCAGCCCTGTCGTTGATATGTCGCGGACACGGCGAAAGTAATCGGCGTAAATCGCGTCGATGTTCCGGCCTTCGAATTGCGCGGCCCCATCTGGCACGCTGTCGAACATCTGATCGGCGCGATCAAGGAAATGAACCGAGCCCAGGACAAAATCGAGCTTGTCCCAATGCTTTGCAATCCAGTTTCGGCCAGCCGGCGAATGAGCAGGATCATTGTCGAGCTCAATCCCGGCGCGGATTCGCAAATCGGGATTTCTTTCCCGCAAACGATCGATTTCATCGAAGTCGATTCCAGTGTGATAACGATCGTGATCAGTGAAAGCGATGTCGGTTAACCCTGCTCTGCGCGCTGAATCCGCCCAAGGCTGAAGCAATGCCTGCGTGTACCGCTGCACGCGATGTCCCTGCGGATGGGTATGGTAATCTGAAAAGAGGAGTAATGGAGTATTGGAGTGTTGGAGTATTGAAGGTGCCTCAGAAGCCATTACTCTCTCCCTCCACTACTCCATCGCTCCCTCTCTCACGGTACAGCCAGGAATTTTTGCCGGATGCGCAACTCCGGGTATTGGGGAAAGAACACTTCGGCGATAAAGACTTTGTTGGGCGTGAGCTCACGCGTCGAGATTGTTTCGCTGTACTCGACCCGCTCTTGCGGATTAACCAGAATCGTGGCGGATTTTTCTGTGATAGCGTGATTCTCGGACCACTTTGCCAGGATATCTCCTCTGGAATCCATCAGATAAATTTCGATTCGCTGGTTCGTCGGAAAGTCGAGCGCCACGGGACGCTTTGAGAGATTTGCCAATGTTAGTTTCACGCTGAGCTGGCGAACCTCGGATAACTTGACGGTCTGCGGCGTGATTTGGAGATCGAGAGCGAGCCCGCGCAGCCTCGGATCTTTGTATTGCGGAACGACCTCGGGAGAAAATGGGTGCAAAATGCGGCCTAACCAACCGCGTCTCCGCGGCGTCGGCGTTGGCGTGGCGTCCTGGCCAAAGATGCCCGCGGCCATAAAAAGCATCAGAAGAAGCAAAACAATGCGGCGCTTCATGAGTGGACTTAAACAGCCCTGAAAGTTTTCGGAGTTGCAAAATTCATGTCAAACCCTTTATCAATCGGCATGAAAATTCTCTGGGTATTGGCTCTTTGTCTGCTTTGGGCGCCGGTCACAGGCGTTGCGAAACAGCAGCATTGCATCTTCCGCGTGCATGCCCAGGCGAATCCTCGAGACACCGAGGTTTTCTCCTCAGCGGTGCGCGCCCAAGTTTCCGGTAAAGAGATTGCCATCGAAAAGATGCCGTGGATTTCGGAGCGAGATGTCATGGCGTTTTCTGCCTATCCAGGCCGGGACGGAACTTATGGCGCGCTCATTCAGCTCGACGAACACGGACGCGTCGTGCTCGACACTTTAAGCGTTGAGCACCGCGGCAGTCTCCTCTTTGTTTTCATCAATGGCCGATTCATTACCGAGCTCCAAATCGACAAACGCGTTTCGGATGGAAAGATCTATATTCCTTCAGGCCTTACCGTAGCCGATATTGGCTTGATGAAAAAAGACTGGCGCTTGATCGGCCAGAAGAAAAAGCGGTGACGCGGTTGCAAAATGACGAATGCCCAATGACGAAGGAATGACGAAACCCAAATGACGACCTACTTTGCGCGACAGAATTTGTCATTTGTCATTCGTTTCACGGCGGCAATCGCACTGTCCATGACTTCGGCTGTTTCGCTCATCGCCGAAACCCACGGTGTTGTCGATTTAGTTCTGCCAACGGACAATGACGCTCTTTTCTCGGGCGACGGTGCGGCCTTTTACCAGTACGTCGAACGCAATTACAAGGGAGAGAAATCGACTCCATGGGAGGGCGGCAAATACGGCTTTGTGCGCGATCCTACTGACACAGCTGGTGGGGTGGTTTACACCCGCTTTCACGAAGGAATCGATATTCGCCCCGTGCATCGCGATGCAAACGGCGAGCCGCTCGACGAAGTCCGCGCCATTGCCGACGGGAAAGTCGTGCACGCTAATCTCGTGCCCGGCTACTCGAACTACGGGAAATACATTGTGATCGAGCATCGCTGGGACGGCTCCAGTTACTACAGTTTGTACGGACACCTGAGTTCCATCCACGTGCACCCGGGCGATTCGATCAAACGCGGGCAGCCGGTCGCTATCATGGGCTACACCGGAGTGGGGATAAACCGGGAACGGGCGCATCTCCATCTGGAATTGGATTTAATGTTCAGTCATGAATTCGAAGCGTGGCATGACGCATTCTTCAGAAATGACCCGAATCACAACGGCATTTATAACGGCCTGAATCTTGCCGGGCTCGACATTGCGCGGCTTTATCTGGCGCTCCGCCAAAACCCGTCGCTTAGCGTTGCTCAGTTTCTCAGTGGCGAAGAAACATTCTACAAGGTGACCCTGCCCAAAGCGCGCCATTTCGAATTGCCGAAGCTTTATCCCTGGATGCTAACCGGAAACCGGACCCAACAAGCTTCGTGGGAAGTTTCTTTTGCGCGTTCCGGTGTGCCGCTAAAAGTAGAACCGAGCGACAAACACGTGACCCAGCCGGAGCTGAGTTATATCAAGAAAAGCTCGATTAATTATTCGTCCTTGACCCGTGACATAGTCTCCGGCCACGGCGAAACCGCGCAGTTGACCGGTTACGGCAGTCAGCTAATGCGACTGCTTATTTTTCCCGACTGACGTTTCGTTCGTTTCATCAGCATGAAGTCGGCGTCCCTTGGGCGAGCGCGACGCCGTGAGGAATTGCGCCTTGCACAAAGCCGAGGCATTCCACAGCGCCGCTTGGCTTTCCCGGGAGCGCGATCACCAATGAGCCA
The DNA here is from genome assembly GCA_963725505.1 of uncultured Verrucomicrobiae bacterium. GTDB lineage: Bacteria > Verrucomicrobiota > Verrucomicrobiia > Chthoniobacterales > UBA10450 > Udaeobacter. The sequence goes on along the minus strand of CAVRYN010000002.1, from coordinate 545,034 downwards.
TCGACAATTGCGGCGAGGCTGCGCGACAAAATGGAATTGGGCGTGATCTTCATCGACTCCGCCCGCATCACTTCGCCAAAGCCTGGCAACTCAACGCGCATGATCGCGCGAATTGCGTCCGGGGTGACATCGCGCGGTCCGATGCCAGTCCCGCCAGTGGCTAGAATCAAACCACAGCCTTGTTTGGAAAACGAACGAATCGTATCCTGAATTCGGTTCGCATCGTCCGGCACAATCGCTTCCGCGAGTACCTGCCACCCCGCTTTCTGCGCCGCTCCTTTCAACGCCGGTCCGCCAAGGTCCTGATAATCCCCTGCGCTTGCGCGGTCCGAGATGGTGATGATGCCAACTTGTATCTGCATGTTTAACGATCGCCGCATGCAAAAGCGCGGTCATCCTGAGCGCAAGCGAAGGACCTCTCATGAGCCGAGTGATCACTCTGTTTAGCTTGTGTGCCGCAACCTACGTAGGCGTGGTCCCTCGCCGTCTTCGCGGCTCGGGATGACACTGAAAAACGGCTACTGCTAGACATAACGCTTCTTCTTACTGATTAGCCGCACAGAGTAAATCTGCATCTCTTTGTCCACCGCTTTGCACATATCATAAATCGTCAGCAACGCGACGGTGACGCCAACGAGCGCTTCCATCTCGACTCCGGTTTGTGCAATCGTCTGCGCCGCGCATTTCACCTCTGCGCCCTCATTCGAAGTGACGATGTCGATCTTAACTTCACCGAGCGGCAGAGTGTGGCAAAGCGGGATGAGGTGCGCCGTTTGTTTTGCAGCCTGGATGCCGGCAATTCGAGCAGTCGCGAACACATTGCCTTTCGCGATTTGATCCTTCGAAATCAGATCAAGTGTTTTGTGCTGGAGCCGAATTTTTCCGATGGCGACAGCTTTTCGTTTACTCACCGGCTTGGCCGAAACGTCGACCATCTGGGCGCGGCCATCGTCGCTGATGTGAGTGAGTCGCTGCATTCGTCACCCGCCGATGGCGATCATCTTGCGGTTCGGTTGATAATTGTCTCGAAAATCGTGCTGAGCAGGCTTGCGTTCAACAACGTCGAGAAAGAATTGCTTAAGCTCCTCATCGCTTGCGCCGGCCCGCAGCGGTCTCATGATGTCGAACTCAAGATAGCTGCCGAGACACGGACGCAATTTCCCGTCGCATGTGAGGCGCAGTTTGTTGCAGTTCTCGCAGAAATGCAGATTGGTCATTGCCCCGATAAAACCAATGCGCTGTTTGCGGTCCGGGATTTGATAGTAAGTGGCTGGCCCGTTTGTTCGAAATTCCGTCTCAGGGATCAGACTTCCGTAAACCGATTCGATTAACCGTTTCGCCTCGAGGATCGGCACGAAATTGTGTTCGCTGAGAACCTCGGTCGTGCTCACTGGCATCATCTCGATGAAACGCAGGATCAAATTGCGCGACGCAGCGAATTCGATCAGCGGGACCAACTGGTCCTCGTTTCGGCCGCGCATCAGGACGGTGTTCAATTTGATCTGATTGAAACCAACTGCGATTGCGGCATCAATCCCCTGGAGAACCTGAGCGTGGAAATCCCGACCGGTTATCTGGGAATACACATCGCGATCCAATGTATCGAGGGAGATATTGACCGATTGAACACCGGCCTCGCGCAAAGCCGTCGCCATTGTTTTTCCAGGGCTAATTTGGCGCGCAAGCAACGTTCCATTCGTGGAAAGACCCAGGCTCTTTATTCCGGAAATTTTCGGCATTTCGCCAATGAAGTGGACAATGTCCCGGCGCGTTAGCGGCTCGCCGCCCGTGACTCGCACTTTCGAAACGCCTAATTCGGTCGCGATCCGGATGAGACGCAGAGTCTCCTCGAAAGTCAGAATCTCCTCGCGCGGCAACCACTCCTGCAATTCCTGCGGCATGCAGTAGGTGCAGCGTTCATTGCACCGGTCAGTGATCGAGACGCGCAGATAGGAAATCCGGTGGCCGTAGCGATCCTGCATTGGAACGCAACTCTACCGGCGGGACGATGTTGAATCAACAAAGCTGAAGATAATTGACGCGCGATAGGCGGCACATATGATCGTCCGCATGAAAGGTCGAATTCTTCCCCAGGCGCTGTCGCTTTGCCTCGCAGCCAGCGCGTTGATTTTTACGAGTTGCGAGACAACTCAGGACCGCATTTCCAAGAATCCCGAAATTTATCAACGCCTTTCGGCCAGTGATCAGGCGCTGGTAACCCAGGGACAGATTCGAGCCGGCATGTCCCGAAACGCTGTCTGGCTCGCGTGGGGCTCCCCCGATCGAAAAATCGTTGGTAACATGCGCGGACACTCGACGGAGACTTGGATTTATATTTATTACGCGACAAACCCTTACTATCCGTACTACGGACCATGGGGTCCCTGGGCTTACAATGACCTTGGCCCTAGCTACAGCTTCGCATATACCACTGTCGGGGCGGCAACGGGAACCTGGCATCACCACGGAGGTCGTAATTTCATATTCTTTGGGGCTCCGTTCTACGATCCGTTTTATTGGTCATACATCCCGCCAAGTATCCCTTATCCTGGCAAGGTGGTCACTTTTGCCAACGGTAGGGTTGTCTCTTTCCAGTACCTGGCGTCGCACTAGAGCTGCTCAAAAATTCTGTCGCATTGTGGTGCCAGAGCAGTCAGTATGGCGGTGCGCCTGATCAATGGCTTACCGCTCATTCAAAAACTTTCTCGACGCTCTCCAAGAAGCAGGCGAGCTGAAGCGCATCACCGTTCCGGTCGATACAGATTTGCTCATAGCAGAATGGGCAGATCGCGAAATGAAATCGCCCGGCGGCGGGAAGGCGCTGCTGTTCGAGCAACCGATTGTCGATGGGAAAAAATCCCCGTTCCCGGTTGTAATTAACACCATGGGATCGCGCCGGCGCATGGCGCTCGCATTGCAAGTCGCAGACGTAGGAGACGTCGCCCAGGAAATTCAACTCATCCTGAAAGCGAAGCCGCCAACCGATCTGCGCGAAGGCTGGAATTTGCTCAAACAGGGAATTCATCTGCTGCATGCGCGCCCGAAGCACGTAAAGGAAGCACCTTGTCAGGAAATCGTGCACCGGATCAGCAATGGAGATGACTTTTCGTTGCGCGATTTGCCCATTCTCAAGTGTTGGCCGAAGGACGGCGGCCGCTTCATCACGTTGGCAAACGTGCATACCCGTGATCCGGAGACGGGTGCGCGAAACGTTGGGATTTATCGGATGCAACTTTACGACGAGCGCACAACGGGGATGCACTGGCAACTTCACAAGGTTGGGGCGCGCCACGGCCAGCGCTATTACGAGCGCGGTGAGCGCATGCCAGTGGCAGTCACGCTGGGCGGTGATCCTGTTTATACATTCGCGGCTACTGCGCCGCTGCCGGACGGTTTGGATGAACTGTTTTTCGCCGGGTTTTTGCGAAAGAAATCAATCGAGCTCGTTCGCTGCAAAACGATCGATCTCGATGTGCCGGCGGACGTAGATTTTGTTCTGGAAGGTTATGTTCAACCCAGTGAGATGCGCCCCGAAGGTCCCTTTGGCGATCACACCGGCTTTTACACCGCGGTCGAGGATTATCCAGTGTTCCATTTGACGGCGATCACGCATCGGCGCGACGCAGTTTACCCGACAACGATTGTGGGCAGGCCGCCGATGGAAGACTATTACATCGGCGACGCTTGTGTGCGCATTTTGCTGCCTGTGTTCAAAATGAATTTTCCAGAAATTGTGGACATGACGCTGCCGCCGGAAGGCGTTTTTCATAACCTGGTGTTCGTCAGCATCCGAAAGCAGTATCCGTATCAGGCCTTCAAGGTGATGCACGGTCTCTGGGGCATGGGCCAGATGATGTTCAGCAAATATATCGTGGCAGTGGACGAGGATTGCGATGTGCACAACACGAGCGAAGTGCTTTTCCGATTGTGCGCGAACACTGATCCTGCTCGCGACACGACCGTTATTAAAAATCCAAGCGACTCCCTCGACCATGCGCCGAGCGATCAAAACATCGGCTCGCACATGGGGTTCGACGCGACCCGCAAGTTGCCGGGTGAAAACTATCACCGCCCGTGGCCGGAGCTTTTGAAGATGACCAACGAGGCCAAAGCGCTCGTCGACGAATTACAGAAGAAGGCGAGTTGATTTCGCACTGGTCACGGTTTGCGGAAAAGCCGACCGGTATCGACGTCGCGAGTAAGTCCACCGTGCGGAACACCGCGCAGATCATACATTCGCCCGGTGTAGGGACTGTAATAAAAACCGGGCGTTCCGGCCCAACGCGCATACGGATAACCGCCCGGAGGCGGCGGACCATAACGCGCAGCTTGATCCTGCTGAATGGCTGCGCCGGTTAACGCGCCGGCCGCGGCTCCTGCGGCTGCGCCAATCGACGCGGCGCGCACATTACCGGTCGCCGCGCCGCCGATGATCGCGCCGGTCGCAGCGCCCCATGCTGCGCCCTGGCCAACCGGAGTATCACATGAACTGAGAATCAAAGCGCTTAGCGCAAGAACCCAAACAGCAAGATTTTTCGTCATAAGTTTTCGCTCGTTGACGGATTGAACTGCGCAACCTCGAGAATGTTGCAGGGCAAACTTAACAACGCCTCAATAGCTGTGCCGCGATCCGGCCGGCTTTCTCGAACCCGCCAAGGCGATACTCCTTTTCGAAAACGCGAAACTTGTCCAGCTCCATTTTGCGAAGCAAGCCGCGATAAATCGAGCCCATGATTTCGGCAGGCACCATCGTCCGGCGATCCTCAGATGGAAGCGCCCCAGCTGCGCGCGAGAAAAATTCTCTCGCACGCGCGGCTTCAAATTCCATCAGGCGAACGAACCGCTCGTTATACTGTCGATTTCGCAGCTCGATCTCGGAATAGTTGCAACGCGTCAGATCCTCCTGCGGCAGATAAATTCGGCCGACCTGCAAATCTTTGCCAACATCACGAATGATATTCGTCATTTGCAAGGCGAGTCCGAGCTCGAGCGCATATTCTTTGCAGCGCGGGTTGCGGTATCCAAAAATCTCGATGCTCACCAGACCTACCGCGCTGGCCACCCGGTAACAATAAACGCGCAGATCCTGGAACGTCGCATATCGGAAGATGCTCAGGTCCATCTCTACGCCGGCGATGATTTCCTCCAGCATCTGAGGTGAGAGCGAGTATTTGTTCATCAAACCTCTCACGTCGCTAGCAAGGGGCGGTTCGCCTCGGGCCACTGCTGCGCAACATTTCACGCCACGCCGCCAACCGCTCTTGCTTCTCCGCGACGCTGAGCTCCGAAGAATCGGCAATGTCGTCGATCACGCGGCAGAACGCGTAGAAAACAGTCATGTCGCGTTTGCGCTCGCGCCCTAATGAAATGAATGCCAGGGCCAGGTTCGATTTGCTCTGGCGTGTAATAGTCGCCGCGTTCACATTCGCTTTCCTGCCGGCTGATTTCCTAATATTGAATCCATTTCTCCTGGTTCATGCGCCGAGTTTCGCATTGTCGAAATAAACAGACCCACGAGGCCAAAAGCCAGCCAGTGACGATTGCGCGGAGAAAAGCAAAACTGAATTTCCAGAGGAGAAGTGCACCCAACCGATCCGCGATTGCGCTGCGCACAATAGCGTCGCAGATCATGATGCTAAAAAAATGGATCCCGCAAATGACCAAAAACCACCCCAAGCGACCCGCATTTTGCCGGACGAACTGGCTGTGGGCGCGCAAGGCTTCGATCAACGTTTCATTATGGAGCGCCAGCGAGATTTGGACCGAGCAAAAGCCGATGATCAAACCACTCATCAGCACCCGCGCAATGGGCAGGTAATCGAGGACGCCAGGAATATTCGTAAAGTACGCGAGGACAAGCGGTAATCGGACGATCAACGTGCTGACTGCAACGACAATGCCAGCCCATTCCAAAACATAACTGAAGCGCCGCATGGCGAAGCGAAAGAGTTCTCCTTCTTCAAAGCTAACGCCCTTTATCCAGGCCAGACACACCGTAATGAGGTACACCTGGATATAAACTCCCAGGAGGTATTCGAAAATGAATGCACTCGCATCCACTGTTGCCGAGATTCGCAGCAGCCCGGCAGCTGGCACCAGACCGCTCCACTCTGGTAATTGCCAGAATACGATCGGCTTCAAGAGCGACGCCAGCGCGCTCAGCAACAGAATCAAATAAATGAGATGACCCCAGAACCGGTAGCGCTTCCGCAATGCCCGGACTAACGCGCCGTGTAAGCCGCGCCAGTTGAACAGCATGAACACCGCCGCCACGACCGAGAGCGGATACGTAGTGGTGGCGTTATCGAAAAGTCCTGCAACGCCTTCCAGTGCTGGCAACGGCGTTTCTCTCCATACCTCTGTAAATCGCGGCCAATACCAATGGGGTAATGAGATGATTTGGCTTGGATCGAGATCACCCCAGTTTCGAATGGGAGTGAAGGTAGCAAACTGGAAAGCGAAATAGCCGAACCCGAGCAGCGCGAAGCTGATCCAGATGCGCTTATAGCGCCCGATGCATCGAAAACCATCTTCGAGCGACCGACGCACCGGATTAAGAAGCATCACAAGCGCGTATCCACCGCAGAGCGCCAGCACGGGATAGGCACGCGCAAGACTGGACACCATGCGGCAGAAATTTCGCCTAACGAATCAGCCCCCAGTGCTGACTAAACGGCCAATAAACACACAGTCCGCGCCCGACGAGGTTTGCTTCAGGCACCGCTCCCCAATAGCGGCTGTCGAAGCTGTTATAGCTGTTGTCGCCCAAGGCAAAATAGCCATCCTTCGGCACTGTGTACGTTTGGTCAGGCCGTGACAGATATTCTTTGCCAGGAGCATAGCCGCGGTAGGGAGGTTTCGCTGACATTACGCGCTGGAACCCGAAGCCTTCAGCTTTCTTGCCATTCACATAAAGCAACGGGGGATCGATGCGCAGAGTATCGCCAGGCAATCCACCCAGCCGTTTGATGTAAAACGGCGGCCCTGTCTCCGGGTCCGGGCGGATCGCCGGGATATTGTCCGTGCGGAAAACGAAAACATCGCCGCGATGAGGCTTAACGAAGTTGTAGCTAAACTTGTCCACAAAGACCTGGTCGCCTGTGTCGATTGCGCCTCTGGCAATGACCTCGCCGCGGTGACAAATGCGACCCGGAAGAACGTTGAAATCATGACTGAGCGTCTCGGGAGAAGCGTACACGAGAAAGTTTTGCCGCTGGCAGATCAGTCGCGAAAAAGTAAAAAAGAAGAGGATTTTTTTTGGCACAATCTCAAGAACCTGATCGTCTTCATGCGAGACCACGTTGATGTAATTGCGACCCAAAGCAATAAACTCGCCGATCTGTTGCAGAATGTTCGGCGCCGGTTCTGTGCTGGGATGACCGATGATTCCATTTAACGTCGGTTGCATCGAGCCGGTGGGAATTTTGAACGGTTGCAAGAAATAGGAGCGAATGCCTACGGCCACAACGATCGCCACCAGAATCACCTCGCAATTCTCTCGCCAATGCGATTCCCAGGTGACCGGAGTCAGCCTGTGTAGCATCTTATCAAGCGCATCCGCCGTGCCGTGAATTCTCTCGCGGTCTTTCTGACGTAACGCTTCGCGGAGGCTTTTCATTCCAGCGACGATTTGTTCCCGGTCCGAGGCGCTGAGCTGGTCGTCCTTGTAGCGCAGATACTTCCGCGCATGCCGCAGGAGCAATCTGCTATGTTTTACGTGCCGGGATGTGAACATGACCTAGAGAATGACGAAGCTCGAATGACGACTGACGAATGAATGAAATGCACCCTCCAGCCCGTTGTCATTCCGAGCGGAGCGAAGCGCAGTCGAGGAATCTCTCATCGCAAGAGTCATTGCGTCTTTAACACCTCGATAAATGCTTCCTGCGGAATATTGATCTTTCCGATGCTTTTCATCCGCTTTTTTCCTTCCTTTTGTTTCTCCAGCAATTTCCGTTTGCGGGTGATATCCCCACCGTAGCATTTCGCGGTCACGTTTTTCCGTAACGCCGAAACACTCTCGCGCGCAATAATTTTTCCGCCAATAGCTGCCTGAATCGCCACTTGATAAAGCTGTCGCGGGATTACTTCCTTCAGTTTAGCCGCCAATTGGCGACCGCGCGCCTCGGCACGATCCTTATGCACGATTGTCGAAAATGCATCGACCGGCTCGCCATTGACTAGGAGATCCAGCTTCACCAACTTCGCCGCCCGGTACCCGGCACGCTCGTAGTCCATCGAACCGTAGCCGCGCGTGATGCTTTTAATCTTGTCATTGAAATCGACGAGAATTTCGTTGAGCGGCAATTCGCAATGCAACATCACCCGGCGCGTATCGAGCGACTCGGTGCGCTCCATCTGGCCGCGTTTCTCCAGAATCAACTGCAGGATGTCGCCGATGTTTTCATTCGGACAGAGCACGTACGCTTTTACAATCGGCTCCCGAATCTCCTGGATCATGCTCAGGTTGGGCAAATGCGCCGGGTTATCGATCAACAGTTTCTCTCCGCGTGTGGTGAGCACTTCATAGACCACGCTTGGACTGGTCGCGATGATGTCCATGTCGTACTCGCGCCGAAGCCGTTCCTGGATGATTTCCATGTGAAGCAACCCGAGAAATCCGCAGCGAAAACCAAAGCCAAGCGCGACGGAGCTTTCCGGTTGATAGACAAAGGCGGCGTCGTTCAGGCGCAGCTTCCCGATCGCGGTCTTCAAATGCTCGAAGTCGCCGGTGTTAATCGGATAGATCCCACTGAAAACCATGGGATGAATTTCTTGGAATCCCAGGAGCGGCTCGCGCGCGGGATGCCGCTGGTCGGTGATGGTGTCGCCGATTTTCATGTCAGCGGTTGATTTGATGTTCGCGATGAAATAACCGACGTCGCCGGAATTCAGCTTTTCCTGGATGCGCATCTTCGGCGTAAACACGCCCACTTCCTTGATCTCGTAGCGCGTATTGTTGCTCATTAACATGATCGCGTGATTCGCTTCCATTGTTCCGGAGACAACGCGCACGTAGCCAACTACGCCGCGATAAACATCAAACACAGAATCAAACACCAGCGCGCGCAGCGTCTTATCCGCCGGCGGTTTTGGTGCCGGAACCCGCTTCACGATTGCCTCGAGAATTTCCTCAATACCAATGCCCATTTTCGCGCTCGCTTCGATGGCTTCCTGCGCAGGGATGGCCAGGATTTCTTCCAACTGGCGTTTCACCGCGGCAACGTCAGCGTTTGGCAGATCGATCTTGTTGATAATCGGAACAATTGTGAGCCCCTGTTTGTGAGCGAGATGAACGTTCGCCACGGTTTGCGCTTCTACGCCCTGCGCCGCATCCACGACCAACAAGGCGCCCTCGCATGCGGCGAGGCTGCGTGAAACTTCATACGCAAAATCGACATGCCCGGGCGTGTCGAGCAGGTTCAACCGATAGCTTTGGCCAGATTTGCTCGTGTAACGCATTGCCACAGGGTGCGCTTTGATCGTGATCCCGCGCTCCCGTTCCAGATCCATCGAGTCAAGGAGCTGATCCTGCTTTTCCCGCTCCTGGATCGTGCCCGTGCGCTCAAGCAACCGGTCCGACAACGTCGTTTTGCCGTGATCGATATGCGCGATGATGCAGAAGTTGCGCGTGAACTCAATCGCCATGAGAGCGCCACTATGCGAGTGCGGTTGCGCTGGGTCAATTGTTACGCCCGCCCATTCGCCTCATTTGTCCCATTCGACTCATTCGATTAAGATCGGCAGCATGCCAAAGCTCCCGTTTTCAGACACTACAGATGCAGAAACAAGCACAGCACCCGCGGATTTTGCCAGTGCTTCTCAGTTCCGGCCTCACAGACAGGAGAGCGACCAGTTTGGCAAGGCAATGTTTATTGGCCTGGGAATTGTGCTAGTCGTATTTCTCGGGAGTATGATCGCGGTGCTGATGATGCACGCGCCAAAGCTTTGAGCTTTATGTCCCCTGTGTCCTTTTGGTCCCTCGGATCGGAAGAGACGAAACGGACGCAAAGGACGAGGGACACCCCGACATGACAAACACACAACAGCGCCTTTTGCTTTTCGACATCGACGGTACATTGATCCATTCGGGTGGCGCTGGCGTTCAAGCGCTCAAATCCGCCTTCCAAGAGCGCTTCGGGATCAGGGATGATCTGCACGACATCGAAATCGCCGGTATGACTGATTCAGGCATCGTCGTTAGCATCTTGAACAAGCATAAAATTCCCGCAACCAATGAAAACGTAAGCGCGTTTCTCGATAGCTACGTGCATTTTCTGTCGTTGGAATTACCGCGCCGTAAAGGCAAACTGCTCCCCGGCGTGCTCCAATTGCTCGAAAAACTCAAGTCGCGACCACATCTGGTGCTCGCCCTTCTTACTGGAAATGTCTCCCGCGGAGCGCGATTGAAACTTGAGCATTACGGTGTCTGGCACTTTTTCGAATTTGGCGCGTTTGCCGATGATCATCGGGACCGCAATCAGCTCGGACGTTTCGCTCGCACGCGCGCAAAAGAGAAGCATGGCCGCGAGTTCGCCGCATCCGAGATCGACGTCATTGGCGATACGCCGCGCGATATCGCCTGTGGCAAAGCGCTTGGGGCGCGCACCATAGCCGTGGCAACCGGCAGATGGGGTCGCGATGAACTTGCGAAATATCAGCCGGATTTTTTGATTGATGATCTCTCAGATGTGGAAACCATTATCGATACGCTCGAATGGTGATCCATTGACGATTGGAGAGTTAAATGAAAAAAGACGCTTTCTCACCTGGTCCGCCGCGGCGAAGAGACCGCGCGGGGGTGTTGCCGCTCAGGGGCGAAATTGATCTGCACGTCTCCCCGTCTGTCACGGCGTCACTCAATGCCATGGTCGAGAAAAAGCCGCGACGTTTGGTGGTCGATCTTTCCGATGTGCCTTACATCGATAGCGCGGGTTTGGCCGCATTGATTGAAGCGATGCAAAAAGTGGAAGGCTACGGCGGCAAATTCTTGCTGGCTGGATTGCAGGAAACCGTGCGCTCGATTTTCGAAATCTCACGCCTCGATCAGGTATTTCAGATTTTCCCAAACGTGGACGCTGCGCTCGCTGGGTAGCGGAGTTATCAGGGAGTGACGGCTTCCCAGCCGTCAGTTTCAAATCGACGGCTGCCCAAGCCGTCGTTCCTTGATGGCGCGTGCGCTACCCGGACGCAACGCGCGTCAAAACGCCGAGCGTTTGCTCGACGTTTTTTGAAATATCAAACTGCGACGCGCGCTCAATGTTCACCAAGCGCGTTGCGGCGCGGCGCGACGGATCGGTCCAAAACCGAATTGCGTCACGCAAACCAATCAGATCGCCTGCGTGATCGACAATTGATCCGTGGATGGTGTCTTCGATGATTTCGCTGAAGCCGTTGGAACGCGTTGTGATTACCGGCAATCCGCAGGCGAGCGCTTCCAGGCAGGCATTCGAAAATGGATCGTAAATCGTAGGTAAAATGAAGATGTCCGCAGCTGCGTAAACACGCGAAATGTCTGCAACTTCGCCGAGAAACTGCACCGGCTCCTCGCGCCAAAAGCGCAGGCGTTTCGTCTTGTAGAGCGTTGCATTTCCCCGGCCAGCAACGAGCAACCGCATTTTTCTATTCTTGCAAAGCGCTATCGACTGGATTGCAAAAAGCAACCCTTTGCGCTCCCAGCCCGAGCCTGCAAATAGAAGCAGAATTTGATCCGGTTTCAGTTTCAAATCCTCGCGCGATTTTGCGCGAAGCTCAGAATCGAACCGGAATTTATCGAGCGGAACGCCATTGTGAACGATATCGATCCTGTCTGCTGGATAGCCATAAAGATCGACGATCTCATTCTTGACCATCTGTGAAGCAACGATTACCCGCCCGGCTTTGCGACTGGCAAGAAGCGATTCCTCCAAATGCAGTAGATCGCGATGCTTGCGGTTGAGAGCCCGAGCAAATTGCTTCAGAGGAAGCTCGAATTTTCTTCTTCGCGCGAGCCAGGAACGATGGACTCCGTCGCCGGCGCGATAAACGTCGCAGCTCCAGACGCGCTCAAGGCTCAACAAGCCATCGCAGTCGAGCCGCGGCCGGATTTGTTCCAGCTCATCCGCAAACCCAATGACCCATTCTGCGCGCAGGCGCGTGATCGGTCCAAGCGGCCATTGATCCTCCGGCCATTCATTCGTGGCGATAAGTTGCACCTCGTGGCCGGCCTCGATGACTCCCCGCGCGAGGCGTTTTAAGTACGTTTCTGCGCCGCCGGTCGGAGAGTAGCCGCGCCGAACAAAAGCGAGTCTGAGTCGTTCTTTCATCTTGGGTGGAACGCGGAATGCCCTTCCGTTCCAAACTCAGAACGCCACTTTACATGCTCCACGTTCGCCAGAATACTTCTAACCCGATGCCGGGTGAAATCTTAAACGCTCCTGCGCCACCACGTTTTGCCCCACACGCGGCGCGTAGTTTACCGAGGAGCCTGCTCTATTCGATTTTCGCCCGCATCGGGGGTTCTGGCTTGGATACGGATGCATTTGAAACCTTGCGCGCTTCGTATCGCGGTGGATTCCTAGGCAAGGCAATCGCTTATGGCAACCGGCAGAATGAAATTCCCGCCTCGCTCATCCATTCTCTGCGTTGGCATCCGGTACGGCTCATTTCTTTTCTTGATCGGCCCTATTATTACGGCGCGAAAAAAAAGTATCTCGATTGGATTACGGCACGGCATCTGGCAACCGGGCGTTACGATCTGTTTCATAGCTGGTCGGGCGACTGTTTGCGCTCCCTCCAAATTGCAAAACAACACCGCATTCCTTCGATCGTCGAGGTCCCAACCTGGCATCGGGATGGCGGCAAACAGAAATTCGACCAGCCGAAAATTGCCGCACCACCAAGCAAGCTATCGGGTTTTCGAAGGTGGAAAGCCAGACTGTTGCTCCACCGGAGGCGTTTTATTGAAGAGTACAAACGCGCCGATCTTCTGCTCGTCCTATCAGAGACGGCTGCCGAGACCTTTCGTTTCCGCGGTTTCCCGGAGGAAAAACTCTTCTATTTGCCGCGCGGGGTGGACGTGGAGCGCTTCAAGCCGGGTCCGCGGCCGGCAAAATTTCGCGCTGCTTTTGCAGGCGCATTGATCAAGCGAAAAGGCATTCAACATGTGCTCGAAGCGTGGCACCGCCTCAATTTACCCGATGCCGAGCTATGGTTGATTGGTTTCGTGCATGACGAAGCGAAGCCTTATCTCAAGGAATTTTGGCACGATAACATTCGCGTCGTCGGGTTCGTGCGCGATCCGGAGAATTATCTCAACCAAGCCACGGTGCATGTTTTTCCATCGCAATGGGAGGGGAGCGCCAAAGTCACATACGAAGCGGCGGCGTGCGCGTTGCCTCAAATCACTACGCGCGAAGCAGGCGATGTGGTGCGCGATGGCGTTGAGGGAATCATCGTAAAACCGGGAGATGTCGAGGCAATCGCAACGGCGCTCGAGCGTTTGTATCGACATCCTGAGATCGTTCAGCAAATGGGCGGGGCGGCAAGACGTCGCATGGTTGAAAATTTCACCTGGGACCATTTTCGAACGCGATTGCTGGACGCATATGCAACCGCGATGCGAATGGTGCGGTGATTTCAAGGATGGGCGATCCCCAGATCGCCCTCGGTCGCCGCGGCGACCGCTCCTTGCCGAAAGCTCGTGAAAATTCTCCTGTTGCAACTCAAGCGAATCGGCGACCTGATTTTGACGACTCCCGCCCTCGGAGCTTTGCGTGACAGTTTTCCAGATGCACAACTCACGATCGTCGTTTCCAGCGAATGCGCCGACCTGCTGCCAGCCATTTCAAATGTCGATCGCACCTTGATGGCGCGACGCAATGCGCGCGACCTCCCTCTGTTTTTTTCCGTCGCAGGCCGAAGATTTGACTATTGCATCGATTTCACACGGAATGATCGCTCGGCTTTTCTGGCGCTCTTATCCGGCGCGCAAAGGCGCGTGGTGTCTTATCGCGTGCGCGAACGGTCGAAGCTACGCGGACGTGCTTACACCGATTTTGTCAGCGTTCGTATGCGCGACACACACACTATCGACTACAATCTGGCTCTACTTGGGCCACTCGGGGCCCGAACTGCTGCCTCTCGCGCCCCGCATCTGCAACTGCCACAAATGGCCTACGAAAAAGCCGACGCACTGCGCCGCGATTGGAAAATCACCAGGCCCTACGTCATTTTGCATCCCGGCTCGGCCCGCCGGGAAAAACTCTGGGAGCCCGAGCAATGGGCGGAGGTAATTGACCACTTCGGTCGAAACAACGATATCGATCTTGTCCTGACGAGTGGACCGTCGCCCGATGAGCAAGCGCATATCGCCACAATCAAGAACAACGCGCAGCAACAAATGATCGATCTCTCCGGCAAGACAAATTTGCTAACGCTGGCCGCATTGATTAGCCAGGCGCGGCTTCTTGTGACGGTTGATTCCGCTCCCGTGCATCTGGCGGCTGCCACAAGTACGCCGCAAGTAATCCTGTTCGGGCCGACCAACCCATTTCATTGGCGGCCCAGGGAAAGTCCGGCCCTCATTTTACAGGGAAATTCAGTTGCGCCGGTGACCGAGTTTGTGCCGCTCCAGCCGCGCTTTGCAATGAGTCAAATCTCGACGGAAGCCGTGATTGGTGCTATGGATTCGCTGCTGTCGCTTCGTGCGGCGGCGCAAACTTCATGAGCGGCGTAAAAGCGGCTAAGGAAAAGCAGTCATTCTGGGAAACGTTACGCGCGGCTTCCGGTCCCTACCGGCGGCTCTACAGTTACGTCAAGCCCTATAAGGTGCGTTTCATCCTGGGCCTGGCACTCGGTCTTGCCTACGCCGGGGTCAATTCGCTTTTTCCTCTCGCTATTGCCCGCGTCACCAGTGCTGTCTTCCACGGGGCCGCTCCCAACCCGGCGGCCATACGCTCAAATCTTCAGGTCCTGGATACGGGCCCAAAAATCAATTCGATCGTTCTGATCTGCCTCGCCATTCCGGCGATCATGACAGTGCGCAGTTTGTGTTCCTACGGAAGCACCTATTGCATGCAATGGGTGAGCAACAGGGTCGTCACCGACATTCGCGACCAGCTCTTCAGCAAGATGGTGCGCCATTCCATGGACTTCTTCAACAAGATGCGGTCCGGCTTCCTGATATCACGAATCACAAATGATACGCGCATCATGCAAATGGCGTTGACCGCTGTTGGCAGCGATATCTTCAAACAACCTGTAACGATTGTTGGCGCAATCACTGTTCTGCTCCTGATGGACTGGAAGTTCACTGTAGTCACCCTGATTCTTTTTCCGACCTGCTTGCTGCCGCTCCGCATTTACGGGCGTCGCGCCCGAAAGGCTGTGCAAAGCGAACAGGAAGGCATGGGCGAAATGGTGGTGACCATGCAGGAGACGTTCGCCGGCATTCGCGTGATTAAGTCGTTTGTGCGGGAAGCGCGCCAGGAAAAGGAATTCAAACGCAGCAATCAACTCCAGTTCTCGCAGATGATGCGCATGACCCGGTCGATGGAAGCGATCAGCCCGCTGGTCGAGACGATCGCCGCAATCGGCGTGGGCATAGCGTTGCTTTACGTTTACGTCGCCAACCTGAGTGTCGGCCGATTTTTTGGACTAATCTCAGGAATCTTCATTCTCTACGATCCAGTCAAAACCCTCAGCAGAATCCATATCGTAATGCAGCGATCCGTCGCCGCTACATCAGCTATTTTCTCGATTCTCGATTCGCAGCCCACTGTACAGGATGCGTCAAACGCGGGGACGCTGAGCTCGTCCGAGGGTCGAATTGGTTTTGAAAATGTCACATTCCGTTATGCCAACACCGCCAGAGATGCCCTCAGCAACGTGACTTTGCACATTGAGCCAGGAAAAACGCACGCTCTCGTCGGCGCCAGCGGCGCGGGCAAAAGCACGATTCTCTCCCTGATTCTGCGCCTATACGACCCGACCACCGGCGCTGTGAAAATCGATGGCAGAGATCTGCGCTCGGTGACGCAAAAATCCTTGCGCGAACAAATGGGGCTTGTCACTCAGGAGACGTTTTTGTTTCACGACACGATCTTCAATAACATTTTGTTCGGCCGGTTGGACGCCACACCAGAGGAAATTTACGAAGCAGCAAAAGCTGCCTATGCACACGATTTCATCATGGCGCAGCCGAACGGTTACCAAACAGTGATTGGCGACAAAGGCTGTCTTCTCTCTGGCGGACAGCAGCAACGCCTCGCCATCGCGCGCGCTATTCTGAAAAACGCGCCGATTCTTTTGCTCGACGAAGCAACGTCATCGCTCGATTCCGAATCGGAACAGCAAATTCAAAAGGCGCTGGCTGAATTGGCCGCCGGACGCACCGTGATCGCGATCGCCCATCGTCTCTCAACTATCCTATCTGCCGATCAAATCATCGTGATGGATTCCGGCCGCATCAAGGAGATCGGCACACACGCAGAGCTACTCGAAAAATCCGGGTATTATCGCCGATTATACGATCACCAATTCAATCGCATTCAAAAGGAACCCGAAGCCGAAGCAGGCATTCTTGTTGAAGAGCTCGTGTAAGAGGTTACAAGCGTTACAACGGTTACAAATGATCGGCGCCTGCATCGTCCTTTCTTAATTTTAACATTGTAACTGTTGTAACTCTTTTAACCCTTCTCACAGACATGCCGTTTAATATCGACCTGCATACGCATTCTTTTTTTTCCGGAGACGGTGTTTCCAGCCCGGAAGATTTGATTGCGGCGGCGCGCGCCAAAGGTTTGAACGGCATCGCCATCACCGATCACAACACGTGCGACGCGGTGAATTACCTGCTCGAGAAAGGCCTGATGCGGCTGGACGGATTGCCGGTTAATGATTTTCTCGTTCTCCCGGGGGTTGAGGTCACGACCGCCGATGGTCATCTTCTCTGCATCGGAGCAGAGCTGCCTTACCTGAAAGGAAAACCAGCGCGCGAAGTTTGCGATATCATTCATGAACGCGGCGGTCTCGCCATTCCTCCGCATCCATATGATTTGTTCCGTGCCGGAATCCGTTTTTCCACTCTGGAAACGCTGCCGGTGGATGCGATCGAGGTCTTTAACGCCGCAACTACGCTCCGCCGCTACAACCGTTACGCTTTCAAGTACGCGCAAATTCGCGGTTTGCCCATGACTGCTGCCAGCGATGCGCATCACGCCGCTGCCGTTGGGACAGCTTATACCATCGTCAATACCGACGATTTTTCCGTGAAGGGAATTCTCGCTCAGATCCTGAAGAGCAACGAGCTGAATCAACAATACCAGACCCCGCGCGATAGCCTCCGCAAAACCTGGAACAACTGGTTGCGATTGCGGCGCCGGAAAAAAGTTCCGGAGTTAGCCGCGAAAGACAGTGGCCACAACGGGGGCTGACGCGATGCCTGCATACATCATTGTTGAAATCGAGATTGTCGATCCAGCCGGCTACGAAGAATACAAAAAACTCGCTGGTGCGACCGTTGAGAAGCACGGAGGGAAGTACGTCGTCCGCGGCGGCAGAACCGAGGTGCTCGAAGGCGATTGGAAACCGAAGCGCATCGTAGTGCTTCAATTCGATTCGCCGGAGCATGCTAAAGACTGGCTGAACAGCGAGGAATATCGCGAGCCGCGCAAAATGCGGCACCGCACGGCGAGGACGAACATGATCCTCGTCGAGGGAATGTAATTGTCGGCTGCACGTGTCACGCGCGCGCGGCGTCTGAGTTAGTAACGCGCTTTCTCATTTCACGCTCCTTCAGCAGGATCATGCGCTCGTACCAGACGAGCAGCCGGCAAAGCACCCATCCGCGGTAGCCATCGCGAAAACCCTGCTTCCAGAAATAATGGTAAAGGAATCGCAAGCTCGGACGGAATGGCGCCCGCGTCGCGAGTTTCTTTAGCCAGCGCTTGCGCTCTACAGCGGTCCCAAAAGGCGTCGCCCGCAATGTCTTTTCACCTGCTCGCTCATGCAGCATTCCGGACGCCGCCGCCTCCCAGGTGGAATAGCGGTTATGCTTCTCGACGAAAGTGGCAATATCTGGAAAGGCGTAATGCTCCATCGGAGCAGACAAATATTCGGCCCGGCCATTGAGCAATACATGCTCATGCACCTCGTTATCTCCTGAGAGAATGTTGTCGCCGATTTCGATCTGTTCATATCGACCTAGCCGATGGCGGAAAAGGCGCAGGTTCCAACTCGGAAAATAACCGCAATGGTTTATCCAGCCGCCCAGAAACCAGAACCGCCGGTTCAGATAAAACCCATCCACATCGGTGCGGCGAATCGCCTTTCTGATTTCGCGTTCTAACTCGGGCGTGAGCCGTTCGTCGGCATCCACGATCAAAATCCATTCATTTTGCCAGGGGATATTTTCCAAAGCCCAGTTCTTCTTCCGTGGGAATTTTCCGTGCCAATCGAACTGCACGACTCGGGCTCCAGCTGCCTCGGCGATCGCTGTTGTGCCATCTGTGCTCGCCGAATCAACTACCACGATCTCCTCTGCGAACGAAACACTGGCAAGGCAGTCCCGCAGATTAGCAGCTTCATTCTTAACCGGGACAAGCACCGACAAGGGAACCCGCGCGTCGGATCGCTCGCTCATTGAGTAATCTCGCGTTTTTTCGCTTCGCGCGCTGGGTTTCCAATCACAATGCTCCAAGGTCTGACGTCTTTCATCGCGACCGCTCTCGCACCAACGACTGCTCCTTCGCCGATTGTCACACCCGGCCCCACGAACGCATCGGCACAGATCCATGCCTCGGGGCCGATCGTAATCGGCGGACGCAACAACGGAAAATCTGCCTTGGTGTGATCGTGTGTTCCTGCGCAAAGATGCGCGCGGTGCGAGATCGTTACCCGCGCTCCCAGTGTCACGCGGCCGAGATTGTAAACAAACGCATGCTCGGCGATGGCGCTTCCGTCTCCGGCCTCAAGGTTCCATGGGAAATAAATCGTCGCTGAAGGATACACATGCACGTTGCGACCAATTCTTGCTCCGAAACAGCGGAGCAGAAATCGCCTCCAGCCGAAACACGGCCTCGGGCTGAACCGAAAAAGCGGCTGGGCAAACATCCACAGCACGCGGCGGATGATCTCGCCCGACGAGTATTTTCTGGCGCGACGATTTTGTTCAACGTCCAGCATGCTTCTCCTTTAAACCGCTATTTCCTGTTCACTTTACGATCACTTCGGGCAGCGGCCCGCCGCCGAGCACCCATTCATAAACCGAGCGCATCTGTTCGCCAATTCGAGGCCATGAAAATTTTGTTTCTACCAGATTGCGACCACGATTGCCCATTGCTCGTCGATCGGCATCACTCATTTCGATCACTTGCTTTAGACAGCCGCAATTTCCTCCGGGCCCGTCCCAATTTGCAATGCCGCTCCGGCACCGAAGCCCTCGGGCAAATTGCACTGGGGTGTCATCAGCACCGGCTTCGCATAGGCCCATGCTTCCAGCACCGTCATTGGAAGACCTTCACTCAACGACGGCAGGATGAATGCGTCGCACGCGCGATAACACTCATTCTTCTCCGTGCCGAATTGCGGCCAAGGAAAACGACGGAGGTCGCATCGGCTGTCAGTTCCTTGAGCTTCTGTTCGTAAGCGCTCTCGCCCCAGCCAGCAATAGCCAGGATCCAGGTTCTTCGTCGCTGATGGATACGATTCGAGCGATTTGTTTCCAAGCGCGAATCAGACTCGCCACATTTTTCTTTGGATGAAGTCTGCCCAGATAAAGCAGAATTTTTCGATTTTGAGCAATTGTTTGAAGTATTGAGTTGTCACTTTCCGGCGTCGAATTCTCAATCGGTTCCGGCAAATCAATTCCATTGGGAATGACGCAAATCGGGTTGCGCATTCCATAGGCGCGGATCGATTGCGCTTCCGCTTCGCACAACGCGCGCAGGCATGTCGCGCCGCGCAAATGTCGATCTTCATAAAGCAGCGCGGCGAATCGTTTTTTCCACCGCGCATTTCGCAACGCCCATGATTCCAGCATCCCTTCCGGGTGCACGATGTAGGGTCGGCCTGTTCGCCGGTGCCATCGTTGAGAGGCAACGGAGCAATATTTCCACAAACCATGCGTGGACAGAATATCAAGATCAGCGCCAAGCAAAGCAGGCACGAGTTGATTTGAATAGCCCCATGCGCGGAATTGCGGCCGAAACGTCTCAACAGAAAGAGGCTGCCAGTCCTGCAAATCGACGGCACTCTGTTCGTCGCTGATACCAAAAACGCGCGCACTCGCACTCGCGCACGTCACCGATTTGGCAAGTCCGCGCACGCTCTGGAAAAGTCCGCCCGCTTCGCGCGAGACGCTGCTGACCAAAAAACCGACTTTCATGTGCTTAGAACTCATCTCACAAATGGCGCTGTCATGTTGAGCGAAGCGAAACATCTCTGTCTATTTCCGTTGGTGGATCGATCCAGATTTGATCTGAGATTCTTCGCTTCACTCAGAATGACATTATGAGATGGCTTTTAGAAGTGGGAATGACTGTCAGCCTCACGCAACGTTTGTTGGAGCTGTGCGCGGAGGCCGCGTTTTCTACAGTGATCTTATCAGCATGCGACTGAGCAGCGAAGCCTTTCGCGGCTGATTCAACGCCAGTCGCGCGGCTTGCTCCAGGCCTTCGCCGAAACGCTCCGGCGCGAAGTTCGCCGCGATTCTGTAGCTTGCATCTCCGAGGCGTCTCCGTTCGTCATCCGATAGAGAGGCCATTTGTAATAGCCGCGAACCCAACTCGTGCTCATCGGTTGGCTCGAAAGTAAACCCGTTGCCCTGCACGAGTTCCGGCACGCATCCGCACCGGTTCGAAACAATCACCGGCAGACCCGATGCAATCGCTTCATTCACAACCAGCCCCCATTGCTCAGTCGTGCTGGCATGGACGAATGCCTTCGCAAGCGCATAGTAAACCGGCAATTCATCGTATTGTTTAAACCCGGGAAGACGCACGTGGCTGTGCAAGTTGAGAGTTGAGAGTTGAGAGTTGAGAGCTTCCCGCAGCGGCCCATCACCCAACAGCACGAGGTCCCACGGCGCGCCCCTGTTGTAGCCGGGGTCGGTGACCCCGGTCCCTTTCAACCTGTCTCGATATTCCGCGTAAGCCCTGATGAGACTCGGGAGATTCTTCTTCTCGATGAACCGCGCCGACGCAAGAAAGTATTTCTCCGGCAGCCCATACTGTTTTCTGACGTCCCTGTCCGCCGTAGCCTTGGCGGAGGCGGATGACTTCTGACTTCTGACCTCTTCCGCTCTTCGGCGGAAATAGGCGTTATCGACCACATTGTATCCGGTAAAGATGCGGCCACGAGGCATCCCAAGTTCAACCAGATATTCAACATGACGCTGACCGCCTACGAGCGCGGCGGAGTACAGACCGACGATCCATCGCTTGATCATTTCCTTCCACCACGTGCGAGGTTCGTCCTGGCGAGCGCTCTCTGACATGACGACCATCGGTATCCCGCGCCGAACACAACAATCCGCGGCCACGAGCGATCCGAAATTGTTCCAGCCGTTGACCGCTACTACGTCAGGGTTTGCTTGCTCCAATGCCGACCAAAACGCGCGCCAAAGTTCGGCCTTTCCTCGATGATTGTCTGTTGCTTCGGGAAAGAGAGAAATCTTTTGATAACGCGCAGGCGCGTCCGCGGCGCCCCAGGAGTCATATCCTTTAGCTGACCATTCAATGCCGGTCACCGGCAATCTATCGGCCGCGGCGCCAAGCCGCGCCTGGTGATAAGGACCAATGTGATGAAAAACAACAGCAACAGTAGGCTTGTGTTCCATTGCTTGGGCGAGGCGTTATCTTTACTTGCGTACGGTTGTGACGCCAGACGTTGCAGAGTTTCCACAAGGCTTCAACTTTGGCGAAGGTAACGTATGCCCGATCTTCATGTTGTTGCCCTCATTTATCGGCTGCAACCAAGCGACCGCGTCTCGTGCGCGGACCCCACACCTCTGCTTTTTGAGAATGATCCGACCGGCTCGGGCGCCGATTAACAGCGTCGGCGGCGGCAGCGTCCGGCCGGATGGCAGCTACCTACGAGCGGATCAACCGAGACCCAGTGTTCTGAGAAGCTGTCGATCAATCACGCCGTAGGCGGGAACGTTATGGTCGCGTTCGTAAGCGCGAATCGCCCGGAGCGTCTCAGGACCCAGGATTCCATCGATGGCACCGTGATAGTACCCAGCGCGAGCAAGACGGCGCTGTACCTCTATAACCAGCCGCACATCGCCGTATCCGTAGTCGTTGTAACCGTAGTAGTCGTACGGGTAGTACGAATACGGATACGGATAGAAGAGGGAAAACCCAACGCGTCGATGAAGACAAACGTTCGATGGTGGACCCTCGGCACATGGCGTGGCGTTGGCCGCGTCATGGCGGATCGCGTCATCATTGGTGAGGTAGCTCTAGCCGCAGAAGCCGCGGTCGTGGTCAAGCTGAGCGCTGCTACGCAGGCTAATAAAACAAGTTTCGTTTTCATGATATTTGACCTTTCTAATCATTGGACACCGCGACGGCGACAAGAGTTGCTGGTCGAAACCCATGCAAGAGTAACACGGTCGTTACCTTAACCTCCGACTCACGACCAGGCGTTGCGACGCTCCGTTGGAGCCGCCACCGCGGCGTTATTGGCAAAGCCGGAAATCAGATGAGAGCAAACCTGTGATCGCCGCTGCGCCGCCCGGGTCGCGCGTGGCATCGTTCGCGCCAACTTTGGCTGGCGGCGCCGCGATTGGCTGCTGGCCTTTGGCCTTAAGCGATTCGTTCAAGGTGGGCAGATCTTGTGCGAGCAGTTGATCGAATTCTTTTGTCACATCGGCGAGTTCTCGCTTGAGCGTGTCGATGTAAGCGAGCTGATAGCCGCCGGGTTTGCCTTCGTAACTCAGAATCGCGCCGTAAAGCTGATCGGTGTGCTCGCGCAAACGTTCCTCGCCGGTGATCGCGCCGCCTTCGGTGGTGGCGACGATTTTCTTGCGCACGCCGTCAACTTTTCCATCGAAATCGCTGACGTTTTTGCGAAGCGGATCGCCTTCCGGCAAACCCGCGCCAGTTTGGGCCAGCGCCTTTCGCAACGCAACAATCCGATCCATCAGCGCGCTTTCGTCGCCGAACAATGCATGAACTTTCATAGCCGCGTCGAACTGCGCTTTGCGGTCTGCCGCGCTGAATTTCGCGCGGTGATCCAGACCGATCGTCAACTTCGTCTCGTAAACCTTGCCTGCCTTGGTGAGGCGCACCGTGTACACGCCAGGCACAAGGCGCGGGCCGCGTGTTCCGGCGAAAGAAATCTGCGCTCCCGGCGGCACGCGCGGCGGTTTTGCGCGCATGTTCCAAGTCACTCGATTCAAACCCGGGCGTTTGCTGGCCGGCACTTCATCAATCGACGCGTCCGGAAGAATCCAGGATTTCCAATTTCATTTTTCCAAACAGATGCCGCTCGCGCTGGTAATAATTGATCACTGCAGCATCGGGAGGATTATCGCCGACAAAAACCGCGTCGCCGTTGGCCCAGCCGCCTGAGCCTTCAATTCGCTGTTGCACCGGACGCGCTGAAACGAACGCGACGTCCTGCGTCAACAAGTCCGGCGTCAACGCGCGCAGCGGCGTGATGTCGTCGATGATCCAGATGCCGCGGCCGTGTGTTGCCAGGACAAGATCATTATCGCGCGGATGAATTGCCAGATCACGAACCGCGACGGCTGGAAAATGGTTGCCTTTAAATTGCGCCCAGTTTTTTCCGCCATCGATCGAGACCCAAAGTCCAAACTCTGTACCGAGAAACAGCAGGTCGGGTTTCACCAAGTCCTCTTTGATCACGTGCGCGTAGCCGCGGACACCTTTCACGTCCTGCGGAGTGACCAGCGGCGTCCAGGTTTTGCCGTAATCGGTGGTTTTAAAAACGTACGGCGCCATGTCGCCAAACGTATGTCGATCAAAGGCGGCATAAGCGGTGCCGGGATTGAAGTTGCTGGCCTGCACCCAATTCACCCACGAATTCTTCGGCAAACCGGGAACGTTACCGATGACGTTGGTCCAGGTCTTGCCACCATCACGGGTGAGCTGAAGATTTCCGTCATCCGTGCCGACCCAAATCAACCCTTTCTGTTTGGGCGATTCGCTGATGGAATAAATCGTGGTGTGCATTTCCGCCGACGAATTGTCCACGGTGACGCCGCCGGATTGTTCCTGCTTCTGCTTTTGCGGATCGTTCGTGGTTAGGTCCGGCGAGATGCGTTCCCAGTTTTGGCCGTGGTCGCGTGAACGGAAAAGAAATTGTGCGCCGACATAAATCGTCCCCTTTTCATTCGGCGAAAGCGCAATTGGCGTGTTCCAGTTAAACCGGAGTTTTTCCTTGTAATTCGGTGTTGGTTTGATGTTGCGAGCTTCGTGCGTGTGGCGATTTACACGCCCAATCTCGCCACCTTGATATTCGGCATAGATGTAATCGGGATCAGCGGGATCGGGAAACATCCAAAACCCGTCGCCGTTGTACATATTTTCCCACTGCGCGTTAGTAATGCCGCCGGGATACTGGGATTCACCTACGAAAGAACTATTGTCCTGCAAGCCTCCATACACGCGGTAGGGATCCTTATCGTCCACGCTGACGTGATAGAATTGCGACACCGGGAGATTGCCCCCTTTCCACCATTTGCTGCCGCCATTGTAGGAATACCACATTCCGCCATCGTCGCCGGAGAACACGACCTGTGTGTTGGTTGGATCGATCCAAACGTCGTGCACGTCGCCGTGCATCCCGCCGAAACCGCCTACTACTGCGAAACTCTTGCCGCCATCTTCGCTGACGATCATCGAGCCGTCCGTCTTGAACACGCGGTCTGGATTTTTTGGATCGACAATCAAATTCGCGAAGTAGAACGGGCGCCACACCATCCATTGGCTTTTGTCTCGCTTGTCCCACGTCATGCCGCCGTCGTCGGAGACGAACAGCGCGCTATCGGGCGATTCGACAAACGCGTAAACGCGCTGGGCGTTTGAAGGCGCGATCGCAACGGCGATACGACCATACGGTTTCTTCGGGAAACCTTTATTGGCTTCCGGCGTGATCTCCGTCCATGTGTTACCGCTGTCCGTAGAACGGAACAATCCGCTCGCCGAGGGCGCGGTAGGACTGTCTCCCGCCGGAGCGGTATTCCCAGCCTTTGCGCCGGAAATCCCACATCGCGGCAAACATGATGTCCGGATTAGCTGGATCGATTTTTACATCGGTGCAACCGGTCGAAAGATTCGTTCCCTTGAGAACTTGCTGCCACGTTTTGCCGCCATCGGTTGTTTTGTAAAGACCACGGTCGGGCGAATCGCTCCACAACGCGCCGGGTACCGCGGCGAAGACCGTGTCGCTGTTCCTCGGATCAACGACCACTCGCGAAATGCGTTCCGATTTTCCCAAGCCTGCGCGTTTCCACGTTTCACCGCCGTCGGTTGACTTATAGATTCCGTCGCCAATCGAGACGGTGTTGCGCGTCCAAGATTCGCCAGTTCCCACCCAGACATTTTTCGAATTCTTCGGATCGAGCGCGATGGCGCCGATGGATTGCACCGGCTGCTCATCAAACACAGGCCGATATCGCGTTCCGCTATCGTCGGATTTCCAAACGCCGCCACTGGCCGCGCCGACAAAAAGCGTAATCTTGCCCGAGGGTTCGCGAACTCCCGCGATGGTTGAGATGCGCCCACTCATTGTTGCGGAACCTATGTTGCGTGCGCTCAGGCCCGAGATCGTGGCCGAGTTGAATGGCGCGTCAGCTGCGTAGACAGGAATGGCGCAAAGAAAAAGCGATGTGAGAATGCATCGCACTCCAACTTCGAAAGCTTTCGCGAGTCCAAAAGCACTGCGTGCGAAATCAAAAAAGGTTCCGATTCGGTTTTGCGAAAGCGTTGGCAGTGTACGAGCGTCTTCGCGTCGCTTTTGGTAATTCAATATCCTCATTGATTGATCAGCGCTGTGGTTGGGGGAGACTTATTTGGCCAGGAAAATGAAATATCGTGTCGTCCACCGGCACGTTGGCTTCGACTTTGTCGATGATGATGCGTTGTTTGTCCTGCGCTCCTTTGCGTCCGGACTCAATTGATGTTGGAACGAATACGCCGCCCGCCTTTTCGTAGTCCCCCAGATCCGTCTCGACTTCTTCGTATGCGCCGTGCCTCATCCGCCCTGTAACGACGCGGATCTCGAGAAAGTGATCAGGATCGAGATAAACAAAACTCACGTCGCCATTTTTGCGCACCACTTTCAGCTTGTGCGCAGGCGTGCCGTCGACGTCCTCAGTTCCGAGGTACTCGACTGTGCTGCCTTTCTTGTTCCAATCCACCAATGGCCCATCGATCTCCGCGTCCTCGATCAACGCTTTGACGTCGTCAGCAGACATGCGCTCGGGATCTTTGCGTCCGAAGAACGGCGACACTCTCCATCCTTCTTTACCGTCGTATGCTTCGATTTGCGTCATTCCCTGAAGAGACGCCTCGTCGCGCACTTCATCGGGCTGCTTTTTGGTTTGCAAATAGACCAGTTCAATCTGGCCCTGCCGCACCAACATCTTACCCGTCAGACGCAGCGAACGGAGATCGTGCAGCGCATTCGCGCCGCCCTTGGCTTCGATATTCTTTGAAACCAACTGATCGACAGTCTGCTGATTCTCATCTTGAGCGAATCCTGCCGGCACCGAGAGAGCAGCAGAGACAAAGCAAATTATAAGACGTAGATGCATATGAAGTTTGCGAGATGGATTTGGATAAGTGGTAGCACCGATATGCAAAGTAAATGGCAAAGCAAGCCGATACCGCGAATCCGTGAAACATGACCTGGTCACCCGCCTTAGGCGGGAGACTCGGATATCGGCCGCCAGTCGATCAGGCGAAGATCGGCAGCACGAGAAGGTTGCTTCTTCTTGTGCTGACGCAGTTGATCGAGCGCCAGGTAAATTACCGGTGTGGTGTAAAGCGTAAGCATCTGCGAAACAATCAGGCCACCAACGATGGCAATGCCGAGCGGTTTGCGGAGTTCGCTGCCGATGCCCATGCCGATGGCAAGCGGCAGCGCGCCGAACATCGCGGCCATCGTTGTCATCATGATCGGCCGGAACCTAACCAGACACGCCTGGTAAATCGATTCTTCGGGACTGAGTCCTTCGTGGCGCTCAGCGTCGAGTGCGAAATCGACCATCATGATCGCGTTCTTTTTCACGATGCCGATGAGCAGGATAATTCCGATGACCGAGACGAGATCCAGCTCATTGCCGGTTACCAGCATGGCTAAGAGAGCCCCGAGGCCAGCGGATGGTATTGTAGAAAGTATCGTGATCGGGTGGATCAGGCTCTCGTAAAGCATTCCCAGGATGATGTAAACGGCCAGGAGCGCCGTGAGAAACAACCACGGCATTGTCACCCACGAGGCTTGAGCAACCTGCGCAGTTCCGGCGAAATTTCCGCGAATGCTTGATGGCATTCCGAGATCACGTTTCGCCCGCTCGACGATTTGCGTTGCCTCGCTTAACGAAACGCCTTGCGCAGTGTTAAAGGAGATTGTCACGCATGGAAACTGGCCCTGGTGATTGACTGAGAGTGGCGTGTTGTCCAACTGAAAATGTGCGATCGTGCTCAGCGGCACCTGGCTTCCGGAATTTGATTTGACGTAGATTTTGTCGAGCGAGCTCGGATCGAGCTGGAACTTCGGATCGACCTCCAGAATGACGTGATATTGATTCTGTTGCGTGTAAATGATCGAGACCTGCCGCTGGCCGAACGCGCTGTAGAGCGTGCTGTCGACTGCCTGCGGTTGAATGCCGAGGCGCGCGGCCGCGTCGCGATCGATTACCACGGTTTCCTGCAATCCGCGAAATTGCTGATCGCTCGTGGCGTCCTTGATCTGCGGATATTCGTGAAGCTTGTTCACGAGCTTCGGCGCCCACGAATTCAGCTCCTCGATGTTTTGATCGGACAACGCATATTGGTATTGCGCTTTTGACGATCTTCCGCCAACACGAATGTCTTGATTTGCTGTGAGAAAAAGTTGCGCGCCGGGAATTTTCGAGAGCTTTCCCCTCAGACGCGCGATAACTGTGCCCGCGTCATCTTTGCGTTCTCCTTTGCCCGAACCTTTCGGTTTCAAACTGATGAACATGCGGCCGTTATTCAACGCCGAGCCGCTCCCGCCGCCAAAGAATGAGCCGACGGCCTGGACCGCGGGATCGGCCATGACAGTTTTCACGACCTGCTCTTGCTTTTCTTTCATCGCCTCAAAGGAAATGTCCTGCGCGGCCTCGGTCGTGCCCATCATTTGTCCCGTGTCCTGTTGCGGGAAAAATCCCTTCGGCACAACGAAGTAAAGGTAAACGGTCGCGATGATCACCAGCCCGGTGACAATGAGCATGGTGTATTCGTGTTTGAGGACCCACTTCAAGCCGCGTTCGTAAAAATCGCGCATTGCGTTGAAAGCGCGCTCGCTCAATCGATCGAACACGCCGCGCTGCCGATGTCGCTCTTCGTTTTTCAAAAATCGACCACAGAGCATCGGCGTGAGCGTTAACGAAACGACGCCGGAAACGAGAATCGCCACGCTCAACGTCACCGCGAATTCGTGAAACAAGCGCCCGATCAAGCCGCTCATGAAAAGCAGCGGAATGAAAACTGCGACGAGCGAGAGACTAATCGAAATGACCGTGAAACCAATCTGACGCGCGCCTTTCAACGCGGCTTGAAGCGGTGGCTCGCCCTTCTCAATGAAGCGCACGATGTTTTCGATTACGACAATCGCATCATCGACAACGAATCCGGTCGAAACCGTCAACGCCATGAGCGAGAGGTTGTCGAGGCTGTAACTGCACAGCCACATCACGCCGAAGGTGCCCGCGAGCGCGAGCGGCATCGTAATACCGGAGATGAACGTCGGCCAGAACCGGCGCAGGAAGAGAAACATCACCATCACCACGAGCGCCATCGTGATGAGGAGCGTTAGTTGCACATCGCGCACGGACGAGCGGATCGTGATTGTGCGATCGCTCATTACATCGAGATGCACACTGGGCGGGAGCCAGGTGCGCAGTTGCGGAAGGATCGCGTGAATCTGGTCGGTCGTGCGAACGACGTTCGCGTCCGGCTGTTTGAAAATGACTAACAAGACAGCGCGCTTGTTGTTGAACAAGCCTGCCTGGTCGCGATTTGCCTGTGCATCGATTGCCGTGCCGACATCGCGTAAGGGCACGGCCGCGCCATTGTGGTGCGCGACGATGATCGGCTGATATTGATCGGCCTGCGTTAGTTGATCGTTGCTCGCGATGACGAAACTCTGCTCCGGGCCGTCAAATGCACCCTTGGGTGAAAGGACATTCGCTTGTGAAAGCGTCGTGCGAATGTCTTCCATGCTCAGGCCCATCGAGGCGAGCGCGACCGGATTTATCTGCACGCGCACGGCGGAGTTCGCGCCGCCGCCGATGGTCACCTGGCTGACGCCATCCACCTGGCTGATGCGCTGGCCGATGATTTGATCGGCGAGATTGTAAACTTGCGACAAGGGCAACGCGTCCGACGTCATCGCGAGCACCATGATCGGCGCATCGGATGGATTGGCTTTGCGATAGGAGGGCGGTTGCGGCAGTCCGCTGGGCAATTCCCCAGACGCGGCATTGATTGCGCTCTGCACGTCGCGCGCCGCGCCGTTGATGTCGCGGCTGAGATCGAACTGGATGGTAACGTCGGATCCACCGAGCGAACTCACCGATGTGATTTCGGAAACACCCGCGATTTGCGCGAATCGTCGCTCCAGTGGCGCGGCCAGCGATGAGGCAGCGGTCTGAGGATCGACGCCCGGCTCCTGCGCGCTCACGTTGATCGTCGGGAAATCGACTTTCGGCAGTGGTGCAACCGGGAGGAAGTGATAAGCCACCGCGCCGAGCAACAAGACTCCCGCCGCCAGCAGCGATGTGCCAACCGGTCGGCGAATGAATGGCTCAGAGACATTCATGGCTAAAATCCGAGGCGATCATCTTCACCGTTCACTCCAGCGAACTGAGGCTCGGGTTCTAGTTCTGTTATCGATCCTAGTGGCAACTCAGGTTGAGCGATCTCGTCGTGGTGACGGCGTTCCTTCATCCAACGTCCAAACCGATCGAGATAAAGGTAAATCACCGGCGTCGTGTAGAGCGTGAGAAATTGTGAGAGCAGCAAACCGCCGACGATGGAAATTCCGAGCGGGCGCCGCAGCTCACTGCCAGTTCCACTCTCGAGGGCAAGTGGCAATGCGCCCAACAATGCCGCCGCCGTTGTCATCATGATGGGCCGAAAACGCAGCAGGCATGCTTGATAAATCGATTCCTCGGGCGACATCCCTTCCTTGCGTTCGGCTTCGAGCGCAAAATCGATCATCATGATCGCGTTCTTTTTCACGATGCCGATGAGGAGGATGATGCCAATGAGCGCGACCAACGAAAAATCGATGCGGCAAATGAGCAGCGCGAGCAACGCGCCGACGCCGGCAGATGGCAATGTCGAAAGAATCGTGATCGGATGAATGTAACTTTCGTAGAGAACGCCTAGCACGATGTAAATCACCACAACGGCCGCCAAGATCAGCAGTGGCTCGCTCGTTAGCGATGAACGAAATTCCGCTGCCGCGCCGGTGAATGTAGTTGCGATCGTATCGGGCAAACCGATTTCGCGTTCTGCTCTTTGAATGGCCGGAATGGCGTCACTGAGCGAACTGCCACTGCTCAGATTAAACGAAATGGTCGCCGCCGGAAATTGCCCTTGATGCGGGATGGAGAGTGGCGTGTTGCTCACGTGCATCGTCGCGAACGCGCTCAGTGGCACCGGCTGGCCGCTGCTTGATTTGACGTAAATTTTGTCGAGCAAATCTGGCGATTCGCGAAAGTTCGGTTCCACTTCCAGAATGACGCGGAATTGATTGAGCTGCGTGAAAATGATCGAGACCTGCCGTTGTCCGAATGCGTCGTAAAGCGTGTCGTCGATTGCTTGCGTGAGCACGTTGAGGCGCGATGCTTTCTCGCGGTCGACATCAACATTCAATTGCAAGCCGTTGACCTGCTGGTCGCTTGCCACGTCGCTGAGTTGCGGCAGTTGTCCAAGTTTTTGCACGAGTCTCGGCGTCCACTCTGCGAGCTCGGCCGCATCCGCGTCCTGCAAAATGTATTGGAATTGCGTGCGGCTGACGCGCGCATCGATCTGCAAATCCTGCGCAGCTTGCATGAAGAGCGAGACGCCTTCGACATCGCGCGTGGCATTGCGCAACCGTTCGATGATTTTTTCGGCATTCGCGCGCTGATTGTGCGGCTTGAGCACGATGTAAAGCCGGGCGGTATTGATGGTCGCGTTCACTGTTCCCGCGCCGACCGAAGCCGACACGCTCGCGACATCCGGGTCGCGCCTAACGATATCGGAAACGGCGTGCACGCGTTGCAGCATCGCCTTGAAGGAAATGTTCTCCGCGGCATCGGTGACGCCGACGATCACCCCAGTGTCCTGTTGCGGCAGCAGCCCTTTCGGCACGACGATGTAGAGGAGGATGGTCGCGACCAGCGTGATGATTGCGATATTCAAGATGAATCGCTGATGCGCGAACACCCAGCGCAACCCGCGTTCATACAAATTGCTAAACCGCGTCCAATATTCTTCGGTCCGGCGATAGAACTCGCCTTGGTGTTCTCTTTCTTCTTCTTTTTCGGAGCGCAACAGCTTCGCGCACATCATGGGCGTGAGCGTCAGTGAAACGAACGCCGATACACCGACCGCCACGCTCATCGTGATCGCGAATTCGCGAAACAAGCGGCCGACGATTCCGGTCATGAACAAAAGCGGAATGAAAACCGCGACGAGCGAGATACTCAACGACACCACCGTGAAACCAATTTGCTTCGCGCCTTTCAGCGCTGCTTCCAACGGCCCATCGCCGGCTTCGATGTAACGCACGATGTTCTCGATCATGACGATCGCGTCATCGACGACGAAGCCGGTCGAGATGGTTAGCGCCATCAACGAAAGATTGTCGAGGCTGAATCCGGCCAGATACATGATGCCGAACGTCCCGATTAGCGAGAGCGGAAGCGCCACACTCGTAATCACCGTCGCCCAGAGTTTTCGCAGGAAGAGGAACATCACCATCACGACAAGCGCGACGGTCAGTAGCAACGTGAATTGCACGTCGCGCACTGACGCGCGGATCGTCTCGGTGCGATCAGCCAGAATGGAAACGTGCACGGACGGCGGCAGGGTACCGGTCAATCGCGGCAGCAATTGCTTCACGCGGTCCACCGTTTGAATGATGTTCGCGCCCGGTTGTCGCTGAATATCGAGCAGCACGGCGGATTGTTCGCCGCTTTTCGTGCCGACCCACGCCGCGAGCTGATCGTTCTCCACGCTGTCGATGATGTTCGCAACATCGCCGAGTCGAATCGGAGCGCCGTTTTTGTAAGCGACGATGATCGGTTTGTAAGCGTCAGCGGAAAAAATCTGGTCGTTCGATCCGATAGTGAACGATTGCCGCGGCCCGTCGAAGCTGCCTTTCGGCGCATTCACGTTCGCCTGTCCGAGAATTGTTCGCACATCTTCCAGGCTGAGTCCCAGGGCGGAAATCGCCGCCGGATTCACTTGCACGCGCACGGCCGGTTTTTGATTTCCCTGAATCGTGACAAGGCCGACGCCGGTGACTTCGCTAAATTTCTGTGCGAGCAACGTGTCGGCGTAGTCGTTCACGCGATCCAAGGGCAAACTATCGGACGTAATCGACAGGGTAAGGATCGGCGTATCGGCCGGATTGACCTTGTTGTATTTCGGCGGGTTCGGCAGATTTGGCGGCAGAAATCCGCCGGCGACATTAATCGCGGCTTGCACGTCCTGCGCGGCAACGTCG
Source organism: uncultured Verrucomicrobiae bacterium (assembly GCA_963725505.1). GTDB lineage: Bacteria > Verrucomicrobiota > Verrucomicrobiia > Chthoniobacterales > UBA10450 > Udaeobacter. Next base: position 512,118 of record CAVRYN010000002.1, on the reverse strand, counting down.
ATCGGGCGGTCGAGAACGAACTGCAAAGTGATTGTCGATGTGCCGAACGAGCTGGTGGAATTCATCGACGCCAATCCGCTGATTTGCCCAAACTGCCGCTCGAGCGGCGTAGTGATCGACGAGACCATCACGTCCGCGCTCGCGCCGGGATAAAATGTCGTCACTTCGATCGTTGGGAAATCGACCGTCGGCAGCGCGGAGATTGGCAAAAGTTTGTAACCAAGCGCGCCGAGCAAAATGACGCCGGCCATCATCAGCGAAGTTGCAACCGGCCGGCGGATGAATGGTTCGGAAATGCTCATGATTTGGACCCCTTCGCCGGCCTCGCCGATTTGCCGGTTGGCGGTTTTCCTAGCGCAGCTGGTTGTTGCGGCTGCGGCGTTGTCAACTCAACATGCGAGCCGGGTTGAAGTTTGTATTGACCATCCACTACGACCTGCTCCCCAGCTTTCAATCCATTGTCGATCAAAGCTTGATTGTTTTCCGTTTGCGCAACTTTGATGGGGCGCATCTCGACCGTTTTGTCCGGCTTGATCACATAGGCATATGTTCCCTGCGGGCCGCGCTGCACCACACTTTGGGGAACAACCATTGCATTCTTGCGCGTCGTCAAAATCAACCGCGCATTCACAAATTTTCCCGGCCAAAGTTTGAGGTCTGGGTTTGGAAACGTCGCCTTCAATTTCACGGTTCCGGTTGTTTGATCAATTTCGTTGTCAACCACCGCCAGCGTGCCTTCGTCGAGCGTCGTCGTGTTGCCGCGATCCAACGCCGAAACGCGCAAGCCGTCGTTCGCGCCGCCCTGGTTCAAGATTTCCTGCAGATCTTGTTCGGGTAATGTGAAGACGACCGAGATCGGATGTAATTGCGTGATGACCACAATTCCATTTTGGTCTGCAGCGTGGACGACGTTGCCAATGTCGACAAGTCGTACGCCCGTGCGGCCGTCGATCGGCGACTTGATGGAGCAATAATCCAGATTGACCTGAGCAGCCTCGGCGGCGGCTTGCGATTTTTGCGCGTTCGCCACAGCAGTATCATAATCCTGCGCCGCTATTACGTTTCTCGCGCGCAAGTCGGCCTGCCTCTTCAGCGTCACTTGGTCCAGCGCGGCTTGCGCTTTTGCCTGATCGAACGCGGCTTGGTACGGTTTTGGATCGACGACGGCGAGCAACTCGCCTGTTTTCACATCCTTTCCTTCTGAAAAATTGACCTGCACCAAATTGCCATCCACGCGGGTGTGCACCGTGACGGTGTTGAACGCTTGCACCGTGCCCAGACCATCAAGGTAAATCGGCATATCTTTTTGCTCGACCTTGCCTGCGACCACCGGTACCGGACCGCCGCCGCCCGGTCCACCACGTCTTCCCGGGGCTCCTCCACTGCTGGCTGATCCGGATTGCTCAGACGAAGCGCGGTGATGACAGCTCCACCATGCGATCAGCAACACGATAGCGCCGATGACTGCGAGAATGACTCGTTTCGACATTTTTTACGCACCTCGTTCGCATGTCCGCCAATTGGACGGATTCGTCCCGTGGCGAACTGGGACGCTCATATTTTTGACCTCCGAGACAGCGGTTTGGTTACAAGAATGTATCGTGCGTGCGCCAGGGCGCGTCTGCGTTCGGGTGGCTACGGACGCAAAAAATGTGCACGTCCGGGCAGATTTTCCTCTATGCCTTCGATCAACTCCCCAAAACTGATTGGCTTGGCTAGAAACGGATGCCCTTCGATCTGCAAACCCGACTTTGTCTCGGCCTTCGTGACCAGAGCCGTCAGAAAGACCACCGGAATTCTGCGCAACGCCGGATCGGATTGAATGCGGGCGGCGACTTCACCTCCGTCGGTTTGGGGCATTGCGATATCCAGCAGGATTAAGTCAGGCTTAAAGCTCTGGGCTGTTTGATGAGCTTTGGTTGCGTCGTTTTCTTCGCACACGGAATAGCCGCCGGTATTTTCCAGTAGGAGCTTGGCCGCACGGGTAAAGCCCTGGTTATCATCGATAATTAATATTCGCGGTTTTTGTTCGATCGCTGCTGAGCTCTGGGGAAAAAAGGTTGCTTCAACCAACCTGCTCATAACGCTCCTTTCATTCTGTTCGCGATTTCTGTGGATGACGCATGCCGCATTTAATGTGACCGCCGAAGCGCCGGCAGCGGTTACAATTTTTATAACGGAATCTGCAATTGGCTACCCAAGTGCGCCAAAGGCCAGACCAAGCCCGTAAGTGACGACTGCGACGATGATTCCAATCCAAGTCATCTCCAGGCCCGACGCCCACCAGGAACGGATCGTGATCAGCGATTTTAACGCGCCGACCAGAAAGTGCGCAGCCAAACTGATGCCGAAGGAAGTGATTACCGCGGTAATTCCACCGAAGAAAAAAAATGGAATGATCGGAACAAAAGCGCCGATCGCAGTGGAGACCGCAGCCGACGTCGCAGCAGTCCATTGATTCGGAAAGCGGTGCTCGGACAAACCCAACTCGCTTTGCGCCATGGCCTGCACTAACTGCTCCGGCTGCTGCGCCAGGCGCTCCGCCATTTTCTGCGATTCTTCCGGAGTGAATCCTTGCAATTGATAGAAGAGCGACATTTCCTCGATTTCCTCCTCTGGATTTTCCTCTACTTCTGCGCGCTCACGCGAAATTTCTGCTTCATAAACTTCCGCCTCGCTCTTTGCGGCAAGGTACGCGCCTGCGCCCATCGAGAGCGTGGAAGCGAGCATTCCCGCCAGGCCGGAAATCAAGATGTAGTGTTGCTGGTTGTTGGTTGCGCCGGCCACGCCTGAAACAATTCCAAATACTGCGCCCAATCCATCGTTTGCGCCGTAAATTGCGTCGGCGACCCAACTACCCCCTCGCCCGTGCCAGCGTTCGCGCTTTAGAATTTTGTCCAGCGCCGTGCGCGGGCTAACCGGCGGCGCCATTGCACTCAATACTCGCGCATGCGCCTTTTCTTCGAGCGCGCTTTTTCGTAAAAATTCCTGCACATCCTGCTTCCCCGGCGAAAGCCCGCTCGGCTTGATCATGGAATTCTGCTTCCTGCCGTTCTTCCGTCGCTTCCATACGGCGAATGGCAATTTCCGCTCCGGCGATTTTGTTCCACCACCGATTTAGACGGCACCCAATGGTGTCCCTGTAAACAGGCGCCTCGGCACCGAGATCCTTTAGCTTTGCTTCCCAACGCTGCGCATGACGCTCTTCCGCTTCTGCCATGCGCAAAAGAATGCCTTTGCGTTTTTCGTCGCGCTCACGTTGCGCGAGATCGCGGTAGGTTTGCGCGGTCTCGACTTCAGCCTGCCAGTTGCGCCTTGCAGCATCGATCGTTTGCTGATGATCTTTCTGCTCCGCGGCCATGCCGCATTAAAGCGCAAGAAGTGCGGACTGCCTCACGAAAATTCTCAGTTCAGCGATAACCGCTGGCCGGCAACATGCCGACCACAGCGGGCAGAATGCCCGCGCTCCCCCAAAGTCACGCCTGTGAGTATCCTTCGACGCAGCTATCGCACAGTGGAAGGGGAGCGCGAGCATGTTGCTCGCCTAAGCCGGCATATTGCCGGCTTGGCCCCGGACAACCGCTCGTTGGTCGCCAAATAGAACGAGCACGATGCTCTTCGCTGCACACCGCAATTAAGCTTCTCAATCAGCAGGCTCCATCGCAGCGCTCAAGGCCGGCTCGACGCGCGCTCGTAGCTGCTGTGCCGTGATTATCAAGTGCTACTGAACCGATGATGAGAGCAGCGGCAACCAACGTGCGTACGGTTAAAGTTTCGCCGGCAAAAACGGCGCCCAGCAAGACTGCCACAATCGGATTCACAAAGGCGTACGTGGCGACCTTCGCCGGCTCACAGTGACGCAACAGCCAAATGTAAGCCGTATACCCGACCACGGCGCCGATGATGACGAGATAAACAAATGAGCCGAGCGACAACATGGAAACGGACTTGGGATGAAACCACGGCAGTTCGCCGGTGACGACGCCAGCGAGCAAAAGCAATATGCCGCCACAGATCATTTGTTGAGCAGCAGTGAGAAATGGTGAAGCCGCGTGTTTCGCAGCGCGCGAGTAAAGCGAGCCTGCCGACCAAATGAAACTTGTGACAAGCAGGATCGATATTCCGATCGCAGGATTTCGGCCGATGGAGCGCGTTGTAGCCGGGGGCGGTGACCCCGGCGAGCCGGCATCAACGATGCCGGCTACAGCGGGCCAGAATAAAATCCCCACCCCAACAAAACCTCCTACGAGGGCGAGCCAGACAATTGCAGTGGGTCTCGGCGCCATTCCTGTCGCCCAGCCCAGCAGCACAATGTAAATGGGAACAATCGCTACGATGAGCGCCGCCAGTCCCGAATCAATATATTGTTCCGAGATCGTCACGCCGCCATTGCCGCCGAGCAGCAGACACGCTCCAATGATGAATGACGTGCGCCAGTTCACCCAAGTCGATTTGCCTATCCCCTGCGACCAGGCAATCGCATACATGATCAAGCCGGCCAACACGAATCGCGCGCCTGCCATCAGAAACGGCGGGATCGTTTCGATCGAAAACTTGATCCCGAGATAAGTGGAGCCCCAGATCACGTATAACGCGGCGAATGCGATGATCACCAGGCTTTTTTTTGACGCGGCCATGGAGCGATGATCATCTCGTATTCCCGAGACAGAGCAAACGCTGTGATTGATTGTAGAGGCGTTCGCCCACGGTGAAGAACCACGGATTTCCCAGCGCGGCACGGCCATCAGCTCGGTTCGCTGATCAACACGGACTGGAAAGTCGCTATCAAGGAGCGGCGGTCTCCTCGGGCGCCGTAGCCTTGGCGAAGGCGACTAGTCCGTCGCCAAAATTGGGTGTGGAATAACGAAGAAATGATCTTGCCCACGAAACACACGAATACACGCGAAGGGAATTTTGCAGACAAAAAAATCATTAAACCCTTTCGTGGCTTTGGTGTGTTTCGTGGGCGGCCTCTCTCCCTGGAACGGAACCAATTCACAGAAGGCAACCCACCTATGCCGAGGCTCCGGCGCGGCAAGCGAAGGGAAACCAAGGTCTTTCTGTGGCGATCTGAGCCTTCGCTCTCTTGGTTATCTTCTGTTCGAAAACCTTTCGTGGCTAGATCAGAACCACGGATTACGCGGATTAAGGAACGATCACCGAGAGTCGATCCCAGGTTTTGCTACGGCATTCTGTTGCTTTTCCCGCTTGCGTGTTGCCAGCCCGTTAGCGCGGGCACCTGACAGAACCAGTTCCGCTGTAGCCACCGGTGTAATTCGAGCCGCCCCCACCCGTAGCTCCGCCGATAACATACGACTTGAAGTTTTCCGGCGTGCCGGCGTGGTCAGAGTTTTTGTACTGGCTCGCCTTGTTGTCATCCACCGGTTTTACTCCGAGCGCGTTGTAATCAGCGCTGAAGTTGGTGTAAACGGCTGCCGCCCATTGCCAATTCACACTTACCCCAAGCGTATCCGAAGTAATGACGCCGCTCCAAGTAATATTCTTAAGTCCGCCAGGAATAGTCACCGGAACCAGGTACGAAAGCGCGGAGAAGAACGTATTCCCCGCAAGTCCGGATGCGGGGACGCGAGTCACTGGCATTCCGCCAACAAACGTGGTCGTAGCAGAGCTCGCCGCGGGATCGAAGATGACGGTTGCGTCTGGCACTGAAAGCGTGAACGCCGAACTCGTGATCGACTGGTTAGTGAATCGAATCGTCACAGGCTGGTTTACCGGCAGCCCACTTGGCTTCAACACACTGCTAAACCAGATGTACCTGCCCGCAGCGATCGCCGTTCCATTGAAGTTAGCCGTGATCGATGTCGCAAGCTGACAACTGGGTGTGGCCGTTGGCGTAGGTGTAGGTGTTGATGTCGCGGTTGCGGTCGCTGTAGCTGTAGCTGTTGCTGTTGCCGTTGCCTGTAGCTGTAGGCGTAGGTGTTGGACTCGGCGTCTGACTCGTTACGAGCACATATTTGGAATCGCTGGGAATGCCGTTGGTAAAGACGGTCACCAAGGCCGGGCCAGGAGGAAAATTATTCACCGGGGTCGAAGTAAAGGCGGTATCGGACCAGCCCGCCGTTGGATCCACCGGGAGAAAAACGACCTGGCTGTTGTCGATGTCGCGCAATTGGACTACGGGATAATTGGTCGATGAGTCCTCGAAGTTCCCGCCGGAGGCTTGGGAGATGCCTTGAAAACGTGAGCCGGTAAGCATGAGGCTGCTTCCAAGTGCCAGAGGCGAAGTCGCGGTAGCGATTTGCGGCTGCCAATCCGGACGCACAAATCCGAGCCCAATGTCGTACAGTTCCGCGCTGGCGATCGGATTGAAACTGGTATCTAGTCCCCCTGCCACCAGCACCTTGCCGTCGGGCAGCAACGTCGCCGTGTGCGCCTCGCGCGCGGTGTTGAGGCTGCCGGTGGCACTCCAGCTCCCGCTGGCTGGGTCGTACAGTTCCGCGCTGCTTAGAGAGCTGCCATTAACTCCCCCTGCCACCAGCACCTTACCGTTAGGCAGCAACGTCGCCGTGTGAAACTCGCGTGCGGTGTTGAGGCTCCCTGTGGCACTCCAGCTCCCGCTGGCTGGGTCGTACACTTCCGCGCTGGTTAGAAAGCTGCTGCCATTAAATCCTCCTGCCACCAGCACCTTGCCGTTGGGCAGCAACGTCGCCGTGTGCGCCTCGCGCGCGGTGTTGAGGCTGCCGGTGGCACTCCAGCTCCCGCTCGCTGGGTCGTACAGTTCCGCGCTTGTTAGAGAGCTGCCATTATTTCCTCCTGCCACCAGCACCTTGCCGTTGGGCAGCAACGTCGCCGTGTGAAACTCGCGTGCGGTGTTCAGGCTGCCTGTGGCACTCCAGCTCCCGCTGACTGGGTCGTACACTTCCGCGCTGGTTAGAAAGCTGCTGCCATTAAATCCTCCTGCCACCAGCACCTTGCCGTTGGGCAGCAACGTCGCCGTGTGATCATAGCGTGTGGTATTGAGGCTGCCGGTGGCACTCCAGCTCCCGCTCGCTGGGTCGTACAGTTCCGCGCTGCTTAGAGCGCCGCTGCCATTAAATCCTCCTGCCACCAGCACCTTGCCGTTGGGCAACAACGTCGCCGTGTGAACATAGCGTGCGGTGTCGAGGCTGCCTGTGGCACTCCAGCTCCCGCTCGCTGGGTCGTACAGTTCCGCGCTGCTTAGATAGACGAAGCCGATACCCTGTCCTCCTGCCACCAGCACCTTGCCGTTGGGCAGCAACGTCGCCGTGTGAGCATAGCGTGCGGTGTTGAGGCTGCCGGTGGCACTCCAGCTCCCGCTCGCTGGGTCATACAGTTCCGCGCTGCTAAGAATGACGGCGCCGCCTTGAGTTCCCCCCGCCACCAGCGCCGTGCCGTTGGGCAGCAACGTCGCCGTGTGAAAGAAGCGTGCGGTGTTGAGGCTGCCCGTGGCACTCCACGTCCCAAGGGCTGGGTCATACAGTTCCGCGCTGCTAAGAACGCCGTTGCCGCCCTGATTTCCCCCCGCCACCAGCACCTTGCCGTTGGGCAGCAACGTCGCCGTGTGCTCGCCGCGTGCGGTGGTGAGGCTGCCAGTGGCACTCCAAGTCCCAAGGGCTGGGTCGTACAGTTCCGCGCTGGTAAGACTGCCGACCTCATTAAATCCCCCTGCCACCAGCACCTTGCCGCTGGGCAGCAACGTCGCCGTGTGAAAGAAGCGTGCAGTGTTGAGGCTGCCAGTGGCACTCCACGTCCCAAGGGCTGGGTCGTACAGTTCCACGCTGCTAAGAATGTCGTCGCCGCCCTGAGTTCCCCCTGCCACCAGCACCTTGCCGTTGGGCAACAACGTCGCCGTGTGCAAATTGCGTCTGGTGGTGAGGCTGCCAGTGGCACTCCACGTCCCAAGGGCTGGGTCGTACAGTTCCGCGCTATTAAGAGCGAAGCTGATGGTACCCTCTCCCCCTGCCACCAGCACCTTGCCGTTGGGCAGCAACGTCGCCGTGTGACTAGCGCGCGCGGTGGTGAGGCTGCCCGTGGCACTCCACGTCCCAAGGGCTGGGTCGTACAGTTCCACGCTGCTAAGAATGTCGTCGCTGCCCTGAGTTCCCCCTGCCACCAGCACCTTGCCGTTGGGCAACAATGTCGCCGTGTGATTGTGGCGTGCGGTGTTAAGGCTGCCAGTGGCACTCCACGTCCCAAGGGCTGGGTCGTACAGTTCCGCGCTGCTAAGAACGCCGCTCGTACCTATTCCCCCTGCCACCAGCACCTTGCCGTTGGGCAGCAATGTCGCCGTGTGCTCGCCGCGTGCGGTGGTGAGGCTGCCCGTGTTGCCAAATGTAAACGGGGCATCGGCGAGAGAGAGCGTCCGGGCCGACGCTGCTCCTGCAATCAGCAGGTCCTTAGCGCCTGCCGCGACCGGTGTGATGGCCGCGTTCAATCCCCTCGTCGCCGGAGTGGCTTTGAAATTCGCCGCGGCGAATAAGACTGCCGAAATGGATAGCAGAGCAACCGAAAGGGCCACTAGCAGTGCCCAACCGTGGGTAGAATTATTTTGTTGTTTTTTCATAGAGTTGTTCCGTTTGAATCAGTTTCATATCGCTTCTTCCTGTCACCGTCCCCGCTCCGGCGATTCGCGGTGACTTTGAGCAAAGTGAAAATCTCCTGGGAGGCTGTCAGTTTGCCTGGCAGTGCTTTTGTGCGTATACCGCCAGAAACCCTAAGGACTTGTCAACAGAATTCTCAAGCAAATCTCCCCTAGGGATCTGCGCAAGCTTATACAATCCCCTAGGACAGATTCTTCGGTAAAACGGCTTACAACGAGCTAACGACGAATACGCAGGCGTTTGGCAACAAAACGCCCTCTACAACAATGGCACAAGCTGGTCCCCGGGGACTAAATTGCATCAAAGGCCGCCACCATTTCAGAGCGAAGATGTTTGGCACAAGCTCTTTTTTTGCACGCGCGATGCGTTGAACTCATCGTTGCAGGGTGAGTTTGAGGGAGAGTCTCACACATGGAAGTGGGGCTGAATTTCTTACGCTGGGCCGCAGGCCTCACGACCGACGTCTGCGAAAATGCTTCCGCCCATGGCGATGACCGATCGCCGCTTACGGTGGTAAACCTTCCTGAGAAGAACGTGTCCGATTTGCGTGCTGCCGTTCTCATCGGAACGCGCGCGACTGTTAATGCAAATAATTCGAGTCTGAATTCTTAATTCCCAAATGATTCAGCGGGCGATGATGGAGCGCCGAACCAAATAAATCGGCGGTCATTTGTTGTAGGGCGTTCGCCGCGGCGAACACCGCTACAAAACGCAGTGCATGCTTATACGCCGCGCCTGAAGAGCAATCGATATAGCAGCAAAAGGATCATGGCGCCGACGATCGACATGATCCAACCGGCTACATAATTCTCACCCGCAAACAGGCGACCGATCCATGTGCCGACAAGCGCGCCAGCGATGCCGAGCAGAATCGTGATGATGCAACCGCCGGGATCTCTTCCCGGCATCAACAACTTTGCGATCGCACCGATGACAAGACCAACAAGGATAATCCAAATAATAGAGTGAGCGCCGAAGTCCATAATGGAATGAGGGCTATCAGATTCACCCGAGCACGGCAAGCTTAAGAAGTAATGCTTCCCCAGCGGTATCTGCTTAGCGTCAGGCGAAGCGCACCTGATACAGGAGACAGCGCGTAGTCATCGCGTGGAACGGCTCCATCGAGGCACCAGCTAGCGTTGTCATCCCGAGCCTGCGAAGACGGCGAGGGACCTCACACAGGCTAATGGATCACGCTTCCATCCTGTGTGCGATCAACTGCGTGTGGGTGAGGTCCCTCGGCGCGCTTCGCCAGCCTCGGGATGACACGCGGCTTGACTGTTCGACGCTTGTGAACGCTAAACAGACAGCCCCGCGGTCATGCAAACCCGACGGCTGGGAAGCCGTCGTTCCTTGTCAAACTGAATCACCTGCGCGGAGTGGATGTCTTCGCTCGCGCAAATTTTGGTTAGCAACGCTTCGCTCGGCGCGGTGTCGAGATTCAAAACGGTGAGTGCCGTGCCGCCGGCTTGATTCCGGCTCAACGACATCGTGGCAATATTTACGCCGTGATCGCCGAGCAACGTGCCGATGCGTCCGACCATCCCAGGGCGATCGGTATTTTCCAACACGAGCACCACACCGTGCGGACGGGCTTCGACCGGGCGGCTGTTGATGCTGACAATTCGCGGTGTCGCCCCGAAGAACGCGCCGCCGACTGAAACGGTTCTGCCCTCCCCGACAGCCGACAATTCGAGCATATCCGTGTAATCACCCGGCGCGCTCAATCGCGACTCGGTAACCTTAAGACCGAGAGTCTCTGCAAACGCGGGCGCATTCACTTCGTTGACTTCGCTGCCACCAGCGAGTTGCAAGAATCCTTTCAGCACTGCGCGCGTAATCGCGGTCGTATCCACTTCATTGACTTTGCCGCTGTAATTAATGTTGATGGAGTCAGCGCGCTTCGGCGCAATCTGCGATAGAAATCTGCCGAGCTTTTCGCCGAAACGCAGATGCGGTCCGATGATCGCGAGGGTCTTGGCGTCGAGATTAGGCATGTTCACAGCATTGCGAATGGTCCCTTCCAACAGGACCGCGCGGATGGATTGCGCAATCTCGATGCCGACGCTCTCCTGCGCTTCGGCTGTCGATGCCCCGAGGTGCGGAGTCAGAACGAGATTGGGCGCGCTGCGCAATGGTGAATCGCCAGGGAGGGGTTCAACTTCGAAAACATCCAGTGCTGCGCCGGCGACATGCCCGTCTTGCAGTGCCCTGAGCAGCGCGGCTTCGTCGATCAAACCGCCGCGGGCGCAATTGATGACGCGGACGCCGCGTTTTGTTTTTTGCAGTCGCGCTTCATCGAGAATATGGCGGGTTTCTGCGGTGAGCGGCGTATGCAACGAAATGAAATCCGCGCTCGTGAGCAAATCGTCGAGCTCGTCCACGAGCTCGACTTGCAGGCTGCGGGCGCGGGTTGCGGAAAGATATGGATCATAGGCGACGACGCGCATCCCGAAAGCGATGGCCCGCCGGCTCAACTCGCTGCCGATCCGGCCCATTCCGATAATGCCAAGCGTTTTGTTGTAGAGCTCGACGCCTTCGAAATTCTTTTTGTCCCATTTGTTTCCGCGAACGTTTGCGTCTGCCTGCGGAATCTTGCGCGCCACCGAGAGCAACAGTGAAAAGGCATGTTCGGCAGTGGAAACCGTATTTCCACCCGGCGCGTTGAGCACGACAATGCCGCGTCGCGTCGCTGTCTCAACGTCGACATTGTCCACCCCTACCCCGGCGCGGCCTACCACGCGAAGTTTCACGCCGGCATTCAAAATCGCTGCCGTGACTTTTGTCTGGCTGCGCACGATCAGCGCGCTGAAGGATGGAATGAGATCGATAAGTTCACGCTCGCTCAACCCGGTTTTGACCGTGACCTCCAGCGCATGCCCGCGCGAGAGCTCGTCCACTCCGCGTTGCGAAATGGAGTCGGCTATCAGGACCTTTGGCGGAGTCATGGTGGAAAACAGCTCAACGTTCAACGCGGAACATTCAACGTTCAATGAAACTTAGCCGAAGATGAGCAATTGAATCGAATCCGGCAGCTGCTGCGCGACGTTTGTAGCTACGCTGCCGCGAAGCAATTTGGCCATGGCGGTGCGTTGTGAGGCACCGATGACGAGGAAATCCATGCCCATGGTTGCGGCAAGATCGACAATTGTCGTGGCAGCGTCCTGACTTACGGCGTAAAGCGGAACCACGTTGATGCCGCGCTCGCTCCCGAGTTTGCGCATCGAGCACATGATAGCATTTGCTTCCGGATCGTCCTGCCAGTTGGAGCGGCCAAGCCGTGTGCCGGCTGCCGTGTAATAAACAGCGACCTCTTTGACGTAGAGCACAAAGAGCGTCGCTTTGCGTAACTGCGCTTCGTCCAGGGCAAAGCTAAGTACCGGTGTGATTCCGCGCGCGGCGACCATGATTTTTTGACCTTCATGCAAACGCGGTCGCATGGTTGCCGCGAGGTCGGGGGTAACCATCCGGGCAACTTCACGCGTCACGGTGAGAGTCGTGAGACCCTGACGCTTCAATGTGTAAGCGCGTAATGCCAGCCCACTCATTAGAATCGCGAGCACGAATTGCAGGGCATCGAGTTTCGTGTGCGCCAGTGTAAGCTCGACAAAAGCCAGAACTACGAACGTGACGGCAAACAGCACGCGATCGTACCAAGTGAAACCCCTGGTGCGATTGAATGTGCAAGAACCGACGTTGACCGTGATCGCACCTACTACGCCGATCGCGTAAAGCCCGGCCAGCGCGGTGAAGCTTGCTGCAAAAAGCAGCACCACCACTGGCAGGCCGGTGGCAATGAACAGTGGCCACATGGGAACGCCGTGGCCGTTGAGGCGCCGGAATTGCCGCGGCATCTCGCGATCGCGCGACATCATGTAAAGCAGACCGATCATCGCCACGATGGCTGTGTTGGCCGCGCTCAAGAGTAGCAGGCAGAAAACGATTCCAACGATCCAGCCGAAAATTTGGCCGACTCCGGGCGAAAACGTGGCGGTGGCAAATTGCTCGCCGATAAAGCGCAACATGTCTTCACTTCGCTGTCCCAAAACTGCGGAGATCGCGCCCTTATCTGTTAAATGCAGTGTTTTATCCAGGATGGCAGGCAGTGAAAGCATTGCCCATCCGAGGAGCGCCGTCCCAATCACAACCTCCATCGCCACCGGCGTAATCGCCTTGAGCGATTCTCGCGCGACACTCGGGTGTTCCATTGTCGATCCAGGATCGAGTTTCATCACGCCGGTGAGATTCGCGATCGACTCCGCGCCCGACAGCGCAAGGATCACGCTTACAAATTGCACCCAGACGGTAGTCAGACTCTGATGCCGCGGCTCGAGAAAGTGCGTGGTGAAATGCGGCGCGCTCATCACGATCAGAAGGACCACTACCAGCGCAGTCGGCAACGCCAGCGCTACAGCGAAACTTCCGGAATGCTTCGGCCCGAAATAATTGACCAGGCCCATCAATAACAGCACGCCAATCGTTGTGAGCGCTATGTGATCGCGAAGAAACCCGATCCAAGTAATATGCTCCGCGCCCGAAGTGATGTAGCTCAATGCAGACCAGCCACTGAGCGCAGCGGTGACCGTAAGATCCGCCACCAGCAGCAGCGCCCCGACCACCGCCAGCAACCGGCTCTGCTCGCGCGCTGCAGAGTAAACACCACCGCCGTCAGGAAAATGACGGCAAATCACTATGTAGTTGATCCCGACCAAACCGGTAAGCGCACAAACGGCAAGGATAATCGGCAGCGATGAAAATCCGGCGGCGACAAACGCCAAGCCAATCACGTACGCCTTGCTGGTGCCCCAATCGCCGTAGAGCAAGGCGGCGGCGCGCTTCCAGTCCAGATTGCGCGGCCGGTGCACGCCCGCGCTCGCGTCGAGAACAATATCGTCTATCAGCTCCGCCATCGGTTATTGGCGGAGAATCTCCATTGCTCGCTCGTTCACTGGCAAGCTCTTTTCTGGCCCAAGTCAACTTGACGGCAAATCGACTCAATCGGATATTTGGCCAGTTCTTGAAGTTGTTCGAATGGGCAATGGAGTTTGCCTTCTCCCGCGTCCGCGGGAGGAAACCGCGTGAGCTAATGACTCCTATCAAGTAGGGCCTTTACAGGCCAACGATAGGAGTATATGACGCAAAACATTTGGCTTATTGCAGCGGTTTGGATGGCGCTTGCGCTACTCGCAAGTTTGATCTCGATCCGGACGGGAATCTCAGTGGCTCTCATTGAAATACTGATCGGCGTCGTGGCCGGCAACCTCGCAGTGGGCCTGGAGGGCGGCACTTTGCAGTTCGGAATTGCGAGTGCCAGGGGCAGCACGGGACAACTGCATCACGTGCTGCAATCGACTGAATGGACCAACTTCCTGGCATTGCTCGGCAGTGGCGTACTGACCTTTCTCGCGGGCGCCGAAATCGATCCGGTTTCGCTTAGGGCCAATTGGCGCGCAAGCGTGCTGATCGGCGTCCTTTCGTTTGCCATTCCCTTTGCTGTCGTGTGGTTCTTCGCTCAATTCGTTTTCGGCTGGCCTCTGCACCAGGCGCAAATCGCAGGCATCGCCCTCTCCACGACCTCGGTCGCCGTCGTCTATGCGGTGATGATCGAAGGAGGATTCAGCGACACTGCCATGGGCAAGATGATTCTAGCTGCGTGCTTCGTTACGGATTTCGGAACCGTTCTCGCGTTGGGGACATTGTTTGCGAACTATAATCTCTGGCTCCTGTTGTTTGTAATCGTGACGTTGGTCGTTCTGTGGTTCATGCCGCGCTGGACGCAATCGATCATCACGCGTCTTGGCGCGACACAGGTGAGCGAACCGGAGGTAAAATTTATCTTCTTTGTTTTGTTTTTTCTTGGCGGCCTCGCCACAACAGCGAAAAGCGAAGCGGTGTTGCCAGCCTATCTCCTTGGTCTTGTTGTTGCAGGCGTATTTCTTCGCGACAAAACGCTGGTTCGTCGCATGCGCAGCATCGCCTTTGCCGTCTTCACGCCGTTCTATTTTATCAAGGCCGGCTTGTACGTCTCGCTACCAGCGTTGTGGACTGGGCTTTTGGTAATCAGCGCCTTCCTCATTCTGAAAATGGTGACCAAGATCGCCGCCGTGTTTCCGCTCGCGCGATTGCACTACATGAAGGTCAAGGAAGCGAGCTACACCACGCTGCTTATGGCAACGGGTCTGACATTCGGGACGATCTCGGCCCTATATGGGCTGCAAAACGGTATCATCGATCAGAATCAGTACACGATCCTGGTGAGCGTAGTTATCCTAAGCGCGTTTGTGCCCACGCTGATCGCGCAGAAATTTTTCCAACCGACAGTCGAAACGATGCACGCCTGGGGCCGGCTATATCGCGAGCGAATCAGGGTGCTGAGCGTGGAGGACGTTGGAGAAAGTAGCGAGAAAAATGAATGAAGAAACTAACGCGCACAGCCTCAGCGAGCATCATCACCGGCATGTGCGCACGACGTTTCAGTACATCGACAAATTACTCTCGGAAGCCGAGCACACGATGGTGGATGCCGGTTCGCCGTCGCCCTTCCGGAGACACTCTGACGACACCACGCCGATCCAGCGCAAAGTGACGCACGATTACATCCTGCGAATCCGGGAAGCAATGCGCCGCGTTATGGAGGAGCTGAATATTCCCTCGCCCGAGCCACACTCAGGCGCCGTATGGGCTTCAGCGATCAATCTGATGTATTGCTCGATCTCACTTAATGAACTCACTCCGGAGCGAATGCGCGCGTACGGCCCGCTTTCCGAGGAGGCTGCAAACAAACTTGACGGCATCCGTGCGGAACTCGACGGCCTGGTGGCAAAGTTGCGAAGTTTTCTGGGCAAAGGGACGGGCGGCGATTTGCAACAGCGACTTCAGCAACTGGGCAAAACAAGCGATGAAGTTCGATTGTTGAGCGAAATTGAAAGAATCATTACCGCGCATGGCATGGTCGAATTCCGCGGGACGCTGACCATGCTGCTTGACCGAATGGAATCGGCAGCATTCGAGGTTGGCGTTTTCGGCAGAGTCAGTTCCGGTAAGTCGTCACTCCTCAATTATATTTTGCAAACAGACGTATTGCCGGTCGGGGTGACGCCGGTCACGGCAATCCCCACGCGTATCAGCCACGGTCCCGTTGCAGAGGCAGGAATCGAATTCGCCGAAGCGCAGCCACAAATCATTCCGTTGTCTGAGTTGCCAGAATTTGCGACCGAACAGAAAAATCCGGGGAACAAAAAGCACGTTACGCGCATCTTCGTTAAACTCCCATCCGATCGGCTGGCTGAAGGTGTTACTTTCGTCGATACGCCGGGGCTTGGCTCGCTTGCAGTTGCTGGCGCAGAGGAGACAATCGCGTATCTGCCGCGCTGCGATCTTGGGATCGTTTTGATCGACGCAAGCGCGGGACTTACCCAGGACGATCTTGTTGTGGTGCAGGCGCTTTATCAAGCAGGCGCAAGCGCAATGGTCCTAGTTAGCAAAGCCGATTTGTTTAGCGCTTCCGATCGCGAAAAAATGCTTTTGTACGTGAAAGCGAACTTGCTAGATCAGCTTCACGTCGAACCGCCCGTGCACGCCGTGAGTGTCTTCGGTGCGGACGCCGCGCTTTGCGATCGTTGGTTCGAAAGCGAATTGCGCCCGTTCCTCGCTCGACATCACGAGCTCGCGATCACTTCACAAAAGCGCAAGATCGGTGCTCTGCGCGAGGCCGTTGTGGGCGCTTTAGAGCGCAGCCTACAAGCGCGCTCCGAAGGAGCTTCGGCAGAACGCGTCAGGCTGCCTGAAGACGCAACGGAAGCGTTGCGCGACGGCGAGCGCACTTTAGAGCGCGCTCAAGGTGAGTGCTTTTTTCTAACACGGAAAATTACCAAGATGCAACGCGCGATCATCGATGTCGCTGCAGAACGGATTGCAGCGGCCCTGATCGCATCAGACGACGTGGATGCGCCATCAATTTTTGGCGAGACTCTCATGCAGATGATTGCCGAACCGGTAGCTGCCACGCTCCGTGCGATCGAACAAACGCGTGACACGCTAGCCAACACGATGGACGCCGTTGCCTCGGCTTCGGGTCGGGATGCTCCTGAGGAGTTACCACAACCGACGGGCATGCCCATGATCGACGTGAACGAGATTTCGCAAAAGATTGTGATCGAAAAGCCGCGCTTAGTCTCCTTACTCGGCAAAGGCGCGCTGGCGTCACACATCCGGCGAAAACTTGAGATCAATTACGACCGCACATTGCTGGAATTCCTAAGCCTTTACGCAAACCGTCTGCGCCGGTGGATGGAGCAGAGCATCAACGAACTGCGCAACGCATTCACGGCGTTCGCCGATATGCACCGGTCGCATTTTGAAGCGGCAGCGGCCGACCTTCCGTCGCAGGACAGCTCGACCATCGAGAATGATCTGCGCGTCTTGCAAACGTGGACCTGAGGATGCCAGCGTGAGCCCAGCAGTAGCTCTCGATTTTCATTTACCGCACCGCAGCCGGCTAGAAATTTCGCCGGTTCTTTGAGCGTCGAGCTGATCAAGCCCCGAAGCGGTATCCGATTCCCGGCTGAGGTACCTGATCAGAGATGGTCGCGCCGGGTCCGGCTCAATCTTTTGACGTAAATGCGTTACGTAAACGCGCAGGTACTGCCGATGCTCCTCGGATTTCGGTCCCCAGATTTCGCGGAGGATGTAGCGATGCGTCAGAACGCGTCCGGGATGTTTCACGAACAAGCGGAGCAAAGCGTACTCGGTGGCGGTCAGTTTGATTTCACAGCCGGCGCGCGTGACCACACGCGCCGTGAGATCGACAACCAGATCACCGTTTTTGAAGACGGAAATTTCTTCTTCCGGCCGGGTCTTTCGTTGCGCAGCTCGCAGGCGTGCGAGCAATTCCGGGGTGCTAAACGGCTTGGTCACGTAATCGTCAGCGCCGGCATCGAGCGCAGCAACCTTTTCCTGCACATCGTCACGCACGGTCAGGACAATCACGGGCGCTTCGCTCCATTCGCGCAAACGTTTCAACACTTCGAGCCCATCGAGATCCGGCAAACCGAGATCGAGTAGAATTACGTCGGGCCGACGACCGGCGATTTCCATCAGTCCTTGCTGACCGGTTTCGGCCTCGTGCACTTGATAATTCTCGCTCTCGAGCACGACTCGCAGGAGCCGGCGAATTTGCACTTCGTCGTCGATGACGAGCGCGACCGGCTTCATCTTGCAGGCGATACACCCGCCACCACAGACTCGGTCGCTTCGTTCGGCAACCGCATCTGTTCTTGCAACGGCAGACGAATGGAAAAACGTGCTCCGCCGTTCTCTCGATTTTGCGCGACAATCTCACCGCCGTGTGCTTCGACCAGTTGACGCGCGATGGAAAGACCGAGACCGATTCCACCTGGGCGAGTCCTCGGACCGCGATAAAATTTTTCCAGCACTTTGTTTTCTTCGCCAGGGGCGAGACCCGGGCCGCTGTCGGCCACAGAAATGACGAGCATGGAGCCATCGCGCGCCACGCTTACGTCGACTGGCTGATCGCTCGTGCCATGCACGACAGCGTTCGACAGCAACGCGCTCAGAGCTTGTTGAATTAAACGCGCGTCCACCGAAATCACTGGCAAATTGTCAGCGACACTGATTCGCACGGCGTTTTCTTTCAATCCAGATTCGGCAATCACTTCCCGCACTAGCTCGGCGGGATCGCACCACTCGCGCACGGGTTGGAGCAGACCGGATTCCAACCGCGTAGCGTCGAGTAGATGATCGACCGTGCGAGTAAGACGGCGAACAGCCTGCTGTAATTCCGCGCGATCAGGTTTCGATTGTTGCAGCGCCACCGACATCGCGGCCAGCGGTGTTTTCAACTCGTGCGAGACAGAGTCGAAAAGCGCCTTCTGCAATTTTTGCGATTGGCGAGCAATTTGCGCTACGCGGCTTTGCTCCAGCGCGCGTTCCTTGTTCACGAAGAGCGCAAGCTGCGCAGCGAAGGCCTCGAGCAAGTCACGTTGCTCGATCGTGAGTGGATGGGTCAACCGCACCGTGAGCACACCTTCGGCGCGATCACCCGTGATCAAGGGAACATGCAAGGCGTCAGCGTCGGGCAGAGTATCGGTGGATTTTCCTGCACTTTGTTTTTTTTGAAAAGACCACATCGCCACACTTTCGTCTTTACTCGATGGAATAAATTTACTGGCCGGGTGGCACGAAAGACCGTTTTCATCGCGCAGCCAAACCGCCGCATCGGCTTGAAAAGAGTCTTTGATCAGCGAAAAAACTTTAGGGAGTGCTTCATCCAAATCCCGGCTGGCAGCCAGCGCTCTGGTCAGTCGATACAGCGCGGTGGCACGTTCTTCCCGACGACGCTCGGACTGCTCGCCCTCGCGCAATTTTGTGGCCAGGTGACCAATAACGAGTGCGATCACGAAATAGGCGCCGAACATCATGAAGTCATGAAGGTGGGTGATGTAAAACGTGAAGCGCGGGGGGATGAAGAGAAAATCCCAAAGCAACGCGCTCAGCGCGGCGAGAAACAGCGTCGGCCAGCGGCGTAATCGTGTTGCGGCGAGAACCACGGCGAGCAGATAGAAAAGCGAAACGGCCCAGTAGCCCGTGTAATTGAAGATCGATAAAGACACCGCGGTTACGAACGCAGCAATGACAAGTGCGACGCCAAAGTCGCGCCATGGTGCGCGTGCCAAACGCTCTTCGATGGTTTCCCGCCCCGGCTGGACCGCTTCGTCCCCGGGGATCATGTGAATGTCGATATTGCCGCTATTGCGCATGAGCCAGCGCAACAGATCAGGCTTCAAAAAGCTGAACCACGGCGTGCCCAGCGGTTTCCCCATTACAATTTGCGTAACATTGTTTTGTCGGGCGACACGCAGCAGCGTTTCAGCTATGTCCCGCCCCGGCGTCGTAATCACTTCTGCTCCGAGTTGACGCGCCAGCGCAAGGGAACGAGTAAGCCGCGCCTGTTCTTCTGGTGAAAGCGGACGAGGCCCTTCGATGTTAGCTACAATCCACGAGGCTTCCATCGATGCCGCCAAACGGCGCGTGTAGCGAATCAATCTCTCCGAATATGGGCTCGCGCTGACGGCAACGAGCAGCCGATCGGCGCTCTTCCATGGCCCGGCGATTTTTTCCTCCGACATGATGTCCCGCAGATCGCGATCGACGTGTTCGGCAACAAGGCGTAGCGCCATTTCGCGCAGCGCCGTGAGATTACTTTCTTTAAAGAAATTCTTCGCCGCCCAATCGGCGCGCTCACCGAGATAAACCTTTCCTTCAGCCAGACGCTCGCGCAGTTGCTCCGGGGTTAGATCGACAAGAACGATTTCGTCGGCCAGATCGAGAACGGAATCGGGAACGGTCTCACTGACCGGCGCGCCTGTAATTTGGCGGACCGTGTCACTTCGGCTTCCGACGTGCTGAACGTTGAGCGTAGTGTAAACATCGATCCCGGCATCGAGTAGTTCGAGCACGTCCTGATAGCGCTTCGGGTGGCGCGAGCCGGGTGCGTTCGAGTGCGCCAGCTCATCAACAATCGCGAGACCGGGATGCCAGGTGAGAATGGCATCGAGATCCATCTCCTCGAGCTTTGTTCCGCGATATTCGATTTGCGCGCGCGGCATAATCGGCATTCCATCGAGCAACGCCTCGGTTTCCTTGCGGCCGTGCGTTTCGACGATGCCCACCACAACTTCGCATCCCTCCGCCTGCTTTTCGCGCGCCGCTTGTAACATAGCGTAGGTTTTCCCCACGCCCGGCGACATCCCGAAAAAAATCTTGAGCTTGCCGCGCGTGGACTCCGTCTCTTCGCGCTTGATGCGCGAGAGGATTTCGTCCGGATTTGGTCGCTCGGCTTCGCTCATGCCAATCACTTTAGCCTTTCGTTGCGATCCGTTCCAGTTGCCGAAGTTGGAAGCACCGACCAAGCCCGGCGATCACATTTTGCCGTTACTGCGCCGTTGATTTCGAACGCGTGTTGCGGGCAGCGGCTCGCCCTCGTGGAGTGCCTCTGGGATCATAGCGTGGGCAACGAGCGCGAGCACAGCGTCACCAGCCAGCACTTCGTAAAAAATTGCAGCCAATTTACGAACGAATGGAGAACTGCTCGACAATCGGCCCAGCGCGACGGGCACGTTGACTCTGGTGAAATGTCGATGTGTGCGCTTTCTTCAAAACGTGAAGAGAGCGTCCGCGCTGAACATTACCTGATCTTGGTCACCGTTGTCGAAGACTGCCCGGCTCGAGTGGTCGTATCGGATCTCCGGTCTGAAAAGTAAGTGCGAAAGAAATGCGTTCTCAGGGAACGGCTTGATCGCGACTCCGAACGTTGCCGAGTAGAAGTTATCGCTAACAGGCCCACCGTACGAGAATCCGTTGGCCGCATCGCGATACCACTCCAACCGTGTGTTCAACGTGAAATGTGGATCTACCGCGTAGCTGAGGTAGCCATCGACTGCGCCCCACTGTTTGGCGCCGCCGATTAAGCCAGGAATCTCTGCAGCGTTGACGAAGTCGATGCCCACGCCGGCGCTCAATTGGTCGGTAATCTTTTGCGTGATAACCAAGTCCAAATACGTCCACCAGTGACTATTGTCACCCGGAGGTAAATTAGGCCCGACACCAATTGGAAACTCCGGGCCTTCCGTCATCACAAAGGTAACGGCAGTCTTGTCGCTGGGTGCCCAGATAATCCGACCTAGAAAATCCAGAGTGTTGTTCGCGTCGCGTGTGGACTGGTTCCAGCCGCGCGTGAATCCGGCTTCGAACGTCCACTTCGGGCTGTACACGTAAGTAAATAACACGCCGCTCTGTGTACCCGGTTCGGCGTATAGAAAGGAGTAGCTATGGGAATAGAAGGCTTTGGCAGGGTCGCCAAACGCGTTATAGATGTTGGCGCTGTAGTGCTCAAACCCCGCCAGTTCGATCCATTTACCTACTCGAACCCGCATTGGTATGCCGGGAAGGGTGACATCAACCCAGGCTTGCAGAAGGTCCCATTGATTGCGGCCAGTCTGATCATCGAGGATTCCGTTTGAATGGATGAATGCCGCATCAGCGCCATAAAGACCTTCCACGCGGAAGCCGACGTCGAACTGATTCTTAGTCGGATCCACCGCTCGCTCCAGATTCAAGCTAATGTTATCCAGAATGAAACTGTTTTTGAACTTGTTATATCCCATGAACGTGGGGCCATCTTCATGGTGCGGTGCGCTAAAATCATAAAAATAACCGCCCTCGATGTATCCGTAGAGATTGATGCCGAGATCCTTGAGGGGTTTGGCGACGCCGGCTTGATCAAGGAGGTACATTAATGGCGCTGGCGTTGGAGTCGCTGGCAGCTGTTCAGCCGCTGCAGGCGGGATGCCACGCTCCTCGCCTGCGACAGCCACTGCGGCGAGAAAAAGAGCAAGCGAGAAAATGAAAAGGTGTTTCATGGTTTAGCAGGAACGATCGGCGCGGTTCGTCCGGTGCTCGGTTTGGGCGCAGGACGTTGACGCGACACGCGCGATTACAATCCTTCTACGTAGGCCGTCTCGCCGTGAATCGCCTCGTCGAGGCCGAGTTCTTCGTGTACATCTTCGACGCGCACCGGCGTGATGCGGTCGATGATCCACAGCATCCCAAGCGTGAAAACCAAGGCCCAGACGGACGAGAACAGTCCGGCGGCAAGCTGCTTCGCAAAGAAGCTCGAGTCGCCGGCGAGCAGTCCATTCACGCCGCCGTTGGCCGCCGGATTCCACGCCGTCGAAGCAAACACGCCAAGTAGAACGATGCCGAGGAAGCCGCCGACACCGTGCACGCCCCAGACATCGAGTGCATCGTCCCATCGTAATTTGTTCTTCAGCGCGCAAGCGTAATAGCAGACGACGCCTGCCAAGACTCCGATGATGACGGCGGTTGTCGGCGACACGTAGCCTGCTGCCGGCGTAATGGTCGCGAGACCCGCTACTGCGCCAGTCAGCAACCCGAGGAATTTCGGTTTCTTCGAGACTCGCCAGTCCACGAGCAACCAGGCGATGGCCGCGAACGAGGCGGCAATGTCGGTGTTGATAAACGCCACCGCGGTGGTCGCATCCACGCGAAACTCCGATCCGGCATTGAAGCCGTACCAACCGAACCAGAGCAAGCCAGTGCCAAGCGCAACGAGCGGAATGCTGTGCGGACCGCGATCCGCGACTCTGCGTTTGCCAACGTAGAGAATGGACGCGAGTGCGGCCATGCCCGCGATGTTGTGGACGACGATCCCGCCAGCAAAATCTTTCACGCCCCATTGCGCCAGCATACCGCCGCCCCAAATCATGTGGACAAAAGGAAAATAGACCAGGATCAGCCACGCCGTCAGGAACAGCATGTAGGCCTTGAAGGTGATTCGGTTGGTGAATGCGCCGGTGATCAGCGCCGGCGTGATGATGGCGAACATCATCTGATAGGCACAGAAAACGATCATTGGGATCGTGTCGTTCGGCGATGGCGTGGACAGGGTGATGCCGCGCAGGCCGGCCCAATTCAGGTTGCCGATGATTCCGAAAAAGTCCGTGCCGCTCTTCTGATCGCCGGAGAAACAAAGCGAGAATCCGAAGGCCCACCACAACACTGTGGTCCAGCCCATCGAGACGAAGCTCTGCATCATGATGGCCAGCACGTTCTTTCGTCCAACGAGTCCGCCATAAAAGAATGCCAGTCCCGGCGTCATTAACATCACCAGGCTGGCGCACAGCAGTGTGAAGGCAGTATTGCCTGTATCGAGATGCAACATTGGTTGTCCTCCAGTAGGCCGCCATTATTTCCACTGTGAGCGGAGGCGTCAAGGCTATGAGAGTGGGTTGAGAAGGCGGTTCAATCCCATGACATTCACGTGCGGCTCGCCCAGAAATCCGAATTCTGGTGGCCGATTGTTTGATAGATAAGAGCGGAATTTTTTTGGATCGACATATTGATTGTTTTCATTTGCTGGATTGCGGACGCGGATTGTCGACGAACCAAGTCCAGAACAAATGACTGGGGAGCGCGCCGGTCTCAAATTCCTGGCAATGGCTTCCGTGCCGTCGGAATTTTTCAATCTCTTTGTGATCTGACAGAGAACTTCCGTTTCGCCCCAGGCCGCACCCAGGCACGGCACTCGTGTTCGCCATCCACTCCGACGGAATCGGAACGAACATGAAAACGTACGTCCGACTTGTTTTCATCAGCGCGCCTGATCGAGCGCAAGATTCAGTTGCAGAACATTCACGCCCGCGTCGCCGAAGACACCCAGATCGCGCGCGTCGATGCATCGCTGAATCAACTCCCGCACTTTTTCGTCACTCAAACCGCGCGCCTTGGCGACGCGCGCGGTTTGGAGCTCGGCGTTACGCAGGCTGATGTCAGGATCGAGTCCGCTGCCTGACGTCGTGACGGCATCGGCGGGGACAGCTTCGTTTTCGTTCAAGCCGTTCTCCTTCCGATACACGTCAATGCGGTCTTTGATCGCGTCATTCAGCTTTTGTGAAGTCGGCCCCAGATTGCTCCCGCCGGAGTTTGCGGCGTCGTAGCCATTGCCAGCGGCTGAAGGACGCGGGTGAAAATATTTTTCTGCGGTAAATCCCTGTGCGAGCAGCTTCGAGCCGCGCACCGTTCCATCTTTATCCAGAATCAAACTGCCATTGGCCTTGTCGTGAAACAGCGCCTGCGAAATGCCGAAGACAATCAACGGGTAGAGGCCGCAGCAGACGATGGCTAGCACGACGGTCGATGCGACCGCGCCGCGAATATGTGAGAAGAAGTCTTTCATTGGTTAGGCCAGATGAAGCGCAGTGATGATGAGATCGATCAGTTTGATGCCGATGAACGGAACGATGATCCCGCCAAAGCCGTAGATGAGCAGATTGCGTTGTAAGATGGCGAGCGCGCCCATCGGTTTGTAGGCGACGCCGCGCAGTGCCAGCGGAATCAGCGCGATAATAATGAGCGCATTGAAAATGACGGCGCTCAATATCGCACTGGTGGAAGTGTGCAGGTGCATGATGTTGAGCGGCGCGATGGCTGGGAAGGTGGCCATCAACATCGCCGGGATGATCGCGAAGTATTTTGCCACATCGTTCGCGATGCTGAACGTCGTGAGCGAGCCGCGCGTGATCAGCATCTGTTTCCCGATCTCAACAATGTCGAGGAGCTTGGTCGGGTTGCTGTCGAGATCGACCATGTTGCCAGCTTCGCGCGCCGCTTGCGTTCCCGTGTTCATGGCCACGCCCACATCGGCTTGCGCAAGAGCGGGCGCATCGTTTGTCCCGTCACCGGTCATTGCCACCAGTCGACCTTCAGCTTGTTCCTGACGAATGCGCTTGAGTTTGTCCTCCGGTGTCGCCTGCGCCATGAAATCGTCCACGCCGGATTCCGCAGCGATCGCTCCAGCCGTAATCGGATTGTCCCCGGTGATCATGATCGTGCGAATGCCCATTTTCCGCAGTTGCGCGAACCGTTCTTTGATCCCTCCTTTGACGATGTCTTTTAACTCGATCACGCCGAGTGTTTGTCGATCTTCGGCGACGACCAGCGGAGTTGCGCCGCGTCGTGAAATTTCATCGACAGTTTTCTGGACTGCTTGAGGAAAGGCGCCACCGTTTCCTTCGACGAAGCTCTGCACGGCTTGCGCCGCGCCTTTGCGAATACGGATAGTCGGCTCTGCGCCGTTCGCGTGCAGATCGACGCCGCTCATGCGGGTCTGTGCCGTGAACGGGATGAAGGTTGCCTCGAGCTCGTGCATCTCTCGCGCGCGCAAACCAAATTTTTCCTTGGCGAGGACGACAACGCTGCGGCCTTCCGGAGTTTCATCCGCAAGCGAACCGAGTTGCGACGCACCGGCGAGATAGCCTTCTTCCACACCGGGCGCGGAGTGAAAGGCCGTGGCCATGCGATTGCCAAGCGTGATCGTTCCCGTCTTGTCCAGAAGCAGCACGTCCACGTCGCCCGAGGCTTCGACGGCGCGTCCGCTCATGGCCAGCACATTGCGCTGGAGCACGCGGTCCATCCCGGCGATGCCGATGGCGCTCAGCAATCCGCCAATAGTTGTGGGGATCAAACAAACAAGCAACGCGATCAAAACGGGAACCGAAAACACTGTGCCAGAATAGATGCCGAACGGCTTGAGCGTGACGCAGACCAGCAGAAAGATAAAGGTCAACGCGGCGAGCAGAATCGTCAGCGCGATTTCGTTAGGCGTCTTTTGGCGTCGCGCACCTTCCACCAGAGCAATCATCCGATCGAGAAAGCCGTGGCCCTTTTCCATGGTGACTCGAATAACAATGCGGTCGCTCAGCACGCGCGTGCCGCCGGTGACAGCGCTGCGGTCGCCACCACTTTCCCGAATGACGGGAGCCGATTCGCCGGTGATGGCGGCTTCATCCACACTGGCGATGCCTTCAATCACGTCGCCGTCCGCCGGAATGATATCCCCCGATTCGCAGACCACGATGTCGCCTTTTTGCAAGATGGGCGCTGGAACTTTTACCTCGCGGCCATTCTGCAGGCGACGCGCCATGGTTTCCTTTCGCGCCCGGCGCAGACTGGCGGCCTGCGCTTTGCCGCGACCTTCCGCCATTGCTTCAGCGAAGTTCGCGAAGAGCACGGTGAACCACAGCCAGATTGCCAGCTGCGCTACGAAGCCGCGCAAAGCCGGTTCGGCGGTAAAGATCCCCACCGTCGTGAGCGCAGCGCCCACCATGGTTACGAACATGACCGGGTTTTTGATCATCCAGCGCGGATTCAGTTTCTTGAACGAATCGCCGATCGCGGGGCGAACTATGTTCCAATCGAAAAGAGAACGGCCTTGTGTCTTCATTGATTGTCGATCCTCAATAGAGTTTTCCAGCCGCGGTCAGGAAGTGTTCGACCACCGGGCCAAGAGTGAGCGCCGGCAGAAAATTCAGCGCACCGATCAAGAGCACGGTGCCGATGAGTAGAATAAAAAATGTTCCCCCGTGAACGGGAAACGTGCCGGCGCTCGCCGGCGCAACTTTCTTCTGCACCAGCGAACCCGCCAGGGCCATGATCGGTACGATCATCAAGAAACGGCCAAACAGCATGTCGAGACCGAGGGTGGTGTTGTACCAAGGTGTGTTTCCCGACAATCCAGCGAAGGCGCTGCCGTTGTTTCCCGCGCCTGAGCTGAACGCGTAAAGAATTTCGCTGAGCCCGTGCGGGCCGTTGTTGTTCAGACCAGCCAGGCCCCACTTGCTGACTATCGCCCACGCCGCGAATCCCAGAATGGAAATCGCGAGAATTAACAACGACAACATTGCCATCTTGACGTCGTAGGCTTCGATTTTCTTGCCGAGATATTCCGGCGTGCGGCCGACCATTAGTCCGGCGATGAACACAGCGAGCACAACGAAGACGAGCATTCCGTACAAGCCCGCGCCGACGCCGCCAAAGATGATTTCGCCGAGCTGAATATTGAACAGTGGAACGAATCCGCCGAGCGCGGTGAAAGAATCGTGCATCGAGTTCACCGCGCCGCACGACGCGTCGGTCGTGATCGTAGCAAAGAGCGCGGAGTTGAAGATCCCAAAGCGGACTTCCTTGCCCTCCATGTTGCCATCGGCAACCGCGACGCCGAGTTGGTGATGAATCGGATTGCCGTTCGCTTCAGCCCACCAGCAAAGCATCACGCCGCCGATAAACAACGCGAGCATGGCCGCCCACACCGTCCAGCCATGTTTCTGGCTCTTTACCATTCGGCCAAGATAGTAAGTGAGTCCGCTGCCGATGGAGAAAATGGAAAGCATTTGGATGAAATTCGAGAGCGGCGTCGGATTCTCGAACGGATGCGCCGCATTGGCGTTGACGTAACCGCCCCCGTTCGTACCGAGCATTTTCATCGCGATCTGGGACGCCATCGGCCCTTGCACGATGTTTTGTTCGGTGACGGTTTGTTCTTCCATCACCGCCTTTCCTGCGGCGTCCTTAATCGTCTCGCCTTTGTCGTCCTTCTTCTCGACCTGGATCTTCATCGGCTCGACTAGCGTGGCTTTGGTGTACGGCTTGAAGTTGTCGATCATTCCTTGCGATACGAGAAAGACCGCAAACACGAGGCAAATGGGGATCAGCAGGTAATAGGTCACACGCACCAGGTCCACCCAGAAATTACCCAGCGTCTGGGCCGAGTGTCGTGCAATGCCGCGAACCAAGGCGGCGGCGATCGCGATGCCCGTCGCGGCCGAGACGAAATTGTGAAAGGTCAGGCCGACCATCTGCGAGAAGTACGACATGGTCGATTCGCCGCCGTAATTCTGCCAATTGGTGTTGGTGGTAAAACTAACCGAAGTGTTGAATGAAAGATCAGAACTTACTCCTGCGAGTTTTTGTGGATTTAGTGGTAGAAAATATTGCAAACGCAGGATTACGTAGGTGAAGAGGCAACCCACCAAACTGAACAGCAGCATGGCGAGCGTGTATTGCTTCCAATCATGTTCCTTGTTTGGATCGACGCCCATCGCTCGATACGTCCCGCGTTCCAGCGGCCGCAGCACTGGATCGAGCCAGGTTCTGCCGTTCGCGTCGAGCACCTGCAGCAGATAGAGTCCCATCGGCTTGGTAATCAGCACCAGCGCGACGATATAGATTGCGAATTGAATCCACCCAGAAGCTTGCATAATCGATTCCTTAGAATTTCTCCGGGCGGATCATCGCGATGAAGAGGTACGCAAACAGCAGCAGCGCGATGATCCCGACGATGATTGTTCCCATCTGGTCGCTCCTAGAGGTAGTCGCAAAAGCGCACGTAAAGAGCGCTCACGACAAAAAAGAGAACTACGGTTCCTGCGAAAACGAGGTCGCTCACCGTTTCTCCTTCGGTTGCTCGCAAAAGTGCGAGTAAATCCCGTTCACGCCCAGAATGACGATGATTCCTACGATAATGAATTCGCTCATAAACTTACCCAAATCTGAGCGAACTTTCGCCGTGGCGTTAGTTAAAGTGTTTCGGGAAAGTGTTAAAAAAACATTAATGCTGACCCGGAGCGACGGTTGCGCTACCCGGGAAAGAACAAGATCGACACCAACACAAATGCCGGAATTAGGATTGGAAGGGCGAACTTCCAGATGTAGCCGATAAAGCTCGGCGTTGGAACATGCGCATGCTCAGCAATCGTTTTCACCAGCAGGTTCGGAGCGTTGCCGATATAGGTGAGGGCGCCAAAGAACGTTGCGCCCAGCGAGATCGCGATTAATTCGCCGCCGTTTTTGGAAATAAAGTCGGCCACCGGCGACGGTTCGTTGATGTTAAAGTGGTGAAGTCCAAGCGCGGCCGCGAAAAAAGCCAGATAGGTTGGCGCGTTATCGAGCAATGCGGAGAGTAAGCCGGTTGCCCAAAAGAATGCCGTCTGGGAAGTCAATCCCAGTTTCTCGGCTGATCCTTCCATGTATTCCAAAACCGGAATCATCGTTCCGAAAATGCCGAGAAAGAGCCAGCCGACTTCCTTGAGCGGGGCCAAAGTAAAATTGTTCGCCTCACGAATGCGCTGTGGCGTAGCGAAATAGGATCCCAGCGCAATCAATACCATGAGCGGCTCGCGCCAGCCCACGCGCACTGCGATGAGAGCGGCCAGAAGCGCAAGCAGAAAAAGGAAGTTCTGGGACCCGTCGCAGCCCCATTGCGTGATCTCGCTCTCATGAATGGCCCTTTTGCGCGCGCGAAGATTGACAAGATCGAGGACAAAAAAGACGGCCAAAACAATCGCAACTGTGATCAGCCATTGGCGCCAGCAATTTTGCAGCGTCCAGCCAAACGGCACGCCTTTGAGAAATCCCAGGATGAGCGGCGGACCCACCGGCAACAGCGCGCCGCCGATGTTGCTGACCAGAAAAATAAAGAACGCGATATGCATCGGCGCGACGCGGCCTCTGTTCATCGCGATCCACGGGCGGATAAGCAGGATCGAAGCGCCGATGGTGCCGATTAGATTGCCCAAGAGCGCGCCGACAAAGAGGAACAAAGTGTTCCTCATTGCGCCGCTCGGCGATTTGACGCGCAAATGAATTCCGCCTGCGACAACGAAGAAAGAACCGACTACGACAATGAAGGTGACGTAATCAATTCCCGCGTGAACGACGCGCGCGGACTGCTTAACAATGAAGAGATAATAGAGACAAACTATGCCTGCGAGAGCGACGCAAAGTTTGTGGTAATGACGCTCCCAATGACGCTGAGCGATGAGCGGAGCGAGTGCGATCGCCACCAGCAAGATCACAAACGGCACCATGATCGGCCAGTTCGGAAGTGCCGCGGCGAGACTCAGAACCGAAATCATCTTGCCATTGGACTTATCGCCGTGCGGTCCGTCAATGAAACTCGGCTTTGTGGCGCCTGCTTTGAGGAATGCTTCGAAGACGCGGGACGCGCTTCGATCAGCTTCAGGATGCGTGTGGCACAGCTCGCAGGTGCGCGGCGACTTCGATCTCGGCGGTTTGTGGGAACATGTCGAGTGGTGTGACGGATTCGAGCGCGAATCTTTCCTGCAATTCTCTCAAATCGCGAGCGAATGTGGGCGGATTACACGAGATGTAAATCAACGTGGCTGGCGCAAGATCAATGATTGCCTTTCGCACATCTGCACTCAGCCCGGTCGCGGGAGGATCCACGATCAGAGTCAAAGAAGGACGGCCTCCCAGCCGTCCCGCGTCAAACTCGACGGCTGGAAAGCCGTCGTTCCTTGAGGCGCTTGCGAACTCCATCTCGACGTCGCCGGCAATGTAAGTCTCCTTCTCGGTCGCGTTTTCTTTTGCGGCCGCGATTGCGAATTTGTCCCAATCAATACCGACTACTCGCTCAAATTTGTCGAGCAGCGCTTTTGCAAAAAATCCTGCGCCACAATAAGCATCGATCAGCAGTTTTTGATTCGGCGGAACGAGATCGACAACCAAGGCGCGTAACGCATCGGCAACCTCGTCGTTCGTTTGGGAAAAAACGCGTGAACTGGCCGAAGCCCGCAACGTGTAATGTCCATCGCGCAAGTATGGTTGCGCGCGTAATTCGGTCAGCGCGGGGTTCACTTCATCGGTCGAAATCGGGCAACGCTCGATGTCGAGCAACTTATGCGAGTCGCGCCGGTAAAAACCGATTGCCCCGTCCTGCGCGTGAACAGTGATGCGATTGCGATATGCGTACTGCCTAGGCGAAGGGACGATCGGCCGCATTGGAATATCCTTAAGTTTGCCGATCCGCTGGAGAGCATCACGAACCTGTCGCCATTTGATTGCAAGCTGATGCTCGTAGCTGATGTGCTGGTAAGCGCATCCTCCGCATCGGCCGAAATAAGGACACTCCGGCGTTACGCGATGCGGCGACATTTCCTTGACTTCGATCAGTTCCGCTTCGGCAAATTGCTTTTTCTCGCGGACGATTTCGGCCGAAACGAGCTCGCCCTCAATAGTGTACGGAACAAAGACGGCCTTGCCTTGTTCTCGCGCGACGCCTTTTCCGCCGAAAGCCACGTCTTCGATTCTTAAATCGACGATACGCATGTCGCTAAACCCTGCTTCAGCTGGGTGTGCAATGCGAACGAAACGTCGGTAACCGCTTCAGCGGTTTTTCTGACGCGGAATAAAACCGCTCAAGCGGTTAGCGCGAGATAGCGTTCAGCATGACCTCGCTAAAGCGAGGTGTTAATCAGATTCACGCAGCGTCTGAGAGAAGATTTCTGATCAGCACGCGGACGCGCCAGGGAGCCGCTGGCTATCCGAACAACAAACAAGCTGGACGGAAATCGAGTGCTAGTTGAAATCCTGGTGCGAATCGCGCACGTAGGGGTATTTCGACTCGTTACCGACCTCAGGCGGAAATTCCGGATAGCCGGCATGAATGTACGGGATGTCCGACGGCAGAATTGGATAATAGCTTTGATGCCAAATCGGAAACGGGAACGTCAAAATCTCGATAAGACCCGCTATGTGTCGTGCGCCCACGCGCCCCAGTCCGCGCCAAACGCCATAACCTGCGCCCGCGGAATTGCCTTCCGTTTGGTTGACTTGGTTAACCGTCACAAAAAAGTCAGTCGGAGCGATGACAAAATTCGAAATACCGCGACCGAGCTTGCGCGTTGGCCCGTAATCATTCCCCGGAGGGTCTTGAATATCGGCCAAGGCTGCGCTGGCAAGGCCAGCTACCGTTGCGAGGGCAAGGATTGTTTTCATAGGCATTCGAAACCAGTTAAATGATTCCAAAGGGCAAAGGCAATACTTATTTTCGGCCTTCGGTTGCACTCCGGTTATGCGTTTTCAACATCGAGATGCCTATGGTGACTGCGAGGATGAGTACGATGATGCCGAGTGAAAGGCTCCGCGGTAGCGGCAAGTAGTCGGCGATAATCATTTTGACTCCGACGAAGGCGAGCACGAATGCGAGTCCTGTTCTCAAGTAAATGAAACGATCCATCAATCCGGCCAACAGAAAGTAGAGCGACCGCAAGCCGAGAATCGCACAAATGTTGGACGTATACACAATGAACGGGTCGCGCGTAATCGCGAAGATCGCGGGGATCGAATCGACGGCAAAGATCAGGTCCGTGACCTCAATCACGATCATGGTCAGAGCGAGCGGGGTCAGCATCCAACGGCCCTCCACGCGCACGTGAAAGTCCTCGGCATGGAATTCGCGCGTGATCGGAAGGACCCGACGGCACGTTCGCAATATCCAACCCTCTCTGAAATCGCGCGCTGCAGCTTTTCTAAAAAACATGCGCGCTGCTGTGATGAGCAGGAAGAGACCGAAGAGATAGAGAACGAAATGGAACCGTTGCACCAATGCGATACCGCACAGGATCATCGTGCCGCGCATGACGAGTGCCCCGACAATTCCCCAGACCAAAACGCGACGTTGTGCGAGCGGAGGAACGCGAAAATGCGCAAAAATCACCACAAAAATAAAAATGTTGTCCATGCTCAGCGAATACTCGATGAGATAGCCGGTAAAAAAGTCCAGGCCATGCTGTGGTCCTTTGATGCGCCAGACGAGGGCATTGAACGCCAGCGACACGAGCACCCAGATCGCGGTGCGTTGCACCGCGGCGCGCATGCTTAGTTCCCGGCCGCGGCGCTTGGAGGCAAAGAGGTCGATGCCGATTGCAATCAAGACGCCGATGTGAAAGGCAATCCAAAACCAGATGCTCGTCGTCACCGCGCTGAGGTTTTCATGTGGTGAGGCGCGCGGCAATCGCAAATTGCGCGCTCATCTCACGGTTATGGCGTATCTGCCATGAGATGATATTGTCTCCTCTGCAAAAATGGACGTTGAATTACAAAAGCTTGTCGAATCGGGAAAGCTCACCTCCAAAGCCGCCGAGCAAGTGGAAAAACTAAAGCCGGGCACATTCTGTCTGCACAAAAGTTGGGGATTCGGTCGCGTGCGCGAATGGAACCTGCTGTTCAATCAGATCGTAATCGATTTTGCCAGCAAGAAGTCCCATCCCATGCAGGTCCAGTACGCGGCGGAGAATCTTACACCGCTTCCGCCCGAGCACTTTCTCGCACGCAAGGCAACCGACCTTGTATCGATCAAAAATTTGGCCAGGGAAAATCCGGTCGCGCTGGTGCGAAACATTCTCGAAAGCTTGGAGGGCAAAGCCACCACCCAGCAAATTGTGGACTGGCTGGTGGGCGATGTTTTTACTGAGGCAGAATGGAAACGCTGGTGGGAATCGACGAAGAAAGCATTGAAAGCGAGCGGGGGTTTTTCCATCCCCGCGAAAAAGACCGAGCCAATCCAAATACGCAGCCAAGGGGTGTCGCACGCTGACGAACTAATTGCCGCTTTCAACAAAGCGCGACAGCCGAAAGAGCAAATCGCGGCGCTCGAGCAGATCATAAAATCTTATCAGCAGTTTAAGGAGCCTGAAAAACAGCTTCAGCCGATTGTCGTGACCATCGAGAACATGGCGGCGCGCAATCAGAAAATGCATCCAGAGTTGGCGTTCGAGCTCATCATGGCGCGCGACGATTTGCTCGGGCGCGTCCCGTCACTCCACTCGACCCATGTTGGTTCGACCCTTTCGAAATTAATTCTTGAGGAAGAGAAGCGCTTGATATCGATCCTGCCGAAGTTGCCGGCGGCGAAAGAGAAACGGGTCTTGGAAGCGTTGCCGTCGACGCTCGCTCCGCACTGGACGGAGCGCGCCTTACATTTGATGGAATTGGGTCATAGCCGCATGGTCGCGCAAATTGCCCGCATCTTGAGTGAAGGCGGACAGCGTGCTGAGCTTCGGGAAATGCTGGAGCGGAGCGTTCGCGAACATTCAGCCACAAGCGAGATGCTCATCTGGCTGTGCAGCGAACGGGAGCATTGGAACGAGCTGATTACGCCAGATTTGCTCGGCGCGATTCTTGGTGCGCTGGAGCGGGAAAAGCACAACGCTCCGGGTCGCGCCAGCAAGTTGCACCGTGCGCTGGTCGACGATCGGCAATTGCTTGGCGATATGTTCAAAAACGCCGATGTGGCTCTTGCGCGCGATGCGATGCGGCGGCTCCAGCTCGGCCCGCTATTCGATGAGTTGACGAAACGCTCGCTCCTGGCGCGGATCGTGAAAGTTTATCCAGAACTGGAAAGCATGATCACAGGCGTGGAAGCACAGGAAAAGGCAGCAACGTTAATCGTTTCCTGGAGCAGCCTGGAAAAGCGCAAGGCCGAATACGAAGAACTTGTAAAAGGAAAAATTCCCGAGAACCGCAAGGAAATCGCCCTGGCCAGATCATATGGCGATCTTAGCGAGAATTTTGAATTTAAAGCGGCCAAGCAAATGCAGAGCGTTCTGATGCGACGCAAAGCCGAGCTTGAGCAAATGCTGCACAACGCGCGCGGGACTTCGTTTGAGAATGCCGACACGTCACGTGTTTCCATCGGCACAATTGTCACGCTGCGTAACGCGGAGACGAACAAGGAAGAAACCTACACAGTTTTGGGCGCGTGGGACGGCGACCCTGACCGGCACATCATTTCTTATCAAACCGCGATTGGGCAGTCGCTGCTCGGTCATGAAATCGGCGAGACTGTTTCGCTGAGCACTGAGCACGGCGCCGTCCAATTTAGGATTATCTCAATCCACCCCGCACCGCCGGACCAGAGCGCGCAAACGCCGGATCTTTCCAGCGCAGCCGCCGTCGAAGCGGCGATCGCCGAGTAGTTTCCCAGCTGCAACCGCCTGACTAAATCAGCAGTTCGTAGGAGAGAATACTCAGGCAATAAATTGCCGCAGTTTCCACTCGCAGGATGATCGGGCCGAGTGTGATCGGTTGGCACCCGTGACACCGCGCAAGCGCAAGCTCCGCAGGCGTGAAATCGCCTTCCGGCCCAACAAGCATCAATACACCCCCAGGACGATGTTGATGTTCACTCGAATAATCCGCGAGGATCTTCCTCAAGTGCTGGGCATCGGGCTGGAGCGATCCGATTAGCCGAAGATCGAATGATTCTACCGCCGCCGCAGAAAATAATTCTGCCAATTTTTTCGGCGTGTGCACCCGCGGCAGCCAATTCTGGCCGCATTGCTTGGCCGCTTCGATCGCGATCTGCTGCCATTTCGACTGTTTTTGCGCGGCGCTTTCGGAATCGACCTGTACAATGGTGCGATCTGAAATGATCGGCGCAATTTCGGCGGCGCCGATTTCGACCGCCTTCTGCACGATCAGCTCCATGTTTTTTCCTTTTGGAATGGCTTGTCCCAGAACGATCCGGCACCGCAGCGGCAGCGTTTCCGCTTCATGCAATCTTCGCAGTCTGATTTCTTCGCCAGTAAAATCGGCAATTTCCGCAGTGATTTCGCGCCCTTGTCCGTTGAAGAGAACCACCTTCTCGCCGGGTCTGACTCGCAGTACGTCGCGCGCGTGATGAGCCTCTGATCCAGTCAACGCCAGCGCTCCGGGGTTCCAATTCTCCGCCGAAATGTAGAAGCGATGCATGCGACCCAGGGAACTAATACGACCTATGAATAGTTAGCTGCGATAAGCGAGTTCAGCGCCAACACGTCGCTCAGCGATTTACTTATCGGCAGTTCTACCCCACGCTGTTGAAGCGCTGCAATTACGTTCTCTGTAGGAATGTTTCCAACCAGCGCGTCCTGCGCGAATGGGCACCCACCAAGGCCACCGATGGCCGAATCGAAGCGACGGCAACCCGCATCATAAGCGGCCAGCACTTTTGCTACGGCTTGTTCGGGCCTGCTGTGAAGATGCACGCCAATGTCGTAATCGGTGTAATGGTTTTTGACCGATTGGACCACACGGCGAATCAGATCAGCGCTAGCAACACCGACAGTGTCAGCGAGCGAAATGGATCGAATACCAATGCCGGCTAATTTCTTTACTGCCTGGCACACTTCATCCTCATTCCACGGATCACCATACGGATTTCCGAACGCCATGGAAATGTAAGCCACCATGCCGAGCCCTGCCTTGTCAGCCGTTGTTTTAATCGATTGCAACACTTTGTAGCCGTCTTCGAGTGTCTGATTTTGGTTTTTGCGCAGAAACGTCTCTGAGATGGAGTAAGGAAAACCCAAGGTGGCAACTGCTTTAGTGGCGATCGCGCGCTCGGCACCTTTTTCGTTTACCACGATGCCGATGATTTCGACGTCGTCAGGCAAATCGATTTGCTCCAGCACCTTCTCGCTGTCCGCCATCTGTCGGACCGCTTTGGGAGAGACAAAGCTTATAGCATCGATGTGCTTGAAGCCCTCCTCGATGAGCGCGCGCAGGTAACGCGCCTTCAGTTCGGTAGGGATTTGACGCTTGAGACCCTGCCAGGCATCGCGCGGGCACTCGATCAGTTTGACAGCATTGTGAACCACGAAAACGACGGCGCTTACTTGAAAAATTCCTTTGCGCGCTCGAAGAAACTTTTGCGCATCGGAGTGTTTTCCTCGCCGCAAAGCGCAGCGAACTCCTCCAGCTTGTGGCGTTGCTCGGTATTCAAGCGCGATGGCACCTCGACAATTAGACGGGCGAACAAATCGCCGTGGCCTCGGCCGTTGACGTTCACGATTCCTTTGTCGCGCAGTTTGAACATTTGCCCGCTTTGCGTGCCGGCGGGCACTTTGAGATGCGCTTTGCCTTCCAGCGTTGGCACATCAATCTCGCCGGCCAAGGCCGCAATGGAGAATGGGATTGGTACTTCGCAATACAAATCATCGCCTTCGCGCTGAAAAACTTTGTGTTCCTTGATATGAATCACGACGTAAAGGTCGCCGGGCGGACCCCCGCTGATGCCGGCCTCGCCATTGCCTAACGAACGCAGCCGGGTCCCTTCCCTGATTCCAGCGGGAATCTTCAGCTTAACCCGGCTTAATTTTTCCACCCGCCCCTCGCCGCGACATTTCTGGCACGGTTTTTCAATGATCTCACCGGCGCCATGACAGTGGGGACATGTCTGCGAAATGTGAAAAAATCCACGTGAACTGACTACCTGGCCGCGGCCGCCGCAGGTGGGACAGCTAATCTTGCGCGAACCGGGTTCCGCGCCGCTGCCCTTGCATTTGTCACAGGTGTCGAGTTTCTCGATCTCAATCTGTTTGTCGGCGCCAAAAGCTGCCTCCTCCAGTTTGATTTCCATGTCGTAACGCAGATCTGACCCGCGGCGCCGATCTTCTGTGCGCGCGCCACCGCTCCCGCCAAAGAAAGTCTCGAAAATTCCGCCGCCAAAACCGCCCCCGCCGAATACTTCACGGAAGATCTCGAATGGATCATGGAACGCGCCGCGACCGAAACCGATGCCGCCCGGGGCGAACGCTGCGTGGCCGAACCGATCGTAGGCAGCGCGTTTGTCCGGGTCCATGAGGACATCGTACGCTTCGCCCAGTTCCTTGAACTTTTCTTCGGCGTGCGGATCGTCCGGATTCTTATCTGGATGAAACTTGACCGCGAGTTTGCGATACGCGCGCTTGACCTCCTCTTCGGTAGCGCTTCGTCCAACGCCTAGCACCTCGTAGTAATCGCGTTTGTTCGTGGTGGCCATATGACTACAAGTCTATGTGACTAATGGAATTGATGGGACTCAGAGGCAAGAAGCCTCCGTTATTTTCCCGGT
This sequence comes from uncultured Verrucomicrobiae bacterium, assembly GCA_963725505.1. GTDB lineage: Bacteria > Verrucomicrobiota > Verrucomicrobiia > Chthoniobacterales > UBA10450 > Udaeobacter. The sequence continues at coordinate 474,486 of CAVRYN010000002.1, read as the reverse complement.
CCGCTGGAAACGACCACCTTTGCAGGCCGCAGCAATCGGTCTCTTAAATCGATAGCCGCGACGGGCCTGGCGCAGCACGATCCCTTCGGGAACTTGATCACTCGGCTCATGTGCAATTGCTTCATGCACGTTTGGATCAAACTTTCTGCCCTCGGCCTCGATCGGTTGCAGCCCATTTTCCGCCAGCAAATCGTTAAGTTGTTTTTGGACGAGAACCATCCCTGAATAAATGGGAGACTGTTCGCCCTGCTCTTTTGCGGCTGCCAGACCAAGTTCAAAATTATCGATAATTGATACCAAGCGCTCTAGTAACGAGCTGTTGGCGTATTTGATGGCCTCTTCTTTTTCGCGCGCTGAGCGTTTTTTATAATTTTCGAAATCAGCCTGACTGCGCAATGCGAGATCGCGGAACCTGTCGAGATCGGCTTGCAAGCCAGCCATGGGATCTTCGGCGTCGGTTTGCTCGGTCACAGTTGGCCGCGTGCGCGAGGCGGATGAAGGCATCGCTCTCGCCGACGCGGATGCCTTCATTTGTTCGTTTTGTTCAGAAATAGGAATTTTTTTCATGTTTTGCGGATCGCAATCAACGTGATGTCGTCGTTTTGAGGTGCCGAACCGGTAAAGTCGCGTACGTCCCCGATGATTTTCTTTACAATCGCCTGCGCGCCATCGTTCGCGCTGGCGCGGACCGATTCCATCATGCGATCGAGACCGAACTCGTCTCCCTCAGCATTCAGCGTTTCGGTCACACCGTCGGTGTAGAGGACGAGGCAATCATCGTGCTCGAGCGGGACGGCGAAGTCCACCGTCAGCCTATCAAACACGCTTCCGCTGTCAATTCCCACTACCATTCCCGGAGATTTTACTGGTGTAACCGTTTGTGACTTCCGTTGATACAGTAACGGCGCATCGTGTCCGGCGCGCGCGAGGGTAACGCCATTGCGCTGGTGGTCCAGAATGAGATAGGCCATGCTGATGAACATGTCTTCCTTGATATCGGGATAAAGCTGACGGTTCACCTTCCGCAAGACATCCGCTGGAGACGGGTTCCGCGACGCCTCAGCGCGCAAAACACTGCGGCAAATTGCCATGATCAGCGATGCCGGCACACCTTTGCCCGAAACGTCTGCGATTGCCACGCCCAGCCGTTCTTCATCGACCCGGATATAATCGAAATAATCGCCGCTTACCTGGCGGGCCGGCACATTAAGACCGCTGATCTGAAATCCATTGATCACCGGCGCTTCTGATGGGAGCAAAATGCGCTGGATGTCCCGGGCAATCTCAAGATCGTGGTCCAGCCGTTTCTTTTCGTTCGCCATCGAATAAATGATGGCGTTGTAGAGCGCAAAGGCAGATTGCTCAGCGATCGATTTAAAAACGACCAAATCACCCTGCGAAAAGGCCGCACCCGTCGGACCATTGGCGAGCGCCAGCACACCCAGATCTTGATTTCCATACCCGAGCGCCGCAGCCATGACCGACGAGCTGCCAAAAGCGCTGCCGTGCAATTTCGCCAACTCCGGCGCTTCCGAGAACTCGTTCAAGTAAACAGATTGCCCTGTTTGCCAAATCCGCCCAATCAGTCCTTCGCCCGCGACAACTGTGTGAAGCCGTATATAGCTCTCAAGCGCGACGGGATTGGCGGCCGCTTGTTGCGAAATATTCGGCGGAATATCGACCAGCGGCGGACAACCCTTGGAGATGAAAGCCGGCGTAAGTTTCGCGCCGGTGCGATCGGTCACATAAAGTGCTCCGCCGTGCGCGTCGAGGATGCGTGTAGCGCCCTCGACAATGAGCCGGTGCAGTTCCTGAGGTCGAATGGTCTCCCGGAAGGCTTCGCCAAGACCGTGCAGGAAATCGAAAACGAGCGTTTCCTCGACTTGGATTTCCTCGTGAGAACGCTCCAGCGTGCGAATCCGCCGCGTCTGGAGGTAGGTGGTAATAATCCATCCGCCAACAGACGCGACAAGCAGTCCGAGGAGAAGAGTCGGCCACATCGTTAAAGGGCCAGCTTACTTCAAAGGCGTCTCGTGATGAAGGTCTTGTCGTAAGAAATCGAGAACGTCCTTAAATCGAAACACATTTCCCGGTGCTGCCTCACAAAGCGCCTCGTGCGCCTCCAGCATCGTTTCTGCCTGCTCCTTTTTTTTGGCCTCTGGCGACCGCGCTTTAGGAGTTTGCTCGAGCGCTTCAAATTCAGGCGCGCCCGCTCCGTTGGCATGAATATCAAATATCTGATCCAGACCCAGCCCGGAGAGAAGCTCCTGGCTGCGATTTTTACAATGAACGATGTGAAGATGGCCCTGGCCAAGCTCCTTCAATCGCAACGCCACGCTGGCCATCGTTCCCATGAACGTGGAATCCATCATGGCGCAGTTCGCCAGATCCACCACAAACTCCCGGTAGCCGCGGTCCAACATCTCGCGTGCGAACTCTTTCAGGTCGCCGCTATTGAGAAAACTACCTTTCCCCTCCACTTTGACCCATACGGTCGGGCCTCTTACACCTACTTGAATAGATGAATCCACAGTTACTCCTTAGACGATACCAGTCCAAAAGGCATCGTGTCAAACCTTAGACGACTTCGGCGCTCCCGAAATTTGATTCGAAACGCCGGCCGCGAAGGACCTCATTAAGCGGAGGGTCGCCGTTGCAACGCTCGACCACGACTAAGGAAAGCGGCCGGCACAGGTGGCCCTGCACTATTCCCACATAAAGGAGCGGTTTTCGGCCACGATCTGGCCGTTTGCGATTAACAGGCACCGCCAGGCAATCACGCGACCGTCGTCGAAGTAATCGTCGCCAATGACCTTAAATTCGGTCTTATGAGTGCCACGCACGTTTTGATAAGTAATCTCCTGTGCCTGGACGTGTTCGTGTAATTTTTCCTGGCGATACTCCAAGCGCACAGTGACGTCGGAGGGCCGCTTCGCTCGCCAAAAGAAATCGAAATAATTACCGAACCGCTGACGCTGATCGAGCCCAGTCACAGCGCCGAACATCCGGTATTGGCGCTCAAAGGTGATCGGAACATCCTGAAGCGTCGCCGTTTTCTGGTTCGGCGACGTCGACTTCGCGCCAAGCGTGCTCGTCGTCTTCTGGGCGCGCTGACCTGCCGTTGATGGTGTCAGACTTAACAAGAAAAGCTTCGTTTTTCGAAACTCGAAATCTTTGTCCAACGCGACCGGGAGCGGTGTCACCTTTTCAACGATTCTTGGTTCTTCGCGGCGAGCCCCCTCACTGGAAGCGCCGAGAGCAATTAAGATCAGACTGAAAGCTGCGGCGGCAAACCTCATTTGCCTGTATATCATACGACTTATAGGTCCTATGGAACTCGCTCGAATCTGAAAGTAAACTTCTTTTTAATGATCGAAGTTCGGTACGAGCGCGGCGTTTACTTGCCGGAACAAGATTTGTGGCTGGACCCGTGGGACGCAAAGCCCTTCGCTTTCGTTTCGCACGCGCATAGCGACCACATAGCGCCTCACGAGGAGATCATCCTTTCCGAGCGGACGTCGCGTTTGCTTCAACAGCGAATGCCGGGTCATCGCACCGAACACGTTCTGCCATTTGGCGAAAAGGGAACCGTGGATGGGCTCGATCTGATGCTGTTGCCCGCCGGCCATATCTTTGGTTCGGCGCAATGTTTCCTCTTTGCCGACGACGAGACGCTCCTTTACACGGGAGATTTCAAGCTGCGTCCCGGAAAATCCGCCGAAAGGGCGCAGTGGCGCCACGCCGATACACTCATAATGGAAACCACATTCGGTCGGCCGCGCTATCGATTTCCGCCAACGGAGCAAGTCATTGACCAAATAGTCGCGTTCTGCCGCGAAACAATCGAAGCCGCCCAAGTGCCGGTGCTTCTGGGCTACTCGTTAGGCAAAGCTCAGGAGATATTGTGTTCGCTTGATGGAGCGGGCCTAACGCCCATGCTGCACGGCTCGGTTTATCGGATGACGCGCATCTACGAGCATTTCGGCCAGTCGTTTTGCAACTACGTGCGGTATAATGCGAATGAGGTTGCAGGAAAAGTTTTGATCTGCCCACCGAGCACAAATCGTTCGCAGATGCTGGAAAAAATCCCGCACAGACGCGTGGCAATGATCAGCGGCTGGGCGGTCGATCCAAATGCGGTCTATCGTTACGGGGTCGATGCCGCATTTCCTCTCTCGGATCACGCGGATTATGACGATTTGATTCGATACGTCGAACTGATACAGCCACGGCGAGTATTTACGCTCCACGGGTTTGCCGCCGAGTTTGCCAGTGATCTCCGCATGCGCGGCGTCGAAGCTTGGGCATTGAGCGAGAAAAATCAAATGGAGTTGGACCTTGGAGGTAGGGACATCGCGCTGCGATGTGTCGCCGCGGCGACCGCAGTGCGCCGTCCCTACCATTCTGTGCGGGAATCTGAATTTCTCGCGCTTGCGAATATTGCTGAAACGATCGCTGCCACTCCGGCAAAGCTCGAGAAAATTCGACTGCTTGCCGATTACTTGGGCGGCCTGTCAAGCGAGCAGCTCCCGATAGCGACGCTCTACTTTACCGGGAGGGCATTTGCCCAAAGCGATTTGCGCACACTGCAGATTGGGTGGGCGGTAATCTTCCGCGCGCTGCAAGCCGCCACCAACATCGACGACACGGAACTTCATCGCATCGCCAGCGCCCACGGGGACGCCGGCAGAAGTGCGTTCGAAATTCTGGATGGGCGAACAGCGCCGCAGCCATTCAGTATCCGTGAATCGCGCGAGTTGTTCGAAAGTCTCCATCGCGCCCGCGGCCCCAACGCGAAGGCAAAACTGCTGCAAAATCGCTTATCCATCTTGTCCCCGCGCGAAGGCGAGTACGTCGTTAAAATCTTGACCGGCGACCTGCGGATCGGGTTGCGAGAGGGTTTGGTGGAGGAAGCGATTGCGAAGGCGTTTGATGTTCCCCTCGAGCAAGTAAGAGAGGCCAACATGTTGTCAGGCGACATCGGCCAGACCGCGCTGCTCGCTTCGCGAAAGGAACTGCACCGGGCGGAGCTGTCGCTCTTTCGCCCGATCAAGTGCATGCTTGCGACTCCTCAGCCGACTGCCGAAGCCGTGTGGGAACGGTTTGTTGGCACAACAGACGCCGATTGTGGATCAGTATCAGCAGCCCCCGCTACCGCTTATTTGGAAGACAAATTTGATGGTATCCGCGCGCAGCTTCACCGCACCGAAAAACGCGTTGAAATTTTCTCGCGTGATTTGCGGCGCATCACCAGTCAATTTCCCGAGCTGGCCGATCAAGCCAGGAACTTCCAGGAAGAGCTGATTATCGACGGTGAAATCATCGCTTTCCAGGAAGGTCGCAGACTCACCTTTTTCGATTTGCAAAGGCGACTGGGCCGCACAAGCGACGGCGCGGACCTATTCGCGCACGCGGTAGCGGACGTACCGGTTGCCTTTGTTATCTTTGATCTTCTTTGGCGAAACGGGCAGTCGTTGTTAAGAACTCCGTTGCGCGAGCGGCGAAGACACCTCGGCGCCCTGCGTTTACCGTCACAATTTCAAATTGCAAAAGTGATCCCCGCCCATTCTGGCACCGAGATCGAACAAACGTTTCAACAGGCTCGCCGGCGCTTGAATGAAGGTCTGATGATCAAAGACCCGGAAAGCTTTTATTTACCCGGCACCCGTGGGATGTTTTGGTTCAAGCTCAAGAAGGAGCTCGCGACACTCGATGTGGTGGTTGTCGCGGCGGAGCTCGGCCATGGCAAGCGCAACAATGTCCTGAGCGATTACACGTTCGCGGTGCGCGATGAAGTCACTGGCGAGCTCTTGCCCATTGGCAAAGCTTACAGCGGATTGACTGATGCGGAGATTGTGGAATTAACCGAGCACTTCAAAAAGAACACAATCGCCGATCACGGCCGGTATCGCACAGTGAAACCAGACGTCGTGCTCGAGGTCGCCTTCAATTCAATCCAGCCCAGCATGCGTCACGCCAGTGGACTGGCACTGCGTTTCCCGAGAATCAAAGCTATACGGCACGACAAGAATGTCGATTCTATCGACACCCTCCAATATGCCCGCGCGCTTGCAGGGCAACACGCAAATTTGGCGGCCAGTTTTAGCCGAAACCCCTAAGGTAATGGCTCGAATTTACTCAGGCGTAGGCGACGGAGACAGCGAAGTAGCCTCTATCGCAGGAGATGGAGTTGGCGACGTAGCCTCCGCCCCAAAAGGTTTTACTGCGTGAGCCATCCTCGCTTTTTGTAATTCTTCCATCCTACGCTGTCGTTGGGCGAGTCGCTCTTGCATTCTGGTGTCTTTTTCATCTCTGCCCTGCGAGGGGTCGGCGATCAGACCCCGCAACTGAAGCTCGGGGGGAAGCTGTTGTAATCTCCTCTCTCTTTCTGCTTTCACCTCCGCGGGGTCGCGAACCTGCCTCCGCGACTGAAGATCAGAGGGAATCATGCGAGCGCTCCCTGTGGCTTTTTCTCTTTCCGCCAATGCTTTTTCTCTTTCGTCTAATGCTTTCTCGCGTGCGTCCAGCTCCGCTTTCCGTTGAGCAAGTTGCTGTTCAGCCGCCGAATCTTGTTTTTGGCAGGAGCAAATTATTACAAACGGGATGAGGACCGAAAGGACAAAAAATTTCTTTATATAAGGAGTAAACTGTATTTTGGTCTTCCGTAATTCGGACGAACGAAACGGAAGGCCAACGCCTAGTCAAACGAAACTTAACGCGCCTGCGGCGCTGGTGTAGTTGCCGGCCTCACCACGACCGTCTCGACCTGCCCACGCCCAAAACGCTGCATATTCGCGAAGACGGCCAATAAGGCCAGTGTGCCAATGATGATGAGCATCACCACAACAGCACTTTTTGAGACCCGGGATGGCCCGGATTTTTCGACGGAGGGCTCGCGGGAATTCACGCCTTAGTATCGAAGTCGACCTTACAAGCGCAAGGCCGCGATTGCATCCATAACGCGCTCGCTTAGTCGCCCGTAGAGATTTCTTCCCGGCGTGGAAAGATCGGCTGCCGTAAAAAAGATCGGTTCTCCGATCACGATGGTAATTGGCACAAAGTGCAAACCGCCACCGCCGCGCGGCATGGCTTCGTGCGCGCCAAAGATCCGCATCGGGACGACTGGCGCGAGCGTTTTTGCAATCACGAGGCCCAGTCCGGGCTCCGCGGGCTGCAACTTACCGTCGAGCGTGCGCGAGCCTTCTGGGAAAACCAGCACCCCGTTCCCCGCTTTGAGAACACGAATCAAGGCCTTAATGGCGCCACGATCCACGCCTTCTTGGTTAATTGGGATCACATTCAGCTTTGGCAAAAGCCAGCCGAGCAGCGGCGCGTCCAAAAGTGTTCCCCGGGTTAGAAAGTATATCGCCCGATCGCAAGTAATCCCGGCAAGCGGCGGATCGAGATAACTCTGATGGTTCATGGCGAGGATCACCGGCCCACTCTGAATCATGTGCTCCCGATGAATTACACGAAAACGAAAAAACAATCGGCCGACCAGACGGGAAAAGTGATAGCCAAGCCAGTAGTAGAAATTCATTTAACGACTAAGCGGTTCAGTGATTTAGCGATTCTCTTTGTTCAATCTCTAAATCTCTAAACCTGCAGGCCTTTTTGCTTAAGCCGTACGACGATTTCGTTGACGACTGCCTCGATCGTAAGATGCGACGTATCGATAACGTCTGCGTCTTCAGCGATGACGAGTGGTGAAAGAGACCGCGAAAAATCGGCGTGATCGCGCATAGTGATTTCGTCGCGTTCCCCTTGCGCGGCACGACGCCGCAGGCGCACCTCAGGCGAAGCATCAACATAAAATTTGTAAGAGGTCTCGGGGAAAACCACGGAGCCAATGTCCCGCCCTTCCACGACCAGGTCGTGGTTCCGCGCACGCTCGTGCAGCTTCTGGCCAACAATCCGGCGGACAAGGGGTGACCTGCTAACGCGGGAAACACTTTCGTTCACACGATCGTCGCGCAAATGCTCCGCGGGATCGACATTATCGACCAGGATGCGCGACTCGCTGTCCTCAATGCAGTCGGTAATGGCTGCTGACGCGAGAGCTTGGGCGATGCGGTTGCTATCTTCGGTATTGATGCCTCTTTCCAGAAGGTACCACGTGATCGCTCGATAAACGGCTCCCGAGTTCACGTAGATAAAGCCGAGGCGCCGGGCGAGCTCTCGCGCGACACTGCTTTTTCCAGAGGCAGCAGGACCATCAATGGCAACTACGCGACGGAAATCTCGCTGAGAAGTGCGCAATCCCATGGGTCACATGTGTCGTACGTGTCCTATGGCACCCGCCTAACCCTGCTCGGGCGCAGTGGGAGTGAGTGAACCAATCACCGGCGTGCTGACCTGCATCCGTTTCGGATTCGTGAACTCTTCCAACATCGTTTCAAATCCCGGATAAGACTCACGAATGCATTCGGCGTCCTGAACAATGGTTTCGCCTTCAGCGAAGAGACCCGCTATGGCAAACGCCATTGCGATGCGATGATCGCCGAAGCTCGCCACCTGCGCACCGTGCAGAGGGGCCGGCCCAGAAATTTCGAGGCCATCATTCAGCTCGGCCACCTGTGTGCCCATGGTGCGCAAATTATGCGCGATTGCCGCAATGCGATCCGTTTCTTTAACGCGTAGTTCCCCTGCCTGCCGAATAACCGTCCTGCCGTTTGCCAAGGCGCCTGCAACAGACAAAATCGGTAGTTCGTCAATAAGCCGTGGCACCTCCTTCCCTTGGATGACGGTTCCTTTAAGCGGAAAACCAGTGACTTCGATAATTCCGCGCGGTTCAAGCTGATCGACATCATCAACAGCCTCGCGCACTTGCGCACCCATGCGGAGCAAAACGCCAAGCAACGCGGTTCGTGTATCATTTAAACCAACGTCGCGGATAAGCAGATGTCCTCTTCGTTGTGCCGCCGCAGCAACCAGCCAAAAGGCCGCCGAAGAAATGTCGCCCGGAATGACAAAGTCGCGCGACTCCGGTACCTGGTCGCCAAATACAGTGACGCTGCCAGCTTCTTCAGTTGCAGTCCGCACCAGGAAATAATTGAACATTTTTTCCATATGGTTTCGTGTTGGTAACGGCTCTTCGACAGTGGTCTTGCCTCTGGCAAAAAGACCCGCCAGCAGCAACGCACCTTTGACCTGTGCGCTTGCCACAGACGGGCGATAATGAATTCCTCGCAGCGAACCGCCGCTGACGCGCAACGGCGCTGTTTGGTCCGGCCCTTCGGCAACGATGCTCGCGCCCATCTCACAAAGCGGCGCGATCACGCGATCCATCGGGCGTCGCGACAGTCCCGCATCCGCGACCAAGCGACTTTCAAATGCTTGTCCTGCCAGCAAGCCGGCCAGAAGCCGCATGGTCGTACCGGAATTGCCGCAATTAATCTCGTTTTTCGGTGCAGTAAGGACCCGCTTTTTCCCGTGAACGAGTAACGTGGTCGGCTCGGGCTGCTCAATCTTGATACCCAAAGCGCGCATTGCGTTTACCGTGTGCATGCAATCTTCACTGGGAAGAAATCCCTGCAGAGTGCACACCCCATTCGACAGAGCCGCGATGATTACCGCGCGATGCGAAATGCTTTTATCGCCCGGTACAGTAATTTCCAAGTCAATTCGAGACGCGCGTTTTACTCGTAACTCCATAGAAAATGAAAAATTGATACTGGATACTTGATGCTAGATCCTCGATGAAAAATCAGCGGCGCTAATCCAGCATCCAGCATCGGAGAAACCCGCTAGACTATCAGGGGCGGCACCCGATTACGGCACAAGAAAGATCTTGTCAGTGTAAGGGTCCTTCACTTCGGTTCCCGGAGGGAATCCTTCCACGTCGATATATTTGCCTGGCGAATAAGGGCTCTCCACCAAGTGCGGTTTACCAGGAACAGGAATTCCGTACAGGATAATCGCCTTTTGCAATTTTCTTCGTAGGTGCAGCCGTGGGAGGAGGTGAAGCTGCCGCGGTTTCGGTTGGCGGCGTACTGGTGGGTTGAACTGGTCCGTTCGGATTGAACGGCTGTTGTGGCGGCGGGTATTCTCCCGTCTGCGTGGGAGGATAATTCGCGGTCCTATGGCGGCTGGGTGGCGGCGGTGGCTCTTCAGCGCATGAGGCGAGCAGGAATGCCGCGAGGAGAGCAAGCAACAATGAAAATTTCATAAATGGAAATACTGTCGCAATCGTATCCGGAGTCCAACTCGTTGCCAATCATTAAATCAGTTTTTCTTCGAGCCGCTTGGCTCTCAAGAAAGAGCGGCACAAATACAATGACGTGGCGCATTTCATCCGAATCCAAAGATGAGATGTCAGACCGTTCCCACGCAGAGATTTTGGTAGTGGACGATGATGCCTTGAGTCGCAGGCTGCTGGCGCAATTGCTCACGGCTGCTGGTTACAAGTGCCGCGTATGCAAAGACGGTTCCGAAGCGCTAGAGATAGTTCACGCCAAGCCGCCGTCGCTGCTGCTCCTTGATTTCGATATGCCAGGGCTAAACGGCGCGGAAGTGTTAACCCGGCTCCGATCGGACCACAATCCGGCAGTCGCGCAGATTCCCGTCATCATGTTGACCGCGCACGGAAGTCAAGAGAGCGAGGTATCTTGTCTGCGCGCTGGCGCGGATGATTTTGTGACCAAGCCGGTCAATGCCGCGGTGTTGCGAGCGCGAATCGACACTCAGCTTCGCCTTCGCTCCATGCGGCGGCAATTAGAGCGGCAGAATGACGAACTGGAGAACTGGCGCCGGGATCATGAGCGCGATTTGGCAGCTGCGCGTCTAACGCAGCAATCGTTGATCCCGCAAAAACCGCCAGCGCTGCCTGGTTGGGAGGTTGCGACCTGTTATCACCCGGTAATCCAGGTCGGCGGCGATATCTATGGGTGGCTACGAATGACGGATGGCAGGATTTTATTCTGGATCGCTGATGGCACTGGTCACGGCGCTGCTGCGGCGCTGCTCACGACTCTGGCAAAACTTCTTTTTCACCACGGCAGCGCGGAACACGACACACCAGCCAGCGTGATGGAAGCGGTGAACCACGATTTTCGCAGCATTTTTGGCGGGCGCTCCTTTATGACCGCGATGTGCGTCGCAGTCGATCCTTCGACGGGACGCGCAAGTATCGTCGGCGCCGGGCATCCTCCTCTTTTAATTGCACGCCACACCGGCGCCACCGAGACGATCGCTTCTGTCGCGCCGCCGTTAGGCTTGGTGGAATCTGCGGAACTTACAGAAACGATTGTCACTCTAAAACCGGGCGACACTTTCCTCCTCTACACAGACGGTTTGTTCGGCTCAAGGAAGGGCAAAGAGTCGCGTCTGAGTCCACAATTCCTGGAGAAAATACTCGATCATTCTGCACCCAGCGCCGAGGCGCTCCTCGGGCGAATATTGGCGGAGACAGCGCCATCTAAAGCCGGAGAAGCGCTGCCAGATGACGTGGCGGCGTTGGCGGTGCGTCGGACCGCCTAAAAAAAATTTTTGTTTATTCAAAATTTAATGTTGCTCTCTTCCGAGCGAAACGCTAATCAGCGTCCATGCCGAAAACCAAAAAGAAAACTTCCAAACGCAAACCGAATCCCGCCTTCATGAGACCGGTCCAGCCTGACGACAAGCTTTCTGCTGTTGTTGGGTCAACGCCGCTGCCACGTTCCGAGCTTACCAAAAAGCTTTGGAACTACATCAAGAGGCGCGGTCTGCAGGACAAAAAGAAACGAACCATGATCAACGCCGACGACGCACTCCGGCCCGTGTTCAACGGTAAAAGCCAAGTGAGCATGTTCGAGATGACCAAGCTCGTTTCGAAGCATCTGCGTTAGATCGATAACGCCGTTTATAGCCCGGCGTTTCCCCGCCGGGCTATCTGCGGACACGAATAACAGATCGCTGCCGCGCGGACGGTTGTTTGCCGTGCTTGCGCACGGGCGTGGTCTAGTTCAAGGTGACGATGTGAAAAAGCATCGTTTCATTCTCATCGCTGTTGCAGTCAGCTTTCTGTTCCATGCGCCGACTGGCAGCGCCGCAGCGTCCGGCTGGCTCGACGATTACCACAAAGCCCAAGACGAGGCCAAATCCAGCCACAAACTATTGTTGCTTAATTTTACTGGTTCCGACTGGTGCGGCTGGTGCATTCGATTGGACCAGGATGTTTTCTCTCAGTCTGATTTCAAAGATTACGCCAGCAAAAACTTGGTGCTCTTGGAGCTCGACTTCCCGCGGCCTAGTGGTTCTCGATGGCAGGGACAAGCTGCTGAATTGAAAAAGCAAAACCTGGAGCTCGCACGCCAATATGACGTGCACGGCTTCCCCACCCTGATCGTTCTCGATGGCAATGGGCAAAAACTTTGGCGGTACGAGGGCTACCTGCCGGGCGCAGATCTTATCGCGCAACTGGAGAAATTGCGCAAAGGTTGAACGGTTCCGCTTTTGCGGAAACGCGAAATGTCGTTGTGATTTCAATGGCGCGCGCCTTGCGCAGCTGACGACAACTGCTAGATACACGCGATTCATCCACGATTTTCGTGCTAATATTTTTTCTCCGTTTGTACTTCCTTTGCGTTGCTGTGCTAGTCGCGACGCGGACGTTTAGCGCCGCCGAGCCGGAAAATCCGCCGCAAACCCCAGAAAAGAGCGGGCGTAAAGCTCTGACGGAGCAGAATATCACGTTCAATTCCGTTCATACAGATGGTCCTTATATCGCGATGACCTTTGACGATGGCCCAAGCGCGACCCTTACCCCAAAACTGCTCGATCTACTCGCGGCGCACCACATCAAGGCAACATTCTTTGTCATCGGCGAAAATGTCGCGGAACATCCTGAGATCGTTGAGCGGGCTGCCCGGGAAGGGCATGAAATTGGCAACCACAGTTGGTCGCATCCTAACTTCGGTAAAATGTCGCAGGAGAGTGTACGCAGCCAACTACGGCGAACCGATGATGCAATCACAAACGCCACTGGCAAGCGTCCTACGTTAATGCGGCCACCATACGGATCTATCACGGACCGCGAAAAGCACTGGATTCACGATGAATTCGGCTATCAGATCATTCTCTGGGACGTCGATCCGTATGACTGGAGGCGTCCCGGCCCGGCTGTGGTTCGCAATCGAATTCTCAAGGAGACGCAGCCCGGTTCGATCGTGCTATCTCACGACATTCACCCCGGGACAATCGAAGCAATGCCTTCCACGTTCGATGCGCTCGAGGCCAAGGGTTTTAAATTCGTCACCGTATCGGAACTGATTCACATGGCCACGCCGCAAGCTCCTCATCGAAGTGCTGAGCCGGGCGCCAACTCCCCATCGCATGCTGCTCCAGCGGAATCTCCGCCGAGCCCTTAGGCCGGGCGGAAATGACAAAACCCAAATGACGAATGACGAACGAATGACGAAGCTCGAAGGAACTCCCGTTTGACGCTTTATCCGCCTATTTCTTCGCGGCACCAATGCTACCCGCCGCCACCTGCTTCTCAATCTTGCTACGCGCAATGACGAAGTGATTATTTTCGCCGTAGGTTCGCCACGGTCCGGGAGGCACGTCACGTACTTCGATAAATTGCCAATCCGTCACGTCGGTCGGCGCGAGCCCCAAGTAATCACGCACAGCCGGGGAAACATCCAGCCCGGCACCATGGTTTAGATTCGGCTTGGGACGCTCATTTCCAAAGACGTATTGAAAATGGTCTGTGCGAAATGGGCCGCAGTCCTCCCATTGCGCATAACAGGCGCGAGTACCTTTGCGGATGGCGATCCAGCGATGTCGGCACACCGACTCTCCCTGGCCCGTATACGCTTGTTTGAACCAGGGAATCACCAGCGGCGCTTCCGGCTTGAACTGACCGTGCGTAACATCGTTGTACGGCAGCGCAAAATAGAAGGGATTCTGTTTTGGAACAAACGCCACGGGCCTATAATCGCGTCGCGCGCTTCGATCGGGATCATCGGTTCCGCCGTAATTCGCCGTCCAATTGAAATCCCACGCGCTTTTATAGTTGGCAACCGGATTATTGCCCCCCGCTTGTTCCCCAACCCAAAAGACGGTCGTCACGATATTCGTTTTCCACGGGTAACGCTGGATCGCCGGGCGGGAACTGGTAGGGATAAAAACTTGCGGTTCAACTTTGAGCAACGCCTGCTCCCGCAGTTTCATTGCATACTTGGCGAAATCTGCCGCCGTCGCATATGGGGAAGTGGATTGCTCATCCCCGAAAAGTTTTGGGACGACAAAGACCGCCAGACTCAGACAGACCGCAAGAAGTCTCCTCATTACAAACGCCGCCATCTTCTATCCGATTTCGGGCGGTCAGGCAAGCCGAATCTTCCTGTTTCCCGAATGCGCAACGCCGCGTGTGTGCTCCATTTGCGGCGCGATGCCCCTCTCCTGATCTGGCTCAACCGCGACTAAGCACTGTATCGCGTTTGAATTGTCGAGCATCCGCCTCTGGATGGTCGAGCGTGTAATGGAGGCCGCGGCTTTCTTTCCGACAGAGGGCTGAATCGACAATCAAGGCCGCCACCGCCGCGAGATTACGCAGTTCGAGCAGGTCAACCGACACTTTGAAGTTCCAATAGAACTCGCGGATTTCGCGCTGAAGATTTCGCAGCCGTGCGCTGGCGCGCTGGAGCCGCTTGTCTGTACGAACAATTCCCACGTAATCCCACATTAAACGTCTAATCTCGTCCCAGTTGTGATAAATGACGACCAGTTCATCTACGTCATGGACGTTTCCCGATTGCCACTCAGGCAACGCGGCTTTTTGCTTTGAAGCTGGTCGCATCTGCACAGCGGCTGTTGCGGCGCGATACGCCACGACCAAGCCTTCCAGCAGCGAGTTGCTCGCAAGCCTGTTTGCTCCATGCATGCCCGTGCACGCGACCTCGCCAATCGCATATAACCCTGCCAAACTGGTCGCGCCATTCACGTCAGTCTTAATTCCGCCGCATTGATAATGCGCAGCCGGCACGACAGGGATGGCCTGCTTCGACATGTCGATACCGAAGCGCAGGCACGTCTGATAGATATGCGGGAAACGCTCCCGAATAAACTCTGGAGCCTTGTGCGTGACGTCGAGAAACACACATCTCGCGCCTGACCGCTTTATCTCTGCGTCAATCGCTCGGGCGACGATGTCTCTTGGCGCAAGTGAGCCGCGTGCATCATACCGTTTCATAAAATCTTCGCCGCGATTGTTGCGCAAAATGCCGCCTTCACCGCGTACCGCTTCGGAAATGAGAAATGATTTCGCCTCCGCATGAAAGAGACAGGTTGGATGAAATTGAATGAACTCCATGTTCGCGATCTCTACGCCGGCGCGCCACGCCATCGCCACTCCGTCTCCAGTCGCGATGTCGGGATTCGTTGTGTACAAATAAACTTTCCCGCAACCACCGGTCGCCAGCACGATCCGATTCGACCGAATCGTTTCTACTTCTCCAGCTTTTTCATCCAGAACATAGACGCCAAGGCAGCGGTCTTCTGTGGCGAAGCCGAGCTTGGCTGCGGTGATCAAGTCCACCGCCGTGTGATTTTCCAATAGCTGAACGTGTGATTGTCGGCCCAGCTCGCGCAGCAAAGTCTCTTCGATCTCCTTCCCGGTTGCGTCTCGCACGTGCAGCACCCGGCGCTTTGAATGACCGCCCTCTTTGCCGAGATCGAACTCACGATGGCCTGAGACCTCGCGCTCATCGAACTGAAGTCCAAGCTCCGCGAGTTCCCGAATGCGCTCTGGACCTTCGGTCACAATCGTGCGGACGACTGCTTCGTCACACAGTCCGGCGCCCGCCTCAAGCGTGTCGCGCACGTGCAGTTCAAATGAATCTTCATCGCTCGTCACGCACGCGATCCCGCCCTGTGCCCACGCGGTGTTTGTATCAGAGCCCTTGCGTTTCGTGATGACAGCCACCGATCCGTGCTTTGCGGCTTTCAATGCAAAGCTGAGACCGGCGATGCCGCTGCCGATCACAACAAAATCGTATTCCTTCATTCCAACCGAATATTGTCGATCAAACGAGTCTTGCCGAAGAACACAGCCAACACGAGCACCGAATTCGGTCTAACAATTTGAATTGGCTGCAAACTTTCCGTATCGACGACCTCAATATAATCGACCTGCGCCAGTGGCGCCTGGTTGATCACATTTCGCGCAAGAGTAACGATTTCTTGAGCGGATTGTTCGCCAGCATCTGCTGCGGCCCGCAACGCTTTGAACAAAACCGCCGCCTGTTTTCGTTCTTCATCATTCAAATATTGGTTGCGTGAACTGCACGCCAGACCGTCGTCTTCCCGCATCGTCGGCACGGCAATGATCTCGATCTTGAAATCGAGATCGCGCACCATGCGACGAATGATCGCCAGTTGCTGAAAATCTTTCTCGCCGAACACGGCGGCATTCGGCGAAAGGACATGAAACAACTTCGCCACCACGGTGCAAACCCCGCGAAAATGTCCGGGGCGCGACTTTCCCTCCAGCGTTTTGGAAAGTGAGGACTCTTCGACAAACACTGAACGATCGTCAGCATACATCTCCGCGGCGCTGGGTCGGAACAAGAGATCGACGCCGGCCTTTCGACAAAATTCCTCATCGACTTTTTCCGGCCGCGGGTATCGCTCGTAATCGCTTCCAGGGCCAAACTGGAGCTGGTTCACAAATATACTCACCGCTACTTCACCATCTCTTCCGGCGTGTTCACGTGCCACGCGAATTAACTCGCCATGCGCCTTGTGCAAGGCACCCATGGTCGGCACGAGCACCTGACGATTGCGGGCGCCGATGCGCCCGCGCCTCTGCAACCGTCGTGAGAACTTTCACGTCGACAGCTTTATCCAACTACGTGCGGTCCGCGAATCAAAGGAAGAGGATAAATACGCCGGTGATCATCAGCGCAAGCATCCAGACCAAATCGATGTTTAACCAGGTGTGGCGCAATATTGCCACGCCAAGTTTTTCGTAAACCACAATCGCCACCAGCGCTGTCGCTATAAGATATCCCAATGTGTGGACTATGACCAACACTGTGAGCAGAGAAGGCGCGCTGAAACTTGCAAATGCCAGTGCGTGCGAATCGTGGTCATGCGCGGCGCCCGCAGCCGGCGATCCTAGAAAAAACGGGACGAGCATCAGCCCTGCACCATGCGCCGACGCCATGATGAACGACCAAAGCGTCAAATCGCCAAAACCCACTCGCATTCCAACCCAGTTTGGATGACGCGAACGCAACAGACGATAGAAGCCGAAAGCAAACAGAATCGCCGCCGCGGCAATTTTCAACGTCGCGGTGCGGCAAGCTGATGCGAGCCACGAGAACCGCCGTAATGATTATCGCAATAGAAAGCGCGTGCCCCAGCACGATCGGCGGCAGCGCACGGAATACTGCTGCGCGCTTCTGCTCCTGCAATCCGAGCGCGACGGCAAACAACCATCCCATTGCCGGGTTTACTCCGTGAAAAAGACCGAGCCCAAAGACCGCCAGCCACGGCCAGAGCCCGTTCACGGAAAACAAAAGGAATCGCTCGAGGAATCGCCTCCTTCGAGGCGAACTTGATGCACTCGATAATCGCTGCTTTCGACGAAAAAGTTTTCGTCAAACGACGATGCCGCCATCGCGACCAGCGTCAAGTTTGACCATCCAACTGCCTACGCCGTCCGGATAGAATTGCTCATCCCATGCGGCATAAAGTGAGTTGGTGAAATAGATCCGTTTGCCATCGCGGCTTACTTCCACCATTTGTGGACCGCCGGCCAGCGGCTGATCTGGTTTCTTCGGGTGCGGCGTTCGATTGGCAATCCCGCCAATGCGCACTGAGCCGGTCATCTTCGGATTAAACGGATCAGAGACGTCGTATTGCAACATCTCGCCTGTTCCCCAGCAGGAAACGTACAGAAATCTGTCGTCGAGCGACAAATTGATGTCCGTCACAAGCGGAGGCACGGCCTTAAAATCCTTTAGCATCGGCGGCAACTTCTCCGGATCGGCAGGTTCGGCTGGAATTTCGATCACCTTTGTTCACACCCCACGTGCCATTGTCGCGGTGCCACAGCCACACTGACGCGGACAAATCCTTAAGCGAAACAACGACGCCAACAAACCCGTAGGCCTTCGTCGGATCATGTGCCGGACGCATCTCGAGCACCATTTGCTGCTCGTTGCCGAGGTCGAGTGTCTGAAGATGACGTCGACGACGCAGGTCCCAGACGTGCATCTGATGACCATATTTGCCGCCGAGGAGCAGATCAGGTTGCACGCCATTTTCGATCATGTTGGGCGTGCCCCATTCGCTGCTCAGCAGCGTGTCGAATCCCAGATGCCACCAAAAATCGTAATGCAAAAACTGCGGGCCGCGGTCCATTTCCCACTGGCCCAGGATTTCGAAACGTTTCGCAGTCCAGCATGAAAATGCCGCCCGGGCCGTCGCCATTAGGCGCTCCGAGCGCGCTGACGTAAATGCCCTCGGGCCCGCAGTGAATCGTGTGCGGACGTGAATAATTCGTTCGCGCAAAAACTTCTTCCGGTTCAATCACTTTGACGATCTTCGGTTTTCGCGGATTCGGGCTTCGTGTCGATGATGTGAATGCGTGACGAACGGATCCCGGGCACAACCAGGTAGCGCCGTTCAACGTGCGGGTGCGGCGCATACGGGCAGAGCGCCGAGCTGCACGCGTTCCAACCGAAATGATGCAGTTCATCGCCAAACTTTGGCATCATTACTTCGCCCACACGCTGGCTGTACGTAGGCGACTCGGGGTCAACATCGACAACCAACAACGCGTCGTTGAGTTTGCTCCCGGGCGGATTCAGCGCCGCCACGAAGGCATACTTCTCCGGAGGGGCCTGCATCGCCAGTCTTGGCGATGGATAAAACGTCGGGTCTGGCTTTAAGAGCGGCATAGGACCTTTCGCCGTGGACGTTAGTTTTTAATACATCCTCAAATACGAAACTCAAGGACGTTTGGGTCGTCCACAGATTATTGAGGAAATGAGTTGTCGACCTTTTCCAGCCAAATCGCCTGCCGTGCGAATCGAAACTTCTCGTGGTCGAAATTTTCCCAGCCGGCACGTTGCGCGAGATCGCGCATTTCGGAAAATGAAAATGCGCGAACCGCAGAGAGTCGGGCGTCGTAGCGCGTCATCGGCTCGCGAAAAATTAGCGCGGTCAAAAGATAAACGCCGGCTTGGAGGAAAAATCCGCGCCGCAAGTCCGACACCAGAACAAATCTCCGAGACAGTTCGCGAGATCGTCGCAACAAACTTACGGCGTCTTCATCGCTGAAATGATGAAGCGCAAGCGTGCAAAGCACGATGTCATAGCTTTCGACAGAATGCCATTCGAGAATATTGGCTTCGTGACAGGAAATTTCCGGGTAGGCGGCGCTCAACTTCCTGGCGATTTCCAGGGTCGCGGGTTGTCGATCAACAGCATCGATCTCGACCTGCACGCCAATTCTCCGAGCGTAATCGGCAATTAATCGCGGAATATCGCCGGAACCTGTAGCAAGATCGACGATGCGGGTAGGAGGACCGCGCTTAATCCAACGGCGCACAAAGCCCAAAATAAGACGATAACTGCCGAACCAGCGATTGAGTTGCCGAAGGCGTTCCAAGTCGCGCTCCAGTTCGGGGGAGACCGGCTGCGGCCGATCCATTATTTCCAGGACGGCCGCGTCGAAGCTTCGCTTCATCCGCCAAAATTGAATCAGGAAAGCAGGAGAGCAGGAAATCCGAAAAACATTTCCTCTTTCCTATTTTCCTGATTGATCTAAGAACTTCTGCCAGGCTTCCGGCAGCGGCGCGCTCTCGATTTCGCTGGCGATGCGTCCCTCGAATTCGGGATGAAAGATTGTGCTGGTTCCGTAAACCATGATCACATCTTCCGAACCTTCGGCGCGAATGGCGTGCGCCACACCCGGCGGAACTACGATGCCGACGTTATTGTTGCTCCGATGGTTATCGCCATCGACGAAGAAGCGCATCACGCGCCTGGGAAAGCCCACTCGGATGTCGCACAAAATTATCTCAACGCGACCCTGCAAGAAAAACATTACGTCCCATTGCTCATCATCGTAGCGACGCAGCGAATAATTCTTCGGCTCATCGACAAACACACGGCGCAACCAATCTGCTGGGACGCTTTCTTCTGGAACGCTGGGCGGATGCACGTGGAAACCTTTTGCCGTGTTTGCGAACATCCGCGCAGCCGACCATTGCTTCGGCCAGAAGCCAATCTGCGCGAGAATCCCTTCGTCGCGCCGCACAAATTCGCCAAAGAACCCCCGGTGCCGCTGCGCGTGAACCTTTCGTGGGAAAATTTCCACGCCTGGGATCCAGGCTTCCTTGATGTCACGCTGGTTCCGGTCCGCGGTCACAAGTTCAACAGCGTCCAGGCCTCGTCGCGAAAGCTCCTGTGCGAAAGATGCGCTCCGATAATCACGGGCCTTGAGTGCATCTTGAGCGCCGGGGTCGATGCCTTGCCAAAGATTTTTTTGGTGCTTGCTCATTTTTAGTCCGGTTAGCAGCGCACATTATATTGGTTGAAGCAAGCCGCAGGCAAATCTACCCTGCCGCGCCACACTGCGATACCGGCGGTTCCGCAATGCTCGATTTTGTCGTTTATCTTCTTTATCGCGCGGGGTCGGCCATTGCGGTCGCGCTGCCATTGCGGTTGCTCTTTGCTGTCGGCCAGATCCTCGGCTCTTGCGCGTGGCTCGTTTCAGGGAAATATCGGCGCCTGGCAGAACGCAATGTTGCGATTGCGTTCGCCAACGAAAAGCCGCCGGGCGAATTGCGCCGTCTTGTGCGCCGTCATTTTCGGCGCCTTGGCGCAAATCTCTTGTGCAGCGTCAAACTCACTCAAATGTTGCCGGATAAAATTCTGCAGCGGGTCACGGTCGAAAACATCGAGTCGATGGACAGTCGGTTTCGCGCCGGTATTCCGGTCGTGCTGGTGTTGAGTCATCTCGGAATTTGGGAATTATTTGCCCAGTTGATGCCGAAGTTCGTTGGCTACGTACGGAACGCCAGCGTTTATCAACGACTCGGCAATCGCTTTATCGACGCGCATATACGGCGCACCCGCGGTCAGACGGGATTGGAACTCTTCGATCGCAAAGACGGTTTCCAACCCGTGATCGACCTGCTTCGTTCCGGCGGCGGCGTGGGTGTTTTGTCCGATCAACACGCTGGCGATCATGGGCTCTGGACGCCGTTTTTCGGGAGGCTGGCGTCCACTTCGCCTCTGCCTGGTTTACTCGCCAAGCGCACCCGAGCGGCAGTTATCGCCGCAGCGGTGTACACAACAGGTCCTGCGCGGTGGCGCATGGTGTTCACCGAGCGCTTTGACCAGCCAGGCGCTTCAATTGCAGACCTCACGTCAAAAATAAATAAGGTTATTGAGCAGCAGATTCGCGTTGCGCCGGAAGACTGGTTTTGGGTCCATAATCGGTGGAAAACGCCTCAGCCCAATTTTCTTCTCGCGCGATATAAACGCGGCATCTATCTGCCCCCTGCAGTTTCAACCCACGATCTAAAGCCATTCCAAATTCTCATTCGTTCAAGCAACTGGCTGGGTGACGCAGTGATGAGCGTGCCCGCAGTCCGCGCGATCAAGAAGGGGCGTCCCGACGCTCAGGTAACAATCGCCACGCCATCCAACATAGCGCCGATGTGGAAGCTCGTTCCCGGAGTAGATGCGATTATTTCTTTGCCAAATGGTTCGCTGCTTTCGGCCGTTGGGTTGCTCCGGCGACGATCGCTTTTTGATGCCGCGATTCTTTTCCCGAATTCGCTTCGTGTCGCTCTTGAATCTTGGCTGAGCGGCATTCCACGTAGAGTTGGTTATCGCGGGCATTGGAGGAGCTGGCTACTGAATCAAACCGTTCCCGAGCCGCGAAAATCAGGTCCACCGGAACATCATTCACTGCGCTTTCTTCGGATCGCGCGCGAATGCGGAGCGGAGACGTCGAACATCCAACAGCCAACAGCCAACAGCCAAATTGAGGTCGCCGATCAACCGCAGAGAATCGGCCTTTGTCCCGGCGCAGAGTACGGCCCGGCCAAACGATGGCTCCCAGAGCGATTCGCCGAGGTGGCCGCAAAGATTAGCGCGCAATCATCGGCGCAATGGATTTTGTTCGGAACGAAGAACGACGTAGCGATAGGCGATCAGATCGCCGCTGCGATCGACGATCATTGCGTGAATCGGATCGGCCAGACTACGCTGGATGAACTTATCAACGAGTTGCGGAAATGCCGTTTACTGCTTACCAACGATACCGGCACGATGCATCTTGCCGCATTGCTGGGCGTGCCGGTAGTCGCCATTTTTGGTTCCACCGAGCCGGGTCTGACTGGGCCACGCGGCAACGGTCACGTCGTCCTGCGACATCACGTCGAATGCAGCCCCTGTTTTCTCCGCAAATGCCCAATCGATTTTCGCTGCATGAAAGAAGTTAGCACCCAGGAAGTGGTCGATGCAGTGCTGTCGATTTTGGCCAAGCAAGTTTGAGATTTCAAATTTCAGATTCCAATCTCACACTCGCGACCATGACCTACGAAGTCACCGAATCATCCTTTTGCATCTTACGAAGCAACAGCGTACGAAGTTGCAATCTCAAATTTGAAATTTGAAATCCTACCATGGCCTCGTTGCAAATCCGCACAGAAGTGCAGGTGATGTTTTTCGACACCGATTGCGGAGGCGTCGTCTCGAATATCGCTTATCTGCGTTTCATCGAGATCGCGCGCACACGTCTCGTCGAGGAACTCGGTCTAGCCCTGGCAGAAATGGCCGAAAAGCAAACCTATCCTGTGGTAGTACGCACCGAGATTGATTATCGCCGCGCAGCCAAACTCGGAGACCGGCTGGTGATTGAGGGCTGGCTCGATCAGATGGAACGCGCGCGGTTCTGGTGCGCATTTCGGATTACACGACCGGATGACAGCACGTTGATTGCCCAATGCCGTCAGATGCTTGCGCTGATCGAGATGCCGACGGGAAAACTGCTGCGTTTGCCTGAACATTGGCAAGAACATCGCAAAAAGGACTCGGCCGAGCACGCCACAGACGAATACCGGATCAGAATTTCTGGAGAGGAATCTGCTCAATGACCGCAGGCGTCCGCAGCTTAACCCTGGAAGAAACTCTGATCGAGCCGCCGGCGCTGCCTCCGCCGCCTACGCGTCACGCGCTATTTGCGATTCTAATTGCGTTAGCGGCGCTGTTACACGTGGCGACGATCGGGACGGGCGACCTGTACAGCCAGACCGAGGGACAGTATGCAGGAGCGGCCCGGGAGATGGTTGAGGCCCATCAATGGCTCCTGCCAACGAACGACGGTGTCCCGCGCCTGCAAAAACCGCCGTTGCTCTACTGGCTCATTATTGTCTCGTTCAAGCTCTTCGGCATAAACGCCGCAGCTGCGCGACTCCCGGGTGCGCTGGCGGTGATCGCTTCGGTTGCCCTGATTTTTTTGATTGGAGAAAAGCTCACGGACTACTGGCGAGGTTTCATTGCCGGTCTGATTTATCTCAGCTGCTGCGGCACATTTTTGCTCGCGCGCATCGTCATGCCCGAACCGCTCGTCAGCGCGTTCATCGCAGGCGCGATTTTCTGCGGGTTGTGCGGTTATCAGCGCCGGCGTCGCCGGCAGACTTGGTTCGCGGGCTTTTGGATTTGCTCGGCCTTCGCTTGCCTGACCAAAGGTTTACTCGGCCTTGTTTATCCGGCGGCAGTTTTTCTTTTGCTGTCGATCTTTTATCGCGAAGCGCGGTTGCGATTTCGCGCGCTTTTGCGGTGGAAATATGTGGCCATCTTCCTTTTAATCGTGGCGCCCTGGCACCTTTGGGCGGAATGGAAATTCTCGGATTACTTTCACTACATCATCGCACGGGAATGGGTGGGACATTTATGGGGACTTTCCGACGAACTGCGGGATTACCTTGGCGTGACTGACTATCAATTTGTGGCGCTGCATCTGGCTTGGTGGTTCCCCTGGTCGATCGCGCTCCTGCCCGGCGCGATTTTCGCCTGGCGCCGGGTGATGCGGCCGCATGAGATCAATTTCGCCGAGGCATTGCCGCTTTGCTGGATGGGCGTCGTTTTTGTCCCGTTGCTCTTTCTGGGACAACGGCAGGATTATTATTCGATGAGTATGTGGAGCGCGTTTGCGCTCTGGGCGGCGGTCGTATGGGACCGGATGCCACAGAAGTGGCGCGCGGCAGGCGCAATCGCCGTGGGTGTCGCCGGCACGATGACCACTGCGGTGGCATTCTTCCTTGCCGGCGCCGCGCGCGTTTTGAACGGAAACTGGGGCACGATGGACGCACGCTGGACAGCTTGGAAGGCATTACACGATATGCCCATGTCAGCCTGGCTGGAATTACGGCCATTGGTGGCGATTACGGGTAGCTCGCTCGTGCTTTTCTCGCTGGTGGCGCTTTACTTTATTTTCAAACGGCGCGCGAAACTTGCTGCCATCGCTCTCGCTGCGTCGATGGTTCCAAGCGGTCTCAGCATGATGGACGGGGTCGCGCGAACCGCGCCCTACTTTTCACTCGCCGATGTAGCGCGATTTCTAAATCCGCGCCTCGACGCAGGCGGCGATACGATTTTTGAAGGGCCACTGGATGAGAGCAGTAGCCTTATTTTTTATCTGAACCGGAAGTTCTTTCTTGTTAATCAAAACCGACAGAGAGCGGCGCCGCTCGGCACGCCCCCGGTCGATATTTTCCTGGATGAAGACGCGGTCTTGGAGAAATGGGGTCAACCGGATGCGGTTTATCTCATCGTGGAGCAAAGCCGGGCGGATTACTGGAAACAGCTATTGACCAGTCGCTTTCATATTTATCACCAGGTCATCACGTCGGGGACGTACGTGGTGCTCGGTAACCAACTCTAGGCAGAGTTAATTGGTTAAAAGGGTTACAATGTTATAAAGGAAGAGGTGGAGTCCTTGAAATAAGACCGTGTCGGCTTAATGTGCGGACTCATTTTCCTTTGTAACGATTTAACCTTTTTAACCTCTAAACCAAGCTATGTCGCAACATCGCAGTTTAAAAGGAGCGAGCACGATCGCTGCCAGACGCAACGTGCTGAAACGTTTCGAGCGCGTCGAGCTTCTAAAGAAACGGGGTCAATGGAAGAAAGGCAGTAAAATCCTCGGCCTGCCGAAAACGAAGCCAGACGTTTAGGATCGTTGAAGCGTTGAACGGTTGAAGCGTCGAAGCGGACTTCGTTTGAACGCTTTTGACCAAGCGCAATGCGCTTAAATCGTTTTCTCGCAGCCGCTGGCGTCGGATCGCGCCGACATTGTGATGAGTTGATCGCGGCGAGTCGCGTCACCATCAACGGTAAAGTCTGCACAAACTTCAGCGCACAGCCCAGCGCGCATGACCACGTCAAGGTCGATGGCAAATTAGTTCGCGTCGCTCCAGCGCTTACCATCATGCTGCATAAACCGCCCGGATTTGTTTCGAGCCGAAAAGATGAGCAAGCGCGCAACACTGTGTTTGATCTGCTTCCACAAAAATTTTCCCGGCTCTTCAACATCGGGCGTCTGGACGCGCAAACTGAGGGTTTGCTTCTTCTCACAAATGACGGCGAACTCGCGCAGCGCCTTACCCATCCGCGTTATAAGACCGACAAGGAATACGAGGTGACGCTGGATCGGGCGTGGGACCAAGCGCTCGCGCCGAAATTGCGGCGGGGAATTTTTCTCGATGGCCAGCGAGCCAAAATCGCGCGACTTCATTCAGTCTCGCCCACGCATTTGCGCGTTGTGTTGCAGCAGGGAATAAATCGGCAGATTCGTCGTATGTTTGAAGCCGTTGGCTACCGCGTCAAACATCTTCTCCGCGTCCGAATCGGAAATCTTCGGCTGGGCGATTTGCCCCACGGGCATTGGCGCGTGCTGACAAGACGCGAGCTGACGGCACTAGCGAAAACAGACAACTCGCCCCTTGCCCACGATGAAGCTCAATGATTGTAGCGCGCTGATCACGGGTGGTTCTTCCGGCATCGGTCACGAATTTGCGCTACAACTTGCCAACCGTGCGCGCTCAATTGTTCTCCTCGCACGACGAAGCGAACGTTTAGCCGATTTACGCGATGAATTGTTGAACCGAAATCCAAACCTAGACGTCCACGTTCGCATTGTCGATCTTGCCGACAAAGCGCAGATCGAATTGCTGATCGATTCGCTGGCGCGTGATAAGATCGATGTCGATCTTTTGATCAATAATGCCGGCCTCGGCGATCTCGGGCCGTTTGCCACGAGCGATCCAGTGCGAAATGAGCAAATGGCACTCGTAAACATGGTCGCGCTCACGTCGCTGACTCGCCATCTGCTTCCGCAAATGATCGCGAACCGCCGGGGTGGAATTCTCAATGTCAGTTCGTCGGCTGGTTTTCTTCCGATCCCTGGTGACGCCGTTTACGCCGCTACCAAGGCTTACGTGACAAGCTTCTCTGAAGCGCTTCGGGCTGAACTCCGAGGTACAGGCGTAAGCGTATGCGCTGTGTGCCCCGGTCCGGTGCGCACGGAATTTCAAGAAGTCGCCAGCCGCCTAGGCCGGGAGGTCAAGCCCGGCCCAGGCCCTGACTTTCTCCAAGTTCCGGTCGCACAAGTCGTGCGCCAGGCGCTGGCAGCACTGGAAGCAGATCGGCCGCTCGTGATTCCTGGATTTTCAATGAAACTTGCAATGTTTCTGACTCGACTGATGCCGATGCCAGTCGTGCGCTTGATATTACGGCTCTCGCCGGGGCGAGGCTGAACTGCATGCCGATCCACAAACAAAAGCGGCGGTCACTTTGACCGCCGCTTCGAAGGTTTTTACAGCCTACGCAACCGCCGCAGTTCTAGGACGATTTGTATTTGACCGAGCAACCGTACGGCTTTGTCTGTGGTGTCGTGACGGGTTTGCCTGCCAGGGACTCATCCAACGCCGCCTTAACATAGTTCGTAGAACTGGGAATATCGGCCGGATTCGGCGTCGCTTTGCTGTCGATCGCTCCTTGGTAGGCGATTTTTCCCTCTGGATTGATTATCACCATATCAGGCGTGTTCTTGGCGCCGTAAGCACGCCCGGCTTTGCCTTCGGGATCGAGTAGCAACGCGGTCTGATGCGTGTTCCAAGATGCAGTGATCTTCTGCGCCTGCTCAGCCGTGATATTGCCTTCCGTACCGGGCGCATTGGAATCGATCGTGAGCCAGACAACGCCTTTGCCCGTATATTGATCCTGCAACTTTTGCATGTTGCCGCCGCCGTAATGCTTCTTCACGAACGGGCATTCCGGATTGAACCATTCGAGCACGACGTATTTCCCCTTGTATTGCGAAAGCGAGTGCGGCTGGCCTTTTGCGTCGGAGAGCGAAAAATCCGGTGCAGCGCTGCCTACCGGAGGCGGATCGAAGGCAAAAACCGCGGTGGCGATCAATGATGTGACAATGGTCAAGATTAATTTCGTGTTCATAGATTGATTAGAACGCGCAGTTGCTAATTGGTTCAAAGTTCTCGTGAGTAACACGATGACAGCAGGTCGCAGAGATTTCAAGAAGACGCAGGTCCATCCCGGCTAGATTTCTTGGCCAAATTGCGAAGCCCTGCGAGAAAATTCCGATTCATTTAATCGACGGATGATTGCCCACACTTTCTCCGTCGGCGCATTCACAACGTTGCTCACAAAAATCCGAGGCATTCCACTAAACTTATTGCGAGGCGACGCTGCGCGCACTGGTTTCGAGTTTCTCCAGGACCATGCCCTTGGTCAGCAGTTCCGGAAAGACGATTGGCTCTTCGTTTTTCCCCGGATAAAGCACATAGAGAGGTACACCTGGCCGGCCAAAGTGCTGCAATAATTTCGTGATCGCCGGATCGCCGTTGGTCCAGTCAGCTTTCAATTTCACGATGCCGTGACGCTGAAATGCCTGCCGCACCTCGGCGCTCTCAAGCACATTGGCTTCGTTGAATTTGCAGGTGAGACACCATGCCGCCGTGAAATCGACAAAAACAAAACGGCCTTGCTCCAGTTCCGCTTGCAAACGTTCGGGCGTGAACGCCTGCCAATCGCCTCGGAGTCGCGAGTCAGCGGAAGCCATATTCGCAGAGTGAAATTTGTTCCCGACAAAATAAATGCCGCTGGCGAACACGAGCACAAGCATGAGCACCAACACGACGCTTCGCTTGAGCACAGAAGCTGTCGGCACAACGAACGCGCCTTTCATCCAGCACGTGACACTAACTACCAGCAGGAAACAGCTCGCCCAGATCGCCCCTTCCAGACCGCGCTGGGCGCCCAGCACGTAAAGAAGAAACAGCAGCGTCGCCAGCAGCAGAAAGCCCATGAACTGCTTCACATGCAGCATCCACGGGCCAGGCCTCGGTAGAAACCGCAGCCAGGCAGGTTGCGCGCTCAGGAGCAGGTACGGCGAGCTCATCCCTGCAGCAACGGCGATGAACATTGCAAGGATAATTGGCGGCGACTGCGTAAACGCGAACCCCAGCGCGGTGCCGAGAAACGGCGCCGTGCACGGCGTGGCCAGCACAGTGGCAAACACGCCTTGGAAAAATGAACCGAAATCGTCTTTACGCCCGGTCGTCGAAAGCAACCCGCGTGTCATGCTTTGCGGCAATGAAATTTCGAACACACCGAAAAGATTCAGGGCGAATACGAGAACGATCACGCTCAGCGCGAGAACGAAATACGCGTTGGTAAATTGAAATCCGCCCCAGGTGACGTCGCGCCCGGCGGCCTTAAGCGCGATCAGGAGCAGCGCAAGTGCGATGAACCAGGCGAAAATTCCAATCGTAAACGCGACTCCGCTCCGCAAAATTTTCTGCCGGCTTTGGCCCGCCTGTTGGATGAATCCAAAAATCTTCAGCGAGATCACCGGCAACACGCACGGCATCAAATTTAAAATGATGCCCCCGATAAAGCCGAAGAGCAAAAAAGTGAAAACTCCCCGTGCCGGCGCCGGGCGAGCCGCCGAAACAGCTGACGGAGTTGTAAGCTGCCACGCCGCACGATCCTCCCCATTTGGCTGATGGGAAAAGACGATAAGACCCGCCATGGACGACAAAGTTTTCTCCGACGACTCAATCGGAATGTGAAACACAATTTCATTTTTGTTCCGCGATTCGATTCTTGGATGGCCGACAACGGTGCTCTGTTCCGGCAACGGGAAAAAATCGACTGCCGGATAATTTGCCAAAGTTTCACTCGTGATCTTCAGACGAAGATCGGACCCAACTCGACTCCAATCGGCTGTCGCCACGTTCGCTCCCGGCAAGTTTTGCGACAGCAAACGCCGATAACGCGCGAAGAGTTCCGTGTTCGCTGGCTGGCTGCTTGTCGATACTGGCAATTCCAACTGCAAGTTTGCGCCGCCGGGGATGCAGATTCTCTCGCAGACCAGCCAGCTTGCGTCGGCGGAAAGTTTTACCGAGGAACTGTCAAGCTTTGCCGGCGGCGTGATTTCCTGCATGAGCAGGACCTCATTTTCATAGCCATAAGTTTGAATGTCGCCCGGATCGATGGTTTTCAGTGGAATCGGCCACTGAATCTCACCGATTTTCCAGCCCGGTGGCAGCTTCCATTTCAATTCACTGGGAAGACCAGCGTCCCCGGAAAATTTCCAGTAAGTATGCCAGGCTGGAGCCATTCGCAGCAGCAAACCGACAGTAAACGGCTTTCCGGGAACAACTGCGTTTGTGTCGGCGAGAAGCTCCGCCTTAACGAGTTGTTTTCCTTGATACTCCTGGGCGAGGCCGTGCGGCGCAAAAGCGATAATCGACCAGCAGAGCATCCAGCAGGCCGCAAATCGCGATGGCACTCTCATATGATCAGGTAACATCGGCTTGCCTCTGCGGCAATCAGTGGGCCACGTCGCCCACGGGGCGACGGCTACAGAAGCGCCGCGGTCTATGGAACAAGAAAAATCTTATCGGTCCACGGATCTTTCACCTTGGTGCCTGGCGCAAATCCGCTGACATCGACGTATCTTCCTTCGGTGTCGAACGGGCTGAAGACGTAGCCCGATTTACCGGGTACTGCTTTTGCCGTGGGGAAATTTTCCTGCGAAGCGGAAGGGCGGGACGAACCGGTCTTCGTGGAGTACTGCGCTGTATCCTTGCGCGTCGTGCGCGACGCTGAAGCCGTCCCTGGCGGCATTCGTTGGCCAGGCTGCGTGACATCCGATGAAGTTGCCTCTGTCGTTCCAACCATTTTTGGTTCGTTGGTACCTTTTCGCGTGGCATAATGGACCGGCGCGCTGGCAACACGATATGACCCGACCGCAACGGCCCGAGCCACCTTGTAGGAGCCTACCGCTGCGCCACGGGTGACATGGTAAGACGTAGTAGCAACATCGTGAGTCGCCTGGCATCCGGCAAGGAAGACCGACACAAACATCAGCACTCGCACAATAGCTTTCATTCTCGTTTTCATACAGATGCCTTCTGTTCGCTATCCGTTCAATGATATTGACCTAACGTCATCAATAAAATCGGAGATGTCCCTTTCAGTGGTGGCCCACGAACACATCAGACGATAAACGTTCGGCTCGATAAATTTATAAAAACGCCAGCCGCGCCCGTGGAGACCACTGGCGAGTCGCTCGTCCATTGAAACAAACACTGCGTTTGCCTCGACCAGAAATACGTTCTCGATTCCTACCTCCTTTCGCAAACGGCTCGCAAGCCGCTGCGCCGCATCGTTGGCATGCTGCGCGTTTCGCAGCCAGGCGTCTCCGTTCAAAAGCTCCAGCCACGGCGCGGCGAGAAAGCGCATCTTCGATCCGAGCTGCCCAGCTTGTTTCGCTCGATAATCAAATTCGCGTGAGATGTTCTTATCGAAAAAAATCACTAACTCGCCGACAGCCGCTCCATTTTTTGTTCCTCCAAAACAGAGAGCGTCAACCCCAGCCTCCCATGTGATCGCTTTGGGCGCGCAGTTGAGCGATGCGATTGCATTGGCGAAACGCGCGCCGTCCATGTGGAGAAACAGCTGGTGCCTGCGCGCCAAGTCGGCGACCGCCGCAATTTCGTCGCGCCTGTAAACGGTCCCAAACTCCGTCGCTTGTGAAATGCTGATCGCGCCCGGCTTATGCGAATGCAACTCGTTCTGGCGGGCCAGCAGCGTTCCCAGGTGACCGATGTCGATCTTGCCATCGGCGCCGCCGACCAAAAGCAGTTTTGATCCTCCGGTGAAAAATTCAGGCGCGCCGCATTCATCAGTCTGAATGTGAGAGTGCTGGTGACAGATGACGCTCCGGAACGACTTGCACAGCTGCGCGAGCGCCAGTGCGTTCGCCGCCGTGCCGGTGAAAACAAAATAAACACCACAGTCGGTCTCGAAGATTTCACGGATCCGATCGCACGCTCGCGCAGTCCACCTGTCCTCGCCATAGGATGCCACGTAATGGGCATTGGCTTCCTGCAATGCGGCCCAGGCCTCCGGGCAAATCGGTGCGACGTTATCGCTCGAAAATTCATGGCGCTCTAGGATCATCTCGTCTGTTTGCTACGCGAGTTTTTGCGCCGGATCAATCAGCACACAAGAAATTGCCTGACAGTTCGAGCCCTGGGCCTCCGAAGTCTGCCAGGCAAATCTCTCTCCACTTGCTCCTCGAAATTGCGTGCAGCAGTTTCATTTTTTATTTCGGCTACGAGGCGCCAAATGAGCGTGTCCACGAGCAAAATTATTTCATGCCCGGGAAGGTGGTTTGCTTCCGTTTTGCCTAACGCAGAGGGGCGGACTAATTTCGTAAATGACTGCGCTCCAAAGCGAAATTGAGCGGCGCGGGAAACGCGTTTTCGAGCTGGTTGATAAACATCCGGAGCCACTTTTCAGCAAGGCCGGATTTTATCAGCGTTTAATGGCGCTCTCGATGCGAGACGAGCGGTTCAAGGCGCAACTGTTTCGCTTCGTCGATGTCCTGCCCTCGCTGCGCCGTTCAAGTGAAATTGTTGAGCATCTCGACGAGTACTTCTCCGATGACGGCTTTGGCCCGCTGGTCGGCGTCGGCGTTCGGCTGGCGCGCATCGTTCCATGGGTAAGCGGGCGGGTCCTGCGCTGGAATGTTTCTGGAATGGCGCGCCAGTTTATCGCCGGGAGAAATCCGGACGACGTAATGGCGACGTTGCGCAAGCGCCACGCGCAAAAGATTGGGTTTACCGTCGATCTGTTGGGAGAAGGCGTCGTCAGCGAAGCGCAGGCGGATGAATATGCGGCGCGTTACCTGGATTTACTGGAGAAACTCGCGCGCGAGACGAAGGGCTGGAGCGATCCGCTGGGCAAGAATTCGGAGCTTTTTCCGGTTGTAAATCTGTCGGTCAAAATCTCTGCGCTCTATTCGCAAATCAGTCCGGCCGATCCAGCCGATGCAATTAACCATCTCGCGCCCAAGTTGCGACCGCTTCTACGCCGCGCGCGAGAGCTCGGGGCTTTTATCAACTTCGACATGGAGAGTTACGCGCACAAAAACATCACTCTTGAACTGTTCAAGACGATTTTCACCGAGGAGGAGTTCAAAGATTGGCCGAATGCCGGGATCGTCATCCAGGCGTATTTGCGAGATGCAGAGGTCGATTTGCGCGACCTGATCGAGTGGGGTCGCGCCCGCGGGACGCGGTTCGCAGTTCGTCTGGTGAAAGGCGCATACTGGGATTACGAAACAACGAAATCACGCCAGAACGGATCACATGCTCCGGTCTTTCTTCAGAAGCCCGAGAGCGACGCGAATTTCGAGGCGCTCACGCGCGTGCTTTTCGAAAATGAATCCATCGTTACCGCTGCCTTCGGATCGCACAACGTTCGCAGCATCGCACACGCACAGGCGCTCGCGGACGAGCTCGGGATAGATCGCAGCCGCTTTGAGTTTCAACTGCTCTATGGGATGGCCGGGCCAATCAAGCGGGCACTGGTGGAAATGGGTTATCGCGTCCGCGAATATTGCCCGGTCGGCGAACTGCTGCCCGGCATGGCGTATCTGGTTCGACGCCTGCTCGAGAACACGTCGAATGAAGGATTTCTGCGCGCAAAATTTGCTGAGAACGTTTCAGCGGAAGAATTGCTCCGCGATCCCAGAGAGTTGATGAAAGAATCTGTAGCCGGAAGCGGTGATCCCGGCAAAAATGGCTGTTCGCTTGACATTGCGCTCGGCGATGTTTACCGAAACTCCCCGCTTGTGAATTTCGCTTACAAAGACAGCCAGGAAAAGATGCAGAGCGCACTGCGCGAAGTGCGCAAGCGCTTTGGCGAAAAATATCCGCTCGTCCTCGGCGGCGAAAAAGTCTGGACGGATGAGCTGACGCCTTCAGTGAACCCGAGCGCTCCAACCGAGATTGTCGGTTACGGGTCGGAAGCGGGTATCCCAGAAGCCGAACGTGCCGTCAAAGCTGCGCGTGCAGCATTTGGCAAATGGAGTCGAACGCCTTCTGAAGAACGAGCGCGATTGCTGGAGCGGGCCGCCGACATCCTGGAGCGCCGGCGCTATGAACTCTCAGCAGTTGAAGTCTTCGAAGTAGGCAAACCCTGGAACGAAGCGGATGGAGACATCCGTGAGGCGATCGATTTTTGCCGGTTCTACGCGCAGCTGATGCGACGCTTGGGACGTCCCAAGCTCACGCAGCAGGTTCCCGGCGAGGAAAGTTATCATCATTACTGGCCGCGCGGCGTCGCGTTCGTGATTGCGCCGTGGAATTTTCCCATCGCCATTCTTTGCGGAATGGCGTCCGCCGCAGTCGTAACGGGCAACACCGTGATTATGAAACCATCCGAGCAATCGATCGTCTGCGGCGCGATGCTGATGCAGGTCTTCGAGGAAGCGGGCGTTCCGTCAGGTGTTTTGAATTTTCTCTCCGGACACGGCTCGGTTATTGGCGCGCATTTGGTCGATCATAAAGATGTGGATCTTATCGCGTTCACCGGTTCGCGCGAGGTTGGCTTAAGAATCTGGCAATCGGCAGGTGTGACACGACCCGGTCAGCGCGAGCTCAAACATGTGATTTGCGAAATGGGCGGCAAGAACGCGATGATCGTAGATGCCGATGCCGATCTCGGGGAAGCAATCGGCTATTCCATCTATTCCGCGTTTGGTTACCAGGGGCAGAAATGTTCAGCGCTCTCGCGTTTGATTCTTTTGGAAGAAAATTATGATCGCGTGATGGAGCGTTTGATTCCGGCCGCGGCCAGTCTGCGCGTCGGCAATCCTGAAGAACCGGGGATCATGGTAGGACCCGTGATCGATGAGTCCGCTTACCGGCGCATTCTGGATTATATCGAGATCGGCAAAAAAGAGGCGACGCTTGCCTATCAGGCAAAGGAGGTCCCGCCGCAGGGTTATTTCATCCCACCCACGATTTTTACTGACGTAAAACCAGACATGCGCATAGCCCGCGAAGAGATCTTCGGCCCGGTCTTAAGCGTCTTGAAAGTACGCGACTTGGACGAAGCGCTCGAAGTGGCCAACGGCACGGATTACGCGTTGACTGGCGGTTTTCTCTCGCGCAGCCCGGCCAATATCGAGCGTGTCAAAGCGCAACTCGAAGCGGGAAACGTTTATATCAATCGCTCGTGCACGGGCGCGATTGTGGGACGCCATCCCTTCGGCGGATTCAAAATGAGCGGCAGCGGCACCAAGGCCGGTGGCGAAGATTATCTCCTGAACTTCCTAATCCCGCGCGTGGTGACCGAAAACACCAGCCGGCTCGGCCTTGTGCCGGAGAAAACACCGGAATATCGCGACGAATTCCTCTAGCCGAAGCAATAAACGCGTCGCAGTTTCGGGTGCAGAGAACTAACTACTGCGGGCGGCCTTTGCTCAACAATTTCACCACCGTGACAACCATGTAGAGCACTGGCCACGCCGAGGTCAGGACAATCAACGCAAAGACCGCCATCTCCTTTGCCCGTTCCCGCGCCGCTTCGATCCGATATTCGCGTCCCAAATTATAAAAATTCCTGGAGCCATATCGATCTTCTCCATCGTAAGGCCAAAAATTCCCACCATGCCATTGACCGAAACCGGAATGGAAAAAATAGTCCGTCTGCGGAAATCGTCCTTTTCCGCCCGTGGAAGGACTCGTCGGTTTCATAGCCTGTGACCCAGCACTCTGGTGGGAACTCCCAACTATGATACCACGTTAAAAAAAGGAATCAGCCGGAAAAAATAGCTTTCCGATCCCACAAATGCAGCGAAACACTCTAAAAATGCAAAGCATTTACAGAGCGAACAGACTAGAATGACGAAGCACGAATGCCGAATGCCGAAGAAAATCCGAATGCTCAAATGATGAAAACCGCCGGAGATATTTCGTCATTCAGGTTTCGTCATTCCTTCGTTATTAAACGTTCGTCATTCGTCATTCATTCCGCGTTTCACTCCATTGCCAATCGCGTTGCTGCGCTGCTGATGAAAGTGTTGTTTGGCTGCGTCGCACGTGTTCGCGTGGTTGGACGTGAAAACGCGAATCCCACCGGCGGATTTCTGCTGGCAGCAAATCACATCAGCCACTTTGATCCATTCATCATTTCGTCAGTCATCGGACGAAAAATCGACTGGATGGCGATGGCAGAATTTTTTCGGTTCCCAGCTCTGGGATTCCTTTTGCGCGCGATCGATGCATTCCCGGCGGAGCGGGATCGAGCTGATCGTAAAACGATCCGCACCGCAATCGAGCGCCTGAAAGGTGGACGCGTCATCGGGCTTTTTCCCGAGGGCGGGATTCGCGATGGCGCGCGTTCACTGCTGGAGGGCGCGCCGCTCCGGCCCGGTGCATCGACGCTCGCGCAGATCGCTGGCGTCCCAGTTTTGCCGTGCGTGATCCTGGGCAGCGATCGTCTCTATTCAAAAAGACAGTGGCTGCCGTTTCGGCGCACGCCGATCTGGATCGCCTTCGGCAATCCGATCTCACATTTTCCAGAGCTGCAAAAAACGCACGCGCGCGAGCGGATCGAATCCGAATTGGCGGCCGCATTCAAAAATCTCTACGCGGAAGTACGCGAAAAATTTCGGCTTACGTCTGATGATCTGCCGCATCCGCCGCGTGAACGAACGAATCGTAGGGCGGGCGCTTCGCCTGCCCCGCCCAGAACCGGCAACCGAAGTGGTTGCCCTACAATTTCTAACGCTCGGTTGCAGCGTCTTGGTTCAGGCACGATCGATGCACTCATCTGCGGGTCGCTTAATTTGCTTCATACCCGGCATCGGCTGAATGGTCGCGCCCGCGAGGAGATGGAGCGTTACGTAGCGGAATGCGAGCGGTTCACCCCGCAGGAATATTACGCTGCGCCGTACGAACCGAATCTCGCGAAGACGCTTGTAAACGGACACGCGACGATGGCGTGGAACAGCCCGATTAGGACACATTTTGCAGCAAACAACATCGCTCACGCGGAGTTCTTCCAGTCCCGCGGTGGCGGGATCCGCGCGCCCACGGTGTTGCTGCTGCACGCGCTCATGTCTACCAGTCGCGCCGGGCATCGCCGTTGCGCAGAGCGCTTCAACGAACTGGGTTGGAACGCTTGTTTCCTTCACCTCCCCTATCACTTTTCACGGGTCCCGCGCGGCTACTGGAACGGCGAACTCGCGATCACTGCCGATCTCATTCGCAACGCAGAGGGGTTGCGTCAGGGGGTAATCGAGGCGCGGCAATTGATGGCGACATTGCGCGAGCGCGGGTGCGAAGAGTTCGGTGTGCTGGGAACAAGTTATGGCGGATGGATCGGCGCGCTTCTCGCGATGGTTGAGCGGGATTTTCGTTTCCTTGCGTTGATGGTACCGATCGTCAACGTCGAACACGCGATCTGGAAGAGCCCGGTAGCGCGATTCATGCGGCGCGAGCTTCGTCGGGCAAATATTGATCCATCTCTCGTTGCCCGGCATTTTCATCTGAGCTCACCGTTGCACACCCAACCGCTCTGTGATCCAGCTTGCGTTCTATTCGTCACGGGGGAATTTGATTCGATCGTGCCAGCTGGCGAGATCGAAGCGATTCAGCAGAAATGGCGCGGCTCAGAACTGTTACGGGTGCAACAGGGACACTTCGGCCATCGCATGATGCCCGAAACAATCGCCCGACTGCAGCAGCGCGGCGATTTATAAAGTTTGTCCATTACGCCACGAATACTGTAGCCACGGCGCTGCATCGCCCTGCCGCGGCGAGCAACATCGCTAAAGCGCCTCGACACAGCGAGGCGGCTACAGTTGAAGCGCGGTGTCAATGAAAGTCAGCGGATCCCAAGAAATTCTAAACTTGGGCCAAGGCCGCTGAATGCCGCTTCGGCCAGCACATTATGTCCCTCGACCGACGCGTGCCAACCATCAATTGGATGGAGTAATTCCGCGCGGCTGAGGTCCGCTGTCGCCAACGCATCGGAATATCGCAACTGGGTGTTTCCCATGTCCGCAAGCTCGCGATTCAGCTCTTCTACTATTGCGCGCAGCTCTTCGTTCACCATTGAAGCGAGACGAATCAAATTGCGCCGATAAGCTGGATGGAAAGAGAGGAGGTATTTGTACGTCGTTTCCAAGTGCGGGTACAGACTCGTGTCTGACTCTCGAAGGCGCTCGGCCGCCTCGCGACCTTTGAAATACAATTCGAAATTTATGACTCCGAAAACGACGACGGCCACGCGATGTCTTTCCCTTCCAGCGCGTCGGAGTACGCGGCGCAGCTGGCGACCGTAGTTCTCCCGGAACTCTTTGCATTGGCAGTTCAAACGCCGCTCCGGTGCATTCAACTCATCCGGCGGACACCGCCACGCCCAATCGACATTGTTATGCCCGATTGAGATCAAAATCAGATCGGAAAACCGCGGCGCTCGCAGGAGCTGATTGATTTGTCCGGAAAAATTGCGCGTCCCGAGGATGCGTCGAAAAAAATTTGGTCGGCCACGCTCGTGATCGACCATCGCGCCAATTCCCGCGTATTCGATTGCAACCAAAGGCGTGATCTCTTCCAGTCTTTTGGAAACGCTGTGAATGCGCGGAGGCATCAAACCATCATCGAGAAACCAATTCCCCCCGCAGCGAGTGCGTGCGCGCCAGAACGTGCTCCAGGGCGACGAGATGTAGATGTCCATGCAGACGCTGTCGCCGAGCATGGCAACGTGTGGCAGCTGCGCGACCAGATCGTTTTTCGTGATCTCACGGTTTCGGTACGACAGATAAACCCGGTGAAATCGCGATGCCGGATCAGCGATGCGCTCTAAAAAATTTAAGCTGACAAATGGGGCAGACTTCATCTCGCAGAGACTCTGCTGTAACTCAGGCATCTTGTCTGACCGCGTCAACCCGGCTTCCAGCCTGCAGGATTCGCGCAGCCATGATTCCCCGCACGACGAGACAGCCAAGATGGCTGTGTTACTCAATCGAGCCAATCCATTGCTTCCAGCAACCGCCGAAATTGTGGATCATCTGTGGAGAGCGCCGGCAGCCATTCCCCGATTGGTTCCCGTTTCCACCACGCTTTCTCGCCAACCGGCGCGAACTGATAACGATAAAGTCGCGCGCGAATGTAACGCGGCGGCGCGTCGGGAAAGGGATTGTTTGCCAGGAGCGAGAGTGTGCCGCGATCGTTGTGCAGAAGTTTCCATACTAAATGCAGCGTCCACGGATATTCCGCGGGCGACGCCATCGCTGCGAACCAGATTTGCCAGTCGATCCGGGGTTGATACGGCGCGACAAACGGCGGCCGACGGTTTGGATCACCCGGCTTGGCTTTGAACTCGTATTCCTTCCATTTCGTATCGCCGGTGATTACCGCCCCGTCCGTTCCCTCAAAAATAATTTCGTCGCGTTCGCGCCCGACGGTGCCAAATGCCCCGTAAGTGTTTACGAGATCGAGCGGGTCGAATGAGTAATTCATCAGCTGCCGGCCGGAGGCGAGATTGAGCACCGTCGGTATGCTGAGCCAGGCAACCAATATCGATAGTGCGACAGCAATCGCGTTGTTGATACGCGACGGCTGCGATTCCTGAGCAGCGCGTTCTGCACGTTTGACGAGGGCTCCCGGCAAAAAATGGCGAAGGAAAGTATCATCAAAGCATGCCAGAAACGGAATGATGGTGAGATAATTAAGGAACGAAAGATTGCCGCTGATGATGAGAAAGATTTGGAAAGTGACAAGCAGGACGCCCGCGATGTGTCTGGCCTGCCGTGGGCCAAACGAAAACCACGGCACGATCAGTTCGACAAAATGGTTCCATGCCGTCTCCAACTTGTGGAACCAGAGCGGCGCAAAGTGAAGGTAGCGACTGATCGGGTTCGGTATCGGCTGCGTTTCGTAGTGGTAATACATGCAAGTGAGATCGCGCCAGCACGGGTCGCCGCGCAGTTTGATCAGGCCTGCGCCGATCATGATCCGGAACCCAAGCCAGCGGAAAAGCCAGATCACCAGAACCGGCGGCCGGCACTTTGGAAATGGCCGCCCGTCGAGTAACGGGCAAAGAAAGATCGACAGAAACCCAGTCTCGAGCAGTTGAATCTCCCAGCCGTAACCGTACCAGATCTGGCCGATGTGTACGATCGACATGTACATTGCCCAAAGCACCGCGAGCAAAACTACGTTGGCGTAGCCGCCGAGAACAACCAGCGACAAACCGAAACCGATCCAGGAGAAGATCGACAATGCGGTATCGGAAATTCCAAGCCAGAAAAGGGTCGGCACTCGCAGCATGCCGGCAGTTTGCGAACCGAGTTGCGCTTGTATGCTCGCAAGAAAGTGGTTAGCCGGAGTTAATCCGCGCTCCCCAACTAATGGGACAAGCTGTTGGGCAGCAACCAAAAACGCTACGGCATAAACAAAACCCAGTAGCCGCAGAATGACGAAACGCGTCAGCCAATAAGAGTTTCCCGCAGCGAACACCTTTTGGAAGACGTTTTCCTCATTCATTGGCGATGAGCAAACGTCCAACGCCGAAGCCGTCTTCGCAATTGCTACGGCGCCGCAGGCGCCCAACGTCCGACGCTCAATGCTGAACCTGCGCCCGCGTGTCATCCCGAGGCGCGAAGACGCCGAGGGACCTCGCGCTGAATGAGAGAGCAAATCATCCGTCGTGATGGTCACATTGACACTTACTGCGGCCCATTCAATTTTCTCCTTCGCGCCAGGGTAGCTCAGCGGTAGAGCAGGGGACTCATAAGCCCTTGGTCGGGAGTTCGATTCTCCCCCCTGGCATTTTTTTTATTCACTGGCGAGCAGGCATCAGGACACTGCATACATGGCACTGTCATGTTGAGCGAAGCGAAACATCTCTGATTTATTTCGTGAGGAACGGTCCAGAAGTGATCCGAGATTCTTCGCTTCACTCAGAATGACATTAGCCCTGAAAGGTTTTTGAGCTGTCCAGCAGATCGAATCTCCGCCTGGCACTCCCCTACTCCTTCGGTTTTGCAACGTATGGCTCTAAATCCTTGTCGTTCCCACGCAGCGCGGCCATGAAGCATACTCCGCTGCGTTCGGTCACTGCGCCGACCCAGCCTTCCTGATGAACGTAGCGCCATCCGGGAAACGGCAGCACCGCGCCGGTTTTCGCATTCCGCTCTGCGGGAAAAAGAAATAGCTGCATTCGTTTCTCAGCAAGCCAAATTTGGGCAACGCGACGCGACTCCTCATCCTCAAAAACGCGACAACCGATTGTTTGAAAATCGGCGAATTCGTCTGGGACATCGTAATGTTCCAGCCCGTGCTTCATGAAAAACAAATCGCTCAATGTTCCTGCTTCAGTGCTTACCGGATCGAGCATCACCGGTCGCGTGGAGGCAGCCACAGTCAATAACTTCCGAGCGGTGGCCGATCCCGGAAAATCATTTAGGTGCCCGAGGAAACTAAACACGAACACTCCGGCGATAACCACGACCGCGGTGCTAATCGCAAGGACGGCGGGGTTCCGCAGCATTTTCTTCCACGTCCACTTCGACCCAATGACCAGGTCTTTCTCCGAGAACCACTCAGCGGTTTCGGGCGGAATTGGAATCAGAAGAACCAGCGCCGCGACAGCGCGATCGAAGCTTTGCTGATTGACAAATTCAACGGAGTCATCTGCGCGAGATACCGCTGCGCGCATCGAACGGTCAGCCAATCGGTCGTGACTGATCGGCGCGCAATTCAAAAGGGCGCGTTGTCGGCGCAATAACCGCAGCAATCTCATGCTGTGCCTTGTTGAGGGTGCTTTGCGTCCAGCCACGCCTGAAACTGCCGGCGACCCTGCGTCAGAAACCGGGAAAGCTCGCTGAGCTTGAGTTCCGCGAGGTCAAGAATTTCGTTGTAATCGAATTCGTCCAGATAGAAAAGTGCCAGCGCGGTCCTCTGAGGATCGGGCGCGGCAGAAATCCAAACTGCGAGTTGCATGGGCTCGAGCTCTTCAATCTGTGATACAGCCTGCGGAGTCACGTCATGCTCATCAAGTTTCAGCGGCTCTGGTTGCAAATCAGTTTTGATTGCTTCCAAACAGCGCCAGCGTGCGTCGCGGAAGAGCCAAAAACTTTCCTTCGGCAGTTCCCCCTGCGCGGCGCGATTGGCCGCCTCGCGCAACGTGGTGTGAAAGACTTCCTGCGCTTTGCTTGAGTCGCCCAGCATTAAGAAGCAAAAACGATAAAGCTGCGGCAGATTTTGTTTTCGATCCGGCACGCGTGATGTCCCAAAAAACTCTGCGCACTTTACGCGCCTCTGTAGGATGGACAAGACGGATTCGACAGTGGCGCCTTCCCTCCACGCAAGCCCGCTGTGTTTACTACCTCGACGCGGCGCTTCGCGCAGCGAGGCCACTACAGTTTCTTCAAACGACGCGCTACTTCCTCAGCGTTTTTGCGGCTGTTGAACGCGGAAAGGCGAAAATAGCCTTCCCCTTGCGCGCCAAATCCAGCACCCGGGGTAATGACCACGTTTAGCTCGCGCAGCATACGATCGAACATCTCCCAACTCGTAAGGCCATCGGGCGTTTCCACCCAGATGTACGGCGCGTTTACTCCTCCAAAAGCTTTCAGCCCAGCATCGGCCACAGCGCCGCGCAGTAGTTTTGCATTGCCCGCGTAATGATCGATGAGAGCGCGCACCTGCTTGCGACCTTCCTGTGAATACAACGCCTCGGCGCCACGTTGCACCGGATAATTCACGCTGTTGGATTTAGTGCTCCAGCGCCGCTGCCAAAGCGGATGAAGTGGTAGTCGACGGCCGTTCTCCGTTCGCGCGCGTACCGATTTCGGCATCACCGTAAACCCGCACCGCACACCGGTGAAACCGCCGTCCTTGGAAAAACTGCGCAACTCAATCGCGCACTCGCGCGCGCCTGGAATTTCGAAAATGGAATGCGGGATTTCCGGATCAGAAATGTACGATTCGTAGGCGGCATCGAAGAGGAGAATCGCCTCATGTGCGCGGGCATACTCGACCCACTGCGCAAGCTGGCCGCGTGACGCAACTGCACCGGTCGGATTGTTCGGAAAACAAAGATAAACGAGATCGACATGTTCCCCGCCGCGGCGGGGCGGCTCGGGCACAAAATTGTTTTCGGCTGTGCAGGGCAAATAGAGGATCCCTTCGTAGCTACCATCCTTCCTGCGTTGGCCTGTGTGGCCGGCCATCACGTTTGTATCGACATAGACCGGATAAACTGGATCGGGGACGGCCACCTTGTTTTGATCACCGAGAATGTCGAGGATGTAACCGCAATCGCATTTTGAGCCGTCAGAGATAAAGATTTCGTCGTCGGCAATTTCGATATTGCGATCGCGATAACCGTGCTGGGCGATTGTTGATCTCAAAAATTCGTAGCCCTGTTCCGGGCCGTAGCCGCGAAATGTCTCGGGATGGCCGAGCTCCTCGACAGCCCGCTTCATCGCTTCAACTGCCGCGCGCGGCAACGGTTCGGTGACGTCCCCAATCCCGCACCGAATTAATTTTGTCGCCGCTTCAGGATTGGCTTCGCAAAACTCGCGCACACGGCGCGCGACTTCTGGGAAGAGATAGCCGGCCTGAAGCTTGAGATAATTTTCGTTTAAGTAAGCCATGCTTCGGGTAGCGCACGCGTCTCGCGTGCTGGCGAGCGCGTCCTCGCGATCGCGAACTTTCCCTCGGGGACTTTATCGCTTACGCCGAAGCAAATCTCAACAAAAGTGCGTTTCGGCGCGACGCCGAAACCAGCACCCGAGACGCGTGCGCTACCCGAAGATTAATTCGCCGGCGCGAATCAGTAGTTCTTTGCGACAGCGTCCCAATTCACCACGTTCCACCAAGCCTTAAGGTAATCGGCGCGGCGGTTTTGATACTTGAGGTAATAGGCATGCTCCCACACGTCGACGCCGAGGATCGGCGTGTTGCCATCCATCAGAGGACTGTCTTGATTCGGCGTCGAAATAATTTCGAGCTTTCCATTCTTGTTCTTAATCAGCCACGCCCAGCCGCTGCCAAAACGGCCCACGCCAGCAGCAGCAAATTTCTCTTTGAATTCATCAAAGCTGCCGAACGCTGATTTGATATCATCGGCGAGTTTGCCTTTCGGCTCGCCGCCGGCGTT
Organism: uncultured Verrucomicrobiae bacterium; assembly: GCA_963725505.1. GTDB lineage: Bacteria > Verrucomicrobiota > Verrucomicrobiia > Chthoniobacterales > UBA10450 > Udaeobacter. The sequence continues at coordinate 430,974 of CAVRYN010000002.1, read as the reverse complement.
CGGTCCCATGATTTTCCAGAAGAAGGAATGGTTGGCGTGCCCGCCGCCGTTGTTGCGCACGACTGTGCGAATATCTTCCGGAACCGATTTGAGATCGCTGATCAAATCCTCCACCGATTTCTTTTCGAGATCGGCCTTGCCTTTGATCGCCTTGTTGACGTTGTCGATGTAAGCCTGGTGATGCTTGGTATGATGGATTTCCATCGTCTTCGCATCAATGTGCGGTTCCAAAGCATCGTAGCCGTAAGGTAATTTTGGTAATTCGTAAGCCATATTCTATACAGTTAGATCGAATTACGCAGCGCGACAGGTTTTATTTTTCGTTCCAGAATCGATCCGGCGCGCACTGAGTGACGCGCCTACCTAATCGCAGCGGTAAAAACTCGGACGATGTCCGAGGCCACTGCGGTAATTGACATACGTTGCCAGCGCGAGCAGCGGGAAATTTTGTCGATAGAAATCGTATTTGAGATAGAACACTTTCGGGAAGCCGGTGCCGGTGATTTGATCTTCGTCCCACGAGCCGTCCGGTTTTTGCGAACCGAGCAGGAAGCGCAAGCCGCGCTGAACGCTTGGTCTATCTAGCTCGCCGCACGCGCAAATACCCATCACCGCCCACGCAGTTTGCGAAGCGGTACTCTCGCCGATGCCTTTGGCCCCAGGATTGTCGTACGTTGCACAAGTCTCGCCCCAGCCGCCATCGCTGTTTTGACAGCTCTCCAGCCAGTCGCGTCCGCGCAATATCCAGTCTTGCGTCATGTCTTGACCGATGGCGCGCAAGCCGCGCAACACCTGCCATGTGCCATAAATGTAATTTACGCCCCAGCGACCGTACCAGGAACCGTCGTCTTCCTGCGTTTCGATCAAATACTTTAGCGCGCGTTTCACGGCGGGATGATTCCGGTCGAACCCGATATAGCCAAACAACTCGAGCGTGCGCGCGGTCAGATCGCTGCAGGTCGGGTCGAGGATCGCATTGTGATCGGCAAACGGCATGTCTTCGAGCCACTCGTGTTGTGACGTTTTTGTCGAATGCGCCCCAGCCGCCATCGTCGCATTGGAAACTGAGCTGCCAATCAAGCGCGCGACGAAAGATTGCATCGAGAGTGTGTGGATCTCTGGACCGTACCGTGCGCAACGCCATCAGCACCATCCCTGTGTCGTCGGTGTCCGGGTAATAAACGTTGTTGTACTCAAACGCCCAGCCACTTGCTTCCGGATGCGGATTATTCACCGCCCAGTCTCCTCTAATTCGCACCTCCTTGTTGATGAGCCAATCTGCAGCTTTTTGCAGCGCGGGATGTTCCGGCGAAACACCGGATTCGGCCAGCGCGATGACGTTGATCGCCGTATCCCAAATGGGCGAGAGACAAGGTTGAATCCGGAAATCCTCCGGATCATCGACAAACAGCCCGGCGAAATCTTTCTCCGCCTTGGCGTAAACTGGATTTTTCTTCGAGTAACCCAGCGCGCGCAAAGCGATCAAAGAGTTCAGCATCGCCGGAAAGACCGCTGCGAGACCGTCACTCCCCTCGCGGATGCGTTCGAGCATCCAGCGCTCGGCTGCCTCCAGCGCATGCCCTCGCAAAGGACGGATGCGCAGCGGCTGCAGAAATTTGAAGGTATCGTCGAGTCGGAGAAAGAAATTGCGCCACGTCCAGAACGTTTCGCTGCGCGGAAGCCGCAAATCGCTTTGCTCGGTGCCGAGCGGATAGAGCTCATGCAGTTGTTTTTCGCCAGGAAGAATCCGACTCGGCTTGAAGTGATTGATGATGGCGAGCGGGATGATCATGGCCCGGCTCCATGACGACATTTTGTAGATGTGAAACGGCGACCAACTCGGCAGAAGCATCATTTCCACCGGGATGGCCGGCAAATATTTCCACGGAAACTGCCCTAGCAACGCCAGGTAAAGTTTGCTGAAAGTGTTCATTTGCGGAATACCGCCGAGACGCATAATGGTCGCCCGCGCTTCCTGCATGAACGGCGCGTCCACCGAATAACCGGCGAGTTTCAAAGCAAAATAGGCTTTGGCCGACGCGTTGATCTCGCTCGGGCCGCCGTGATAAATGTTCCAACCGCCATCCGGCAGTTGCCGTTTCAAGATGTGACGAACGCAACGCCGCTGCAATTGCGCGTCCACTTCGCCGCACCAGTGCATGAAGAGGATGTAATCGGAGCATAGCGTGCTATCGACGATGAGCTCGCCACACCAGTGGCCGTCGGGTTTCTGTTGCCGTAAAAGGTTTTCCTGCGCGCGAGCGATCGCGCGGGCGATCTCTTCATCCGTCGCGGAATAAGATTCTGTGACTTCGGGCCGTGCGCTTGGCAAAACGATCAGGTTCTTCGACGGATTCAGCATGTCGATCTTACGAGGCGTGCGCTGCAGCGCCGTTCGTTTGAGCGGACTTCCCGGTGATATGCCCGTTGCCGCTGCTTACACCGTTAAACACAACCGTTTCGCTGCCCCGGCCGCTGGGCTTCGGTCTCGGGCCGAAATTGAACTTAATGGTCTTCCAAGTATCTCCGCGCTGCGCTTGAAGGCCAAGGCTGGCGGTTGGTTCGTAACCGCAGTGCACCATGCAATTCTCGCAACGGCTATCGCGCGCGATGCCATTCACGACGCCATATCTGTTCCACTCCGTTTTCTCGAGCAGTTCCGCGTAGCTCGAGTAATGCCCGTCGGTCATTAGATAGCAGGGCCCTTTCCACCCGCGAATATTTCGCGTTGGAATCGCCCAGGCTGAACAGGTCAAATCCCGTTTGCCGGCGAGAAATTCAAAATAAACCGGCGTGCCGAGAAACGTGTAGCGATTCATCCATTCCTCTATTTTCGAGAATTTCTCGACCGTCATCTTGCGCGTGAGAAAGAAATTTTCCGGGCGAAGATTGAGCCGTTTGATCATATCTTTCTTCGCGGCGTCGTACTCATAGCCGGGGGAAATTGTGTGGCCGTCCACGCCAAGATCGGAGAGATAATCGAACATCTGCTCGACCTCTTGCATATCGGTTTCCTTGTAAATGGTCGTGTTAGTGGCGACTTGATAGCCGAGAATCTTCGCCATCTTAATTGCGAGAATGCACTCCTTGAAAACGCCTTCGCGTTCCACGATGAGATCGTGAATGCGCTCCACCCCATCGAGGTGGACGTTCCAATACATCCATCTACTGGGCGCGATCGCAGGCTTGGTCGGGTCTTTCGGACCTTTGCGGATTTCAGCCGCATCTTTCTCGCTAAGCAAACCGGCTTTCATCAACTCGTCGATTTTCCGATCAACGAACTCGCGGCGCTTGGCGATCTGCGATGCCATCCAGTCGCGCATTTTCCTGCGCATAAACATGGCGTTGGTGCAGATGTAAACGATACGGCCTTGATCGAGCAAACCCTTAACCAGCGCTTCGATGTGTGGGTAGATGAGCGGTTCGCCTCCGCAGATCGAGACCATCGGCGCGTCGCACTCCTCCGCCGCGCCGAGGCAGTCCTCCAGGCTCATCATGTCCTTGAGCGATGTGGAATATTCGCGAATCCGCCCGCAACCGGTGCAAGTTAGATTGCAGGTGTGCAACGGCTCGAGCTGAAGCACCGTGGCGAACTTCTTCGTGCCACGTAACTTGTGGCCGATCATGTAAGCCGCAATCTTCGTTGTTAATGCGAGCGGAAATCTCATAGGAGCGAGGATAGTAACAAGGGTCGCCAGCGTGTCAACGATCCCGGGTTAAGCTCTCAATACGCTGAAATTGATTCGGATCAGGCCTCCTATTCGGATTTAACCTGCTGCAAATTAAAACGTCGCGTTGCTAAAGGCAATAACTGATTACGTCCCAGCGGCGTGCCAGCCACGGCGAATCAGGCTCACGGCAATCGCCGCGAGAAGCAGCGCGATTATTTTCGATGCGCCGCGCAGCCCTTGTTTGCCCATCCAACGCGTAAACTGATCGGCATTGCAGAACGCGATCGCGACCAGTGCAAGATTTATCAAAAGCGAAAGCAAGGTGAAAAGCAGGCCGACGGTATCGACTAAAATCAAGAGAGCGGTAAGCAATGCCGGCCCGGCAATAAGCGGCATACCGAGTGGAACAACGCCAAATTCGTCGCTGCCTCCGCGATCATGCGGGCCAACGCCGAGCAGTTCGCGACCGGCCAAGCCGAGCAAGATCAGTCCACCGGCGACTTGAAAATCCGCAACCGTGATTCCAAGCGCGGCGAAAATAATTTTCCCGAGAAAAATAAATCCGACGGCAACGCAGAGAGCGGTGAAGATTCCCAGAAACGCCTGCTGTTTTCGACGATCGCGCGACGCGCTCGTGCCAAGACCCATGAAGATCGCGACGAGTCCGATTGGATCGATGGCGACAAAGACCGGGATGAAGGCGAGGAAAAATTTCTCAATCATGCGATTCGCGCAGGGATTTCACTTTACGCGATCAAGGTTCTACACAATGTTCGCCGTCTTCAGCAATCAAACCTTTCCGAATGAAAAACTTGTGCCTGTCGATCTTGCTTTATGCCGCCGTCGCCGATCTCTCGGCCAACGAACCGAAATCCGTCGATGACTTTCGCGCCGCTGCTGCGAAGGCAAACGCGGTGCTGACGATCCCCGATTGGGAACAGAGGCCAGAAGCGATCGAGGCATCAATGAAAGATGCGATCGCTAAAGCAAACAGCGCGCTCGATCAGATCGGCGGGCAAGACCTGAGCAAGGTTACTTTCAAAAGCAGCGTCGTGGCGCTTGACGATCTCACATATCAAGCCGGAATCGCCGCGAACAAGGCCACAATCATTAAGGAAACAAACACGAATCCTGCCATGCGCACGGCGGCTGAGAACGCGGTGAAGGCCTTTCAAGACTGGGCGGTCGGAATCGATTATCGCGAGGACGTTTACAAAGCCATCAAAGCTTTTGCCGATACGCATCCGAAACTCACGGGCGAAGACGAAAAGTTGCTCAATGAGACGCTGCGCGATTATCGCCGCGCGGGCTTGGCGTTGCCGCCCGACCAGCGAAAGGAAGTCGAACAACTGCGCAAGGAATTGTCCAAGCTCGGGACCGATTTCGATACCAACATCGTTAAGACCACTGCTCCGGTCATGTTTACCAAGGCTGATCTAGATGGGCTGCCGGAAAGCTTCCTCGCCGCGCCGGGAATCAAGACCGGCGATGACGTTTACACGGTGATGGCAAACGTGACCTGGCAATTCATCACCGTGGAGGAAAACGCGAAAAGTGAAGCGACGCGCAAGCAACTTTATGTCATTCACGACACCCTCGCGAAGGACAGCAACGTTCCCGTTCTCAGCCAAATGCTTGCGCTCCGGAACAAGATCGCGCTGCGGCTCGGTTACAAATCATGGGACGACTACCAGACCGAAATCAAAATGGCGAAGACCGGCGCGAATGCGGAAAAATACATCAACGATCTGGTCGCGGGTATCCAGCCGAAATTCGATAGTGAACTGGCGGAATTGCAAAAATTGAAAGCCGCCGAGACGAACGATCCCAACGCCAAGATCATGGTATGGGACTGGCGCTACTACGACAACCAGCGGAACAAACAAAAATACGAGGTCGATAAAGAAGCGTTACGCGCGTATTTCCCGTTCCAAAAAGTGCTCGATGGGATGTTCAACATTTATCAGAGCATCTTTGGTCTGAAATTTGAAAAGATCGCTGTGCCTTACAAATGGATCGATGATCTCCAGCTTTATCTGGTGACCGATGCCGCCAGTGGCGAACCGCTGGGCATGTTTTACCTCGACATGTTCCCGCGCGAAGGAAAATTCAATCATTTCGCGCAGTTCGACATTATCAGCGGAAAACTGTTACCGGATGGCAAATATCAGCGGCCGACCGTCGCGTTGCTCTGCAACTTTCCACCCGCGACTGCCGACAAACCGTCGCTGCTCACCCACCAGGATGTAGAAACGCTGTTCCACGAATTCGGTCATGCTTTGCACTCCATCGTTACTCGCGCCAAGTACGGACGTTTCGCCGGGACGCATGTGCCGGGTGATTTTGTTGAAGCGCCATCGCAGATGCTCCAGAACTGGGTTTGGGACAAGAAGGTGCTCGACACGTTCGCGGCTGATTACCGCGATCCATCGAAAAAGATTCCGACGGACATCATAAAGAAAATGAACGACGCCAAACTGGCCAACGCCGGCGTTTTCTATCGGCGCCAGTTCGCGTTCGCATCGCTCGACCTCGCCCTGCACGACCCGCATCCTGAAGAGATGCCTTACGATTGCGTCGCCATATCGAATCCGATTTTGGAAAAGGTTTTTCTGCCAATCGATCCGAGCACGACATTCGTTTCTTACTTCGGCCATTTAAATGGTTACGACGCGGGTTACTACGGCTACGCTTGGGCAGATGCCATCGCCGCCGACATGGCAACCGTGTTTGAAAAAGCAAAGGACGGTTACCTCGACAAACAAGCCGGCCTGAAATTGCGCCACGAAATTTACGAGCCCGGCGACTCACGGGAGGTGAACATCTCCATCGAGAAGTTTCTCGGCCGCAAGCAATCGATCGAGCCGTTCCTGAAGAAGATTGGCGTGAAAGCTGACAACAAAAAGAAAGCCCCCGCCGGGCCATCGCAGGAAAGCAGATAGTTATTCAGGCAGTTGCCGCGACGAGCGCCTGCCGCAATGACCGTCGCTAAGGTCGGCGTTTGACACAAACGCTGCTACAACGTCTCCGTATATGGTGAAACTCGCGCGCTGGTTCGTAGCGATCTCTTTCGCTTTCTCGGCCTTGCTGTTCGCGGCCGATGAATTGGCGGAGCGTTTGCAGCCTGCACTGGAAGCGATCACGCCGGACGGCTTGCTCGCGCACATCAAAGTTCTTGCATCCGATGAATTCGAAGGACGTGCGCCGGGAACAAAGGGCGAAGAACTTTCGGTCCAATACATCTCCGATCAGTTCAAACAGATCGGGTTGAAACCGGGAAATCCGGACGGGACATACACGCAGGAGGTTCCCCTGGCCGGGATCAAAAGCGAACCGCGGATGTCGTTCACGGTTGGCGACAAAACGGTCGATCTCAAAAATCAAGATGATTTCGTTGCTTCCTCGGCGCGTCTCCAACCGGAAATCAAGGTCGAGAAGTCAGATGTGGTGTTTGTCGGATACGGCGTCGTGGCGCCGGAGTACGGCTGGAACGATTACAAAGATGTCGATGTGCGTGGCAAGACCTTGCTCATGCTGATTGGCGATCCGCCGGTGCCGGATCCGAAGGATCCATCAAAGCTCGACGACAAAATGTTCAAGGGAAAGGCGATGACCTACTATGGCCGCTGGACCTACAAATATGAGATCGCAGCGCAAAAAGGTGCGGCCGCGGCGATCATCATCCACGAAACCGAACCGGCGGCTTATCCGTGGCAGGTGGTGAGATCGAGCTGGGGCAAAGAAAACTTCGAGCTCGATAATCCGAACAAGAATATGGACGCGGTTTCGGCTCGGTCGTGGGTCACGCGCGATGTTGCGAAAAAATTATTCGCCGATTGTGGTCAGGATTTCGATGCGCTGAAGAAATCGGCGATCACAAAAAAATTTCGACCGGTGGCGTTGACTGCCAAAGCCAACATCGAGATCAAACAGCAGATTCGCTCGTTCAAATCGCACAATGTCATCGGCAAACTCGAAGGGGACGATCCGAAATTGCGGGATGAATACATTATTTACACCGCGCACTGGGACCATCTCGGGCGACATCCCGAATTACAGGGCGATCAGATTTTCAACGGTGCGATCGATAATGCGTCGGGCGTGGCATCTGTGATTCAGCTTGCGGCAGCGTTCACAAAATTGAATCCGCCGCCGAAACGGTCGGTTCTATTCATGGCCACGACAGCTGAAGAAGCGGGATTGCTCGGCGCGAAATTTTACGCCGAACATCCACTGTATCCGTTGGAAAAGACGCTGGCCGATGTCAACATCGACGGCGTGAATCCGTGGGGCAAATCGCACGACCTCGAAGATCTTACCAACAGCAATTCAACCTTGGACGACTTGTTAGGCCAGGCCGCGGCGCGACAGGGGCGCGTGATGAAGCCGAACAGCGAGCCGGAGAAAGGCGGCTTCTACCGGGTCGATAGTTTCGAATTCGCCAAAGGCCGGTGTGCCCGTGTTGCACGCAGCCCGCGGCATTGAGATCATTGGCAAGCCGCCGGAGTACGGAAAGCAGAAGCGCGACGAATTTGTTGCGAAACATTATCACCAGCCGTCTGACGAAGTTGATCCTACCTGGGACCTCTCCGGCGCGGTGCAAGACGTTCAACTTCTCTTCGAAGTCGGTTACCAAGTCGCAAATGGCGACAAGTTCCCGGATTGGAAAGCCGGGCAGCGAATTCAAGTCAAAACGCGATGCAATGCTGAAGAAGTGATTGGATTAGACGGAATTTTTCGGTCTAATTCCTTGTTAGATGCTAGACCGCGCATCAAAGCTCTCCTCGCCGTGACGCTCGCAAGCGCTATCGCGTTTCGCGCCACGGCTGACATCCGTGGCGTTATCGGCTTCGGCGCTTTTCCCGTCACGCCGAGCACGCCGGTGTATGGCTCAATGGCGACGATGAGGCTCCACTGATCACGGTTTGCTACCGTGGTCCACCATTGGCCGACAGGCACTGCGTGGTTGGCATCGAACTGCACGCAGAAGGAAGTTGGCTGGCACCGTACATCTCCGAATCTCACGCTACGCGTTCTCGTCGACTTCCGCGCCGGACGAGCAGAAGTCCGCGACATGGATCCTTTTCGCTCGCACAGAACAACACGTTTTTGGTTGTTCACGCCACAGACGCACAGCTGCGAGTGATCCCTTTGGGTCATCACAACTCCTGAAGACAAGTCTGAATCCCTGCGGCAGTGGATGCTTCTCGATTCAGACAAGTCACTCAGGACGCGCATTCAGAATGAAGCCCGAAGCATCTTACCCCATGACAGGGTGTCAAGTGGGCAGCGATGTTCCTACGACTGGATGAAACGCAGTTGCAGTGCAGCGGATTAGATGGTTGAATCGCAAGCTGCGAACTCTGAAAATCTGAATGGGCTCTCTCAAAAAAAGACGGAAAGCAAAAATTGCCAAGCACAAGCGCCGCAAGCGCATGAGGGCGCATCGGCACAAGAAGCGTCTGCGGTATAAGGTGTAACGCCGCACTCCCTCGCTCCCGAGAACATCGAACGTCCAGCACCGAAAATCGAATGCAGAACGTTCGACGTTGGATGTTGAGCGTTGGGCGTTCGGCGTTTCGCCGGACAAACATTCAAACCGGGTCGTGCCGAACGAAGTGAGGGATCACACCTATGAAGCTTGTGTCACACTGGTTACGTAGTGTGATCAATCATTCTGTGAGAGGTCCCTCGCTCCGCTCGGGATGACCTTCCAGGCACAGATCAAGCCGGCTACGTTGCGATCCGATGCGGCAGCCGTCGAACGCTTCCTAGGCTGGTTTGCGGAGCGCGGCGCTGAAAGTTAGAATCTGAACAATGAGGGAGCGCACAAAGTGCGGAGTTTGCGTCTGCTGGGGAATCATTTTCGCGCTTATTTTTCTTGGGGCGGCGAATGCGTTTTCCGAGCGGACCACAAAAACTTCGTCGGGAAAAGCTCCGCGTTTAAACCAAGCAAAACAGGCCGGCCGTCAGGATGATTCTCTCAATCCCAAACCGGCGCCCGATCTTGCCTTACGCGTGGGCGGCGCACACAAAGCGGATGCGCTCGCGCATTTTGTTGAAGGAATGGCGCTTGAAGAAAATGGCGAAATGGATCGGGCGCTGGAGGCGTATCGCAAAGTGCTCAACGTTGATCCCGGCCAGTCGCAACTCGCGTCGCGTGTGGCCGGTTTGCTGATACAGCAGGATGATTTTCCGCAGGCAATTGACGTGCTCAAAGACGCAATCAAGGCAAACCCGAATAATGCCGAGCCTTATCAGCAACTCGCATTCATCTATTTCAAGTATCTCAAGAAAACGGATCAGGCGATCGATTATGCCAATCGCGCGATCGCCGTGAATCCGGGAGACGCGGAAGGTTACCAGCGCCTGGTCGAAATCGAAGTTGCAGCCGGCCAAGAGAAGAAGGCGCTCGAAGTTCTGGACCGTGCCGCAAAAGTTCGCAGCAACGATCCCGCTTTCTGGATGCGGCTCGGAAAGCTTTACATGGCCATTCTCTTCAAGTCCGACTCGCAGCCGAAACCGGAGGAATTGAAAAGGACCAACGAGATTTTCAAAAGAGCAGCCGACCACGCCGGAGACGATCCGGCGATCCTAAAGGACGTAGCCGATTATTACGCGGCATCCCAGCAGCTGAAGGAAGCGATCCCGCTTTATCTGCGTGTTCTCGAACTGCAACCGGACGACGCGAACGCGCGAGAGAAACTGGCGACTGGTTTTATTCTGACGAATCAACGCGGCAAAGCAGTGGAGATGCTCGAGCAAATCATCAAGGAGCACCCTGAAAAATATCAACCCTACGATTTACTGGCACAGGTACTGGATGATGAAGCGCGATCACTGCTGCGCACAAACCGCCTTGAGGAAGCCAAAGCGAAGTTTGCAAAGGTGGCCGCGAATTATGAGCAAAGTCTGTTGATCAATCCAAATCATCCCAGCACTTATTTGCATCTGGCAGAGCTGCTTCTCGGACCTTTGAGAGACGCAGATCGCGCGGTGAAACTGCTGACGGAAGCCCGACGCCGATTCCCCGGCGCGCCAGAGATTGTTTACTATCTGGCCATCGCGCAGCGCGAGGCGAAGCAGAGCCAGCAAGCCGTGGCGACTTTCGAAGAGGCGCTGCACGAAGCACAAATCGATGAGGATGACGATGTGATAAACGCCAAGTTTTACTTCAACTACGGAGCGGCGGCCGAGCAAGCTGGTCTCTACGACAAGGCGGCTGATTTGCTTCGAAAGTCAATTGCGCTCGACCCGGCGAATTCGGCAGAGGCCTACAACTATATTGGTTACATGTGGGCGGATCACAATATGAACCTGGATGAAGCTGAAGCCATGATTAAGCGCGCGCTCGAGAGCGAACCAAACAACGCCTCCTACCTGGACAGCCTTGGCTGGGTGGAATTTCGAAAGGGCAAATTCGATCAAGCTTTGAGCGACCTGCTTCGCGCCGCAAAGACAGTGGAGCGCGACGACCCGGTCGTGTTCGAACACATTGGCGACACTTATTTGAAATTGAACCGCGTGCCGGAAGCGCTGGACGCCTGGCAAAAAGCGCTGGCGCTCGATCCAAAAAACAAAACGCTCGCGAACAAGATCGAGGGCACCAAGAAGACAATTAGCAAAGATTTGTCCGAAAAAACGAATCCGACGTAGTGACGGTTCGAGATCGAGCGTTGACAACGTAGCATGAAGGAATATCCCACGCCCTGGCAGCGCAAGATGATGTGGGCGGCGCTTACTGCCTGCTTTGTGCTTTTTCTCGTCGTTGTCCTCGGCGCAGTGATTTGGGCCGGGGCAAATATCGTCAGTTTCCTCCAGCCAATCCTGATCCCGGTGGCCATTGCCGTGATTCTCACTTATCTACTCGATCCGCTGGTGACGAAAATGTCTCGCGGAACGCTCAGTCGTACCAAAGCGGTGGCGCTTGTTTTCGCGATTGCTTTTTTCGCGCTGGGAGGATTGGCCACGTGGCTCATCCCCACCATCTCAATCCAGAGCGCGAATTTTGCCAGGCAAGTTCCCGCCTACACCGACCGAGCGCGGGACTACATGGTCGATCTTATCTATCGATTCGATCACACATTCGGGTTACTCGGCGGCGGGCACCGCAAATCTGCATCGACAAGCTTTACGAACTGGCTCATCGGCCCCGCTGCATCTCCTTCTCCTCGGGCACAACCGATAGTAACTCCGACCGCGTCGCCGGGAGCCAGCGCCTCCCCGACCGAAATAATTGCGCCGAGCGCGCCAAAGCTGACCACTGCGGAACGCCAGCGCATTCAAGCCTATGTAGAAAAACAAATGCCGAAGTTGGAGCAAGCGTTGCCAGATGTGCTGGGAAAGCTTTGGGATATTCTGAAGAAAAGTATCGGCGGATTTCTTGGCGTCACAGGTTTTTTGCTCAGTCTCATCCTGGTGCCGATTTACTTGTTTTTCTTGCTCAACGAAAAGCCGCGGATTCAACGGCGGTGGAAAGAGTACCTGCCCCTGCGCGCTTCGCCGTTCAGAGATGAAGTCGCAGACGTGTTGTCGGAAATCAATCGCTACGTTACGGCGTACTTTCGAGGACAACTCCTGGTGTGTCTGGTGGATGGCATATTGATCGGCACGGCACTGACGCTTTTCGGTCTGAATTTTGCGCCGCTCATAGGCGCGCTTGTTGTGGTCCTGACGATGGTTCCGTACATCGGAATCATCATCTGTTGGGTGCCGGCTGTTCTGATTGCTGCCTTTCAATGGGGCGATTGGACGCATCCCATTATTGTGACCCTCATTTTCATCTTCATACAAAATCTCGAAGGCATATTTTACGCTCCGCGAATTGTCGGGCATTACGTCGGATTGCATCCGATGACGGTGATCGTGTCGATCTTTGCTTGGGGTCTAATCATTGGCGGGGTAATCGGTCCGCTCCTTGCCGTTCCGCTCACCGCGACAATGAAGGTTCTCTTGGCGCGCTACGTTTGGGGTCGGCGCTTGAGAGAACAGACTATCGAACAAACCGACGCGGCTCTTGCAGTTCAAGAACCCGAGGTGGCAACGCACCCTTAGCGCAGGGAACAGCATACGCGGGAAGACGAGCGGACCAATGCGCGCGAAAACAGGACACGAAATGCCGGAACGAATCAAAGACGCCGGACACGGAACAGTTCGCCAGTCATTTCTCAGTTTAGCGTATTTCTTCCAACGCCCGTTCTGGCCAGCCCGTCTCGCTGTTGTGGTTACCGCATTGGTAATCGCTTTCTTGCTGGGCGCGCTTTTCTTCAGTTACGGCTCAAAATTGTATCAGGACTGGCGGCAAAACCGTTTGTTACACCGGGCCGCTGCATTGCTACAGGAGGGAAAACTCAGCGAAGCATCGCAGACTGCGCAAGAGCTCCTGGCACGGCATCCCGATTCTCTGCCGGCTCTTTACGTTTTAGCAGAGGCAGCGGAAAAACAAAATCTGGAAGAGGCCGTCTCGTGGCGCGAACAAATAGCGCGACTGCTTCCAAAAGACCCGGATAGTCAGCTCAATCTTGCTTCCGCGGCCTTGCGTTTTGGAAAGCTCGATCTGGCGCGAGAAGCGCTCGATCGGGTCGCTGCGGCTGATCGAGACAGGGCAGCTTTTCATGTCGTTGCAGGCTGGCTGGCTCGCGCTGAAGGGAATCTTGCCGAGCAAGAGGAACAGTTCGCGGCCGCGGTAAAGAAAGAGCCCAACAATGATCTTTATCAGTTCAATCTCGCTGCGCTGCGAATTCATTCCAGTGATGCGGGAGAAAGCGCGAAAGCACGCGATACTCTCCAGCGACTTAGCCAGGTGGCCCATTATCGAACAGGCGCGCTGCGTGCCTTGCTTAATAATGCTGTGGCACGCAATGATCTCGCCGCGGCGGATAACTTTGCGCAACAACTCCAAATGTCGCCGGAGGTGACATTCGGCGATTATCTCCTCTGCCTGAACTTTTATCGGAAGCTCGATGAGAAAAAGTTCCGGCCGCTACTGGAAAAAGTGAAACCGTTTGCTGCGCGCAATCCGTCCGATCTCGCATCGCTCATGAACTGGATGAATCAAAACGGACTCGCAGGAGACGTTGTTAAGTGGATCGACAAGCTGCCGGCAGCGCAGCTGAGCTCGCCACCGACATCCATCGCTGTCGCGGACGCATATGCGATGGTAAAAAATTGGTCGCGTCTGAAACGCTGGACGCGCACTGGAACGTGGGCCGACTCCGAATACCTGCGTCTCGCGTATCAGGCAATTGCCACTCGACAATCACAGTCTCGTAGCGGCGGGACTGCTAACACGGAATTCGAAACGCTGTGGCGCTCAGCGGAACAATTAGCAAATGATCAGCCGGAACATGAACTGGCGCTCGCGCGTCTGGCCTCGAAATGGGAACTCGAGAACGAATCTGAGGAGCTCTGGCGGCGCGTCGCGGAAAATCCTCCGATGCGGCGTGAGGCGCTTGAGGCGCTTCGCCGGCTTTATCGCACGAAGAATGAAACAGGAAAGCTTTACGATGTTCTTCAGCGCCTTCATGAGAGCTCTCCCAACGAGGCGCCGATCACAGCGGACCTCGCCCGGCTCGGTCTTAACCTTGAGCAAAATACAGAGCGGTCGCATCAACTGGCCAGGGAGGCGTATGATCGCGCCCCCAAGGAGGTGAATTGCGCAGTCACTTACGCGTTTTCCCTCTTTCGCCTGGGCAGAAACCCCGAGGGCCTTGCGATTGTGCAGAATTTGCCGCCGGACCAGTTGCATGATCAGCATGCAGCCGTTTACGTCGCGCTGTTGCTGGCCGAGGCAAGCCAACTCGATGGCGCACAGGAGTACATTGCGGCAGCCGAGAACGGAAAGATTTACCCGGAAGAGAAGAAACTGCTCGACGAAGCGAAAACCAAACTCGCAGCCGCTTCTGCAAGTCCGTCGCCAGCGATTTCATCCACCCCGGTGGAGTTGAGTCCAACGCCAACGGCTTCACAGCGTTGAAGCGTTATCGCCCAGACAGCTCTGTCGTCGTTACCACGCGCCACGCTTCGACGCCGCTGCGGCTTCTTGTCGGTGAAACGCAACGAACAGCTTTAAGTGCATCGAAAATCACTTCCGAAAACGGCACCTTAATCGAATCCGCCAATTCGCGCCGCGCTGCTGCTGGCATTTTCTTGTACAGCAGACTCAAGTGCGGTTTGAGTTCGTAGTGCGACGAATCCTGCGCAGCGTTGCGAATAATTTCATTAAGTTGCCGCAGCTCTGTATTAAGTGCGAATTGCATAAAGAGTGTTTTGATGAACTCGCTGGAGTGGCCGATCTCAAGCGCTTTTAGCTTGATTGGTTTGCAAAAGCGCGCGGCTTGCGAGATCGCACTTTCAGCCGCAGCCGCGCGATTCAATACCACATGAATCGTCACGTGTGGTTCGAAAAGAGGCGCGTCGTATTGGCGCCCGAGATCGTTGATCACTCCCTGAAAAAAGCTGCGCGCCGGCTCCGCCGGAATGAGCCAGTACGCAATAACGATTCGTCTGGACACAAACGCGCTAACTCCACTTCTGCAGTTCGACGATGTTGCCTTCGGGATCTCGCGCATAGACGACGCGAAGGAGACCGACACCATCTACTTCTGTTGTCGCAACCTTTCCCACTGCGGCGCCGCCAGCAGCGATCACTGCCTGCAAAGCCTGGTCCACATCATCAACGGCAAATGCAATGTGAGCGAACCCGCACTGGTTCGCGGCTGGCACGCCGCGATCAACGAGTTCGTCATAGCTGAAAATCTCGAGCGTCGGGCCATCCTCGCCATAGCCAGCCAGACGCAAGTGCACGCCGGTAAGATGCGCGTTCGAAACCGAGGTCACACTATCGAGCCACGCGCCGGACATATCCCGTTCGGGACCTTTAAGCTCGCATCCGAATACGTCGGTGTAGAAGCGAACCAATTTTTTCCAATCTCTGGCAATCAGATTTGTGTGAACGTACTTGGCTCGGACTGGCATTGTTTCTTCCTTCTGTAAGATTGTCCAAATACTAACGTCTTATCTTGTTTATGCCGACGAATGTTCTGGGAACAGAATTGAAATGTTGTTGTCGCAACCCGATGACCGGATTCTACCGCGATGGCTTTTGTCGAACAGGTCCGGAAGATGTCGGCCAGCACACCGTTTGCGTTCAGGTCACACAGGAATTTTTGGACTTCTCAGTTCTAGACGGGAATGATCTGGTGACGCCGCGTCCGGAGTGGGGTTTCCCGGGACTGAAACCGGGCGACAAATGGTGCGTGTGCGTTACGCGCTGGAAAGACGCCATGGATCACAACCGCGCCGCTCCTGTCGATCTTGAAGCCACTCACGCCTCCGCGCTCGAATTCGTCACGCTGGAAGAACTAAAGGCCCACGCGCGCTCTGGGTAGCGCACCCGTTTCGCGTGATGGCGAGTGCGTCCCGCGATCGCGAACCTTTCTTATGGCTTCTCATCCCTCGCCTCAGAGCGAAATCTAAAGCAAAGGTCGTCTCGGCGCGACCCGAAACCGGCACGCGAGACGCGTGGGCTACCCGAAAATTCGCGCCTATGGCCGCCGACGGTTGAATTGAAGTGACTTTGCCGCCACCCTAAGCGCGAATTGAAACTGCCGTTTAGTCTTTTCCTGGCGCTGCGGTATCTGAAACCGAAGCGGACGTTTCTGTCCATCATCACACTGATCTCCGTTCTCGGTGTGATGCTCGGCGTGACGGTGTTGATTCTTGTGATTTCGGTAATGACCGGGTTCGACCGGGAGCTGCGCCAAAAGGTGATCGATTTCGATGCGCATATTCTCGTGAGCTCCGAGGACGTTTTGCGCGACTGGCGAGCGCTCAAAACAAAGATCGACAATACGCCGGGCGTCGTTGCGACCGCTCCCTACATCCAAGGACCAGTGATCGTGGAATTTCAGAATCGGCGGCTCGCGCCGCTGATTCGCGGCGTCGACCCCGGGCAGGAAGAAAAAGTGATTCCGCTGCTAAAATTCATCAAATACGGCAAGCTCGATCTGGAAGGCGAATCGACTGTGCTCGGGATTGAGCTCGCGCGAAAACTACAGGTGAGTGTCGGTGACAAGGTCACGGTCTATTCGCCCGGTAATCTTGGACAGATTCTCGATGGCATTAAGAAACTGGAGAACGCCGAGGGCGAAGAAGAGAAAAAAGCGATCGACCAGTTGCGCGATGTGATTCTCCCGAAAGAGCTGACCGTCACCGGCATTTTTGAGACTGGTCATTACCTGCACGATTCCGAGTTTCTTCTCGTTCCAATTTACGTGGGCCAGGAGTTGTACGGCTTGGGTGACGCATTGCACGGTATCACCGTCAGGACAGATAACCCATACGGCGCCGAGCGCGTAAAACAGGCAATCCAACAATTTCTCGAACCCCCGGAGTACGCACAGACTTGGATCGACATGAATCATCAGTACTTCGAAGCCGTGCGGCTCGAGCGCACAGTGATGTTTTTCCTGTTGTTCTTTATCGTGGTCGTCGCGGCCTTCGGCATCATGAGCACCCTGATCACGGTGACCGTGCAAAAGCGACGTGAGATCGGAATCATGAAAGCGCTCGGAGCGAACATCGCGCAAATCATCTGGGTTTTTCTTGGCCAGGGAACTGTCGTCGGTCTGTTTGGAACTCTTACGGGTTTGGGGCTTGGGATGACGTTGATTCGCTATCGCAACGAATTCAGTCACTGGCTCGCTTCGACATTGCACATCGAGATTTTCCCGCGCGAAGTCTATCAATTTTCGTCCATTCCAGCAGAAGTCATTCCGCGCGACGTCGCCATCATTTGCATCAGCGCGTTCTTCATCTGCTCAGTCGCCGCGCTGATTCCTGCCTACTTCGCCGCGCGTTTGGATCCGGTGAAAGCGTTGCGCTACGAGTGATCTGCAGCCACGGTTCTGTGAGCCGTCCTCTTCCTAACCGCCCACAGGGCGGTGGCTACAAAGCGTCAAGAAAAATCTCCAGCGCGCGAAACGCGTAATCGTATCCTTCTGGCCACTCGCTTTGGCGCGGGCCGGCCACGTTGAGGAGGTCGATCTCGTGATCATGGACGAAATCGGCAATTAACTTCGCAGCGTCCTCCGCGGAAATTTTCGCGGCATCGATGAGTCGATACGGCCGTTGTAGCTCTTGGCAGAAGCGAACCGTCTGCTCAGTGCCGCCGCCAAGTTTGCCCGGGTAAATGATAACAGTTCCATCTGCGTCTTTTACGTTCTGCAATGTCCGCTCAGTGAAACCGCCAGCTTCGAGCTCCTGAAGCGGATATTGATCTGGTATCCTGCCGAATTCGTCGAGGCGTCCCGCCGGACACCACCCGCCGCACTTGATTCCATGCCTAAGCGCAACATCGAGCGCCGCGCGATCAACGCCTGTTTGCCCACCCGAAATAATTTTCACCTGCCTTGCGACGCATTTAGTCGCCGGTGGGAACAATGTCCGCGCGCTCGACCATCAAGATAACGGTTCGTTCAGGCGCACGGGTGCGATGGCGCACACCTTTCGGCACGACGAAGCATTGACGTGGCAAAAGACTAACTGTGCGATCTTCAAGATCGATTAGGAAATGTCCGTCCAGAACGAAAAAGAATTCATCAATATCTTCGTGTTCGTGCCAGTGATACTCGCCCTGCACTACCGCCATCCTGACGACCGAATCGTTCACTTTGCAAAGCGTCTGATTGTACCATTTGTCCTTGCAGGCATCAGCCAGCTTCTGCACATCGATCAATTCAAGCGGTCCGTGCAGAACGTTGAGGTAAGTCTTGTACGGAAAATCTTGCGGCGACGTACCGGATTTCATGGTTCAAAATCTACTCTTCGGCGTCGAAATAATCAGTTTCCCCACCTTTTATGACGACGCGATCCTTCGCTGAAGATTTGTTTACTTTCCACTTTCCGCTGTCGGGATAATAGGCCGATTCACCTATAGGGTTGTCTGCGATGACGTAGTAAACGAGGTCTTCCGCGCCAGAGTTAATCAGTTGATGTGCTTCGTCAGGCCCGAAGATGAACGCGTCGCCAGCCACGACTGGGGTAATTCCATCTTTGTGACGAACACTCCCCTCGCCCGAAATAATCAAGTAAAGCTCCCATTGCGCCGAGTGTGCGTGGTAAGGAAAATTTGGTTTTCCGGGAGGCACCCGATTCCATTCCAGATCGAACGGATGACGCTTGGACAAGTCGAGCGAGTCACGATCGCGCCCCAGCGCTTCAGAAACTCCTTTGAAAGAGACGACGTATTTTCCGCCGGGCGATTGCCACGCTTCTTCTTTGATCTCGTTGATGTTTACTTTGCGCATTTCACTCCTTTGTCATTCCGACCGAAGTGGAGGAATCTCTGGGCAAATTCTTCTAAACGTCGAGAGATGTCTCGACTCCGCTCGACATGACAACCGCTTATTCTTCGCCATCGAAGTAATCGGTTTCAGTTCCTCTCACGATGATTTCTTCCGAACCCTCTTTCGCCACCGCCCATTTGCCGCTGTCCGGATAGAAACAGGAATCACCAGTTGCCCCGCCGCTGCGCGGATTATCGGCAATCACGTAATAAACAAAATCCTCGTCACCGGCGTTGGTAAGCTGATGCGCCTCGCCTGGCTGAAAGAAAAACGCATCACCGGGGCCCACTTGTGTTGTCCCATCCTTGTCGCGCACGCTGCCGCGACCGGAAACGACGAGGTAAAGCTCCGACTCCGCCGCATGCGCGTGATACGGACAAAGCGATTTGCCTTTCGGAATGCGCATCAGCGCAAGATCAAACGGATGCCGTTTCGATAAATCGAGCGATTCCGGCTCGCGCCCGAGCGCAATCGAAATGTTCTTCGATACGCGTCCAAACTTTCCCTTCGGCGATTTCCGCTCCTGCTCCGGCACATCTTTCAGATTCACCCTGCGCATCGTCGTTCTTTACGCCCTATCGCTTTCCATGCGAACTGGCAAAAGCACCGGCAGCAAAGGCGCGACGATGAAAAATGTTATCAGCGCCAGGATCGTTGTGGCGATCGAAACGCACAGGGGCAAGTAACCGCCGTTAACCAGTCCGAGATAACACATCGGCACCCCGCCCAGCCAAACGATCACGCCGCAGATAAATGCGAGGATCATTTGTGACCCGCGCCAACTGGGGATCGCGAGCCGATAGACAGCACACAACACGAACGCGAAAACAAAATCGGAAACAAATTGAAGGATCGCGTGCACCAGGGGCGAAAAGGGTGAATGCATCGGCGGCGGTGCGACCGCGCCTGCTTGTTCCCACATCGAGCCGAGCAAGAAAACATTTCCCGCCCAACCCGTGAGATTGAGCACGAAACCGATCACCAACCCTACAATGATAAATCGACGCATAAGTTTATCTCTTAAACGCCGCCAAATGGCCGTCTTGCCTGCCAGCCTTGGCACTCGTCAATGCTTCTACATTCACCTTGCGTACTATCCGGACTCAAGTCGCTTTCTCGTCATAATTGAAAAGACGGCTATCCC
Organism: uncultured Verrucomicrobiae bacterium; assembly: GCA_963725505.1. Lineage (GTDB taxonomy): Bacteria > Verrucomicrobiota > Verrucomicrobiia > Chthoniobacterales > UBA10450 > Udaeobacter. The sequence continues at coordinate 410,812 of CAVRYN010000002.1, read as the reverse complement.
TGCCCAGATGAGGTTTACGAATGTGGAAGGATAAGAGCCATAAAAGATCGTGTTTGCGGCCAACAGAAGGCTGCCGCTGATATTGAGGAGTTGGTACGTAGCCGAGTCTCCTTCCAATTTCTTATGGGAAATCATCGCGTAAGCGACAAGGAGAGCTGCTGCTCCCACCCATCCGATCGCATCAAACCACACGTAATTGTTCATTCTCTATAAACCTTGCCGCAACGAATACATCATATCTTCCACTTCTTCGGCAGCTTTTGTTTCATTTCTTCAACCGGCTCGAAGAGGTCACCGCGTTTTTCGACGCGGGCGAAGACCTGGTCGGAGCGGAATCTCAGGAGATCGGCTTTCTTCTTTTTCAGGCAGTTTTCGACCTCGTTCCAAGTGACCGGAGTGGAAACAGTTGGTTCTTCTCTGGCGCGCAGGGAATAAACGCAAATAGTAGTTTTGTGTTCGTCGTTCTGGCTCCAATCAACGAACACTTTGCCTTTGCGCACCGCCTTGGACATGTTCGAGGTCACAAGATCGGCGTGTTCGTGCTCCAGATACTGTGCAAGTGCCAACGACAAATTCTTGATCTGATCGTAAGTGACTGCCGTATTCAGCGGCACATAAATTTGCAAACCTTTCGAGCCGCTCGTTTTAGCAAATGATTTCAGTTTCATTTGGCCTAACAAATCGCGCAGCCACAGCCCGACCTGGCAGCATTGCACGATGTCAGCCGGCGCGCCGGGATCGAGATCGAAGACCATCATTGTCGGACGTTCGATTTTATTTTTGCGCGAGAGCGAAGTGTGCAGCTCAAGATCGGCGAGGTTCGCGGCCCACACGAGCGTCGGCAAATCCTGGACGAGGCAATAGTTCATGAACCGATCGTTGCTTTCGCTCCAAACACGGGCCGTTTGCACCCATTTCGGGCGGTGCTCGGGGCAATTTTTCTCGTAGAAAAATTCGCCTTCAACGCCATCGGGATAACGCTTCATGGTGAGCGGACGGTCCTTCAAATGCGGCAAAAGCACCGGGGCGACGCGGATGTAGTAATCGATCACCTGCCCTTTGGTAAATCCGACCTTCGGGTAGAGAACCTTGTCTAGATTCGAAACCGGAATTTTGCGGTCCTCGACAACGAGTTCAGCCTTGCTTGGCATACGCGAAGCAAACGTCCAACGCCCAACGCCCAACGTCCAACAAATTGACGCACGCGCGGGGGAGCGTGTTGCCCGGAATGTCATCCTGAACGTAGTGAAGGATCTCTCACAGGCTGGTCGGTGACGCTGATTACTCTGTGTGATTCGGCTTCGATTGGGAGGTCTCTCGCTTCGCTCGAGATGACAGCGTTTTTTTCAGGCAAAGAAACGCTCGGGCGAGAGCATAGGCTTGGGTTTGCAGATGCGCCCCACGCAATGCTCCCAGCTTTCATGTCCGCTGAGGATTTCAATTTCCACCCGCAGAAAATAGATCGGCACTTTCATTTCCGCTTCGGGCAAACGCGGCATCCGCACCGAATCTTTCTCGGTGGTCACAATCATCGCCAGGTCGCGACGGATGCAACGCTTGATAAAGCTGATCAGTTCCGCCTCGGTGTAATAGTGATGATCAATGTAGCGCTTAGAGAGATCGACATGCGCCCCGAGTTTCTGCAAAGCGTCCTCGAAGCTTGCGGGCGCCGCAATCGCGCAGAGCGAGCCGATGAACGTGTTCCGCAAAGCATCGAGTGGCAGTCGTTCGCCCGTAAAAACATTCTGGAGATAGAGCGGTTTATGCGCGCATTCGATGACTTCCGCGGTGCGATTGTAACGCCGGATGCGTCTCATCAGATCGAAATTAGGCTCGCCTGTGTTCTTTGTGATAAAGATATAGCTGGCGCGGCGAAGATTGCGCGGCGTTTCACGCAACGTGCCCCGAGGGAGCAAGAATTCGTTTCCGAAAGGCGCTTGTCGATCTACAAGCACCATGTCCAGCCGATGTTTGAGATGCAGATACTGAAACCCATCATCGAGCAACAACGTATCGACCTGCCATTTGTCGATAGCGAACCGCCCGCTTTTGACCCGGTTCTTGTCGACCAGCACGATTACGTCCTTCAAGTTGTGCGCGAGCATGTAAGGCTCGTCACCCGCGATCAACGAGTCGAGCAACAATGATTTGCCATCGGAGACAACCCGGGGAGGATCGGGGTCTCTGCGAAGCCAGCTCAGCCAGTTTCGCTTGCGGGGTACACTTTTGTAACCGCGGCTCAGGATAGCAACGCGCCGTCCACCCGCCCGCAAGGCGCGGGCAAACTTCTCAACAATCGGCGTCTTGCCCGTACCGCCCACCGTGAGATTGCCGATACTGATGACCAGACACCCGAGCGTGCGTTCGCGGAAGACTCTTTTCCGATAGAGATAAAGCCGTAGCTGCACCAAGCGGTCGTAAACGAATGAAAGCGCGTAAAGAATCCCGCGCAGCACCGATGCTCGAATGCCATGACGGCGCTCGAGAACAACGTCGATGCCGAACTCCTCTAATTTTTCAAGCCGGCGCCCCATTTCAATTTCCGATTGCTACAACTCGCGCGCCATGGTTGTCAGCACGCGTGATGATTACGCGCGAGGAGATCGATCCTGCGGCGCGTTTCATCGCCGCTGCGATTCGATCCCGATCTTGCAACGCAATCGCACAAATTGTCGATCCACTGCCGCTGAGGAAGGCGCCGAGCGCGCCGGCCTTCTCGGCAGCCGCGACCACCCCTGGAAGAAAGGGAACCAGTTTTGTGCGAAATGGCTGGTGAAGATGATCGCCAAAAACGCCGCGCAGTTTTTTATAATCTTGTGATACGAAAGCCGCCGCAAGTGTGCACGCATTTGCACAATTCTCGACCGCCTCGGCGTGTGAAATCTTTGAAGGCAGAACATTTCGCGCTCTCGAAGTTTGAATCTCAAGGTCAGGAACCAAGAGAACGAAATACAATCGCGGTGAGACTGCGAAGCGCTGAATGGTAGGGATGCCGTGCTGCGGTGTCCGATCGACGCAACGCGCTGACCCTGCCACCACGGTGAACCCGCCGAAAGTTGCCGGCGCTGCATTATCAGGGTGTCCTTCCAATTCGGCGCATAATTGGAAGATCTTCAATCGATCGAGCGGATTGCCGCTGAGCCGGTCGAGCGCAAGCAAGATGCCGAGGCGAATCGTTGCGCTGCTTCCCAAGCCACGGGACTGCGGAATTTGTTCCGCAATTAAACAGGAAAACGAAAACGCGCGGCGGCGCGTCTGTTTGAAAAATCGATCCGCTGCCTCAGAAACAATCGGCGGATGAAAATGCTGACGCGACACACCGCGGGCCATCGTGACAATATTGTAGATGCGCAATGCGACACCGAGACAATCAAAGCCAGGACCGAGATTGGAAGTGCTCGCCGGAACGCGAACGGTAATTTGTTCCATAGGTGAGCTCCGCTGCATTGGGGTGCGCGCGACAATGCTCTAAGATGCGGCACTGTAGCAACGCGAAGTCGGGCGGCAACCGATCCGTTACGCGAGACCGATTCAAAGTATGCGGTTGGAGACGACAGAAGAAATGAATTTTGGGTGGATTGATCCGGCATTACTTTGGGATTTTCAGGCAGAGGGAACGGACTCCCACCGACTCTGCACGATGGAGGATGGCTGGGTGGAACGTTTCGGACGCGACGTCCTCATCTCGTTCAAAAGAGTGTTGACCCGCGAGCGACTCCTCACAGAACTGCAATCGTGGGCAGGCTCTGTCGGATTCCAGTTCCGACGCATTTTCGCAAGGTTCGTCCCTCGAAAAAGTGAAGAACGCGAACCGCCGCGTCTCATATTTGGCGACCCCGGAGGAAATTTGCAGACAATCGCTACCGAGCGACATCTGAAGTTCGGGATCGACTTCGGGACGGGTTTTTCCCCAGGGCTCTTTCTGGATCAAAGAGAAAATCGCCGCTACGTGCGCCATATCGCGCCGAGACGATTGCTCAACTGCTTTGCCTACACCTGCTCGTTTTCTATCAGTGCGGCATGCAGAGGGGCAACTACCCTCAACATTGATATTTCCAAGAAGTATCTGGCGCGCGGACGCGAGAATTTTGCGCTGAATAATCTGCCAACCATCGACCATCGCTTTATCGCGGATGATGTGAGCGCAGTGTTGCCACGTCTGGCACGAAGAGGCGAGAAATTTGAGGCGATCATTCTCGATCCACCGACGTTTTCACGTTCGCCCGGAGCAAAAAGGTTCCAGGTCGAAGAGGATTTCGAAAAGTTGCTGATTGACGCTCTCGAACTGGCAGAGCGAGACAGCCACGTCTTGGTTTCGACCAATTGCTCTGCATTGCGCGAACATGCACTGGAAGTGATGGCGCGCTATTGCCTTAAAGCAACGCGCCGGGCCGCCACATTTCACCGGTCATCCCGACTGCCTGATTTTCCGCCGGGCGCGGGCGCAAGCTCGATTTGGCTCGCTTTGCGTTGACAACCCCATGCGCGCAAGACAGGATCACAATGCGAATCATTAAACGAGATGGATCAGTCATCTGCCGAAGTAGCTGCTGAACTCCCGGAACGCGGAGTGCAATGGGTGAAAGACCAAGTCGAGGCGGTTCTCACCGAAACGGAGAGTTATGTGCGGGAAAAACCAGCAGAATCTCTTCTGTGCGCGTTTGTGGCTGGATACATTCTGAATCGCCTGCCGCTCGGCAGAATTCTGAGTGGTCTCTTTCGACTGCTCATCTTCGCATTAAAACCAGCGATTTTGATTTATGGCGCCGCCAAGCTGTATCAGGCGGCCCAGGAAGAATAGCGATATTTGGAGGGCGCTCGCCGCGGCGAGCGCCTACTCCTTCATTCGGGCCTGCGCCGCAAGTGCCGATTACATCATTCTTCCAATGTGAAACCGATTTTTAACGTCACCTGCCAATCGCCGACTTTACCCTCGTCGATGTATCCGCGGGTCTCAGTCACCTCGAACCATCGCATGTTGCGGACTGTTTTTTGGGCACGCACCAATGCATTTTGCACAGCCTCCTCGAATCCGTTCGGCGACGAACCAACTATCTCAATTTTTTTGTAAACGTGATCGGGCATGCGCTCATTATCTGCCGAGGAAACGATCCCACAAACAAAAAGCCTTGCGCCGCCCCCCCGAAAGCTTTCGGGGCAGCGCGGCGTCCATACCAATCACCGTTTTAGCTTTACAACGCGTCTGCACTCCGGCAGCCTCGCGGTGTGCGAAAATCCGTCGCCATCTCGCTATTAGTTTTGGCTGCGCTCTCCTATGCCCGCGGACAGGACCAGGAACGCAAGCTGGTCGATCGCCTGCTCAAGCCGAACATGACGCTGCACAATGATGCGCAAAATAAAAAATTTATCGCCGACGGCACCTCGATAAACAAACGAGCGAGCGTCGGAACATTTTACGTCCAAAGAAAATCGAATTCGAAGAATTATTCAGGAACAGGACAATTCTCCACGCAGCAATTCAATTCTCAGCCTTTCCACAGCAAACGCGACACATTTCAGACTTCGTCGCAGCAAGCAATGGGAAATTCACGATCTGCCTACGCAAATCAAACTGCGCGCGGCGTTCGCGACGCTCCGCAATCTGACAAAAAAGTTGCCATCCGCACGTATGCAGAGAACCGCCCGTTCCTGGACGAGGGCAAGAGTCAAAAATCGCTCAACCAGCAAAATGCGCCGCTCACGATCGAGCAGGTGCGCGAGTTGCTGAACAAAAACAAGTAGCGCGCTGGCCGGGTGCGCTATTTTGTCTTTGAAACATGCAACCAGAAGAAGCTCTGGCATTCTTAAAACAAGGCGCGGCCCAGATCATCAGCGAGGATGAGCTGCGCGACAAACTCGCTCTCGGCCGCCCGTTGCGGGTAAAACTTGGGGTCGACCCAACGACACCCGATATTCATCTTGGCCACACCATCGTTCTGCGAAAACTACGACAGTTTCAGGATCTGGGTCACCAGGCGATTCTCATCATTGGCGATTTCACGGGGATGATTGGCGATCCGAGCGGTCGCTCGGTCACGCGGCCGCAATTAACGCATCAGGAAGTGATCGCAAATGCGGCAACCTACCGCGAGCAGGCATTCAAAATTCTTGATCCGGCGCGCACGGAAACCGTGTGCAACGGCGACTGGTTTCGCGCCATGTCGTTCGAAGATGTCATTCGCCTGAATGGCCGCGTGACGTTGCAGCAAATGCTGCAGCGCGAAGATTTCAAGGCGCGGATCGATAAGCAGCAAGCCATTCACGCCCACGAAATCCAGTATCCAATCATGCAGGGCTGGGATTCGGTCGTGGTAAAAGCGGATGTCGAACTCGGAGGGACAGACCAACTTTTTAACATTTTAATCGGACGCGATTTTCAAAGAGAAGAGGGCCTGCCGCAGCAGGTCGTTTTCCTCGTCCCAATCCTCGAAGGCCTGGATGGCTCCAAAAAAATGAGCAAGAGCCTCGGCAATTTTGTCGCGGTCAACGAGCCCGCCTCGGACATGTTCGGGAAACTAATGAGCATCTCGGATGAGTTGATGGCGCGCTATTATGAATTGCTCCTCGGGCGCATGCCGCCGGCTGGCATGCCCCCGCTCGACGCGAAAAAGCAGCTCGCCTTCGAGATTGTGCAAACTTACCACTCGTCATCTGCCGCCCAAAAAACGCTCGACGAATGGAATACCCGCTTCAGCAAGCGCGACCTGGAACATTCCGATCTTCCGGCGTTTTCAGTAGGCGGTCTCGAGCAACATGACCTTGTGACACTAGTCTGGAGCGCCTACCGCGAAGCGTTTGACCTGGAAAAATCGCGAAGCGAAGCCTGGCGACTAATTCAGCAGGGAAGCGTCGAACTCGATGGACAGAAAATTCGCGACCCCAAAGCAGTGATCAAACTCAAATCGGGCCAGATTCTTCGTCTCGACAAAAGGCACGCGGTGCGGATTGCATAGGCAGCTGCGTACAGCAAAAGAGCCACGCAAGCCCCCCCGAACCTACGTGGCCCTTGGATCTTCCGCCTCCTCAGGCTGAAGCTGTTTGGAGCACCGGCAGAACGCGCGCGTGCTCGAGGTAGCTGGCCGCGATGCCTTCGAAATGCGCGCGGATGCTGCGCAGTTCCGCAGTCACGAAGCTGTCCACAAAATGCAAACGCCGGTCGAGCCAGGCAAACAGTGTGTTCTTGATCTCGTAGTGAACCGCCAGGGTGACCTCCGTGCAGTTTGTCCGAATCTGAGCGAAATCAACGATGCCCATCAGGACAATATTGCCGCCCACGGACTCGAAGGCATACTGGTCTGGCGAATCGCTTTCGACCGATAGAAGGACTGTGTGGGCCTCGAAACCAAACGGGCCGCGAAAACTGAAATCGACGGTCTTGGATGACGTCACAGTTGCACGTGTCACCATCAGAAACTGCCGACGGTATGATTGAATGCTGGCCAGGCGAGCTTTGCACTCCGGTAACGGCTGGCTCATATGTAAGGTTTTTTGTAAGAGCATACGAATAAGGTTTTCGGAGACTAATCTGAGCAATACGGATGCCATTGGTTGGCCCGAAGCAAACCAGAGCCCATCTTTGCCAAACTGTGTACAATTTCTTTACAGTCTTGTATCACCTCAAGACGCTAATGTTCCCTAGTCGACTCGAGCATAAGTCGCCAGTCCACGGGGAGTTCCGTCAGGTTTTCTCCTAATCCAGCAAGCAATGGAACATTGAGAATCTGCTTGAGATTATCGGCGTTCGTTAACGCGGCTACATCGCTCGTGATTTCGGTACTGTTCTATACAAGACCTACGCACCGCAGTTGGTATGCGGCGACGCTGCGCACGGTAAGCGTCGCATGATTAAGACAGCCGAGCCGGTTCTGAGCGACCACCAAGACTGGCAGCTTCATCGCCACGGCCAAATCGCTAACAAAATAGTCTGGGCGAATCGGCACCAGTCAACCGCCTGTCCCTTCCACGATGACGTGTTCAACGCTGCATTGGAGGGTCTGAAATGCAGCAAGGATCTTCTCGACATCGACCGGCGCCTTCTCCATTAAGCTACCCACGATCGGCGCAGCGGGCGTTTTTAACCAAACGGGATTAACGTCATCGATTGTCAGACCGTCACTGCCCGCCGGCAGTAGCCTCTCGGCATCCCGACGATCTCCACAACAAATCGGTTTCATCCCGGCGCAGCGCATACCTGATGCGCGCAACAGACGCAAAAGGCGCGCGGCAATGTGCGTCTTTCCTGCGCCCGTGATCCGTCCCGGTGATGAAGAGACTCACGCGACCTGTTTCGCGAGCTCGGGCGCGCTCGTCGAACAACTAACGCGAATCGCTTCCATCATGGATCGGAAAATTTTAGCCCCGTCTGCGCTTCCGAGCCGCACATCAGAGGCGCGATCAGGATGAGGCATCAAACCGAACACATTCCGTTCCCGATTGCAGATCCCGGCGATGTTTTCGACTGAGCCATTCGGATTTGCGTCTGGAACGATCCGGCCTCGTGCATCCGCGTAACGCAAGATCACCTGCTGATTGGCGTTTAGGTCGCGCAAAGTTTGTGCGTCGGCGAAAAAACAACCTTCGCCGTGTGCCACAGGGAGATGCAGGAGAGTCCCTTTAGGGCAGCCTTGGGTGAACGGCGAATCATCCACCTCCACTCGCGTGATAACCATGCGGCACACGAACCGCAGCGAACGATTGCGCACCAGCGCGCCGGGCAAGAGACCGGCCTCACACAAAATTTGAAACCCGTTACATGTACCGAGCACGAGTTTGCCCGCACGCGCATCGCTGATCACCGCTTTCATGACCGGTGAGAAACGAGCGATCGCTCCACAACGAAGATAATCGCCGTATGCAAATCCGCCCGGCAACACGATCGCGTCGAAATCATCCAGCGACGTTTCCTTGTGCCAGACGTACTCCGCATGCAACCCATTCAAGCCATTAATACCAGCGACACAATCCTGATCGCAGTTTGAACCGGGAAACTGGATGACAGCGAATTTCATGTCCGTCTAACGTGTCGCAGCGCGCTGCTCGGCGTGATAATCGTTCACCACCAGGCAGGCGTGAATGACTCCTGGAATCCAGCCAAGCAATGTCAAAAGCAGGCTGAGAAAGAAACTGGCAATGCGACCGGTCATAAGGACTGCGAGCGGCGGCAGCACCACGCAGAAAAAATATCGCAGCGCTTTCATTTACTCTCTCTTCCTCTTCGTCTTTGTTTTCGTCTTACTCTCTTCCTGCTTTCCTGATTCGCCCTTCTGCAGATCGTAATCTTCGATCACGGGATTCGAGAGCAGATCGCGGCAAAGACGATGCAACCGGGATTCAAGATCTCCGTTTTGTCCCTCAATATCGATCTCCATGTATTTGCCGATTCGGACGCTCCGCACCTCCGGCATTCCCAGGTGCCGCATCGCATCGCGGACTGCGTTGCCTTGCGGATCGAGCACCGCTGCCTTTGGCGTCACAATCACTTTTGCCTTCACAACCGCACCATATTTGCAGCGCGCACATGGACAAGCGCAATTCCTGAGAAACTCCGTTCATCTAGGAACACACTTACTTCAGAATCACAACCTCGAGCACTCCATCGCGGCGGAGCACATTCACTCCTACGTCGCCTTCATCGTGTCTGGTGAGCAAAAGATCAACTCGCGCATCTCCTACTTTCAGATCACGAATGCTCACCTTGGGAAGGAAGGCCGGCAAAACTGGTTTCGAAAACACCAGCGTTTGTTCGGGAGCCGACACACTCAAGCCGAGGCAAGCCTCAAGCAAAAGAAAGACCGCACCCGAGGCCCAAGCCTGCGGATTGCACGCTACTGGATAAAGCGTCGGAGATTCACCAGGCCGCCTGGGGAACCCGCAAAATAGTTCTGGCTGCCGATGCAGATCAAAGAAGAGACTGGCATCGAGCAAACCTGCGAGGACCATCGCCGCGGACTCTTTCAATCCGTATCGGGCGAATCCCGCTGCAATCAAGGCGTTATCGTGCGGCCAGACCGATCCATTGTGATAGGACATGGGATTGTAACGCGCCTCGCTGCTCGCCACCGTACGGATGCCCCAACCGGAGAACGATGTTTCGTCTGTGAGCGTTGCCGCTACACGCCGCGCGTGCTCCTGTGTCGCGATACCAGCGAAAAGACAGTGCCCAGCGTTCGACGTTCGCACCTGGCAAGGCTGCTTATTCCCATCCAATGCAAGTGCGTAAGTGGAAAGGTCATCACACCAAAACGCTTTCTCGAACTGGCGACGGAGGGTTTCTGCCTGTTTTGACAACTCGCGCGCCCGCGCAGCGTTTCCGAGCATCTTTGCAAGCTCGCTGGCCGCGGCTTTCGCCGCGTAAGCATAACCCTGCACTTCGCAAAGCGCGATTGGTCCTTCAGCAGATGTGCCGTCCTTATGGAAAATCGCGTCATAAGAATCTTTCCAGCCCTGATGGATCAGACCGTGTTTCGCTTTGCGAGCATATTCCACGAACCCGTCGCCATCTGAATCGCCATAACGATCGATCCACTCAAGCGCGCGCTCGATATTTGGCCAGATTGACTCTACGAAAGCGCGGTCGCCCGTTCGCTTGTAGTACGCGCCGGCGAGCATAATAAAGAGCGGCGTCGCATCGATGCTGCCGTAGTAGCGCTTAAACGGAACCTCTCCCAACGTGGCCATTTCATCCGTGCGCATCTCATGCAACACCTTGCCAGGCTCTGCATCCTGCTCCGGGCTGTGCGCGTCGGCCTGGGTAGCTGCCAGATACGCCAGGACGCCGCGCGCAAGAGACGGATCAAACCACAGACACTGCAGTGCGGTGATGATTCCGTCCCGGCCGAATACCGTGCTAAACCACGGAACACCAGCGTAAGGATACGGGCCATAGGACGTCTCCGTTCGCATCATATGGAGATCGGCGAGCGAACGGTTCAGCCAATCGTTGAATTGTTCGTTTCCGGTAAAAATCTGGGGCTCGCGCGCGCGCAGGCGCTCGAGCGCACTCGCCGCCTCCTCCACAACGCTTTCGTAGCAAGGACTGATCTCGTTTCGCGAATCGCCATCCACTTCGCATGCAATTGCACACCGGTAACTGGCATCTTTACCGGATTCCAGCCGGATTTGAAACGTGGCGACGGACTCGTTGAGCCGAGTAGGCGGCGGATCGAAAACGATTCGCGTGCGGCGGATGCGGTTGTCCAATCCTTCGTACGCGAGCACAAGTTCGTCCTTTGTAACCTGCGTTTCCAAGCGACGGCCGCGACGTTCTCGACTCATGCCGCGCAGCTCGAAAATGTCGGCAAAATCAGCATCGAATTCGATTGCGAAAGAGACATCGACAGTTGCACGTCCGTAGTTATGAATTCGAAGCCTCTCGTGACACGTTTTCTCCCACAGAATCTTCGAGCGAAAGACGTGCACGGTTCCTCGTGGGACTATTATCTCGCCGTCCCGCCAGGCGTCGGGATTCGTGGCGTCCACCGCCATGACCGCGTTGTCTTCTCTGACGGTGGAACTGAGCAGTAGGGGGCGGTCTTTCCCGAGTTTCAACGTTAGCCGTGACAAAAACCGAGTATCCTGATAGTAAAGGCCAAGTTCACCGGTCCCGAATGTCTCGATATCGCCGAACCGGTCGAATACAGCGAAGGTATCTCCCTGTTTCAATACCCGGGTGCGAACATCGACGCGAGCGGACGATGAACGAATATAAAATTCATTCCGGACACGGATGACTTCCCTGGCCATTACGCGCGCACCTCCACAGCCTTGTGTTGCTTCCTCTTAATTAGCCGTTCGTAAACCCGGACATAATCGTGCGCCATTCGCGCCGCCGTAAACCGTTGGTCAAAGATTTCGCGACACCGTTTCCGGCTCAGTTCGGGTACTCGCCGGACTGCTTCAACCGCATCTTCCAAGCCTTCCACGATGAAGCCTGTGTGACCTTCTTCGATCACCTCTGGTACCGCCCCACCGCGGTACGCAATCACTGGAGTGCCGCATGCCATCGCCTCAATCATCACAAGCCCGAACGGCTCTGGCCAGTCGATCGGGAAGAGCAAAGCATAAGCATTCCCTAGGAAATTTTCTTTTTCGACTTTGCCGATCTCGCCGACAAACTCGACCAGCGGGTCACGCAGCAATGGATCGATCACGCTCTCGAAATAATCCTTGTCCACTGGATCCACCTTGGCGGCAATTTTAAGTGGAATCTGGACCTGCTTGGCAATTTCTATTGCCCGGTCCACTCGTTTCTCAGGGGAAATCCGGCCCAGAAACGCAAGATAAATTCCCGGCTTGTCATGGAACTGGTACATGTCTGCTGGCAGACCATGGTAAACCGTGGCTTGCCAGTTCGCCCACAGCAAGGGTTCTCGCTGGCTATTCGAGATCGAGATCACCGGCATGTCTCGAAATTCCTGGTAAAGTGGAACGAGATCAGGAATATCGAGACGCCCGTGTAACGTGGTCACATGCGTGATCTGCTCGCGACGACTTAGCGGAAAATGCAGATAGTCAATGTGGAAATGGACGATGTCGAACTCCGCGGCGTGCTGGAACACATGCTCGAGCATCAGGATTTGGTACGACAACTGATCCATGCAGTGTTTATCGAGGCGCAATGAGCGCCGACACGCCGCGACGAGGTGCGCCTTGGTCACCGAATCTCCGCTTGCGAAGAGCGTGACTTGGTGACCCTGGCGGACCAATTCCTCGGTGAGATGCGATACAACCCGTTCGGTCCCGCCGTAATATTTTGGCGGCACACTCTCATAAAGCGGCGCGACCTGAGCAATTCGCATAACAGATTCAATCCCCTCCTCGATACGAACTTGTTCAAAATTCTTTGACTCAGTCCACTCGGATCAAATGACAAGCGCGCACACCAAAGGCATGCTGGCCGCCCTCGCTTAACCCTCGCGAACAACGTCGGTAGGCTTTTTATCTTCGCGCAAACCAAGGAAAACGGGTGCACGCAATTTTCCGTCACGCGTCCACTCGGCGAACTTGATTTGAGCGACAACCTTCGGATTCACCCAGTGCATCTTTTTCATCATGGAAGGCATGATTCCCTGCACCCATTGGCCGTTTTGTTTTGATGGCAGATCGACAAACGGACAATCGTCGCGCGCTTCTTTTTGGAATCTTTTGTGCAACATCGACAGTGACTTTGCCGTAAAACCTGTCCCTACTTTGCCGGCAAACATGAGCTTGTTATTGTCATAGTAACCAACCAGGATTGCGCCGAAATGTTTGCGCGCGCCCTGCGGCGGCGTGTATCCGCCGATGACGAATTCCTGTTCATTAACGCATTTGAGCTTGATCCATGCGCCGCTTCGGCGGCCGGGTTCGTAAACGGAGTTGCGCTGTTTGCCGATAATCCCTTCCAGACCGCGACGCTTCACTTCTTCGAGAAGCCGGTTGGCATTGCTGCCGATCGCGCCCGAATAACGGATTGGATCGCCTGGATCGGCGCAGAGTTTTCCCAGAACGTTTTTCCGCGCTTCCAGCGGCAGCCTAACCAAGCTCTTGCCGTCGAGCTGGAGCAGATCGAATGCATAAAAATAGATCGGCGATTTTCGTCCTTCCATCTCGCGCGCTTGCAAAAGTTGAAACGACGAGCGCCCCTCCTGGTCGAGCGCAACTACCTCGCCATCGACCACGCATTCGCGCGCAGGCAAATTCTTTATCGCCTCGACGATCTCCGAGAAACGCGCGCTCAAATCGTTTTGGTTTCGCGAGAACAATGAGACTTTTTTATCTCTTTTAACCGCGATCAGGCGAATGCCGTCAAATTTCAGCTCATAAATCCAATCGCCGGTCGCTGGTGGTTTCCCGAACAGCTTCGCCTTCATCGGCTCGATGAAGCGCGCTTTCGCCGAGGGCAAATCTGGCAACGACCCGATTGTAGGGCGACCGCTTCGGTTGCCCTGTGACGGCAGGCGACGCGCCTGCCCTACAATTTCATCGTTTGCTTTTTTTTTAATCGCTTCTTTGATGCGCGTCTTAAATCTCGAGGTAGCGCTCGCATCTTTTTCCTCGCGATTCGACTCCCACTCGGCATCGCGATCTTCCGCGATTTGTTTCATAGTGCGTCCTGTCTTGACCGACTGATCTTCACGTTTTTTCGTTGGCGGCTTTGCGTCGCCTCCCGTCTTCAAGATCAGCCACTGATTTTTCGCATCATCACGACCGCGAATTCGAACGAGGGTCCATTCGCCTTTAGCTTTTTGGCCATCGAGAACGAGGTGAAGCTTGCCCTCACGTAATGATTTCACCGGCTGTTCGCCGTAAACATGGTAGTTGCCGCGGTCCCATACCATCACTGTGCCGCCACCGTATTGCCCCCCGGGAATGATGCCTTCGAAGTCCTCGTACTGGGTCGGGTGATCTTCAACTTCTACGGCAAGATGTTTTTCGCCTCGCTTCCAGGGAAGCCCTTTCGGCAGCGCCCACGACTTCAGCACGCCTTCCATCTCCAGGCGGAAATCGTAGTGCAGACGGCGGGCGTCATGTTTTTGAATCACAAAGCGCGATGCGCCTTTGACTTTCTTTGGCAACGCTTTGCCTGCCGGCTCAGCAGTCTTCTTGAAGTCGCGTTTTCGTTTGTATTCGGTCAGTCCCATTCTATCCGAATTTAACCACAGATTAAGAGCAATGGCACGTGCGCAATGGCTGTAGCGTGCGCTGTCTCAGCGCACCAATCCCGTGAGCAACACTCGCGACAATCCGCTGAGGACAGCGGACACTACAACGCACTACGCTTCGCTCGGCAGCGGCTCGCCAACGAGATAGCGGACAAAGCGACGGATCATGATGTTCTCGCCTAGCTCCGCAATTTTGGCTTTGACGAGGTCACCGATGGTTTCGTCCGGATTTTTGATGAATCCTTGCTCGAGCAGACAAACTGTGCTGAAAAATTTGTCGAGTTTTCCTTCGACCATTTTCTCCACCACATTTTCCGGTTTCCCTTTTGCCTGCGCCTTGTAAATCTCGCGCTCGGCTTCGATGAGATTGCCGGGAACATCTGCGCGGCTGACATAGAGCGGATGCGCCGCAGCGATATGCAGAGTGATATCTTTCACGAATTCGCGGAAATTTTCGTTCCTCGCTACAAAATCGGTTTCGCAATTTACCTCGACAAGCACGCCGACTTTGCCTTGAAGATGAATGTACGAGGCCACGATGCCTTCCTTCGTTACGCGCGCCGCTTTTCTGCCAGCAGCAGCGACGCCTTTGGTGCGCAAGATCGCTTCTGCCTTCTCAAGGTCGCCGCCGCTTTCCACAAGAGCGCGCTTGCAATCCATCATCCCCGCGTTGGTCTTTTCGCGGAGTTGCTTCACCAGTTGCGGATCGATTTCAGTCGTTGTTTTCATTGAACATTGGCGTGTTCGACGTTCGGCGCTGGACGTTTTTTCCTCCTACGCCGACACGCCAGCCATTTCTACCTGCTCGCGAATGCGCGCTTCGTTACTTGCCGCAACAATGGCATCCACGAGCTTCTGCAGAATCACGCGAATAGCGCGAATCGCATCGTCGTTGCCAGCAATTGGGTAATCGATGATTTCCGGGTCCGCGTTCGTATCCACGATGGCAACGACTGGAATGCCGAGACGCCGCGCCTCATTCACGGCGTTTTGCTCGCGAATCGTATCGATCACTACCAAGGCATCGGGCAACTGCGACATCTCGATTATCCCATCGAGGTTACGCCGGAGCTTTGCCGCCTCGCGATTAAGGGCGGCCAATTCTTGTTTTCCCATTTTCTTGTATTCGGGCGACTGCTCGATCTCTTCGATGTATTTCAATCGCCCAATGCTCTTGCGAATGGTAGCGAGATTAGTCAGTGTGCCACCAAGCCAGCGCTGATTCACATAAAATTGCCCGCAAGCCAGTGCCGCCTCTTTTATCGCTTCCTGCGCCTGCTTCTTGCAGCCGACAAATAAAATTTTGCCGCCGCGCCGCGCGACCTCCTGGAGAAATTCCGTGGCCCGCCGAAGCTGCAGGACGGTCTCATCCAAATTGATGATGTAAATCTGATTGCGCTGTTCGAAGATGAAAGGCTTCATCTTCGGATTCCAACGCTTCGTCTGGTGTCCAAAATGAACACCAGCTTCCAACAATTCAGGCACTAATTCTGTTGTATCTGCCATAAGAGAAATTCCCGAGGGCGGGAGCTTCCAGAGCGGGAGCGTGAAGATGCTACAGGAGGCGCCAGCGCGCAACCCGAAATTCGCCGCTCACACGACGAAGGCAAAATGCCAATTTCGGTGAGCGTTAAAAATCAAATCCGACTCTTAGCGGCACGTAATATTTTTCGTGCTCGTCACCCAGAATGTAACCGTCGTGCGCGGCGAATTCTTTGTTTTCATGGCTGAAAGCCTGTCCAATTGGCAGTTGACGAAGAAACCCCAGCGTGGCGAACCAGCGTTGACCTTCGTAATGAATTGTGGGTCCGACAAAATATGCCGAGTGCTGGTGCACAGTGGCATCGGCAAATTCATGATGGTTCCAAAATTCGAGACCAGCAGACCAACTCCGCGCGAGTCTGTAGGAAGCTCCGGTGAACCATTCGAGGACACCGTCAAGGTCGGTGGTGTAGGTCCATGCGAAAATGTCTGCGTGAGACCGTTCGATCGCACGACAAAGAGGAAACGCAACCGCAAAGGCTGATCTGAATTTCATCGCGACGATGCATAACGTCGGGCGACGAAACCTGCTGCTGGCCAATTGCTAATTTTTGACGCTGGATTGCAGCGCGATTGGAAGCACGCCCAAGCGACGTAGCGCTACTTGGAAGTTCGCGAGCTTTTCTCGGCGTATCTCGCCAGAATCCAACAGAGATCGGAAAGCCGATTGAGGTAACGCAAAATCTCTGGGTTAAAGTTTTCCTCGCTGGCGCTGAACCCGGCGATGTGTCGCTCGGCGCGACGGCAGGTTGCGCGAGCAAAATCGAGAGCCGCAGAAACCGCGGTTCCGCCGGGGATCACCCAGTCTTTGGGATAAAGCGATTTGTCTTTCTCAAGGTCGAAAATGACTGCTGTGATCCGGTCCACCATTTCCGCTGTGGTAAGGTGAAAGCCATCTTTAATATAACGTTCCCGGTCGCCTGGCGCCGTCGCTAGCTCTCCCATGACAACGATCAAATCTTTTTGCGCGGCGGAGATTTCGCCCGAAAGGAATTTATCGATTGAAATCGACCGGGCGACACCAAGCGCGGCGTTTAGCTCATCAATACACCCATAGGCGTCAACACGCGGATCGGCTTTCGGCAGGCGACGCCCGTACATCAGCGACGTTTCGCCTTTGTCGCCGGTTTTGGTTACGATCGACATCAGGCAAATTGTAGGGCGTTTGATTCGCTCGCGCCAGCTCGCTCACCCTCCGGGCTTCCCGTCCATGTCGCTCGGCTCCCGCCGGCTCCATTCTGTGAACTTCGAAAGCTTTCGGAGCTGACACAGACGCTCTACAACATTCGCAACTATCAATCTTATCCGATCGCCGGCTGCGGCTCGGCTTCTTCCATTACAGGCGCGCCGATTGGCTCGCCTTTTTCGACCAGCTTGATCTGGCGATGCTGTCCGAACCCGGTTCCGGCAGGGATCAAGTGACCCATTATCACGTTTTCCTTAAAGCCACGCAGTTTATCGACTTTGCCCAGTGTCGCCGCTTCGGTGAGAACGCGGGTCGTATCCTGGAATGATGCGGCCGAGATAAAGCTGTCGGTTTCCAGTGAGGCCTTCGTAATGCCGAGCAATACGGGAACGGCCTCTGCCGGTTTGCCACCTTTTTCGACGACCTTTCTATTTTCTTCCTCGAAACCGAGTTTGTCCACCTGATCGCCCCAGAGCAACGAAGTATCGCCCGGGTCGGTAATCTTCACCTTGCGCAACATCTGGCGCACGATGATCTCGATGTGCTTGTCGTTGATCTCCACGCCCTGCAAGCGATACACCTCCTGCACTTCGTTGACCAAATGCTCCTGCAATTCCTGCGGCCCGCAGACTTCCAGGATCTCGTGCGGTACAATTGGCCCTTCGGTCAGTTGCTGACCTTTCTTCACGAAATCGCCTTTGAAAACGATGATGTGCTTGGTGAGCGGAATCAGATGCTCTTCCTCGGCTCCCGTCTCGGGGTCTTTTAAAATCAGGCGTCGTTTCCCGCGGACAGTACCGCCCATCTCCACGATGCCATCGATCTTGGCGATCTCAGCCGCATCCTTCGGTCGCCGGGCTTCGAACAATTCGGCCACCCGGGGCAGACCGCCTGTGATGTCTTTTGTCTTTGCGACTTTGCGCGGCGTCTTTGCCAGCAGCGCGCCCCCGCGCACTTTGTGTCCTTCTTCGACTACGACGTGCGCGCCGGCCGGGATGGAGTAGCTGGCCAGCACTTCCTTCTTGTCGCCCACGATGACCACCTGCGGATGCAAATCTTCTTTGTGCTCGATAATGACCGTGCCCATGAGACCGGTTGCTTCATCGACATCGCGCTTGATCGTGACGCCGGCAATCATGTCGCGGAACTCGATCTTGCCGCCCTTATCGGTAAGAATCGGCACGTTGTATGGATCCCATTGCACGAACGTCTCGCCCTTTTTCACCGAGGCGCCGTCGTCCTTGGAAATCATGGAGCCGATGACCACGTTGTAGCGCTCGAGTTCGCGCCCCTCCGCATTGTGCACGCTGATCGAACCGTTCTTGTTCAAAACAATCCAACTGCCATCGAGCGCCTGGACTGTTCGCAGGTCATTGAACCGAACTGTGCCATCGTTTTTCGCTTTGATGATCGGCTGCTTGAAGGTCTGGCTGGCCGTGCCGCCGATGTGGAAGGTTCGCATGGTCAACTGCGTTCCCGGCTCGCCGATGGATTGCGCGGCGATAATGCCAACTGCTTCGCCCATTTTCACGAACTGGCCAGTCGCGAGGTTGCGTCCGTAGCACATCGCGCAAACGCCGCGGCCACACTCGCAGGTAAGCACCGAACGAATCTTCAAGCTCTCAACGCCAATGCGCTGTAACTCCGCGGCGATCTTCTCGTCGATGTACTGATTCACCTTTACGATCTTTTTCTTCTTGTCCACCGGGTCGGGGATGGTTTCGCAACTGACCCGGCCGATGATGCGCTGCCCAAGATCAACCACTTCTTCATCGCCCTCATAAATGGAGCGCACCACGATTCCATTTACTGTTCCGCAGTCTTCCACATTGATGATCACGTCCTGCGCCGCGTCCACCAATTTGCGGGTGAGATAACCGGAGTCCGCGGTCTTGAGCGCGGTGTCAGCAAGACCTTTGCGAGCGCCGTGAGTGGAGATAAAGTACTCAAGCACGCTAAGACCTTCACGGAAGTTGGAGGTGATCGGATGCTCGAGAATCTCGCCGCTCGGCTTGGCCATCAAACCGCGCATGCCAGCGAGCTGACGGACCTGTTGCCGGTTGCCGCGCGCACCGGAATCGACCATCAAATAAACCGGATTCAATTCCTTGCGACCCTCGTTGTGCTCCAGGGTACGGAACATGATGTTGGAGATCTCGTCTCCGGCGTGCGTCCAGATGTCGATGATCTTGTTGTAACGCTCCCCGTCGGTGATGATGCCTTTGCGATATTGCTGTTCAACCTGGCGGATTTGCTTGTATGCATTTTCCAGCTCCGTCTGTTTCTCTTTCGGAATGATCATGTCCGAAATTCCAATCGAGATGCCGGCTTTGGTTGCTTCGGCGAAACCGAGCTCCTTTAATTTGTCCAGCGTCGTGACGGTTTCCGCCGGGCCAGCGATTTGGTAACAGCGCCAGATAATATCGCTGAGCTGCTTTTTGCCGGCTGGTTTATTGAAAAATCCAAGCTGGCTGGGCCAGATCTCATTGAAAATGACGCGCCCGGGCGTGGTCTCGATAGTTTTGGCTTCAGCATTCCCGTAGATGGTTTTCCGTCCAAAATCGGGGTTTTTAATCCGGATGCGGTCGTGCGTGCGAATGCTGCCATCCGTCATGGCAAATTCTACTTCGGCTGCATCGGCAAAGAGCGGGAGCCGCTGGCCGTCTTTACTTTGACCGCGCGGATTTTGGGTAAGATAATAACAACCCAGCGTGATGTCCTGGGAAGGCGTGGTAATGGGCTTGCCGCTGGAGGGAGAGAAAATGTTATTCGGAGCGAGCATAAGCATGCGCGCTTCCATTTGGGCCTCCACCGAGAGCGGTACGTGCACCGCCATCTGGTCGCCATCGAAGTCCGCATTGTACGCGGTGCAAACCAGCGGATGAATGCGAATGGCTTCGCCCTCGATCAATTGCGGTTCGAAAGCTTGAATTGATAATCGATGCAAAGTGGGCGCGCGATTAAGCAACACCGGATGACCCTTGGTTACTTCGTCAAGAATGTCCCAGACCTCAGGCGTCTGGCGCTCGATCATCTTTTTCGCGCTGCGCACCGTGTGCACGTACCCGAGGTCTTTCAGCCGCCGGATAATGAACGGCTCGAAGAGCACGAGCGCCATCTTCTTTGGCAAACCGCACTGATACAGTTTCAACTCCGGGCCGATGACGATAACCGAGCGGCCCGAATAATCGACGCGTTTGCCGAGCAGGTTTTGGCGAAAACGGCCGCCCTTGCCCTTGAGCATGTCACTGAGCGATTTGAGAGGCCGATTGCCCGCGCCCGTCACGGCGCGGCCATGTCTGCCGTTATCGAACAAAGCGTCCACCGCTTCCTGGAGCATTCGTTTTTCGTTGCGAATGATCACGTCGGGCGTCTTAAGCAGAAGCAGGTTCTTGAGCCGGTTGTTGCGGTTGATCACCCGCCGATAGAGATCGTTCAGGTCCGAGGTCGCAAAACGCCCGCCTTCCAGCGGAACCAAAGGGCGCAAATCCGGCGGAATTACCGGCAACACATCGAGAATCATCCATTCAGGACGTGCATGTGAATTCTGGAATCCTTGGACAAGCTTGAGACGCTTGGCGAGTTTCTTGCGGATTTGCTTGCTCTTGGTGGTAGCCATCGCCTTCTCCAGCTCTTTGTTGAGCTTGTTAAGGTCGATCTCGGCGAGAAGCTTCTTGATTGCTTCCGCGCCCATGCCGGCGACGAAATCTTCGCCGTACTGCTCCTGCGCCTCACGGTATTCGACTTCGTTAAGTAGTTGTGCTTTCTGCAACGGCGTCTTGCCTGGATCAATGACGATGTAGTCCTCGTAATAGATAACGCGCTCGAGCTGGCGCGCGCTCATATCGAGCATAAGCCCGATGCGCGAGGGCATACATTTGTAAAACCAGATGTGCGAAACGGGCACGGCCAATTCGATGTGACCCATGCGTTCGCGGCGAACGCGCGCCAGGGTGACTTCCACACCGCACCGGTCGCAGATGACTCCCTTATGCTTGATGCGCTTGTATTTTCCGCACGAACATTCCCAGTCCCGGGTCGGACCAAAAATGCGTTCGCAGAAAAGCCCGCCCTTTTCCGGTTTAAACGTGCGATAATTGATTGTCTCGGGATTTTTGACTTCGCCTTTGCTCCACGAACGCATGGTATCGCTCGAGGCAACGCCGATGGCGACTTGATCAAAACCCACGGGGCGCTCTTCGCCCACTAACTCACGCCAGGAATGTTCGTTCATTTATTCTTTAACTCAGTGTTGTGATTGCTTGCCCGCCGTAGGTCGCCGCGGCGACCGAAGGCGGGTGAATCCAAAAATTATGCGACGCTCTCCATGAAGGTGGGTGCCTGGCCGCCGACCTTTACGTCGAGACCGAGGCTCTGCATTTCTTTGATGAGAACATTGAAAGACTCGGGCGTCCCAGCTTCGAGTGAGTTGTCGCCTTTGACGATCGACTCGTAGATGCGGGTTCGGCCTTGAACGTCGTCAGATTTGACGGTCAGCAATTCCTGTAAAGTATAGGCGGCGCCATAGGCCTCGAGAGCCCAGACTTCCATTTCACCAAAGCGTTGGCCACCGTATTGCGCTTTGCCGCCAAGCGGTTGCTGAGTAACAAGCGAGTACGGTCCCACGGCGCGTGCGTGAATCTTGTCCGCCACCAAGTGGCCGAGTTTCATCATATAGATGTAGCCAACCACCACTTCCTGATCGAATGGATCGCCAGTGCGTCCGTCGGAAAGTTGCGCTTTACCGCTTTCCTGCATCCAGGTGAAGCCGTCCTTCTTTTTGGCATCCTGCAAGTATTCGCGAATCTGCTTCTCCTTGATTCCGTCGAACACGGGAGTCGCTACTTTGAATCCGAGCGCTTTCGCAGCAACGCCCAGGTGTGTTTCCAGAACCTGCCCCACATTCATGCGGCTCGGGACACCTAGCGGATTAAGTACGATTTCAACCGGTGTTCCGTCCGCCAGGAAAGGCATGTCTTCTTCTGGCACGATCCGGGCGACGACCCCCTTGTTGCCATGGCGCCCAGCCATCTTGTCACCGACACTCAACTTGCGTTTGCTCGCGATATAAACCTTGACCTGCTTGATGATTCCCGGATCGATATCGTCTCCGCTCTCGACCCGGTCCATCGCGCGATCGCGTTCAAGCTCCAGCTCCGCGAACTTGTGCTCGTACGCGCCAATGATTTCGCGGATCCTGTTCCGGATCGGACTCGGATCGATCTCGACGTGATCATGCGCCGTCGCCAGTTTTCGCAACAGCGTTTTTGTGATTTTGCGATTAGCTGGAATGATGATTTCACCATTCTTGGCATTAACGACGTCGAGAGGGACTTTTTCACCGAGCAGGACGTTCGAAAGGGAATCGGTCAATTGTTCAATCAGCGCCTCTTTCTTGCGCTTATGTTCTTCGCTGATTGTCTTGAGCTGCCGTCTGGTTTCCGCTGGAGTAAGTTTTTCGCGCGAAACCTCGCGACGAGACGAGACCTTCACATCCATCACGATTCCGTACGTCCCTGAGGGAACGGTAAGCGAGGTATCCTTAACGTCCGCTGCTTTCTCGCCAAAGATCGCCCGAAGGAGGCGCTCTTCCGGGGCCAATTCGGTCTCGCTCTTGGGCGTAATTTTTCCAACCAAAATATCGCCGGGCTTCACTTCCGCTCCGACCCGCACTACGCCATCCGGGCCGAGGTTGCGCAAAGCTTCTTCGCTGACGTTGGGAATGTCCCGCGTAATTTCCTCCGGTCCGAGCTTGGTATCGCGCGCGCCGATCTCGAATTCATCGATGTGGATGGACGTGTAGATGTCTTCCTTCACAACCTTTTCGGAGATCATGATGGCATCTTCAAAGTTGTATCCGTTCCAGGGCATGAACGCGACGAGCACATTGCGTCCCAGCGCGAGCTCGCCGTGATCAGTGTTCGGACCATCTGCGATGACTTGACCGCGTTTTACATGCTGGCCTTTACGCACAATCGGCTTCTGGTTCACGCACGTGCCTGCGTTTGAGCGCATGAACTTGCGGAGTTCATAAACGTGAGTCCCTGCCTCGGGATCCGTCTTAAGCTTCTTTTTACTTTCCGGCAGATGGCCGTCTTTGGTGACAACGATTTGGTCCGCTGTAACCGAAGCGACCTTGCCGCTATCAGCGGCCAAAACAACGGCGTGAGAATCTCGCGCCACTTTTTGCTCCAGCCCAGTGCCTACGAGCGGCGCCTCGGACACGATCAGTGGAACGCCTTGGCGCTGCATGTTGGAACCCATCAGCGCCCGGTTCGCGTCGTCGTGTTCAAGGAATGGAATGAGGCCTGCCGCCACCGACACGAGCTGTTTCGGCGATACATCCATGTAATTCACCTTGGCGGGATCTACTTCAAGAAAGTCGCCACGGTAGCGCACAGAAACTTTTTCCCCGGTGAAATGTCCGCGTCCGTCCACGGGCGCATTGGCTTGCGCCACGAGAAAATTCTCTTCGCGATCTGCGGTAAGATATTCGATCTCGTCGGTTACGCGGCCCTTTTCGACCTTCCGATAGGGCGTCTCGATAAAACCAAACTCATTGATGCGCGCGAAAGTGCTCATTGAGCTAATCAATCCGATGTTTGGGCCTTCCGGCGTCTCGATCGGACAAATGCGGCCATAATGGGAAGGATGAACGTCGCGCACTTCAAATCCAGCACGCTCGCGACTAAGGCCTCCAGGACCGAGAGCCGACAAACGCCGCTTGTGCGTTAATTCCGCGAGCGGATTCGTTTGATCCATGAACTGCGAAAGCTGCGACCGGCCAAAGAAATCTCGGATGACCGCACTGAGCGCTTTTGGATTGATCAGCTTCTGCGGTGTCATCCCATCGACATTGATGTCGAACAACGTCATGCGCTCTTTGACCAAGCGCTCGGTGCGGGCAAGACCCACACGGCATTGGTTCGCCAATAATTCGCCTACCGTGCGCACCCGCCGGCTACCCAAATGATCAATATCATCGAGCGTGCCTTCGCCTCGGCGCAAATTGATCAAATACTTGATTGCAGCGATAAAATCTTTGTCAGTCAAGATCCGCTCGGTCGAATCGACGTTGATTCCGAGTTTTTGATTAATTTTGTAACGGCCGACGCGTCCGAGATCATATTTTTTGGGATCGAAAAAGAGTCTTTTGAGCAAAGCCCGGGCGTTGGCTACCGTCGGAGGATCGCCGGGGCGAAGGCGCCGGTAAATATCTTTAAGCGCCTCTTCCTGGTCGTGTGCCGGATCTTTTCTAAGCGCCTTCACGATTGTGTCATCGTTCGAGATGTCGATTACTTTCACCTCGTGAATCTTGAGTGCCATGATTTGGCGAACAGTCGCCAGAGTGAGCGGTTCGAACGCGCGCGCCACCGTCACTTCACCATCCCGGACATCCGCGGTAAGCACCTTGGTCGCCAACTTCTCTTCGTCGAGTTTCTCGCTCAACTTCAGGTTCTCGATGGTGTAGAAAAGCTTAATGACCTCTTCGTCGGACCCGTAACCCAGCGCACGCAGGAACGTAGTGGCGAGAAACTTTCGACGCCGCTTACGTCGATCGAGATAAATGTAAAGAAGATCAGCGGTATCAAATTGCACTTCAATCCATGAACCGCGGTCTGGAATGATCCGAAAGCTGTAGAGCACTTTGCCGTTGACGTGGACGGTTGATTCGAAGGCAATCCCCGGAGAGCGATGCAACTGGCTCACTACTACGCGCTCCGCGCCATTAATGACGAAGGTACCCTGCGGCGTCATCAGAGGGATCTCGCCCATGTACACTTTCTCTTCCTTGGTGCCTTTCTCTTCTCGCAACTGGAATGTGACGTGCAACGGCGCGCTGTACGTCTGTCCCTCGCGCTGGGCTTCGAGAGCCGTCAGTTTCGGATCGCCGATGTCATAATGGCTGAAATCGAGCACCGCTTTCTCGTCGTAGCTTTCGATCGGGAAAACCTCCTTAAAAACAGCCTGGAGTCCCTGATTTTTTCGCTTGGAATAAGGGACGTCCTTCTGGAGGAAATCGAGGTATGAGTTGGCCTGAACCTCAATCAGATTTGGCGGTTCAATGCCTTCCTTAATGCTTCCAAAGTAGATGCGTTCGGACATATTCACTAAGATCAAGAGCTAAGAGCTCGCGGCGACCACACAAATGAGGGCCGGCGCGGGCAAGATTTTACCGGTTCAGCGACGAGCGAAGGCACAATACTACCAACAAAATAGCGGTCTGTCAAATTGACGACCCCCATCTCGTTGCCAGTACTGTGTTTTTGCCTTCTAGCGCCGGGTTAAAAATACGTCTGCCTGGGCTTAACCAAATGTCACGATACTCAGAATCGGCCGGCGCGCAAGCACTTCATGCCGCGGCGGCCGCTCAAAATCGGATCTACTTTACTTAATTTCGACTTTTGCACCGGCGGCCTCGATCTTTTTCTTCATCTCGTCCGCCTCCTGCTTTGTCACGCCTTCCTTGATTGTTTTGGGCGCTCCTTCGACCAGCGCCTTCGCTTCCGCAAGGCCAAGTCCGGGAACTGCGCCGCGAACCTCCTTGATCACAGCGATCTTGTTCGCACCCATTTCCTTCAGGATCACGTCAAACGTAGTTTTTTCCTCAGCCGCCGGAGCTGCGGTTCCGCCAGGTGCGCCCGCTGCAGCGGGGCCAGCCGCAACTGCGACCGGCGCAGCGGCGCTCACTCCCCATTTTTCCTCAAGCTGCTTAACCAATCCAGCAATCTCCAGCACCGACAAGTTGCTGAGTTGCTCCACCAATTTTTCTGTGTCTGCCATTTTATTTTTTCCTCCAATTGCCGCCTCCGAAAGCCTTCGGAGAATTAAAGCCAATAGCCATCGGCTCGGACAGTTTCCGTTTAGTTCCTCGACCCGCCAAAAGACGGGGCGAAATTTCTTATGCGCTCGCCTCCGCTGGTTTTCCTTCCTTTTGAGCCTTTGCATTGAGCAACCGCGCCAACGCCGAGGCTGGTTCATTCAATAAACGCACCAGTTTTGTGGCAGGCGACAGAAGCAGTCCCAGGAATTGCGCCTGCAAAATTTCGCGCGGCGGCAAGTCCGCCAACGTTTCCAAATCCGCAGTGGAAAGAACAGCGCGATCGACAAAACCAAGCTTGAGGGCCGCGATTTTAAATTCGGTCGCGAACGTCTTAAAAATCTTGGCAACTGGCGCCACATCTCTCTCGCCTGTGACAACCGCGGTTTGGCCCACCAACTGGTCACCGACGTCCGGGAAACCGGAATCCGCCATGGCACGCTTAAGAAAATTATTTTTCACCACGTGCATTTCCGCGCCTGCCGGTTCCAGCCGGTTCCGCAATTCGGTGAAATCAGCTACCTTCATGTGCTGATAGTCGGTCACCAGCACAAAAGGCGACTGTTTCAATTTCTCGGCCAAATCTGAAACGATGCTGGCTTTTTCCGGTCTCATTTGTTTTTAAATTGGGCGTTGAGCGTTTACCTCGTCATTCTTTAGACATTCAAATACGGCCCTGGATCAATGCGGACTCCCGGGGACATCGTCGCACTGATTGTCATGCCTTCAAGGTAGCGGCCTTTGGCTGTCGCCGGACGAGCCCGCACAACGGCTTCGATCACTGCATTCCCATTTTCCACCAAGGCTTTTTCCTCGAACGAAAATTTTCCAACCGGCACCGCCACGTTGCCGTTCTTGTCCAGCTTGAATTCGACCCGGCCGGCCTTCACCTCCTGCACTGCTTTCGCGGTGTCGTCGGTCACCGTTCCAGTTCTCGGATTCGGCATTAATCCGCGCGGTCCGAGCACCTTTCCTAGCTTGCGAACCTCCGCCATTGCCGCAGGCGTAGCAACCGCAACATCAAAATCTTGAAAACCTTCCTGGCACTTCTGAATCAGATCTTTCATGCCAACAAATTCCGCGCCAGCTTCCGTGGCAGCCTTCGCCGCCTCACCCTCCGCGAAGACAAGCACCCGCACCTGTTTGCCGCTGCCATGCGGAAGCGGGCACGTCCCGCGCACCATTTGATCGGATTGCTTCGGGTCAACTCCGAGCCGGAACGAAACTGTTACGGTCTGATCAAACTTCGTCGGCGGAAACTTCTTCAGCGTTGAGACAGCGTCGGCAAGATTGTAACTCTTGCTCCGGTCCGTCTGCTGAGCAGCTGCGCGATAACGTTTGCTTCGATTTCTTTGCATTTCCTGTGCAGTTCAAATGCCCAGTCACGTACACCAGGCTCCTGCTTAAAAGTTGTGCCGCTCAAATCCAGCGAGCGGGCACGGAACTTAGCGGCTATCTCCGCTTTGTCAAAACGTCCGCTAAAAATTCACAACGTCTCAATCGACCGGGGCTGCAACATCTGGCGAACTCGTCCACTCGACGGTCCCCTGCGGGGTGCGCGGGCCTTGCCGGATAATTTTGCCTTCTTTCATTACGAACGAGACGCGCTCGGTTGCAGTAATGTCGGAAGTCGGGTCGCCCGGCATCGCAATGATGTCGGCGAGTTTCCCTTTTTCCAGAGTCCCGACCTTTTGCGCGATGCCGAGAAGCTCGGCATCGTTGCCCGTCGCGGATTTCAGTGCATCGATTGCACTCATACCGAGATCCACCATTAACTTGAATTCTTTTGCGTTTTGTCCGTGCGGAAAGACCGCTGCGTCGGTTCCAAATGAAATCTTGATGCCCATCTTAACCGCATTGCGAAACATTTCCGAACGAGCCGCTGTTGCCGCTTTCGCCTTCGCCTGCAATGCCGGCGGGTAATTGTCGAGCTTGCTCATGATCCACTCCGAGGCCATTAGCGTCGGTGTGAGGAACGTTCCCTTCTTTTTCATCATCGTAAGCGTTTCCGGTTTCATAAACGAACCGTGCTCGATCGAATCGACGCCCGCCTCGATCGCCTCGCGCGCTGCCTGATCGCCGTGACAATGCACGGCTACTTTCTTGCGCAACCGGTGCGATTCATCGACCAAGGCCGTCATTTCCGGCGGCGTCAATTGCGGCGTATCGACTTCGTCCCCGAGTGAAAGCACGCCGCCGGAAACTGCGGCCTTAATGACGTCCGCGCCGTTTTTCACCTCAAACCGCACCGCCTTTCGGATTTCGTCAGGGCCATTCGCAATGCCGTCCGTGTAATCCGGTTCGCGTCCGAAAAGAAAATCACGAAACCCTCCGGTCGGATCAAAGTGACCGCCGGTGGCGCCGATTCCTTTCGTCGCAACCAGCATGCGAGGTCCGACGATTACGCCCTTGTTGATCGAATTGCGCAGCGCAACATCGACGAACTCGTGGCTGGCGACGAAACGACTGCCCAAGTCGCGCACGGTAGTGAAACCCGCTTCGACGGTCGCGCGGGCAAAGGCCGTCGCGCGGATCGCCTGCTCGGACACGTTCAGATCAAGTTGCTGCAGCCGGCGCTCGTTGTAATTACCGGAGAAATCGGCGGTCAGATGCGTATGCGCATCCATGAAGCCGGGCGCAGAGTGTCGCATCGCCCAGATCGATCACCTGCGCGCCGCTCGGGATCGGCAAATTGCTTCCCGCATCGACAATCTTATCGCCCTGCACGGTCACCACGGCGTTTTGCACGAGCGCGTTCGACTTACCGTCAAAGAGTCGCGCCGCTTTCAGCGCGATTAGCTGATCGGCAGCCTGCGCCGCGATGCCAAGACACAAGAAAATTACAAGCACACGAGACGTCATTTTCATTCTGCCCGTTTAGAAGCAATCCGCGAGACTGGCAAGAAAGGAATGAGTCAACGTTGTGACCTAATTCCCAAGACGCTACTAAGGACTTGGCAGTTTTGCTGTGCTTTCCGCAATGCCTTCTCGCGCCGCGGCGAGGTTGGGATCGAGTATGAGCGCCTCTTTGAAGGCAATAATGGCGCGCGCGTGCTGATTGAATGCCGCGAGATAGCGTCCGCGATTGACCAGCATGCTGGTATACGCCGGCAACACCTTGAGGTTGACCACGTCGTCTTTCTCGAATCGCACCGTCCCATCAGCCAGACCCCGGGTCTGGAGGTGCGGATCTGGCGAGTCGTGAAAACTCTGGTCGCTCGCGAGGTAAAAAACGAGACCTTCCGGAATAAGTTGATAGGTTTGAGGGATCCATTGGGTCAGGTAACCGTTCGTTTGGTTGGCGGCCAGCAGGTCATTCGTTATGTAAACTGGCGCGAAGCCTGATTTCGTTCGTCACGATTGACCGAACCATCTCCAGAAAAGCCACGCTAATCTTTTGAGTGAGCGGCTGGCTCCGGGCGAAAGCCCCGGGATCGCGCTCCCATTCTTTGAGGTCCTCAACATATGGATCAATCTTGTCGCGCGACCGCTCGACCAAACCGGGATGAGCGTGTTTGAGATAATCGAAGTACCACGAGCGGCGCAGCAGATTGATGTCGACAACTTTGACGTCGGTCCGGCGTTGTTCCACCTCCTGTTCATAAAACATCGGGGCGGCGACCTGCCAATCTTGTGTAAGTAACAGCCCGTTTGGCTCGATTGTGCTGAACAGATTTTCGGCATAATCGTGCGCGATAAAGTAATGCCTGCGATTGTTGAACGGCCAATTCGCCGCGAACGCTGTCGCAGATGTGAGCAGAACAGCAATCGCGGCGACACAGTACGATATTCCGAAGGACATGGCCTTCACAGCAGCTCAGCTGGATCAACCAACGGATACCGAACCCGGCAGCGAGCGCGACGGAGATAAATACCGGCAGGTAGTACGCGTCCTTGTCCTCTGCAATTTCGTAGCTGAGGTCGTATGCCAAATTAGCGATGACGATAAAGAACAGAAACCAAAAACTTGTGCGGTCCTGCCTGAAAGCGCTCCGCAACCCGGCAAAGGCCAAAACAAGGGACAAAGGAAGCCACGCAGGTCCGAATTCGCGCAGGAGCATTCGGCAAAATTCAACAAACTGCGTTCCCATCATCGAGGGACTGAAGGTGAGAAACACTCGATATTGCCGACCGGTTACGTGCCACCAAATTTCTTGCAGCGAACGTGGATTGCCCCAGTTGATGACAGGTGATCGCCATGCTGCAAACGGCAAATACGCGTAAATGGCGATTAGGGCGGTGATCGAAATGAGCGCGGCATACAAGAGCCGTCGGCTGGTAAAAAATCTAAGCCCCTGCGTTCTGTAAACGAGCACCGCTATGGCCGGAAGCGTCAGTCCCACCGTCACGTGATGCACGCCCAGGGCCAAGCCAAACACCAGAGCGGCGGCATAAAGCCAACCGTCGTGCATCGTGACCGTCGCGCGGACGTCTTTTTGGTCAGCAACAATACCCCGCCGCCACCGCATCATCAGAAAGAAAACCGTCAGGATAAGCAGTGCATTTAGACTATAAACCTCAGTGATCGTCGAATACGACCAAAGCGTGCGAGAGAATGCCATAAGCAACCCCGCGCCCAGCGCAGGGGCAAGCATCAAAGGGCGGTTACTGGCCGAGCTTGGACCCTTTCTCTTCTGCTGCGCAGCTCTCATCTTGCCGCTCGACAGATGTGACGCCGCAATCATCAACTCCGCGACAACGAGAGTAAGCATCGCGCATGCAAGCGCGCCGAAAAGAGCAGACGAAAAATTGACCGCACCGCAACGTTTCCCAACGGCACGAGCGATGCGAGATGGGCGAGAATGACCCAGAGGGGAACGCCTGGTGGATGCGCGATCCCGAGCCCTTGAGCGACCACGATCAATTCGCCGCTGTCGGTCGGAGTGACTGTAGGTGCGAGCGTCCAGCTATAAAGGAGCAGCGCAACAAGAAACACCGCGCCCGCGCAGAGCAGCTCCGCCTTGGACGAAGGAATTCCTTCAGCATCCACCTGTCGGTTCGACTTTGACGCGGGCTTGCCAGAAGGGCGACGCGAAGGTCTTGCGGAAAGATTCATGTTCGCGGGATAAGGAGCTCGGCTTTCGGAAACAAAACTGCCAGCAAGAATAACGCATGTCATCCCGAGTCGCGATAGACGGCGAGGGATCTCACAACCCACGCGATCGGCACTCAATCTAACTGGCATGCTCGATCAATCCTTTGGGAGATCCTTCACTGCGTTCAGGATGACTGTGCAAAAGATATTTGCGCATTGTTTAGCCGGGAGGTTTCGCTTCAATGCTCGCATGACGAAGTCCATCGGCGCTGTACCCGCAGCACCCAAGCGCGATTCACCGGGCACTTCGCTGATGCGCTCCTGGCTTCAAATCTTGATCGTCACAGCACTATTTTCGCTGTTCGCGACAACTGCCCCAGGTGCTTCCGAGCTCGTAATCGCCATCCGCTATTTGCAAGCCACTGGAACGAGCCATGCGCATCTCTATCTATATCGCGAAGACGGAAAACTGTTGCGCCAGTTAACAAACGACAACTCGGGGCAGGACTCGGCTCCCATCTTCTCGCCAGACGGCACCTCGATCGTTTTCACGCGCGAAGAGTCGAACAATGTCCGCGAATTCTGGAGCATCAACCCGCGTGGCACGGGATTGAAAAAGCTCAACGGCGTACCGGATTGGTACACGCAAACGAAAAGCTCACCTTATTTCACGAATCTCGAGCCTGAGGACACGGGGTCGGCAACTCCAAACCCGGAAGAATCTGCGTCGCCCAGCACGACGCCAACGCCAACTTACAAAGCACCCGATGGTTCAGTCGAGCTGGTCTTGCGCGAAGATCCAAACGATGAAGATGATCAAATCAACGCGCCCAGCCACGGCAAACATTATCTGCTGCGCGATTTAAAAACGGGATCCGAAACGGCTTTCGCAAACATTCCCGGCTTCGATGGCGCGGTCGAGATCCTGCACGAAAGACAAAATCCCGAGGAACATTTTCTCTTTTCCGGAAATTTGCGGCTGGTGTTTTTTGAAGTGCATTTGGACAGCAGCGCGGGCGACACGGTCCAAGCACTCGATCTGACCGGGCCACGTTTCGTCAGGCTTTCGCCAAACTGGGCCGCGCCAATTCCGTTGCCGGGCGAAGCCGCGTTTCTCACGTTTACGGAAAATCGTTATGTTCCCATCCCCAACAGCGAGAAAACGGCTAACTGCTCCTACATCGAGCGCTGGGATGAGAAGTTGAACCACATTCGTTACGCACGTGAAAAAAGCGCCGCGCTCTGTTACGGCATGTCGATGTATCGCCCGGGAAAGAATCCCGCCGTCATTACGATGCGCAGAAATGCTGATTAGAACTTCATGAAAAAAATATTGGTTGCGGCTTGTATGATCGTCTGGTGCGTAGGCCAAGCACAGTCACAGAGCGAATCACTGGCTAAGCTGTCCGACGATTTCTGGACCTGGCGCGCGAAGCACGCGCCATTTACCGGAGACGACGTGAATCGAATCGAGCGGCCGGGCGGAACGCGCGATTGGTCGCGAGCCAGCATCGACCAGCGGCGAAAAGATTTGGCTGGCTTTGACGCGCGGTGGAAGAAAATCGATGCGAGTCACTGGCCGGTTCCGCAGCAGGTGGACTATCGCTTGATCGGTTCCGCCTTGTCGCGGGTGCGCTGGGAGCTCGACCGGAATCCGCGCTGGAAACGCGATCCGAACTTTTACATCGAACAGACGCTCACCGCGCTGGTGGAAGCGCTCACCGTGCCTGCGCCATACGATGAACCGCGCAGTCGCGAGATTCTCACGCGCGTGGAAAACATTCCGCTGATCTTGCAGCAAGGCGCGGAGAACCTGACGAATCCTCCCGCGCCGTTCGCGATAGTCGCCATTCAGAATCTTGAGGGAATTCGCGAGCGTCTCCGGAAGATGGCGAACTCGCTCGCAAGCTCGACAACTCTAGATCCAGACAAATTGCATAGCGCGTGCGAAAGCGCATCGGACGCGCTGGAAAAATATCAGCAGCAGCTCAAGCAGAAGCTGCCAACGCTTCCTCAACAAACTGCGCTTGGTCGCGACGCTTACATTTGGTTTTTGCGCAACGTCGCGCTGATGCCCTTTTCGCCGGAAGAACTTCTGGCGATGGGAAAACAGGAATGGAATCGCGCAGTCGCGTTCGAAGCTTACGAGAAGAACCGGAACAAGGACGTGCCGCCACTGACAATCGCCGACAATATCGACAACTGGATTAAAGACGCAGCGGCGAAGGAATTGTCGATCCGGAAATTTTTGGTTGAGCGCGGCATTCTCAGCGTTCCCGATTGGGTACAACATTACACGCTCCGTCCCACGCCGGAATATCTGCGCGTGCTCGGATTCACTGAGACTGACGATTTCACTGGGCCGTCGCGCTTGAAGGAGAACTGCATCCGCTACGTGCCCGAGCCCTCAGAGAAGCTTCCTTACTTCTGGCGTGCGACGGCGATGGACGCGCGACCGATCACTGTGCATGAAGGAGTACCTGGCCATTATTTTCAGCTTTGTCTCTCCTGGAAACATGACGACCCGATCCGGCGGCATTACTACGATTCGGGAGCGAACGAAGGGATTGGCTTTTATGCGGAGGAAATGATGTTGCAGGCGGGTTTGTTCGATGACAGCCCGCACACGCGCGAGATCATTTACAATTTCATGCGGCTCCGCGCGCTGCGGGTGGAAGTGGACGTGAAACTCGCGCTCGGCGAATTCACGCTCGAGCAAGCTGCGAAATATCTTCAGGAGAAAGTCCCGATGGACGAAACAGACCGCGCGCCAGGAAGCAATCGCTTTCGCCACCAGTCCTGGCGGCGCCATCACGTATCAGATCGGGAAATTACAAATCCTGAAATTTCTCGCCGACGCGCGCATGCAGCAGGGTGAAAAATTCAATCTCCGCGCGTTCCACGATTTTCTTTGGAAAAACGGCAACGTGCCGATCGTACTGCAGCAGTGGGAATATCTCGGCGACGCCGACGACCTACCGCTGCTCAGAAGATAGGCTTCCAGCCTGCCTCGGCCGACAAGCATCCTGCTTGTCAGGTATGCAATCCAAAACGGCAGGCAAGCTGCCTGACTTCCGACATTAATCGACAATCTCGAGGCCCATTTGGCGGGCGGTGCCGGCGATGATGCGGAAGGCGGCTTCGTCCTCGCGCGCGTTCAGATCTTTGCGCTTGGTGTTCACGATGTCCATGACTTGTTTGCGCGTGACTTTGCCGACTTTCGTTTTGTTCGGCTCTTTTGAGCCAGCAGCGATGTTGGCAGCTTTCTTCAAGAGAACAGCGGCCGGCGGGCTCTTCGTGATAAAGGTGAACGACTTGTCTTTGTAAACGGTGATGACGACCGGGAGAATGTCACCCGCCTGTTTCTGTGTAGCGGCGTTGAATTCCTTGCAGAACGCCATGATGTTCACACCGCGCGGGCCTAACGCGGTACCTACCGGAGGCGCCGGGTTAGCTTGCCCGGCGGGAATTTGGAGCTTTATGTGTGCTACTATTTCTTTGGCCATTTCAGAAAGTTCTTAGTTGAGAGTTGATGGTTGATAGATTTTATCCGCGTTCGACCTGCCAGTATTCCAGTTCCACGGGGGTAGCGCGACCAAAAATGGTGACCGAGACGCGAAGCTTGCCGCGCTCGGGATCGATCTCTTCGACGATACCAGTCTGATTTTGGAACGGGCCATCGGCGACTTTCACCGATTCGCCTACCTCAAAGCTGACCTTTGGTTTCACCTTTTCTTCGCGCTCCTTCATTTGCGCGAGCATGCTGTCCACTTCCGATTGCCGCATTGGGATTGGTTTGTCCTTCGTCCCGGCAAACCCAATCACACCGGTGGTCTCACGGATGAAATACCAGCTGCGCCCGACCAGCTGATTGTTTTCGTCGAGTAAATGCATGTTAACGATAAGGTAACCGGGGAAAAATTTCCGCGTCGTCTCGCTTTTCTTTCCCTTCTTAATTTCCGAAACGCGCTCGGTCGGAACGAGCACGTCATAGATCAAGTCACCCATTTCCTCGGTCTTGACGCGTTTCAAGATGTTCTCGCGCACCTTGTTTTCCTGCCCGGAAAGGACGTGCACGACGTACCATTGATCTTTGCCTGCGAGTGTCTGTGCCATAAAATCAGTGTAGTCGGGTGAAGAAATGGACGAAATTAACCAGGGCAAAATCGAAGAACGCGACGCAGCCACCCAGCAGTACCATCGAGATGGCAACGACAACAGTCGAGTCACTCAGTTCCTTGTAACGGCGGAACCCTTTTTCCTTCGGGTCCCACGGCCACGAACATTTCTGCAGCTCGACTTTTACTTCGCTGAGAAAGTTTTTGATTTTGGTAATCATTTTAAAGTTCCCAAAGAAACGTCCGCCATCCAACGCCCAACGTCCAATTAGCTTACATCTGCGTTCGGAGTTCAGCGTTCGCAGCGCATTCAACACGCCAGGAGGGACTCGAACCCCCAACCGACGGTTTTGGAGACCGCTACTCTACCAATTGAGCTACTGGCGTATTTGTAACTGTCATTCTGACCAAAGCGCAGCGGAGCCGAAGAAATCTCTCCAATCACCAAATCAGAGATGTCTCCAGACCTTCGCATAAGGCTACGGCTTGGCAGGCGACTTCGCTCGACATGACAACAACTTAATCCAGAATCTCGCCCACGCGACCCGCACCGACAGTTTTGCCGCCTTCGCGAATGGCGAACCGAATCGTTTTCTCCATCGCGATGGGCGTGATCAACTCCACTTCGATTGAGATGTTATCTCCGGGCATCACCATTTCCACGCCTTCAGGCAATTTAACCGTGCCAGTAACGTCCGTGGTCCGGAAGTAAAATTGTGGCCGGTAATTGCTGAAAAACGGCGTGTGACGTCCGCCCTCCTCTTTGCTCAGCACGTAAACTTCCGCCTTAAACTTCTTGTGCGGCGTGATGGAGCCGGGCTTTGCGATGACCTGACCGCGCTCTACCTCTTCCTTCTTCAATCCGCGCAACAGAACCCCGACGTTATCGCCCGCGCGTGCTTCATCGAGAAGCTTACGGAACATCTCGATGTCGGTCGCCACGGTCTTGGCGGTCGGACGAATTCCGACCAGCTCGACTTCCCCCATTTTCTTGAGGACGCCACGCTCGACACGACCTGTGGCCACGGTGCCGCGGCCTTCAATATTGAATACGTCTTCGATCGGCATCAGGAACGGCTGATCGACCGGCCGCTCGGGCACAGGAATGTAATCGTCGATCGCCTCTACAAGCGCGAGCACCTGCTTTTCCGCGTCAGCATCGCCATTGAGCGCCTTGAGCGCGCTGCCTCTGACGATCGGGATTTTGTCGCCTGGAAATTCATATTGCGTCAATAGATCGCGCACTTCCATCTCCACCAGATCGAGGAGCTCGGGGTCATCGACCATGTCCACCTTGTTCAGGAACACGACGATGGAGGGCACGCCTACTTGGCGGGCCAGCAGAATGTGTTCACGCGTCTGCGGCATCGGACCGTCGGCAGCGGAGACAACCAGGATGGCGCCATCCATTTGTGCCGCGCCAGTGATCATGTTCTTGACGTAGTCGGCGTGGCCAGGGCAATCGACGTGCGCGTAGTGCCGTTTCTCGCTCGAATATTCGACGTGCGCCGTGTTGATGGTAATTCCGCGCTCTTTCTCCTCCGGAGCGTTATCGATTGATTCGTATGCCCGCACTTCGGCCATGCCCTTTTTGTTCAATACCATTGTGATTGCCGCTGTCAGGGTAGTTTTGCCGTGGTCCACGTGACCGATCGTACCGACGTTCACGTGCGGCTTGTCGCGTTTAAAAGCTTCCTTAGCCATTTGAATTCTCCTGTTTAACTAAACTTCGTCTTTTCTTTTAATTATTCCACTGCCGGCCGCGAGTTCTTTCTGGAGCCCATGACCGGGATTGAACCGGTGACCTCGTCCTTACCAAGGACGTGCTCTACCAACTGAGCTACATGGGCCTGCTTTTGCCAGCCCAGCGCCTCCGCAGCAACCCGAGCCGCAAACCGGTTTCGCTTTCTACCAGAGACTCAAAAGTCCCAAAGCCGCGTCAAATTTGCAATTTGAACGACCATGGGACCGCCTCGTTCCAGCAAAAAGCGTTCGCAAGCTAACCGCGCGGACTGCTCTGTCAAAGGAATTTCTCGTTAGGAACAGCTCGCGCCGCGCGCTTCGCACATCGGCAGCGCGATGTCGTACCGTTAGCGGATTCGGTGGCTCGTGGACTCGACCTTGCCTCGCGTAATCAGACGCACAATTGCAGCAATTACAATCAGCGCCACAATGCCGATCAAGATATACAGCGGATTGATCTGACTAATCAGGCTCGGTTTTTCTGGAGTTGCCGTGGGTGCCGCTGTTGTTGTTGTTGTTGTTGTAGGAGGCGGCGCGTTTTTTGCCTTAAGTTGTCCCTGGGTCCACTGCAAGCGCGAGAAAGTATCATTGTCTTGTGGGTTGAGTTTCAACGCCGCTTCGTAATCAGGGATCGCCTTTTCGTACTGTCCCATCAAACTGTAGGTGTAACCGCGCTTGGTCAGGGCCTCGGTGTCGTTCGCGTTTTTCTCCAGAAGAAATGTGTAATCGGCAATGGCCGCATCAAAGTTCTTCAATCCCCGATACGCCAGCGCGCGCCGATCATAGGTCTGCGGGTCGTCCGGCTTTTTTTGGATCACATTGGTGAAATCGGCTATCGCCTTGTCCCATTGACTGAGTCCGAGCTCGGCGAAGCCGCGGAGCTTGATTGCAGCGATTTCATCGGGTTTGATTTCGAGTGCTTTCTCGGTGTCAGCCAGCGCTTGCTGATAATTCTTTTGCTGCAGGAAAACCTGCGCTCTGCCGACGAAAGCCCGCATGTCTTTAGGCGACAGCTCGATGGCCTTTGAAAAATCGTCACCCGCCTCTTGGTATCGCTGGAGCGCGAAATTGGCAAAACCACGGCCCTCATAAAATGCAGGCTGCTTACTGTTTGCCATAATCGCCGCGGTAAACTCCGTTACCGCTTGGTCGTACTGCTGACTATCAAGCAATTGGATGCCCTTTGCGTACTCGCTCGTCCCAGCTCCCGCTTTCTCTTTGGCTGGTGCTTTCTCTTTGGCTGAAGCAAAACTGGCCGTACCGAAAAGGCAGGCGGCAATCAGGCATATTGTGGTTCGACTGGTAATCATCATAGTTGTGTTCTCCTTCCAACCCCGCTTTTTTGAGGGATTTCTCGCTCGTAGGCGAGCAAATTAACGCAACAAAAAAAGAATAGCGATGAACCAACTGGATTCCACCCGGGAGATTATCGGTATGCGCAGCCGCGCGAGCACCTCGGAAGGTTATGCCGCAGTCTTCGCAACCATTCTCATCTGGTCCACGCCATCGCTTTTTCAATACTATCTGAACCGTTACTATGATCCGTGGGCGCAGAATTTTTATCGTTATCTGGTAGCCTGCGTTTCAATCGCGCCGTTACTGATTTATCGGATCCGCTACCGGGAACAGCCCATCGACTGGCGCGCCGTATCAATCTGCATCGTGCCCTGTCTGCCTAACGTTGTCCATCAAGTCACGCAGGTGATCGCTCTTTTCTACATGGGCCCGGGCGTTTACACCATTTTCACGCGTGCCTCGGTGATTTTCACCGCGTTGCTTGCGCTGGCCTTTTTCCCTGAGGAACGCCACGTCATCCGGCAATGGCAATTTCTATTGGGCACTGGCCTGGGATTGATTGGCGCATTCGGGGTTGTTTGGTTTCAACCGGGATGGAAATCAGGTCACATCGCCCTCCCCGGATTATTCATTGCATTTACCGCCACATTTTGCTGGGCACTTTACGGCATCCTTGTGAAACGACCTTCCCGGGAACTCGGCTCGATCCGCAGCTTCGGGGTGATCAGCTTGATCACATCTGCGCTGCTGTTTCCGCTCACAATTGCATTCGGGAAAATTGGCACTCCGCTTCATACGGGATCGCAAGTTAATTTGGTCCTGATCGTCTCCGCCGTGACCTGTATCACACTGGCTCATGTCTTTTACTATGTGGCCATCCGAGAGATCGGTGTGGCCCTTGCCCAATCACTCCAACTTCTTTGTCCCGTCGGTGCGATGGCCCTTTCAGCCTGGATTTATGGCGAACGTCTCACTCATGCCCAGATCTGGAGCGCGGCCATCCTTCTCGTCGGTGCGTTCCTCGCCATGCGCACAAAGCCCATCGCCACGACTGAGGCGGCAGAGAATCTCTGAAACAGTAAAACGTTAAATTTCCGGTGCTGGATTCTCGGAGCTCGATGCTGGATAATCAGCGCGCGCAACGTCCAGCAGCCAGCATCGAGCACTCAGAAACGTGAACATCAAAACCTATCTCGTCTCTCGCCAGAAGTTGATCGAGCGCGCGCTCGATCGCTACTTGCCGAAAGCGAATACGAAACCCGCGACCCTGCATCGAGCGATGCGTTACAGTGTTTTCGCCGGCGGCAAGCGGTTGCGACCGATTCTTTGTCTCGCCGCAGCCGAAGCGTGTGGTGGAAAGATCGGCAATGCCCTTCCTGTCGCTTGTGCCCTGGAATGCATCCACACCTATTCGCTAGTACACGACGATTTGCCGAGCATGGACGACGACGATTTTCGGCGCGGCCGTCCTACTTGCCACAAAATCTTCGGGGACGGCATTGCGATCCTGGCCGGGGACGCGCTATTGACAATCGCGTTTGAAATTGTCTCCAAGGCAAAGCCGACATCGCGCTACGACACATCGATCTTGCTGCGCGAAATTGCAGTTGCGGCGGGGAGCCAAAAACTAATCGCCGGTCAGGTGGCCGATCTCGAAGCCGAAGGCAAGAACGTCAAACGCGATCAATTGCAATTTATTCACGAGAACAAGACCGCAGCTATTTTGAGAAGCTCGGTGCGGCTCGGTGCGATGAGCGCCAACGCGGACGCCAGAAAACTTTCTGCAATTACACGCTTCGGTCAGCGGCTTGGGCTCGCATTTCAAATCATTGACGACATTCTCGATGTAACGCAGACCTCTGAGATATTGGGAAAGAGCGCCGGCAAAGATGTGGCAGCCAAAAAAGCGACCTACCCTGCAGTGATCGGCCTGGAAAAATCCCGCACCGAAGCCAGACGGCTCACGCGCCAGGCGCACAATGCTCTGTCGGTGTTCCGCAGCAGCGATGCCGAACCGTTGCACGCGCTCGCGAATTATCTTCTAGAGCGCGAGTACTGACTGTAGGGCGGCGCCCTGTGGGCCGCGGCGCGTGAGTGGCGATCAATTCTGCAGACGTCTCTCCCTTTCGGCGACGCGGCGTGTGAGTGGCGATCAATTCTGCAGACGTTTCGCACAGGGAAACGGCTACAGGACCAGCGCAAATTCGGGTCGATCTCTTCTGATATCTTCGATTGAAATCCAGTCTGCAATCGCAGTAGCGCAGCAAATGCGATCATGGCTGCATTATCAGTGCACAACCACGGCTCGGCACTCTTGAATTCAAATCCTTTGCGGCTGCACGCTTCCCGCAATTGCCGGCGCAGTTCCTGATTGCAACTGACGCCGCCGCTGACCGTAATCAGATCGACACGGTATTTCTGCGCTGCCGCGATCGTCTTTGTCACCAGGACATCGATAACTGCTTGTTGAAATGACGCGCAGAGATCACTTAGCAGCTTGTCATCCTGAGCGAATGCGAGGGATCTCTCATAGGGTGATTGCTCACCCATCGGTCCTTGGTGCTCCAGACTTCGAGTGCGAGGTCCCTCACTTTGGTTCGGGATGACCCCGATTTTGGGCAGCAAGTATCGCACCGCGGTTTTCAACCCGCTGAAACTGAAATTCTCCGAGCCGAGCATGCTGCGCGGAAGATCAAAGCGATTTGGATCGCCACCGCGCGCGTGCTTTTCAATTTCCGGACCGCCGGGGTAGCCGAGCCCGAGCATCTTGGCAACTTTATCGAATGCCTCGCCAGCAGCGTCATCCACCGTGCGCCCAATTAGTTGATAATCCGCCAGGCCACCAACGAAGACCGACATCGTGTGGCCACCGCTTACGATGAGTGAAACATTTCGCTTGATTTGCTCGTCGCCATCCGCGTCACCGAAAAAGGGAGACAGCAAATGGCCTTCGAGATGATTGATGGCCAGGTAAGGTTTGCCAAAGCCAATAGCCAGTCCCTTGGCGATGGACGCGCCGATCATGAGGGAACTCGCCAGTCCGGGTCCGCTGGTTGCCGCAAATGCATCGACGACCGACATATCAATCCCCGCAGCGTGGATCGCGCGAGCGAGCAGACGCGGCGCGTCGATCAGATGGTTGCGCGAAGCTATCTCCGGCACGATCCCGCCGAATTTTTCGTGCGCGGCAATTTGCGAGGCGACTTCGCTGGCCAGCAATTCGTGCTTGGAGTAATTGTCGCCTCCGCGCAACACCGCCACGGCGGTCTCATCGCAGGAAGTTTCAAGTGCTAATACTGTTTTCACAACAAACAAAACACGCGCGTCATTCTGAGCGAAGCGAAGAACCTCACAGAGGGCTGCTGGGTCACACTGGTTAGGTTGCGTGATTCTCGCTGCCTGTGTGAGGTCCCTCACCGTCTGCGCGGCTCGGGATGACCACGCTATTACTTCTTTACCGCTTCCGCTTTCGGCGCGCTCTGTTGCGCATAAGTCATGACGCCCTTGAGCGCGTCGATTGCGCGCAACATCTGGGCATCTTTGGTCTTGATAATCTTGGTCTCGTCCTCGGGTTTCATGTTTCCCGCATTGCGCAATGCAAAGAGAGCGCGCTCCTGATCGGCGGTCATGGCAACGCGAATATTCGGAGTCACGCCATTGCCCTGAATAACTTGTTTGCTCGGCGTATAGTATTTTGCAGTGGTAAAACGCACCGCCGAACCGTCCGGCAATTGCATGACATTCTGCACGGAACCTTTTCCAAAAGTGGTTTCGCCGACAAGCACGGCCCGGTGCAAATCCTTGAGCGCTCCAGCAACGATCTCCGCCCCGCTCGCGCTTCCTTCGTTGATCAGCAAGACCATCGGAAAGTTCGGACGCTCTTTTTTCGCGCCGGAAGTCGAGTATTCACGCTGCTGGGAAACCACCCGTCCCTGGGTTGAGACCACTTTTGTGTTGGGCGGTAAGAATTGAGCGCACACGTCCACGGCGCTATTCAACAGTCCGCCCGGATTGTTCCGAAGATCGAGAATGAGCGCTTGCATGCCTTGCTTCTGCAAATCGTCGAGCGCCCTCGAAAGTTCCTCGGCTGTCGGTTCGTTAAACTGGATCAATCGGATATAACCGATCTTGAACGGACCGGTCAGCTCGGCATCGAGCAGCCTTGCTCCTTTGATACTTTGGATTTTGATCTCCGCCCGTTGCAGCGTGTATTCCTTGATTTCATTGGTTGCGGGCCGCAGTAAACTAAGGGTCACTTTTGCGCCCGCAGGCCCACGCAAAACATTGATCGCGTCCTGAAGATCCATTCTCTCCGTGGAAATGCCGTTGATGCGCAAGATTTGGTCGCCGGAGAGAACGCCCGCCTTGGCGGCAGGTGTGTCCTCCATCGCTGTGATGACCGTAGGCAGGCCGTTTTTCATGGAAACCTCGATCCCGAGCCCGTTGAAGCGGCTGCGCGTGTCATCTTGCATGTCGCGGAAATCGCTCGGGTCCATGAACTGGCTATGTGGGTCCAGCGAAGAAAGCATGCCCTTCATTGCCGCAGTGACGAGATCGTGATAGCTCGTCTTGTTCTCATCGACGTAATCTTGCCGGAGCAACTCCAGAGTCTTTGCGAAAATGGAAATCTGCGCGTAGCCGTTATCCTCTTCGCTCTTTCCTGGCTGCGCTTCTTGCGCGAACACGCCGGGAAAAGCGCCGAGCAGTAGACAAGCCAGCAACGGGATGATCACCGAGCGCGTCATATTTCAACCTAAAATTCGGAACAACCTAACCATCGCTCATGAGGAAATTTTGGCAACGCCCAACACAAAACGTTGTCTTAACTGAGACTCGCAAACATGAGTAACCATTTCGCAGACTCTTGTAGCCGCCTCGCTGTGTCGAGGCGCTCCCCTTGCGTCGCCATCGAGCACGGCGTCACAGCGCCGTGGCTACAACAATGAAACCGATAAAACTCTTGAGTAAACGCTGCCTGCTCGTGCTGCTGATTCTGATTCCGGCGGCCTACATCTCACTCCAAAACCCGCCGGGCTTCGCTGCGCAAACAGAGGATACCGAGTACGAAGCGGTAGCAGAGGAATATATTAAAACGTATCTCGCAGCCCACCCGCTTGAGGGAACTGCCCTCGGTCTCCACGAATACGACGGCAAAATCAGCGATTATAGCCGTCTGGCGCTGGATGCTGAGCTTTCCCGGCTCCGCCGGTTTGACGATCGCCTGGCCAAGTTCGATCCAGCCAAATTGGGTGCGCGCCAATCCATCGACCTGCGAATTCTCCAAGCCGCGGTGAAGAGGGACCTCTTTGAAATGCAGGATATGTCAGTCTTCGAGCGAAATCCCATGATCTATGCGGGCGCCGCCGACGTGAACGTTTACATCAAAAGAAATTTTGCGCCGCTTGAGGATCGCGTTCGCAGCCTGGTCGCCATCGAATCGCAAATCCCAAATATCCTGATTGCAGCCAGGACAAACCTCAATGGCGTGCTTCCCAAACCGTATGTGGAATTGGCTATTCAGGTAGCGAAAGGTTCCTCCGATTTTCTGAAAAAAGATCTGGTATCCGCTGTCAGCGGCCTCAAGGACGAACAGCTTCGCACGGCCTTTTTAGACGCC
The DNA here is from genome assembly GCA_963725505.1 of uncultured Verrucomicrobiae bacterium. GTDB lineage: Bacteria > Verrucomicrobiota > Verrucomicrobiia > Chthoniobacterales > UBA10450 > Udaeobacter. The sequence goes on along the minus strand of CAVRYN010000002.1, from coordinate 366,812 downwards.
AACCGCAAGGCTGCGACCGCGCTTAACGATTATGCAGCGTGGCTGGAGCGTGAGAAACTACCGAAGGCTTCGCTCGATTTCGCACTCGGCGAAGAAAAATTCCACCGTTTCCTCGCGCAGACCGAACTGGTCGATCTTCCGCCGCAAAAAGTTCTTGAGATCGGAATGGCACAATTAAAAGCCGAACAGGACGCGTTCGCCGAAGCCGCGAAAAAGATCGATCCAAACAAGTCGCCGATTGAAGTCTTCAAGCAAATCCAGAGCGAACATCCGACACCGCAAAATCTCATCCCTGACGTAGCCAAAGATCTGGACAAAATTCGTAAGTACGTTTTAAGCCATCATTTGATCGGCATCCCCTCGGACATTCGCGCAAAGGTAAAAGAGACCCCGCAATATCTGCGCGCCACGTCTTTTGCGTCGATGGACACGCCCGGTCCGTTCGAGAAGCGCGCCACTGAAGCGTATTACTATGTCACACCCACCGAGAACGATTGGCCGGACAAACAAAAGCAGGAATGGCTCACCGCTTTCAATTATTACACGTCGGACATTACGTCGATCCACGAAGCCTACCCCGGTCACTACGTGCAATTCCTGCACTTGAACGCGTCGCCCGCGACCAAGGTCGAAAAAATTTTCGGCAGCTACGCGTTCATCGAAGGCTGGGCGCATTACTGCGAGAAAATGATGCTCGACGAAGGCTACGGCAGCCCGACCAGCTCGACTCCCAGTGAAGAGGACGCGAAACGCGCAGCCAAATATCGCATGGCCCAAGCCGATGAAGCGCTGCTGCGCTTATGTCGGTTATGTGCGTCGATCAAAATGCACACCCAAAACATGTCGCTCGAAGAGGCAACGAAATTTTTCCGCGACAATTGCTACTACGAGGAAAAACCAGCGCGCCAGGAAGCGATCCGCGGCACCTTCGATCCCGGTTATCTCAATTACACGCTGGGGAAATTGCAGATCCTGAAATTGCGCGACGACTACAAAGCGCAGGAAGGCGACGACTTCTCATTGCAAAAATTTCATAACGAACTGCTCAACCACGGCATGCCCCCCATTCGTCTGCTCCGCGAAGTCATGCTCAAAGACCAGAGCAAATGGGGCGAAGTGCTGTAATTTCCGGCTCTTACTCTTGCTCCTGCTCGTGCTCGTAATCGATTCCCCGGGGCTGTAGCCGTCGCCCTGTGGGCGACGCCGCATTAATCTGTTTTGCTGATGACCGACGCTTCGCACAGCGAAGCGGCTACAGAAAGGGAATCACCAGGGTATCTCCTCGCGATCTCGCAAGAATTTGCCGGTAAGATTCTGCGGCGCTTCGCTCGCAAGCCATACAATCGTGTCCGCGCCTTCTTCTACTGAGCGCGTAGCATTCCGTCCGCCCATGTCAGTTCGCACCCAGCCCGGGCAAACCGAATTCACCGCAAACTTCGGCAATGCCGCGGCAAGCTGCGACGTCACTCCGTTCAGCGCAGTCTTAGAAATGCAATAAGCCGGCGACCAACCATCCGCGCCGCCGGTCAATTGACCGCCGCTGCTGGAGACATTGATAACCCGTGGCGCCTTGCTTTTCGTCAGCAACGCCGCAAACATGCGCGTCACCCGCAATGCGCCAAGTGCATTCGTCTCGATTGTCTTTCGGAAAATGTCGTCGCTGATTTCGAGAATCGCGTCGTCGCCATCCATGATGATCCCTGCATTGTTAACAAGCACATCAAGATGATCCGCAGTTTTGACAAACTCACGCGCAGCGGCGGTCACGCTCGCATTATCGGCGATATCAATCTCCAGAAACGTCACCTTTCCGCCCTTCTTTGCGATCTCATCTGCCGCTTTGCAGCCAGCCGCACGGTTACGCGCACCCACGAAAACGTGAAAGCCTTTTCCCGCGAGCTGGCGCGCCACTTCGCGCCCGATGCCTTTGTTCGCTCCTGTGATCAATGCCGTCTTCATGCGCGCTTGGATGAGGCTCACTCACGAAGATCTTCGTCATCCTCATTCGGCAAAAGATCTCTTAGCAATGGCTGCGGGTTCGACGGCAGTTCTTCCACGTCGCGCAACTTTTTTGTGATCGCGCGCGAACGAACATCGACGTCTTCGATCTTCCGCGAGGCCTGATCGATTTTCTCTTTCACTGCGGACAACGCCTCACCAAATTTTCCAAACTCGGTCTTAACCGTGGCCAGCAGATTCCACACTTCGCTCGATCGCTTCTGGATCGCGAGCGTGCGAAAACCCATCTGCAAACTGTTGAGCAACGCGGCTAGCGTAGTTGGTCCGACAAATGTAACGCGGCAATCGCGTTGAACGTTTTGCACCAAACCGACGCGCCGAATCGCTTCCGCGTAAAGTCCCTCGCTCGGCAAAAACAGGAGAGCGAAATCGGTCGTCTTAGGTGGGTTGATGTACTTCTCGCAAATGTCTTTCGCACATCGCTTCAACTGCGTTTCCAAAGTCTTCATCGCGGCGTCGACCGCAGTTAGGTCGCCCTTCTCCTGCGCCACCGCCAGCCGCTCGTAATGTTCCATCGGAAATTTCGCATCGATCGGCAACCACACCGGCGCGCCGTTCTCGTCGCCCGGCAATTTGATCGCAAACTCGACGCGCTCATCGGTGTCCTCGCGCATCTTGATATTTGTGGCGAACTGGTCCCGAGTCAGCATTTCTTCCAACAGGACTCCGAGTTGCCATTCGCTCCAGCCGCCACGCGTCTTTACGTTTGTCAGCACGCGTTGCAATCCGCCAACGTCACTGGCCAGTTGCTGCATCGCGCCGAGTCCTTGATGCACCTGCTCAAGTCGATCGCTCACCAGCTTGAAAGATTCCCCGAGGCGTTTCTCCAGTGTGCCTTGCAATTTTTCATCGACGGTCGAGCGCATCTTGTCGATTTGCTTCGCATTGTCCTCTTGTAATTGGTTGAGGCGAAGATCGACAATCGACCGCACGTTTTCGAGAGATTTGGTCAGTTCTTCGCGCTGGTTCTTCGCGGCCGCGCCTGCTTCCTCACGATTGCGCGAAAATTCGTCTCGCAGACCGCGATCAATCATTTCCAATCGCTTCACCAGTTCTGTTTCCACGCCACTGGCGGCTTTCCCGCGTCGCAACAGCAGAGCAATCACCGCAACCAAGAGCCCGCCAACGATCAAGCCGATCGCGAGATAGAGCAGCGGACTCATAACTGCGTGATTAAACGATGCCGCGCGGAATTCAAGCTACAGCCCCTTTGCACTGCGTTCTGCGGGACGTTGCACCCTCCCGGCATGCGATAGAAGACCTCGATTTTTCTGTTGCGGCCCGCGCTACTTTTCAAATAGCAGTTCGCCGGCGCGGCTGGTCGCTTTGACGACAGCCTTAATCAGCGTGACGCGGAGTTTCCCTTCTTCGAGTTCGAGGATGCCGTCGATGGTGCAGCCAGCCGGGGTAGTGACTGCGTCCTTGAGGAGCGCAGGATGATCGCCGGTTTCCAACACAACACTCGCGGCACCTTTCATGGTCTGCGCGGCGAGGAGAGTGGCTACATCGCGCGGCAAACCAACTTTCACACCGCCCTCGGCAAGCGATTCCAGAATGATGTACGCGAACGCAGGGCCGCTAGCCGAAAGACCCGTCACCGCGTCCATGTGTTTTTCATCGAGCACAATGGTGCGGCCTACCGCGTCAAACATGCTGCGAGCAATTTCAAGATGCTCCGGTGCCGCATGAGCACCGCGACAAATTGCCGTCATTCCGCACCCGACAGCGGCGGGCGTGTTCGGCATAGCTCGAACGACGGCCACTTCATCATGCTTGCCGCCATTGGCCGCAGCGAGTTGTTGCTCCACATAGCTTGTCGGCACGGAAGCCGCAACAGAAACGAGCAACGTCTTAGCGCCAATTTCAGGAGCGATCTCCTGCAAGACCTCCGCCACGGTTTGGGGCTTTACCGTCAGAAGAATGATGTCGGTACCTTTTACGGCTTCGCGATTGTCGGTGGTCACGGCAACCCCCAGCTCTTTTGCTAGCGAGGCTGCCCTTTCCGAATGTCTCACCGTAGCAGTGACGCGTTCGGAGACAAAGAGTCCTTGCTTCAGATACGCACGCAGCAGAATGCCACCCAGTTTGCCGACGCCGAGCACGGCTAGCTTTTTGTTAGAAAGTTGCGGGGACATGGTCAGCCCTTTGCCTAACACCAGAGATTCCTCCCAGCCTTCGCATAAAGCTACGGCGTGGCAAGCGACTTCGCTCGGAATGACAAGTGGCTGTAGCGGCGCTCTGTGAGCGCCGTATCTAGTCGCATTGATGGCTGCGAAACCGTCGCTGCCTGATCAGAACCGCACCTTCATCCCTCCGTACGCGGCGCGCCCGAGCGCGGGGAAACCGAAAACTTCCGAGTAATGTTCATTCGTCAGGTTATCGATCCGGCCGAAGATCGATAGGTGTGGGTTGACTTCGTATTCGGAGGCGATGTTTACAAATGAGTAGTCTTCGATATCGAAATTCGGGCCTCCGAAATTCAATTCCTCGCGCGCATTCACGAACTTGGCTTCGATCGTGGTGCGCAGTCTTTTGTACCAGAGATATGAAGCAGAAACGTAAACCTCATTGCGCGGCCGGCGGGGCAGACGCGCGCCTTGCGGCTGCGAAATGTCCGCCGACGACGTCTTCTCCGCGTCCAGATACGTATAGCTCGCAGTGAACACGAGATCGGCAATCGGTTGCGCGCGCAACTCCGCTTCGAGCCCTTGCGTTTCAGCCGCGCCGAGGTTGAGCGTCTGAAAAAGTCCGTTGAAGCCGATCACGTTCGATAAATCATTGTGAAAGTAGGTCAGGCCGACCGCAACACGATTCGCCCAGAGCTCCTGCCTGATGCCAATGTCCCAACCCAAATCGTGTTCCGGTTTTAGTCCGAAATTGTTCCCGAAAATTTTGTCCTGGCTGCTTGGCGGACTGAATCCGGTCGCCACGCTGGAATGCAGTGTCGTGTTTGTCTGGTCGATCTTGTAACTGCCGGCGAACCGATAAGTCCAGACACCACCGAACTGATTGAAGTGATCGAAACGTCCGCCGGCGACAAAAATCAGATTTTCGACTGGCGTGAGCGTCGCCTGCAAAAATCCCGCGACCTCCTCAGTGTGATCGCTGATGAAAGTCGGCTGCGGCCCGAATGCTTGAGAAACAAACGGACGTTCCTGGCCAGCGTTGACGCGACTGTAGAAAAATCCTGATGTCAGTGTGAGCCACGAGGTGGGTCGCAAATCGTTTTGGTAATCAATTTGCGTACGCTCGAATAGAGCTCGCGTCGGGCCGACAAATCCGTCCTCGTTGGGATCGTTTATTTGCCGCTCGTGATCGTAACTGAAAATGAACTTATGGTCCCACCAGTCGGTCGGCTTCCAATCGATGTGAGGACCAATGAGCCACTTTTCCGTGAGGAAGTGATCAATGGGTCGCGGATCGAAAATCGTGTTCGGATTTCCGGTGTCACTAACTGAGTAGGTAAACAAACTACCGATCCGTAGCTGATCATTAGGCGACCAGCCAATGTCAGTGATCGCGGCCGTGTTGCGGTAGTTATTGTTCGGGCGCGCGTTGTCGGTATCGAGACGACTCGCACCAATTGAGTAATCGAAATCGCCTATCTTGCCATCGCTCTGGGCCCATTCGCGAAAGGTGTCGTACGATCCGCCTTCGGCGCTTACCGTGACGCCCGGCGTCCCCGTGCCTTGCTTCGTGAAAATTTGAATGACGCCTGCCAGAGCGCGTGGCCCATACAAAGTGCTTTGCGGACCGCGCACGACCTCGATCCTGTCGATGTCGTCCGTCATCAGATTGGCAAAATCAAACTGACCGGCCAAACCTTGATTGATCGGGATGCCGTTGAGCAAGACTTGCATGTCTTGGCTCGGCAGACCGCGCATGAAAACCGAGGTCAACTGGCCAGCCGTTCCGGTCTGCACGACGGACAGCCCGGGGACTTCGCGGAGCGCGTCGCTCACGCGTTCGATTTGCTTTTGTTCGAGATCTTCCGAGCTGATTACGCTCACGCTCGCCGGTGATTGATCGAGCGGAATATCAAATCGCGTTGCGGAGACAACCACTTGCTCAGCTTCCGCTTCGCCGGGTGAAGGAGTCGGTGAGGCTTGCTGCGCGAAGCAAGCGAGTGGCGGGAAGACGAGTAGTGCAGCGAATTCGATGGGGTAGCGCACGCGTCTCGCGTGCTGGTTTCGGCGTCGCGCCGAAACGGCCTTTCCTAAAGGTGTTGACCGGGGGTTGATACCATAGTCTCAGAAAAGCTCGCGATCGCGGGACGCGCTCGCCAGCATCCGAGACGGATGCGCTACCCGAAAAAAACCAGACTGGACGATTTCGCATAACAAGTTACCTCCAACTCAGAGAGTTGGACTTGTTAGGCCCTAATCGCTTCGGCGGTCATAGACCGCCGCTACAGCAGGCCGCATCGTCCAGCTCTCATTCTTCTTTTTCGCGAAGAAGTTTTTTCGGTTGTAGCCGCGTCCCTGTGGGACGCGTTAGGCGTCGCGCACAGCGCGACCGCTACAGCCGAATGAGGTGGACCGGACAAATATTCTGGCTCCTGGCTTATAATGCCTGTGCGGCATCGCACCTTCTTCCCGCCTTCACTCCCGAATTTTTTCGGGAATTGGCCCAGTGGGAAGTTGTATCCAGTTACAGCAGCGCAACTGCTCCCGATTCTCACGGGATTTCTTGCGCCGATCCACTTTCCTAAGCTCGCAAAGAACTGGATCGAGAACTACCGGCTTGCGCTCCGAGCGTCAAGATTATTTAATCGGACGAGCAGCTAACTCTGCTGTCATGTCGAGTCTTGTAGGGCGTTTCTGTGAAACGCCGGGCGCTGGCGTCTGGCACAGACGCCCTACAATCGCTCAGAATGACAAAAGACGACATGCATCTAAACTTTAGGTGACATGACCTTCTCCGATTCCACTCCGAATCTGATCGTCACCGGCGGCGCCGGTTTCGTCGGCTCGAATCTCACGCTTGCGCTGCGGGAAAAATTCCCAAACGCGCATCTCACGGTAATTGATGATTTTCGCTCTGGGAATTTCAAGAATCTTGCCGGATATCGCGGCGATTTCGTTGCGCAAAATCTGGCCACGCTCGATTGGCACGAGCAATTCGGGGATCCGGCAGCTGCCGGATTCGATGCCATTTTTCATCTCGCCTCAATCACTGACACCACGTTGCACGATCAATTCGTTCAGGTGCACGACAACGTCGAAAGTTTTCGCCGGGTACTGAATTTTGCGCGCCCAAGTAAGACCCGTGTTATCTACGCCTCCTCGGCGTCCACTTACGGTGCTGTCACTGAGGCCAGCGTCGAATCGAATGGCGCCGCGCCGGCGAATGTTTACTCGTTTTCAAAAGTAATCATGGACAATATCGCCAGACGCGCTGCCGCCGAGGCGCCGGACTGGATTATCATCGGATTGCGTTACTTCAACGTTTACGGACCGCGCGAAGCGCACAAAGGTGTTCCTGCGAGCATGGTTTATCATCTGGCGCAACAGATGAAGGCCGGTCACCGACCGCGGATTTTCAAGCACGGCGAACAAAAACGCGACTTCGTTTACGTGAAAGACGTTGTCGAGGGCAGCATCCGCGCGCTCGATGCGCAAACCAGTGGAATTTATAATCTTGGGACCGGCCAGGCGCGTTCGTTCAACGAGCTGGTGGATGTTCTAAACAAATGCCTGGGCACGAATCTTCAGCCGGATTACATCGATAATCCCCACGCGCATTATCAAAATTTCACGCAGGCCGATCTGACGAACGCGCGCAGCGCGCTCGGTTACGAGCCGCGGTTTTCGCTCGAAGACGGAGTGCGCGATTACATGCAGTGGCTGTATTCGGACAAATAACGCTGTCCGGTCATCCTGAGCGAAGCGAAGGATCTCACAAAGACTCGTTGATCACGCTCGGAAATTGAGTGACGCAAATTTCACAGGAGGGATCCCTCACTCCGTTCGGGATGACAGCCTTTCATCCTTCCCAGAAAAATTTTGTCGGGCGATGAATTTCCGGCGGAAGGCTTTTGTGCACGGGGCAATTGAGCGCGGTTTGCTCGAGCACTTCGCGATGCGGCGAATCGGGCGGGAGCGGGATGTGAACTTCTGAGGGCAAGCCAACGATTCGACGGGGGGCGTCTTTCGACATTTCTTTGTGCACTGACACGCTCATGCCGCGCAGATCGGCGCCAAGCTCCTCCGCCTTGATTCCCATGGTCGTACTCATACAGGTGGCAAGCGCAGTGGCGACCAGATCGGTTGGTGAAAACGCTTCGCCTTTGCCTTTGTTGTCAGTCGGCGCATCCGTAGAAATTTTCGATTGCGATGGCCCGTGCTTCGCGTCGCAATGTAAATTGCCGGTGTATTTGACCGAGACTTCGACCATAGATTAGCCACAGATTAACACAGATTTTCACAGATTCAGAATGGAGAAATCTGTGTTTCATCTGTGTCCTTCCGTGGCTATTGGTGTTTTCTGAATTTCATCCACAAGGTTGCGGCCACATCGGGGACTTAATTCGAAACACCTGAAGTATGAAAAAGAAAATCAACGGAAAAGATTTAAAGAAGGAAGCGCCGCGCAGTCCGCACATTCGAGTTGGCGGCTTCGCCATTCTTGGACGCACCATCGATAAATGCCGCGCGCTGGTGGCGGGGGAGATCGGCGAATATCACTTCGATTGCCCGCTCGATAACATGCTGTTCGGTTTCAAAGGTGTGAAGGGCAACGATTTCAAAGCGCAAATCGAGCAAGGCGCAGGCGACGAGGAAATAGTCGAATGGCTTAACCAAAGCGGCGAAGAGAAAACCCCGGCTGAAATCAAGCGCTGGAGCGACAAGGTCGAGGCCAGCAGTCTCTACGATGATCTGGAGAAGCACGATTACTTCGTCCAGGAAACAAGGAAACTCGGGCTAGACCCGGAAAAGACGACAACCTTCGAGTGGCTGAACATCGACGATAGAGTCAGTCACGCGCAAAAAGCAGCGTGAAGTTGCTGTAGTGTCCGCTGTCTCAGCGGACAACCAAATGCGCTGAGGGACAGCGCACGCTACAAAGCGTTACGTCTTGATTAGCGGCGGTGGAATATCTTCCGTTATACCGGTGTCAACGCCGCGGCTGAGTTTGCTGTGGCGCACACTATAGGCGAAATAAATCGAGAGCCCGATCGCAAGCCAGATAAAGAAGCGGCCCCAGGTCTCGAGCGGCAAGCTTAGCATCAGCGCGCAGCAGAAGACCACGCCGAGAAGCGGAAAGACCGGTACGAATGGAACACGAAACGGACGCGGACGTTCTCGATTCGTTCGGCGCAGCACGATCACGCCGAGGCAAACGAGCACGAAGGCAAAAAGCGTGCCGATGTTCGTAAGATCAGCAAGCGATCCGATATCTGTAAACATCGCCACCCCACCGACGGCGACTCCAGTCCAAATGGTTGTGATGTGTGGCGTGCGAAACCGCGGGTGAATTTTTGCGAAATATTGCGGCAGCAGCCCGTCGCGCGCCATGGCCATGAAAATGCGAGGCTGGCCAAGTTGGAAAACCAACAGGACTGAAGTGATGCCAGCGAGCGCGCCCGCACTGATGAGCGCCGTGGCCCAGGGCCGGTCAGCGAATGCGGTCGCGACTGCCGCAGGATCGCCGAGATAAGTGGTATACTTTCGCATCCCGGTGATAACCCCCGCCATCAAAACGTAGAGCACTGTGCAAATAATGAGGCTGGCGATGATTCCGATCGGCATGTCGCGCTGAGGATTTTTTGTTTCCTCCGCAGTCGTGGAGACGGCATCGAATCCAATGAAGGCGAAAAACACGATTGCCGCCCCGCTCATCACACCGCCGACCCCGGTCGGAACAAAAGGATGCCAATTGATCGGGTGAACCAGGAATGCGCCGAAAGCGATGACGAAGACGACGACCGCAGTCTTGATAATCACGATCGTCGTGTTCGTCCGCGCGCTCTCACGAATTCCGTAGACCAGAAGCGCCGTCACTGCCGCGACAATGAGAAGCGCCGGAAAATTCAGTGCGATTGCGTGGCCGGCAATGGTTGGAAGCGTAGTCGACGAATAGATTGCCAGCGCATCGCCGCCCTGCGCAATTATCCCCGTCGCTGTTGTGTAATCGTTCACCAGCCAAAGCGGAAATTTCAGATTAAAGAGGCTGCCGCACAGTCTCACGAAATAGCCGGACCAGCCGACCGCGACCGCCATATTGCCAACTGCGTATTCGAGAATCAGGTCCCAGCCGATAATCCACGCGATGATCTCGCCGAGCGTCGCATACGAATAGGTGTAGGCCGAGCCCGAGACCGGAATCATCGCCGCGAGTTCGGCGTAACAAAGCGCCGCGAATCCGCACGCGATCCCGGCCACCACAAATGAAAGCATAACAGCCGGCCCTGCGCCCGGCCGCCCAAAAACCAGGGGCGCGTGTGTTATCCACGACTGAACGAAATTCAACACCGGCGTTTTCCAAATTGACCCGACTGCGTGTGCTTGTTCCCCTGCCGCTGCCGTGCCCGCCAGCGCGAAGATCCCGGTCCCGATAATCGCGCCAATACCGATGCAGGTAAGAGCGAACGGCCCGAGTGCGCGTTTCATCTGCCGCTCCGGCGCGGCCGCTTCGGCGATCAAACGGTCCGGGCTTTTGGTTCTGAACAGTTGAAGTGCCACGAGCGAGATCGTGTCATTAAGCAGGTCGGCCGGTCAACCCAAAGCTTTAGAAGCGAGTCGAGCGGGCCGAAGTTTATGCGCAGTCGACGCAGAGAAAATCTGTCCTCGGTGACTGCACGAACGAGAACGAACATGGTCACGGATGCGACCCGTGGAGCGACACGTCGTCAAAGAGCGCCCGGCCGGCGAAAGATTTTGAAAGTTGTGAAACGGTCAGCATTGCGGAAAGCGCGCAGTGTCCCCTCGTTCGATGCCCGGCGCAACTCCCGTCGCGCGACCAGACATCGCTTTATGCGAAGATCGACATCTTCTTTCCGGTACACGGCAATGGCGATCACGGCTGGAGCGCAGTCGGAAACAAATGTTAAATAGCCTGCTCAGCCTGCCCGCCGTGGTCGGGCGAAATCTTTCGGAGTTTAGACACGAGCTTATTCCCTTCCAGCCGACTGAATGCGAATCGTTCCTGTAGCGCTGCACCGTTACTCGCGACGCGCTTAATCCTACACACCTTCATCAAAATAATCGCTATCGATTTTCTTGATCTCATACGTGTGGGAAAGCGAGACGCCGACTCCAAAATCGATCATGAGCTCGGCGAGCCGCTGTCCATCAGTTGGGGTTCACTGCCGGGACACTTGGTCTTTTCGAGAACAATGCGTTCACCCATTCCTGCATACAGTTTTTCGATCGAGTGGCAGACATTTAGGGCTAGAAACCGCGCTCCTTTGCGCGGACAAGCGGTATGTATCAACCGCGGCCACGATATCCCTTTGGTGACTCAAGCAAACGAAGCTGTGGTTCGACGTGACCCTTCCGGTGCGCGACGTTCGCTTGGGAATTCTGCTCGACATCTTCGTTGCCCCATTGCGTCCAGCCGTCGCGACAAAATCTCGCAAACAGTTCCAAGTAGGGGCCGGGAGAACACGCTTCGATGATGTCGTAAATCTCATCAGGCTTTCTTGAGTGCTCGCGCTTTCGAGTCGCAAGCGTGTTTACTTGTGTTCGGCCTGGTTTCAATGTTCGCATGCTGCCGCGCACGCCAAACAGGACAAGTTCGGTGACGTTCCGAAAATAAAATCCCACACCGCGACCATCCGGCCCGCCGTCTTTGCGAATCTTGAACCAAACGATGTTCGATTTGTAGGTGAAACCCCATGCCTTCATCACGCGCAAGCCTTCCATCAACAGCGCGTTCGGGCACCACAGATAAAGATGAGAGCGTGCCGCAGCAAAGTCCGCGACGGGCAGATCGAGAATTTCCTGCAGCTCCATCGTTGGATAGCGAAGCAATCGGCGATGCTCGGGCGCTACCTTTCCCGTTCGATTTTGGAACTGCCACGGTGGATCCGCTAAAATCGTTGCAAATTGACCCTGGATTTTCTCGGCCAAATCTCGGCTGGGAGAGGGAAGCGTCGCGCTAACTATTTTCGTCATATAGCGACTTTCTTATTCCGAACACTAATACAGGACAACCGCCGCCACTGCCACCCTCCATTTTTCGCAGCAGCTTACTCAAGAATCGTCGTCGTCGGGCCATAACTGGAGCCGCGGCCAAGAGAATCGAAAATGTTTTGAAGCTCATCGCAGCGCGTGATGATTACACCAACGTTTAGCGCACGAAGCTCGAAAAGCAGTCGAAAATTGTTCAGGTCGCGATCGTAAAACTCGGTCTTGTTGTTCCATTCAAGTTCAAGGCCGATTCCATTTTTGAAGCAATCGACTTTATGGGTTGGACTGTCGTAAACATTTTCATCGACACGAATTTGGGTGGCGAATTTTCGCTCGCGCCACCCGCGTTCCGTGAATGCACGATCAATCGACGCTGAAACCTTGCTCCTTCCGCCGCCCGCCAACCGTGATGTGGCTCTTCTGAACGACGAAACTTGGTGAGCACTGCCACGATATCGTCCCATTCCTCGCGAAAATCAGTGTGCAACACCGCCGACGCATGTCGCCACTCATGCACTTCGTAATTCTTGCGAATGAATCTCGGGAAATCGCTCAGCGCCACGAGGCCGGATCTACTCTGCCTCCGTCACCATATCCAGCTCTAAACATGAATTCTGGAACTGTACATCTGTGCTATCTAACAAAGTATGTTAAAGAGGGTGATCTTTTGTAGACTTTCGAGTGATGGGCAAAATGACCGTCTCGGCATCTTCGAGCGGCGATGATCCTCGGTACAAGATTTATGCTGCAATCGAGCGATTCATTTCTACCGAGTCTGCGATAGAGCAATGACGGACGCCCTTCTCATCACGCTCGGGATTCTTTTATTGATCGGATTGGGAGTCGTTGCTTGGCAGCTTCAACGCCTTCGCGAGACTCTTGTTCGCCGCCCCCACAGTAATGTTGTGCTCGAGGACTCGATGAAGGAGCAAAGAGTGGCCATCGAAAGCCTGCGCGAACAGACCGAGCGATCTCTTCTCCGAGACGAGCCTCTAGTCGTTCGTTCTCCGTTGGAGGCACTTCCTTTCAAATCCGCGCTGTCACTCACGCCAATGTGGGAGGGAATACAGCGTTCGTCCGAGGAACAGGTGATCCAGCAGTTTGCCGCTCGATCGGGTGACGGCGTTGTGGCCGGAGCCAACGCCATCAAGTTCATTCAATTCAACCGGTGAGTACGCATGGTCGAGTTTTCAAAGCAAGGCCGCGAGCTACTTCAGGTAGGCCAAGCCACGCTGATGAAGTCGAAAGAGACCGGCCGAATGATCCCAAAGCTAATCGGCTTGGATGGTCGGATCATTGAATCGGGTAAGGAAGTAGGGAAGCTCAGTTCAGTAGCGGGAAAGGTCGCTAGTCTCAGCTCAATCATAATTGGAGCAGCACATATTATCTCCGGCGCGGATGTGGCGAAGAAGGTCGCTCAAGTAGGCCGCGACGTGCAGTTCCTCGTCCAGGCCCGCCAGAACGAACAGGTCGCAAAATTAGAGGCGATTTACCACTGGCTCAGCAAATTCTGGCTGGGCCTTTATCTGAACATGCCCGGTGGGAACTTCGCAGGCAGATGCGCGAAATTGCCGAGGTGCGCGCGACATGGCGGCGTGACCTGGAAACAAAACTGGAGCGTGTTAATGACCCGAACACTATCGGATTCTTTCATCATTATCTGAGGACTCAGGCCCAAAGGATAAGCAGGTGGCCAGCGGCATTTCTGTCTGTCAGGAAGACCTGGTGATGGTCGAAGTCAGCATGGTTATGCAGATTGCTTTGGCTCAGCCCATCGGTGATCTCGATGTGTTTTTGACGCGCGGTTTGCCCAGTGAACTCAGTCTCCTTCGACAAACTGCTCAATTGCTCCATGGGAAGGCGGCGTTTATTTCTGGCAACTCTCCAGACGTTCACGTCGAGCCAATGATTGGCTCACTTAATGAATTGATCGGTCGGATGTCGTCGCTCACACCATCCGACTCCGACGCGACGACCGCAATGGAGTTACCTGCAGACCGCATGATCGAATCTAAAGACGCGCCCGAGCAAATAAGGAAAACAAGCTGATCAGCGGGCTGCGACGACGTGATAGCCGCCGCATCCCGGCGAATCATCAGGCATTCACTTCGTCGGCCACGAGCTTTCGCACGGTCGTGCAAGCTCGTGTAAACTGCGCGACCTTCGCCAGCGTTGCGCGTTGCCTCGCAGGTTATCGACTTGTTCAACTAGCTCGCGCATGATTTCAGGCCCGTGCGAAAAATAGCTACATCGTTAGGCCTGTCACTGCTTCGAAATCGCGGGCTTGCCGCGAAGGACATACTTCTGGACCTTGCCCGTGGCTGTTTTTGGCAGCTCGGGTATCGAAGTGAATTGTCTGAGGCACCTTGAAGTGCGCCAGATGATCACGAGCGTAATTGCGCAGCGTCGGATTTCCGTCGCGGTGGCGCCTGCTTTTAAGACGACAAATGCGTTAGCTTCAATTCGCGGTGACTAACCGTCGCTCCGGCCGATATGGAAATACTTCCGGAGTCTCGCCCTCTCGAAGCTTCCGTTGCACGCTGCGCCAGAAATCCGGATGAAATAAATCCGCGTGCTGTTCGAGCAGCGCGGCACGCGCCGGTCCGGGCAGGCTGAGAAAATTGGGAAATTCTTCGGGAAACACGTCATTCTCGCGCACGGAGAACCACGGCTCGGCCGATATTTCTTCCTCGTACGTGGTGGCCTGCGGCAGATCGCGAAAATTGCAATCGGTTAGAAAACAAAGCTCGTCGTAATCGTAGAAGACGACCCGGCCTCGCCGGGTGACGCCGAAGTTTTTGGTCAACACATCGCCCGGAAAAATGTTCGACACGGCCAGATCCTTGATGGCCTGGCCGTAATCGCGAGCGGCGGCTGCACTCTGAGTCGCATCGGCTTCGGCGAAGAAAATGTTAAGCGGACGAATGCGACGCTCGACGTAAGCATGAGCGATGACGACATCGTCGCCTTCCAGCCGCACCGTCTTTCCGGCCGCGCGGAGCAAATCTTCCAGGAGGGCCGGCTCGAATCGGTTCCGTGGGATGCGGAGGTGCTCGAACTCGTGCGCTTCCACTAAACGTCCGGCACGATCGTGCTCGAAGACCAGCTTGTAACGGCGCATCACCTCGTTTGGAGTGGTATCCTTGGGAAGATCGAATCGATCCTTGATCACCTTAAAAACGACGTCGTAGCTGGGCAAAGTGAAGACGAGCATGACCATTCCGGGCGTGCCTTCGGCCGTTTTGAAACGGTCGGCCGAGGCGTTGAGCTGCGCGACGAAATCGCGATAAAACTCCGTTTTGGCATGTCGGTTAAAACCGATTTCGTTGTAGAGATCGGCTAAACGTTTGAGCGGCATCAGCTGCCGCAAGGAATGCACCAGGGCGTGCGGACAATCGGCGTTTACTCGGAAATACGCACGCGTGTATGAGAAAAGAATCGACAGATCCGCTTCGCCGAAGAGCACGGCATCGAGCGTGATGCCGCGTTCACCTTCATGGCGCAGACAAAAGGCCAGAGGTAACCCGACGCCATCGCCACCATCGCGAATCGCGCGACCGACAAGGTAGGCGCCGCCGCCCCGATAAAAAGCGCGGTTAATCATTTCGAGGCGCACCTTGGAAACTCTCTGGCCAGCACCGGGAAATTCCGCCTCGACTCGCTCCGCCGCCAGCCGCACCGAGACACCCAGCTCGTTCCAGCATTCGGCTGCGAATCCGCCCGCTTCGGGATCGGTTAGCGCCGCCGAGATCAATTCCGGAAGGGATGCTCCGGAATAAATTCGACGAACGTCGAGAGGCGAACTCGTCGGGGGCGCGTCGAAATCGGAATCGACAAATTCGATTGCCTGATCCACACCTTCGGTTGCAAAAACGCGCCGGGTGAGTGAGTTGAAAAAACTTTCACCAATCTCCCAGGCTCGAGATTGCGCGACGAAAGAGGAATAAACGGCTTTGATCGCGGTCCAGACGTTGCGTTCGCGCAAGCGCGGGCCCATCAGATCCGTTATCTGTGTCGTTAGGTTCGCCAGCACGTTGCCATAAAGATGAAGCCTCTCGGCCGAATCCGCGTAGCTTCCCTTCAGATCACGAGCCAGAAAACGCTCGCGCGCGCGGCGAGTAATTTCATCAAAACGCCCTTGGTAATTGGCGAAGGCGTGCTGTACGCCCTCTGCGCAAAGCGCGGCCAGGCGGCTGTCGGTTAAAGCCGCGGCTGCCGACGAAATCGTCTCTGCCCGCTTCAATGAAAGTGTTCGTGTTCGGTTGAACCTCGCAGTTCCGCACACGCCTCCATTCTTCGATCGCGACAGCCTTGCGCGAGTTGAGACATGCTGTAATTGACCGCGTGGAAACCGGCCAGGGTAACGAATTGGAATTTGTAGCCCATCGCCCCCAGTTCACGTTGAAACTTTGCGATACTTCCGCTATCGAGATGCAAGATTATCACTCCTTGTATTGGAGCAAGAAAGAATCAAGATCTATAACATGCCCACATTTCCGGAAGAACCTGAAGATTGAGGAGGGGTCAAGAGTATTCGACGAATGCAGCGGTTTAGTTCAACGCGCGTTTATCCGCAATGGGTCCAGATCCCTCGGCAGCATAAGTTTTGGGGTACGAGAGGCAGATGACTCGAAGACTCGATTACCGCGACAGCGTGCTTAAGGCGTACCCCGAGGTCTACAGCCCGGCGGCGCTTGAGGCGTTGGAGGTTCTGGCGCCGCTCAACCGTGACCAGCACGAGCTGATGGCAAGGCGCATCGCGCGGCGACTGACGCGGGAGCGCGGCCGGCAGCGCATTGCCTTCCTCGATCCCCAGGCGCTGATTCCGCGCACGGGCATCCGCGTTCAGGACGCCCGCGACGGAAACTTCGACGGGAGCGAGATCCCGGCCGATCTGATGCGCCAGTGGATCCAAGGCACCGGGCCGGCCACTCGGCCACGGGCGAGCACCGAGAGCGGCTTGCGCAACATCGCTTACGCTCTGCTCTCGGGCGCTGACGGCTGGATGTTCGATGGCGAGGACGCCCTCGGGCAGGTCGATACCATGTCGCTCGACAATCAGCGCAACCTCCAGCTCGCGATCGCCAAAGACCCACGCTTCCTGCGCGTCGCCGAAAAAGTCAGCGCCGAGATGAACAAGTGGGCGCAAGGCTTTTTCGGGCGACCCATCGTCGCCGACTGGCGCCAACAGCTCGACTTCACCACCAAGATCTTCCGCGCGCGCGGTCTGCACCTCGACGACCGCCACGTGCGCGAGAAGGACGGCACCGGTTTCTCGGCTTCGATCGTCGATCTCGCGCTCTACGTGGTCAACAACCACCAGCGCCTACGCGACTCGGGGGCATCGATCGTCCTCTACCTGCCGAAGATCCAGACCGCCGAGGAGGCAGCGCTGTGGAACGACCTGCTCGCGGCGCTCGAGCAGCATCTCGGGCTACCGATAGGCACGATCAAGGTCTACGTCCTCGTCGAACAGATCGAGGCGTCCTTTCAGTTGATGGAGATCCGCGCCGTCCTCGGCCGCCACTTCGTCGGCTTCAACACTGGGCGGTGGGACTACATCAACAGTGTCGCCGACGCGATGGTGTGGGACCCGGGATTCGTCAACCCCAATATCGACGCCATCGGCATGACCTACGGCTACATGCGCAATTACGAGGACCGCGTGCGCCGGGCCGTGAACACCCCCGATCGGAACGGCCGCCGCGCTCTGTGGCAGGGCGGTATGGAGCCCAACATCCCGGTCGGCTCCGCGGCGGGCGTCGCTGCAGGCATGCGCAGGGCCAAGGGAGGCGGCGAGCGCGAGCAACTCGCGGGGGCGAGCGGCAAGTGGGTGGCGCACTGGAAGATGGTGCACATCGTGCGGCCGGTATGGGAGGAGGTCGGCGCGGACAACCAGCTCGAACGCAAGTTCCCGCCACTCACCTACACGCAGGAGGACGCCGACGGGCTGGTGCTGCTCGAGCCGGCGCCGCGCACCGTCCGGGGCGCCCGCGACTTGCTGAGCGTCGCCCTGCAGTACGGCAACGCCTTCGAGCAGGGTTTCCAGGCCGCGGCGCTCAAGCCGGCGGACTTTTTCGGCAACGACGACGTGCTCTATTTAATGGAGGACATGGCTACCGGCGAGATTCGGGTCAGCATCCTCTGGGAATGGCTGCACAAGGGCGCGCAACTCACCGAGGACGACCCGAAGACGGGCGCCAGGGCCGGCGATAAGTTCGATTTGGCGCTTTTTGTCCGCCTACTCGATGAAGAATACGAGAAGCTACTCGCCGCCGGCGACCGCGACGTCCACGACGATTCGAAGACGACCACGCTGCCCATCGCACGCGAGATCGTCGCTACCTACGTGACCAATCGCGCCAAGCTGCCCTGGTACATCGATCTCCTGAATCTGAACCTGCACAATCACGATCTCGCCAATGCCAGATCCCGCATCCGGTCCTACATCGAGGCCTTCGAGCGAGACGGAACGCGGATCACCGAGAATCTCGATTTTGTTGTCTGAACCAAGGAGTGCCCTTATGAGATCGTTCGAACAGGAAATCAACGAGACCCAAGAGTGGTTCGACAGCCCCCGATTCGCGGGGATCGTTCGCCTGTATACCGCGCGTCAGGTGGTCGAGCAGCGCGGCACCATCGGCCACGACTACACGATAGCGCGTGAGGCGGCCGCAGCGTTTTACGATCGCTTGCGCGAACTTTTCGCGGAGCGCAAGAGCATCACCACCTTTGGCCCGTACTCGCCGGGGCAGGCGGTGGCGATGAAGCGGATGGGGATCGAGGCGATCTACCTCGGCGGCTGGGCGACCTCCGCCAAGGGCGGAACGAGCGAGGACCCGGGACCCGATCTCGCCAGCTATCCGCTCAGCCAGGTGCCCGACGAAGCAGCGACGCTCGTGCGCGCCCTGCTCTCGGCGGATCGCAACCAGCAGTATCTGCGTTCGCGGATGACTGAGGCGCAGCGCGCCGCGACGAAGGCTCGGGATTTTCGGCCGTTCATCATCGCCGACGCCGACACCGGCCACGGCGGCGATCCACACGTGCGCAACCTGATCCGCCGCTTCGTGGAAGCCGGCGTTCCGGGCTACCACATCGAGGACCAGCGTCCGGGCACCAAGAAGTGCGGCCATCAGGGCGGCAAAGTGCTTGTGGCGCAGGACGAGCAGAACAAGCGACTGAACGCGGCCCGCTTCCAGCTCGACGTCATGGGCGTTCCCGGCCTCATCGTCGCCCGCACCGACGCCGAAGCCGCCAACCTGATCGAAGGTCGCGGCGACGAACGCGATCAACCCTTCCTGGTTGGGGCGACGAACCCCGACGTGCCGGCCTACAAGCCGTGCTTCCTGGCGTTGATCCAGCATTTTCACGAGCTGGGAGTCGCCGAACTCACCGGCCATCTCCTGTACGCCATACCGGCCGGAGAGCACACCGTCGCCCGGGAATGGCTGGAGCGCCGGGGCATTCTGGCGCAGGCCGCCGAAGCCGTGGCGTCGTTGCGGGAGGGGAAAGAGACCTCGATCGACGCGATGTTCGACCGGATCACCGCCCGCTTCCTCGACGCCTGGGAGGACGACGCCGAACTGAACACCTTCGGGGAGGCGGTTGCCGAAGTGATCGAATTCCGGTCGAGCGAAGGTGAACCGGTCGAGACAAGCGTCGACGACTGGCGGCGCTTCGCCGCGCGCGCCTCGCTCTACGCCGCCCGCGAGAAGGCGCACGAACTCGGCGTCGACGTGGACTGGGACTGCGAGGCGGCCAGGACGCCCGAAGGGTACTACCAGGTGCGCGGCGGTATTCCGTACGCCATCGCCAAGTCGCTTGCGGCGGCGCCCTTCGCCGACCTGCTCTGGATGGAGACCAAGACCGCCAACCTCGATGACGCGCGCGAGTTCGCCGAGGCGATTCACTCGGAGTTTCCCGACAAGATGCTCGCCTACAACCTCTCGCCGTCGTTCAATTGGGACACCACCGGCATGAGCGACGAGGAAATGCGAAGCTTTCCCGAGGAACTCGGCAAGCTGGGCTTCGTCTTCAACTTCATCACCTACGGCGGTCACCAGATCGACGGCCTCGCCGCCGAGGAGTTCACCCTGGCCCTCAAGCAGGACGGCATGCTCGCCCTCGCCCGCCTGCAACGAAAACTCCGCATGGTCGATTCTCCCTACGGCACGCCCCAGACCCTCGTCGGCGGACCGCGCGCGGACGCCGCATTGGCCGCTACGTCGGGGCGCACGGCGACGACCATGGCAATGGGCAAGGGCTCGACCCAGCATCAGCACCTGATACAGACCGAGGTCCCCAAGAAGCTCCTTGAAGAGTGGCTGGCGATGTGGACGCGGCACTATAAGCTCCCCGGCAGGCTCCGCGTCCAGATGCGGCCCCACCGCGCCGGCTCGGAGTTACTCGAACTCGGAGTCTACGACGAGGGGGAGGAGAAGCTCGCCAACGTCATCTTCGCCCCCATCCACGACCGGCGTGGCCGCAGCATCCTCTCGGTGCGCGACCAGAACACCTTTGCGGACTCACTGCGCAAGAAGCGCCTAATGACCCTCGTCCACCTCTTCCTGGTGCACCGCTTCAAGGCCGCCTCGGTGCACTACGTCACCCCCACCGAGGACAACCAGTACCAGGTCGCAAAGATGAGGTCTCACGGCATCTTCAGCGAGGTCAACACCGAGGTCGGCCAAATCATCGTCGCCGACGTCAACCACCAGCGGATCTCCGAGTTTTTGGCGCCGGATCAGGAGGCGTTGCGGAGGCTGATTCGCAAGGAGAGATAGCGGTTTCGGCGCTCGGCGATCAGCATTCAAAGATTGATACGCGCTTTACGCTGTTCCACCTTGCTCCATTCTTGCTCAGCGATCGCACTAATGGTGTTACGCGAAACACGAAGCGCGCGGGCGATTCTCGACTGCTTTGGCGCACGCGGCTCATCCGCGTTTGTTAAACGTTGTGCGTTTTTGTTATTCGCTGCGAAATGATTTGAGCGATCGCGAATGATTAGGGTTGTTTGAGATCCAACCTCGTGAACAGAAAGCAGTGTTCACCCGTGAATCGTTAGGTCTTAGTAACTTGCTTGCTGGTGTCTTTAATCTCGCCGGACCAATCAAAAGGCAGGCTGGGCAAGCGAGTCGAGCGGAGGTTGTTCTGGTAACTGTGCCAGCGTGCGTCAATTCGGCTGGACAACCCGCACGGTCATGAAGAGCGGATTTCGGCTCGCCCAGGAAAGCGCCTCTCGCTTCGTTTCAAAAAACCGATCAATCACTACTGCGTTTCGCTCATAAACGGTGCGGCCCGAAATTCGCGCCGCTTTGCGATTTCTTACCGCGGGGCCGCTGTCAACTGCCGCCGAAGTAGTGCCATCGGGAAAAATCACGCTGCTGCCATAAGCAATGTGCCGTGTATCGACCGCGCAATCTCCGGTTTGTAGTCGCCGGCCGGTCGATTGATTATGGTTGGAACCAGCAGCGCTGCTGGTCCAGTAAACCGTAACACGCGCCAGCAATGACTGCTCGCCCGCGAAGGTGGCGGGCACTACCAGCAGAGCAAGTGCAATGGTTGCGATGAGCCGTTTCATAATCATCTCCAATGTTTCCGCGTGCAGGAAGTCGAAAACCGGAGCCTCTGACCAGAGGTTCTAGGGTCTTCTCCGTCGTTTATCCTGTGCGATCGCTTCAAGATTTGTTGTTCCCACCAGCAATTTTTCGCGCGTTACCACAGGAAGTTCGGCGACCTTTGCGTCGCACATAATTTGCTCAGCCTCCGCAACCGTCTGATCTTCGAAGCAATAGTCAATGTTTGTTTCCACTTGTGCTTGTACCGGTTCTGTCTTTGGGTCGTGCCCCAAACCACTCACCTTTCGGTTCATTTCGTTGCTCGACACAGTACCTAATAATTCCCCGCGTTGATTGGTTACTAGCGCCGAATCGATTCCCCGAGCCTGCATTTCGTCTAAAGCCGTCTGTACAGAAACCTCGCCCAGAACGGTCTTCGCGGGCTGGATAATGTCCTTGACTGGGCGGGCGTCGAGATTCGCGTCTTCAGCTGGGTTAGGTTCAGTTATTGATGTATTCATATTTTACCTTTCTGGAGTTAGTTAAAGCCATCCCGGTGCATCGCGCTCACCGCTTATTGCCAGAGGCGACCCTAATCTTGTGTACGTAGAGGAACAGGCTTTCGGTGACCGTCAGTGGTTTCGACCGGCTTCTGAGCGGCAACGCTACCAACTACAGGCGAAAAAACACTCGCTTCGTCTCATCAAACGACCG
The DNA here is from genome assembly GCA_963725505.1 of uncultured Verrucomicrobiae bacterium. Lineage (GTDB taxonomy): Bacteria > Verrucomicrobiota > Verrucomicrobiia > Chthoniobacterales > UBA10450 > Udaeobacter. The sequence goes on along the minus strand of CAVRYN010000002.1, from coordinate 344,389 downwards.
TTATCGCGACTGCCCGTTTCACCTATTATTATTGAACGGTTGCGGCTTTTGTCGGTTCCCAAATTCGCCCGCTGCTCCCCGACTTTGGGATTCGCGCGGCGAGAAACGGTCAATCTTTTGCAAAATACGCCCCTATGCTCTGCGATTTCTTTTAGCAACCGCTCGGGGCAAAGAAAGATACTGGTTGTTATTACATATTTACCGAAAGGCCCGCTCGAACTCGGTGAGATGCCCGAATTAAATGTATGAACTCGAGTACAAACGATAAAATCAAAGGCCGGATCCACGAAGCTAAAGGAAAAGTCAAAGAGGAGGCAGGGAAAGCGATTGGCAATCCCGATCTACGGGACCGAGGTACAACCGAGAAAGTCGCTGGCAAGGTGCAAAACAAAGTGGGCGACGTGAAGAAAGTGTTTGGGAAATAGCGCTTGGACGACGTGCCTCGTAAGGATCAGAAACGCTGTGTGATCCTAAATCCCAAGGCGGGGTCGGTGAAAGACCTGGACGCTGTAAAAAAGCAACTCCGGAGGCTCAAGGCGTCGTCCTTTCATCTGACAAAAAATGAAGGAGCTGCAAAAGCATTCGCGCGCGAAGCGGTACGCGATCACTGCGATGAAATCATTGCCGCTGGCGGCGACGGCACACTGAACGAAGTGATCAACGGGATCGCAAAGCGCGTTGGTGATGTTCGCATCGGACTCATTCCGCTCGGTACTGGTAATGATTTTGCGCGATGCCTAAATTTGCCTGCAACCGTGGAAGAAAACATCGACATCGTCCTTTCCGGAGAAACAACCGCGATCGACGTCGTTCGTACCACGAGTGATCGCATTCGATATTTCGTCAACGTTTCCGCAGGTGGTTTCAGCGGACTGGCCAACGAAAAATTAACGCCAGAGCTGAAACGAACATGGGGTCCTCTCGCTTACCTGCGCAGCGCTGCGGCGGCATTGCCGCAATTGCGCTCGTATCGCACCGCTGTCAGGTTGGGTACGAAAGAAACGTTCTCGGTCGATCTTTACAACGTCGTCATCGCAAACGGCCGCTTTGCCGCCGGCGGTCTGCCGATCGCGCCCAACGCGGACCCGAGTGACGGATTGCTCGACATTATCTTGATTCCTGAGCGACCTGGATCTGAAATAACGCTCCTCGCGGCAAAGATAGTTTTAGGTAATCATCTCGATGCCGATGCCGTTGTGTTTCGGCGCGCGGCAAGAGTCTCAATCAGATCGCGCCCCGGGATGTGGTTCACCGTCGATGGAGAACTGATCGGCAATGACCCAATCGAATTTGAGGTGATGCCGCGCGCGTTGCAATTTGTGGTGGGAAAAAGATAAGCGCGAAGATTATCGCCGTGGACGAACTGGCGACGCGCGCGCGGAACTGCATTCCCAGAGAATCGACACTTTGCACAACTCGCGCAGAATTACGCACTCCAAGTGTCCGAACTCTCGCGTGCGCGCGCAGTTGTCGGATAACTCGATTGCCGGCTAAAGATATATAAAGAGGAGTTGTCTTCGAGGTGCAAACCCGATTGTGAGGATGCACTACTGATACTGCCGGGGCGAAAACGGATTCGCTCAGAGCCCTCGTCTGCCTTGAATCAGGTTAATGATGAGCACAACGACGGCAATCACGAGCAGAAGATGGATCAGAGCGCCGCCAAAGTGGCCGATAAAGCCCAGAAGCCAGAGCACGACTAGGATGACAATTATAGTCCAGAGCATAGATGTTTCTTTCGGTTGAGTTAAACTTTCGTCGGCCTATTTATCCAGGGTTTTATTCATTTGCCAAGATTTTTCAGACACTGAGCCGTGATTCACCTGGGTTCGGGCCGACGAAGTTGCCCGTCGGCACCAAGGTCGTTCCCATTGTCCACACCACAGGCAATGTCCGCGCGGCCTGGCGGCTGAATAAATTCAGAACCGATACGCCGGCCGCGTTGAAGCGGTCGGTCTGGGTCGTTGTAGCCAATCTCCTTAATCGCTTCGCACGTATCAACTATCACGCGGCTTTTTTAGCCAGCTTCGCCTGCAAAAACTTCAGGACCGCCACTTCGCTGACGCGGAGATCGACTGCCTCGCTCTCAAGCGCTTCGTCGGGTTTGCGTTTCAAACCTTCGATGATATCTCCGTCGAGATAACTTTCGAGCACGACAGGATCAATGTAACACTTTTGACAAATTGCCGGCGTGTTCCCAAGTATTTTTGCGACCGCGCCGATAGCATTTTTGATGTTCGCTTTGGCTTGTTTCTTTGTTTCAAACGCACCCGCCGCATTCAGGGCAATCGCGGCCAGAACCGTTCCCGCCCAAGTCCGAATATCTTTGGCCGTGAAATCTTGTCCCGTGATCTCGCGGAGGTAATCATTCACGTCCTGCGAAGTAATGTCCCGTGCTTCGCCTTCATCATCCAGATATTGAAACAGATTCTGTCCCGGCAAATCTTGCACTTTGGCAACGATTTTTGCGATCCGTCGATCTTGCATGTCGACGTCATGTTTGATTCCGCTTTTGCCTTGAAAACGAAAACGCAATTTCGAACCGGTTACATCCACATGCCGGCCCTTCATCGTCGTCAGGCCAAACGATTTGTTGTCGCGCGCGTACTCTTCATTACCGACACGAATAAATGTTCGTTGCAACAACTGGACGACGGCGGCGAGCACTTTGTTTTGTTCCAGGCCGGGCAAAGCAAGATCTGCTTCCACGCGTTTGCGAATCTTGGGCAAGGCCTCGCCAAAAAGCACCATCCGGTCATACTTGTTTTCGTCACGCGCGACCCGCCAACGCTCATGATACCGGTACTGCTTGCGGCCGCGCGCATCGCGTCCCGTTGCCTGAATGTGTCCGTTGGCTGACGGACAAATCCACACATCCGTGTAAGCGGGCGGAATCGCGAGACGCTTTATTCGCAGTAACCGCTGCTCGTCGCGAATCGGGTTGCCCTCGGTGTCGAAATACTCGAAGTCGTCACCCCTGGCTTTGCGCGTGTATCCGGGCTGATCGTGGCTCACGTAGCGCAATCCCGCCTCCTCCGCCACGTCGACCGCATCTGTGACGATTTTTGGATCGGCAATCTTCTTTTTCTCTTGTCGAGTCATCGTGAACGGCGTGAAGGATTTTTTTTGTCGGGATATTCGAAAGTATCGCAGCCTGACTCAGGAGAAATCGCTCGCGCGCCAACTCAAATTACACCCGAAAAAGAAGCAAAACATACAATGCCACAGAAATTAAAGGAACATGACACGAACGCTTTTGCTGAACACCATGAACACGCGCGAAACATCATCGCAAAGCAGCGATTGCGGCTAGCGTGTGTGATCACCGCTTAGGCTACGAGCACGCTTTGCGGACCCACACTGTCGCGGCGTTTAATTTCCTCCATCACATCTTCGCCGATGACTTCCAGCAGACGCTTTTCGCGTTCGGTCATTCGGCGTGGCTTGAGGTCGAGGATGCAGAGCGAGCCAATCGGAAGGTTGTTACTGCGGAGCGGAACGCCCGCGTAAAAGCGCAGGCCGCGCTCTTTTAATAATGGGTTATTTGCAAATCTTCGGTCGCGAGCCAGGTCTTCGACCACGAGTATCTCGTCGTTTGCGATCACATGGCCGCACACCGAAAGCTCACGCGACGTCTGCTGCGCTTCGGCGATTTCCTCCGGCAGCCCGACTTGCGATTTAAACCACTGGTGATCGCGATCGATGAACGTGATAAGCGCAATCGGCACCTCAAAGACGCGTGCCAGCTTTTTCGTGATGCGATCGAAAACTTCTTCACGTGTGCCATTCGCCAGATGCAAACGAGCCAGCTCTTCGAGGCGCGTTTCCTCGTTGTCTGGGATCGCGCCGGGGATCATCTCATCGGTGATCGAAACGGAAAACTTCGCGAGCTGCACCACTGCTTCGGCGAGGGACACGACCACTTCGTCCGCACCCGAAGACCGTAGCCGTTCTCCCGCGCCCGCCATGTTTTCGGTCGCGCCCCAAATTCCGACCACGATTTTCGCGTGTGGCAATTGCGCGCGAAGTTTCGCGCTGAGATAACGCGCATGGATCAGGGTGGATGGTGCGACAACGGAGATGCAAATCGCTTCGGGATCCGACTTCGCCGCCATCTCGAGGAGCTCGCTGCTGCTGAGCGCCGCGGAGGCGTTCTCGGCATCGAAACCCTGTTGTCGAAGGAGCTGCACGAGCATCGCTCCCGCAAGTTCATCACGGTAGGCGCGAGCCGGCACACAAAGCACGCGGCACGTGGGACCGGAGAGAGGAAAGGGAGTGTGTTCGGCGTCCAGCTTGTCCGTTTCCAACTGCGACTTCGACGGCGGGGCCGAGCCGAGATCTTCGATCAGGTCGTGGATGTGGCGATGAATCGCGGAACGCTGTTCAGGGCCCAGCTCGTCGCGTTGCGCGTCCGTTTCGGCGACCGTGACTGTCGGGATCAGAACGGAATCGTAAAGAGAAGTGAGTGAATTTGTTTTCACGTACGCTTCCGCGAGGTCGTTCGCTTCATCCAAACCGAACGCGAGCAGTCGGTGATAACATTCCTCGTGCGGAGCGAGTGCTTGCTCTTCGCTCAGGAGCACGCTCAAGAATTGCAACTTCGGCACGTGCCGGCCCATCACGGCAACGCACACTGTCAGCGGGATCGCGAGGACGAGACCGATTGGTCCCCAAAGCCACGTCCAGAAAACCGCCGCGATGATCAGCGCGATGGACGAGACGCCGGTGCGGGATCCGTAGAGCCACGGCTCGAGCGCGTTGAAGTTAATCAATTCGAGCGCGATGAAAAGACCGAGCGTCAGAAGCGGACTGAGCCAGCTCGTGGAAACTGCAAACGAAATCAGCACAGGAACCGCGGCCGCGATCCAAACTCCCACGTACGGCACGAATCGCATGATCGCCGCGAACGCGCCCCAGAGCGCAGCGTTTGGCACGCCGATAAAGTAGAGTCCGATCGCAATGCACGATCCAAAACTCACGTTCACCAGAAGCTGCATTGTAAGGTAACGGGCGACGCGGCTCCCGGCGTCGTCCATAGCCCGCGTGGTCGCGCTGATCCGGCCTTGCCCGATGAGGCGAATGATTCGGCCGCGCAGGTCTTCGCGCTTCAATAGCATAAAGATGACGAGGACAAAAACGAGGCCGGCCGTCCCAAGCGGTCCGAGCAATCCGGTGGCGGCGGCTTGCAAGATTCCCGGAAGACGGCTTTGCGATTCGACGATCCGAACCGGCATTGGCTGTTGACCCGCAGGCACGTTGCGAGAGCGCGCCGCCGTGGTGGCTTTTGTTTCCGGCACCGAACCGGTCGCATTCGCCGGCTGCTCCAAGGAGTCCGGTGATTGCTTTTGCAGCTCGGAAACGCTGTGCGAAAAGCGGCCAAACGCACCGCCGGTGGGAAGTCGGATCGCGTGCAATCTGTTGTCGATGTTCGTCTGGTAGTCGGGAAGCTTCGCCGCCAGGTCGATCAGTTGACGCGTTAACAACCAGCCGGCGCCGCCGAAGACGCCGAAGAGCATCGCTACGACGATCAGAACAGCCGCGATACGTCCGATCCAGCGTTCAATGTAGCCGACCAGCGGTGCAAGCAGGAAGGTGAGCATCGCCGCGAGCGCCAGCGGAATAAGCAGTTGGCGTCCGACGTAAAGAATCGTGACGACGAACGCCGTCAGCAAAATCATCCAGATCCCTACAAGCGCGGCGGTAGCGGCATTCTTCATCGCTCGCATGGCATGTCATTCGTCGTCCACAGTGCCGCTTCTGGCAAATGCGCGGCACGTCGCCCGCGCACCGCAGCTCAGTTCTTCGACAAGAAGGTGTCTTCGGATTCCGTAGCGATCCAGACAGAGGAAAGTGACAGGTGTACAAACCTACAAAGTTGTAGCACCAGTTACGCGCCGTGAAAGTATATCTAGCCTGAGCTAAAACACGTGGAGCACTTTGAGGACAATGATGATAACAACAATGACTCCGATGATGTAGAAGATGTTTCTGTTCACGGCTCGGGGATAACACGTCGCTATCCCCGGCGGCAAGCAATATATAGTCGGCGCGTGTGATTGCGGTCTTCCCTCCACGCCCGGCGGTGCCTCGGATCATCCCGAATGATCTGGGTGAGAGAATGGTAGATCTGGTAGAAAAGAACTACATTATCCAAAACGGATCCCATGCGGCAGCAAAGTCATTTTTTCCGATGCAGTCTGCACCGCGATCGATACCGGAACGGCAGTGATTAGTCGCAAAGCCGCTCGTCTATGTGGACGCACTGCAAGCCAACTCAAGGCCATCGTGGTCTACCGATTTTTCGAAACCAAGCGAGAAGCGGACGGGTGGTCGAATGCGCATTCCGATTCATGATGCTTCGAGTTATTCCACCCGGATCTGCCTCAGGACCGACTGAGCCGTAGTCGATTACAAGGAAAGTGGATTTGAACGGCTATGTCCCCGGCTGTGTCCCGAAGTGATAGGAAGTGTTGAAGACTATCTTTGCGTCGTCCGTTATGATTGAAAATGTGACGCCCCCGCGGTTACCTGATGACGGTGTTGCCCTCCCAAGTACGATATGAGTTCTGCCGTCTTTGTGCGTGACCGCCTTACCGGTAAAGTTGATGGCTGTTCCCGTCTGGAGTTTCCGAACCGCATCATCGGATGCCGCCAGAAGTAAACTGCCTTTCTCATTCTTAAAAAAATACGGCCTCACCTTGAGCTGATAGTCACCCACATAATTTCCATCTCGATGTGTAAGCGGACTGACAATCAGGCTAACTTTCCCCCGCAGGGCAACGGAAGTGGAGCTTGGATCGATAAACAGTTTGCGTATGCCCGCGTTCGATGTCCCCGCCGTCGAATCAGGCCTCTCAGCATGAATAACACCGGTGACGCCGAGTATTAGAAAAACGAAAACCGCGATCGTCACTCTCGCGATCAGGGAGGGCCCGCACATCAGCAACTCGCGTTTCTGGTTTGTGCTTGCGCCGACTCAATCTTATCTGCCGGAACGCGGCGCAGATTTCGAACAAGTCTTAGTTTCGACAGCGTCCAGATGAGCCACTTGGTCGGGTCAAATTGCCATGGCTTCACTCCGTTACGGTAGTCGTGCTGAAATTCGTGGTGGTAGTTGTGATAGCCTTCGCCCATGGTGAAAAGGGCGAGGAAAAAAGAGTCGCGCGCGCTGCACCTGGTTGAATACGGCTGTTGTCCGATCGTGTGACACGCGCTGTTAATTAGAAATGTGCAGTGCTGCAGCACAACGATTCGCGCAACCCCCGCGATCAAGAAAGCGCCGAGCGCTCCCTGCCACCCATTCCACAGAAAGCCGAGGATGGCCGGGATGCCGAAACTGACCAGGACCGCGATCCACTGGACGTGTCGATCTTGCCAGCAAACCAGCTTGTCTTTCTGAAGGTCGGCTACGTTGTCGTACGGCTGATCGGTGTTCAGCTTGAAAATCAGCCATCCGATATGCGCGTAAAAAAACCCTTTCGAAATACAGTACGGATCATCGTCATGATCCACATGCTTGTGATGACGCCGATGTTCGCTCGCCCACATCAAAACCGAGTTTTCAAACGCAGCGGCGCCAAAAATAAGTGTGAACAGCCGGATCGGCCAGCTTGCCTGGAAGGTAATGTGCGAGAAAAGCCGGTGGTAACCTAAGCTGATGCTAAGGCCGCAAGCGGCAAGCATTGCAAAGAACAGTACGACCTGAAACCAATCAAGCCCGAAAAACCAGAGATAGAGCGGGACGGCGGTCAATGCGAGAGCCAGCGTGCCAATGAGAAAGGAACTGGTTAACCAATTGATGCGATCGAATGGCAACCGGAAAAACAGGCGCTCCGGCCGCACGTTCGCTTTATCGGGAAACGTGAAGTTCCCTCCGTTGGCAATGAAGGAACTGTGGTTCACGCTGTTTGCTCGCCTTTGTTCCAGCGGCTCAGCGTACCGATTTGAGTGGCAGCGGTCCTGCGTTCCAACGCATCCCACATGCGGAAACCCGTCGTGCCGTTTTCCAGCGCGCGGATGCTGCGCAGTTCGGCAGTCACAAACGTATCGAGAAAACGCAAGCGCCGGTCGAGCCAGGCAAACAACTTGTTCCTGATCTCGTAGTGAACTGCCAGCGTGACCTCCGTGCAGTTTGGCCGAATCTCAGCGAAGTCAACGATTCCCATCAGGTTGATATTCCCGCCCACGGACTCAAACGTATACTGATCTGGCGAGTCGCTCTCGACCGACAGGAGGACGGTGTGAGCCTCAAAACCGAGCGGACCGCGAAAGCTGAAATCAGCCGTCTTGGATGAAGTTACGGTTGCCCTTGTCGCCATAAGGAACTGCCGACGATACGATTGGATGTTGGCAAGACGGGCTTTGCATTCTGCCAGGGATTGGCTCATGTGCAGTGTTTTTTGTAAAAGCATAGATAGGAGTATGTTTGTTGCTCTGAAATTTAAGCAATAGGGAGGCCAGCGGGTCGTCCAGGGGAAACAAGATAAAGCGGCTCACTTGTTGTTTTCATTTTCTTTGCACTCGTGTATTGGGCAGAGATTTCGAACGGGCCCTAATTTCGAAAGCGTCCGATGTCGCCCCATGTTGCAGGGCATAGAGAGCGCCGTTTTGAGTGATGGTGAGCTCCATGGGATTACAATTTGGGGTTTGCCGAGTTGGCGGACGCGGTAACGGCGATCTTGGCATCACAAGGCTGACTGCTTTCGAGCGGAAGAGGATCTTGGGCAGTGAGATCGAAAAGCGAATCGTCTATTTTGAAACGCACGGTAAACTTCGCGCCTTGACCTGATCCCTCGCTCTCCACTTCCAAAGTGCCGCCGTGCGCTTTTATTAAAGTGCGCGCAATCGAAAGACCGAGACCGAGACCGCCGAAACGCGAGTGGATGGAGGAATCCCCTTGCTCGAACGGCGAAAAAATCCGCGAGAGTGCGTCTGCCGGAATGCCGATGCCGGTGTCGCTCACTTCGATGACCAGCTTGCCGCTTGCCTCATTGCGCGTGATGATCGAAACCTTGCCGCCTTCCGGCGTGAACTTTAGCGCGTTCCCAATTAGATTCGAGAGAACCTGTTCGAGCTTGTCCGCATCGGCTCGGATATAGCTATGCGGAGCCTCCAACCGGAGGTCGATTCCAATCGCCGTCCCTTTCTGCTGGCTCTCGAGATTCTTGAGTGCAAAGCGGATCACCTCGTGCGCGTCCACCATCTCGAGCTCCAGCCCCAGGGCATCGTTCGCGATATGGGTGAAGCCGAGCAACTCGGTGACCAGATGCACGAGACTTTGAACATTGCGGCGGATGAATGCCAAGGCGGACTTATCGAACTGCGGCGGCAAATCTTTCTTGTCAGGCATCCCGACCTCACCGTGACCCAGCTCGAGCACGTCGATCATTGAGGAGATAGCCGCGAGCGGATTGCGCAGCTCGTGGGAGAGCACAGCGATCACTTCATCTTTTGCTCTATCTGCGAGCTCGAGTGTATCGGCGTGGCTCTTGGACGCCGCCTGAAATTCAGCCCGCACACTGATATCGCGGATGTTGCATTGGATCACTTTGGCTGAGCCGACAAAGTAGACGTTACTGACAAACTCGACTTGGATCTGTTTGCCGGCCTTCGTGCGGAGCGGATGGTTTTCGTACCGGATGTACTCCTCTGTTTGCAGCTTTTCGAACGCTGCCTGATTCGCTGCGATGTCTTCGAATAGGCCGATCTCCCAGAGCTGAAGGCCGATCACGCTTTCGAACGGATAGTCGAGCAAATCGAGTAGAAATGGATTTACATCGATGATCTTGCCGGTATTCGCATCGAGAATCAGGATGCCATCCTGCGCGGTTTCGAATAACCGGCGGTAGCGAAGCTCCGATACTTCCAGGGCCAGCTCTAACGAGTTTCTTCTGCCGCTGGTCGGCATTAGGTTCGCCTGGTCAATCGACGCATTTGATATCATGGGTCAAGACTCGCGGTCATTGAGATATTTGTTTTAAGCAGGCGGGCCATAGGACAGTTTGTTTTTGCCGCCAGCGCCGCATCCATAAAATGAGCTTGAGAAGCGTCCGGAACGTTCGCATGGACGTCGAGCTGGATGTGCGTGACCGTCCAGCCCGCGGCTAAGTCTTCCAGAGTCGCCGTGGCCGTGGTTTCAATGCGCTGCGGGTGAAAACCGCAAAGACCAAGCTCATTGGACAGGGCCATGGAAAAACACCCGCCTAGCGAAGCGGCGATCAGTTCGTCCGGATTGGTGCCGAGGCCTTCCGCAAATCGTGTCCGAAAAGAATATTGCGTTTTAGAAAGAACGCCGCTTTCGGTAGTTAAAGTCCCTTCGCCCTCATGAAGGTTTCCTTTCCAAAGAGCTGAAGCGTTTCGATTCATAAGTGGCAAAGCAAAGCGTTACCCCTCCGCTCGTTGTCCGGCCAATATCTTCTTGGCAGCACGTAATACTTTTAAAGTATGGCCGTTTGTCTGTAGGCGAGTGGTTCTGTCATAATCGGAGATTCTTTTTTTGCATCAACCTGCCGAGTCGGTTTACACTAAGTATCTTACTCCCGATGGAACTTCGTCATCTGCGCTACTTCGTCACCATTGCGGAAGCGCTGAGCTTCACAAAAGCCGCCGAAAAGCTGCACACTGCGCAGCCTTCACTCACGCGGCAAATTAAAGATTTGGAAGAGGAGCTCGGTGTCCGGCTTCTCAATCGCACAAAGCAACTGGTCACGCTGACAGAGGAGGGCCGCTCCTTTCTCGCCGATGCCAAACGCCTTCTTGCTCTCGCAGCCGAAACGGTCGAGTCCGTCCGGCGATTGCACAGCGGCGAGGTTCGCGCGCTCAATATCGGGTACGTCAGCAATCTCTTTTACGATTTGCTGCCGAGAACTCTCGCTTCGTTCCGTCAATTGTTTCCCGCTGTTTCGGTTAACCTCTTTGACATGTCCTGCGGTCATCAATTTCGCGCGCTTGCAGATGGCAAGCTCGATCTTGGTTTCGTTGGATTACACGAGCCAATTGCGCTGCGCGGATTGGAATTCCGAACCATTGCGTCCTACAAAACCGTCGCCGCCTTGCCCAAAGACAATCCGCTGGCGGGCAAAACGACGGTCGCGCTGAAAGCTCTCGCGCCCATGTTTTTCATCGGAATGTCAGAAGCGAGCTATCCCTACTATCACGAATGGCTAACCAAGACCTGTCACCGCGCCGGCTTTACGCCGAAGGTTTTGCAGGATGTCGATCTCGAACGAACGATGATCCACGCCATCTCCGCCGGTTTGGGTGTCGCCCTCGTCCCCGAGCAGCTGAAAAAACTCCCGCACGAAAATGTCGTGTTTCGCCCAGTCATTCCGGCCGTGGCGACGGAGGCTTGTGTCGCATGGAAAGGCGAAAATCCGTCTGCTCCTTTGAAAGCCTACGTGGAAATCGTCGAGCACGTTGGCCGGAGCCTCCGTTGAACCGAACTGTGGCAGGATTTGGTCGTGCGAAAATCAAAGCGCAAATCGAAAAATCAGGCGAGGAGAGAAGAACGCGACTTCGGAGTCGATTTTCACTCAACAAAAATGCGGAGTCGCGAACTTCGCATTTGATGAGACAGGCGCTCGCCTGTTACCGCGCGAAGGCCATTCCTCTTTCGGTATCGGCAATTGCTCGATTGACGTGTTCGAGCGCATGCACGCGCCATCCGCCTTTGTTGTGTTCGGAGCTTTGGAGCTCAGCCCGCGCAGCACGCAGGTGCTCCAGGGCTGCCCTCATGTGCGGTTGATCGGCCCGAACCGAATTCAAACCGGTGGCGGCAATCATAGCGACGATAGCGAAACTGATTTTCAATATTTTCATGCAGCCAGGTCTAAACAGTTCCGGCACCAGGTCAAGCTGCGGAATTGCTTCCGAATGGACGTAGAGCGTGTGATTTCCTAGACTTCCCAGGATGTCGGATGAACCGGCAAAGATTATCCTCGGTGATACAGCGATTACCGCTATCGAGCGAACTCCCGGCCGGCGCTGGTTCGGTCGAAGCAAAGATCCGCGTCGATCGCTGACACATTGCGAAAATTGCGGCGCTCTATTGAGTGGACCTTACTGCGCCCAATGCGGGCAACCCGCCATCGACTATCGCCGTTCCTTCGGGCATGTGCTTGTCGATGTTCTCAATGAATTTCTGAATTGGGATTCGAAATTTTTCGCAACAATTGCGCTGCTCATCTTCAAACCGTGGCGGTTGACTAACGAGTTTCTCGCCGGCAAGCGTGTCCGCCATGTGCATCCGGTGCGCCTTTATCTACTCGCAAGCATCTTATTTTTCTTCGCGGTCAATTACGGAGCAAGAGACTTGCGTTTCGAACCGGGCAAACTCAATCCAAAGGATCGCGCGGAACTCGAAGCCGACTTGAAGAAAGGAGATTTGCCGCCCGCGGCGCGCGAGCAATTGGAAGCATTATTACTGGAATCTCCTTCGCCCAGCTCCTCACCTCAAAGCACGTCGCCATCGCCTGCAACAAGCGTCCCATCGCCGCGTCCACCCGCGCCTGAAACCGACAAGCAGAAGCAGGAATATGGAAAAACCGGCGAGCGACCGTTTGTAGTTTCTGATGAAGCCAAATCCTCAACTCCGTTCGAGCGCTGGATCGAAGCGCGAGCCAAGGAGAAGATGGGCGAGCACGGAACAAAGATGGGGCTGTTTATCGCCACGCTCTTCAGGAACCTGCCTTACATGATGCTTTGCTGTATTCCGCTGTTCGCCTTCGTGCTGAAAATTCTCTATATCCGGCGGCACATTTTTTACATCGACCATCTGATTTATGCTCTTCACATCCACACATTCGCTTATACGGCGGTTATGCTGATCGTGCTTGCAACAATCGGGCTAAACCGCATCGCCCCGGGTACAATTGCGGGATGGACAATCGCCCTCCTCTGGATTGCGTTCGTGATGCAAATTTTCTTGTCGATCCGACGTGTTTATCGACAAGGTTGGTTCATCAGCATTTTCAAATTTCTTTTTGGCGGATTTGCTTATCTGATTGTTCTCGTAGTCGCGCTCGCCGTGACCTTCTTTGTTACAATCGCTTTGCCATGAACAAAATCATTCCCTTCGCTTTTGCCTTAGCCAGTTTTGGCGTGACCGCATTTGCTGCCGACCGGCACATTGCGTTCGAACGCAACAACGCCGTTTACATCGCCGATCTTGATGGCACGAACGAGAAAAAGCTTGCCGATGGAATTTTCCCGGCAATCTCGCCCGATGGAACTCGCGTCGCCTTCAACACCGTAGAAAAAACCAGCGACACGACTTACGTGCGTCACATGGCCGTGGTAGATGTCGCGACCGGTAAGGTGAACGTCTTCAAAGATGTTCCGAGCGACAATTCCTACTACCCGAGCTGGACGGCTGACGGGAAACAAATCCTTTTCACCACGCGGCCGCACGAAGTTTGGGATCTCGTCGTTGTTAATTCCGATGGCACGAATTTCCATGTGCTGAAGCCCGGGGTGCAAAATGAAGTGACGCGGTACTCCCCGGTTTGGGCGCGGGATGGCCAATCGGTCTTTTGCGAAGACATGACGAACATTTATCAGATCGGGCTCGACGGCGCGGTTCGCGCGCAATGGAAGATCGATAAGATCGTGCCGAAAGGCGACATGAGCGGCGACGGTCGGATCGACGTGTCGCCCGACGGCAAGCGATTGCTGTTGAGCATAGACATGGGCGAAGAATCCGGCCGCAAAGATTGGGACGGCCCGTTGCCGGCGTTGTGGTCGTTCGATCTCCAATCGCAAAAGGCGACGCGGCTCACGCCGAGGAAACTTTTCGGCTGGGACGGCGTTTGGATCGACAACAGCAACATTCTCTTTCTTAGCAAAGCGGCCGGCGAAAAGGATGACTCGATTTATCGAATGTCGGTCGACGGAAAAAATTTGAAACGCCTGATCAAGAATGGGCGTTTTCCGTCTGTCAGCGCGCCGTAATCAAGCTGCTGCCGCCGGGCCAATTATTCGCTCTGCGACTGCACGACAGCCGCCATCTCCAGAAGCGATTGCTTCGCCCCCAACGAGTGCCGGCGTTCGTCGAGATCAGTAAGCCACGTTTGCTTTTCCAGTTGGCGCGTGAACAACTCGCGCGCCGCTTCCCGACCTGATCTCTGTGCCCTGAGTTCGAACGTCACTTCGGTCAAGCCGCTGGGATGCGCCATCAACCACATCCCATTGTGCGTCGAGCGCAGCCGTTCCACTGCGTAAATCTTAAACTGCGAATCGATCAGCGCCGGTGTCCCTTCGCTCAGCACCACGTAGTTCGTGTGCATCATCGTCAGATCCGCCGGGTCTTTACAAACCCGCGTGGCTGAGTTCCCGAACAGGATCACGACCGGGAACTGCAGGCCTTCGATCTTGGGCGGCGATTTTTTGCTACAGCTCGCGCACAGACTCAAACAAACGATGGCAGCGAGACGCTTCACGATGCGATGAGTGCGCGCGCGTGTTCCAAGGCTTCAGCGATCTTCGAAGCATCCTTGCCTGCACCGCGGGCGTTGTCCGGACGGCCGCCACCCTTCCCGCCGACCAGCGGCGCGATCTGCTCAATCAATTTGTTCGCCTGAAATTTCGATGTCATTTCTTTTGGGACGGATGCGACTAATGCGACAGATCCGTTCGCTGCGCTCACCAGGAAAATCGGGCCGTCAAATTTTGCTCTGAGTGCGTCCACGATTGCTTGCAGCAATTTTCCGTCCGCCTCTGGCACTTCGGTCACGCAGAAATTTTTTCCGGCGTGCGATCGCGCCAGTTCATTGGCGATTTGAGCAGCCCGGCTTTTCAATTCTGCCTCGGCAGCTTTGGCCGTCTTCTTTTCCCATTCGCGAACTTCGGTCTCGCTCTTTTCGAGATGCGCCGCGCGAGCATCGAGCTGCTTCAGCATTTCAGCCGTGTCGCGTTTCGGTTTCAAAAGACAGGCAACACCGGAATGTCAGGTTTCTTGCGCGCCAGCGTTTCAAACTTCTCTTGTTGACGTGCCGCTTCGTCCTTCGCCCACGCGCGTGCTGCGTCACCAGCGACGGCTTCAATGCGGCGCGTTCCCGCCGCGATCGCTTCTTCTCGAACAATCCGGAACGGACCGATCTCGCCTGTGGATCTGACGTGCGTGCCGCCGCAGAGTTCCATGGAGTAACCATTGAGCGCATGCGGCGCTCCCCCAATCTGCAGCACACGCACGGTTTCGCCGTATTTCTCGCCAAAGAATTGGATGATGTCTTTTCGCTGTTTCGCTTCTGCAAACGGAATTTCAGCCCACGAAACTGGCCCACTTTCCGCAATCTTCTCGTTTACCAATTTCTCTACGTCGCGGACTTGCTGCTTCGTCAATGCCGCGCTCGAAAAATCGAACGTCAATTTGTCCGGTCCGACGTAGCTCCCTTTTTGCGAAGCATCACGCGAAACAACTTCGTGCAAGCGCCCAATGCAACAAATGCGTCACGGTGTGATGTCCCTGAATCAATTTGCGCCGATCAGCATCCACTGAAATGCGCACCGCCTCGCCCGGTTCCGGCGCGCGACCTTGGACAAGCTCCGAGCGATGAACAAAAATATCGCCGCGTTTTTGCGTGTCGATCACGCGCAACTGACCAACTTCGGTCCAATCATGCCCCGGAACGTGCAGCAATCCCCGATCCCCCACCTGACCGCCCATCTCGGCATAGAAAGGGGTGCGATCCAGAACGATGTTGAGTTCGTCTGGCTTTTTGCCCGGTAACACGGTTTCGACAACCGATTCGGTCTCCAAAAAATCGTAACCGAGAAATTTTGTCGGCGCGGCTTTCAGCTCGCCTTCTTCGACGCTGATTTCTTCCTTTTTCTGTGCCTTTCGTCGCGCGCTCGCGCTGTTGCTCCATCAGTTTCTCGAAGTCCAGCAATATCGACAGTGAGGCCGCGCTCTCGTGCCATGAGTTCGGTCAGATCAAGAGGAAAGCCGTACGTGTCGTAAAGTTCAAAGGTGGCTTCGCCGGATAAACTGGATTTTTAGTCCATGTGCCTTAAGAAGCGCCAGAAAGTCCTTTTCCAAATCGACTTTGAAATACGACCATCTCTGGACCACCTTGGCTCGCCCTCAAATTCTTCCAGATGACGTCGAACTGGTCTTGTGAGCAAGCGCCGCCAGTCGAGAGTCAATTGCTAGCGTCAGCAACGCATAGAAGCGCTCGATTCCTTTATCCAGCGTTTTGTTAAATGATTCTTCTTCGCGGCGGATTGTTTCTTTGATTGTTTTTTGTTTCGCGCGGACTTCGGGAAAGACGTCGCCCATCGTTTTCGCCACAACATCGACAAGCTTGAAGAAGAACGGTTCGTGAAAACCGAGCGTGCGCCCGTAGCGGACTGCGCGACGCAGAATACGACGCAAAACGTAGCCGCGGCCTTCGTTGGACGGAATGATTCCGTCGGCAATCGCAAACGAGAGCGCCCGGATGTGATCGGCGATGACGCGAAAAGCCACGTAAATTTTTTCTTGGTCAGTCTGATTTTGTAGGGCGGCTGTGTCAGCCGCCGGCGCCTCACAGCAGACGCCCTACAAGCGGAATCGTCGAGCCGTATTTTTTGCCGCTCAATTTTTCCAGTTCGTCGAAGATTGGGCGAAAGATGTCGGTCTCGTAATTCGAAATGGTTCCGGAGAAATCGGTGAAGTTTTTCGTTCCTTGGATGATTGCGGTCACGCGCTCGAAACCCATGCCGGTATCGACGTGCCGCTGCGGTAACGGAACAAACTCCATGCGGCCGGGGTCACCGCCCCCGGCTACAGGTTGCGCGTTGAACTGGATGAAAACCAGATTCCAGATTTCGATGCAACGCGGATCGTTCTTGTTCACGAGCGCGCCGCGTGTATCGCCGTCGGGTGTGAGATCGACATGCACTTCCGAGCACGGCCCGCACGGGCCGGTATCGCCCATCATCCAGAAATTGTCGGCCTTGCCGCTGCTGAGAACGTGAATCTTTGGATCGAGGTCGGCTTGGCGAAATAAATGCGCCCAGTGTTCGTATGCTTCCTGATCGAACTCGCTCGGCTCACCAGGGCCGGGCTTGTAAACAGTCGCGTAAAGCCGTTGCGGCGGAAATTTCCAGCGTTCGACGAGTAACTCCCATGCCCACTCGATCGCTTCCTTTTTGAAATAATCGCCGAAACTCCAGTTCCCGAGCATCTCGAAAAACGTGTGGTGATAGGTGTCGAGTCCGACGTCTTCCAGATCGTTATGTTTTCCACCGGCACGAATGCATTTCTGCGTGTCGGCCACGCGCGGCGGATTCCACGGCGGTTTCTGCTGGCCGAGAAAAATCGGCACGAACTGGTTCATGCCGGCATTGGTGAAAAGGAGATTCGGCGCATCCGGCAGCAGAGGCGACGACGGCACAATGGTGTGCTGTTTCTCGCGAAAGAAATCGAGAAATGATTGCCGGATCTCAGCCGAGGTCATGACTAACCACGAATAAACACGAATTTCAGGAAACCTGAAACCGCCACTCTGACTGGTGGCGATTCGTTAGCTCGTGATCAATGCGTGGTCGCGAAACTCACCTTTTCTCTTCGTCCAGCTTCGCTTTGACCGCGGCCTCGATTTCTTCGTAGAGCGCCTTGTCGTTCTTCAAGACTTCTTTCGCCGCATCGCGACCCTGGGCAAGCTGCGTGCCTTTGTAGTTCAACCAGGAGCCGCGCTTCTCGATAATTTGTTTTTCCAACGCGACATCGAGAAGCGCGCCCGTCGAGGAGATTCCCTCGTTGTACATGATGTCGAATTCAGCTTCGGTAAACGGCGGAGCAACTTTGTTCTTAACGATCTTGATGCGGGTTCGGTTCCCTGTCACCACGCCGTCGGTCTGCTTGATTGCACCGATCCGCCGAATATCGACGCGGACACTAGCGTAGAATTTCAAGGCCTTTCCGCCGGGCGTCGTCTCCGGATTTCCAAACATCACCCCAATTTTTTCTCGGATTTGGTTTGTGAAAATGCAGCAAGTCCGCGCCTTTGAAATCAGCGATGTGAGTTTGCGCAGTGCCGCGCTCATGAGTCGCGCCTGCGCGCCAACTGTTGTGTCTCCGATCTCGCCCTCGAGTTCCGCTCTGGTGACCAGCGCCGCCACGGAATCAACCACAATTACATCCAGAGCGTTGGAGCGAATCAGGGTTTCGCAAATCCGCAGCGCTTCCTCGCCGGAGCTCGGCTGAGAGACGAGAAGATCGTCGAGATTAACACCGAGCCTTTTCGCGTACGCCGGATCGAGCGCGTGCTCCACGTCAATAAAGGCCGCGAGCCCGCCGCGCTTTTGCGCCTGAGCAATCACCGTCAGTGTGAGCGTAGTTTTCCCTGACGATTCAGGGCCGAAAACTTCTACTACCCGGCCCCTTGGAAATCCCCCTACGCCGAGAGCGCGATCGATTAAAATGTTGCCGGTGGGAATGACATCGATATCGACAATTTTTTCGTCGCCAAGGCGCATGATCGCGCCTTCACCATAATCTTTGGCTATTTGTTGAATCGCGAGATCGAGGTTCTTATTTCGTGCCACGGTGAGTTTGTCAGTGGCTGTTTTTTCTTCAGTCTTTGTCGCCATATCAGGATCACTCTAAGTACGACGCAGGCGACGATTCGCCAAGCAGAAAAGCAAACGCCTTCGAGCGAGCGAAAGAAAAAGGCCGCGAATGTCCTCGGCGTTCTACCGCCTTGACAGTTCAATCATTGAGCGGTTACGAGTCGGCTCGTGAATCCGCCAAGTGAAAGGCGCCGGGAACTCGACTCGGTGGTGATTAACATCGAGCTCACTCTGGTCAGCATTATCCAGGGGGTTGCACTTTTTTTTCTAACGGACAATGCCCGTGCAATCCTGCCGAAGGAGCACGTTAGCGCGTCTCTCTACGTCGCGGCCGGGTTGTGTGTGATCTTTATCTTCTGGTCGCGGTCCGTCATTCACACGCTCACGTTGATTCGGTGGCCACTGGAGTTCGGTCACAACTTTTTCTACATCGCGTGCGCGCTGGGTGAAGCGATTCTTTTCACTCGCCTGGATGATTCTCTCGCATGGTTTCAACTAAGCGCCGCTTTTGCAGGCATTGTTTGGCTGCTCTTCATTTACGATATGCGGCTGATTCGCGCCCGCGTCGCCGAGTCGCACGATGATTCCGAGCGCGCCCTTTACGGACGCGCCAGGTCCGATCAACTACTCAATATTTGTGTGCTTGTTCCTGCGCTGATTGTCCTCAATCTCGTCTCCGCGTTCGCCATTTGGCGTTGGCCCGATCTATTCATTGCTCGCGCACGGCACGTTTGGTTGATTGGTGCTCAGCTCCTTTCCTTCATCGGTTACCTCTTTTATACCACCCGTTACTTCAGCGCGATTGCGCCGCTTCTCCTGCGAAAGCGGCGGACAAACTAGCCGGCGCGAATAGATTCGCGTGTCGAACTAATAGCTATCGCTCGATGTGAATCTTGCTGTCGAGATAGAGAACGACGAACGCGATTCCGAGCAACGGTTGGAGAACTTTTTGCAGAAGGTTCAGGGCAAAAGCGGAAATATCAAAGCCTCGAGCTTGCTGCGCTTCAGTCAGTTGTTGCAGAAGCGTCTGAAGATCCTGTGTGGTCGCCAATTGATTCAGATAATGGTGCAGGGTCGTCCATTCGGAAGCAAGCGTAACTGCCAGCACAAACGCGAACCACAGGGACGCAATGAAGGCTCCGCGCCAAAACGGGCGTTGGAACCATGGAAGATCCTTTCCGCTGCGTGCGAGGTTTCTGCTCTCGCGCAGTGAATCGATGAATGCGGCGTTTTCGAGAACGGCAAACTGCTGCCAAAACAAAACGTTCACGAAGAAACGACCGAACATCCAAACCTGCAGAATGAGCAAAGCCAGCGCGAAAAGGACCAACAACAACGAAGCCGTGCCGGCAAGAGCGATGGCTGCGATGATCAACCCAAACAACATCAGAAGGAAGAACACGCCATAGACGAAGATGCACAGCGCAGCAACGCGCGGCCAGAACCTGACAGCTTCATTTAGCACGGCGACCAAACCGGGCCGGCGTCCCCCGGCAATCTCAGCAGTGAGAATTTGAATTCCCGCGATGTATACCGGCCACATCGCTATCGAGAGGACGAACATTAAAAAGGCAAAGCTGCCACCAGCGAGAACGCGCAAATCGCCATCCGAGCCGTGTGCGGTCTGCACTAATGCAGTCGTTAGCTGACCGCATATCGACGGCAACAACACCAAGAGCGTAAGCCCAAGAAATTGGAAAATGCCTTTGCGATAAATCTGAAACGTTTCCGCCAAAATCTGAGCGAAGCTGCGATGTTGGGTTTGTAGCGGAGGCTGCGTCAGTTGAGCGCTCGCCTCGGCGGCCGCCTGTAAATCAAACAATCCCGGAATCGCTGCCGCTGTGCTCCAAAGAACCTCCTTCGCGGAATCGGCTACGGCGGTCGGCTCGGCATTTGCCGGGCGGGCTTCATTGTCAGGAAGGAGCCGTCCCTCTCGCTTCCATTCGAGCAGCGTATCGATATCGGCCGGCCCATATTCCTTTCCCTGCACGCGCACGATCCATTCTTCCGTCATGTCTTGATCATCCAGCATCATACATCCAGAATCCAGCATCCGCCTTTCCAATGAAACTGCTGCTTATCGATGGTCATTACTACGTTTACCGATCGTTTTTCGCTATCCCGAATCTCTCCAATTCCCGAGGCGAACCAACCAACGCAATTTTCGGCTTTACAAAAACGCTGCGGCTAATGCTGAAGCACTTGCAGCCTGATTTAGGTGCAGTCGTATGGGACGAAGGAGTGCCACAGAAGCGAGTGGAACTGCAGCCTGCGTACAAGGAGACGCGCAAAGAGATGCCCAAGCCCATGATTCCGCAGCTGGAGTTCATTCAAAAACTTACGCCAATGCTTGGCTTTCGAAATATTTCCCTCCCGGACACCGAGGCCGATGATCTGATCGGCTGTTATGCCATGGCCGCATGCAAACGGCCCGGGATGGAAGTTGTGCTCGCAACCAACGATAAGGATCTTTATCAACTGGTCGGTCCTTGCGTGAAAGTCTATACGACAGCGAAAGCGGAACTCGCGTCGCCCAAGGATGCATTCGTCCTGCTGAGCGAAGATCAGGTCGCAGCAAAATGGGAGGTTGCCCCCAAGCTTATTGGCGATGTGCTCGCGTTAACCGGCGATTCGGTCGATAACATTCCCGGAATCGGACTGGGCCGAAAAACTGCTGCGGCATTGATTCGTGAGTTCGGCGGGTTGGAACCCCTGCTGAACAACATCGACAAGGTGAAAAGCGCGAGAACCCGGGAAAAACTCGCCAATGCTCGCGAGCAAATTTTGCAAAACCGAGAAATGGTCGATCTGGATTGTCATCTTGAATTGCCTGTGCCGATCGATCAGCTTCGAATCGAACCCGATTATCCCAATCTGATCCGTGCGTTGGAGCAGTGTGAATTCAAATCGCTGCTTCAGGAAGTGCGCGATGAGGCAGAGCGAGTCGGGACGGGCGCTCAGCGAAATCTTCTGTAGCTCAGGGAGCGGCGGTCTCCAATCCGCCGCCTGGGCCAGTGGGTAACCTCCTGAGCGCGTGCTGATAACGCGAACACGAATTTTTCGTAAAAAATTCGAACGCGCATCACCGTAGGCTGTCAAAGTTAGTAGGTTAAGGCGATTCGGGTGGTTGCACGGTTTTTTAGATTCGTTGTTTCTCCTTAGCGTGCGCTGCCCGAATCTTTTTTTTGTCTGATTGAGCCGACACTTGCCGCGGCGCGTCCGATAATGTCCTTAATAGACCGGCGCGCGTTTCGCACTTATCGTGCGCATTCTCCTGCGCCCATGATACCAAACGGCTATGATCCGATTGCCGCTGCACTTAAAGAAGACATCGGCGACGGCGATGTCACGACTGACTTTTTCGTCCCGGAAACGTTGCACGCAACCGGCCGCATCGTTGCGCGTGAAAAAGCCGTCGTTGCCGGCACCGGAGCAGCTACAGAAGTTTTTCGACAAGTCGATCCTTCAACAGAGGTCGAGATCAGTTGCCGCGACGGCGAGAACGTTGATGCCGGCGACGTGATTGTTGAAGTGCGAGGCCTCGCGCGCTCGATTCTGAAAGCGGAACGCGTCGCGCTGAATTTTTTGCAACGTCTCTGCGGCATCGCAACGCTCACGCGCCAATTTGTTGATGCGGTCGGGAACCATTCGGCCAAGATCCTGGATACACGCAAAACCACGCCCGGGCTACGCGCATTGGAAAAGGCTGCGGTGGTCGCTGGCGGTGGCGTTAATCATCGTTTTGGCTTGTACGACATGGTGCTTGTAAAGGACAATCATCTGGCCGCCCTCGGAGGGCTTTCCAGTTTTGCCGATCGAATTCGTCGGCTTCGGCAGGAGCGGCCAAACATCCGGATTGAAGTTGAAGCTGATGACCTTGAACAAGTCCGCGCTTTTGTCGAGGTGGACGGCATAGACGTCATCCTTCTCGACAACATGACGCCCGCCCAAATTCGGGAAGCTCTCGCGCTGAGAAGGAACAATATTAAGTTCGAAGCAAGCGGCGGCATCACGTTGAAAAACGTGAAGCGCGTGGCAGCCACGGGAGTCGATTACATTTCCATTGGCGCGCTAACGAACGCCGCGCGCGCGATCGATATCGCGCTGGAATTGACGCTTGCTCCCGGCTGACATGTTGGATCGGCTGATCGCCAAGGACCTGCAAGCCCACTTCCCGTGCGGCACGATTGGCCAGCGGATTATTGTGCTCGAGCAAACTGGCTCGACAAACGATGCGATTTTGCAGGTCGCGACCGCAAATTCAAACGAGGGTCTCGTGCTGTTTGCCGAACACCAAACTTCGGGTCGCGGTCAGCGCGGCAACCGGTGGGAGTCAGCGGTCGGCAAAGGCCTTTGGTTTTCAATTCTTTTGCGACCAAAAATCCAGATCAACGACTCCGCGACGCCTCACGATTTGGGCGATCGAAGCTATCTCGGACGTCATTCGAACCGAATTTTCTCTCGAACCGACGATTAAGTTGCCTAACGACGTTCAGCTTTACGGGCGCAAAGTAGCTGGTGTGCTCGTGGAGATGCGCGCCCAAGAGAAGGCGCCGCATCTGGCTGTCGTGGGAGTCGGAATTAACGTGAACCAGTCCCTTGAAGATTTCCCACCAGAATTGCGAAACCGGGCAATCTCGTTGGCTATAGCGCTGCAGCGGCCAGTTGATCGCCAAAAATTTGCAGTCGTTCTCTTGCGAAATCTGGATCGGACTTATCGAGCGCGATTCGCGCCTAAGTCCTAGCCTTTAAGTTTTTGACTGCTTCGCCCACCATTCACGGTAAATATGCGGCGAAATCTCCGATGGCTTGATCTCGCTGCGCCCGCCCCAGAAGACGTTCGTGTATGAAACTGGGATGCCGCATGAATCAAGATGCCGATCAATGGCGGCTTTGTGATCGAGCAGCAGTTGTTTATCCGTGCCATGCGCCACGGCCATGATGTTGACGTTCTTGAATTCCGGGCCTGCTTCGCGCCAGTAACAATGCGTTAGAATGTGATGACGGCCGACCTCGCCGCCCGGTTTCAATTTCGCGGCCGGGCGGCACAGCCCAATGAAACAGCGCGTTGAATCGCGTGACGCGCACGCCCCCCGCTGACGGTTTCACGTGCTCGAGAAAAGTTGAAAAACGCCCAATGATCTTTCGTGCACTCAATTCTTCTGCCGCGCGGAAGAATTCTTCCAGTGAGACTCCGGCTTCCTTCGCGCGCGCAACCCAAGGCGATGGCCTGATTTCTTCCGGTGCGAATTCACGCTTCAGCGCAAGCAGAATATTCCATTCATGGTCGCTGAGCTCGGCCACTTGCACGGGGATCATTGTTGCCGGCTGATCCGCTTTACTGCCAGGCTCGATCGTTTTACGGCGAACGTGCCCGACTCCAAGCGTGAAAATTCCTTTGGCCGGCATCAGCCGAAAACGCTCGGCACCGACTTTTTTGACCAGCAATTCGCAATGCGCTTGCAATGAAAATCCCTGAGGGACCTTTAGCGTAGTCCAAAGTTTGTAATCTGACCCGGCGCTGACAGTGTCCGTGGAGCGCAATACCACGTGGCCCGAAAACGGATCGCGCTGAAACATCCAATCGAATGCACTGTCGATCTTGTCCTCGGGGACTTTCCACGCCACCAGCGCGCCCTCAGCGAGATTTGTCGCAAGCAGTGTTTGACGGACGCGCCGAATCGTTCCCGCGCGCAACATGGCGGCAATCCGTGCCATAACGACATCGACACTGACGCCCGAACGTCGCGCGATTTCATCGAACGGCTCGCGCACGAAGCCTTCGATCTTGTCCTCGGAAATAGCAAGAATCCTGGCGTTGACTGGATCGTTGTGCTCAACCGGCAGCATGGCTCAATTATTGCACACATCACTCAGACCGGCACGGCGTCAAACAGTTGAGCGCTTGCTCGCCATTCTTTCGGAGTTCACCGTTTGGGCTGAATGATCAAGGCGATCACTTTCGACGCCGTGGGGACGCTCTTCTACCTTACGAAGACCGTTGGCGATCATTACGCTTACGTCGGTAGCGAAGTCGGATTAGATCTCGATGCGCAAGAACTGGAGCGCGCATTTCATACCGCTTGGGAAAAGATGCCGCTACGCACCGCCATCGATGGGCCGCGTGAAAACGACGACAAAGGCTGGTGGCGCGAACTTGTCGATCTTGTCCTCGACCAAGTCGCGCCTTCATTGAGCGAATTCGATCGGGATAATTTTTTCGAAATTGCTTACGAACATTTTGCCGAGGCAGATGTTTGGGAGCTTTACCCAGAAGTTCTCGGCGTGTTGGAGCAATTACAGCCGCGCTTTCGACTTGGTGTGATTTCAAACTTCGACGGACGCTTGCGCTTGATCCTCGAGCACCTCGGTATCTCGAAATTTTTCAGCCACGTTTTCGTTTCCAGCGAGCTTGGTGCGGACAAACCCGACCCGGAAATTTATCGACGCGCACTGAAGTTCATCGATCTGAGACCGAACGAGGTCCTCCACGTCGGCGATGATCCGGAACGCGATTGGGAGGCAGCGAGTGGCGCCGGTTTATCGGTGTTTCGATTAGATCGACGACAAAATTCGCTGCGCGATTTGCTCGTAATTTTAACCACGAATCGACACGAATGAACACGGATCCATTGGGAGGAAATTCCTTGGGTCGGCCGGGACTCGAACCCGGAACCAACCCCGAAAGCTTTCGGGGCTGCTCTGTTAACTGGCGGACTGCAAGATTGAAATTGCCAGTCGCGGATTCTTTTGACTCGAACCCGGAACCAACGCCTTAAAAGGGCGCTGCTCTACCAATTGAGCTACCGACCCGTCAAGATTCAGTTTGTAATAGCTAAGAGATTTTTCAATCCAGAACCAACCCCGAAAGCCTTCGGGGCTGCTCTACCAATTGAGCTACCGACCCGGGCGGAAAATCTTCTTAATCCAGATCGATTGCTGCCGCAAGGCTGTAGGACAGGCGCTGCGCCTGCAAATTGTGCGGTCATAAGTTATGAATCTCGCGCTAAATCAGTGCTGGAGATCGCTCGCAATGGTTCAACTGTAGCCGTCGACTGCGGGTGACGCAGACGCTTCCGACAGGGAAGCGGCTACAGGAACGTGCCGGCTTGATGAACTCCGGTGCGAGGTGCTTGGAACATTTCAAAAGCGGCAGAGCACTGCTGCACACCAAAAGTCATCGCGCCAAATCCAGTTTCAGTGTTTCATCATCCACATGAAACGACTTTTGATCTTGCACGTATTCGGCGCGTTAATCGCTGCGATAGCGCACGGCGCAGCAAACTTCGACTTGGCGGCTAAGGCAACGAACGAACTTGCTGTCGAGCTGCATCGCCAGCTCGCGACAGGTGACGAGAATCTGTGTCTCTCCCCCTACTCAATCGAGAGCGCGCTGGCGATGACCTTCGCCGGCGCCGATGGCGAAACGCGGAGCGAGATGGCTCGTGTTCTGCATTTCGGAAACGACGCAGGCGTGCCCGCCTCCTTCCACGCGCTCCAGCGTTCGCTAGAAGAGATGAGCGCGAAGACAGCTGAACTCGTGAAACAATCTAAAAAATTTGGTGGCCCGAGCGAACCGATTACATTGAACATCGCCAACAGGCTCTTTGCGCAAAAAGGCTATGCGTTTCGCGACGCTTACCTGTCACTGGTGAAACAAAATTTCGACGGAGCATTTGAGCCTATCGATTTCATTGCTGATCCTGCAGTAGCTACACAGCGCATCAACAAATGGGTCGCAGACCAGACGCATGATCGGATTCGCGATCTGATTCCCGCAGGAGCGCTGGATAAGACAACGCGGCTCGTCCTGGCGAACGCGCTTTACCTGAAAGCGCCATGGGCGAGTGAGTTCTCTGAAAACGCGACTCAGCCAGAACCATTTCATGTTCGCGGTGGCGCACCCACGGATGTTCCTACCATGCAAAAGCGCAGCGACCATTTCGGTTACGCAAAACGCGACGGATACATCGCGGTAAGTCTTCCCTACGCCGGTGACGATCTCCAATTCCTGGTTCTGCTTCCCGACGAAACAAACGGTCTTCGTGCGCTCGAATCAAAGCTGACCGGAGACACGCTCGCCAGCTGCGCAAAACTTGAAAAGCACGAGGTCGATCTTCATCTACCAAGGTTCAAGCTTCAGCCGCCAACGATAGCTTTGGCCGAGAAGTTTGAAGCTCTCGGGATGAAGACCGCGTTCGACAAGCCGCAGGGCAGCGCGAATTTCGACCGGATCGCGCCACGGACGCCCAGGGATTACCTCTACATCTCGCAGATCTTTCACAAGACTTTTATCGCTGTAGATGAAAAGGGAACGGAAGCCGCGGCCGCGACCGCCGTGGCGATGATGGCGGGCACCGCTCTAAGGTCGCCTCCCCCGCCGCCGATCGAAGTGAAAGTCGATCGCCCATTCGTTTACGCGATCCAGCATGTTCCCAGTGGCGTTTGTCTGTTCCTTGGTCGCGTAACCGATCCGCGCTAAGAAAACCGAATTGTAGGGCGTCTGTGTCAGACGCCATCGTTTCACAGAGCGGAGCCGCCGGGAGGCGAGCGACACAGACGGGAAGCCCGAAGGGTGAGGTCGCGGGAGGCGAGCGAATCAAGCGCCTTACAACAGCGATTCGCGCTTGTAACTTAGTTTTCCATCCACAATGTGAGCCGCAGAGGTGAACGGGTGCGACTGGATCTTGTTAGCATCGAGAATGTGCACCACCTCGATGCCGCGCGCTTTAAGGTAATCCGAAATTAGCGAACGGTGACAGCGCCACCAGACTGCTTCCGCGCACATGATCGCAGTCGGCCCGGTTCCGGCAGCGTCGAGCAGGCGCTCCACGCCTTTGTGAAACTCCTCCGTCTCCATGTAATCGGCATAACCGCGAAATGAAGCATTGCGCCAAGTCGTGTTGCGCGAGTCGGGCTTGGGTTTTCGTCTTCCGCCCAATTCAGGGAAATGTTCGTAGCGAATTCCGTGCGCGTTCAGCGATTCTGCCAATGCTTCCCTGTTGAACTGCGGATAACGCTTCGACCCGGGCAATGATCGTACATCGGCAAGCAACTTGATTCCGTTCTCTCCCAGCAGAGAAATGAAGATGTCGATGTCGCGCGTCGAGTGCCCAATCGTCCAGATTCGCGAGATCATCTTTCTTTGATTGCAATTCGATCGTTGGTAACTTGGTCAAAAATCGGGAGGTGCAAAAATGAACAAAATATTCTTATCGACAGTAATTGGGCTGACTACATTAGCATTCGTGGATGCAGCGGAGACACAAAACCAGCCGGAGATTGGAAAACCTGCGCCGGATTTTAGTCTAACGACGGGCGACGGCTCGCAGGTCAGTCTCAAGGATTTCAAGGGTAAATGGGTGGTGCTTTATTTTTATCCGAAAGATTTTACCAGCGGTTGCACAATGGAGGCGCACAATTTCCAGCGCGACCTTTCGAAATATCAGGGCGCCGACGCAGTCGTTCTTGGCGTGAGCGTCGATACCGCGCAATCGCACAAAGATTTTTGTGCGAAAGAAGGACTCAACTTCAAATTGCTGGCCGATCCCGACGCGAAGATATCAACCGAGTATGGATCGGTGATGGATTACAAAGGCCAAAAACTCGCCGCGCGGAACACGTTCATCATTAATCCCAAAGGCGAAATTGCCAAGGTGTACACGGGCGTGAAACCGGCCGACCACAGCGAGCAAGTGCTGAAAGATTTGGCTGAGCTAAAGAAAAGTTAAATCAAGCTGGAGGCCACAAATGGCAGCACAAAGAAAATCCATCGATTGCAGAGATTATCCCAGCGACAAAAATTGCTCGTTAAAAATTTCCGGTACGGAGCAAGAAGTGCTCGACGCGGCGGTGCAGCATGCCGTCTCTTCGCACGGACACGAGAACACGCCGGAATTGCGCGAGCAGATCAAATCGATACTGAAGGACGACGCCGACTGACCTTCTAGATTCCGCCGGATGACAAATCGGCTCCGCGTCGTATCAAATCGGCGTGGCGCTTTAATTATCCATCAGCTTCGATCTTTCCTCACAATCGGAGTCTTATATTTGCTCGTGATGTTTTTCGGTCACCTGCCCGACCATCTAATTTTATTCCCAACAAGGGCGCCGATCGCCACCGGCGCTGCCGTTCGTAAAACGGTTCCGTTTCAGAAGGGCGAATTAGAAATCTGGACGGCTCAATCGCGTCGCGCTCACCAACAGGGCGGCGCTGATGTTTTCGTTTTGCGTTTCTACGGGAATGCAGATCGCGCGGATCGCTGGGCAGCTGCCGAGGCGGATATGTGGAACGATCGCGCGGTAGAAATCTGGGGAATGAATTATCCCGGATTCGGCGGGAGCACAGGACCAGCGCGGCTCTCGAAGATTGGGCCGGCGGCGCTCGCGGCCTTTGATGAACTAAAAAATTACGCAGACGACCGGCCAATCGTGCCTTACGGCGCAAGTATCGGCGCAACTGCTGCGCTTCATATAGCGGCGCATCGGCCTGTCGCAGGATTAATTTTACATAATCCTCCGCCCCTGCGTGAAATGATTCTCCGCCAGTTTGGATGGTGGAACCTCTGGCTGTTGGCCGGTCCGGTCGCGTTGCAGATTCCGCGAGATCTCGACAGCATTCAAAACGCGAGGGCGATTCGCGCGCCAGCAATCTTCTTGTTGGCAGAAAGGGATGAAATGGTTGCGCCTCGCTTTCACCGGCTGGTGGTTAACGCTTACGCCGGGGAAAAACGCGTGATTGAATTGCACGGCGCCTATCATAATGATCCGATCGAAGGCACCGAGCTGGCTGATTTGAATGACGGCCTGGGTTGGTTGTTGGCGAACGCGAGTTCTCGATGATGGGTAGCGGTCGCCGCGGCGACTTGGTTTCGGCGTCGCGCCGAAACGATCCTTTCTTGTCTTGCATCATGGAGTCCTGCTGACGTCTTAAGAAAAGTTCGCGATCACGAGGACGCGCTCGCCAGCACGCGGGAGGCATGCGTTACCCGGAATGCACCATTTGTCACTCGATTTCAGGGTTCGGCTCGCCTTAAGCTCACCCCGCCATGCAGAACGCACAAAACCTGATGAGCAGTTTCGAATTCATTGCGGCGCTGATGTCAATAATCATCGGCCTTGGGGTAACGAACCTGCTCGCGGGAGCCGGGCGCGCGTTTTACAGGCGGAAAGAAAACCCGCTTGATGAGGTCCACATTGTCCTCACCTTGGCGACGCTGCTCCTGCTGGTTTTGCAGTGGTGGGTCACATTCAGGTGGAACACAGAGGTTAACTGGACTTTCGACAAATTCCTGGTCCTGACCGCCTGGACCGTCACCCTGTACTTGCTCACGGTTTTCCTTTACCCGCCCGACCTCTCGGAAGCTGAGGAACACCAGGGCCGATTCGAACGGAACCGCGCGGGTTATTACTCCATATTCATCGCGATGTGTTTCCTCGACATCGCGCAAACGGCGGTTCATGGCGAACTTTTTCAGCCGATATGGTACGTGCCGTTCGTCGGGCAATATGCGCTACTTGCCGGCGGCGGTCTAATTGCCAGCCGACGGGGTTACGACCGGTTCTTCGCATGGTACCAGCTTATCACACTGCTAGTGTGGGCTTTGGTAGTTCGAAGATATTTGATGGGGAATGAGATGACGGATTAACAGGACGCGTCTCACTCGCGGGGTCCTTCGGACTTGCATTCAGCCTTTAATCGCTACCCATTCATTCCGCGCACGAGAATCAGCGACAGCCTGCACGACGCGCATGTATCCAACGCCGTCCTCGAACGTCGGGTGAGGGCGCACGCGCCCCTTGGATTTCACCGCCGCGAGAAAATCTTCTTCCACCCGCCATTCGCCTTCCAATTCTGGCGGGAGATCGACCACGTGCAGCGCACGATCGCCGAGCTTGCCCGCTTGCACGACGTCGGAAGTGAAATCGTACGTCAGAGTCCCGGCGCTGCCGTAAATCTCCAGCCGATCGCCCTGCGCCAGCGCATTGATACCGCTAAACTCCAAAACGCCTTCCGCGCCACTTTCGAAACTGCACAGAACCGTGAGCAAATCAGGAATGACCACCTCGTAACCTTCGCGAACCGGATAAATGATTTTCCCGCGCGCGAACACGCCGGCGATGTCGCCCAGCCAGCGTTGCAATACCTCCACGTAAATCCCTAGAGTTAGAGTATTGAGCCCGCTAATCTCGATCTTTTGCCGCCAATGCGCCGGGGCGCCGGGATCCAAATAATTTCCGGTGAAGCTTTGCAGCCGCACATGATGCGGTCGGCCAACATAATTTTCGGCCAAAATCTTTTTCACCATTAAATCCCCTCGCAGTCCGAATGGCGGCGGGCACAGCATGGTCACCAGCTCAGGATAACGTTTCGATGCCGCAAGCATTTCTTCGGCCTCCGCCAAATCCATCGACATGCGCGCCTGGCAAAAGACATGTTTGCCCGCTTCAAGCGCGGAGATCGTCACCGCCGAATGCATGTAAGGCGGTGTGCCGATCCAGATAATGTCGATGTCCGGCAGCGCCACCAGTTCAGGCCAATTTTTTATTGCCGTCGCGCCCGGCACATTTTCGCTGCAAAATTTCTCGGAGCTTTCGTATGTGGAGTTGGAAACCGCTACGATCTCGACATCCGGGTGCTTCTTCAGACCGGGCAAATGGCGGGTGCGAACGATACTGCCCGCGCCGACGATGCCGATTCGCAGTTTTTGGTTATTTTTGTGCATTGGCTTACGTGCGATAGCAATCTTGCAGACTCGACTGGCTGTGATGCGAGCTAAATTTGACCGCGAGGAGCAATGGCGCGTTCAACCTCAAAGTATTGGTAGGGGCGGTTCACCAGAACCGCACGTGGCGATTGAAGTCGATCGCCCCTACCTAATGGCTGACGAACAAACGATTCGCTTGACCCGCTCGCGGAGACGCGGGAGTTTACGCGGCTTTGTTTAAAAGATGAAAGTTTGCAACATCACAGGAGCAAGAGTAGCACGCGGCAGCGTTATTCACCGGCGTGGTCTGGCCAAGAAAAAAGGCGGCGTAGGTCGGCACATCACGAAAATGGTGCCGCGCATTTTCGCGCCCAACTTGCGTCGCCAGCGGATTTGGGTGCCGGAGCTAAAGAAGTTTGTGCGCATCCGCGTCACCGCGCGCGGTCTTAAGACGATCAACAAACACGGTGCTTACAAGGCGCTCAAGAAAGCTGGCGCAATCTAAAATAAAATTGGCGGGGCGCCCCGCTACTGTTCGGGCCAGGTAAGCTGTAGAGGCGTTTGCGTCCAGAGCTGCTCCATGGTCTTGGCCGTTAATCCAGTCGACAAACTCTGCTCAGGCTCAGCCGCTGGAACGGTTTGCTGCGTAACGCCTTTCGCTCGGGGCCGATCAAGTGAGCCGTCGTTGAATTCGATCACGTAACCTTCGTTGATCAGCCAACGCAGGTCGGACGCGAGCGCCAGGCTGCGTGCCTCTGCATCTTCGCTCGCGCCATCGCCGATCAACTTTTCGAAAAGTTGTTTGCGACTGATTGCCGCCGTCCCTGAGAGCGCTTCGAGAATCGCGTTCACAGACGGAGACACTCCGGCTCGCTCATGAACAAACGCGCGTTCCCGGATTGGCGAGACGAGCAACATGCCGCGGCGATGGCGGAAAACGTGCAGGCCGTTTTGTCGGAATCGACTGGCTAGCTCCTGCATCATGTTCGAAGGCGAACGGCTCTCCCGCGCCCACGCCTCCTCGATCGCGCGGTTGAGTATCCCATGCGGCAAACTCCGGCTGTGGGTCCCGCCGATGGTCACTTCCTCCACGCTACGGATCAATCCCGGCAAATAATGCGACCGGAAATGCCGTTCCGCTTCCACCGCAGAAGAAAACGTCAAAGGATTTTCTTCGCGTAGCGTTGTATAGGTCGTCACCTTTCGCGCTTCTTCTTTCCAGCGCTCGACTAACGCGGCATCGCTTACAATCTCGATTTGCCGCTGGTAATCGGTAAAACTCATTCGGCGGCTGAAACGTTGCTCGTAAAGGCTGCGCAACTGCGGTTGATAACTGTGATGGTTAGTGGGCCCAAGAAGCGTCCCGCTCAATCGGCATCGCGCCACATTCGAGAAGTTTCCCTTGATAGGATCGATTTCCGAAATGTCGATCTTGTAGAAATCAGGATGGGCGAATCGGAATGCGTTTCGCTCGAGGAATTCCCGATCCGCAGACACCATGCTGTTGTCCCCAAGCTGATAAAGCGGCGATTCCTGCGTGGCCTTGAGGCAGACCTCGTATCCCACCGGTTTTTCCAGGAAAAAACGTGCCAGCGCAAATAGCGAATATGCAACTGAACCGGACTTGATCTGCACTGCTACGTTTTCGAATGCGAGCGAGTATGGGAGAAAACGAATCGTAACTGGCGGCGTTTGCGTAATCGGAACATGCCGATTTGGCGCCGGGCGATTTTTGTCCCCGTTCGAACGACGGTCACTGCCGCCCCTTTTCCTTCGCAGTCCCTCGCGATGTGGCCTGTCTGCCTTGGACGTTGGGCGTTGGATGCCTGCTTGCGATTTATCGGAGTTGGATGTTCGGCGTTTTGTTTTGCGGTGTTGCAGACGACCCTGCCCCTTTTTGGGAACGCCACTCTCTTCTTCTCCGGTATAATGCTCATAGTTCCTCGCCCCACCAGGTTCTTTCACCCACGCAGGCAGCAGCTTTAGGTCGAGCAGATCGGCAGGCTCGACAGGAGAAGAGGTCATCAATTTCATCTACTCGAACGACCGACGGAAGCAAACGTGATGAATCTTGATAGGGAACGCGCTGGAGCGTCCGGACATCGCAACGCGATATCAGGACCCAAACCCGAAAATGATTGACAAGCCGCCCAATTCATTTACTTCCACATGCTGTGCCGGATAATCCCTAAGTTTTCCGGTGACTTACCCACGCGCGACTAACACAAACCGAACAAATTTTTATGGCGGAAAAATCGATCGAAGAGAAGGTCAAGGACATCATCGTCGAGCAACTCGGCGTCAACCCAGAACAGGTCACACCGCAGGCCTCCTTCATTGAGGATTTGGGCGCGGACTCGCTGGATATCGTCGAACTGGTGATGGCCTTTGAAGAAGAGTTTGGGGTCGAAGTGCCGGACGAGGACGCGGAGAAACTGCAGACCGTCGGCGACGTCATTAAGTATATCGAGGACAAATCGTCCAAACAGTAGCGCGACCTCGAGCGCTTTTGGAACTCACTCATCGTCGAAGCATTAACACGGCTCACGCCGTGTTTTTTGCTTGTCGGTTGCGCAACTAGGACACGCGGCTCAGACTAGGTTTTCGATGAGTTTCCCGCTGTTGGAAAAACCATTGTTTGAAGTAGGCGGCCATTACGTCACGTTTCTCGGGCTGATTGCGTTCACCGGCTTTTTTGCAGCGGGACTCGTCATCGCGCGATTTTTACAAAGTCAGGTCGTCCGCCGTTTTTTCGGTCGTTTCAAGATAGACACGAATTTCATCGCGATCGTCACGACCATACTAAGTCTGGCGGCGATCGTCTTTTTCACCATCACCGCGGTCAATGCTGCTGGAATTCCCCTGGCCTGGAGCGCTCCTCTTCCGGCGATCAAGTTGAGTCTGGTTCAAATTTTTCTGTTGGTCGCGCTCCTGATCGCGGTTTTTTGGTTCTCCTCCGGGACGAAACGTTTTCTTTTCAACCGGCTGCTTGCGCAAAGTGGGCTGGATCGTTCTTTGCAGTACGCCATCGCCCAGGTCGTCAGCAACATCGTGTTGGTGGTCGGCATCGTCATTGTTCTGGAGAATACCGGAATTCATCTGGCTGCATTGGCGGTCTTTGCAGGCGCCTTGGGCGTGGGCGTCGGCTTCGGCCTGCAAAACATTGCAAGCAATTTCATCAGCGGCCTGGTCATTCTCGCTGAGAGACCAATCACGATCGGAGACCGCGTTGAAGTTGCAGGGATCGCCGGTCAGGTCGAGCACATTCGCGCGCGGAGCACAGTCATTCGCACCAACGACAACATCATGATGATTGTGCCGAACACGAAATTCATCGATTCACCGGTCACCAACTGGACGTACGGCGACCGGCGTGTGCGCTATCGCATCCCGGTCGGGGTAGCCTACGGCAGCGATATCAACAAGGTTCGTGATGCGCTGCTCGCTGTCGCGCACGCAAATCCTCAAACTCTAAAGGAACCGGCACCCAGCGTTTTTCTCGAGCAATTTGGCGACAGCTCGATCGATTTTAAGCTGATGGTGTGGAGCAGTGAAATGAGCGCTCGTCCAAGCCGTTATCGGAGCGATCTAAACTTTGCCATCGCTGGGAAGTTCCGTGAAGCCGGGATCGAGTTTCCTTTTCCCCAGCGCGACGTGCATATTCGTGACGGCGTACTTAAGGTGGAAACCATTGCAAAGGAAGCAAAGGCCGAAAGTTTGGAGGATTAGGAGATCCTTGAAAAGCCGACGGCACCTGGTTTGGAGTTCCGCCTTCAGGCGGTCTCCCGTTGAAGCCGCGTAAACGCGGAACTCCAAACGATCTCATGCCGCCCGGCAACGCGATTCCGTTTCCCCAAGGTGTGGCTAAAGTAGTCACGCTCGCCGATCTCCGGAATTGTGACGCATGGTCGCGCGCTTTTCGGAATAAGTGCAAGGACCATCGTTACTATGAGATCGTCGAAGAAACGCTGCAAAACGACTTCGAACATCATTATCTGCTGCTCGAGGACTCTTCGGGCAACGTACGCGCAGTCCAGCCGGTGTTCTTTGTCCGGCAAAATCTTGTCGAAGGCGTGCCTGGCAAGATTCGCTCCGTCGTCGATTTAGTTCGCAAAATTCTCCCGCATTTTCTGACGATGCGCGTTTTGATGGTTGGCTGCGGGGCCGGTGCTGGAGACCTGGGCGCCTGCGATGAAAAAGACGAAACATGGACGGCCGACGCGCTACGCGTGAGTCTTCGGAGTTTTGCCAGGCAAAATAGAGCTTCCCTCGTCGTTTTGAAGGATTTCTCGGCGATCTACCGCTCAGCGCTCGAAACGTTTCGCTTAAATGATTATGCGCGGATTCCGAGTATGCCAATGGCGCGGCTGCCGCTCCGTTATGAGAACTGGGATGAATATTTTCGCACGCTCAGCAAAGCGACACGGAAAGATTTGCGCCGAAAATTCCACAAGGCCGAACGCGCAACGAAGATCGAGATGGAGGTCGTGAGCGACATCGCGCCTTTCGTCGACGAAATCTATCCGCTGTATCTGGCGGTTCATGAGCGGTCGCCGTTAAAATTTGAGACGCTGACCAAAGATTATTTTCTGGCCGTCGCGAAGCGGATGCCGGAACGTGCGCGCTTCTTCATCTGGCGACAAAGCGGCAAGATCGTCGCATTCAGTTTTTGCCTCGTATGCGGTGACGCGATTTACGACGAGTGCATCGGGCTCGATTACAGCGTCGCGCTTGATCTGCACCTGTATTTTTACACGCTGCGGGACATCATCTCATGGGCGCTGCAACAACGATTGAAATATTACTACAGCAATCCGCTAAACTATGAGCCGAAGCTGCATCTGGATTGTGAACTGGTGCCGCTCGACCTTTATGTGAGGCACACCAGCGCCGTGCTCAATCCAATATTTGGTCGCGTGATCAAATATCTCGGACCGACGCGGCACGAACCTGTTTTGCAGCGCTTTCCAAACGCCGATCAGCTCTGATGGCGGCGTTTCTGTAGCCACGGCCCTGTGGGCCGTTCGCAAATCCCAGCCTGCTCTAACCGGCCACAGGCCCGCACACCGGACGGATTCGTCCTGCGGCGAACCGGTGGCTACAAGCCTCTGCGAATTAGGTTGCGACGCCGTTATCGCGCGCTACAAAGGCGGATGCAAAATCGGCCATCCGGCTTTGGCAACCCGTGGCTTCAGTTGGGCTTAAGCGTCGCGTGTGTGTTCGTGTCCGAGTTTCTATTGAAACGCGGCGCGACCGATATCGCCGAACCTGACAGCGCTTTTTCCTGGACAGGAATCAACGGTCTTGAATCGCCGTTGGTGTGGTGGGCAATTCTTCTGATCGTCGCCAGTTTCATTAGTTGGCTTTACGTGCTCCGGTATGTTCCTCTCACCGTCGCTTATCCCCTTTCGCGAATAGTCGATGTTTTGGTGCCGCTCGGCTGTTGGATTTTTCTGGGCGAGGTGATCTCAGTTCTTCGCTGGTGCGGTATTGCGCTGGTGATTATCGGATTAGCGCTGGTGGCAAAACCAATTGCACAAATCGAGGAACGCCTGTGAGCATTCTCGCCTTCGTGTTGATTGTTGTTTCTTTGCTGAGCTTTGTCGCGGCTCAACTCATTCTTAAAAGAGCGATGGAATTTTCGGCGACGAACGGTCTGCGCAACTCTCGCTTCGTTTCGCTCGCCGCTACCGGCATAGCTCTAATGACAGTTTCCTTTTTCCTCACTCTCGGGCTGCTCCAGCGCTTCGACCTTAGTTATCTCTATCCATTTCAAGGCCTGAGCGTGATCTTCATCACGCTGCTGGCGGCGGTAGCATTGAAGGAAAAGCTGAACCTGCGGCTGACCGTCGGCGCGTTACTCATCACTACGGGGATCGTTCTGGTTTCACTCAGCTAGCAATAGATTGTAGGGCAACCGCTTCGGTTGCCGTCCCGCGGATAGGCAAGCGATGCGCTTGCCCTACAATGGCTGCGCTAATAATGCCCAGAGTTTCTCTAGAGTCGCTAAGTTGATTGCGCGAATCTCGTCTTCGTCGGGTAATCTGAGTCTCGGGTGATCGAATTCCGCGGCGAAACGCTGTTTGCGCCGCGCATATTTCGGCGGCGAATACGCGCCGCAAATATCGCCACCGATGATCCGGGAAGATTCGCGCAGCTTTCCGAGCGCCCACTGAAGATCGGCGACCGAGAACCTGCCGTTCTCCCAGTTTGTCACCGCCTCTTCGATACGCAGACAATCGAGATCGATTGTGACGTAGATAGTTTTGTCAGCCAGGCTCTTCGAAAATTGCTCAAAACGATCGCGCCAATTTTCGGCGAGTATCGCGCCCTTTCGTTGCCGATCCTTTACCGGCCGATCGTCTGCCCACGGATGCACTTCAAGAACCCCAGCGCGTTCAGCGCGACGATTGCCGAAAATCTGATGCGGCCACCAACATTCGAAATTACCGCAGCCCCAAACTGCCACATGCTCGATGCGCGGAAGTTCCAGTGCGCGATTGATCCAACCGCCGCATCCCCATTTCGGCGGGCGCACATCCCAATCTGGATGGTTGTCGAATGAAACGAGCACGACCGGTCCAGCAACACTGCGCAATCGAAGCGCGGTTAAATAATGGAAGTCACCCGACCCATAAAGGAGGAAAGGCACCGCGAGATTCGTCTCATGTTCGCGATAAAACTCGGCAATCACACGCGGCGGCGCTGAGAAGCGCAAGCGCGGTCCCCATGCGCGTGCGTCAACCACGGGAAGTCCCAATGGCTCATCCGGCCACGCGTCATCGAGATTGAGATGTTTGAGATGTTCCATCAAGCCGCGGAACAAGTTTTCGTTACTTCTCCACAAGTATCAACGGTTCGCCATGCAATCATCGCGGTCCGATCAAGCTGATGCGCGCAGTTGCCGCATTGGGCGCGAAGCTAAAGTGATACTGTGGAAGAGACTCAACTCAAAAAATTAAGAGAGCACGAGAAAGAACGCGATTTGCTTTGCGTCGTCAGCGACGCGTTCCGTGTTTTCGCCCGCCGCTGCTCGGTGATGCTCGGCAGCGCCTGGGCATTTGGCGGAGCTGTGCTTGTCATCCTCGTCTGGCTCGTCACTGGCCCCACTTTTCATTTTTCCGATACGTGGCAACTGATCATCAACACCGCCACAACTGTCGTCACGTTCCTGATGGTGTTTCTCATTCAGAACACGCAAAACCGCGATGCAAAAGCAATGCATCTCAAGCTGGACGAGCTGATCCGGGCAATCAAAGGTGCGCGCAACAGATTGGTCGATCTGGAAGGACTATCAGACGAAGAACTGAGCACATTGGAAAAACAGTTCCAGCGACTGCGCAAAACATCAGGTGAAACGGATACGCACGTCGCGCCCGTCGAATCGCAATCCTGAGCGTGTATTTCAGTTGTCCACCGAGCGAGCCTGGCCTGTGCGCAGAAAAACTTTGCCGCTAGGACATAGCCGAAAAACTTCACAGTTCGAGCAATCCGGCTTGCGCGCGTAACAACGGCGACGGCCATGCCAGATGAGCCAGTGACTCCAGTCTGTCCAATGCTCGCGCGGCACGAGTTTCATTAAATCGCGCTCGATTTTTTCCGCGTCCTTCTGTTTCGTCAGGCCGAGCCGCTGCGACAGGCGGATCACATGCGTATCCACCACGATCCCTTCGTTCTTATGAAACGCATTACCCAGTACCACATTCGCAGTTTTGCGCCCGACGCCTGGCAACGCGTTTAATTCCTCCATCGTATCCGGAACTTTCCCACCATGTTCCTCTGCGATTGCGCGCATTGCAGCGCGAATGCTCTTCGTCTTGTTGCGATAGAACCCTGTCGATTTAATTGCGCTCTCGAATTCGGCCTGCGGCGCGTTCGCGTAATCTCTCGCCGTGCGATATTTCTTGAACAACGCAGGTGTGACCATGTTTACCCGCTTGTCCGTGCATTGCGCCGAGAGGATCGTCGCCACCAGCAGTTCGAGCGGGTTGCGAAAATCCAGCTCGCAATGCGCATTCGGGTAAACTTTCGGCCAAGCTTTAATTAGTTGCTTCACTCGTTCCCGCGCAGTCATACGCTCGTCGTTATCCACATTCCTTGCGTTGTCATCCTGACCCAGCTACTTGGGAACATCGCGGAAATGGATCCAGCAAACCAAACATCTTCAAGTAGCTGGGGAAGGACCTCACAATTGATGATCGATTACTCAATGAAACTTGTGCATTCAAATCTTCGATTGTGCGGTCCCTCGCTCTGCTCGGGATGACACGATTGTTGATCACCAGCTAATCTCGCGCCGTGTAACGTTCCAGCTTTTGCGCGAGATTAGGAGGCACGTGGGCCACAATCAGCGCGTCATTGCCTTCGTAACGCAGCTCCAGCACGTGACCGACGCGATGAATCTCCGCGATCAACGCGGATTCGTTCGATGGAATCCGAAACCGCGATCGCAAGCGCCATGAACTGAGCGCATTTTCCAACGCCCCCACAAGTTTGTTAATTCCTTCTCCCGTGCGCGCGGAGATTGCGACGCTGCCGGGAAAACGCTTCGTGTAAGACTCAGCTAGTTCGCGATTCGGCAAATTATCGATCTTGTTGAAAACGATCAGGGTTTGCTTGCCGAAAGCGTCCAGCTCTTTGATCACGCCATCGACCGCTTCCATCTGCTCGTCAACGCGCGGATGGCTCAGATCGACAATGTGAATGAGCAGATCGGCTTCGCTGACCTCCTCAAGCGTGGCCTTGAATGATTCGATCAACGTGTGGGGAAGTTTTCGTAAGAACCCAACTGTGTCCGTCAAAAGAACTCGCTGTTTGTTAGGAAGCACAAGGCTGCGCGTGGTGGGATCCAGCGTCGCAAAAAGTTTGTTCTCGGTCACAACGTCGGCGCCGGTAAGCAGATTTAGCAGCGTCGATTTTCCAGCGTTTGTGTAACCGACCACAGCGGCGACGGGCCATTGATGTCGTTTGCGACTTTCGCGCTGTATCGCGCGCGTTTTGCGCACGGCTTCCAGCTCGCGTTCGAGCCGCGCGATCCGTTCCTGGACGCGGCGGCGGTCAACTTCCAACTGCGTTTCCCCCGGGCCGCGCGTCCCGATCCCGCCTGTCTGCCGGGACAGGTGATGCCACATCCGGGTGAGGCGCGGCAGAAGATATTGCAATTGCGCCAGCTCAATCTGCAATCTTCCTTCCCGGCTGCGAGCGCGCTGCGCGAAAATATCCAGGATCAATTGTGTTCGATCCAGAACTTTGCGCGCGAATAAATTTTCCAGGTTGCGACCTTGGGCGGGCGAAAGTTCATCATTGAAAATGACGGAGGTCACCCGTTGATCCTGACATGATTCTTTAATGGACTCCGCTTTGCCGCGACCGATGTAGTATGGAGCGGTCGGCTTGTGCAATTTTTGCGTCACGGTATCGACAACCTCGGCCCCCGCGGAGTTCGCCAGTTCGCGCAGTTCTTCGAGGGAATCGTGCAAGTCCCACTTCGAGACGCCTTGCTTTTCCAGGCCAATCAGGAGCGCGCGCTCCTGTGTTTTTTGCGGACGCGTTTCAATCATCCCTTGTGCGAACCTCCGAAAGCATCCGGAGCAGGATCCATTTCACGGCTTCGTTGTGACTAAGAAGCGATAAGTTCAGCGGTGAAAAATTAGTTTGCCGCCGAAACCAGGTCAACTGCCTTTTGGCGTAACGCCGGGTCGCCTGCTGGATCTCCGCGATGCACTGCAAGAGCGACATCCTTCCTTCGAGCAGTTCGCGAATCTCACGCAAACCGATCATCTGCGACGCAGTCGCGCTCGTTGTCCCGGCGGCGCGCACTTCCTCGATTACGCCCTTCTCAAACATTGCTTCTACTCGCTGATTGATTCGAGCATAAAGCTCCTCCCGGTCGCGAAAAACGAACACACCTGTAGCCGCTTCGCTGTGCGAAGCGCCTCGCCGACCTCCCATAATAGCCGCGTGCTTCGCCTCGCACAGCGAGGCGGCTACAGTCCATTGCTTGCGCTGTTCCGAGGCAGGTTTCCCAGTAAGCAGGCAAATCTCCAAGGCCCGTACAAGCCGCCGACGATTTTTTGTATCGATCTTCCGTGCAATGTTGGGATCGAGTTCGATAAGTTGCGAGCGCAATTCATCCAAACTCATCGCGTTCAATTTTTCGCGCAGCTTTGGATCGGGCTCGGGCAAAGGCGGCAGTCCGTGAGTGAGCGCTTTGATATAAAGTCCGCTTCCGCCCACGACAATCGCGAGTTTGCCGCGTGAATTAATTTCTTCAATTGCGCGTAACGCGAGCCGGCGATATTTCTCCGCGTTCATTTCTTCGTGAAGGGGCATTGTGCCGATCAAGTGATGCGGCGCCTTTTCAAGCGTTGAGGCGTCCGGTTTTGCGGTCAGCAGATCGAGGGCGCGATAAATTTGAAACGCGTCGGCGCTGACAACTTCCGCGTTTAATTCGTGCGCAACATCGGCCGCCAATTCGGACTTCCCGGTTGCAGTTGGGCCGACGATAAAGAACGCGCGCCTCATCCAATCAGACCGAACTTACTTGTCTTACATCTCTCCCAAAACTAAATCCGCGGAGTCCTGCCGCCGCCGGTATCACCGCGTTATGAGCCATCTGCAGGCTTGATTTTGGAGGAAGTTTTTAATTGAATCGCAGTGTGCCCCCTGCTGAAGATGAAGTGACTTCAGCGACCGGGTTTGGTCCGGCCGCTATCGGAGAACAGGGTGGGGCCGCGTTTACGACCACTCACTGGAGCGTGGTGCTGGAGGCACAAGGTGAATCACCAGCCGCACAGGAGGCGCTCGAAAATCTTTGCCGCACTTACTGGCGCCCTATTTATGGCTTCGTTAGGCGACAGGGTACGCGACCAGAGGAGGCGAAAGATCTCACCCAGGGGTTTTTCGCGCTGATTTTACAGCGCAAAGATTTCCAATCCGTGCGACAGGAAAAGGGGCGCTTGCGTTCCTTTCTTCTGGCTTCGGTCAAACATTTCATGGCGAATGAGCGCCGTGATGCCGCGACGATGAAACGCGGCGGCGGCCGAACGCTGATTCCGCTCGACTGGATTGGATCGGACGATTCCACCGAGTCCGATCGCAGCGACCTGCTGAGCGCCGATCTGCTTTATGATCGCCGCTGGGCGCTTACCGTCCTCGACCGGGTGTTCGCGCGCTTGCGCGAGGAATCTCGGGCATCACCTAACGGGCCCCTGCTGGAGCGGTTGAACACATTGCTCTCGGACGAGCCGGATCGACCGTCGCAAGCGGAGATTGCGCGCGAGTTTGGCATGACCGAGAACGCGGTCAAACAAGCCTTCCATCGGCTGCGACAGCGTTACCGACAGGTCTTGCGTGAGGAAGTCGCGCACACGGTGGCAACGCCGGCGGAGATTGAAGATGAACTGCGCCACCTCATCGCCGCGTTGCGCTCGTAACCTGTTTGGGATTTCCGTGCATTATTTAAGTGAAGGGAATGGCCGTCGATGAGAATCACAACCGCCAAAAAATTTTGTCGCAAATGCGGAGCAGCCCTTCCACCCGATTCCCCACAGCACTCGTGCGGCGCGTGTCTGCTGGAGACGGGTCTCGGCCCTGACGAAGCTGTAGCCGGGGTCGATGACCCCGGCCCTCGGATGCCGATGCTGATGGACTTCGGCGATTACGAATTGCTCGAGCAAATTGGCCGCGGCGGACAAGGCGTAGTATTTCGGGCCCGCCAGAAGAGTCTCAATCGTATCGTTGCGCTCAAAGTCATTAGCCTTGGTCAGTGGGCAAGCCAAACCCACTTGAAACGCTTTCGGCTCGAAGCGGAAGCGGCAGCTCGCCTAGAGCATCCCGGTATCGTTCCAATCCACGAAGTCGGCGAGCGCGATGGTTCGTGCTACTTCAGCATGAAATTCGTCGAAGGCGGACAACTGGATGAAGTGGTCAGGCGCGAGGCGATGCCGATTCGGCGCGCGGTGGAATTCATTGCGAAGGTCGCACGCATTGTTCATTACGCGCATGAACACGGAATTCTCCATCGTGATATCAAGCCGGGGAACATTTTGCTCGATGCAAAAGGTGAACCGCATCTCACCGATTTTGGCCTTGCCCGGCTAGTCGAGTCCGACAGCACGGTCACGCGCACGATGGAAGTATTGGGCACGCCCAGCTATATGGCGCCAGAACAAGCAGTGGGAAACAACGCGGCTGTCAGCAGCGTTACAGATGTCTATGGACTTGGCGCAGTGCTCTACCAATTGCTGACAGGTCAGCCGCCTTTTGCCGGTGGGACAACCTACGAGACGATCAAGCTACTCTTGGACACCGAGCCGCGGCAACTGCGCCTCTTAAATGCGAAAATAGATCGCGATCTTTCCACAATCTGTCTTAAGTGCCTCGAGAAAGATCCTAAGGGGCGTTACTCTTCTGCGCTTGTACTGGCTGAGGATTTGGAGCGCTGGCTAAAGCACGAACCGATTCAGGCGCGTCGCACTGGAATTTTTGGCCGAGGAAAGAAATGGGTGCGACGCAACCCAAGCATTGCAGTCATGGCGGCGATGTTGCTCGTGCTGGCAGTGCCGTTAGCGGTGATGGTTTGGAAAAGCGAATTTATCCGTCATCCCGTAACAAACGGAATCGCCGTTCTACCGTTTGAAAACCTGAGCGAGCAGAAAGAGAACGTACCCTTTGCCGACGGTATTCAGGACGACATTTTGACTAAGCTGGCGAAGATTGCCGGCCTGAAAGTCATCAGCCGGACGAGTGTGATGGATTACCGCGGCAAACGCAATGTGCGCCAGATCGGTAACGAGCTACGGGTATCTCACGTTCTGGAGGGCAGCGTCCGCAGGAC
This sequence comes from uncultured Verrucomicrobiae bacterium, assembly GCA_963725505.1. Lineage (GTDB taxonomy): Bacteria > Verrucomicrobiota > Verrucomicrobiia > Chthoniobacterales > UBA10450 > Udaeobacter. Next base: position 300,295 of record CAVRYN010000002.1, on the reverse strand, counting down.
CGGCACGCATCTTCATCTAAACGCGCAGTTGATCGACACGCGGACCGATACCCACGTCTGGGTGGAACAATACGACCGCGATTTGAATGACCTGTTCGCAATCCAAAGCGAGATCGCGCAAAAAGTCGCCGCGCAGCTTCATGTCAAAATTGCACCTGCGGAGAAATTGGCCATTCAGCGCAAGCCGACTGGGGATCTCGTTGCTTTCGATCTTTATTCGCGCGCCAATGATATTCTTTCCGGGAAAAACAGCCGACCACAGGATTTCGCGCAGGCTGTCGATTTGCTGAACCGGGCTGTCGCGCGCGACCCATCGTTTCTGGAGGCGTATTGCCAACTGGCTTTCGCTCATGATCAGATTTATTTCGACGAGATCGACCGTACCCCGGCCCGGTTGGCCATGGCGAAAGACGCGATCGATTCCGCTTTTCGTCTGAAACCGGATTCGGGCGAAGCGCACCTTGCACAAGCGGTGCACCTTTATCGAGGCTACCTCGATTATGATGGCGCGCTGGCCGAACTCAAAATTGCCCGCCAGACTCTTCCCAATCAGGCACGAATATTCCAACTGATGGGGTTCATCCAGAGACGGCAAGGGCACTGGCAAGAGTCCACGCGAAATTTGGAACGCGCTGCTGACCTCGATCCCCGCGACCTAGGCACGCTCGAGCCGCTTTCGTCCGATTACGCGCGGTTTCGCCGCTATGCGGAAGCAAAGACCTTGCTAGCCCGCGCAGTAGCTGTCGCCGAACCCGACAACATCTCTATGAAACTAGCTCTTCCGGAGTGGGAACTGGATGTCAACGCTGATACTCGCCCATTGCGTCAGGCAATCGATTCCATTCGGGCGACAAATCCCGCCGCTGGAACATCTGCTATTGCTCATGATTGGCTCTTCTGCGCACTAGCCGAACGCGATGGCGCCGCGGCCACACAAGCCTTGAGCGCCCTGAATGAAAATGAAATTTCCCTGGGCGATAAGGTTTCATTCAATCGTCATTTTGTCGAAGGACTCATCGCGCGCATGACAAACGACGAGCGCAGAGCACAGCTGGCCTTTGTCGCTGCACGCGCAGAGCAGGAGAAAATCGTCGAGGCGCAACCCGATTTCGGCCCGGCCTGGTGTGTGTTGGGCATGATCGACGCCGGCCTCGGCCGGAAAGAGGAAGCGTTGCGCGAAGGCCGTCGCGCACTTGAGCTTCTTCCGGCGGAGAAAGAAGCACTCGTCGGCCGGTACCTCGTCAGATACTTTGCAGTGATTGCAGCGTGGGTTGGAGAGAAAGATCTCGCCTGCGAACAGCTTGCTGTCGTCGTCCGGCCGCCTAGCAACGTCAGTTATGGCGAATTGAAACTGATGCCGTGGTGGGATCCGTTGCGCGGCGATCCGCGCTTCGAAAAAATCGTTAATTCCCTTGCTCCAAGATAGTCTATTCGTTTTCTAACCACGCCGTAGCCTTGCGACTCGCCGTAGCATTACGCGAAGGCTGGTCGGCGAAGGCGGGTCGCTTCGTTAGCACCGAAACAAAACTAACCACGGATTCCGCTGATAACACGGATTGGTAGAGCGCGATGAATCGCGTATCCAATTTGTGGGGCGTCTGTGTCAGGCGGCACGCAAGGATCCATCCGTGACATCCGAGTGATCCGTGGTTCTTAAGGTTTCTGCATTTTCCGCATAACCTCCTCCCTGTTTCCGTTCTGTACCTCAGTGAACGGCCCGAAATGATTTTCTCACAACGAGAAGTCAGGGAAGGCCAAAACAAGAAAATGAAATTAGTTTATGAAAAACCAAGACATTATGTTCACAAGAAGCATTCCCAAGATGCCGAAGGCCCGGCTCGTCAGGTCGGTCCTGGCGCTGGGGGTAGTTGCATTAATCATGCAAGTCTCCCTGCCGCGCGCCCAAGCCTATGATCCGAGTAGCCTTAACGGCAGTTACGCCGACTCTTTCTCGGGCTTTGCTCTAGTACACGACCACCACGGGCCACCAAAATTCTTGCCCATAAACGAGTATGGGCCAGTCTACGAAGCGGGCTTGTATACGTTCGATGGCGCAGGCGGCTTCACGGCACGTAGTGTCTTGAACTTCGGTGCCGGGATCATACTCAATGCGAGTTGGAGTGCGACTTTCACCGGGACCTATACTGTGAATGCGAACGGTACCGGCACCATGACTTGGACGGAACATCGCCGCCACTTCGTGATCGGCGATGGCGGAAACGAACTTAGGTATGTGGGTACAGACCCCGACGGCGGCATCGTAGTCGGCGGTTCCATGGTCAAACAGTAGCCGGCAATAGCTCTGAAGCAGTTCGCGATCAGCCGTCACGTTTCACTGTGTGGCGGCTGATTGTTTCTCCGTCTGCGGAGAAGCACGCGCCCTGGTGTGTTGGCGATTGCGTCCTCGATGGTATTTGTCGGCTAACAGAAGACAACAAAGAAAACACAGGCTCTCTTTAGGTGGACCTAGGGCGATTTCGGAAATGTTGTAGTCACCGGCCTGTGGCCGGTCTGCTTCTGGCGGTGCTTTTCACATCAGGGAGACGGCCCACAGGGCCGTGGCTACAGCGGCTGCGGTTTTATTTAGTTCGATCCAAACGGAGTCTTCGCTGTCTTCGTTTCCTTCTGTTTAAGAACCCATCGTTGCATCCGTGACATCCGCGTAATCCGTGGTTCCCAAGGTTTCTGCATCTTCCGCATAACCCAGCGCTGGTTTCCGTTCTGTACTCCGGTGAACGGCCAGAAATAACTCCTCACGATGAAGAGCCAAAGAAGGCCAAAACAGAAAGAAATTAGAAAAGAGAAAAAACAATACTTATGAAGACAAAATTAATTAAGACCACAATGAGCTCCCTCTTTTTCGCATGTGCCTTGGTCAGCCTGGTTACCGCGATGGCGCTGGGCACGTCCACTACCGCGCGGGCAGCAGCCGACGCGCATTGTAGCGTACAAATGCTGAGGGGTTCCTATCTATTCGCCACGCACGGATGGAATATCGTCGGCGGTGTTGCACAGCCAAAAGCCATCATAGAAGGGATCGATTTCAACGGGGATGGCACGTTGGTCAGCCCATTCGCCACAGTCAGCATAAATGGCACGATCCTCCATTCCAGCGGATCGTTAGGAACCTATACGGTGAACACGGATTGTACTGGCACACTCTCGTTTACCGGAGGCGCAAGCTTCGACATATTCGTCGAGCAGAACGGCAAGCAGCTTTGGATGATCCAGACCGGTCCAGGCTCACCAGTGTTTGAGGGGACTGTAACACGAGTGCCATAATAAAAGCTGTTCCGACGAGATTCAACCTCTGACCGGCCTTGAGGGTTTGGCGCGTTCCATCCGCGCCAAATCCCATCGTCATCCTGTAAGAACTGCGCAAATCCAAGTAACAGATTCTGTAGGCGATTGCACCCTATTCTGCGCGCGCGGCCTTGACGATTTGGGCGAAGCTGCACGGATCCAGGCTGGCGCCGCCGACGAGCGCGCCGTCGATGTCCGCCTGGCTCATCAGCTCGCGTGCGTTCTCTGGTTTCACGCTGCCGCCATACTGAATGCGCACTCGCTCGGCTGTCGCGTCGTCAGCCATCTCGCGCAAAGTGTGCCGAACAAAAGCATGCGCTTCCTGCGCCTGAGCTGGCGTAGCGTTGCGCCCGGTGCCGATCGCCCAGACCGGCTCGTACGCGATCACCGTTTCCTGCAATTCCTTAGAGCTCAGACCGGCGAGGCTGCCGCGCAATTGAATCGACAATATCTTTTCCACGTTCCCTTTGTCTCGCTGCTCGAGCGTTTCTCCGATGCACACAATCGGACGCAATTTCGCCTCGTGCGCGGCGCGCACTTTCCGATTTACAATCTCGTCAGTCTCACCAAACAGCGCGCGGCGTTCGCTGTGCCCGAGTACGACGTAATGCACAAATAAGTCGCGCAAAAGCGGCGCGCTGATTTCGCCGGTGAACGCGCCGCTCTTCTCCCAATACATATTTTGCGCACCCACTTTTATGTTGTGCGCTCTGCCAAGAGCTTCCATCACTTTCGCAATCGCTGTGAAGGGCGGCACGATCACCACCTCGACGTCGGTGATTTCGCCCAGGTCCCGAAGGAACGACTCCACGAATCGCGCCGACTCGGCTTGCGTCATGTTCATCTTCCAGTTGGCGGCGACAATTTTCTTGCGCATGTCACTTAACTGTCATTCCGAGCGAAGCGAGGAACCTCCCGACTTATCGAGGGCGTGGCAAATCTCTCGTCACTTGTGAGATCCCCCGTTACACTCGGGATGACAAGCAACGCGGCGACAATGTTCTTGCGCATAAACCGTTCTGACAGAATGAACAAAATCTACAAAATGATTTCAGAGGAACCCATTCTGTCCAGTCTGTCTAAGTTTTGTCGCTAAGCGCGGCCACACCAGGCAATTCTTTGCCCTCGAGCAATTCAAGCGTCGCGCCACCGCCGGTGGAAATGAACGTCATTTTGCCGGAAAGCCCGGCCTGTTTGACCGCCGTCACTGAGTCGCCGCCGCCGACGATTGTCTTCGCTCCCGATTGCGCCATCGCTTCTGCGATTGCAATTGTCCCTTCGCCGAATTCCGGAATTTCGAACACGCCCATCGGTCCGTTCCACACGATCGTTTCCGCCTTTGCGATTTCCTCCTGGTAAAGCGCAATCGTCGCGGCGCCGATATCGACAGCGTGCCATCCATCACTGATTCCGTGCTGCGGCGAGAGACGACTCGTGTTTCGCATGTCCGCGCCCGGCCGAACTTCATCGGTTTCAACGACGTCAACCGGAAGCAAAAAATTCACACTGCGCTGCTTCGCGAGATCGAGAAGTTCGCGCGCAAGATCCACCTTGTCGGATTCGATCCGGCTTGCGCCGACGCGAATTCCTTCCGCTTTCAAGAACGTGTTGGCCATCGCGCCGCCGATGAGGATGGTGTCGGCCTTTTCCATGAGCGCCTTTAAAACTCCGATCTTATCCGAGACCTTGGCTCCGCCTAAAATGACGACAAACGGCTTAGCCGGGTTCTGAAGGCCCTCACGCAGGTGTTTCAGCTCTTTCTCCATCAAAAAACCGATCGCCGATTGCTGCACGAATTTCGTGATGCCCACCGTGGATGCATGCGCGCGGTGCGCAGCGCCAAACGCGTCGTCCACGTAAAGATCGCCCAAATCCGCAAGCCCTTTGGCAAACTCCGGATCGTTGGCCTCTTCGCCCGGCTGGAAGCGAACGTTTTCCAGTAGAGCAACGTCGCCGTTCTCCATGTGTTCAACAATTTTAGCAGGGACCTCTCCGATAGTGTCGTGACTGAAGATGACCGGCTGATGGATGAGCGAGTGCAAATACTCGCCGATCGGTCGAAGTGAATATTTTTCCAGCGGCTTTCCTTTGGGCCGGCCAAAGTGCGACATCAAAATGGTTTTCGCGCCGTGCTCGCGCAGGTAATTGATCGTGAGCAGACTTTCCCGGATTCGCGTATCATCAGTGACGCGAATCTTGCCGCTGCGCGTTTCGGTTGGCACGTTGAAGTCCACTCGCACCAGCACGCGTTTCCCGCGCACGTCGAGATCGCGGAGTGAAAGTTTCGCCATTCCTACTCGTACTCCTGCTGTTGCACATGATCATGTCCTGCTCCTGCTCATGCTCATGCTCGTTAGGATATGTTCCTTCATCCTCGCGCAAGAACTCAGCGCGCCCCGAAAACCTTTTCAACATTCCCATGAGCATGTTAACAATTCGGACGAGTTGTTCTTTTGCGGGTGTAATTCGTTCGGCACTGACAAACTTTCGCACTGCGAGCACGTCCAGACATGCCGCGCACTCCAGGGCTGAACCACGAGCAATCTCTAGGAACCTGGATCGATCGGCGTCCGAGAACTTCCCGTTTCCTTCCGCAATATTAAGAGGCAAGCTTGTCGAGGCGCGATCGAGGTGATCTTTCGCCGCAGCTTTACCTGCGACTTCGTTCAGCAAGTCACCAACCCAACCGCAGAACGCAATCGATTCCTGATAAACGTCGAGTCTCTCGTGATCAAAGTAAGTTTTCATGCTTCGATCATGAGCATGAGCATGAGCATGAGCATGAGCAAGAGTCCCTATTCTCCCAACATTTCCATCAATTCCACGCAGCGATTGCTATATCCCCACTCGTTATCGTACCAGCCCACGACTTTCACAAACCGGTTTCCCAGCATGAGCGTCAATTTGCTGTCAAAAACGCAGGAGTGCGGATTGCCGACGATGTCCGCGGAGACGAGCGGCTCGTCACTGTATTCGAGGACGCCTTTATAACTTTTGTCTGACGCGGCTTCCTTGAATGCGGCATTGACGGCGTCGACCGTTGCGTCCTTTTCCAGGACGACCGTGAAGTCCGTCACCGAGCCATCTGGAGTCGGCACGCGGAAGGCGCCGCCATTCAATTTTCCTTTCAACTCCGGGATGACTTCGCCGATCGCCTTGGCCGCACCGGTCGTGGATGGAATGATGCTGATTGCCGCCGACCGCGCGCGACGCAAATCTTCATGCGGAAAATCGAGGATCCGCTGGTCATTGGTGTAACTGTGAATGGTGCTCATGAATCCGCGCGCGACGCCGAACTTGTCATTTAGCACCTTGGCCATGGGCGCGAGACAATTTGTAGTGCAGCTCGCGTTGGAAACGATGTTGTGTTTGGCGGGGTTGAAGACGTTGTCGTTGACGCCGACGCAAATCGTGACGTCCGGATCTTTTGCAGGCGCGCTGATGAGCACGCGCTTTGCGCCCGCCTTGGTCAAGTGCAGCTCGGCTTTCTCGCGGCTGGTGAATAATCCAGTCGATTCGAGCACCACATCGATCTCCAACTTTTTCCACGGCAGATTCGCCGGGTCGCGCTCCTTCAACACTTTGATTTTGTGACCGCGCACGATGATGTTTTCGTCATCGTAACCGATCTCGCCGTCGAATTTGCCATGCACCGAATCCCATTTGAGCAGATGGGCCAGGGTGTGTGTGTCAGTGAGATCGTTGATCGCGAGAACACGCTGGACTTGTTTTTGTGACATGGCGCGAAGGACATTGCGGCCGATGCGCCCGAAACCGTTGATAGCGAAATTTGCCATAGAAAAAGTTAAGTGTTGAAGAGTTTAAACCGTTACGCGGAAAAGCTTCAACGTCCAACTCCGAAAGCTTTCGCGAGCGAATCCCTTCGGAGTTGAGCGTTGGACGTTGAGCGTTCAACATTTCCTTGTGAGAGTCCGCATCGCGTTTTTTGTCGTGGCCTGTTCGATGTTGTGCGTTCAATCCCTCCGCGCCAGCCCGCCCAAAGCCATTCTTGTCTTCGGCGACAGTTTATCGGACGGCTTCATGCTCCAACGAAGCGAAGCCTATCCGGCTTTGCTCGCAAAGAAACTGCAGTCCGCAGGGTTGAACTTTCAAGTAACCAACGCGAGCGCGGCGGGCGGCACCACCGAAGGCGGCTTGGAACGGTTGCCTCCCCACTTGAAACACAGAATCGATATCTTCATTCTGGAACTCGGAATCAACGATGCCTTCCGCGGCCTGCCGGTCGATCAAATCCAAAACAATCTTCAGCAGATCATCGACAAGATGAAAGCGCGAAACCCGAATGTGCGCGTTGTGATCGCAGGCATGCAGTTGCCCAATTACGCGGCGGAGGACTACGTGTTGGCATTCGGCAAAATATTCGGTGAGCTCGCCGCCAAAAATGGAGCGGCGTTGGTGCCCTATTTACTCGAGGGCGTGGCAGGCGATCCCTCGTTGAATCTCCCCGATGGCATTCATCCCAACGCCGCCGGGCAAAAGATTCTTGCCGAAAACGTCTGGCGCGTCCTCGAACCAATCGCTCGCGAGCTTGCAGTCATCCCGAGCGCAAGCGAGGGACCTCACCGATGATCCTCGATCACACAGGTAAGCTTGTGTGATCCACAGTCGAGCGTGCGATCCTTCACTTCGTTCAGGATGACAGCATGCAAAAGGCGACCGGTGCGCGTTTGTCGCACGTTAGATAAATAAAAAACGATGGACCCTGCACGACCAAGCGATCCTGATCCAGCCGATCCGTTTTTCCCGGAGCGGGCCGATCACGCGATCTTGGAAACGATCGAAATCGCCACCGAAGGCGAAAATCACCATGAGGCTGTGCGAAAGCTGCGCGGGCCGCTGATGAAAATTAAAGGCGTGCACGATGTGAAAGTCGATCTTGAGCAAGGGCGTGTGATCGTCACATTCGATGCGCGCAAAACGCATCCACCCGATCTTCATGATGCAATCTTGAATAGCGGTTACAAACCTGGGCCGGTGGCGGATTAGCCATGGAGCACTGAATGCGGGTCATCCCGAACAGAGCGAGGGACCTCGCAATCGAAGCTGTGAGCACACTGGCTCAAATGAAGATCAGCCTCTCTTTGTGAGGTCCTTCACTTCGTTCAGGATGACAGCGCTTTTACACAGCCGGTTGTTGCTGCGTCAGGCAGTGAAACGTGCCGAGTCCCCAGATTAATTCGCGGCAATCGATTCCGATGATGCGCCGATGCGAAAAGCAATCGCGCAGGGTCGACAACGCCTCCTCGTCGGCCGAATCGGCGAATGTGGGCACAAGCACGCAAGTATTTGCGATGTAGAAGTTCGCGTAGCTCGCCGGTAACCGCAGCCCTTCGCGCACGATCTTCTTCGGCATCGGCAGCGTGACGATGTCGATCGCACGACCATCGATTTTCATCTCGCGCAAGCGCCCGAGATTTTCCTGGAGCGGTGCGTAGTTTTCGTCGTGAGGATCGTCTTCAACGACCGTCACGACCGTTCGTTCGGAGACAAAACGTGCGAGATCGTCGATGTGGCCGTCGGTGTCGTCGCCGGCAATGCCGTCGCCGAGCCAGAGAATTTCGCGCGCGCCGAGAAAATCCCGGAGTCGCTGTTCGATTTCCTCGCGGCGCAAATTCGGATTGCGATTGGGATTGAGCAGACACGATTCGGTCGTGAGCAGCGCGCCGGCGCCATTCACATCGATCGCGCCGCCTTCCAAGATCATGCGCGGATAAAATACCGGGACATTGAGGATTTGCGCCAGACGCGTCGGCACAACTTCATCGAGATCGAATGGCGGATATTTGTTTCCCCAAGCATTGTAGTCCCAATCAACAATTGCGAGTTTCGGATCGAGATCGCGTGTGAGAAAAACCGGTCCGTGATCGCGACACCACGGTTCGTTTGTCGCAATAGAATGAAACGAGATTCGTTCCACCGGTAGCCCACGCAGAACTTCGCGCGCCTCAACTTCATGCGCGTCATTTAAAACATTGATGCAGACCTGTTCCGATTCGATCAGCGCCTCGACCATTGCTCGCAACGCCGGTAAGACGCGATCGAATGAATCGGGGAAACTGATCCCCTCGCGTCGCGGCCAAGAGAGCCACGTGGCCGTGTGCGGTTCCCATTCCGCTGGCATCTGATAGCCAAGCGCCGCGGGAGTCTGCGAAGTCATTGGAGAAACGTCCAACGCCGAACGCTCAACGTCCAACGCCCAATTTCCAGAGCGTCGACGCTAAGGTGTCCGCGCAGACGCCGGTTTGTAGATCGCGCCGACAATGGCGCCGGCAACCGCGAATTGGATCACGGCACCCACGATCCAGCCGCCAAGAATCTTCGTCGTCAACGGTTGGACCGCGAACGAGATCAGATGCGGCCCTGCGTACACTAAGCCCACTAGAATACCCAATGTCGCGCTGGCACCCAGGCCGCCAGCTGGAACGAACCGGACACAAAGCATGGTAAAGAAAAATGCCATGACGATATGACCCAAAATCAGCCAGGGAAAATCAGGTTTCGTTCGGAAAAGCGCCTGCACTTCCTCATGCGCGCCGCGCATTAGCGTACCGTACCAAAGGAAGCCAAACACGAATAGGAAAATGAAGGCTGCCATGAATGCGGTGAAGAATTTTTGCCAGTTCATAATTTCTTTCTGTTGAGGTTTTTGTTGAACCCCAGGAGCCTGAAAGCTTCTTCGCAAAATGCGTGGCCGATGTCGATCTTAAAATTGGGTGCCTCCGGTTCGCGAAAAATAACCAAGCACGAATGACGAACGACGGCGGGTCATCCCGAACGAAGTGAGGGACCTCTCCTACGAAGCTTGTGCTACGCTGTTTCCCGAGCGTGATCAATAGAGTCTATGTGAGGTCCTTCGCTCCGCTCAGGATGACTAACGATTTTCGCTTCCACGTGCAACCCGAGTTCGCGCAAAAGGGCAACATCGACATCAGCCGCGGGATTTTTTGCGGTAAGAAGTTTGTCGCCGTAAAAAATCGGATTCGCGCCGGCAAAAAAGCAGAGCGCCTGACCTTCGCGCGACAGCTTGGTGCGTCCCGCTGTCAAACGGACGCGCGCTTTCGGCAAAGCGATGCGGGTAACGGCAATCAGCCTCACCAACTCAAAAATATCGACCCGTGGAATAACGAGCCGACTGCGCACAGTAAGCGCAGTCTTCACTGCAGCCGCCAGTCTTGATGCTAAGCAAACTGCATCGCTGCACTTCCTCGCCGCGCCAATGCTGAAGATGAACTGCGCGGCTTTGCGAAATCAGATCGAAAAGCGGTTGATCATAGAGGGCATATAATTCCGGGAACTTCATAACTCACTCGGCGAACTCTATGCTCTCACGATAGTTTCGAGAGATTCCTCGACTTCGCTCGGAATGACAGAGAGACTGCTGGCGATATAGGGCGCTGAGTTCGGCAAACTTCATCGCAACGCGCGATGTTCAATCGCCAATCGAAAATCGGCAAACGAAAATTAATTAACCCACTTCCCGTCTTCGGAAGTGAGGATCGGCAGCTCTTCCATCATGAACTGCGTTCTCCCGATTGCGCCGATCATGTGCGTGCCGGTAGCGCGATACCACTTCTTCGACATGCTCTCGCCGGTATGGCAGCCCCAGCTCCTTACGTAAGCGCTGTGCGCGAAATCGCGCCGGTCGATCCTGGCCAGCTCGTTTTCGTGCAACCACGCTTTGCATGCGCTGTCGATGACGTTGCTGTAGTCGAACATGAAACAGGCGCGATTCGAGTGCCCGAAATATTCGAAGCCGGTAATCTTCACCTGGTTTCGTGGCTGGCCCTTGTTCAGGTAGTCGATCACGTCCGGCCCGGCATTAAACCAGACAAGATTCAGATTGAATTTTTCGCGCACCGAATCGATCAAGGCGATCAGATCCTGGTGTTCCTGTTTCGCGCGATCCAGATAGCCCTGTTTATAAACCAGCCAGGTAATTTGCTGATCCGGGCCAAGCTGTGTGCGCAACTGTTCGGTGCGCAAACGCGCCGCGCGCACAAAGTTCGCCCACCAATGATCGTGTGGAGAAAGCTTGTATTTTTCCCATTGATACAAAGAAGGTCCGCCGATTACGACGATGTATTCGCCGTTGGCGGCGAGGGCGCTACCCGTCACCACGAGCAACAGCAAAAGCAACAACGAGAAACGTCGAATACCACCCATAAGCAGGAGCACTATTTACGCGCAGCGCGAAGCTGCGCAAGCGGCATCCGCTTCACTGTGCGAAGCAGACCTAACGCGTCTAAACACCTCCGGCGCGCCGCCCACCGGGCGGCGGCTACAGCAGTTTGACTTCCTCGCGCACTAAATCCTCCCAAGTTTGGCGTCGCCGAATCAACGAGACCTTGTCGCCGCGAACCAGTGCTTCCGCTGGCAAGGGACGCGAATTGTAACTCGATGCCATCACAAATCCGTAAGCGCCCGCGCTCATAATCGCCAGCAAATCCTCTTCACGCACTTCCGGCATCTCGCGATCCAGCGCGAAAAAATCGCCCGATTCGCACACCGGCCCCACGATGTCGATCTTCTCTGTCTTATTCTTACTCTCGCTCGCAATCTCACCCTGACCTGGCGCTTCGCGTCCTCCTCTCCCTGCCAGGGAGAGGGTTGGGGTGAGGGTGCTTGGTTTCTTGACCGGTACGATCTCGTGATAGCTCTGGTAAAGCGCCGGCCGAATCAGATCGTTCATGCCCGCATCGACAATCGCGAATTTTTTCTCGGCAGTCTGTTTGATGTAACGGACTCGGGTGAGCAAAACGCCTGCGTTGCCGACAAGAAAACGACCAGGCTCGACCAGGATTCGAATGCCAAGCTCGCGCAACGGTGGCACAATCGCCTCAGCGTAATCGCGGATGCTGAACGCGGATCCCGCGCCTGCGGGACCGTGGTCGTGCCACCATTTGCCTGATCCACTCTCGAGTGCGCGCCGGTAAATGATTCCCATGCCGCCGCCAATGCTGAAAAACTTGATTCCGTAATTTGACTTTAGCTCGCGCACAATTGGCGCCGCTTTCTTGATGGCGCTGGCGAACGGCTCAGCCTCGGTGATTTGCGAACCAATATGCATTTGCACGCCGACGATCTCAATGTTGCGCATTTTCGCTGCGCGCTCGTAAACCGCGGGGAGCTGGTCAAGCGCGATGCCAAACTTGTTCTCGCGCGAGCCGGTCGAAACGTACTCGTGCGTGCGCGGATCGACATCGGGGTTGGCACGCAGAGCAATCCGCGCACGTGTTTCTTTTGCACCCGCGATGTGATCAATGTGCTCGAGCTCTCCTTCGCTTTCGACATTGAAGCTGCAGACACCCTGTTCGAGCGCGTACTCGATTTCTTCACTGGATTTGCCCACGCCGGCGAACGTGCATTTAGCCGCGTCGCCACCCGCTGCGAGCACCCGATAAAGTTCGCCGCCGGAAACGATGTCGAAACCGGCGCCTGCATCGGCGAACAGCTTTAGGATCGCGCGGTTAGAGTTTGCTTTGACCGCGTAGCAAATCAGATGATCAAGTGGCGCGAGCGCGGCATCGAGCCGCGTGTAGTGATCGAGAATTGTTCCTGCGCTGTAAACATAGAGTGGCGTGCCAAATTTCTCGGCCACGCGCGCAAGATCGACATCTTCGCAGTAGAGATGTCCATCGTAATAACGGAAAAAATGCACGGGCCAATCTAACGATAGGAAACGGCCATTTCCAAATCGCCAAGGGTAACGCATGCGTCCCGCATGCTGGTTTCGGCGTCGCGCCGAAACGAACTTTCCTCTTTTTCATTGTTCGCCGCCGGTGAAAACGCCCTCGGAAAGTTCGCGAACCCGAGACGGCTTCGCGAGCACGCGGGACGCGTGCGCTACCCAAGCATTCTTAAGCCAATATTCAGAAGCGCGATCAATGCGACGCCCACCAAAAAGCTGGTCAGCACTAGTGTCTTTCCATGCTTGACCATTTCCCCGAGCACAGCGTGTGCGGCAAGATAGAAAAATCCGCCGCCGACGTGCGCCATAATTAACCCAAGCCAAAAAGTGGAAACCTTCGCCAGAAAAAAAATACCGATCACTCCGCCGAGGAGTGTCGTTGCCTCCACTGCGGCTACCCAGCCAAGCGCGGCGCTGCGGCGCAAACCAGCGCCGATCAAAAGACTGCCAAGCGCGAGGCCTTCAGGAACCTTGTGAATGCAGAGAGCCGAGAACAGCGACCATTTCGTCGCGTCCGTCGCGAGCGCCTCGCGTTGAATTCCCAAGGCAAGACCATCGGTGGTACTGTGAATTGCCAATGCGACAACTAGCGCGGTAGCAATTTCGCTAAAATGTTGTGTTGCATCCGCGTCGAAATGACTGGCCGCGCAAGCAGGGCAAACGTGATGGACATGTTTGCTGATTAAAAAGAAGAGCGCGTACCCAGTAGCGAAGACCAGGAACACCGCCCACCAAGAACACGCACCCAAACTTTCCGGCAAAATCGCAAAAATCGTCACACCCAACAGCGTTCCGGCGGCGAAACTGATCAGCGCGCAGAGTGGCTTGTGCGCCAGTTGCAGTGTCGTGCTAATCCATCCCCCGACAAGAGCGAAAGCATAGGCCGCCACGACCTGCCAGAGAGTAGCGTGATCGTTCATTATTTGCTTTGGCCGAGAGCTCCGCGCGCGATCGCAATTAGCTCCCGCGTCGGCCGGACCCTGGGTCTCGCAGTTAACCGTAGCCCAGCCGTCAAGAAGGTGCGGGTGGTGCCTGGCGGAAAAGCCGTGCGGAATTGAGAATGAAAGCCAACTCCGAGCCGACGTGAATGAGCGCAGCGATAATCGGTGCGAGCAGACCGAAGAAGGCTAATACGATGCCTGCGGTATCCACGAGAATTGTTCCCCAAAAATTAAACATGATCACGCCATAGCAACGCTTGCTGATGGCGAGCACTTCAAGCAAGCGCGAGAGGTCGCTGGTCATCAATGTCACATCCGCGGTTTCCAACGCCACATCCGTGCCTTGTCCCATTGCGACGCCCACAGTCGCTTCCGCCAGCGCCGGCGCATCGTTCACGCCATCCCCGACCATTGCGACTTTGTTCCCGCGTTGGAGCAATGAGCGGATTTTCTCCACCTTCTGCTGTGGCAATAAATCGCCAATGGCTTCATCCACGGCGAGTGAGTCCCCGATCGTTTTAGCCGTGTTAGAACTGTCGCCCGTGAGGAGAATAGTGCGCAAGCCGAGGCTCTTAAGCCGGGCGACGGTTTGCCTGGCCTCAACTCGCAGTTGGTCGGCGAGTGTGACTGTGCCGAGAATGCGTCTGTCCCGGCCAACAAGCACGGTGGTTTGTCCCGCACTTTTCGCGTCGGCAGAGTCGGGTGCGACTTCAGCAGGGACAGACAGGCCGCGTTCTTCAAACAACGCTCGCGAGCCGACGAGGATTTGGCTTCCATTGTCGTCGCATGTCAATCCCTTGCCGGGTAAATAGCGCAGGTTCGCATACTCTCGCAGTGGAACATTGCGCTCTTGGGCGCGGCGCACGATCGCTTCGCCCAGTGGATGCTCAGAGTGTTGCTCGGCGATAGCAGCGGTCTGCAACACTTCGTCCTCGCTTGCACCGTTCAGCGTTGTGATGGAAGTAACTTCAGGAACGCCCAAAGTCAGCGTGCCAGTCTTATCAAGAACGACCGTATCAATCTGGCTGAGTTGTTCGAGATAAAGTCCACCTTTAATAATGATGCCACGCCGCGCTGCGCTGCCGATGCCTGCGAGTATTGCCAACGGGGTTCCAGCTGCCACACCGCACGCGCCTGCCACGATGATTACCGCGATCGTCGAGGTAAGATTGCGTGTGACGATGAACGTTAGGACTGCTGCGCCGAGTGCGAAGTAAACCAAGCCAGCGGCCAGCCGATCCGCAATGCGCTCTACAGGCGCCTTTGATTTCTCGGCTTGCTCAACGATTTCAATAATTTTTCCGAACGTGGTGTCGCGCCCAATTTTTTCTACCCGGACTTCCAGCACACCGTCCTTGTTAATCGTGCCGGCAAACACTTTGCTTCCTTCGACCTTTTCAACCGGCAATGATTCGCCGGTGATGGAGGATTGATCCACGAAGCTATGGCCCTTGCGCACCTCGCCGTCAGCGGGAATGCGCGAACCAGGCCGAATGATAATCGTCTCGCCCCTGTCTACTTCCTGTGTGCTTAGTTCGCGCTCACGGCCATCGCGCCGCACGGTGACCTGGCGCGGAAGGGATTCGATTAGTTTTTCGATGGCCCTGCATCCGCCGCCTACCGTATAGCGTTCGAGCAATTCGGCGAAGAGCACGAAGAACGCGATAACTAGCGCGGTAAAGAACTGACCGATGCATAGCGCCGCGACGAGCGCAATGGTCATGGAGAGTTCCATCGTCATGCGCCGCTTGCGGAGGTTTTCCCACGCTTCTTGAAAAATGGGATAGCCGCCAATAAGCGTCGCCGCGAAAGCCAGCCAGTCTCGGCTCATAAGGTGTTTCCACCAACCAGTGAGACTCGCCACGATGACGAGAGCCATTAGGCCGAGACGAACGTATTCGGCTGCCGAATGGTCGTGATCGTGTTCGAGATGGTCCCCATTGTGATCACGAGGATTCTCGGGAAGGCAGTGGTCGTCTGTTTCTCGTCCGGCTGCTACGGCGTTCATGTTTTCTCAGGTCTGCTATTTCAAATAAGTTCTCACCACGTCGATTGCTTCGCGTGCCGCGACCCGTTTCGACTTCGCCTTTCCGTTAGAGTTGACGATGTGAAAACGGAGATGGCCTTCGAGGATCTCGGCCATGAGGCCGTTCAGCGCGCCTCGGGATGCCGCAATAAGCTGGAGTATCTCCCCACAATCCTGTTCTTCCCGTAGCGCTTTTTCTACGGCGTCGATTTGCCCTCGAATCCGCCGCACACGGTCGATGAGCTTCTTCTTGTTCCTGCTGGTGTGAGCCATTAAAACATATCATATACCCCGGGTGAGTATGCGCAATCGATCATCGATGACGCCCAACTTTGCCGACAAGATCTAGAGCGGTGCAAGGCGTGGGAGCACCGCAATTAAGATCGAAACGAAAAGTGACCGAAGCTTCTTCCGTTGAAAACCAGCAGAATCATTTCGACGGTTTTCGCTCGCCGCCTTTGTCCATGGCGAGCAGCTCGGAGACGGTGACGAATTTGAATCCTTTTGCTAGAAGCGCATCAAAAACTTGCGGCATCGCCGCAATCGTTGGTGGGTGGATGTCATGTGACAAAATGATCGACCCCGGCCGCGCTCCCGCGATGATGCGTTGCGCAACGACGTTAGACCCGGGTCGCTTCCAATCGAGTGGATCAATGTCCCACAAGATGACTTTGTAGCCGAACTCGTGATTTACCAATATCCGCTGCCGTTTCGTCAACTCGCCATACGGAGGACGCATCAACTTCGGTTTTATGCCTGCCGTCTTCACGATGATATCTTCGGTCCGTCGAAGCTGAGTTCGAACGCCCTCATCCGAGAGTTTCGCAAGATTAGGGTGCGACCAGGAGTGATTTCCGATTTCATGTCCTTCCGTGACCTCTTGGCGGAGAACGTCCGGGTTCTGCTCGATGCATTCGCCGAGCACAAAGAAGGTGAGTTTGATGTGCCTCTCGGCCGCCATCTCCAGCAGCTTGGGCGTGTTGGTCGCGTGCGGGCCGTCATCAAAGGTCATCGCGATATATGGTCCATCGACGTTAACTTCCGTGAACGTAATTTTCTCGGTGCTTGAAGGATTCGGCGTCGGCGAAGCCGCTGTTAACGCCGAATCTTGCGCACCGGCGGCGGCGTAGGCCGATAAGACGATTACAAGAGCATATAAAAAACGCCGGATCATAAGCGTGACAATGAGCGACCAACCTCAAAACTCGTAGGCCACGGTGCCGTAAAAGCCGCGACGCTGGCCGAACTGCGGTGCACCAACACCGATGCCGCTACCGTCACGCAATTCGTAGATTGTGTCGAGAATGTTCACGACATCGAAACGGATGTTGAGTGCCGTCTTCGCCGTAATCTTGATTCGGCGGGAAAGGCTGACGTTGAATGTCTCATAGGGGTGGTTCTTTTCGGTATTGGCAAAGCCTCGGCGCAACCCGTTCCCATAGAGTCCGTCGATGGCTAGCCTCCAATCATTCCACGTGTACGAAACGCCAGCAGACCCAGTGAAACGCTGATCGTGGTCGAGAAAGACCCAGTTCTTCTTGATGTAAGCGAACTCATCGGGATCAAAAAGAAATTGTGCGGAACTGACGTTGGTTCCACGCGCCCATTCGTAAGCCGCGTTGAGATACGCCGAGAACGGACCGTGATCGTAGTTCGAAGTAAATTCGCCGCCATAAATCTCGCCGCGCTTGTAATTGAACGACGAAAGAATGAGCGCTTCGCCGAATTGGCCTTCGTCGAGAACCGAGTGGGAGCTTTTATAGAAACCGTCCAGCCCCGCGGTCCAACCTTCCATGATTTTTTGCGTGATCCCCACATCGAAATAATGCGCGCGCTCCGATTTCGTGACGGAATCCTTTTGGATAGCGGATTCGTTGGTCGTGCCGTCGAACTTTGAGACCGTGCCTTGTTCGACATTCTCCAGCGGCGGCGGTGTGAAATACCGCGCATAACCGGCGTGCAACGTCGTGCCTTTCAACGGCTCCCAAACAATGTTGATTCGAGGACTGAGCTGATTCTCGTGCGCGAACGCGTCCACAATGTCGAAGCGGCCTCCGAAATTGATCGTGAGTTGTTCGAATGGTTTCCATTCATCCTGCAAATAGAATCCGTAGAAGTAGCCGTACTTGCCGGAGTTATCGACAATGCGCAGCGGGACGTCGCTCGTCTGGTTGCCATTGGCATCGACCGGGAAAACCAGTGTGGACGTTCCGACGGTGGCATGCTGCTCCGTAAAAAGGAATCCGCCGCGGAGCGTGTGCTGATCGTTAAGCTTGTAGCTCGCGTCCAACGTGATTCCATTCGAGAAAATGTCACGATCAACGCGTGAGGCAACGCCGTTGAAAATAAGATCGCCGGTATTATCGGGCCTAAACAGGACCGAACTATAGAGGGTGAAAACCGACGCCTGCATATTGAAGTCGTCGATCTTCTTTTGATAGGCAAGTATGGCATATGCATCTTGCTCGACCTGGGTTTCATCGAGCTTGGCCGAGTTGAATGTCGATCTGCCCATGTCGGTGAACTGTGGCGTCTGCCCGGGATTATTCGGAATCTCAAAATCACCGTGGTAGCCGCTGGTCAGCAACACGAATCGGCTGGTGTCGTCGAGAATGTACGAAGAGTACCCAAACATTCTATATTGATCGGTGTCGTCGTGGAGAGGATTGGCCGTCCGCGTCGGATTCTCGATTCCGATGCCATTGTGCAGATAACTCGCGGTGACGTAATAATTCAGCTTCCCCGCCACACCGCCGTACTCAAGACTCGGCATAATCGTGTCGAAGCTTCCGCCATAAACCGATGCATCCCCCTGTTGGAAAACGGCGCCGTTCTTCGTGTGGATATCGATTACGCCGGTGTTGCGAAATCCAAACTGTGCCGGCAGCGCGCCTGTAATGAGCGAAATGTTGTCCGCAAAGCGAGTCTCCAGTACCTGGCCAAAACCTGGAATACTTTCCGGAATAAGCACATCGTCGATGCGGTATTGCAAATTTGCATGTTCGCCGCGGACATGAAGCTGCCCGAACGAATCCTGCGCGACGCCAGGGAAGCGCAACATCGTTTGGTTAAACGGCGCGTTTTCGCCTTGCGCCTGCGATTCTAGTCGGTCGGGGCCTACCGTGTAGCGCGTCGCACCGAGGCTCGGCACAATAGCCTCGCGCGAGATGTCTAGTTCCTGGGATGTGACGACTACCTGTTCAGTCGTTGCTGTTCCCGGAGTACCGGCAGCGGACGACGCCGGCGAAGCGGTGGGATTTGCTGCGGCTGAGGTTGTCTCCTGAGCCGTTGCGATGGGCGCAATCCAAAGCAATGCGCCGAATGCGATCAGAAATTTTTTCATAAGGATTTTGCAAAGTGAAGTTTTTCAAAATTGGTGGTTGTAGAGGCGTTCGCCGCGGCGAACGCCTACTTAGTTGGATTCGGCTGTAGCCGCGTCGCTGTGCGACGCGCAGCATCGAGCTGTTAATTAGCTAGGCGTCGCGTCGCCCACGGGGCGACGACTACAGCCTGCGTGCTAACCGCGCGCGGGCGGCGCATGCTCGAAAATACATGCACCAAGAAACGGCGATTGAACCCAGCATGGAGTCAACGCCGGAATTTTGGAAAAATGAATGGCTGGCAGCGGGGCGCTGACCAGAGGCGGATGCGCAGCGTGATCATAGTTGCCAGTCGCAATCAGCGTAACGGCACAAGTGTGATCGCCGCGGTTCGCATCAGGGTGAACGCGCGCATGTAACTGCGGAGAGACACTTAGCAGCAGTGTCCATAAAAACGCTGCGGAAACAAGCGTCCCAATGAAGGCGCGGCCGCAAGGTATCGAGCGCGCTGATGTGCTCATTGCACGGCGAGCTTGTCCCCAGCGGGCCTATCACGCAAGTAAATTTCTGCGAGAGTCACCACAACAAGACCAAACGCTGTCCGAGCTGACGGTTCCTCGGGTGCCTTCAAGGCAAACGCGGGAAGCGTAAGGGTTCCCGCGCAAAAAGAAGCATTTAACGCCGTCCACCAGCGGGCGTGAAGCTGAACACGAAAATCTCAGCGTGCCGCGGCTGCCAATGATGGAAATCGACTCGGAAGCGTCCCACATTTTGCCCTCGAACATCGTTGTGTGAGTTCATAAGGCGAAAGAGGCTCTCGGTCTCATTCCGACTAAAGAACGGTGAATCCAGGAACTCAGTCACCCAATTCATTTCGTGAGCGTCGGTGAGATAAAAGGTGACCTGCACATCTTGATCGGAGTTTTCAACCATGATGACGCAATAATCGTAAACGTTCGGGTTCTTCCATTCGCCTTCGAAGAAGATGGTGCAACGCGGTTGTACTTCAGTTGCGCGAAGGTGAGCTTCTTTGAAAGATGAAACTACGTTCGCGTAAGTGAACGGCTGCGTCGCAGACGAGCGCGGTGCGCTTTTTGCCTTCTCCGCGGCGAATGCGGCGAAGTCGTTCAGAAGGAGCGACGTTATAAGGCTAAGAACGGTCGCAATGATTATTTTCATGTTTGTTTAGTGGGATGGATTTGGACTTCAGACGAGCGAGCGGGAACAACGAGAACTGGACAATGCGCGTGCCGGACGACGTATTCTGCGACGCTACCAAGCAACAGATGCGTGAACCCTGTGGATCCATGCGTGGAGGTCACGATCAAATCCATGTCACTATCTCTCGCATCCTCGCAGATTTGCTGGCCAGGATGACCAGTTTGCAGCGATGTTTCCACCTCCAACCCGTCCCAATCCGTCTTTTCCAAGAGATCGCGCATCTGATCGCGGGCCACCACATAGGCCTGCTGCATGAAGCGCGGCAGATCGTAGCGCGAGCACTCGTCACTTGCGACATAGTACTGAAAGTGAACCGAATTCAGCAGCGTAATCTTCGACTTAAAATGCTTGGCGAAAACTTTCGCATAGGCCAGTCCCTGCATCGAGCACTCGGAAAAATCGACTGGCACGAGAATTTTACGGAAGCCGGTGACCGTGCCAAAGGGTTTGGCGCCATGCGTGACCAGTACCGGGCATGAAGAATAACGCACCACGCGTTCGGCTGTGCTTCCAAGCGCAAGATGTTTCACACCGGTGTTACCGCGCGTTGCGATGACGATTAAATCGATGTCCGTATCGTGCCCCAGGCGACAGATTTCTTCGAAGGCCCGGCCTTTCAACACGTACAGGTTTCCCGGACGCAGGTCGATCGAATATTTCCGCGCGACATCTTTGAGCTGCTCATGAACAGATCGACTGACCTCAACTTCCGGAAGGATAAATGGCATCCCTACGAGCCCGGTAAATGGATGATCCGTGGCAAGAACGTGAACGAGATGCAGCTCAGCGCCGAACTGTTTTGTCAATGGCAGTGCAAACTCGATTGCACCCAACGATGGCGCGGAAAAGTCCACGGGCACAAGAACGCTGCGAATTTGCAAGGCGTCCCGGTTTTGCTTGCCAGGCGTGTCGCGGCTTGAAATCCGTGAGCTCGACTTCATTGCGAGGTGTGTGTTTGATTTCATCGGGAAAGATTTTGTTTCATGGCCGGATCGCGACTTTCAGAACGCCATCGCGGCGCGATCCGAAGAGATCGTACGCTTCGACAATTTGGTTGAGTGAAAATTTGTGCGTGAGCAGCGGCGTCGGATCGAAACGTTTCGATTGCACGATTGCCATTAACCGCCGCATCCGTTCCTTGCCTCCCGGACAAAGTGTCGTCACGATTTTGTAATCCCCGATGCCCGCTGCAAATGCGTCGTACGGCACTTGCAGTTTGCCCGAATAAACGCCGAGGCTGCTGAGCGTTCCACCCGGGCGCAAACAGCGTAGGCAATTTTCAAAAGTTTCCTGTATGCCGAGCGCTTCAATCGCTACATCTGCGCCGCCGCTGGTAAGCCGCTTCACCTCTTCCACCACGTGCGCCTGCTTCGGGTCGATTACAACATCGGCGCCCATTCGTTTCGCCATTTCCATTCGGACCGGATCGCTTTCCACGGCGATGATGAAAGAGGCGCCCATCAACTTCGCACCCGCCGTTGCGCACAAGCCAATCGGTCCCTGCGCAAAAACGACGACTGTGTCGCCGATGCGAATATTCGCCGATTCGGCGCCGCTGAATCCAGTCGAGGCGATATCAGCGAGCAAGACAACCTGCTCGTCACTGAGCTCGTCCGGAATCTTCGCCAGATTCGCCTGTGCATTGGGGACCAACAGATATTCCGCCTGTGCGCCGTTGATGGTGTTGCCGAATCGCCAGCCGCCGATTGCTTCGACGCCTTCCCCGTGGCCGCATTGCGCCCATTGTCCGGACAGACACGCACGGCATTGACCGCACGGCGTGATCGCGCCGACCAAAACGCGATCGCCAATCTTGTAGCCGGTCACCCCTTCACCCAATTCTTCGATCACGCCGACCGGTTCGTGTCCGATCACAAGTCCAGGCCTCACTGGGTACTCACCACGCAGAATGTGCAGGTCGGTTCCGCAGATTGTCGTTAATGTTATCCGAATGACTGCCTCGCCTGCGCCCGCAATCGGGCGCGGCACTTCTTCAATGCCGATCTTGTTTGGTCCGTAGAAAACGTTGGCTTTCATCGTTTGCATTGTTGATCCTCCACTGGATCAAGAATTTTACACGTTTAACGACACACACTTCGCAGCAATTGCGAATTGCCGCGCATTTCTTGCGGCGCTTGGCGACGGGCCGAAAAAATGGCCATCGTAAATCGCAGCTGTGAAAATGCTGTTCCACGGCCATCGTTAAGACCAGACTCCACAGGTTGTGAGGAGTTCACTCGAATCGGACAGCGTTAATATTTACGCGACGCGAGCAACTCGATGGTTAATTGCTTCCGCCGTGCTGGTGTTTGTCTGCGGAGTTTTGGCGATCGTGCTGCCTCTCACATTTTCCGTTGGAGTTGCAGCCTTGTTAGGATGGGTTCTTGTGTTCGCGGCGGTTGCTCATCTCATCTTCGGGATTCATTTCGGACGCGGTACGTTGGGCTGGCACGCCTTCATAGCTGGGTTGTACGGTGTGGCTGCAATTAATCTGCTGGTGAATCCGCTGCTCGGTGTGGTTCTTCTCGCCCTCGTAGTAGGCGTAGTTCTCATTGCCGAAGGAATCGTTGAGATCGGCTTGTTTTTTGTGCTCCACGAATGTCGATATGCCGTCTGGATCCTGATCGACGGAGTAGTCACTCTGGGGCTCGGGATTGTGGCGTGCGGACATTGGCCACCCGCCGCGCCGGAGGTTATTCAATACCTCGTGGGGATCGGTTTGATTTCAAGCGGCGTTTCCCGCCTGTTGCTGGGCTTCGCAATTCGCGTGATCGAGCCAACAGAGACACCGGTTACATGAAGATGAAGCTGCTGTTTCTGGTCTGCGTCATTTTCGGAGCAGTCATAGGCTAGGGAAGTGCTGGTCAGATTGCTGACGATTTTGGGGTTCTACTGTGAGTGGCTTTTGCCAGTGGTTGGCTCCGCCCTCCGATGCGCACGCTTTCCCTCAACGAGCTCTTGCGCACACTCGAAAACGACGGCACGACGAGGACCGGGCACGCTGCATTTCGCACCGTCCCTTCAGCAACGCTGCCAATCAACGCACGGCGCAAACCAGTCCGACCATGCGTCGAAATGATAATTAGATCCGCACCTTCCTTTGCAGCCGCTTCATAAATGGCGGCCGGGCAGAATCCGGCAACGGCAGAGGTATCGACCGGAACACCGTCGAAATCGACGCGCTTCAAAAAAGCTTGCATCTGATTGCCACAGCGGCGGTGCGCCGCTTCGAGGTAAGTCGGCGAATCGTAATCACCGCAGCCGCTGGTCATCATAACCGGGCCGAGGTCAGCGACGTGCAGAACGATAATGCGCGCACCAAGCTCTTTGGCGAACTTGACCGCATACGTTAGCCCTGCGAGGGAACAGTCCGAAAAGTCGACGGGAACTAAAATAGTGCGGACAAATCGTTGCCGTTTATTCGCGCGAGAAATTGATGACGTTTTCATTTTTTCTTTCATGGGCAAATCGATGTTCTGTAGATATCCATCGTCCTGTCTTGGCTTAACGCTTCGGTTCTGTATAAAATATCGGGCATGCCTTGCAACCTCGCTTTTCCTTGATTGCTAAAGATCGATCATTTTTTGCGCCGGCCTGGTGGCAGGCTGCCAAGAAATGCGGAGTGAATGACAAATACCGCTGAGATGACAGGCGCAATCGCAGGAAATAGTCTGGTGTGGAGGAGAATCAAGTGTCGAATCGGCCTGCCGCCAAAACAAATCACGAGACGTGGGCGCGCGTAGCCCGGCTGATCGCGGATCACCCTGCGGTCAAGCAGGTCCGGCTTGATTCGCAGAATCACGGCGTCACCGTCGGATTTTATCAAGCGCCTTCTAAAGAAGCGCTGGACGCGATCAAGTCGGCAGTCGGGCGAGAATTGTCAGGAGACTGGGACATTTCCGTCATACCTGATGGCGAATTGCCAGAGCTGCATCTGCACAAGATCAGCCGGTACACGGCGGAAATTCACCGTGAGCATCCGGACAACGAGCCGCCGATTATTTGGAAAAGGATCCCGTTGCCTGCATGGCGGAATCGTCCATTCCCCCGGCAAGTTACTCGCGATCACCGCGTCATGCTGGTGCTGGCGGTACTGTGTGGACTCAGCACGCTAATTGGGTTTGTGCTTGAACGCGCGGGATTCAGCCCGGCGCTCAGCGCGGTCTGTTTTGCCGTCGCGTATGTTGCCGGCGCTTGGTTTGCCACGCAGGATGTGTGGCAGGGGCTTAAGGGTCGCAAGATAGACATTCAGTTTTTGATGGTGGCCGTCGCTGTCGGCGCGCTGTTCGTAAAAGCCTGGACTGAAGGCGCAACTTTGCTGTTTCTCTTCTCGTTGAGCAACGGGCTGGAGCAGTTCGCGAATTATCGCACACGCAAATCGATCGAGTCGCTTCTAAAGGTTGCCCCCAAACTGGCACTGCGACGTGAAAACGGGCGCTGGATGGAAATTTCCGTTGATGATGTTGAGCCCGCCGACGAGTTGCTCGTCAAAGCCGGCGAGCTGTTTCCAGTCGATGGGGTGATGATTGAAGGCGCGACGTCGGCCGATGAATCCGCGCTGACCGGCGAATCGATTCCGGTCATGAAACAAATCGGCGATGCCGTGAGCGGCGGCACACTCAATCTCGATGGCCAATCAGTCGTCCGCGCCACGCGTGCGATTGAGGACAGCGCGCTCAATCGCATCGTTTCGCTGATCGAAGTCGCACAACAGCAGAAAGCGCCAGCACAACGCTTCACGGATTCGTTTAGCCGTTATTACACGTGGGTTGCGCTTTCTCTGAGTGCCGTTGTATTCGGCGTGCTGCTCTTGCTCCAGCGTCCCGTCCCGGACGCGTTCTATCGCGCCATGACCGTGCTCGTGGTCGCGTCCCCTTGTGCGCTGGTGCTATCGATTCCGTCGGCCATTCTCGTTGCAATTGCGGCCGGCGCGCGCCGCGGCATTTTGTTTCGTGGCGGTGTCGCCATCGAAAATCTCGCGGGAGCAACCCAGTTTGCATTCGACAAAACCGGGACGTTGACAAAAGGCTCGCTTATCGTGGCGAGAATCGACTCTTTTGACTCGCAAATCGAAGATGGCGTTCTTCAAATTGCGGCGTCGGTGGCGCAGTTTTCCACGCACCCGCTGGCGCGAGCGGTTGCGGCGGAAGCGGAGAAACGAAAGCTGCCTCTTCTGACGGCAACCGATTTCTTAAATGTCGCCGGACTCGGAATGGAAGCTTCGATTGCTGACAAGAGAATTTTCATTGGGAGCCGGCGATTGATGCGCGACCGCGGCATCACATTGCCGGCTGTTGAATCAACGAGCGATGCGGAAGTGTGGGTCGGGAACGGACAGGCCCTCGGAGTGATTTACCTGCGCGACGAAATTCGGCCAGCCGCGAAAGGCGTTATCGCTTTTCTAAAGCGCTCAGGCGTGCCAGTCACGCTGCTCACTGGGGATCGCCCTGTCCCGGCAGCCATCGTCGCTGAGAAAGTCGGAATTGAAGACGTGCGCGCAGAGCTTAGTCCGGAAGCGAAGCTGAAATGCATTCACGATTGGCGCGCCTCGGGAAAGAAGGTGGCGATGGTGGGCGATGGAATCAACGACGCGCCCAGTCTCACAGCTGCCGACGTCTCAATCGGCATGGGCGCGCGCGGTTCCGACGCCGCACTGGAACAGGCCGACATAGTTTTGATGCACGACAAGATCGAGAATGTCGAAGGCGCGTTTCGATTGAGCAGGCGCGCGCGCTCGATCATTCGCCAGAACATTGTCATTTCTCTCGGCGTAATTCTTTTCCTGATCATTTCAGCGCTGGCAGAGAAGATTAATCTCACGGCTGGCGTAATCGGCCACGAAGGCAGCACCGTAGTTGTGATCCTGAATGGACTGCGTTTGCTGCGGTCGCCGAAATCAGCAACCAACTGATTCTCGAAGATGGCTACTTTCATTAATCGCAACCTCATCTCGAACCGCGCTTTACAGTGGACTCATAAAACTGCGAAGCTCATGTCAACACAAGGTATGCGACAATATTCGCTGCAGCCGCAGAAATGCTGGGAAATAACGCACCGGCCATAGAACTTGAATCCTCTCGCGCTCGGGAACATTCCGCTTCAGTCACAACTTGCCAGGATTTCTTCGCACCGGCCGACGCAGTGTGGGATGCATTGATGTTTTATGAGGAGATTGCAGAAGACCGGCCATTTCTTTTGCGCCGCTTCCTTCCGACTCCGATCGGGACTGAGGGTTGCAAGTCTGAAGTTGGCGGCGAAGTAAAATGTCGCTACGTGGACGGACACTTGGTCAAACGAGTGACTCACATAGTTCGAGGGCACAACTATGCCTTCGAGATCATCGAACAAAATCTCGCCCTTGGGCGGGATAAGGCTCCTCGGAGGCGAGTACACATTGTGCAAGCTTTCGGAGGATCGCACGCGAGTCGCGCTGGCAACTCGCTACGCAAGTCCGAATTATCCTCGCTGGCTATTCGGTCGGGTTGAAGCCGCGGTCTGCCACTCGTTCCATCACTACATTTTGAACGCGATGCGGAGCAATCTCTCGATCGCGCTGAAATTCCGCAAAGAAACCAATGATCTCAGCAGCTTCTTCCCCCACTCTGGCTCATCCATGTCGCGGTAGCCGCCGTCTGGTTTTATGAGGGCGTATGGTGCAAGCTTCTAAATCGTCAGCCGCGCCAGGTGCGCGTCATCGAGGCGATGCCGCACTACGGAGCGCGTATTGGGAAGGAGTTGCTCAAATTGCTGGGAATTGTCGAGGCAGCACTCGGCGTTTGGGTTTTGACCGGAATCGCTCCCGTTGTTTGCGCAGTCGCGCAAACTTTGCTGCTTGTAACCCTAAACGCTTGCGGACTCCTATGGGCCCGCCGGTTCATTGACGATCCGGGTGGAATGGTCGTCAAAAATTTCGCTTTCCTCGTGCTCGTTTGGGTTTCTGCGAGTTTTCCGGGATGGAGATGAGTTCCGCGGTGCCAGCGACAGCTTGGCAAAATGGCCGCTTCCGCGCACGCGCCGGACCGCGCAAGCTGCTATTCGGATGCATGTATGAGGACGCCGAAATTGAACGTCGTGCGTTTCGAGCCCGGCGGTCGTATCTTCTGCATTGCCTCGGCTGGCTGCACTGCGATGAGACTTGCCGCTCATCACAAGGTGGTGGCTGTCGATATTAATCCCGTTCAGCTTGCCTATGTCCAACGGCGTCTCCGACGGCGCCTCGGTTCAACGTGGCAGCGCCGAACGCATTCTCGATTTTGCGCGCACCCTGGCGCCTATCGCCGGATGGAACAGACGAACCGTGCGTAGCATTCCTCGATCTCGACGATCCGAAGCAACAGCTCTTCTATTGGCGGCAGCATCTGGATACGCGGCGATTTCGTGCCGCCTTTTCTTTTCTATTCTCGCGGCTCATCCTGCGCTCTGTTTATTCCGCTGCATTTCTCGATTGTCTGCCGCCAAACTTCGGAAGTGTATTGCGAGCCCGAATGGAGCGGTGTTTCGCCCTGCACCCCAACCGCAGCAATCCCTACGCGCGTGCACTGCTTCTCGGAGAGATGCGCTCTTCACCGGAGGTTCCTGAACTCCAACAGATTCAACTTCGATGCGCCGATGCAGCCGATTTTCTCGAACACCAGCCAGCCGGGAGCTTCACTGGGTTCTCGCTTTCGAACATTCTGGATGGGACCAACGCAGCGTACCAGCGGCGATTAATCGCTGCGGTGCAACACGCTGCTGCCCCTGGAGCGATGGTCGTGCTGCGTAGCTTCCGCGAACCTCAATCCTGGGCGGAAACGAATCATGCCGCCGAGGACCGGGCCATGATCTGGGGCGTTGTTGATGTTCGTCCCGTCTCGGCGTTTTGACAGCGCGCAATCTGCTTAGAGCTTAATCTCCGCGAACCATTCGTTGCCAGATTGGTCGAAACGCAAATCAAATCCCACCTCTTCACTCACCCGTTTCATGGTGGTGTTCTCAGCCGAAATGTGGCCAACGATTCGCAGTAAATGTTCTTTGCGTCCGATTTGTACCAGCAATTTCAAAAGCTCGGAGCCCAAACCTTTTCCCTGCCACGGATCGCTGATCAAAATCGCAAACTCTGCTTCGTCCGTTCCGTGCTCTTTGATCAAACGTCCCACGCCGAGGATCTGGTGAGTGCCATCGCGATTCTTTAGATCGGCAACCAGCGCAATTTCGCGGTCGTAATCGATGAAACACACCCGGCGCAGGCGTTCGTGCATGATACGTCTCTCCAGGCTCACGAGTCCGAAATAACGAAGGTGAACGCTGCGATCGGAAAGCGTCTTGTGGAACTTGACCATGAGCGGCTCGTCCTCCGGTCGGATCGGACGAATGGTCACTTCAACGCCGCCGATTTTTCGCGTCGATGACATACTCGATCGGATAAGGCCGGATCGTCGATCGTGGCAGATCGGCTCTCGCGGGTTTGTGGATCATGCAGGACCACGCGCGCATCGAGCGCGACTATTTGGTTCGCCGAAGCTAGCAGCGGATTGATGTCGATCTCCTTAATCCAGGGCTGTTCGATGACCAACTGGCTGAAGCGCACGAGTAAATCTTCTAGCGCGGCAAGGTCGATTTGGCCGCGTCCGCGAAAACCTTTTTTGAGCGCGCCGTAAATCTGTGTTCGCTCCATCAAACGGCGCGCCAGTGTGCGATTTAGCGGCGGAAGCCCCAGTGCGCGATCCTTGAACACTTCGACAAAATATCCGCCGGTGCCGAATAGGAGCACCGGTCCGAATTGAGGATCGATGCTGCTGCCGAGTATGAGCTCGTAACCATCATGCACGATCATCGGTTGAACGGTTACACCGAGAAATGGAGGGGCGCTTTTCCAAGCGCCCCGCGGCGGTTGGAAAACCGCCGCTCCTTGTTGAATCTCGCGATAAGCTTGACGAACAGCAGTCGCGCCGCGGAGGTTCAGCTTAACGCCGCCTACGTCGCTTTTGTGCGTGATGGTTTCCGAATAAATCTTGAGCACCACCGGGCCGCCGATTTTTTTTGCGATCGCGACGGCTTGGTCTTCGTTCTTTGCGATTTTCGTTTCTACGGTCGGAATTCCGTAGGCCGACAAAACTTGCTTGGATTCTATTTCGGTCAGCAGCGTGCGGGGCGTTTTTCTTGCACGATTGATGATCTGTTCGGCGTGTGATTTGTCGATCTCGCCGGTCGCGGTCAGCGCTGGCGTTTCGTACAGCGCATCGAGGTTGTGGGAGTAGCGCCACATGGCGCAAAACGCGCGCGCGGCAGCGTCTGGATATTCAAACGTTGGGATGCCTGCGCGATCAAGGATCTCCGCCCCCGGACGCACACCGACGCCGCCGATCCAACTCGCTAGAATTGGCTTGCTTTGCAGCTTTGCAAACGGGCGCAACCGCTTGGCGGTTTCGGTAGGTTCGGTCACCGCTTGCGGCGACAGAATGACGAGCAGCCCATCATTGTTTTCAGTGCGCGCGACGATCTCGACTGCTTTTGCGTACGTCTTTGGACTCGCGTCGCCAAGTATATCAATGGGATTGCCTCGGCTCCAGTGCGGCGGCAAAAGCTTGTTTAACTCTTCGAAAGTACTCGGGGACAACTCCGCCAACTTTCCGCCGTACTCGATTAGCGCATCGGTCGCAAGAACGCCCGGGCCGCCGCCGTTTGTCACGATGGCCAAACGTGGTCCGGGCGGGCGCGATTGCTTGCCGAGCAACTCCGCGAGACTGAACAGCTCCTCGATCGTGTCCACCCGCAAAACGCCCACGCGTCGAAAAGCAGCATCTAGCACGTCGTCGCTTCCCGTGAGCGCGCCGGTGTGCGATGCAGCTGCTTTCGCCGCGGCTTCGCTGTGGCCGACCTTGATGACGATGATTGGTTTCGTGAGCGCCACCTCGCGCGCCGCGGAAAGAAACGAGCGAGCGTCTCCCACAGATTCCATGTAAAGCAGAATGCTGCGTGTACGCGGATCGTCACCGAGATAATAAATCAAATCGCCCCAGTTCACATCGGCCATGGACCCGATGGAAATGAAGGCGCTGAAGCCGAGTTGGATTGATCGGCTCCAATCGAGAATTGCTGTGCAGAGCGCGCCGCTTTGACTGATGAACCCGATGTTGCCTGGGAGCGCGAGTGGTTTTGCAAACGTCGCGTTCAAGCCGATGTGCGGCAGCATCACGCCGACGCAGTTCGGCCCAATGATCCGCATCTTCCCGCGCCGTTCGAGAACCTGCTTTTCGAGTTCCACGCCAGCCGGTCCGCATTCCTTGAATCCAGCCGAGATGACGACCGCACCTTTTACACCTTCAGCCGCACATTCGGCGACGATTCCCGGAACTGTCGCGGCAGGCGTGGCGATCACAGCGAGATCGACTTCCTGTGGCGTGTCGCGAATTGTTGGAAATGCTTTCTGCCCGAGCAGCGTCGCGTGACTTGGATTAATTGGAAAAACGCGATCGCGAAACGATTGCAGATTTTCCAATAATGCGCGTCCCACGCTGCCTGGTTTCTCGCTCGCGCCGATTACGGCCACCGATTTCGGAGCGAACATCGCATCGAGAATTGAACGACGACCCGGCAAAGCATCGCGGACGCGTTCGTCTTCCGTAGCAGGTGTCCTGCTCACACAAACACAATGTGAAGGTCGATCGCTTTGTCCAGTTAGTCAGCTCTTGGCTTTTGCGCTTCAACTCTCGTCGGATATGCCGACGCGGAAGCAATTGAAGCGTCGTCGTGGATTCTGCTGAAGTCACTCCTTCGGAGCGATTCACGATATTTTACTCGCCTCAATGAAGCGATTTATACAGTAAGATTCGATATGAGATTTTGGCGGAGGCAAGGCGATCACGCATTAATGGTTGCCATCTTCCAGAGCCCGAAGACCGGTCGGGCTGTGCTGAAAAATCTCTATAGCGCTCGGTTTCGCCGCGCTGCAGCGATTCACGCTTCGGCCAGAGGGCGACCGCGGGTCGAGGAACACGGGATTTCGCCGATCGGTGGATCGGCCGCCGCTTCGGTTCTCAGCCTGGCCCTTGGCGCATTTATCTTCTGGCAGCGCGGAATGCTGGCGGATTACCGGGCAGCCGGGTTGGCCCTGCTACTCGCTGCGGTCGCGTTAGCGGGTGCTGTCACCGGCTGGATTCTCGTCCAATTGCTTCGGGAGCATGTCAACGCGACGAGCCTGGCCAGATTCACGAGCACGATCCTCCCGAATGAGACGGTGGTCGTAGTTGAAGTCGACGCCAGCCAAGCCCCGCGCGTGTTGACGATTTTGCGGGACGTGGAAGCCGAGGCGCCCGTGACATTCGGTTTTTATCCGCCGCCATCTTTCTCGCTCGAATCGACCGCACGACCGCTCGGTCATGAACTACCTTCGAGTCAGCGACTCACGGAAAATGCAGCGCGCCTCGCGCACGAGACCTCGGTCAGCCATGAAGCGAAGCCGCGTGGACCGTCCTTTCTGCGCCGGTTACGCGAGATAGAGAACACGCTGGAATGGGCCAATGCTAGTCTGATGATGTCGGCGGAGGTGCACCACGCCTTCACGCTGTCAGCGGAGTGGCTGCTTGATAACGCCTATTTGATTCGGGAACAGGTGACCGATCTGCGGAAGAGTCTCCCGCAAAAATATTATGGAGAGCTGGCTCTGATCGCCAGCGGCCCCGGCGCGGGGTTGCCCCGGGTTTACCAAGTAGCCGCTGAAATGGTCGCCGAGAGCGGCGGAGCCTTGGAGCCTGAGATCATCCGGAGATTTCTGATCGCGTTTCAGACAATCACGCCACTGGACATCGGAGAACTTTGGGCTCTCCCGCTGATGTTGCGATTGCAGTTACTCGAATCTTTGCGCGCGCTCGCAATCCAGGTCGAGCAACAGCAAAGGCAAAGCGAAGAGGCCGACTTTTGGGCAAATCGGCTCATCACGGCCGTACGTCATAGCTCGCCGCGACTGCTCAAAATAATGGAAGAACTGGTGGAACGGTATCCCGAGCCGACGCCCCATTTTGCCAGCGAACTGGTGGCGCACCTCTACGACGAAGAGACGGCGCTCCCGATCGTGAGCGGCTGGCTGGAACGCACGCTCCGCACGCCGTTGCTCGAAGTCATTCAGCACGAACATCGGCGCCAGGCCGTCCAGCAGACGGCGCTCGCCAATATGATCAATAGTTGCCGCCGCCTTGCGCAACTCCAGTGGCGGGAACTTTTCCAAGCGACCAGTTGGGCGGAAAGCGAATTGGCGGCCGATCCCGCCGGCGTTTATGCCCGGCAAGATTTTGAGACGCGCGATCGATGCCGGGGCGCGGTGGAGGAGATCGCCAGATGGTCAAAGTGTTCCGAACAGAAAGCCATCGACCAAGCACTCGCGCTGGCGAAAACCGGCGAGGACGAAGTCGCGCGAAACGTCAGCTATTATTTGATCGACGCGGGCCGGCTGGTGCTCGAGCGGACTACGAGCGCCAGAGTTCCGCTGGCCGAACGGTCGCGCCGATGGCTTCGCGCGCACGCGGCGGGCACGTACTTCGGAAGTATTCTCCTGCTCACGGTGGCGATGGTGGCAGCGCCTCTCCTTTTTAGCTCCGGATCGGTTCATTGGCGAATACACGGGCTACTGGGATTTCTGCTGGTCCTGCCCGCGAGTGAGCTGGCAGTGCTTGCGGTGAATTATTTCGTGACCTTGCTCCTGCCGCCGCAGGCTTTGCCCAAAATGTCCTTCGAGAAAGAAGGCATTCCCGATGATTGCCGCACGCTGGTGGTGGTGCCGATGTTGCTGACCACGCCGGACGCGATCCAAAACGAACTCAACCGCCTTGACGTTCGTTACCTCGGAAATACGGATGCGAATCTGCGCTTTTCGCTCCTGACGGATTTTGCTGACGCACCGCGGGAGACCATGCCGGAGGACACAGAGGATATCGACATCGTGGCCCGCGGGATCGAGGAACTGAATCGCCGGCACGGAGCGGGGCGCTTCTTTCTTTTTCATCGCGGACGCTCGTGGAGCGAGAGCGAGCAACGCTGGATCGGCTGGGAGCGCAAGCGCGGCAAGCTCGAGCAGCTCAATCGATTTCTCATGGGCGAATCCGCGCCCGAGCTGGAAGGATTTCTCTGCGCAGGCGATCGCGCCCAGCTCGAGGGCATTCGGTTTGTCATTACCCTGGATGCCGATACCCAACTGCTGCGCGACACCGCCCGGAGGATGGTCGAAACGCTGGCGCATCCCCTGAATCAGGCGCGCCTTTCGCCGGATGGTCGCCGCGTGATTCGCGGCTACACGATCATTCAACCTGGCGTCAGCGCCTCGCTGCCGAGCGCGAGGGCGACATGGTTCTCACGCATCTTTGCCGATCCGCGCGGGATCGATCCTTACACGCACGCGGTCTCCGATGTTTACCAGGATTTGGTCGGAGAGGGCAGTTATCACGGCAAAGGCATCTACGAACTGCAGACGTTTCATCGCCGCTTGTCCGAACGGTTTCCGACGGCGCACTTGTTGAGTCACGATCTGTTGGAAGGCAGTTATGTCCGCGTAGGGCTCGCGACGGACATCGAGCTGCTGGATGTCTTTCCGAGCAGTTACATCGCGTGGTGGAATCGACAGCACCGTTGGATTCGCGGCGACTGGCAAATCATTGACTGGCTCAAACCGCGCGTGCCCGTGGGCGGCGGCGGCACTGAACCCAACCCACTTTCCGCGTTCAACCGGTGGAAGATCTTCGACAATCTGCGCCGCAGTCTGGTGCCGCCAGCGATCGTGGCCCTCCTGCTGGCGGGCTGGCTTTGCACGCCCGCGCCGCTGTTGTGGAGCGGGATCATTGCGGGCCTCATGTTGTGGCCGGTGCTGAATTCTCTCCTCGGCCTTCTGTTCCATCCGCCGCCGCCCGGCACGAGATTCTGGCGCGAACCGCGCGACCGCCTGCTGCGCTCCGTGTTCGCGGTTGTTTTTCTGGCGGATTACGCAGGCATGGCACTCGATGCGATCGCTCGCGTCGCCTACCGGCGAATCAACTCGCATCGGCTGCTGCTGGAATGGGAGACAGCGCAAGACGCCCACCGGCGCGCAAAACATCAGGATCTGCGGTTCGTTTTCGGCCGGCTTTGGATCCCCGCTGCCTGCGTGATCCTTTTCGCCGGCGCGGCCTGGCGGGGACCAACGGCGATGGCGGCCATGGGTCCGTTCCTTCTTTTGTGGGCGCTCTTTCCCGTGGCGGTGCTGGTGATCGATCGCCCCGCGAAGAGCTGGCGCGGCGGAACGCTGACGGCGGACGATCGCCGATTCCTGCGAATGGCCGCGCGACGGACCTGGAGATATTTCGATGATTTTGTCGGACCACAGACCTCCTGGTTGCCGCCGGACAATGTCCAGGAGAAACCAATCCGGGAAATTTTCATGCGCACGTCACCAACGAACATCGGGCTGTCGATGCTGGCGACCGTGGCGGCGAATGATTTCGGTTACATCACAATCGACGACCTCGTGGCCCGCAACCTTGGCACGCTCGAAACCGTGGATCGGCTCGAGCGTTTCGAAGGCCATCTTTTTAATTGGTACGACGTTATTACACTGGATCCGTTGCGTCCACGCTACGTCTCTACAGTGGATAGCGGCAATTTACTGGCGAGCCTTTGGACTTTTGAAACCAGCTGCGAGGAACTGGCCGCGCGTCCCCTTCTGGATGAGTCCGCATTGCGTGGAATAGGCGACACGCTGAGCGTGCTTCGGCAAATTGCCCCCAGCACGAAAGAAGCGGAACGTCCTCCGGCACTTCTTCGCCTCGAGGAACTGACCACGAGCCAGCCGACGGATCTGGAAGAAATCATCCTGCGCTTGCGAGCAGCTCGACAGCCCGCCCAGAATCTTGTGCTCCACTACGGCGCGCAGGAAACCGATCCGCGTGTTTATTGGGCCCAACAGATTTCGAAGCAGGTAGCGGCGTGGAATAGCGTCATCGATAAATATCTTCGGCCGGTGGAAATTCTGATGGCGCCGCCGGCCCAATTGGTGTCGTTAGGCGAAGCGGCGCACGAATCCCGACGCGCGGCGCTCGCGGCCACCTTTTCGCTGCGCAACATTGCCGTCGAGGGCATTTCTGCGCTCGAGCCGCTGCTTGCTTTTCACGGGCGACGGGAGCAACCGGAGATTCCTCCCGCCGTGCGCGAGTGGCTCGATCTTCTCGTTACCGAGGTAGAGCATTCACGCCAGAGCGCTTCGGAACAGCTCGCGCAATTGGATGAATTGATTGCCCAGAGCCAGCAACTGGAAGCCGGCATGGGGCTGCGATTTCTCTACGATGAGGAACGGCGGATTTTTGCCATCGGCTACCAGGTGGCAGAGCGCCGGCTTGACACCTCGTTTTACGATCTCCTCGCGAGCGAAGCGCGCCTAACTAGTTTCCTGGCCATTGCGCGCGGGGAAGTGCCGGTGGAACATTGGTGGGCTTTGAGCCGGCCGTTCGGCTCCGCCTACGGGCGGCTGCCGCTTCTCTCCTGGAGCGGGACGATGTTCGAATATTTGATGCCGCTCTTGTTCACCCGGACGCACGAGAATTCTTTGCTCGATCGCGCCTGTTACGACGCCGTGCGTTGTCAGATCGCCTATGCTCGGCAAAGCAGCGTGCCGTGGGGCATCTCGGAATCCGCCTTTAGCGCGCTCGACCGGCACAACGTCTACCAATACCGGGCGTTCGGCGTGCCGGCGCTGGCCTTGCAGCGCGGACAGGAACGCGACCTGGTCGTTGCGCCGTATGCGGCAGCGCTCGCTCTCGCCGTGGAACCGGTGGCCGCCACGAAGAATTTGCGGTGGCTCGCTACCCTGGGCGACTCTGCGCTGCTCGGCGACTATGGCTACTACGAAGCGATCGACTATTCGCGACGGACCGAACCCGGCGGCGCGGCCGGGATCATCATCCATTGCTACATGGTGCATCACCAAGGGATGTCGCTCGTCGCGTATGACAACGCTTTAAATGACAATGCAATGCGAAGGCGGTTCCATTCCGACCCGCGCATTAGCGCCACCGAGCCGCTCCTGCACGAGCACATCCCGGAACAAATTCTGCCGACCACCGGCGAGGTGCACGAAGAGCGACCCGTACGCCGGACGATTCCGATCGTCGGCGCTGCGGTCATGGCCCAAACACCGGACATCTCCTCGCCGCGTATTCACCTCCTCTCCAATGGACCCTGCTCCATCACGGTAACGAACTCCGGTGGCGGCTGCCTCCGCTGGCTGGATTTGGACGTCACACGCTGGCACGCCGATACGACCTGCGACATCTCGGGCCCGGTTTGTTATCTCCGGGATCTGGAAAGCGGAACGATCTGGAGCAACACCCATCAACCAGTGCGATCTCCCGAGCGTCGTTACACCTGGAGTTTCACGCCGGACAAAGCAGAGTTCCGGCGAAGGAGCGGACCGTGCGAGACCATCACGGAAATTGTCGTCTCCG
The DNA here is from genome assembly GCA_963725505.1 of uncultured Verrucomicrobiae bacterium. Classification (GTDB taxonomy): domain Bacteria; phylum Verrucomicrobiota; class Verrucomicrobiia; order Chthoniobacterales; family UBA10450; genus Udaeobacter. The sequence goes on along the minus strand of CAVRYN010000002.1, from coordinate 263,336 downwards.
CGGAAGACGATGCGGAAGTCCGGCGCATGACTTTGGTGAACACCTCACGCAAAACATGCCGGCTGGAGCTGACGAGTTACCTCGAGCTCGCGCTCGCGCCGCACCGGGCCGATCGCGCCCATCCCATTTTCAACAAGCTGTTCATTGAAACCGAATGGCTGCCGCATTGCCAAGCGTTGGTCGCCCGGCGGCGGCTCCGCGCTCCCGACGACCAACCGATCTGGGCCGCGCACCTCATGGTCTCGGAATCCTCCTCCTTCCCCGGCTCGACCGAGTTCGAAACCGACCGCGCCCAGTTCCTCGGCCGGGGCCGCACGCCGGAAAATCCCGAAGCGATCACCCGCAGCCTAACGAACAGTATCGGCGCCGTGCTCGATCCGATCTTCAGCCTGCGCCGGCGGGTGACGATCCTGCCTAACGAGCGATTCCAGTTTGCGCTCGTGACCGTGGTGGCGAACTCGCGCGAAGCCGTTGTCGCACTGGCAGAGCGCTACTCGGAGTTCCACAATTGCGCGCGCGCTTTTGAAACCGCCTGGACCCATTCCCAACTGGAGATGCGCCGGCTCCACATCCGCCCGGCCGATGTGCAAACCTTTCAACAACTGGCAGGCCTCATCGTTTTTCCGCATGCCCAACTGAGACCGCCGCCCGCGCGTCTCGGCCGTCGGACTGAGGGTCAGCGGGCGCTCTGGCGACAAGGAATTTCAGGCGATCTGCCGATTGTCGTCATCATGATCGGTCACCTCCGCGACATCGAAGTCGTGCGCGAAATATTGACCGCACATACCTTCTGGAATTTGCGTGGCTTGAAGGTTGATCTCGTGCTGGTGAGCGAGGAACCCCCCAGTTATGACGAACCACTGACCGCTCACCTGCGCCAGTTCACTGAAGCGCAAGCGCACCTGACCGGCGTGGATCAACCCGGCGGCGTTTATCTCCGTTCGGCGACCAAAATTTCGAAGGAAGAGCTGATCGCGCTTCAGGCCGCTGCGCGGATGGTCCTGGTTGCAGCCCGCGGAACGTTACGGCAACAACTTGCCGCGACCACACCCGTGGCCGTGAAACCGAAGCTGCTGGTGGCCGGGCAGCAGTTTCACGAAGAGCCCTCCGCGCCTCTGGCCTTCATGGAGCTAAAATACTTCAACGGCCTCGGCGGCTTCACCGAGGACGGAAAGGAATTCGTCATCTATCTGGGTCCCGGCCGGCAAACGCCGCTTCCCTGGATCAACATCATGGCCAACCCGAAATTCGGCGCGTTTGTTTCCGAGTCGGGCGCCGAATTTGTCTGGGGCCGCAATAGCCAGAACGATCGTCTCACGCCGTGGTTCAACGATCCGATCTCCGATCCGCCCGGGACGGCCATCTACATCCGCGATAATGATATCGGAGTCGCTTGGTCGCCTACGCCCCAACCGATTCGGGAGAAGGACGCCTATCGCGCGCGGCATGGTCAGGGTTACACAACCTTTGAACACAACAGCCATGCAATTGAACAACGACTGCTCACTTTCGTGCCGCTAGACGATCGCGGTGGTCTGCCGGTCCGTCTGCAGCGGCTGCGCTTGCGCAACAATTCGTCGCGCCAGCGGAAGCTGACCGTCACGTCCTACGCCACGCTCGTTCTCGGACCCGATCCCGAGGAAACGGGAATGCATATCGTCACGAAATGGGATTTGCAGAGCCAGAGCCTGTTTGCCCGCAACTCCTACAACCCGGAATTTTGCGAATGCATCACTTTTGCCACTTCGACTCCGGCCCCTACTTCGTTCACCGGTGACCGCGCCGCATTCATTGGGCGCAACCGCTCGCTGCGCAATCCAGCGGCGATGCAGCATGAACGATTGACCGGTGACATTGGCGCCGGTCTCGACCCTTGCGCCGCCGTCCAGGTCGTGGTCGAGATTGCACCGGGGCACACCGCCGAGATGACCTTTGTCCTCGGGCAAGCGGGCGACGAAGAAAAAGCGCGCGAACTCGTGCACCGGTTCCGCGATCCCGCGAACGTCGAGGCTGCATTCCAGGAAACCCGCCGCTGGTGGGACCGGGTCCTGAGCACGGTCGAAGTGGAAACGCCCGAGCTTTCGACGAATTTTCTGCTTAACCGCTGGCTGCTTTACCAGACCATCAGTTGTCGAGTCTGGGGCCGCTCGGCCCTTTATCAATCGGGCGGTGCCTACGGGTTCCGTGACCAGTTGCAGGATGTCATGGCTCTCGTACACGCCGCGCCCGACCTTGCGCGTGAGCACATCTTGCGCGCCGCCGCGCGGCAATTCGTGGAAGGCGACGTCCAACACTGGTGGCACCCCGAATCAGGCGCTGGCGTCCGGACCCGGATCAGTGACGATCTTCTCTGGCTTCCCTTAGTCACCGCACATTACGTCCGCACCACCGGCGACGCCGCGATCCTCGATCAGATGGTTCCGTTCCTCGAAGGCAAACCGTTGGAGGAACAACAGACGGAGAGCCTTTCCATTCCGGTCGCTTCTGGCACGGAGGGTTCTCTGCTCGAACATTGTCGGCGGGCAATCGCGCGCTCCGCCACTGCCGGTCCGCATGGGTTGCCTCTGATCGGAGCCGGTGATTGGAACGATGGCCTCAACCGCGTTGGACTGGGCGGCAAAGGCGAAAGCGTCTGGCTCGCCTGGTTTGAGATTTGTGTGCTGAAAGACTTCGCTGACCTGCTCACTCTGCGCGAGCTGCGCGACGAAGCGCGGGACTGCCGCGTGCGCGCCGCCCAGTTGGCTAAAACAGTTGACGCACAGGCGTGGGACGGAGCGTGGTATCGCCGCGCATACTTTGATGATGGCACCCCTCTTGGATCCAAGGAAAACGCTGAAGCTCGCATCGATTCACTCCCGCAAACCTGGGCCGCGATTTCCGGTGCCGGCGACTCCGATCGCATCGGGGTCGCGCTGCGATCGCTCGAGGAAAATCTCGTGCGTGAAGCCGACAGCCTGATCTTGCTGTTCACTCCCCCTTTCGACAAAACCGCCGCCGATGTTGGCTACATCAAGGGTTATCCGCCCGGCGTGCGGGAAAACGGCGGCCAATACAGTCATGCCGCCACCTGGGTGGCCATGGCTTTCGCCCGCCGGGGCGATGGCGACAAAGCCGTTCGACTTTTGCGGATGCTGAATCCGGTCGAGCGCGCGCGAGAAGACGAGGATCGTGAGCGCTACAAGGTCGAGCCGTACGTCATGCCGGCGGACGTTTACTCGTTAGCCGGACACGTTGGGCGCGGTGGCTGGACGTGGTACACGGGCGCGGCGGCTTGGACCTATCGCGTCTGGCTCGAAGAAATTCTGGGATTCCAACGCCGCGGCGACAGGCTCACGATCAACCCGGTCATACCGAAAGATTGGGCCGGCTTCCAGCTGCGATACCGTTTTCAGAACACCACTTATCGCATCGCGGTTGAAAATCCAGACCACTGTTCCCGAGGTGTCGCCCTAGTGGAATTGGATGGAGTCGCGGCAGCAGACAAAATCGTGAGGTTGCGTGACGACGCGCTGCCTCACGAGGTACGCGTTGTCTTGGGAACGGAACCGCCGACGTAGGAATCATTCCGAACATTCGTTTCGCTATGCGCTGGTTTCCGGGGAATGTCCGGCGACAACTGGCGGGACGGTCGCCCCCGGTATGGCGATAGCGGTAAGATCAAATCTTCTGACACGTGGCTGGTTGCTGAAACGCTTTTTGGCCGAGGATAGATGCTTGCGTCAAGGTCGGTCGCTGTGATCGGGGTGAGTGAAACTCCCAGCAGCGAGGGGCACGCGTTGAGGGTCAATAGAGCCATCACGCTGATTGTCCTTTTTTACTGATGTTTTGGCCGGTTTAGCATTTCAAAGTAATCCTTCGACATCGAGGCAGATCGTATTGCAGCATGTCGCCGATGCTGTGTCGCGCCAATCACAGCGATCGACTTAGGCGCAAGCATCGCGCTGAGGATCGGACGATGCTGCGACACGACGGCCTCGGCAGAAGCATTAGTGCGCTTGATTGCTGAGTTCATGATTCATCTCGCCGTTTTAATCTGATACGTTGAGACCGACCGCGCAGCCATTGGCGAGCTGTTGCCATCCACTTTCTGGCCCATCGAAATTCGCTCGCCAGAATCGCCAGGCCAAGCGGAATAAGAAGAAGAGCCGGGCCAGGCAACACCAACATCGCGATGCCAATGATTAGGAAGACCCCGCCAATAAAGAATACGATTACCCGGCGCCAAATCGGCGAATTCCTTTTTCTCCGTAATTCCATCGGTCAATCGTGTCGGATTGAAATATTACGCCCGAAGCGAATCCATTTCTCCAACTCAACGGCAGCGAAGACAATGACTCCCACGGCGACGATACGCAGCCAGGAGTCCCCAGCTATGGGCGCGGAATGGAACAGTCCGTTCATAACAGGTGCGTAAGTGAAGAGAAGCTGGATCGCGATGATTAAGCCGATGCCGAGGAACACCCAGGCATTCGAAAAAATACCCAATGCAAAGATTGACCGGTTAAGTGAGCGGCAGTTCAGCAAGTAGAAAGCCTCCACCATGACAATCGCGTTGACGACAGCGGTGCGGGCTTCAGCTAACGATGCGCTTTCACGTTGCAATTCCCAAAGAAACAACCCGAACCCGCCGACAAGCATCAAGAGCGATACGAATCCAGTGCGCATGAACAGAGGAAACGTGAGAATTGGTTGATTCGGATCGCGGGGCGGGCGGTCCATCAGATCAGCCTCCTTCGGTTCGAACACGAGCATGGTGCCGAGTAACGTGACAGCTGTCATATTGATCCAAAGCAACTGCACCGGAAGCATCGGTAGGGCGGTACCCAAAAGAATGGCGGCGAGCAACACACACGATTCACCGACGTTTGTGGGAAGCGTCCAGACAATAAATTTTTTGAGGTTGTCGAAGATGCCGCGGCCTTCTTCCACAGCCGCCTCAATGGAAGCGAAGTTGTCGTCGGTCAGGATCATGTCGGCGGCGTTTTTGGCCACGTCCGTGCCGGAGATGCCCATGGCGATCCCGATGTCGGCCTGCTTCAAGGCCGGCGCATCGTTCACGCCGTCGCCAGTCATCGCCACGATTTCCCCGCGAGTCTGCAGCGCTTTGACCAGACGCAGTTTTTGTTCGGGATTCACTCGGGCGAAAACTGCCGACTTCTCTGCGATCGCAGGCAAGTCTTCATCGCTGGTTCGTTCCAGTTCGCGACCAGTGATTGCATTCGGCATGCCGACATTAGACCCGCCACGGAGTCCGATTTGCTGGGCGATCGCTCGCGCCGTGAGCAGGTGGTCCCCGGTAATCATCTTGACCACAATGCCGGCGTTTTGACAGCGCCGCACCGCGGCGATCGCTTCGGGCCGCGGCGGATCCATCATTCCTTGCAGACCAAGAAACGTCAGGTCGCGCGCCACATGGTGATGGTCGAGCTCGCGCTGCCCGGTTGTGGCTTTTCGTTGGGCGAACGCCAGGACCCGAAGACCATTTGCCGCCATCCGATCTGCGGCGGCGAAGATTTTCTTCGGCTCAATCGGTAACTCGTTGCCATGGTTGTCGCCCATTGTTGAACAGCGTCCAACCACGCGTTCAACCGCGCCTTTTTTGTAAATGATGTGGCCCTCCTTTCCACGATGGAGAGTTGCCATGAATTGATGCTCGGATTCGAATGGAATCGTGTCGAGCCGGTCGAGCTCGCGACGGACATCGGCATGCGCGAGTCCTGCCTTCTCAGCCGCAACAATCAACGCCGCTTCTGTCGGATCGCCTTCCACGCGAATTTTGCCATCGTCGCGGATGAGCACGGAGTCGTTGCAGAGCAGCCCGGCACGAAGACACGCTAGCAACGCTGGATGCCCTTCCGGCACAACAGGCTTGCCATCTGCTTGAACTACCCCGCTTGCTTCGTAACCGGTTCCAGTGACTTCATAGAATTGACCACCGGCAAAAATTTGCTGCACCGTCATCTGATTTTCAGTGAGCGTTCCAGTTTTGTCCGAACAAATGACAGTCGTGCTGCCGAGTGTCTCCACAGCTGGCAATTTGCGAATGATTGCGCGGCGCCGAGCCATACGCCCTACACCGATGGCAAGTGTAATAGTTACGGCAGCAGGCAATCCCTCCGGAATCGCTCCGACTGCCAATGCTACGGCAGCCACGAACATCTCGACGATCTTTTCGCCACGCCACACGCCGACGGCGAACGCGAACGCAGCAAACCCCAAAATTAACCACAGCAAAATCCGGCTAAATTGTGCAACCCGGCGCGTAAGCGGTGTGGATAAATCGACAGCTTCCGAAATTAGCCGCGCAATCCTGCCGGTTTCAGTTTGGTCGCCGGTCGCGCAAACGACTCCTTCGGTTTCTCCCCGAGTTACCAGTGTCCCAGCGAACGCGAGATTCTTGCGGTCGGCCAGCACGGTTTCCAGCGCGAGAGGATTGACGTGTTTGCGCGCTGGCAGCGACTCGCCCGTCAACATCGATTCGTCGATCTCGAGACTTCGCAGGCGAACGAGGCGTAGATCAGCCGGCACGCGATCGCCCAATTGAAGTAACACCACATCGCCGGGAACGAGTTCAATGGATCGAACTCGTTGCTTACGCCCGTCGCGGCGCACTGTTGCTTCCGTGACGAGCATTTTCGTTAGCGCCCGGATCGCATCTTCAGCCTTGGTTTCCTGGATGTACCCGATGACTCCGAGAACAAAGACGACGCCAAAAATTACCGAACCATCTACAACTTCGCCCAGAGCAAGCGTGAGACCGCTGGCGACGAGCAAGATGTAGATGAGTGGCTGATGGAACTGCAGAAGAAATCGCTTCCACGCCCGTGTTCCGGGCTGCTCAGTTACTTTGTTGGGACCGTATCGCTTTAGTCTGGATTCGACTTCAGCTGCGGAGAGACCGCTTACCAAATCCGTCTCCAACAATTCGGCAACCTTGCTGACTGGAAGTTCGTGCCAGGAACTGCGAGCTACGGTCTGCATACTCTCCGGCCGCCGACCACTTGTTAGCTGGACGGTTTGCTCGGACGTTTGATGCGCAAGACAGCTGGAGGCTTTTGTTCTCGACTCGGCGCACGTTTTCCCGGACGCAAGAGAACGACCGGGCAGGGTGCAAGCCGTGCAACCCGATCGGCAACGCTGCCAATCAAATACCGATCCAACCCGGTGAGGCCACGTGTCGACAGCATAATGGAATCGCATTGTGATTCTCGGGCCGCCGCAAGAATTTGTTCTGCCGGCTGACCGACACGCACTTCCAGCTCCGGAGCCAGCTCGTCACTCACATTCTCGTCGGCGAAAGTGCGCAATCGATCGGCTGCCTGCCGTTGCAATGAGCGATCCAAATCGCGCAATTCGTCGCGTCCGATTCCCAACCATCCATAATCAGCGGGAACGACGTGGACAATAATCAGGGAGCCGCCGGACTCTGCGGCTCGTTTTGCCGCATGACGCAATGCGCGCGCGGACGAATCGGAAAAATCCACGGGCACCAATATGCGCCGCGGTTTGACAGGAGCGCGATGACTTTGCCTGGATGATTTCGTTTTCATTTTCTTCGTTTTCGTACAGCACTTTCAACGGGAGGAACGACGGCTACTGCCACGTTAGCGTGATGCAAAACAGCGCGTGAAACAGATCCCAATAGTACTCGGCCCAGACCCTGTCGCTGGTGGGTTCCGACGACGATCAGGTCGACTTTTTGACGGCTGGCCATTTCAAACAAGTATCCTTCCGGAGTTCCCCAGCCAGGCTCAACGATGGTGCTTACTTTTTGTTTTGGTAGAAATGTCGCGACGCGTTTCTTCAAACCGTGCTCAAGATTCTTTTGAATCTCCCTCGGATTAGCCGCCAGGGGTAGCGGCCCTTCATATCCCAGCCGGCGGGCTTCATCCGGCGGCCAGTTGCTGTAGAGTACGGTGGTTTGGGATTTGCCGAGCTCCCGAAGCTGATTCACCCAATCCAAAGCGGCATCACTAGCGGCGGAAAAATCGTATCCCACAAGAATCTTGAGCGCGTGCTCGCCGCGAATCCAGGAAGCGAGCCTCCCGCCCGGACGCACAACCAACGTTGGAACAGGCGAAGCCTCTGCCGTCCGTTCGGCTACGCTTCCCACAAGCAATCGCCTCGCGAGACCGTGTCCTACTGCGCCCACGACGATAAGGCGTCCTCTGACCTCGGTTGCGGCAGTTACCAATTCATCAAAGGCGGAACCGGAAAGAAATTTTTCTTCGACCTTCGTTCCCAAGTTGCGTAAGCGCTGCACTTCACGATCTAACTCACGACGTCTTTGCAAAATCGCGGCTTCGAGCACGAATGGATCAGACGCGAGAGATCCCTGCAATTGGTCCACGTGGACAAGAACAAGCCTTGCCGCGAGCTGCCTTGCAATCGCCGCGGCAATGTCACTTGCTTCCAGCGCAGTGACGGAAAAATCCGTTCCACATACAATTGGTCGTTGATCGCTGTTCTTCTTCACGTCGTCTTAATGTAACCGCTTACCGATTACCACGCGGACGGCTACCCGCTCAAGCCAAGTGACCTCACTGTTGGTGGATCGATCGCTCCTGTCACTGGAAGCCCGTAATCGCGCTGGTAGTTGGAAATGGCCGCTTCAGTTGCCGAGCCCAACACTCCGTCAACTGGGTATGGATAATATCCCAACCGCTGCAACGTTGCCTGAACATCGGCAATTATCTCGTCGGGTTGAAGTCCATCGTAGCCATAGATCGGACCATTGTAATCGTAGTAGGAATAATACGGGTCATAGCCCCACGCCGGATACCACCAGCCGTCATACCAACCCCAAAAGCCCCACCCAACAAGAACGATAGCGTCGCAATGATGATGCCACCAGTCATGGCCGTGGTGATGACGATCACGCCAGTGTTCTTCGTGGTTACGTTTTGCGTCACCGAATCCAGGCGCTCTGCCTTGCCAGTTACGCAATCTTTCTGTTGTTTGTGGGTTGAGTCTGTGCCTATTGGTTAGATTCTGTCGCGACCAAGTGCTCTCGGGCCGTGTTGCGCCCTTTGCATTCAAGCCGGCGCGTTGCTGGCGGACATCCGGTTTTGTGCTCGAAAAATCTCGCTGCTGGATACCGGGTCTACGCGCAAAGCGAACCCCGGATTGATCTCGCGGCACATAATAGCTACCGGAATAATTTGGCGACCGAGCAAACTGCTTGGAAGTGATTCTACTTTGCGATCTGGCACTCGAACCATAAATCTGGCCTCGAGTCGAGCTTGGCGGTGCATAGTACCTTTGCCCGTAACCGCGATAGCTGCTGTACCGTCCCGTTGAGATTGCGGATGAGTAATGCCTCGCCCCATAGCTTCCAGCAGAACGGCTAATCCCGGCTCCACTGTAGCCACGGCCAGCTCCGCCGAAATGGGTGCCGCCGCTAAAACCTGCACGTCCCCCGCCGCTGAAGCCGGCTTGTCCGCCGCCTCCGTGGCCACCGCTGCGGCCGTACGCGGGAGCTCCAACTAAAGAAACTAGTGCAATAGAGAGCCCAACGATTGTTGGAATAAATGTTCTTTTCATTTCCCAAATCCTCTCTTTCTGAGTTCAGCGTGGCCATCAATCTGCCACCGCGCTCTCCGATCTTTGCGTTTCGCAACGCAAATCTTGCTCTGCTGCCTCGGCAATCGCCTTAGCCGACTAATTGCGAACTCCGCCGGCACTTCTCGCTCGTGCCTGGAAGCGCTCTGAACCGATCGAAGGTTCGTTTTTATGATCCTCGAACCATCTGCGCAAATATCCGCTGTGCGTCGTCGCGCCGGCAAAGCTGCGTTCCGGTCATCATGACTGCCGCGGCGCCGCAGGCGATTCCGAAAGAGACGGCATCGCGGATCGGTATGTCGCGTGCCAGGCCAAGCACGATGCCCGCTACCATACTGTCGCCGGTTCCCACTTTGCTTTTGACGGGAACGGCCGGCGAAGGAATCCGTTCGCACCCTTTTGCTGTGACCAGAAGCGCTCCGGCCGCGCCCATTGAGACGACAACGATTTGTCCCTGGGCATTCTTCACAATCTCCATGGCCGCTTCTTCTTGTTCTCTTTCATGGACGAGTTCGCGCCCGACCAGCGCGCGTAATTCGCGCATGCTTGGCTTGACAAGATAAACGCCGCCGCTGCGCAAACCTTCGGCCAGCGCTGGGCCGGAACTATCAAGAATAAAACGGCCCCGCTTGGCGGAAACCACCTTCGCAACCTGTCCGTAAAAATCCATGGGCGCGCCCGGTGGAAGGCTGCCGCTGGCCACAACGAAGTCCGGCATTGGATCAAGGCTGTCGATTTTTGCCAGACAACTTTTCCATTCTTCCGCGCGCACATCCGGACCGGGCGTAACAAAACGATATTGCTGCCCGCTCGTTCGCTCCGTCACTGTGAAGTCTTCGCGCGTCCAGCCTTCAATCAACATGGCGTGATGCTTCAGTCCTTCCCGGTCCAGCAATAGCGCGAGCATTTGACCGCTGGGTCCGCCAGCGAGGTAAAAAACCTCGGAGTTCCCGCCGAGGTTTCGAATCGCTCGCGAAACATTCACCCCGCCGCCTCCTGGTTCGTGACAAACCGGCCCACAACGCAATTTGTGATCGGGAAAGACGGTTTCTACCGAACAGCTGGCATCAATCGCAGGGTTGATGGTCAAACTCAGTATGCGTTTCATCGCGTCGCCGGTGATTGCTCCGCTGGGTCATGTTCAATCAGCTTTACAAATTTCGAACCAAATGGACTACTCTCCTGTCGGGGCGGGTTCTAACAGTTTCGAGATCGTCACGAGTTGGAACCCGCGGGCTTCAAGGTTTGAAATGATTGCAGGTAAGGCGTCGGCTGTACTACGAACGCCGACGTGCATCAAAATGATTGCGCCATCGAGTTCCGCATCGCTTTGGCTAGTGATGCGATCGATCAGGAACTGGGGAGTCTTGACCGGTTCGATTCCGTCCTGGCTGTCGAGCGTCCAGTAGATCGATCGGTAACCGAGACCGGCCGCGATTTTCAGGATCCGCTTGTCTCGCGCGCCATAGGGTGCGCGCCAGCGGGGGCGGGGACTTTGCCCCGAGGCGTGAATAATCGCCTGCTCGGCTCGCATGATCTCATCGCGCACCACCTCATCGGATTGCTGAGTCAAATCGAGATGGCTCCAAGTATGATTCCCCACTTCGTGACCGTGCTTTGTGATTTCTGCCGCACAGTCGGCATGGTCGTGCACGAATTTTCCTGTGATAAAGAACGTGCTGCTTGCATGTGCGTTCGCCAGCGCTCTGATCAAATCGTCGAAGCACTCGGCGTCCGCGCCCGCGTCGAACGTGAGCGCAATTTCATTCTTGCCGCGTGGGCCGCGATCCACCTCGCCAGACCCGCCGACCTTTTCCAGTTCGGCTGGACGATTCTTCGCGTCGGCTGCCGATTTCACATGAGTCGCGTACAGAAAAGAAGACGCGCCGAGCGTAAACAAAACAGAAGTTACGAGCGCGATTGATATTATCCCCGCCCTGCCGCGTTGGTCGCGAACCCGATCCTGAACCTCCATCGATTTCACGGATGCCGATGCGTCAACCGCCCAGCCGCGTTAACAATGCTTTCGATAAGTGCAGCGACTGCGATCAGCAGAGCAGCGAGAAAGAACACTGGATGCACCGCGATGCCGAGGCCGATTGCGAAAGCCGCAAGCAACGTCGCCGTCGTCGGTTCGAGAACTGTGAGCAACACTTTTTTCATAACGCCTCCTTTCATGTGTAAATTAGCTGGCTCCGCTGCGCGCGATAATCACCGCTTGGCTTTAAGTGGGCGAAAATTGCGAAGCGTGTGCGCTCACATGGCAAACACCAAACGTCTTGCCACGTCGCGCAAATAGCTCCGACCCCGTCGTGCATTTGTCATCGTGACAGCCGGATCATCTCTGCCAGCCATTTCAAGGATGAATGCGCCCCTAAATCGGACCTCTATTAAATCGCGCAGAAATTTCTCCCAATCGATCTTTCCGTCGCCGGGCGGCAAATGATTATCGTCGGCACCGCCATTGTCATGGGCGTGAATCATTCGGAGATGACCGGAAAGTTTATGAACGAGATGATGCATATCCCCGGCAAGAAACGCATGGCCTGTGTCGAGGCATGCTCCGACTTCGGCGGAATTGATTCCGTCGAGGATCCACAAAATGTCGCTCGTGTTCCCAAAGAGCAGATGCGGAAGTTTGTTCTCGAGCACGCACATGATGCCAAGCTCTTTACAGCGTCGAGCAACTTGATTTAGCGAATCGACGACGTGTTGCATGCGCGGCAACTGTTCTGCGGCCGGGATCGACGCGGGATTTTCAGGGCCAGGATGCAGCACAAAATAGTGCACGCACAGAAGTGCCGCCGCTTCGGCTGCCTTGAAAATCTCCGTAACCGATGCGGCGCGCTGAGCCGAATCGGAAGATGCGATGTCTATCGTAGGCGCGAATGGTGCATGGAACGAGTAAGCTTCCATCCCGAGCTCCTGGATTCGTTCTGCCGCGCGATGCACCGATTTCAAATCGCGAAAATCGAGATGCTCGGGCGAGGAACAGACTTCGATCATGCTGAAGCCGCTCTCGCGAATCAGCGGCAGGCAATCAAGAATGCTCTGATGATAAAAGCAACCGGTTGAAAGGCCGATGGGCCAGCTTGTCATGCGCTCTCCTTTCCAAAGCGGATTCTTTGAAATCCAGCAAATTGTGTCCGCAGGTTGAAAATGTGCATGTGCTTTGTTCCTGCGCGGAGACGCAATTGAAATCGACCAGGTCGTCCGTGCCCGCCGCGAAAAGACCGGCAAAAACGCGCGTGTAGAAATCAGCGCGCGTTGCCGGATCGACATTGCCGAACTGGGTCCAGCCAAAATCGCGCTGGTACTTTGAACTAACGAGACCCGCGATGTGCCGCGGATGCCAGCCGAGCGCGAGCATCACTCGGACAACGCGTCGGATAAAAGCTGGCCGAAGCAGAAGATCGTTTGGCTGCTCGAGGGCGATACGTGCGCAGGCCGGGAGAATCTCCAAAGGCTGCCGGTCATAAGTCTCCTGCCAAAGTTCGCGAGGATGTTGCTCCTGTGAATAGAAGAACCCGTGAAATTCTGCGAGCTTTGATTTGTTGTAATTCTGTAGCAGCCTCCCCGTTCCGCGAGTTCCATCTGGAATTCTGGTTGAGCTGTGCTTCGCCAGTTCAGCAGCGAAACGGGGATCGCGCATCGCAGAAATTCCCTGACGCCAATCGATTCCTTGCAAGGGAATAACGAAAAGCGGCGGCAAGTTGGTTAGAGCATCCGCGTCGAAAGCCCAGGGTTGTTGCCACGGTTTCAAGTAAACACTGAACGGCACGCGCACTGCGCGCGAGAAAAGCGGGTCGCCGTACTCCGAGATGTCGATGGAAATCATTTCGCGACCATGTTCAGATGACCCGACTTCGACCGCCGTCAGTTCCACCGGAATTTTCGTATGCGGCGCGGCGATTTGTTTTACCCGATGCGCAAGAAATTCCATTACGAGGCCGAGACCCGCAAAGGCGCGGGCCAGTTCGATTGGGACACCGTGGCGATTCGGTAAATGAGCTTCCCTTTCGGTGTTCCACAAACTCGGTGGGCCGCGCCCGAGCGCCGATAATTTTTTGAACTCGTCTGAGTTTTGTTCAATCCGCCAGATAAAATGGTGGCCGCGACCGCTCAAAACGTGCAGCGGTCGGATACCGTACTCACGCAGGAGCTGCTCAATCGTTTCCATCACCGGCTGCTGAATCCCAAAGACGCGCTCCGGCTCCAAAAATGCTTCAGTCGGGTTGTCGAAGTTGACGTATTCGATATCGAAATCTGCAATCAAGCCCGTGCGGTCCCAGAGAGACCGGCAAATTTCAAAGCCGCAGTCCAAAAGCAAATTTAGCGACTGCGGAGAATAAGACTTAAAGGGCGGAGAGGAGCTGTCATCACTGCCCGTGAGAAATTCGCAAGAGGATTCGCCGCCTGTGGCAGCCCCGATGAATTCAAGGATGCGAGCTCGAACATTCGTGTCGCCATAATATTGCATTCGCTTGTCGATCACGTTCATCGTCGGCCCGCTCATCCAGGCGTAATTTGCCGCCGAGAGATGCCAGCGGGCAAACCGATGCTTGTCATTCGTTGCGCGAATCTTGCTCTGTGAGCTTACCCTCGCTTCCGTACTTCAACCCGCATTCGGCTCAGCTTCTCGTAGAGATGGCCCAAGCGCAGAAGCGGCCACCAATCATAAAGGAAGATTCTTATCGGCGTCCACATTGCGACCCAACCGGCGATGGTGAGACTTTCGCGAGCTATGATTGACAGGCTTCCCGGTTGCTGACGCAGCAACCATTCACTGGTCAAAAGGCACGCGCCGAGAAAGACAAGACCAATGATCAGGCTAGTGCGTCCTTGTTTGAGGAGATGGCGAAACTCGAGCCGGTTCAGCTTTGCCCGATAGGCAAAGTAATTGTGCACGGCGGTTTCAACCAGTCGTTGTGCATCGCCGTGCGCAGGAAGCTGGTTCACATGGACGATCAGCGAGACTGGATCGCGGCGCGGAAATTCCTGCGCCCAACCGACGACGAATTCTTCCGCATCATCATCGAGGTCCTTCTCGTAGAACGGCGAAGGATCCATGGAGTTAAACAATTGCTCGATTCGATCGACAAAAACCTCGATGCGGTGCTGCGGTCTCTTATGCGACTTCAAGTTGTGAATTCAGTCAGACCGCCGTGACGACAGCGGCACGAGCTCTGCGCAAATGCCATCGATCTCTCTGACAGTTTTTTCTGTATGCGGTCCGTTTTCGCTTTGAATGAGCGCGCGAATTCTCCGGATTCCTTCCACCATCTTTGCAACGATCGGACGCTTCTTTACCTTGCTGCTCAACCCGAGAAGTTCTTTTTCGAGGTAATCGAGCAGAACCGGTTGCCGAATCAGTTCGGCGCGCTCTGGGGAATAATTCTGAAGCACGAGTACACAGAGCGCTTCGGTGCCACGCAACCACCCGCCAAGGCTCACCAGTTGTGCCAACTCTTTACTCTTGATCTCGATCATTCCGTTTTGGAGATCGGAAAAGACGCCGTCCCACTCATTGCGTGCCGCCGCCCATTCATTTTTGTCCGCATGTTCCATGATGCTCCGGCTGCGCCTGAGCGCGCGCTCTCCGACGCCGAGTCCTCGCGCCAGCTTCAACACCGTATTGCCGAGGTTTTTTACTTCGGTCGAATCCTCAGCCTCCATCGCAATGAAGCCTTCTGCAATCTCGACGCCGAGCAGGATGGCGATCTGGACCTGGTCGCCATGTGATTTCCAATGCACGACTTCAGGTCGTTGCACTGCGCGCCAGTTGGCGTCACGGAACTCGTCCAGAGAATGGAATATCTCTTTCGGCATGGGCACCACGACGCCTTCCACTTTCCTGGCTTGAGACGGAAGCTGCGCACTTTGGTCGGAAGGCTTTTGGGCGAAAACAGTGACCGCCAGACCCGCCAGGATAAAAAAGGAAATCTTTAGTGCGGACACAACGGTTTCAAAGTCCGCTTGGAAATGTCTCTTCGACTTCCCCAGCTTCCCATTCGGCGGAACGCTCGAGTGGTTCGACCGCTCGGGTGTGATCGTAATGCAAGATTGCGTCGAACTGGTCGGGCAAGCGCGCGTGAAAGTAATGACTGATCAATTCCGTTTCCGGCCGATAAATCACACCGATTGCGCGCTCGAGCCGTTCACTGCGCAGCGCCGCTGCAATATCGGCATCACGTAGGTTGAGAAAGAAGTTTGGAACATCGACATCGTGAAACAACGCTTCGTAACTTTCCGGATGCGCGGAACGCACATTCTTGCGCTCGGCCGGCGCGTCCCAGTCGGAAGCAGCCGTGACGGTGCCGTCATAAGTGGTGAATCCGATCGACACTGCTTCCTTTCCAAAGTGCTCTCGCACAAGCTGGCCAAGATTTAACTCGCCGCGCTCGCCCATTTGCGTCGCGCGCGCGTCGCCCAGGTGCGAGTTGTGCGCCCAAACGATGATTTTTGCCGGCGGCTTCTGGTTGCTCAGGTGAATTGCCAGCCTAACGATTGACTCCATCATGTGGGTGTCGCGAAGGTTCCACGAGGAAACTTCGCGCCGAAACATGTTGCGGTAGTATTCTTCGGCGTTTCGTACAACGAGCGCATTTTGTTCCGCGCAGAAATACGCGTCGGCTGCGACCTGGCCATCGCGTTGCAGATAATCCATCGCTTTGCGCCGCAGCTCGACGAGGTTTTTTACAACGGCCTGCTCGCAAGACGGCGTCATGTGAAAACCGGCGGCGTATCCGTACGTTGTGATGTCCTTGCCGAAATGTTCGAAACAACCGTAGTAATGTCGCGCCCGTTTCGCTGCTTCCGGGTCAAGTTTGTCCAAGTAAACGAGCACCGCTTCGATTGAAGCATGCAGGCTGTAAAGGTCGAGGCCGTAGAATCCACACTTCCGATCTTCGAATGATTGCTCGTCGTTGTGCTCGCGCAACCAGCCGACGAAGTCGAGGACATCAGCATTGCGCCACATCCATTGGGGAAATCGTTGAAATCCACCTAACGCTTCTACACTATCGCTGTCCTTGCTCGCGCCTCGCACAAACCGATTGACGCGATATGCATCCGGCCAATCTGCTTCCACGGCCACGGCGTTGAAGCCGCGCTGCGCGATCAGGACCTTGGAGATTTGAGCGCGGATGCGATAGAACTCATGAGTGCCATGACTGGCTTCGCCGATTAAGACGAAACGCGCGTCGCCAATGAAATCGATAAGAGAATCAAAGTCGTTAGGCGAACCGACCAGCGCTTCTGCCTTTTCGCTGACAAGATCGACAACAGATTTTGGCATGGCATTTCTCCCTCAGGAGCTGGCGTGATAGCTGGGGACAACCAAGACCGGGCGCTCGGCATAACGTACAACGTGTTCGGCGACACTGCCGATGAGCGCGTGCTTCAAACCCGTGCGACCATGAGTAGACGTGACGATCAGATCAATGTCGGGCTGACCGGCTCCCTTGCAGATTTCTTCAGTCGCATGGCCCGCGCGGATTTCGGTTTGAACTGGGACACCACGCAAAAAATCCATCTGTTTGAGCGCGTCCATTTCCTGCCGGGCTGCCTCCTGGACTGCTTCTGCCAACGCAGCGAGACGCGCGCCCGCGCGGTCAACGATCACGTAATCGACATATGGATACGTCACATGAAAGAGGCGAAGCGTGGCATGAAGCTTTCTCGCTAAAAACGCCGCGTACTCCGTGCCCGCGAGGGAACATGTTGAGAAATCTACCGGAACCAGGATTGTGCGAATCGCGAGGGATTCGCTGGCCGTTTTCGATTTCTTTTTTCGTTTCCGTACAACAAGAACACGGCACGGTGCGTTGCGAACGACTCGTTCAGCCGTGCTCCCGAGCAGAAGATGCTTGAGGCCGCTATGGCCTCGCGTCGAAAGCGCGATCAAATCGGCATCAATCTCGCGGGCCAAACGCACAATTTCCTCGTATGGCTTGCCGCGACGGATGTAACAATTCTCCGGGCGAAATGTCGGAACATGCTTCCGATGAATACCGGTCAGTTCCTCGTTAAGGCGCTCGATCGCCTCGGCCGATTGCAACAGGAGATGTCCTGCGCCCGGCACCGACGACGCCTCGTCAGGCGGATAGACGTGGACAAGATGAACGGCAGCGTGAAATTGTTTCGCCAGCGAAACGGCGTAATCGAGCGCTTCCATCGATGCGGGCGAGAAATCCAATGGGACGAGAATGCGCTCAATCTTGAATTCCAGCCGGGAACTAGATCCTTGTGTCGAAGTGTTCTGTGTCATGGTGAGTCAGTGAAAATTCCTGGTCGAGATGCGCATTAATAGATTTGGATTGGGTCAAACACGATCGCGCAGGCGGCTTTCGCCGCTCTCGCGGGCGCAATTGGCGCAGCAGAATATTCTGCCGCCGTTCTCAACGCCGTGGCCGATAATTTTGCAACCGCAATGATTACATTTGGGCGCCATTTTCTGAATTGCGCACTCGAAGCTATCGAAAACGTGCGTTTTCCCCTCGAGCCTGACCTCAAATGCCTTGTCGTATTCGTTTCCGCAATGTTCGCATTTAGCCATGTTTTACTTCCTTTCTTACATTCCGTTTTTGCTGGATTTCATCTTTGTTGAGAGCGCAATCATGAACTAAATCGGTTGAAGCGAGCGGAAGTGCGACGGAAGCACTGCCGCCGGCAATTTCACGAGATCGGATTCGACATGCTCCACGATCCGCTCCTGGATTTCGGGCGGCAAGTGCTCGACGATCCTCGCGTGAATCGATTCGGGCGCGGCGAACGACCAACCTTTGCCCTGGTTGCGCTCCACGATTTTCCCGATCTCGGCGGCGAGTTCTTTGCAAACTCGGCGATCCATTTCTGCTTCCAATTGCGGCCAATCGGTCATCGGCGTCGCATGACGCGTGCTCGCTGCGTTCATGACATCAGTAATTTCAAACGCCTGCACCAACTCCAGGTGGGGGCCCCGCGTTGGCGTTTCCTGGACGCGATACGCGCGCAAGCTCCCGCGATCAGCCACAATGATGAGTGAACTCGCAGTCATCCCAAGTCAGAGAGGTCGACAGCCTTTTGCTCGAGGCAGAGCGCCCGCAATTCCGGCGGAAAAATTCCCAAGACTTTCTCGAGTTCACCCGGAGAGGTGTTCGCGGAGAGCACCTTCAACACAGCCTCGGTCAATCGCATGGGATTGACGTTACGGTCCGCGGTGAAATTCTCGCGCACTGCATCGTAAAACTCCTGCGCGGTCTTAATTTTTGTCGGCGTGGCTGCCGGTTTCCAATTGTCGTAATAGAATCCGCGCACGAGCATGGGAAGCTGCGCGCCCAGATGCGCGGCTTCCGGGACAGGCAGACGGTCCCGCAGCACGTGCAGGACCGCGCGCAACCCATGGTAAGCCTTGTGATGATCGTCCCAGTGCAACAAATCGCTGATCTCCTTCACCCAGAGATTTGTTTTTTGCAGCGTCGTTCCGAAAACTTCCGGTTGATGTGATTTCATGGTTTCGTCCTCCAAGTTTGCATTGGCTTCGTTGTAGCCACGTCGCTTTGCGACGTCTGCGGATAACGTGCCACAGGCACGTGGCTACAAACGCGAAGCGTTGCTTTTATACAGCTGCCAGTTGCGGCCGCATTTGCTGGGTCGGTTCGTGCTGGACCGGCTTCGCCTGCGCGACCGGCCGGTGCGTGCAGATCCCTCTCAGCGTGTTTTCAACATCCTCGGCTGAGAGTTCTGCCTTGCGATCCGCTTTTGCTTTCAGGGCCACGTCGTTCATCGACAATATGCCGGCCAGCCTTCCATCTTCCGCACTTATGATCGGCAGCCGCCGCACCTGCATCTGTTGCATGATTTTAAGCGCCTCGTGAATGTCTGTATCCGGCGAACAGCCGTAAACCTTTCCCGATATCACTTCCTTCACGCGGATATTGGCTGGTTCGCGATGTTTAGTCGCTGCCGCCATGCAGATATCGCGATCAGTGATCATGCCGACGACTTTCTGGCCATCGACCACCACTGGTAGAATGCCACAATCGCCTTTCCACATTTGCATCGCTGCTTCGGCCAGATTGCTTTCCGGCCGGCAGGTCTGCACGTTGTAGGTCATTACATCTTGTACTTTCATATTGTTTACCTTTCTGACCGACAAAGAATACGAGACGAATGGGATGCGCTCCGCGAATCTTGCGAAGAACTGCGCAATTCTTGGCAGCCGCAACGAAGTGCGGGTTGTGAGGATTACGTCGAGACGGATTGGCGGCGAGCGGCTTGGGCGAGAAGTGCTCGCACTTCATCGTCGGTGGTCTGGGAAAAATCTTCGTACCATTGGCCGACAGCGTAGAAGTTTTCCGGAACCATCACGGCTGCGACGTCATCAGCCGCGCGACGGATTTCGTAATACGTTGCTGCGGCAATGACAGGCGCCCCAACGACGATGCGACCTGCGTTCAACTGTCGCAGCGCGGAAATTGCTGCGAGCATGGTTGAGCCGGTCGCGATCCCATCATCAATCAGGATCACTGTTTTACCTTCGACTTCCGGCGGCGGCAAATCGTCTCGATAAACTTTTTCGCGGCGCTGGAGCTCGATCAGTTCCTGCGCGCTGACCTCGTCAATCACTTCATCGGGGATCCGGAGCGAATTGACGACGTCGCCATTGAAGACACGCACGCCGCCAGAAGCAATCGCGCCCATTGCCAATTCTGGGTGGCCAGGCAAGCCAAGTTTGCGAACCACGAAGACATCGAGCGGTACGTTTAAGGTTTTTGCTATTTCCGCCGCGACCGGCACGCCACCGCGCGGAAGCGCGAGCACGAGGACGTCCTCGCGATTCGCGTAGCTACTGAGATTTTCAGCCAGACACTGACCAGCTTCACTTCGGTTAAAGAATTGTGTTTTCATATCTTGCGAATGAACTCGCAGTTCTTGCCGTTAGCAATTTGCGACTTTTGAAGGCTGCATCACTGCGCCGTGTAACCGCCGTCGATCACCAATTCGCTGCCGGTGACAAATTTCGACTCATCGGATGCAAGATACAGAATGCCATAGGCGATGTCGTCAGGTTCACCAATGTGACCGAGCGGATGCAGCGCGTCGATCTGCTTCCGAAAAGCGTCCATGCTTTGTCCCGACTTCCTCCCGACCCCTTCGACCATCGGCGTCCAGATGTAACCGGGATGAATTAGTTCACGCGAATTTTGTCTTTCGCGTAAAGAAGGGCGTCCGTTTTCGACATCAATCTCACCGCGCCTTTGGACGCATGATAAGGCGGAATGTCCGGCGCGCCGATCAATCCGTAAATTGAAGAGAGATTGATGATGCTGCCGCCACCGGCTTCTCGCAAAAATGGAATGGCGTGCTTGGTGCAAAGGAAAACGCCTTTCACATTCACGCTTTGAACTTTATCCCATTCTGCTTCGGTAGCCGCACTCCTCTCCGCGACATCCAGTGCCAGTTCGCGGCTTTCGTCGTTAATTAAACCGTTCGGCAACTCCCCTTTGCGCACACGATCGCTTTGCCCTTTCTCGAAATGAACAGCAGTCGCGCGTCGTCAACGCCGAGATGAGTGTGGCTATCGCAACAAGAAATGGATGCTGCGCCACGCGCGCGGCCGAAGCCGTAATTGCCGCTTCCGGCGCGCATCTTATCCACTACAACGCCGTCGTCGGCTGCAGAATTGATTGCGATCTGGCGAGTAGGCGCTTCGAGTGCGCGCTTGAAAATCAGAAGACCAGTGCGTTCGTCGCCTTCGCATTTCTTCGCTTCGGCGTCGATCGTGTCCATGGCGCGGAGCAGGACCAAACCGCCTCCGGGCACAATTCCTTCCGCGATGGCCGCCTTAGTTGCACTGACTGCATCGTCGAAAGCTTCCTTTCGACTTTTCATTTCTGCTTCCGACGGCGCACCGACGTGAACAACTGCGACGCCGCCGACCAGCTTTGCCAGCCGCTCCTCCAGCTTCTCGCGATCGTAATCCGAAGTCGTTTCTTTGATCTGGCGGCGCAGCTCGTTGCAGCGTCCTTCGACTTCCGCCTTTTTGCCGCGGCCGCCAACGATGGTGGTATTGTCTTTATCTACCACCACGCGTTTGGCCGCGCCTAACTGATCGAGTTCGAGTCAAGCCCGCACTGCGCGAGCTGGTCGAACCGGTCGCTATTCCGTCATCGACAAGGATAATGGTCTTACCTTCGAGCTCCAGTGTGGAGGTCGTCGCGATAAGCTTTTTCGCGACGCTGATCTCGATCAGTTCTCTGCGGTACAGCGTTACACTCATCTGAATTCTGAACGATTCTGACTTCGCCATTGAACACGCTGTACCCCTGCGATCGCCCATTGCCAGTTCCGGTGACGCAAACCCAGTTTGCGAACGACAAAACGTCGAGTGGCGCCTTCAATGCGTAATTTTCAGAGTTTCCCTTTTCGGTTCTTCCGGGCAGGGATGACCAACACTGGACAACGCGCATGGCGCACGACGCGCTCGGAGGTGCTGCCGATGAGGAAATGGCCGAGTCCGGTGCGGCCATGCGTGGAAATCACGATAAGATCGACATCTTCATTTGCCGCGTTGCAAATTTCGATAGCCGGCGAACCGTGCATCACACGTACGGAATATCGACGATTGAATCTTGCTGCCATGGAGCGCATCTGTTTCTGCACTGCGTCCGCCGCTTCGCGCATGAGCTGGGCGGCATCGAGCGCAGCATACTTATCTCCGAATGGATATGCGTGCGGATTAATGACGTGGACCAGCCGCAATTCTGCCTTAAAATCGCGGGCGAGTTGAGCGGCGTAATCGAACGCCAGTTGTGAGCAGTCCGAGAAATCAGTCGGCGCGAGAATCTTCGTCAGTTGAAAGCCATCACGGGTGCGCGGAGCAGTGGATCCGTTCCAATGTCTGGCGTGCAGACGCACGACCAGAACGGGACAGGATGAATGTTGGACAACTCGTTCCGCAGTGCTTCCGAGAAACATGTGTTTGTAACCTGTGTATCCATGTGTCGCGATAACAATGAGGTCCGCCTTTAGCTCCCGCGCCGTCACGCAAATCTCCTCGTAAGCTGTGCCGGTGCGCGGTTCCAGCGCAGAAACATTGGCATTAGTTCGATGCTTCAAGGCAACAGCTTTCAGCCGTTTCATCAATCGCCTGTTCCTCTCTGTTTGCGGAATCAGCGGAAGGGTTAGCAACGTTGGAGGCAGGTATTGAGTCGTATCAACAACATGCAAAAGGTGTACGTCTGCCCCAAATTGCCGCGAGATTGCAAGCGCGTACGAAATCGCCTTTAACGACGGGCGAGAGAAGTCGATCGGGACCAGGATGCGCTTAAATCGCCGCGACCGAGACGCGGTAATGCGCTGGCGGGGTTTCTGGCTGAACTGTCTAGCCATTGGGCGGTCAAGCAACCTTTTCATGCGAGCACATTGCGGCGGACAGAGACGCACGGCTCTGCGCGAATTGCTAAACGCTCGTCGTTTTTTGGCCGCGGCGCAGCAGTTACGTGCTCCGCGCGACAATCCAAGCAACGCCGGAGACGATTATCGCCAGGCCGAGCGAAAAGAGTGGAGCGAAAATAAAGACCAGCTTCGTAGTCGCAGAGTGCGGGTCAAGATCGAGCGGAGTAAAGAACCAGGCGGCGGAAAAGAACGTTGTCACAGCTGCGGTGAGTAGCGCAAAAACGGCGGAGACGACTATCCGACGACTGGATTTACCCAATGCGGTGCTAATCACGATCAAACCGAGGGTAGGTGGAAGACAATTCCACAGAGTGATCCTGGCATCGAAGCCTTCGTGAAGCGCGGGATAAAGCACCGTGGCCACTACCGTAATGTAAACGATCCCAACCCAGGCGAGATGTAGGCGATAGCGGGAAGCGGCCATTAAATGCACCCCTTCTAATCGGCAGGAGATAGCATGTGATATTTGCTGCGCTCGAGGATTGGCCCTTTGGTGGTGCCTCTCAGAAACTGAACTAACACCGGGTTCTTCGATTGGCGCATGTGTTCGGGCGTTCCTTGTTCGATAATTTTTCCACGGTGCAACATCGCCATGCGCGTGGCCACATGAAACGCGCTGTCCATCAAATGCGTGACGATGATTGATGTCGTTTTCGTTCTTTTGGTGAGATCGATAATTAGTTCGTCAATCAATGCGCCGATCACGGGATCGAGCCCCTGCGTTGGTTCATCAAACAGAATCAGCTCCGGCTCCATCACCAGCGCCCGCGCCAGACCGACGCGCTTGCGCATGCCGCCGCTCAGTTCGAACGGCATCAGTTTGTCTTCGCCAGTCATTTCCACCATCTCCAGCTTTTCATCGACCACCTTGTCGATCTCGCCGGGCGTTTTGTCGGTCAGCTCTTGCAACGGAAGCGCCAGATTTTCGCGCACAGTGAGCGAGCTCAGCAGTGCTGAATCCTGATACACCATGCCCATCCGCGTCCGGACTTGTTCGAGCTGGTGATCGTTCATCCGAGAAACCTCGTGTTGCTTAAAGAAGATCGAGCCCGCATTCGGTTTCAAGATTCCGAGAATCAAACGCAGGATCGTGGTCTTCCCAGCGCCGCTTTGGCCGATGATTACCAGGCGCTCCTGTGGAGCCACAACCAACGAGACATGATCGAGCACTTGTTTGTCACCGAAGCCCATTATTATATCGCGCAGCTCGACAAGGTGCTGCGTCGAGGTCGCTGGAGGTTCAGCAGTAAGTAATTCCTGTGTCATCGGCTGGAATGCGATTCGCGAAACTTGTTTGTCTTCCGCCGCTCGGGAAACGCGTGCGCAGCGAGCTTGCGATCTTTTCTCGTGAGCGCCTTACCTGGTGGTGATTTCCGCGATTGCTGCCGGTTTGGCAGAGTGCCTGCCCTGGCGCCGCCTGATTTTGCCAGGTTCGCCGCTCTGATTTGTGGATGGGATGGCACCACCAAAACGGAACAAGGCGCGTGTCGCACTACCTGCTCCGCGATGCTCCCGATCAATACGTGTTTCGAAACCCGTCAGCCCATGCGTCGATGTAATGATCAGATCGACATCGCGATCCTTTGCAAAGGCGCAGATATCGAGCACTGGCGAGCCTTTCGTAAAGATCCGTCTCAAATTTTACGGCTCCGAAGTTTGCGGTGCGCACGAGCTCTCGCATTTGGCGCTCGGCATTTTTCCGAGCAGCTTTTTGCAAGGCGGGAATGTCGTAGATGGCAGTGGCTTCGCTTGAATAAACGTATCCGAGATACGTGGCGTGCAGCAAAATAATCCTGCCCCCAAATTCATTCGCGAAGCGAATCGCGTATCGAAGCCCTTCCCGCGAGGAATTGGAAAAATCTACCGGCACAAGAATCGTCTGAGGAGTAAATGTCCGCCCCGTCTCCGATTTTCTCTTTCTTGGACGCACCACAAACACCGGACAGGGCGAATGCTGAACGACGCGTTCTGCCGTGCTTCCAAGGAAAACGTGCCTGAACCCAGTGTAGCCATGTGTGGGCATGACGATCAGATCGGCGGGAATTTCCTGCGCAAGCCGGCAGATTTGGCGAAACACCGGTGCGCCCTCTCGCAGGTGGACCACACCGGGGACAACCCGCGTGCACGCGCCACCTTTTTCAACTCTTCCGTTAACACCTCTCTTCTGCGTTCTTCCAACGAGGCCGCCGCCTTTCCGGCGGCTATTAACGGCCCCATAAAGTCGGCAGGATACTGCCAGTGATGAACGTGCGCGAGATGAATGCTGGCGCCGAATCGGTGACCCAAACGTTTTGCCGTCTCGATCGTCTGAATCGATATCGTCGAGAAATCGATAGGGACCAGAATATTTCGAATGCTCAGTTTTTTCATGACTGCAAAATAAACTCTTCCGCAAAGATTAGCTTGTCATTGTTTGCGAAAGGCAACTCGTTTCTTGCAGACGACTGCGCAGTTTCTAGCCTCGGCTCTGCCTGTTATTTCTTTGCAGCCTCCATCAGAAAAACGGCATGAGCTGATGGGGAAGGGCGCAACGCCGGAGCATCCGTCACCACAATCGTGGTACCGGGAGAAACGGTGGCGTAAACTTTCTCGGCGAACGATGGGGAGACGCGCACGCGGCGCCCGAGATCTTCAAGCGTGGTGTTACCTTCCGTTCTCACCGCCATCCAGCGGTGCGCGGGCCGGCCAGGCACGAATGTGCTCGGCATCTCTGCAAAGCCTTCTAACATCGTGAAGGCGTGGCCCCCGAGTGGCTGCTGCGGATTGTCAATCTCAAACGCGGCGCGTCCAATCAGAATACCGTTGCGGTACACGTAAACAGTCTCGTCCGCGCCGCTTGCCAAAATTGTGATAGGTCCCTGCGCGCTTCGTTCCGGATTCCATTCGAATTCGGTTTCAACCGGATGGGAGATATCGGGCTCTGAATCCGCGTTGGCCAGTAAAAACCCCGCTTGTGTGGCAATGCTCGGCTGCGGATGCTTTTCATCCACGACGATCACCGTCGCGCCGCGCGTCGTAACCGAATAAAGTCTTTTGGCAAATTCGCGCGGCAGCCGAATACAGCCGTGACTCGCCGGATAACCAGGGAGATCTCCGCCATGCAGAGCCACACCTTCCCACGTCAGTCGCTGCATGTACGGCATCGGCGCGTGGTGATACTTATTGGAAAAGTGGGTTACCTCTTTTTCTAAAATCGTGAAGACACCGGTCGGCGTGCTACGTCCTTTCACGCCGGTGCTGATGCTCGAGTACGCGATGCGAATCCCGTTGCGATACGCACTCAGAGTTTGGTCTGTTAAGCTGATGATCATGACCAGCGGGCCGCTTGGCGCAAGCTCCGGTTCCCAAAAGAACTCTCCGGGAGGTAACTTTCCGATGTGATGCTGCGCTGAGATGGACACATGCGCCACCGCGAAAAGGCCGAAGACCGCGATCGAGCGGAGGACTGGGCTTAGCTGTCGTTGCATGCCAAAACCACCCCTCGTCTTATGCGAGGACACAGATGCTCAACGCGATGATGACAATGAGGGCGCGCCGGCCGAAGGAAGCTCCCGGCTTCGCTCCTCCGGCGACGCGTCGATGTAAACATCCATTTGTTGACCGACGTAAATCGGCAGATTGCCGCGCTCGAAGCTGTAGATGATTTGCAAGACTCTGGTATCCACGCGCTCGGTGCTATCGCCGGTAACGAGACTTTGGGCACCACGTATGGCTCGAAGCAAACGAAGTGCAGCGGCGTTTTGATTTGATTGTTGCCACGAAGAAATCCGATCGCCGTCCGCATTGGCGCGCACTCGCCAGGCGTCGTTCTCATCCACATTTACTCGCACGTGCATGGGCTCGACGCCGCCGAGCAAAATCAGCGGCTGAGACGAGACACCCGCCGGAGCAAATTCGCCCAGGTGAACTTTCAATTGCATCACCTGGCCATCAACCGACGCGCGCACGGTCAACCGATCGAGATCGGTCTTCGCCGCTTCCAACTCCGCTTTCGCTTGCGCAAGCTGCGTTTCCGCCGCTCTGCGGCGTTATAACGGCGCGTCTCGCGGTCTTCCAGACTGAGAACGCGCTTTTCCGTGAGACCTTCACCAAGTCCCAGCTCGTATTTCGCATGCGCCAGTTGCGCTTCGGCTACCTGGACCGCAGCGGTTCTGACCGCGACCAACGCGCGCTGCGCACGGTCGTCGATTGTGAAAAGCGGATCGCCCGCTTTTACGCGACTTCCGATCTGCACATAGATCTTCGAGACAATCCCGGCGATCTGCGTGCCGATGGCGATGTTTTCCGTGTTCGCTTCAATGATTCCCGCGCCTGCTACGAAGCTGCGATAAGGCGGCTGCGGCGCCGCCGATACGGGCGGAGCTGGCGGGAACGTTTTGTTCGCTCGCGACGCGATCAGGATCGCCAGGCAAAATGCCTAGCTAGTGCGATGAGTGGTAGAATGTATTTTCGAAACATAGGCTTCAGGATTGGGTTTGCATTTCTTCTGGTGAGTCAAGCACGCGAGTGATGACGCCGTCATCCATCTGCGCGATGCGATCGGCGAAATCGAAAATGCGTGCGTCATGGGTGACGACGAAAAGCGCGCGATCTTCTCCAACGGCGAGTGTCCGCATCAGTTCCATTACTTTTCGACCGGTCTCGCTATCGAGCGCGCTGGTTGGTTCGTCGCAGACAATTAGCCGCGGGTTGTGAATCAGCGAACGCGCGATGGCGACGCGCTGTTGCTGGCCGCCGGAAAGATCAGGCGGAAACGACTGCATCATTCGATCGTCAAATTCGACTTTGCGCAACATTTCCGAGGCGCGTTGGACCGCCGAGCGCCGGCTCGGTACCGTTGATGATGAGCGGAACAGCCACATTCTCGACGGCGGTGAGCGCAGGGATCAAATTCCAGGCTTGAAAGACAAAGCCGATGTTTTGGCCGCGAAACCGCGTGGTGTTGTCGGCCGACATTCGTGCGTAATCGTGGTCGAGAACCGAACAATCGCCGCCGTCGCGGCTGAGCACGCCCGCGATAACGGAGATGAGCGTTGTTTTTCCGCATCCTGACGGGCCGACCAGCATCATTAGTTCGCCGGTGCGGACTTCCAGATTGACGCCGCGCAAGGCGCGAACCGCAGTGGTTCCGGTCCCGTAAGTTTTGGTCACGTTAGTGCAACGGACAGATGCTCGTGTCGCGATTTGGTCAGGCGCAACTCCCACGTCCGTGGCGAGTATAGGATCCACAATCATAAGTTTCCCTAGCTGCGGAAGACCATCGCGGGTTCCAGTTTCATTACCTTGCGAATACTCACGGCGGCTGCGCCCACGCATATGACCAGCACCGCCACGGCGCTGATGAACAAGCAGTTGCCATGGCAATTTGAATGCGATCTGCGTGCGCCCGCTCAGAAGTCCGCCCCAGGCGGACGCGGCGCCCACGCCCAACCCGTAGCCGACCGCTCCAACTGTCGCCGCCTGAAGTGAAATCATGCGCAGCAATTTGCGATTGGTCGTGCCCATCGCCTTGAGCGTCCCGAAATAACGCAGGTTATCGAGAGTGAAATTGTAAAAGGTCATGCCGGAAATCGCCACTCCCACGATGAAACCGAGGGTAACCACCGTCAGGAAGTTGATAGGCATGCCAGTATATTTTAGAAAGTACCAGAAGGTCA
Organism: uncultured Verrucomicrobiae bacterium; assembly: GCA_963725505.1. GTDB lineage: Bacteria > Verrucomicrobiota > Verrucomicrobiia > Chthoniobacterales > UBA10450 > Udaeobacter. Next base: position 234,678 of record CAVRYN010000002.1, on the reverse strand, counting down.
GCTTCTTGAATTCAGCGGGCGTGTAAGCTTTCAGACCGAGGGCACCGATGCGCCCGCACAGAGTCTGAACGTCTGTCCCGGGTTTGACCTTTGCCACAACGAAAGACAGTAGCTTGCGTTCCTGTGGAGCAATCGTCGTTGCGTGGGAATACGTGGTATAAAGAACTGGGACGTTTTGAAAAGTCTGCGTGATACGGCAGATACCGACGACTACACAACGGTGATCGTTCAATTCGAGAGTGTCGCCTAATTTCAACGGAATGCGCCGTCCGTCCGGCAGTCGCCTTGCCAGTTTTCCGCGCGCGCCAGCTTCATCGACAATGACCGAGTCTGCTTGCCGCAAGTCGACGAGTTGTCCGGCGATCATTTTGGGCGGACCGCCGATTAATGTCGCATCATCCAGACCGACCACGGTGCAGTTTTGAAATGTGCCATCGTCCATGCGGGCGCGAAGCATGCCTTTGTACAAACCGACCGCCCATTCGACGCCTTCCGTTCCACGGACGCGAAGCACTTCCGTGTCCCGGAGCGGCTTGACGTCTTCGATGTATTGCACCTGCGGATCGACAACCCATATGTCTGGCAACCCCACGTCGGTCAGAAAACTAAACGAGCGGCTCATCACTCCGGTAAAAAGAGCCGACGGCCACGTCACGAGAAACGAGGCAAACGTCAGGCCAATGACGATTCCAATGTATTTCGCCCGGTCGCCGAGCAGCATTTTGATTGCGATAAAATTCATGATTTTAATTTGGGGCCAACAAGCGCGGCCAAGCCCGCCCGGTCTTACTGAGACCGACTCTTTTTTGCGGAATAGCGCCGCGCGACGAGAGCGCTAGGTTTATCGCATTCGCAATTTTGCTTTCGATGTGTTGCCGCAACTCGCGCTTGTCATCGCTGTAGTTGAACTTCGCTGCAGCGATTGGACCCGATTCTTCCTCGCCGTTCTTAAGACCAACCTTTAATACAAGAAACCAGTATTTCTTAGCGAAAATCGGATCGTGCAAACACCACTTCAAATCGTACGACGCGATCTCTTTCAACGGGATCACCGTCTTCTCCTCAAAAAAATGCATCACGAGCGCTTTTGACGTGATTTCCAGATCGTGCAACCTGAACGCGACCTGTTCAGTCACGTTTGGTGAGTTGCCACTTGAGCGTCCCTCTAATGAAGCCCTCAACGACGTCTTCATGTGTCCTTCTTCTTCTGGGACAAATAGAACTGTCCCGCTTATACAACGCTCCCCGGATTTTGCGAAGAATTCTCCAATTCTTGCCTCCAGGGCGGTTTCGCGCCCCGTCTTACTGACGATGCAGTCTGTTCCAGATTATCGCGCCGAAAAAACCAAAGAGATAGCCGATCACAGCGGTGATCACAATGAGGACAACCGCAGCCAACGGATCGAATGGTTTGATGAAGTAAACTGGCTTGATCATGTGCGCCCAGAAAATGAAATCGATGATCGATTGCGCCCAGCCGAGCAGAACCAGCAGAGACCAAAGCAGGTGCCATCCGCCGATTAACGCGCCGACGACCAGCCCAACTTTGTTCGGATTAGTCATAGTCATTTCTTTCAATTGCCTTTTTATGCGGCGATTGTCGGAATCGTGTGCTTGCCGACACGTAATCGTTCTCGCACTCTGATTCGCGCCCAGCAACGATCCGCCGCCCTTCGAGTGGACCGAACTCCGATGTGATCACAGTGAAGCGGTGCTCTGTGTCGCCGTCATCGCAGAATAGAACGACCCAATCGCGCGTTTTCCCAAGTTCGTGTGCGCGCGCCGTGTTGGAGAAGAGCGCCGTATAATGTCGCCCGTTGCGCGCTGTGTGCATAATGGGAAGCCATGCCTCACCTGCCGGATTGAACCGGCGCGGCGCGATTTTCTTGAGCGTCCCGGCCGCGGCTTTGTCGCGATATTCTCGATCCACGTCGAGCAGTTCGGAGACCGAAGGTCTTTGCGACGTGGATGGCGTCGCCGCCGACGTTGCTGGAGTTGATGCCGATTTTCTGCGGATGCGGCCCAGTCGTTGTGCGACTGAATCCCGAATGCCGGCCAAACGCTTAGCGCCGATGCCGGGATAATGTTCGAGCCGGCCATTGTGCGCCGCTATTTCGAGTTCTTCCAGCGTTTCGATCCCGAGATCGTCATACAGACGCCACGCGTACACTTTTCCAATTCCCGGCACTGTTGCGAGAATTGCAATCGCGCGGCTTTCTCCGCGCAGGCGATCCAGCATGGCGAGCCGGCCGTGCAGTAGGATATCGCGAATCGCGCGCGCAATGCTGGCCCCGATTCCTGAGATTTGTTCAAGGCCCTCAATGCCTTGCTCGCGAAAAATGTCAGCCACCGAACGTGACAAACGCCGAAGCACGTTTGCGGCACGTCGGTATGCTTGGACTCGAAACCGGTTCGCGCCTTGCTCGGCGAAAATATTCGCGACCTCGTCCAGCCGCCCAGCGATATCGACATTGGGGCTTGCACTTGTCCTTCGACTAATCCGCGACGAGTGCGGGCGGCGTTTACCGCTGGAAACAACTGGCTCTACGTCTCGTGCCGGTTTCTGGTGACGAATCGAAATAGATTTCATCTGGCGGTGGACTGCACCGCCGTGGGCACTGGCTGGGCCAGTTTTGCTTGTGCAAGAAGCTCGTGAACCTCCTCGTCGGTGATCAGCGAAAAATCTTCGTACCATTCGCCTATGCTATAAAATTCCTCCGGCACGATTACGGCTGCCACATCGTCAGCTGCTCGCCGGATTCGATCGTAGGTCGATCCGGCTATGACTGGCGCTGCGGCGACGACACGGCCTGCCTCCAATTGCCTAAGCGCCACAACTGCCGCGAGCATGGTCGAACCGGTCGCGATGCCGTCATCCACCAGGATAACGGTTTTTCCTTTAACTTCGTGCGGCGGAAAATCGCCGCGATATACGCGTTCGCGGCGGACAAGTTCTTCCTGTTCCTGTGCGGCGACAGCGTCGATGACCATCTCTGGAATTTGCCAGCCTTCGACCACATCGCGATTGGTCACGCGCACGCCCCCGGTGGCAATCGCGCCCATCGTCAGTTCCAAGTGATCGGGAAGACCGAGCTTGCGCACAACGAACACGTCCAGCGGCGCCTTCAGTCGCTTCGCCACCTCGATACCGACTGGTACGCCGCCACGCGGGAGCCCCAGAACAAACACGTCATTGCGATCAACATACGCGCTGAGGTTTTCCGCTAGAAACTTGCCTGCTTCAGTTCGGTTGAGGAATGGTTTTTTCATGGTTGTGATTTCAAATGTTTTGCGAACCATTCCGCGGCGAGGCGCGCCACTTCCTCGAGCGCGCCCGGTTCCTCAAACAAATGAGTCGCGTCCGGCACAACAGCGAGGGCCTTTTCGCAATTCAATTGTTCGTAGGCCGTTTCATTCAAACGCAGGACCTCTTCGTCGCGCTCGCCCACGATCAGCAGCGTCGCTGCCTTCACGTAATGTAGTGCGTCTCCGGCGAGATCCGGACGGCCGCCGCGGGAGACGACCGCTTTGATTTTCGATCCAAGCGCAGCTGCTGCCCGCAACGCAGCCGCGCCTCCCGTGCTGGAACCAAAGTATCCCAGGCCGAGACCGCGCACGCGTGAGTCATCAGCCATTTCCTCTGTGACGGTAACTAAACGCCGCGTCAGCAAACCAATATCGAACCGCAGATGGGCTGTGTAAGAATCGACAGCCTCTTCATCTTCCGTGAGCAAATCGAACAGCAACGTGCCGACCCCGGATCCGCGCAGAACTCCCGCCACGGCTCGATTGCGCCGGCTGAAGCGGCTGCTACCGCTGCCATGTGCGAACAATACCAGGCCAACTGCATTTCGCGGAATCTCCAGATCGCCGGAGAGCGTAACTTCCCCGCAGGGGATCCGCAGTGCCCACGATTTGGATTCGCCCCCAAGTTTTTCGTCGGTCGCATTGACTTCTTCATGCGCTTTAACTTTCATAAATTTCGCCTTTCCGAAGCCAGTGAACGCGCGAACGCGGTCTTGTGCTTGGCGAAATTTGCGAACTACTGCGCGAATTTTGCTCACCGTGAATCGCGCGGGAAACTTTAGATCAAATGGACAGTCGTTGGGTTCTTTGTGCGAGCTCGTCGAGATAATCGTGGAATCAAGGGATCGACGGAATCGTCGCAGACGGCGCAAGATTTGCACAAAAGTTTGCAAGAGCCGACCAGCGCAAAGATCTGGCGGCTTTAAGTAAGGGACATGAAACGAAACATCCTTCTTGTGGCAGATGGTGACATAGAGTCCGACTTGGACATCGTCGATGCAGCGACGCGAACAACTCACGGCGTGCGCCGCGCAAGCACGCAGAGTCGGCCGCAGCAAATCTTGCGACGCAACCTGGCAAACATCGATGCCGTGATTGTCGATCTCGATAAGCACAGCCAGGCGTTGCCGATCGTGGAAGCGCTCGGTTGCAGCGAAAACATGCCGCCGGTGATTGTTCTAACAAGTCCCCAAATGGCGGCGACGGCTTATCGTCACGGAGCCACCATCTGCGTGACGAAACCGTTCTCAGTCGACGAGCTCGCGTCGGTCATCAACAATGTCTGCCTCCACATGCATCCATTCGGCGTTGAACACCCGGTCGAAGCGATCTCGATCTGCACACCGAAAGCTTCGCTGCGCGTACCGCCGGATTGACGCGATGAAAACGACCGCAAAAAGGGCGACGTCGAAAATCGTGCTCCTGTTTTCCCTGGCGTTTTCTGCCTGCCAAACGGTTCAAATCCCCGCGCTGCCGAAGCTCACGACATCAGAAAAAATGGCCTGGTCAACGTACGCAATCGCCACCAACAAGGGACTGGGCACCTGCGTGATCGTTAACCGCAAAGACACAAGCGCGCCGGGCGGGACTGTGCCGGTGTTGGTGACTTGCACGCATGTGTTAGCTGCCGCTCCGCATGGCCCTTATTTTCTTGTTCTGCGAATGCCGGTGGAAGGTGCGAACCCGGGGATCGTTATGTTGAGGATCGATGTGTCGCCTAATTCGGAGCATGCGTACGTAAAACATCCGCGACGCGATGTTGCGGCGATGGAAATCCGGCTGCCTTCAGAAATCGCGCGCGTCATCAGCATCCCGTCGTTTATCAGCGAGAGCACACTGGCTCGGCAAACTGCGCCTCATGTTGGTGATGAAATTTTCGTGCTCGGATTTCCCAAAGTATTCCCCGGCACCGAAGGGGCGTTTCCCGTGTTCCGCGGTGGAAGGATCGCGTCGTACTCGTCCGGTTCTCAAGCGGATTTGGAAAAATACTTGATCCACACCAACGTCTATTCCGGCGACAGCGGCGGACCCGTATTTGCCGCACGCAGTCACGGCGCACCGGAGTTGCTTGGTCTCGTCACCGAACGAATCGGACCAAAGACAGGCGAGGTGCCACTAGCCGTCGCCATTGATTCGACTGTTATTCGCGAAACGTTGGCATTGCTTCCAAGGAACCTAGGTGCTCCCGACGCAGGGCCATTCGACCGGCGATTTGCCAGCAGCACCGTTTCCACTCCCACGGTGAAATTGGTCGGATCTCAGGATCTATTGAAAAAAGTCGCCAATGCGAAATGGCGCGCCGTTTCGCCGATTAAATCAAGGCGAGAGGAGCGGTGACAATCCATTCGGGGTCTGCTGGGATGAAACCAAACTTCATAATCCTTAGCGGAAACGTTAATCGCGATCTAGCGATCGCGATTGCTCAACTGCTGGACGTCAAGGTTGCGAAATGCCACGTCGCGCGGTTTCCCGACACGGAAATCAACGTGCAACTCGACGAGCCAGTTCAAGGCCGCCACGTTTTTATCATCCAGTCTTCTTGTCCGCCTGTGGACGAGCACGCGATGGAAGCGTTTGCCATTGCCGATGCGTGTCGTCGGGCGGCCGCATCATCCATTACGTGGATTGCGCCTTATTTCGGCTATGCCCGAAGCGACAAGCGACGCGGACGCCGCACGGCGCTCATGGGAAGACTGGTAGCGGATTTCGCAGAGCACGCCGGTATAAGTCGTGTAATCGCAGTGGACCTTCATGCGCCGCAGGTGGAAGGATTTTTCCACGTACCGGTGGAGAACCTCACGGCAGTGCCCGCTATCTCCGATGCATTGAAACCTCACCTGGAGCAGGAATCGGTAATTGTTTCTCCGGATACCGGAGGAATAAAACTAGCATCGGCATACGCTTCCAGCCTCGGCTGCCCGGCAGCGGTGCTCTATAAGGAGCGATTGAATGGAACCAAGACCGTCGTGCACAGAGTTGTCGGTGATGTGCGCGGCAAATCCTGCGTGATAATCGACGATATGATCTCGACCGGCGAAACGATCAAGAATGCGATCGAGGCATTAATTCAAGCCGGCTCTGGTGACCGTTTTATTGTCGCGGCCACACATGCTGTGTTTACACCGCAGTCTCCCCAGAACCTGAACCATCCCGGTATTCGACAGATTGTCGTGACCGACTCGATTCCGGTCGTGGCTGATAATTGGCCGAACGTCAAAACCGTTTCTCTGGCGCCAATACTCGCAAAAGCGATCCGCGAGTTCTAAACGACCTCGCACGGGCCAGAATTCTTTGATCCGAATCGAACACCCGAAATCTCAGGCGATTTTTCGCGATCCTCCGTGCAGTCGCTGACGGAATTTGGTCGGGGATTGACCAAAAATGCGTTTGAAAGTGCGATTGAATTGCGTGAGCGATTGGAATCCCACGTCGTAAGCAATTTCGCTGACACGCAGGCTTGGATTGAGAAGCCTGTTGCGCGCATCTTCCAATCGCACGCGCGCGACATAATCTGTGAACTTTAAGCCGGTGGCTTTGTGGAAAACTTTGCAGAAATGAAATACGCTCGCTCCAGCCGCTCTCGCCACATCGGCCAGCGATAATGCTTCGGTTTTATGCTTCTCGATGTACTCGCGCGCCTTTTGCACGAGTGGCGGCTCGGCGTTCTGCTGCTCCAACACGATTTGATTAGCCAAACCGGAAAGTTGTTCGGCGAAAAACGTGAGCAGCCGCACAATCGCGTTGTAGCGGTCTGGTGGGATCATCGGAGTTTTATCCCATGCTTTGCGAATTTCGCCCGTGAATCGCACTCCGCGCCGCTCCAGCTCGCGGCTTACTTTTGTGCTCTCCGATTTAACCGGCGTGTGACGTAACACCTGCCCGATGCGCAAATATCCGATGATCTGTGCGCCGAGTTTCACTGGCACTGCCGTTTCGGTTAACCCGAAGGGACAGGTGACCGTGTGCGGGATTAATCCAGTGTGGTCAATGATATCCTGATGGGCTTGTAAACAAACCGCCAGCGTGGCAGGGCGCTCGGCGAGCATGGCGCAAAACGGGTTTTGATGCTTCTTCCCTTGATGTTCCAACTGCCAATAGTCCACCGGCCGAAGCGTCAAGGGCAGCCCGGTCGCCTCGCTGAAGACCTGCTCGTAGCTGCGGAACAGCTTCGAGCGCCGCAGAGTATCGATGAGCTGCTTATTGGAATCTGGACGAACGTCTTCGGCCTCAACCATGGAATAGAAAACAAGCTAACATCCCAGCTTACGTCAATCCCTTTCGACAGCGGATGTGCTATCGGCTGGCCCGCCCAGGCTGACTCGGCCCTCGCCAATCAGCGGCTCAAGCGACGTGCCACCGGAACAAACGGAAAGCGATTTGCTTATGGGCAGCCTGCAAGCGCTTCACCATCACCGCACTTATCCGCTTCAAAAGCTCGTAGCCTAACGAGTGATCCTTCTCGCAATACTCCCGCAGAATCGTGCCGTAGAAAACGATGGCTGTGGTCGGCTCGATTGCGCGCGCGGTGAAATGCCAGACGTACGGAGGAAACATCCACGACCACCCGAGCAAATCTCCAGCGCCAATCGCTTCTATCAAGAGCGGTTCGCCAAAGCAGTCCACGGATTCGAGCACTACCTTGCCAGTCTCGATCAGGTAACATCGATTCGCGAACTCGCCTTCCCGCAAGATCGTTTCTCCCGTTTTAAAATGAGCCGCCATCGCGCAGTCCGTAAGCAACGCGAGCTGCGTCCGATTCATACCAACCAGGAACGGATGAAGCGCCACACGCGTTGCCATCGGTTCCGGTTCTGGTTTTCTTTCTTTTCTCTTAGGGTTTTCAGTTTGTATTTTCATCGCACTCCTCTTTCTCTTACTTCCAAAAATCCTCCGATGCGTAGCGGGCGTTGTACATTAATCCCGCACGAAAATTCGAAAGGGCCACGTCGATGCTGGCAAGTTGGGTGCGGGCAGCTCTTGCGAGCTCCGCGGGCCGCCATTGTAACTGAACGCTTGCTTGCGCGCCTTTCGCGTGGCGATTTTGTCTTCATGCTACTCAAATGAAATCGTGTTCTTTTTCGCGGATGACTAGCACCGGGCAAGGCGCGACACGCGCGACCCGTTCGGCCGTGCTGCCAATGGCGAAATGTTTCCACCCGGTGAAGCCGTGCGTGGCGATCACAATTAGATCGACATCAAGCTCTTTGGCTGCTTCGACGATTTCGTGCGTCGCAACTCCTGTGCGAACTATCGACCTTGTGCCGGCGACCCCGGCCGCTTCGGCTGAATCCGCCAGGGCACGCAAACTTTCTTCCGTATCGGCCACTTCCTCTTCCGAAAATGCTGCCGCCGCTGGCCGCCCTGCCAATGTCAGGGGCGTTTCTGGCTCAAGGACGTGGAGCAGTGTAATTTCAGAACCCATGTTCTCGGCAAAGCGGAGTGCATAGAAAAAGGACTTCCTCGATGCTGGCGAAAAATCGGTCGGCACGAGAATTTTTTTAACAGTGATCGCTGCGTGTTCTGCAGGCGAGGTTGTGGCAACTGTCTCTGTTTTCATTTGCAAGAATAGTTGCGCATTGAGCAAGGATGCGCTCTTCCGCGCTTGGCAAAAATTGTGCGTTTCTTGCCGTGAAAAGAGTTCCTCCAATCTGGCTAAATAAACTCGTGCTCCTTTTCGCGAACCACGAGAACAGGACACGGCGCGGTGCGGACAACGCGCTCGGCGGTGCTGCCGATGCATAGATGCCGCCAACTGGTATAGCCATGCGTGGCGATGATGATCAGATCCACATCGAGGTCCTTCGCGGCTTTGGTGATCTCGTTCGGAGCATGCCCGATGCGGACTGAGGAATTAATAGGATTCGCGCCGTTGGTGTGCCACTCGGCCGCGAGCGCTGCCAGATTTCTTTCCGCAACCGAGAGCTCGTCTTTAGCATCTGGAAATCCTTCGACGGCAAGCGGCGCGCCGACCGTTGCGCTGATCGGTTCGACCACATTAAGAAGAGTGATTTCACAATCGAATTGCTCCGCAAATTTCAGCGCATACTGAAACGCTTTCTTCGACGTTTCCGAGAAATCGATCGGCACGAGAATCTTTTTCAAACGCAGGATCTGCGGGACCAGTTCAAGGACCTCCGTAGGTTCAACAGGCTGAGCTAGAGTTTTCATATGTTCGACTTTCAGCGGTCAACCAATGAAAAGCTCCGCAGCTCTTGCGGAATCGTGTGCATTTTTTGCGCAGCAAATGACCGCCCGCCGCTGCGACGTGCGTCTAGCAGATCCCGTTGCGCCCGGACAAACCACGCTCGCCGAGCCAGCGGAAATGGCGGCGCATGCGCGCGACGCGTTTGAGACCGAATGGTTCGATCGCTTTGGTTCGAATGTGCTCGACGGCTTCTTCTATCGAATCGGTCGCGTAGATCAGTTTCAGATCGGCAGGCGCGATCATTTCTCGCTGCGCCATCTTCTGCAGGAAGTCGATCAGTTCCTTCCAATAATCCATTCCCATGATCACTACCGGAAAATTTTTGATCTTCGCAGTTTGAATCAAAGTGAGCGCTTCGAACAACTCATCGAGTGTGCCTGCGCCACCCGGCATCACAACGAACGCGTAGGAATATTTCACGAGCAGCGCCTTGCGAACGAAGAAGTAATGCATCCGCACACAGCGATCGAGATAAGCGTTCGACGCTTGCTCGTAAGGTAGCTCGATGTTGCAACCGACGGAACGGCCACCGGCTTCTTTCGCCCCGCGGTTCGCCGCCTCCATAATGCCAGGGCCACCGCCAGTCATTACCGTGAACCCGAGGCGCGCAATCGCTGCACCCATTTTCCTTGCGAGCTCGTAATGTGGATCGTCACGGTGAATCCTGGCTGAGCCGAATACGGTTACGCACGGACCGACGAAATGAAGCGTGCGAAATCCCCGGAGGAAATCGCGCATCACTCTCAGCAATGTAAGAAACTCTGCGAACCGCGAGCGCGGGCCTTCGAGGAAAATTTCGTCGGCCGGCTCTTGCGGCAAGATCAGATGGCGGTGCGGCGATTCGGGCATTTTTGCGGTCGGCGATGCGTCAGACATACAAGCGGCGCGATTGGTCCCAATCTGCGCGGCGTGGTGTTTCGCGCCACTTTTGTTTAGTTTTCATCGTTGAAGTCAGGCGAATCGCTACCGCTAAGCTTGGCAATTCTTCGTGGTCATCGGCCGCTGCGACCTCTTTTTCTGCCTGCGCAATTTTTGCAGCGTTAACGCCAAAATAAGGCAGAGTCGGACGCCCGAAAGCAGTTAAGATTCAATCCAATGAGCACGGGTGATCACATTTTCACTCTCGGCATCTTTCCTTGTCATCCTGAGCGCAAGCGAAGGATCTCACAATCGAAGATTGAGCTACACAGACTGGAAAGCGTGATCAACCGTTTGCTTGAGAGATCCCTCTCCCGCGACTGCGGGATCGGGATGACCGCAGATTTTGCGAGGATCCGTTAATATCTCACCATCATGAAGGATCATATCTTCACTCTCGGGATTGAAGAAGAATTCCAGATCATCGATCCGGAGACGCGCGAGCTGCGTTCGCACATCCAGCAAATCCTCGCCGACGGCAAAATGATGTTGAAGGAGCAGCTCAAACCCGAGTTGCACCAGTCGACGGTCGAGCTGGGCACAGAGATTTGCAACGATGCGCGCGCTGCCCGGCAACAGGTTGTCAATCTTCGCAGCGAGCTGGCCAAATTGGCGGCGCGGGGTGGGCTCCAAATCGCTTCCGCCGGCACGCATCCCTTTTCTCATTGGATGGATCAACTCATCACCGTACACGAGCGGTACGAGACAATCGTAAATGACATGCAACAGGTTGCGCGGGTCTGCTTGACCTTCGGCCTGCACGTTCATGTCGGAATTCCCGATCGCGAGGAAGCGATCGATATCATGAACCAAGCCCGTTATTTCCTGCCGCATCTGTACGCGCTTTCCGTCAACTCACCTTTTTGGCTGGGACAAAACACCGGGTTGAAAGCATACCGCCAGATGATCTTCGAACGTCTTCCACGCACCGGCATTCCAGACGCGTTCCAAAGTCTCAGCGAATACGAAGATTATCTGAGGTTGCTGGTCGCCACCAATTGCATCGATAATCCGAAAAAGATTTGGTGGGACGTGCGGTTGCACCCCTTCTTTGACACCATTGAGTTTCGGATTTGCGATGCGCAATCGCGTGTGGACGACACGATCGCGCTGGCGGCGCTTATGCAAGCGATTGTCTTTAAATTGCAAAAATTGCGTCGTGATAATGTGACGTTTCGCAGCTATTCGAAGCGTTTGCTCGACGAAAATCGCTGGCGCGCGTCGCGCTACGGCTTGGACGGCAAACTAATTGATTTCGGCCGCAAATGCGAGGTGGACGAACGCGATTTGCTCGACGAGATGCTCGAGTTTGTTTCTGCTGAAGTGGAGGAGCTGGGCAACGAGCCCGAGATTGAGCACATCGAGCGGATCATGCGCGAAGGCACCGGCGCAGACCGGCAACTGATGGTGTGGGAACGCACCCAGGACATGAAAGCGGTGGTCGATCAAATCGTCGCAGAAACGTACGAAGGCCTGGCGCTGTAGAAAGGGAAAGGCGAAAGTCTCGAGAAAATCGTCTCAGCGCCGCATTGGGAACAACGACGTGTAACTGGAAAGGCCCCGGACGTACTGCGCGCGCTCGAACGCGCTCGGATCCGGACAATTTTGCTGACTCATGATGCCCTTGAGTTCGCGTAGCGAATTGTGGTGATGCTGACCCAGCCAGGCGACAAGGTCCATTTCGATTCGCTGGATGTGCGTGATCCCGTAACGCATCAGAGCGCTGCACAACATGGTCACATCTGCGCCGGCCATCACCAGTTTGATCACGTCCTGCGCCTGATAAATACCAGTGGTGGCAGCAAGACTCGCTCGGACCTTTCCAAAAAGAATTCCGATCCAATGTAACGGCAGTCGCATATCGGCCGGCGTGCTTAACGTCAGGTTCGGCGCGACTTCCATTTTCTCCAGATCGATGTCGGGCTGATAGAATCGATTGAACAACACGAGGCCATCCACATTGAGCGCGTCCAGACTGGCGGCCATGTTTGCGAAGCTGCTGAAGTACGGGCTGAGTTTGACCGCGAGCGGGATCTTGGTCGCAGCCCGAACGCTGCGAACGGTGTCGATGTAAACGTCTTCGATGGTGCTGCCCGTGACTTCGGTTCGTGTGGGTATTTTGTAGATGTTTAGTTCCAACGCATCGGCGCCTGCCTCGGTGATTCGTCGCGCATAGCTAAGCCAGCCGCCAAGCGTGGTGCAATTCAGGCTGGCGATAATTGGAATTCCAACCGAGCGCTTGGCTTGCGCGATGTGCTCAAGATAGGCCGTCGGACCGACGCGGCATTCAGGCGCCACGGCATCAATTTCCTCTTCAAACAGCGAATAAAGAACCACCGCGGCGGCGCCCGCTTGTTCCATCTGACGGACGTTGTCGATCTTCTCCGAAAGCGGCGAAGCTGATGGAACCAGAGGAGAACGCAGCGAGAGTCCGAGATAGTTTGTGGTCAGATCCATCCGTCGCTTTCTTTGTTGCGAACGAGATTACCGCGCATCCTGCCAAAATTCCAAGTCCCCGCTGCGCGAGGCCAGCTTTTTTTGCGGACGCGCTTCAACCGAAATTTATCGTGACTAACCTCGAATTTTGCCGCGTGGACTGGCTTAAGGAACGACGGTGAATGGCCGCATCATGTCGTTATCCTCGTGTTCGACGATGTGGCAATGATAAACGTAGGTCTGCGGCGCGCTAACGCCCGTCGGCAGATCATACTGGGCCCGGATCGTGGTGAACTCTCCGGGATTTGCTTTAACCGTGTCCTTGAAACCGCGCTCGGTTGGATCAGGCGGCTGCATCGGTCCCGTCGCAAACGGAGTTGGATCGATCCCACCCGGCACGCCGTTGGGACCACCGTAAGCCTCCTCATACGCCTCCGCGTCAAACGGTGTACGTCCAACAACTTGGAACGTGACAAGGTGGCTGTGCATTGGGTGCGTGTCTCCGGTCATGTTGATGTAAACCCAGTCCTCAATTGTACCAACCGCCGGCATCTCTGTTATCGGTTCCTCGAAATGCACCGCGTTCAGATTCAGAAACCATTCCGCCTCCTCGGGATCGATCTCGTTTAGCGTAATGTAACGTGTGTTGACTGGACTGCCCAGGTTGGCTGCTCGCCCGGGCAAACTCGATGGAATGACGCTTGGGCCCGGATGCGTAACCGTTCCTCCGACATGGAACTCCATCACGTCCCGCAATTGCGGCGCTGGAGTCGAGATTGGACTCGGCGGGCTTTGATTCACCATCCAGAGCCTTGCGCCGGCAAACCTTCTGAAATCAACAAGGACATCGGCTCGCTCGGCGGGAGCCAGTACTAAACGTCTGGTTAGGACTGGAATATCCCACAGGCCACCTTCTGCTCCGATCTGCCAGAGGTCTAAACCGCTGAGGTCGAGGTTCATGATTCGCGCGTTGCAGCCATTCAAGATCCGGAAACGGTACATGCGCGGTTCCACGTTGAGATATGGCCAGACCTTGCCGTTGACCAGCATCACGTCGCCGAAATACTCGCCGACCCACGTCACGCCTTCGATGTCGCTCGTTGGGTAAAAGAATTTGCCATCTGTGCTGAATTGGCGGTCCTGGATCACGAGCGGAATTTCGTACGCTCCGCCCGGAATGCCGATCGGGTTTGGTTCGAACCCGGTGTCGTACTCGTCGCGAACAATATAGGCAGCGGCGAGACCCGCAAAAACGTTGAGGCGCGTCGCGCCTAGCGCATGATCGTGGAACCACAAAAGCGTTGCTGGCTGTTCGTTTGGATAGCCAACGCTTTGTGTGTCGCCAGGTCCGAATCCATAGGGCGTGATCGCGGGGTTGCCGTCGCTATCACCAGCCACGAAAGCGCCGTGCAGATGCGTCATCATGCGCACATGATTGCCGAGCGGAGTCAATCGTGTATCGACCGGAATCCAATTGGGGTAAAATTCCGGAAGGGCACTGGTGTAGCTGATATCGAGTGGAGTGCCGCTTTGCGCGACGACGGCCATCCCGAACGAACCTGCTTGCCCGCCAAGTCCCGAACCATCGTCGTACGCCCAGAACGGCGTCGGCGGTAGCTGGGGATGCAGTTGTCGTGCAATCTCTCTCTGCGTGAACGCGTACTGATTCATTCCGCTTGGTGTCGCTACCACGATTCCAGCACTGGGCACTGGTAGCGGTTGGCTAAACTTGGTTAACCTGCGCGCAGGCGGGGGTCTGGTCGCAAACGCTTGTCGGGCCGTCCAAGGCACGGCCAAAGCAGCGCTGGCACCTGCACCGTATTTCAGAAAAGATCGTCTTGTTATCACGGCTGCCATTATAGGAGGTGGTATTGCAGTGGCAATGCAAGCCTTGTGAAACTTACCGCGTTTTGCGCGAAAATGACTGCGTCTCTGGCTGCGCTTCGACTGAAAAGGCACTGACTAATTCGCGGCGGCCTCGCCCCTTCCTCGCTTCAGCACGTTGAGTTGCACCAAGTAATAAGCGAGAGCAACACAGAGAAGCGAGCCAGCAAAGAGCAACAGCGCGTACAGCCATTCGGAATGCTGGCCGATCCAGTCGCTCTCGCCTGACGCGATTTTCAATGCGACGTCCACATCCCGACCTGAGTAGTCCGTCCCGTAAATCCATTTGGCGATGCGCAGGTTCGAATCGAGAAAGATCAGAAGATTTGGATGTGCGAATTCTGTTCCGGCTTTGCCATACTGAAAACCGATCGATTCCAGCAGCGCGTCTATATCCGTTTGGGAGGCAGTTCCGACTGACCAAGCCAGCGGGATATTTTCGCGCGTGCGATATCTGGTAAGCGTGGATGGCGTCTCTGCGCTGTCGAATGAGAACAAGAGCACGCGAAATTGTCTTGGATCGGCAGACGAATCAGCGAGCGCCTTTTTCAACTGGTCAACATTCGCGATACACGCGGTCCGGCACCGAGTGTAGATCGGCAACAGAATAACGGGGAAACCGCCAAATTCTGATAATCGCCGAATGCGACCGGCGTCATCGGTCCAGTTGATCTGCGCAACTTGTCGTCCACGCTGCGGCGAAACGTCCTGCACACTCGCAGCGAAGGAAGTCGTCGAGACAAAAGCGACAAAGACGGCCGACAACAAGAACCTTATCATAACCGAGTCACCGATTTGTTGCGCTGCTAATGGGCCGCGGATTGTCTTGTGAATACGGCGGTGCGCCCGGGAAATTACTACGGATGGTTTGCGTAATCGGAGGCGCATAAGCGATCACCAGCAGGAGTGCAGCGCCAGCCAGCCAAGGCGTGAAAGTTTGTACTGCAGGAACGCGCTCGTCGTGATACGGCTCGGAAACAATCAGCTCCAGCGCGGCTTGTTTTACCGGTTTGCTGAAAAGCGTGGCAAAGAAAACAATGAAAAACATCAGCGCCGCGATCGTCATGATTGTTCCGCCGATGCTGCCAAGCATTTTGGCATAGACCCAATCGGGGTGGTACAGATGCGATTGCGGATCGGTGTAACTCATCCCCATGTTCGTGCGACGCGGCTCGCCACCTGCGCCGCCGATGAACAGCCCGGTGGAAAAAATCATGATGCCGAGCGTCCAGATGTATGGCACCCAAACATTCCACGTCGGTAACCTGACCTTTTTGCCCGTGAGTTTCGCGACCAGAAACAAACTCATGCCGATGTAAGGAAAGAAACACCGGGCCAGCGATGGTTTGGTGAAAATGCGCGGGCAACCAGGAAGTGTTGTGGACGACAGTATCGAGATTGTAGGACGCGTTAATGACGCCGGTAACTCCGCCAAAGATAAAGATGACCAATCCGGCGAACAGATATGGAAACAGCCAGCGATCTTTGTCCAAGTAAGGAAGTTTGGTCCACCACCCCATCAGGCCGCGGCCACCCCGCTGTCGCCCGGCATGTTCCAGTGACGCTGCGATGGTGAAAGCCGTGACGAAACTGGGGACCGCCACAAGCATTGTAAAAAATGCGTGCACGAACTTCCACGTGCTGCTGATTCCTGGCTCGGTGAATTGATGATGAATGCCAACCGGCGCGGAGTAGAGCACCAGCCAGAGAAATGTGAGTCGCCCGGCAAAATCGGAAAAGAGCTTCCCGCCAGCCAGCTTCGGCAACATCGTGTAATACATGACGTATGCCGGGAGAAGCCAGAAATAGACGAGCGGATGCCCGAAGAACCAGAAGAGCATGCGTGCCAGCGGCACGTTCACGGTTGCGACCCAGCCCATCGACCACGGGATGAGCAAGAAGATGACTTCAATCGCGACCGGCGTCGTTGCAATTAACCAGACGATGAAAGCCGCGAAAATTCCGACCACAGCGAGCGGCACTTTTTCGCCGGGATGTTCTCGTTTCCAAGCAAAGTACGGCGGCAGCCAATTGAAGAACGCAATCCACGAGCCGACCACGAGTAACACCACCCCGACGTAAAAAGCGGGATGCGCCCGCAACGGCGGATAAAATGTGTAGAGGACCGTCGCTTTCCCCGAGAGAATGGCTGCCGCCGCGAGCAGCGTCCCGACGGTCATCAGTGCAAACGAAAGCCACGCCACCTTCATGTTGAGCGGGCGGTCCAAATAATAACGGATGATGGCGTAACCGAAGGCAACTGCGAAAAAAGTCGTGAACACGATCGCGTTTACGACTCCGTGCAGTGTGAGGCCCTGAAAATATTCCAGCCCGAGAAAACTCGAACGATGAATCATTCCAGCGCGGTAAAGCACCTGCATCAGCCCGTGATAAATTCCCAGGATCAACAGCACCATCGGGAAAATGATCTCGATCAGGATCATTTTTCGGAGTCCCGATTCGATGTGGATCTTCGGTTGGCTAGCATTCATATCATCGCAAACTGTCATTCTGAGCGGAGCGAAGAATCTCTGATCATTTTGTGGATCTGAAGAATAGCCAGAGATGTTTCGCTTCGCTCAACATGACAGTGCTATTTGGTTGTGAGTTCGGCGTCATTTCAGCGTTTTGAGATAATCGATGATTTGGTCGATCTCCTCGTCGGTGAGATCCGTTTTAGGCATTTCCTGCTCGTACGTTCCGGCGACGATTTTCGCTTCGGGATGAAGGATTTTTTCGCGAATGAACGCGTCATCGACTGTCACAGTCGATCCGTCCTTCAGCTTTTCCGTTCGCTGATAAACTCCCTTGAACGTTGGGCCGATGCCGGGCTGGCCATCGGTCGAATGGCATGCCAGACACAGGTTTGCATCGAGCAGTTTGTAACCCGGATGCGTCGGCTCGGCCGCAGGCGGCGCGTTTGGTTTCGCGGTAAAGGTCGCCGTGTCCACCACGCTCAATTTGGCAGCCATGCGGTCGTGGCCGGTACCGCAGAATTCGTGGCACAGCAGTTGATAAACATGCGGCTTATCAAATTTAATTCGCGCATAATTTACGACACCCGGCACGGCCATGAGATTGAGATTCGTGCCCAGCAAAATGAGACCATGCGTCACATCCGCCGCGCTCAGGTAGATGTCCACTGTCGATCCTGCTGGGACGGTGACGTCCTCTGGCTCGAATTTCCACATGCGCGCGACGTAATGCAGCTCGTAATGCGTCGGCGAATGAGTGATCAATTCGCCTTTCTGGAAAGGTTTGATGTCGGTGAGACAAGTGGGCAGACCGACGTGAAAAAGATTGATCGCCAACGCCGAGAGTCCTAACAGCACCATCGCGAATGCCAGCGAGATCCAAATGATTCGCTTTTCCAGTCGCGTGACGCTCAGCATGCTCATGCTCGCGCAATCATGATCCAGTAAATGACCAGCCAAAGCGCGGCGTAAAACAGAATTAGAAGCGCAAAAAAGAAAATCGCCCCGCTGGGAACAAATCGCTTCCCGTTTTCTGGCTCGCCCGTGTCCATCATATGAACCTCTCTGTCAGGATCGTGCCAAACGCGGGAGATCGACAAAAGCGAAAATGTCGGAAACGTACTATTTTTCGAGCTGCCTGAGCTTCAAATAGACGGCCAGCATCAAAAGCCCGATCAAACCGATGCTCACAGCCAGACCGATCTGACGGTATTTGTACTCTTCGCGGGCTTTGTTAACGAGCGCGTCTGTTTGCTGAACTGCCTGTTCCCCGGGTGCGGCCACTTGCTGAAAAGTATTTTGGCTGAACGAATGCACGTACGTCCGCGACTTTTTCAACGTATCTGTGAGCTCGGTTAACTCATTGCTGATCGGCTCCACGTCGAGACCTCTGGCAGCGATTTTTTCCGAGGCCGCTATAAATCTTGTTCGCGCCTGATCCATCTTAGTGATCGTGTCGTGAAAATAGTCAGCAGTCTTGATGCAGTCGGGATTATCTTTGGCATACTGCCGGTGGCAATCGCCGCATAACTGACCCGGCCCGGTCGCCAGCATCGAATCATGTGTCTTGGCGATGGCGTGATTACTATGGCACTGGCCGCATTCGGGCCAGTTATGTTGATCGAACGCGTGTTTGTGTTTGCTGCCGTCGAACAAACTCGCATTGGCCGAGTGGCAAAGACTGCAACTTCGGCTCACCTGCGCGACGCCGGGCGGACTGGCAGCGTGGTTGCCGTGGCAGGTGTTGCACGCGGGCGCGCCCAGATCGCCACGGTCGAGCAGCGCGTGGCCATGCACGCTCGTGCGATATTCCGCAAGTTGTGTCGTCGGAAGCGGTGACCCGTCTGCGCGTGTGAAGCCCGCCATGATTTTCGGATCGGCGTGGCACGCGCCGCACGTTTCCGGCACGCGCTGCGCGTAGACCTTCGACTGCGGATCTTTGGCCGCGCGAATGCCGTGAACGCCATGGCAACTCACGCACGATGGCGCGCGGTCGTCGTGTTTCTCGAGCAATGTCCGCCCATGCGGGCTATCCTTGAACTTTGCCAATTGATCGGTCGGCAGCGACGGATTGAAGTCATGCATCTTGGCCGGATCGGAATGGCAACGGGCACAAAATTGAACGACCCACGCTCGATTTTTTTGGCGATCTTTCTCTGGCCACTCCTTGACGAAATCGTGACCGAAATCGGCCGTGGGATCGCCGCCGTGACAACCGGCACAGGAGAGGCCCGGCGAAAATGAACGTCCTCGACGACTTCCTTCAGATTCATGTGCGCCGCCGGCTTGGCGCGAGCCGGTCGCAACAGAAAAGAGGTTCTCCGCTGATTGAGTTTCAGAATCGCTGTGGCAGAGAATGCAATTGTTCTGCAAGAGCAATTCCATTTTTTGCGGACGCAATTGCAAGCGAGAGCAAGACGTTGCTAAATGTTCCGGACGCGTGATCCATCTCCTTTTGCACGAGCCTGATTGAGAAGGCCGTCGAGATTATCATTGAGACCATCGAAATAGGCTCGTTCCTCCGGGCGTGATAATCGGTTTGCCGTGCTCGTCTTTGGCCGCAAGCATCGCGGCCAGTTTCGAAGTTGCTCCGGCGGAGTTTTGGTCTGCTGCAAAGCCGGCAGCAGGAATTAAAAAGAGCGCAACAATGATCGCGACTGCTCTCACGTTGCGTCCCCCACATCCGCCCGCGAACCGGCAATGAACAGAATTGCGATCGCAACAGCCGCCACGACGACTGCGATCAGCCCGGCCAGCAAATAAGAAACACCCGCCAGACCGTGCAAGCCCACATGCAGCAGCGCAGCGCCCGTGAGGATGAACCAGCGATGCTCGAATCGCCAATAGCGAACAACAATCACCACCGCGCCCGCAGCCAATGTCCACGATGCGCAAATCCGTGCGCTATTGTGTAGCGCGGCCGATTCATCACTCGCTCCGGCGGCTCCAATGTCCCAGCCCATGAGTGTCAGGTAAGTCAGGAACAAAAGTGCCGCCCAGCCGAGATCGCTGAAAGCCGGCGACGGTTTATCATGATAAGCGCGCCGGTCGAGCCACGGAATGACGGCCCAAATCCCGAACAAAAGCGCAATCAACAACAAACAAACTTGCGGGCCTTCCAGACCGAACAGGTGCGGCGGAAATTCTTTCAGCAATTGATACTCCCATAGGAAATACCATTCCGGTTTTATTCCCGGATACGCCGGCGCGAGCGGATCTGCTTTTTCGCCCAGTTCCCAATCCATTCCCGGGATGCCCGGTCCGTATGGGAGAAAAACCGCCAGCGCCGCCAGCACCATCAAACACGCCAGCCACAGCAACGCGTCGCGCATCGCGAAGCTGGGAAAAAATTTCATGCCGCGCGGGGCAACTTTTTCACCGAGCGGCGGCGCCATTCCCTGACGCTGAATCAAAAGCAAATGCAGCCCGATTAACCCGACGAACGCCAATGGCAAAATCACGACATGCGCTGCAAAGAATCGATAGAGCGTGTTGATGGTGACATCCTGGCCACCGCGCAGCACCTGCAAGAGCCAATCTCCCAACAACGGCACCGACTTCACGATGTTCGTCCCGACCGTTGTCGCGAAATAGGCGAGCTTGTTCCAAGGGAGCAGATAGCCTGAGAACCCGAATCCCATCGTCAGCAGAAACAACAGGTAGCCGGACACCCAGGTCACTTCGCGCGGCGGCCGGTACGCCTTCAAC
Organism: uncultured Verrucomicrobiae bacterium; assembly: GCA_963725505.1. Lineage (GTDB taxonomy): Bacteria > Verrucomicrobiota > Verrucomicrobiia > Chthoniobacterales > UBA10450 > Udaeobacter. The sequence goes on along the minus strand of CAVRYN010000002.1, from coordinate 213,747 downwards.
ATCATCGTGCTGAACATGTGGAGCACGAGCGAGATGATCATCAGGTGCGCGCTCCAACTGTGGATCGAGCGGATCAACCAGCCGAACGGGACTTTGGTCGTCAAAAAGCGAATGCTCTCGTACGCGGTCGCTTCACCCGGTTGGTAATACATCAGCAGCAACACGCCGGTAACAACCTGGACAACGAAAAAGAACATCGTGATACCGCCCAGGTAGTACCACCCCATCCAGTGCGAGCCCAACGGGACCTGCTTGTGACCGAGGAACTCGAACAACGGCGTGAGTTGATAACGCCGATCCAGCCAGCCACGCAGGCCTCGCGTTTTGGCTGTGAGGTTTTCGCCAGCGTTCATTGCAGAAACAGCGTGGCGCGTTGGAACCCCTCACCTTTATCCTCTCCCCTCAGAGGGGCGACGAAATCCCGCCGCGGAGAGATGAAAGGCCAACTCCGATACGCTGCCGCCCGGTACACGGATTTGTCGCCTCTCCCCTGCCAGGGGAGAGGGCTAGGGTGAGGGGTCGAGTCTTCCAACAGACTCGCCGGTGCTAGCTGTGAAACGGTTATCACGCCCTTTCTTCAGAAACGACGATTCCACCGTCGGGTTGGCGTTGGGCGAGATACTGGGTCAATGGACGAGGCGGCGGCCCGGACAGTACGCGACCGTTAAGATCGAACCGCCCATCATGGCACGGGCACCAAATTACGGATTGCCCCGGCAAAAACGTCACCGTGCATCCTTCGTGCGTGCACTTCGCGCTAAACGCGTGCAGTTGATCGCCAGCTTGCAAAACCATCACGCGTTGTCCGCTCACCGGGACGATAACAAATTTGTTCTGCTCCAGTTTTGACGCTTCATCGCGAGTCAATCGCGTCGGCCCCGTCGGCCCAGTCTGCGGCAGCGGTTTGAGATAACGAATGATTGGATAAGCAATACTGGCCAGCCAAGCCGAGGACGCTCGCGCCCAAAAGAAGATCGAGAAAATGTCGGCGTGATGTTATTGAACTTTGGGTTGCTCCCACGCCTTCGTCCATCGTCGATCTTCTATTCGTCGCACGAATTTATTTCAAGTGTTTATTCCGGCGCGCCAACAGCACGGCTTGGCCGGAACGAGAGTTCAAGCCCGAGTCGATTGCGCGGACGACAAATATCTGTGAATACCCTCGGCGGCTTTGCGACTATCGCGTACAGCGCGCACGACCAGATCCGGACCGCGCACGAGATCGCCACCCGCGAACACGCCGGGCACGCTGGTCATTTGGTTCTCATCGGTGATCACGCCGCCCCATTTGTTGACCTCGATCTTGTCGGCATTGCCAGCGGCGAAAATCGGGACCGGATCGAATCCGTAAGCGATCAGCACGACATCGACTGGCACACTGAATTCGGAGGCCTGAATTGGTCGCGGTTTGCGCCGGCCTTTCGCGTCCGGTTCGCCCAATTCCATCCGCACACAACGCGCTTCGTAAACTTCGCCGGCGACGTTGCCTGATAACGAAACCGCGTTCGTGAGAAACATGAATCGCGCGCCTTCCTCAATCGCGTTCAAGTATTCGCGCCGGCTGCCGGGCATGTTCTCGAGATCGCGCCGGTAAATGCAAATCGCCTCTCGCGCGCCGGAGCGAATCGCCGTGCGCAAACAATCCATCGCCGTGTCGCCGCCGCCCAGCACTGCGACGCGTTTGCCACGCACGTCGATCGGCGACTCGTCCGACCTTGCAACATTTTTCTGAATCAGAAACGGCAGCGCGTGAAACACTCCCCGCAAATCGGCGCCTGGTATATCGAGCTCTTTTGGTTTTTGCGCGCCGATCGCGAGATAAACGGCGTCGAATTTTTCTCGCAAGATCGACAAGGGCACGTCGCGCCCGACGGTCACGCCGCAGTCGGATTGTTACACCGCGTCGCCGCAACAGATCAAACCGCCGCTCCACGATGTTCTTCTCAAGTTTGAATGACGGAATGCCGTTGACGAGCAAACCGCCCGGACGCGTTTGCGATTCAAAAATCGTGACAGCGTAGCCGAGCTTCGCCAGTTCATCCGCACACGCCATTCCGCCCGGTCCGCTTCCGACGACAGCGACTTTGAGTCCATTCGGCGGCGCGACTCCTGCGTCTATCCTCTCATGCGCAAACGCGTATTCGTTGATGAACTTTTCGACGGCACCAATTGAGACCGATTCGGAGCGCGCATTCAGAATGCACGCGCTTTCGCATAAGCGATCCTGTGGACAGACGCGGCTGCAAATTTCGGGCATGTTGCTGGTGGAACGTGAGAGCGCTGCGGCTTCAAGAAATCGGCCGTCTGCCGCCAGGGCGAGCCATTCAGGAATTCGATTCGCAAGCGGACAACCGCTTTTGACGCATGCTGGATCGGGGCAATTGATGCAGCGGCTGGCTTGTGCGCGCGCGGTGGCTTCATCGTAACAAATCGTAGATCTCATCAAAGTCACAGATGCGTTCGGAGGCGTCGCGTTTCGGAGGCGACTCACGCTGAATGTAACGCCAGTTGTGTTTTGCCGGCCAAGGGTTTGCCGCTGTTTCCATGTTGTTTCGCGTGCATATTCGCAGCAGGAAGGACAACGCCTACGCAAGCGTTGGCAAACGCTGTGCATTTATTGGCAGAGTGTCTGCGCCCGAATTCTGTTTTTCTGCAGTGACCTTTACCCAGTTGACGGGGCCGGCGAGATTCGCGGGCGACCGTGAGACGGAGCGCTCGCGGTGCGGAAGCTTCGCCACCGTTCAAGCGGCATTGCCGCTACGCACATTAACGCGAGCTGACTGATCATGAAGCCCACGAGCCATGGGAAAGCTTTTTGCATGAAGCCGTAGGAATGAAGACCGACGCCCAGCATGTTCACGCCAAACCACGAGAAACTGGTGACTACATTGCCGAAGAGCGCCATGATCATCAGGCCGCGTTGCCGGATAAATCCGCCCCAGCGCGCGTGCAAAATGATTGCGCACCAAAGAACGATGAGTACGGCGCCATTTTCTTTCGGATCCCAGCCCCAGAAGCGGCCCCACGATTGATCGGCCCAGATTCCGCCGAGCACCGTGCCCACGAAACTGAACAGCGTAGCAAAACAAACAACGCCGTAGGTCATGCGTGCGAGCGAATCGGCGGTTTGTTTCGTCAGCGAGCGCGTGAACACGCCACGCACGACATATATGATGGCAAGCATGCCGGCGAGAAACATCGCCGAGTAACCTGTTGTAATCGCGACCACGTGTGTCGCGAGCCAGATGTTGGTGTCCAAAACGGCTTGCAGCATTTCGAGCGTGTCGCCGCTGCCGGCAAGATGATGCGCAATGATTAACGTGACAAAGCCAATCGCGCCCGCGCACGCCGCGCCGATTCCGTCCCTGTAAATCCGTTCGAGTATCAGCGAGACAATGACTGCGCCCCAGCCGATGAAAATCGCGGACGAATACAGATTGGTGACCGGCGGACGTTCTTGCAGATACATCCGCGAAACCAAGCCGAAAGTGTGAATGGCGAGCGCAAGCAACAAAAGATAAAACGCGGAGCGTCGCAGCGCCTGGCTCCAGCCGAGCCACGACGCGCACGCCAGCAAAAAAGCGAGAACGTAAAGTGCCATTGCCTGGCTGAACGGCTGAAGAAAATTGAACAAAAACTCGAATGACGCCCGCTTCGCCGCATTCGGCTGCTCTTCTGCGAACGAGTTGGTCATTTGACTCAGATGTTCATTGAAAAGGGACCGATCATTCGCTCGGTAGGCGTCACCGATGATGGCATATTCGGTCACGATCGGGTGAATTTCTCCGGCGCCGACCGAGTGGAGCAAGCTGTCGCCAACAGAGTGCCAATCGCCGTTTGCTGTAGCCGGGATCGTTGATCCCGGCGAGTTCATGGGCGGAACGGCAAGAACGTAGGCCATTTCCGAAAGTCGCTCGTATTTCTGAACCAGCTGAGCGACGTCATTGAGTTTCGCTTTATCGAAATTTTCGCCCATTTCGAATTCGCGAGCTGCCTTTGCTGCGCCAGGGACACTGCTTTCGAAGCTCTGCAGCTCAGCCGCAAAATTTTCCGCGCCCTCCGGTTGAATGCTGTTCTTCAACCGCTGATACAGCGCCAACCCGTTGCGCAGATTCAGGATCGCGCTCTGATAAGCAGAGCGTTGGACGCCTTCGAGTTTGTCCGACTGGGCGCCCTGTTCGTCGATCTGCTTCAGGAACGGCGTGAATTCAGCGAAGCTAAAATATTTTCGGTCGCTTTGTTCCCACCCGAACAAGCCAAGCACCTCGGCGTTTTGCACGACGAAAACCGGATACTGATCGGCAACAGAAGCATTAAACAGAACGTCGGTGAGCCATTGCATCGCGCTCAGCGGCTTGCCGCCTTCGAGGCGCAGTTCCTGTTTTCCATGAATGATCAAGAGCGAATTGCGCGCGACGGTGTCGAGCGGTTTAACCCGCCCGCCCACGAGCACCGGGATTTTGCCGAACTTTGCGAAATCAAATTCGTCCTTTCCAGTTTTTGGCGGCAGCCAGTTGGCCGCAATCGATCCGGCAGCAATGACTAAAATGACCCAGGGCAAAAACCGTTTCATGCGATTGCGCTCCGTCGTTGACGCGAAAATCCGACGAGGTGAAAACCGAATTGCACAAGAAGACCGGCAGCTACGATGATGCACGCAAGGTAAGGTGCGATGAAGCCTGGGTTGTGCACCACTTGCAAAATCGTCGCCGAATCATCCTTCTGAAACCCGGCCTGATAAAATGTCTCACCGCGGTACCGCAGCGGGTGATTCATGTAGATCAATACGTCACGGTTCACTGATTTCTCCGGATCGATCAACGTGACCTTGCTTGAAAAATTTTTCGGAATTTCGGTTCCGGAGTACTTTTCGTGCGTGAACTTCTGCAACGTGACGCTGTAGGGCTTGTAGTAACGCGTCGGCCGCAGAGTAATCATCCACGTCCGATCGCCAGAGGAAAATGTCTGGGGCGCGCCGAGCCCGTCTGAAACCAACCATGTGCCTAGCGAACCACCGTCTTTCGGCAAAATTTCGACGGCAGCGCTCGGAACATCGCGTTCATCAACACCGGTCGCGCGCGGGGCGGGATCGACTGCGATCATTGCGCCGGGACCTTGATTGGCGATTGGTCGAGCGCCGTCTCCCGCTTCACTCAACATTTTCAGGTGCGAATTCTGATAAAAATTCCTGACCACGATCCGGAACGGCAAACTCGAGTGATCAATTACTCGGTTGTGTCGCAGCACAGTGTCGGGAATCGCGGTCACCTGATCGAGATCATCATCGCTCGTGTCGATCACAGCCAGTTCCGTCCGGCGCATGTCCTCAGAATAATTTTTCGTGTCGCCGCCTGCGAGCCGCATGTGACTTTCGACCGCGAAAAGATCGGTGAAAAGACCGCCGGCGAGCATGATGATCAACCCGGCGTGGGTGAGATGAATGCCGAGTTTCCGCCAGGTCCAACGGAAACGTTTCGCGTGCGCGGCGATGAGATTGATCAGCAGCACGGCACCGATGAGATGGCCGCCGGGAAAAATCGGAATCTGGAAGCCGCGCCCTTCCGGCGGCCACCAGACGAACATGCTTTGGAAATAACGCTGCTGCGCTTCATGGATTCCGAGATGAACCTGCGCGAGCGTGCCCGCAAAAATCAACGCCATCCCCGCTGCCAGACAAATAATGGTCAGCTTCAGCGAGGTGATGAGATCGACAAGTTTGCGCAACATGTTTCTAAAATCGAACTGACTCGATAAACTTTACGAAGTCCGGTTTTTCTTTCTCAACTGCGGCGTTTGGCCCCGTCGCTTTGAAGAACCAGACACGACCGTCGTGGCGTGCCCACGCCGCGATGGTACGCGCCTTGGCTCCAACGATGTCAGTAGTTGAGAAAGTTGTGTCCGCACTTTTCAACGGAATGACTTGTGAAGTGACGGCACTCGCGTCGACCGGCGCGAGACCAATCTGTCCGCGCCAGCGATTGACGTTATCGGCATCGCTTCCGCCTTCGCCCGGAAAAGTGACAACGGAAATGTCGATCTTGTCGCCATTTTCGGCCAATGCGCTGAAGCTGGCATAGCGCATGGATGACGGTGGAACTTCTGTCCAGCCTTCCGGCGTGTTCCATTTGATCTGCGGTGCGCCTGCGTCCTGCGGCGGCATCGCTGCCATTTGTGGCGATTTGGTTTCGACTTGGGCGTTGCAGATCGCTGCGACCCATTTGATGAAGTCTCCTTTCTGCGCCTCGGTCAGATCGGCGTTGCCGCGCATTTTAAAAAACAGCGTGGAGTCAGCAGTGGTCATCATTGCAGCAATGATTCTACCGTCTTTCGCTGGATCAGCATCTTTCGGGAGCCCCGCAAGATCGACAATTACGGCGTCGCCTAGCGAAGTGCGCAGGCGCTGCGCAATGTCGCCTAGTTTCTGTTCGGTGATTGGCGGTTGACCAAGTTGATCGAGCCAACGGTTCACGTTGTCGAAAACATTTCCGGCAGCAGTACCAAGACTCACAAATGAGATATCTGCGACGGCGTCGTTGTCGCCTTTGACGAGAAAACTTGCCTGTCGCATTTGCGAGAGGGGTTGCGGTTCCCAATTCGGCGGAGTTGTTACCGCTGCCGAGCTGCTCTGTGCGAGGCCGCCAGGCATCCGGGGCGCGGCCGTGTTGGTTGGCATCGCGTCTTGCTGCTGCGGCGCGGATTCTTCCAGCGGCGCCTTGGAAACGCGATAAACCTTGATCTCCGAGTTTTTCTCGCAACCAGCCAGGAGGATGGTGACTAACACGGGATAAATTACGAGCGCGCTGCCAAATTGCGTCGAATTGAAAAATCCCCTCACCTTAGTCCTCTCCCCTTTGCGAAATGGGAGAGGCGAATTAACTGCGGTGGGTTTCACAAGCAAAGATTATTTCTGAGGGCCGCCGGTATGGCAATCGACACAGGAAAACTCCGCATACGGAGCGTCGATGTGGATGAAATCGTGCCCTTTGGCGTTGATCTGTTCAAGTGCTTCGCCGCTCCCCTGCGCCAGAATAAGATGACAGGAGCGGCAATCGCTGGCTTTGATCGACATCTTGCCGTCAGCTGACACGTGTTTGCCGTCGTGACAGCGGAAACATCCATTCCAGTTCTTGTGCCCAACAAAATCGGGATACGTCCGCCAATCCACTTTCACTTCCGGAAAAAAATTCTGGCGATAGATCGCCTGGGCTTCGTTGATGACTGGATTTGCCTGCGCAGGGTCGGGATAAGCTTCGCGCAGAGAATTCGCGATGCCTTGTTCTGCTTCGGGCCTGGTGGAGTAGGGCTGGGTCAACGCCGTAACCACTTTCGATTTCACCCACGGAATCTTTGGATCGAGGCGACCAGTCAATAACGCCAGGTCAACCGCTTCGTTCGGCGTATGCAGCTTGTGCGCGGGGCGGCTGTGACAATCCATGCAATCCATTCGCCGGATTTCATGCTTTGCTGGATCGTCTTTGAACTCGGGATCGCGATATTCCGTGACGACGCCCTGCGGATTCGTCATTCTCACCCACGGGATCGAGAGTAGTTGGTCGTCCGTTGCGATGTATTCAATCTTGTTGGCGATATTCATGTGCCAATGAATACCGCCTTGCGGTCCGTTTGATGGGTCGCCTCCGCCAACGTTAAGCAGGAGCCGAACTGCAAACGGCGTATTTTTCTCGTCGGAAAGATAGTGCTGGTAAGTGCGTTCGACGTTGCCGACGAATTTCTTTGGCCAGTGGCACTGCTCACAGATGGCTTGGGACGGCCGCAGATTGGCCGGAGTGAGACGAATCGGCCGGTCGAAATCGTTGCGGACCGTATGGTAAAGCTGCTTTACGCCATTGATCTTGGTTTTGAAATACGCGGCCGCGCCGGGACCGACATGACAGGCCACACACTCCACGCTCGCGTGCGCGGTGTGTTGAAACGCAACGAACTGTGGCTCCATCGGCAGATGACAAGCTTTTCCGCAGAATTGAACTGATTCCGTGACTTGGTACGTCTGATAACTGCCAATAGCTGTCACAAACAAGAATCCAACGCTGCCGGCAATGAAGAGTGCGAGAATTCTTCGGTCGCGCGCCCGTGACAAATCAATTTTGATCGCAAGAGGCTCAGCCGCTCGCACAGCACGGCGCCGTGTGCGCCAGCGAATAAGCGCACCAAGAAACGTGAGAAAAATTCCGAGAACGAAGAATAGCGGCGCAACTACATAGGCGAGAATGCCAATGTAGGGATTGCGGTGGAGCGCGAACAGATCAAACGCGAATAGGAGGAGAAAGGCGAAAAGCGCGCTGGCGGCGAGCACCATTCCGGACCAGCTAAGCCAGTTGCGGAAATTGCGCCTAAAAGGCCGGGGCTGCGCGGGAGGTGGAGCGTCAGGCATCGCGGCAATTATTTACAGGCGGCTCGAAAAGTCATGCTAAAACCGGGCGATTCGATTGTGATTCTCCGGCTGCAGAGTCCGCTGTCTCAGCGGATTTTTCATTCGAAGCCTCAGGGTCGGATGCGCTCAGGAGAGCGCACACTACAGCAAAACCCGCGATGCACGGCCCAGTCGAGAGCACTTCCTGCAAAATTTGGCGCGATTACTTCTTGAATGAACGAACGTAGGCCACGAGCGCCTTGATATCGGCCTCGGAAAGTTTGCTCCCGAATGGTTTCATCGTCTCCTTGCCGCTTGTTTTTACGCCTTCCTTAATTGCTCTTTCCGCTTCGGCATCGCTGAAGGCCGCCTGGACCTTCGCGTCGCGATAGTCTTTCACGCCCAATTTCTTGCCCATCATGGTGCTCCCGCTGCCGTCCTTCCCGTGGCAGGAGGCACAATTCTGTGTCCAGTTTGCAGCAGCATCGGCTGCAAAACCAATGCCCGCTGACGCAATGATGATTGTCGCGGAGACGAATATTTTTCGTTTCATTAGATCAATACCTTTCCTCATGAAGATCTGACGTCAAAGCTAAATTCGGAATCAAGATCGAACACGGATTTATTTCTTGAGTGTGCGAACGTAAGCAACAAGTGCCTTGATCTCGTCGTCAGTCAATTTTCCACCGAACGCCTTCATCGTCGTTTTGCCGTTCTGCTTCACGCCTTCTTTGATTGATTGCGTCGCTTTCGCGTCAGTGAACTCAGCCTGAACTTTCGGATCGGTCAGATCCTTTGCGCTCAATGTCTTGCCCATTTTTGTGTTGGCGCGTTCCGTCTGGCCCGTGGCACTGGACGCAGTTACTGTCCCAATTTGTTTTTGCGTCCGCCGCGCGCGCCGACAACGGCGCCGCGATCAGAATGCTGATGGTAAGTATGATAATGGTTTTCATTGTTTAAGCTTTCTATGGTGTCTTGAAGATTAGAATCGAACTTGGAGACCGGAATAAATGCGAATGTGCTCGATAATTGTTGTGACCGCCAGAGGTCTCGTCCCTTAGTTGAAATAGTCGTACTTCAACAGCAGGCGCATTTGCTTGGTCAATCTGGCGAGTGATAGTGGCTGAGGCGGTGTACTTTCGCTCGCACCCAGGCCGTAGGGCATGGCAACGGCAGCATTGTTAAAGTGGTCATTGGCGCAGTAAAAGTGAAAAGTCGGTGTAAAAGTCAGTCTTGTCGTCAATGATATAGCCGGCGCCGCTGGTCACCGTCCAATAATCGTTTCGTAATAGTCACTGAAAGGTTGGGGTCGTATAGGTAGCCGTAGCCGTTACTCCCCTTAAGGATCAACGCCGGTCACCGGAGTGTTGGTCTGATTGAGGACATAAGAAACAGTTGCCTGCAGATAGAGCGCGCGAACGGGTTCCAGGTGACACTTTCGGTGATCATATGACTTGTAATCAAAGCCGTGTGCTCGGAGTCGAGAAAGTATTAGGCGCGGGCGTAGGTGGATCCGGAATGTGCCCATCTGTGTCGGCGATATGGCCCACTGGCCGCTGATTAGGGTACTGAAGTAATCGTAACGAGTGACCAGGCCAACGTTCCGAGGCTTCGCCGGGATTTTCGGGCGCCAGGTCAGGCGGACATTTACGTCATTGGTCTTCCAATCCTGCCAGACTAATCTCTGGTTTCTTTCTGAACCCGGGACGGGCGGCACGGCCAGCTCCGAGTTGAAGTAGTTATCGTAGGACACGATTTTGTAATAATACTGCCCAGATATAGCTCAGTCTGTCCATTGGGTACCAGTTCGCCCCGGCTGTGTACTTCTGGGCGAGCAGAGAGGTGTCCTTGTTGAGCGCGCCCTGGTTAACTCCGTCCAACAACCTCGTGTTCGTACACGTTACCGTTTTCCTCCTCCCACTCGCCCTCGGCGTAAAAAAGCCAGTTGTTGATGCCCGCGTAAGCGCAACTCCATTCGTTCCGCGAAATTATTGAAACTTTCCGAGGTATCCGCCAATCATGGAGTCGGGAGAGTGGCTGCGATGAAAACCGCCTCTGCGGATTGGTCGGCGTAAACGGCGGAACGTTGGCGGTGGTGGTTGTGTCGAGAAACATGCGGAATCGCTGTCGTTGTCTTCGTGCGTGTAACGAAATGCCGTCAGGAGAGTCAGGTCCTTGCAACGGAATCCACAACAGGTTGAGATTGACCACCTGGTCTTGCACCTGAGAGCTACCCGCCAGGTTGAGAAAACCGTGATCATTCGATTGGCAGGGTGAGAATGGGATCGCTGTAGGTCGAATTGTAATCCGCCCCGATAATGCGTGTGCCTGAAATATCGCTGTTCAGGGAAGTATAGGAGTAAGCGGAAGTAAACCAGAGCGTATCGCTGAAGTGCGTCTCGGTGATGCCGTGGCCGCTGTACAAATCTACGTCATTAGTCTCGTGCTGCGTGATAAATCGTTGCGCGCCGGGCGCAGCCACGCCGGTGGGAGCTGACCGGCACCGCGCTCCAGTTGCAGCTGATCGTCATTATTGTCGTGCTCGTAACGCATTCCCAGAGTCACGCTGGTGTTCCCGAATGTCTTTCGTCCCGTCGAAGGTGAAATATGTCCCGCGTCTCATCGATATCGCGAACGCCGGCGCAATCTTGCGCGCGGGATTTACTGCTAGCCCGGTCAGAGTCGTGTCACCCCAAATAATCGAATCCTTCTCTCCCTGGCGACACTGGTGCGAATAATGGAACACTAATTCCGGCCAATCCGGTACTTGCAGCCCAAGTTCAACCCAGGCTTCTCCCCGATCAATGTGCATCTCCGGAATACGGCGGCGTCAAAGAATACAGCCGTTATGCGGGAACCAACCGCCGTTGCCATCGTACCAATTGCGAAACTCGGTAAAGCCGCCTCGAAGGTAACCGACGTTCTTCTGCGATAAATCGCAGCTTGATATCGTAATCGTTAATGTCCCAAAGGGCGTGCCCGTCGATCGGTCAGTTGAGCTTTCTCGCCAACCTTTGTTTCGTAATGAAGATCCTGGATGCCGCCGTAAGCGGTATTGGCGGGTAACCGATGCTCCTGCTCGAACTGCGCGTTGTCGCCGTTCACAATAGTGCCGCCAATACCCAACTCGATCCAGTTCGTGGGCTCTTCAGGCGTCGGCGCGGCAACTGCCTTGGTATCCTTGCTATCTTCGGCGCGAGCAACACTCAGAGCCGCAACGGCGACGCAGCCTAACAACGCGAGCTTCAGTGGCCACCCGCCCGTCCAACCTCGAAAAAAAGCGGTGTTAATCATAGGATTGACCTCAGAACCTCAGGTGCCCGTTCACCTGAGACCCGTGAATGGCTTCGTGGCAACCCGCAGACCAGCATGTTCCTTGCGGTAGACGAGTCGTGTGATCCGAATCGCCGATGAAAATCCGGCCGTTCGCTCGCTGCTCCTGGAAATGGCATTTAAAGCAAAGCGTGGCGTTTCGAGCGGTCAGCAGGCGGGCATTGACCGAGCCGTGAGGCGAATGACAGGTTACGCAACCCTCCCGGACGGCGTCGTGCTCGAAGACGAATGGACCTCGCTGGGCGGTGTGACATTGGAAGCATGTTTCGTTAGGCGTTAGGAAGGCGAACCCGCCGCCTTTGACCGATTGCTGAAGGCTGGTATCGCCGCCTTTGAACGCGTTGCCCTTGTGCGGGTTGTGACAATCGACGCAGCTCATCTTGTTTTCGAGCACCGGATGATGGTGAGGCAATTGGAATTGTGCCCGTATTTCCAAGTGGCATTGGAAACAGGTCTGCGGCGATCTTTCCTCGGGTTGATGATCGTGCCTGCGCCACCGCCGGCCTCGACGTGCTTGCTCCCCGGTCCGTGGCAGGACTCGCATCCCATGTTCTTTGCGTTCTCCCCTTTCGCCTGCAGTCGCGCGTGCGTCGCTGTGCGAAAATCGCGCACGATCTCTTCGTGGCAGGTCTTGCATTGCTCCGAGCCGACGAACTCCGCACCCGGGATGCTGGGCGGCGCCAGAATTGTTCTGCTTGTGGTGCTGCAAGAAAGCAGAATCACGGCCAACGCGGCTGTTCCCCCGACTCCCCACAAAATTTTCTCGCGCTTACCGTGGATCCGTCGAGTTAGTCTCGAATGCCACACGAATGGTGAGTATGTTCAAAACAACAAGACGATGACTACGCATTTTTACGGTAAAAATCCTACTATTTTCTTTTATTCGGCAGTTGGTCCAACACTGGCTCGAGCACGGCGTTGCAGATAGGGCCGAGATAGCGTTTAGGCGAAGCAGATCATGACCTACACCTGCCCAATGCATCCCGAGATCGAGCAGGATCATCCGGGGGAATGCCCGAAATGCGGCATGACGCTTGAGCCGAAGACGATCGAAGCAGGCGACGAGGAGGAACAAAAAGAAATCCGTTCGTTGTCGCGCAAATTCTGGAGTGCGCTGGTGCTGACCATTCCCGTGCTGATCCTCGCAATGGGGCACACTGTTCCGGGCCTGCATGTCGATTCGATCATCCCAAAGCAAATCGGGAAATGGATTGAATTTGTGCTGACGACACCGGTCGTGTTGTGGGCTGGCGGCTTTTTCTTCGCGCGCGCCTGGCGATCCGTCCTAAATCGTAGCCTAAACATGTTCACGCTCATCGCCGTGGGTGTCGGCGCAGCGTACTTCTACAGCGCGGTGGCAGTGATCGCGCCCGGGATTTTTCCGGATTCATTCCGGCGTAATGGAGAAATCGACCTCTATTTTGAAGCCGCGGCAGTCATCACAACGCTCGTTTTATTGGGACAATTGCTTGAGGCAAAAGCGCGCAGTCGCACAGGGCAGGCGATCAAGACGCTGCTCGGCCTTGCTGCCAAGACTGCGCATCGAGTTCGCAATGGCCGGGAAGAAGAAATTCTCGTAGATGAAATTCAGAAAGGCGACGTGCTCCGTGTTCGCCCAGGCGAAAAAGTTCCCATTGACGGCGTGATCATCGAAGGCAGGAGCAACATCGACGAATCGATGATCACCGGCGAGTCGATGCCGGTTAGCAAAGGAGCCGACGAAAAAGTGATCGGCGCGACCGTGAACCAGACCGGTTCCTTTCTGATGCGAGCGGAGCGGATCGGCTCGGAGACGATGCTTGCGCAAATTGTGGAGATGGTGGCGGAGGCGCAGCGCAGCCGCGCGCCGATCCAGAAACTCGCCGATACCGTGTCCGGCTATTTTGTTCCCGCCGTCGTTGCTATTGCGATCCTGACTTTCGTTATGTGGTCAATCTTCGGCCCTGCGCCTGCGATGGCTTACGCGTTGGTCAACGCCGTCTCGGTCCTTATCATCGCGTGTCCGTGCGCGCTCGGTCTCGCCACACCGATGTCGATCATGGTTGGCGTCGGACGCGCGGCACAAGCCGGCGTTCTGATCAAGAACGCGGAAGCGATCGAGATCACCGAAAAAGTCACGCACCTGGTCATAGACAAAACCGGTACGCTGACAGCGGGCAAACCGGAGGTCGTTAGTCGCATTGTCGGAACCTCAGGAAACGAGCGCGGTCTGCTGCAAGTCGCCGCGTCGTTAGAAAACCAAAGCGAGCATCCGCTGGCGCGCGCCATTGTCGCTGCGGCGCGCAAAGAGCAAATCGCCTTGCACGAAGCAAGGGAGTTTGAATCGATTACCGGTGGTGGCGTCGCCGCGAAACTCGACGGCAAAGTCGTTCGCGTCGGCAAGGAGAAGTTTCTCGCCGACGCAGGCGTCACAGTTCCTGATGAATTAGAAAAACAGGCGCGTGCCTTGCAGGAAAAAGCGCAGACCACCGTGTGGGTGGCCATTGATGGCGAAGCAGTCGGCGTGATCGGGATTGCCGATCCAATCAAGGAAACTACGCCAGAAGCGGTTCGCGAACTTCACGCCATGGATTTGAAAATAATGATGTGCACCGGCGACAACCGTCGCACAGCAGAATCGGTCGCACATGAACTGCACATCGATGACTTTCGCGCCGAAGTGACGCCGCAGGAAAAGATCGAGATCGTTAACACATTGCGATCGCAAGGCGCAGTCGTCGCCATGGCGGGAGATGGAATCAACGACGCGCCGGCGCTGGCAGCCGCTGACGTCGGAATTGCAATGGGAACCGGAACGGATGTTGCCATTGAAAGCGCGAGCATCACGCTGGTAAAAGGCGACCTGATGGGAATTGCCAAAGCAATCAATCTCAGTCGCGCCGTGATGCACAATATCCGTCAAAATCTTTTCTTCGCCTTTATCTACAATGCGCTCGGCGTCCCGATCGCCGCCGGCGTGCTCTATCCTTTTTTTGGAATTTTGCTTAGTCCAATGATCGCCGGCGCGGCGATGAGTTTCAGTTCGGTTTCTGTGATTGGGAGCGCGCTGCGCCTGCGTCGATTGCGTTTGTAACCTATTTTCAGCGCCGCTTTCTGCGACGCAAATGTGCCGCTCGATGCTCGGTCGGAGATTTGCCGGATAGTTTTTTGAAAACGCGATTGAACTGCGACAGCGATTGGAAGCCCACCGCAAACGCGATTTCACTGATGCGTCGATTGGAATTCAGCAAAATGTCACGCGCTGTTTCGAATCGGGCGCGTGCAACATAATCCACAAAATTCATGCCAGTTACCTGCTTGAATTTTTCGCTCAGATGATTCGCGCTAATGTGAACGGCTTTCGCCACCTTGCTGAGCGAAAGTTCGTCGCCTGAATGTTGTTCGATGAACTTGCGCGCTTTCCAGATCTCCACCGGTTCGGCTCGATGATTTGGAGTCGCTTGTTTGAATTGATGCGTGATTACCATCTGAATCCTCCTCCGAGTGAAAGCTAATCGCGGCTGAACGGGTATCGCTTTGCGTTGCTTGCTAATTCCTCGCCTAATCTTGGCGCGATGGGAAAAACAGCTGTTTCGCTCTAAGCAAGTTCTGCACGGCAAAAGGCAGTAAACGGAGAGCTAGTAACGCTTGCTCCACTTAGCCTAAGCCATGGAAAAAAAGGGAAACACAAACTTAAAACCAAAGAAAGAGAGAAAAAAATGAAAAAATTACATTTAGTTTTAATTGGCCTGATGGCGTGCCTCGCCATCGGGATATCAACGGCGCGAGGACAAGTAGGCTATGGCCTCGAGGACCTCGGAGTCGTGAAAGACATGCAAACCAGCGAAGTTTCCGCGATTAATCAGTGGGGGCACGTGGCGGGCACGGGTCATAGTGGGTTAGAGAGTTGCGCGTTCCACTACGACCCCCTTAAGAAGTTCATGGAGGATTCCGGCGGCCTCAACAGCCGCGGATTCGGTATCAGCTCCACGAACATGGTAGTGGGGGACGCCTTCTTTGGCCCAGCAATGGAACCCAGAAGCCACGCTACTATGTTCAGTGGCGGAGTCGCGAAAGACCTCGGGGTTTTGAACGGCCAGGTGTACAGCCGAGCTAATGGCGCTAACGCAATAGGGAAGGTGGTCGGATTCTCCGGCCTACAGCGCGATAGCAGCGAAAGCCGGGCCTTTGTGTGGACCTCCCAAACCGGTATGAAGGATATCGGCACGCTGGGCGGCGCATATGCACAGGCGAATGCGATCAACGAGGCTGGGTTCATAACCGGCACGGCCCAAACTCCGGCTATGTTCGCGATGACCCACGCGTTTATCTATCAGGCGCCTGCGAACAGTGGACCTGCGACCAGTGGACCAATGCGCGATCTGGGTGTGCTGGGTGGCCTTTCCAGTTATGGCATGGCCATCAACGCCTACAACCACGTCGCCGGCTATTCCACGATCAAAGCCAACGATGAGCGCGTTCATGCGTTCTTGCATGACGGCAACAAGATGATCGATCTCGGATCGCTTGGCGCAAGCCGGTGGGGGAGCGATGTCAGCAAAGCTCTGGGTGTCAACAGTTTGGATCAAGTTGTTGGCTACACTTATCTCCCAGTCGTCGGCGAAATGCCCATCCAGCAAGTGGCGTTTCTCTGGCGCAGAGATGCCAACGGCATCGGACAAATGATTGACCTGAATACGCTGCTCTATGGGCCGGGAAGAAATTACCGGCTCATCTCCGCGACAGCAATCAATGACGACGGGCAGATCGTGGCCAACGCGTACGAAATCAGCAGTGGAAGTGTGCGCGCCGTTTTGCTAACTCCTACGCCCCCGACCCTGAAGGGTAATTAGCCATGACTAGTAGTAGTCACCAATAAGATGAAAAGGACAAACAGCGTCTCTCGGAACTCCGCAAAGTTGGCGAGAGACGCTGCGGGGCGTGACCGTGAGAAGGTTCGAATGCAGGACGTAGTTAATGGTTTCACTTGCGCCACGGTTGACCCTCGTATCGGATCCGATCCCTCCAGGCTAAGCAATTTTTGCAAAGCAAAAGGCAAGAAAAGTGGAGCAGGAAACTCGACGTCGCCTTACCAAACTCCAAAGGAGCAAACTATGGAATACCTGATTTTACTTGGCGTCGTATCAATGATGGCGCTCTACGCGCTAATCATAGTGGGCTGCATGAAACAGCCCGAATGGTAACAGCCAACCGCAGTGAGGAGGTGAGTTAACGATGAAGACATTATCAACGCCACTCAGCAGAGAAGAGAAACATGCGCATAACGAAATCGCAGCGGTGCTCAGCATCGTGCCGGGGCTCGGCCACATCTACAAAGGCCATTACGAGATGGGTCTTCTGTGGATGTTCCTGGGAATGCCAATCGCGATCTGGATCGGCATCTTGTTCGGCCTGGCAACGGCAGGTATTGGTCTGCTCTTCCCGATCGTGTGCTGGGCAGCTCTGGCGTATGACGCCTACAACGAAAAAGACCGGCGTCACCATCATTTGGCCTCGCACTGGCCGGAAGACGATGAGTCGCCGGATTAATCCGTTCAGCGAGATGCGGCTGGATCTGTAGGGGAAGCTGCCAGCTTCCCCGATGGCAATGGCGCTACTGCGCTTGCGCCTCGAACTTTGCAAAAGAACGCGCCGCGCGCACAACGCGAATCTTTTCCAGCCACGATGCCGTTGGGGCAGTTTCTCTTCGAGTATCTTTATCGGCGCGGTGTTCGCCACAGTTTCGGCATTCCGGGCGATTTTGCTTTGCCGACATTTACATGGCTCGAGAAATCGAAAATCCAGAGCATCACAATGACGCATGAGCCCGCCGCGGGTTTTGCGGCCGACGCTTATTCTCGCATTAACGGGATCGGTCTGGTTTGCGTCACTTACTGCGTGGGCGGACTGAATGTCTTGAATGCTATCGCCGGTGCGTATGCCGAGAAATCGCCGGTTGTCGTTGTGAGTGGCGCTCCCGGACGGAAAGATCGCGAAAAAGATCCGCTTCTGCATCACAAGGTCAAAACGTTCGAAACCCAGCGCCGCATTTACGACGAAGTAACGGTTGCGAGCACCGTCTTGCTCGATGAGCAGCGCGCCGCTTCCGAGATTGTCCGTTGCGTTGACGCATGTCTGCGTTACAAACGCCCGGTTTACATCGAGGTCCCGCACGACATTGTTGACCGTGAGATTCCGATAACCGGAATCCCTCCCGCTGCGCCTGAAACGTCCGACCCGCACACGCTCAATTCAGCACTCAGCGAAACCTTCTCGCTGATTCGCAGAGCGAAGAAACCGGTTATTCTCGCCGGCGTCGAGCTGGCGCGTTATCGCACCGCTCGTTTAGTGGTACGAATGGCGGAGCGGATGAACATTCCAATCGCCGCCGATCTTTTGAGCAAGAGCGCGGTTCCTGAAAACCATCCGCTTTACCTGGGCGTGTATGGCGGCGCCATGAGCAGCGACGAGCACGTTCGGAGGTACGTTGAGTCGGCCGACCTTGTGCTGATGCTCGGCACTTTCATCACCGACATGAGCATGGGCTTTTACACCGCAAAGCTGGACCGCGGGCGCACAGTCCTGGCGACGTCCGAGCGCGTCAGCGTTCAATACCATCGCTACGATTCAATTCAGTTTCGCGATTTTCTCGAGGCGCTCGCCGCCGCAAAGATCAAGCCAAAGCACTTCAAACATCCCAATCCGCACGCGCTGCCCAAGCCGTTGAAAAACAGCGAGCGCTCGCAGTCGCTGACGATGGTCGATGTTTTTCGGATTCTTTCATTGCATCTCGATGAGCGGTGCTGTGTCATCGCCGATATCGGCGACGCCATCTTTGGCGCGGTCGGTATTCGCAGCGCGCGGCAGGCGCAGTTCATTGCGCCCGCATATTACATGTCGATGGGTTTCGCAGTACCGGCGAGTATCGGCGTCGCCTTGGCCGCCAAGAATTTGCGGCCGTATGTTCTTGTCGGTGACGGCGCATTCCAGATGACCGGAGTTGAAATTTCAACCATCGTCCGCCTCGGTCTGAATCCGATCATCATCGTTCTGAACAACGATGGCTATGGCACCATGCGAAAAATCCGCGAAGGGCGTTTCAATGTCATCAGCCAGTGGAACTACAGCAAGATCTGCGAACTAGTGGGGGGTGGCGACAGCACAATTGCATCTACAAAAGGCCAATTCGACGATGCGCTCATGCGGGCGAAAAAGTCTGATCGCGTTCAGGTGATCGAGCTCAAAATCCCGCGCAATGACGTTAGCCAGCAACTCGCAAGAATCGCAGCCGAAGTGCGCAAAGTGCGCGGGACCAAAATTCATTAAAAAGGCGAACGACCGCTTCCCGGTTTTAAGCACCCTTGGGATAACTCGCCAGTGCGCGCATGTATTGAGCGCGCTCGAACACAGTCGGGTCCGGGCAGTTTTTCTGGCTCATGACGCCTTTGATTTGCTCGACCGATTCGTACTCGTGTTCTTCAATCCATTCGCGCATCTCGCGCTCGATCACCCGAATGTGATCGATGCCGCGGCGCAACAGCACCGAGCAGAGCATCGTGACATCAGCGCCGGCCATTAACATTTTCAGTGCATCGACGCCGTGATGAATCCCACTGGTAGCTGCCAGATTTGCGCCGATCCGGCCATACAAAAGTGCGATCCAGCGCATCGGCACGCGCATCGCCATCGGCGTGCTAAGCAGCACATTGGGGCTGACCTCAAGCGTCTCCAGTTCGATGTCCGGTTGGTAGAATCGGTTGAACAACACCAGCGCGTTGGCGCCATTTTGATCAAGGCGTCGCGCAAACCGGGAGAGATTCGTGAAATATGGGCTGAGCTTTACCGCCACCGGGATTTTCAACAGCCCTTTTATTGACGCAACAATGGTCAAGTAATCAGTCTCGATGTCGTCAGCGGTGCGGTCCGGATCGGTCGGCACCGTATAGATGTTCAGCTCCAACGCATCTGCGCCGGCTTGTTCGATTTGCCGGGCATACCGTTGCCAGCCGCCAAAGGTCGAGCCGTTAAGGCTGCCGATGATTGGAATACGCACCGCGGCTTTTGCTTTTGCGATGTGATTGACATACGCCTCGGGGTCCACCTTGAAGTCAGGCTCGTCGGAATAATCAGTGAGCGCGTCGCGCGAGAATTCGTCGCCATTTCCAGAACCGTGGCGCACGCGATAATTTCCCGGGCGAAGTTGTTCTTCAAACAGCGAATGGAAAACCACGGCCGACGCGCCGGCATCTTCCATCCGCTTAACATTATCGAGATTTTCGGAGAGCGGCGACGCCGACGGGACAAGCGGCGTCCGCAGTTTAAAACCGAGATAAGTAGTGGCCAGTTTCATGGGATTTACCTCCAAGGCTGATTTAAATGCGTTGTCATTGGCGAAATCATAATCGGCGGCTCGTGCGTCGATGTACCGCAGTTGTGTTTTGCTGTGCAGTTATTGCGCAGGCTTTAAACCTCCGGCGCGGGATACGTCTCCAGAGCGCGCATGTATTGCGCGCGCTCGAACGCGCTCGGGTCCGGACAATTTTTCTGGCTCATGCTGCCTTTGAGTTGCTCGACCGATTCGTATTCGTGTTCTTCCATCCATTCCCGCATTTCGCGTTCGATTACCCGAATGTGATCGATACCGCGGCGCAACAGGATTGAGCACAGCATCGTCACGTCGGCGCCGGCCATTAACATTTTCAGTGCGTCGGTCGCACGGTGGATTCCGCTTGTGGCCGCCAGATTCGCGCCAATGCGCCCGTAGAGCATCGCAATCCAGCGCATCGGCAAACGCATTGCCATTGGTGTGCTGAGCAGCACGTTGGGTGAAATCTCCAGTGTCTCCAGTTCAATGTCAGGCTGATAAAAACGATTGAAGAGAACCAGCCCATCAGCGCCGTTGCGGTCGGCCTCGCGTGCGAACCGCGCGAAGTTTGTGAAGAACGGGCTGAGCTTGATCGCTACCGGTATTTTCACCTCCGCTTTGATCGCTGCGAGAATGCTGAGGTAGTGGGCTTCGATGTCTTCGCCACGAATGTCCGGATCACTCGGAATGGAATAAATATTCAGCTCGAGCGCGTCAGCGCCTGCTTCCTCGATCTGCCGGGCGTACGCCAGCCAGCCGCCAAACGTCGAGCCGTTGAGGCTGCCGATGATGGGGATAGTGACCGCCGCCTTCGCTTGGGCAATGTGCTCGAGATAGGCTTCCGGCCCAACCTTGAACTCCGGGCGAACAGGAAAATAAGTCAGCGATTCCGCAAAACTTTCCGTGCCCTGTTCAAGATAAAACTCCAGGTCATGATGATCGCGGCGAATCTGCTCCTCAAAAAGTGAATGGAACACCACCGCCGCAGCGCCGGCGTCCTCCATTCGTTTGATGTTGTCGATCTTTTCCGAAAGCGGCGAGGCCGATGGCACGAGCGGCGTGCGCAACTTAAAGCCGAGATATCTGGTCGTCAGGTTCATGAGTTTGGAGTTAGGTTGAATTTTCTCGTGGCGAGAAATTCGTATAATGCGCGGCGGGCGTTCACGTCTTCCTGCGCCTGACCGAACAATTCCTTCGCAGTGCGCGGTTCGCTCTTTTCAAGCATCTTGAACCGCTGTTCGAGCTTGAAGTAATCAGCGACTTTGATGCGCGGCGCGGCGGAATCGAGCATTAGTGGATTTTCGCCCAGCCGTAGCCGTTCAGGATTGTAACGGTAAAGCAACCACTGCCCGGTATTCACTGCCGCTTTTTGGTTTTGCATGGCTGTGGTCATGTTGATGCCGTGCGCGATGCAGTGGCTGTAAGCGATGATGAGCGCCGGACCGTCGTATGCTTCCGCTTCGAGAAATGCTTTCAACGTGTGCTCATCTTTTGCCCCCATCGCGACCGAGGCGACGTAGATCGTGCCGTAAGTCATTGCCATTAGCCCGAGATCTTTTTTCGGTGCGCGTTTCCCGCCGGAGGCGAACTTCGCGACCGCGGCGCGCGGCGTCGCTTTGGAACATTGCCCGCCAGTGTTCGAATAAACTTCGGTGTCGAGCAGCAACACTTTCACATTGCGACCGCTGGCGAGTACGTGGTCGAGTCCGCCGTAGCCGATATCGTAACCCCAGCCATCGCCCCCGACGATCCAGACGCTCTTGCGCACAAGCGTATCAGCGAGTGCCAGCAAACGTTTCGCTTGCATCCCTCCAATGGATGCGAGTCTGCGCTTCAGCTCGTCGACGCGTTCACGTTGATCGAAAATATCTGCTTCGTCCCGCTGGCGCGCATTCAAGATTTCGGTGGTGAGCGTGCGGCCGATCTGCGGAGAAAGTTGCTGGAGCAATTCGCCGGCGAACTCTTGCTGTTTATCGAGTGAAACACGGAAGCCAAGACCGAATTCCGCGTTGTCTTCAAACAACGAATTCGACCACGCCGGGCCGCGTCCATTTCGATCTTTCGTGTAAGGCGTGGTTGGCAAATTGCCGCCGTAAATGGAAGAGCAGCCGGTCGCGTTCGCGATGATTAACCGATCGCCGAAGAGTTGGGTAAGCAATTTGATGTAAGGCGTCTCGCCGCAACCTGCGCACGCTCCGGAGAACTCGAACAGCGGCTGCTGCACCTGCATTTTGCGCACGTGGTCGGTGGATATTCGGCGGCGATCCATCTCCGGAATTGAAAGGAAGAAATTCCAGTTCTCGCGCTCGCTTTCGCGCAGGGGCAACTGCGGCTCCATGTTGATCGCTTTCAAACGCGCTTCGGATTTGTTGCGCGCCGGGCAAACATCGACGCAGATCCCGCAGCCGGTGCAATCTTCCACCGCCACTTGCAGCGTGTATTTCAATCCTTTCCACTCCGGCAACCGCGCCTCCGCCGACTTGAACGACGAAGGCGCGCCCTGGAGAACAGCCGCCTCATACACTTTGCTTCTGATGACAGCGTGCGGGCAGACCATCACGCATTTGCCGCACTGGATACAAACTTGCTGGTCCCAAACCGGGACATCGCTCGCGAGATTTCGCTTTTCGAATTGCGTTGTGCCGGTCGGATATGTGCCGTCGTTAGGCAACGCGCTTACCGGCACGCGATCCCCGCGACCCGCCATGATCTCGCCCAGCACATTGCGCACAAACTCCGGCGCGCGCTTGATCTCTCCGTTGGGTTGTAGCCGGGATCGTTGATCCCGGCGACCGGCGTCAACGACGCCAGCTACAGCGTCCGGAACTTTCACTTCGTACAAATGCGCAAGCGTTTGATCAACCGCCCGCAGATTCATCTCGCACGACTTCGTCGCCTTTCCTCGCATACGTCTTGCGAATGGAATTCTTGATCGCCTCGATGGCGTCCTTCGCCGGGAGCACGCCGGAGATGGCGAAGAAACACGTCTGCATCACGGTGTTGATCCGGCCGCCTAGTCCCGAGTCTCGCGCTACTTTGTTGCCATCGATGACGAAGAACTTCGCGCGCTGCTCGATCAGCCGGCGCTGCACCGTTTCCGGCAAATGGCCCCACACGCGTTCCGGGCCCAGTGGTGAATTCAGCAGGAACGTTCCACCGGGCACGAGGTCCTTGAGCACGTCACCGGTCTCGAGCAGGAAAGGTTGATGGCACGCAACGAAGTTCGCCTTCGCGATCAGATATGTCGATCTAATCAGGCGTGGACCAAATCGCAGATGCGAGATTGTCATCGCGCCGGATTTTTTCGAATCGTAAACGAAATATCCTTGCGCGAAATGATCGGTATTTTCGCCGATGATTTTGATAGATTCCTTGTTCGCGCCCACGGTGCCGTCCGATCCGAGCCCAAAGAATTGCGCGCGCACAACATCGTCCGGCTCGATCGAAAAATTACGATCGAAATTGAGGCTCGTGTGCCAGAGATCGTCGTCGATGCCAACCGTGAAATGATTCTTTGGCGACGGCTGAGCGAGATTATCGAAGACGGCCTTGATCATCGCCGGCGTGAATTCCTTGGATGACAAACCGTAGCGACCGCCAACCACGCGCACGTCGCTGCGGCCCTGCTCGCAAAGCGCGTTTACACAATCGAGGTAGAGCGGTTCGCCTCCCGCTCCCGGTTCTTTTGTGCGGTCGAGGATAGCGATGCGACGCACATTCGGCGGCAACATTTTCACGAACGCTTCTGCATCGAATGGCCGATACAGCCGCACCTTCAGCACGCCAACTTTTTCGTTTTTCGCCTCGAGGAAATCTACCGTCTCGTGCACGGATTCGCAGCCGGAGCCCATCAACACAATCACGCGCTCGGCGTCGGTTGCGCCGTGATATTCAAAGAGGCCGTACCGCCGGCCAGTTAACTCAGCGAATCGATCCATCGTCCGCTGCACAATCTGCGGACACGCGGCGTAAAATGGGTTCACCGTCTCGCGCGCCTGGAAATAAACGTCCGGGTTCTGGGCCGTGCCGCGAATCACCGGATGATCGGGTGAGAGAGCTCGCGCGCGATGCTCAATCACGCATTCCTCATTGATCATTTCGCGTAGCGCTTCTTCCGGCAGGGTGACGATCTTCGAGATCTCGTGCGACGTGCGGAACCCATCGAAGAAATGCAGAAACGGGATGCGCGATTCGAGCGTTGCCGCGTGGGCGATGAGCGCCAGGTCCTGCGCCTCCTGCACCGACGCCGAACAAAGCATCGCCCAGCCGGTCGCGCGCGCGGCCATCACATCGCTGTGGTCACCGAAAATCGAGAGCGCCTGCGCGGCAAGCGAGCGTGCCGCGACGTGAAACACAGTTGGCGTCAGTTCCCCGGCGATCTTGTACATATTTGGGATCATCAACAGCAGACCTTGTGATGAAGTGAAAGTCGTGCTGAGCGCACCGGTCTGAAGCGCCCCGTGGATAACTCCTGCCGCTCCGCCTTCGCTCTGCATTTCGATCACAGACGGCACCGTGCCCCACAGATTTTTCACGCCGGCTGCCGCCCACGCATCTGCCCATTCGCCCATCGGAGACGCTGGAGTAATCGGATAAATAGCGATCACCTCATTGAGGGCGTAAGCGACGCGCGCCACAGCTTCGTTCGCATCCAACATCTTATAGCTGGCCTTCACAGTGCGGAACGTATCCGCTGCCGCCGCCGGCCGATGTACCTCCGTTGCGTTTTGCTGTGCAGTTATTGCGCTGGGTAGCGGACAGCTACGTAATCATCGACCAAGCCGCTGTAGCCACGGCCCTGTGGGCCGTCTTCCCTCCTATGTGAAAACAGCACGGAAGCGCACCGGCCACAGGCCGGTGGCTACAACATTCCGTGAACAGGTTCGAACTGAGATTTAAGCCGGCGAGACGGCTGCTACGACGGCAGACCGTGGCGGGCGATCAGTTCCATCTGATCGCAAAAACGATCTAGCTCGTTGAGCGTGGTGTAAACGTTAGGTGTGATCCGAATGCCCCGAAACTCTTCGTGCATGATCGGCACCGTAAAGATGTGGTGTTTGTCGAACAGATACTTCACTACGGCCTCGGGGTTTGTGCCTTCGATGTGGACGTTTGCGATGGCGCACATTTGACTCGGATCAAGTGAAGTATTGAAGCGAATCTTCGGCACGTCTTTGAGCCGGTTCATCCAGTAACGCGACAAGTAACGCAGCCGCGCCTCCTTGCGTTTGGCGCCGATGCCGTTGTGAAACAGGAGCGCTTCACCGATGGCGAGCTTGGGCGCGGCCGAGTGGGTGCCAATCTCTTCGAACTTGCGAACGTCCGAGGCTTGCTTGGCTTCGGCGGCCATTAACGGCCAGAGCTTTTCGATCTTATCACGCTTCACGTACAGCATGCCCGTGCCTTTCGGCGCGTACAACCACTTGTGCAGGCTCGTGCCGAAGTAATCGCAACCCAGGTCCTTCTGTTTGAAGTCGAACTGCGCGAAGGAATGCGCGCCATCCACGATTGTTTCAATGCCTTTCGCGCGCGCTAATTCGCAGATAGCTTTCACCGGTGTGATCTGGCCCGTGATGTTGATCTCATGCGAGATCAGGATAACCCGGGTGCGGTCGGTGACTCCTTTTTCAAATGCCGCAGTGATCTCCTCGAGCTTCTTCGGCGGAATGGGAATCTGGATCAGCTTCAGCTTAAGGCCTTCCCGCTTCTCACGCTGCCGCAGCGTGGTCAGCATGCGTGGATAATCCTGGGTGGTGGTGAGAATTTCGTCGCCGGACTTGAGGTCCATGCCAGTCAACAGAATCTCGAGTGACTCCGAAGCATTGCGTGTGATGGCGATCTCTTCGCGATCGCAGCCGAACAGTTCCGCCAGGCCCGTGCGGATCGTTTCGCATTGTGGCTCGAGAATTTGCCACATCGTGTAAGCGGTGGCGTCTTCCTGTTCCCAGATGTAACGCACGAGCGCCTCGGTCACGATCCGCGGGCTGGGCGAAACGCCGCCGTTGTTCAGATTGATGATCCCGCGGGTGACGCTGAACGAGTTTTGGATGATGGCCCAATAATCTTCATCCATCGCCGCCTCTTCCGGTGACAAATGCGCCACCGTCTTCGTCGCGGCTTCGACAGTTCTCAGCAATGACGCGACCGTCGCGGACGAAAGCGCGGCCAGACCGAGGCCTTTGCCGGCAAGAGAAATGAAATCCCGACGGGTGCGCTTGCGAATGAAAGAATTTGGGCTCGTCATGAGATGGGCAGCATTAGGAAAAGAATGAAGCGAGTGGGACGAGCGACATAGACGGCAAAGCCGCGAGGGTAGCGGAGACCGAGGCGGGAGCCGAGGGAATCAAAATCACGTCGCGTGCGCAGCTGCACCGCCGCTAAGTAAAGTCGTTCCGCCGACCGCATGCAATCATTGTCTTCACGCCTGAGAACCTATGGATAGAGCCATTGTTTTCGCCAGCCGTCAGTCACGCGCTCATTCACAATGCGATGATGGAGGTGTGAAATGTACCGGGCCGGTTTTCGCGCTGCCGCAAAACCTGAACAAACTCTCGCAACTTATGGTGAGCGCGATTGGCGCTCCGGGTCACCACTAGATACTATCAGTGTACTTTAGATTGACTTCACCAGCCGAGTTTCTGAATAAACGCACATCAACGACGCAGACCTTGCGCGAGAGGGCGATTGCCGAATACCACGACCTGCTCGCAGCAGACGAGGCGCTGTCTTCTGCGGTTTTCGAGAAGTTGCGCAGCGCGATGCGAAGAAACCGGCTGCTCTACGGTGAACGCCCAATCGGTATTGCGCTCAGGCCGCACCTCCTTCATGAGAAACAATTCCGCGCGCTGACTCGCGCCGCGGAGCGCGTCGCGAGTGCGTTGGAGAAGGTTGCAGCCGCAGCCGTGCAATCTCCGGATCTAATGAATCAACTCGGTTTGACCGATGCCGAACGCAGCCTGGCATTGGTCGATCCGGGATATTCGATGGCCGGCGTAACGACCCGGCTCGATGCGTTCGTTCACGGTGACGAAATCAAGTTTGTCGAATACAACGCAGAGAATCCTTCGAGTCTCTCGGATCAGGAGGCGCTGAATCGTCTGTTGTTCGAGGTCCCGGCGATGGCGAGCTTTGCCGAGCGCTACCGCCTGCTGCAGTACTCGCCGGTCGAAAGGCTGCTCGAAACGCTGCTGAGCACTTATCGCGAATGGGGCGGCAGCGGAGTGCCGAACGTCGCGATCCTGGATTGGAAGAACCTGCCGACCTCGAACGAATTTATTCTGCTGCGAGATCATTTTACGGCGCGTGGCGTTCCCACCATCATCTGCTCACCAGACGACCTCGAATATCGGAATGGCCAGCTGCAATGTGGCGCCTTTCGCATCGATCTTGTTTATAAACGAATCATCATCCACGAATTCCTGGCCCGCTACGACAAGACGCATCCGCTTATCCGTGCATACGTTAACCACGATGTTTGTCTCGTGAATCCGTTCCGATGCAAAATCATGCATAAGAAAGCGGTGTTTGAGCTGCTCACTGACGAGGAGCACCAAAATTGGTTCACCTCCAGCGAAACGGAAGCAATCCATCATTCCGTACCGTGGACTCGACGCGTCGCCGATCGGAGGACGACGCGCAAAGGCCGACGGATCGACCTGCTCCAATTCATCCGTAAGAATCGCTCGTGTCTCGTTCTCAAACCGAACGACGATTACGGTGGCCACGGCGTTTATTTCGGCTCGCGAATGGATGAGCGCGAGTGGGACAATGCCATCGCGACGGCGCTTTCAGGTGACTACATCGCACAAGATGCTATCGATTTGCACACAGAGGTTTTTCCCATCTTCAGCGACACCGACTGGATGTTGCAGCCGATGTTTGTTGATACGAACCCGTTTCTTTTTCGCGGCAACGTTTGTGGCGCGATGGTTCGTCTCTCCAGCTCGCCAATTGTCAACGTCACCTCGGGTGGAGGCGAAACGGGATTCTTCGTAATCAAGGATGCAACATGACTCTTTTTGAAATTCCGAGAGAGCATCGCCGGATAATGTCGCAGACCACCCGCGTTTGCCTGCGCTCGATTTCAGCGTAATTCTCACAACTTTAAGTATGCCCGATCGCGCCTATCTCCATCCGATTGATCCGGAACTGGTCCCCGGCGCACGGAACGCGATCGATGTTTGTCTTCGATTGAAACGGGAGGAGCGGATCACGATCGTCACCGACACTGTCACGCGCGAGATCGCCGCGGCCCTGCAAAGAGAAGTCGAGCGCGTCGGTTCGGATTACAGTTTGTTTGTGCTCGAGCATCACGCACGACGGCCGCTTGCAGTTCATGCCGGAGATAATCCTAGAGGATCTGGCATGCTCGCAGGTCTCCATTCTTGCTGTGCAGAGCCCAGCCGGGCGAGCTCGGCACGCGCACGGAAATGACGGCAGTGGTGAATCATCATCGGATCCGGCACGCGCACATGGTGAACATCAATCGCCAGATCATGCTTGAAGGCATGCGCGCCGACTTTTGCGCAGTGGATCAGCTCAGCCAGCGGTTGGTCGACCGCGCGCGCCAAGTCGATCGCATCACGTGCAAGACACCAAACGGTACGGAATTCGAAGCGGAACTTTCGCCAAAGCTGAAATGGCTTAAGACCAGCGGGATCATTACGCCTGACAAATGGGGCAACCTGCCCGGCGGCGAAATTTTCACTACGCCCATGAACACCAACGGCACATTCGTGGTGGACGGCGTGGTGGGCGATTATTTGTGCGAGCGGTTCGGCGATCTCGAATCAAATCCGCTCACAATCGAAGTGGAAAATAATCGCATTCGCTCGCTGCGCTCCGAGAACAAGGATTTGCGCGACGAATTTCGCGCTTACACGAGCACAGACGAAAACAGCAATCGGGTCGGCGAATTTGCGATCGGCACCAACATCGCCTGCACGCGTATCATTGGGCACATTTTACAGGATGAAAAACTTCCCGGTGTTCACATTGCCTTTGGTCATCCTTACGCCGAACACACCGGCGCTAACTGGGCTTCCAAAACGCACATCGACTGCGTGGGCCGCAATTTCGACGTCTGGTTCAACGGCGAACAGGTGATGCGGGAAGGGAAGTTTTTGTTATAGTGCTACCGTGATCGACGAGATTCGTAAACAGCTGCATCGGACTCCGTTCGCGCCGTTCGTGGTGGGAACATCAGATGGTCACGAGTATTCTGTGCCTACTGTGGACCACGCGTTTATCACGCCAAGAGGCAACCGGGTCATCGTTATTGATGATGAAGGAACCGTGAACATTCTGGGTCCGCTTCACATCAATGCCGTTATCCAGCAGCCCAACGGCGAATAAGCCGTCGCTGATCTCATCGAGTGGATCCGAAACTTCGCGCCGCTTTCAACGCCGATTTTACGCCTGAGAAATACGACGCGCTGGTGCGCTGCGTGAATGAAACCGAAAAATGGCCGGCGGATTTTCGGATTTCAGAAACGCCGATTTTTCTGACACGCGAGTTCACGGATGACGTCACGCGCGCAGCGAATGAGATTGTCGCTCTCACGCGCACGCCGGAATTCGCGAAGCACGCGGCATCGGCGATTCCCGAAGGATTTGAAGTGCCAAATGAATCGGCGCATCCGAATTTTCATGTCGTCGATTTTGCGATTTGCGCCGAGGGGGAGCGGCTGGTTCCGCGCTTGATTGAGCTGCAGGCGTTTCCCAGCGTGTTTGGGTTTCAACTGCTGTTGCTCGGTTGCATCCGAAAAGCCTATCCGGCAATCCCACGCAACTGGACTTCATCGTTTGGCGGAATCAAAGACGAGGCGTACCTCGGTCTGCTACGACGCACGATCATCGCCGATTCGGCTCCGGAAAATGTGATCCTGCTGGACATTGAGCCAGAAAAACAAAAAACCCGGGTAGATTTCGCGGTTACGGAACGATTGCTTGGCATCCACGCCGTTTGCGTAACGAATGTAAAAAAACGCGGACGCGAATTATTCTACGACCGCGATGGACGCGAAGTGCGGATCGAGCGGATTTATAATCGCGTCATTTTCGATGAACTGATTCATCGGCCCGATCTGAAGTTACCGTTTCGGTTTCAGGATGATCTCGATCTCACGTGGGTCGGCCACCCGAACTGGTATTTCCTAGTCAGCAAGCATTCGCTGCCCTTTCTGAAGACTGAGCACACGTCGCCGGCTTTCCTCGCCGATGAATTTCCCGCCGACGAGAACATCGACAAATATATCTTGAAGCCGCTGTACTCGTTTGCCGGACACGGCGTGGACATGGAACCGACTCGCGTCAAAATCGGCGCGTTGGAAAATCCGCATGAATGGATCTTGCAAAAGAAAATCGATTATGCGCCTTTCGTGCCAACGGTCGATGGTCAAAAATCGAAAGCTGAGATCCGCATGATGTTCGTCTGGCCCGACGAAGATCCAGATCCCACGCTGGCGAATAATGTCATCCGCATGAGTCAGGGCAAAATGATGGGCGTCGATTACAACATCGACAACACCTGGGTCGGTGCGAACATCGCCCTGCATGAAGGGTAGCGCACGCGCGTTGTAGCCACGGCCCTGGCTGGGCCGTCCTTTCTTGTGTGAAAGAGCGCCGAAGCGGACCGGCCACAGGTCCGCACACGGACGGATTCGTCCTGCGGCGAACCGGTGGCTACAACATTTTAATGTGGCGCTGAAAGCGCGCGCTCATTGTCGCGCACCGTCTCACGCCGGTTCGGTGGAGATGGTCGCTTCGCCGGCGCCTTGCTCCAATGCTTGTTCCACAGCGCGCCACGCGAGCATCGCGCATTTGACTCGCTGCGGAAATTTTCGGACACCCTGCATCACGCGAAGATCGCCCAATGTCTTTGGCGCTTCACTTGTTTCCTCCGTCACCAGGTCGTGAAATGCGCGCAGCATTTCCAGCACTTCCCCGCGACTTTTCCCCTTCAATTTCATCGTCATCAATGATGCCGAAGCCTGGCTGATCGCGCAGCCGCGCCCGGTAAACTTGATGTCCTCCAACCCTCCGTCCGGATCGAATTTCACTGCCAGATGAATTTCGTCGCCGCACGCTGGATTATCACCGTGCACCCGTACCGCGGCGTCAGTCAGCTCGCCAAAATTCCGCGGCCGTCGCGAATGATCGAGAATCACTTCCTGATAAAGCTCTTCGATTTCCGGGATCATGAAAAGAAACGCACTGCGCGGTGAAGGATCTCAATCATTCGATCGATCTCTTCAATCGTGTTGTAAAAGTAGAAGCTCGCGCGAGTTGTCCCCGACACACCGAACCGGCGCATCAACGGCTGGTTGCAATGATGTCCGCCGCGCATGGCCAGGCCGTACTGATCCGCGAACGTGGTGAGATCATGCGGATGCGCTGCGTCCATGACAAACCCAACCAGCGCGCCGCGTTCTTCCTTCGGCCCAAAGACGCGAGTGCCCGGCAATTCGCTGATGCGCTCGCCTGCATAATGCGCAAGTTGCGAATCGTGTTCGAAAATCACCGGCCGCCCGATCTGCTCGATGTAATCAATCGCGGCTGCGAGCCCGATCGCGTCGGCGATGTTGGGCGTGCCGGCTTCGAACCGATGAGGCGCTTTCTTAAACGTGCTCTTGTCAAGAGTGACGCTCACAATCATTTCGCCGCCACCGTGCCACGGCGGCATCGAATCAAGAATCTCGGCTCGCCCGTAAAGCACGCCGATCCCAGTCGGTCCACACATCTTGTGTCCGGAAAACGCCAGGAAATCGCAGCCCATTTCGCACACATCGATTGTCATGTGTCCCACGCTCTGCGCCGCATCCACCAGTGTGAGCGCGCCCACCGCGCGCGCTTTCGCGCAGAGTCCTGCGACTGGATTAATTGTACCCAGAGAATTGGAGATATGGGTGAATGCAAACAGCTTCACCTCTGGCGTGAGCAACGAAGACAGCTGTTCGAGTTCGAGAGTGCCATCATCGCGAACTGGGACAAAGCGGAGACGCGCACCTGTTCGTTCCGCTAACAATTGCCATGGCACAAGATTGCTGTGGTGCTCCATGACGGTGAGGAGAATCACGTCGGCTTCGCGAATAAATTTTCCACCCCACGCCTGGGCCACGAGGTTAATGCTCTCAGTCGTTCCGCGCGTGAAAATGATTTCGTTCGCGTTGGCCGCGCCGATGTACTCCGCCACCCGTTGCCGCGCGTTTTCGTAAGCTTCGGTCGCGCGCGAGCTCAGCGTATGCAGTCCGCGATGGACGTTCGCGTTGTCGTGCTCGTAAAAATTCCGCACCGCGTCGATCACCGCGCGCGGTTTCTGCGAAGTCGCAGCGCTATCGAAATAAATCAGAGGATGCCCATGCGCCCGTTCGCGAAGAATTGGAAAATCATCGCGAACAGCAGTCCAATCGATAGTGCTGCTGGCAACCTTGTGCATAGCATAATCTGCTCCACAGCCCGCCACGCGCCACTTCTATTCACGCAGGGCGGTCGTCATTCCGAGCGAAGTCGAGGAATCCCGATGAATTACCTTTCGGTCCGGCAACGGGATCCTTCGACTCCGCTTCGCTCCGCTCAGGATGACAAAATAGCGAGCTATTTTGCCAGTTCTTCGTCCACTTCGGCAAATGCATTCACGGCGAATTCCAAATCTTCGCGTGAATGCGCAGCGGACACCTGTGTGCGGACGCGCGCGGTGCCGTGCGGGACAACCGGATAGAAAAAGCCGATCACGTACACGCCCTTCTCCAACATGCGCGCGGCGAACTTTTGCGATTTCGTCGCATCGCCAATCATGATCGGGACGATCGGATGCACGCCGGGCTTGATCGTCAAGCCCGCGCTCGGTCAGTGCGGCGCGAAAATATTTTGTGTTTTCTTCGAGCTTGTCTCGCAGTTCCGTCGATGCGCTGAGAAGTTCGAGCGCCTTCAATGACGCCGCGACAACGGGCGGCGCGATGGTGTTGGAAAACAAATACGGGCGCGAACGTTGCCGCAAGAGATCGACAATCTCTTTGCGGCCACTGGTGAAACCGCCGCTGGCGCCGCCGAGCGCTTTGCCGAGCGTGCCCGTGATGATGTCGATCCTGCCGATCACGCCGCGATACTCGTGCGTGCCGCGTCCGGTCTTGCCGAGGAAACCGGTCGCATGCGCGTCGTCGATCATGGTGAGCGCGTTGTATTTTTCCGCCAAATCGCTAATCGCCGCCAGATTCGCGATCGTCCCATCCATGGAAAAACAGCCATCAGTAGCAATCAAGCGGAAGCGTGCATCTTTCGCGGCACGCAATTGCGCTTCGAGATCATCCATGTCGTTGTGCTTGTAACGGAAGCGCTGGGCTTTGCAGAGGCGGATGCCGTCAATGATGCTCGCGTGATTCAATTCATCACTGATCACCGCGTCCTTTTCGGCCAGCAACGTTTCGAACAAGCCGCCATTGGCGTCGAAACATGACGGATAAAGAATCGTCTCTTCCGTCCCGAGGAATTTCGTGAGCGCGGCCTCCAACTCCTTGTGAATGTCCTGTGTGCCGCAGATGAAACGCACGCTCGCCATTCCGAAGCCGTGCGTGTCGAGCGCTTCTTTCGCCGCGGCAATCAGAGCGGGATGATCGGCGAGACCGAGATAATTGTTTGCGCACATGTTCAGCACGCGTTTGCCACCGATGATCGCAATGTGCGCATCCTGTGGACTAGTGATCACTCGCTCCGTTTTGAAGAGGCCCTGCGATTTAATTTCCTCGATTGTTTGCGAAAGCTGTTTTTCGAATTCCGCGATCATAAGTGAACCGGAGATTACGCAGAAAAGGCCAATCAGGAAACCAGGAACCCATGAATTTAAAGTGGAAAAAGAGGAAGCGAGGGAGCTACGAACTGGTTTTGTGTAAAAAGCACTTGCGCGGCTTGTGAATAACTGTTAATAACTTCGCCGGCGATCTACCTTGACCTACACCCAGCGTCGTAATCTCGCACTAGCCGTTCTCGCGGCGTTCATCGCGATCCTTCTCCTCAGTGGCTGCGGCACGACCCAGCACGCGCTCCCGCCATACGAGCCGCCTTTGGCGAAAACGGATTTTCAAAACGTGCGCACAACTGCGTACACGCACACCGAAGCGGACCATCTCGAATACACCAATCACAACGCGCTCGGCGGAGAACTCCACGCAGCTGGTCCGCCGATTCATCGAGCCGAAGTCGTGACACGTGCGACCCTGGCATACGAAGTACGGCGTGCGACTCCAGTAGACGAACCCGATTCGTATTCGCCGCCACTGCAACCATTCTCAATGGAAGAAAATCGAACGGTTGCGCGCGCACCAAAACACGCGGCCAAGCCGGACCGCAGCGTGAAGCGCGCCATCGCAGTCGCGCCCGGGCGCCGCAGCTTGGGCGAACGCGGCAGATCGCCACAGATCGGCAGCGCCGCTGCTGATTGGTCCCGTTGGCCAGTGGGCACGGTATTTCGCCTGCTTTCAACAGGACAAAATTATCGCGTAGAAGATTACGGCTGGGCGCTTTCCGGTCGCAACACGATCGACCTCTACATGGCGAACCAGCGCGAAATGAATTCCTGGGGCGCGCGTCAGGAAACGATCGAAATTCTAAAATGGGGCGATCCGCAGGAGAGCTTACAGTTCCTGCAAAGGCATCAGGACTACAAGCATATCAGACGAATGGTGCTCGAGCTCGAAGGCCGCCACAAACAGGCAGCGGCCTTGCAGTAATTGGCTGGCGCCGAGCCCGCGTCTTCGTTGGGGGCTCCGCTCAGAATGACAGACAGAAGCCGCACCATCGCGCAAGATCGCTCATTTTCTTGCGCTGCCCGACGCCGCAAGGGCGATCGCAGCGGCGCCGGTACGATTTTCGACGCAGAGTTTGGTCAGGATGCGTTCGACGTGCTTGCAGATCGTCCCGGTGCAAGCGCTGAGGATCACGCCGATCTCATAGTTCGTTTTACCTTGTGCAATCCAAGTCAGAACCTCCGCTTCGCGCGGGGTGAGACCCAATAAACCAAGCGAGTTTTCTGCAGGCATTTTCTTGCCGGGCGGCGGGGCTCCGCCTGGCGGTGGATTTATCAGGCGGCCGTGTTCGACGATTTCCTTGATTTGGGAGTCGTCCAAGGTTTGGTACTCCAGCAAACCTTTTGCGATCCCTTCGAGTTTGTCGCGATCCGCGATGAGGGTTCTCCTGGCAAGTTGATAAGCCTCATCCAGCAGTTTCCGCAGCTCCTGGTCGATCTGCTCCGCAGTCGCTTCGTTGTAGTCGCGGGCACCAGCGTTGCCCTTTCCGTTGGGAACGCGCGATCGATACCGGGGGGACATAGTGCAAATCAGTTGCCCCCCTTTACCAGAAAAGCGCAAGGAGGCAAGACTTTTCGTACGCAATTTTGCGTATTGCCAAAAAGGGGGAATCGGTGAGAGTCCACGACTTCATGTTCCTCCGAACATACGAGTATTTTTTCGGGAACTTCACGCCGAAAAATCCGAAGAAAGATAGTGAACTAGTTGTTTAGTGAAATAAAACTATCAGCGAAAACCCCGAAAATCCAAAAATATGAAAAAAATCACTCTCAGAACAAAAATCACTGTAACAATCGCAGGGTTGTTGGCGCTCACAGGAATCTTTTACGCCGCCAATCCAATGCAGTTTGGCTCTGTCACCGAGCCCGTAGGCGTGGCCGCTTCGAAGACTGATCTGCTCGTGACCGAATACTGCGATCAAAATATCAAGAAGATCGACGGCTTCGGGAATGTCTCGTCATTGGCGACGATTCCGGGCTCCGCTTCATGCTTGGAAAAATACATTGCTATCGCTCCATCCCAGTCCACGAATGCCGGGTTCACCCCGCGCGACATTTTTGTCACACAAGGCCCTGCGGTCTATAAGGTCTCGGGGGGTAGCGTCACACCTTTTGCGACGATCCCAGGGTGCGCAGAGGACCACACCGGGATTACGTTCGACCATTTCGGCCCATTTGGCTACAACCTGATCGTGACGTGCCAGAACGGCGGCGTCTGGCAAGTTGACTCGACCGGAACTCCCACACAGATCGCGGATCTGAGCACGGGCACGAATCTGGACGGGACTATCACTTTTGACCACCCGAACACCAATCTTGCAGCGCTAGTCATAGAAGGACCAGCTGTAGTGCCGAAGCTAACCTTCGGGCCCTACAGCGGTCAGATCCTGGTGGCCGACGAGAACAACGGTCAGGTCCACGCAATCGCGAACGGTGGCACCATTACTTACGATGTCTTTGATTGGGTCGGTGCGGAAGGCGTCCACGTCATCCCGACGACTTCGTGCGCCTTCGGCTCGGGCGGCTCCTTCTTCTTGGCGATAGAAGACCTTGGGCAGCTCACCCAATATCCGCCGACTGACTTCACATCGTTTGGTGGCAGCATCCTCGTTACGAGCGAGTTCGGCGCAGGCACCACTGTCATAAGTTTGTCCTCCGATGACACTAACTATAATTACACTTTCTTCGATAGCAGCCCCGGCACCGTAGTGGAGGGCGGCTCTTGGACTGACTGCGACGTTCCGCCGCCTACACCTACGCCTACAGCTACGGCCACAGCTACAGCCACACCCACTGCGACAGCCACAGCTACAGCTACGGCAACGGCTATACCATCAGCTACGCCTACGCCTACACCTACTCCCTCCAATCTGTTCTCCGCGTGCACTCCTTCTTACCCATTCGCAAGTAACAATCCGGCGACCAACATCGCGTTTAACGAAAGCACGGTAATGAGATATGCTCGCATTTCCACGACTGGCAACGGCACCATTCCTGAGTCGATTCAGGTCTTCTATAATGACGAACACGCGCTGACGCTGGGTGTGCGCCAGGTCAGCGTAAACACCGGAGGCGGCGGGATGGGCGGAGACGGGATGGGCGGAGGCGGCATGGGAAGCGCCGGGACCGCCACGAATTACGACGTTGCGAAGCTGAGCACGAACCCGGGAAGTGTAACGAACCCAGCGGTCGGTGCGTCAGCGGCCCAGGGGGGTGCCGACACGGCGACCCGGCCAATGTTCCCAGCGCTGTTCATTACAGACTTGAGCGTGGGGGCGGGCTCGACCAACCCCCTTGCTGGCGACTGGCAGTATGGTGGCACGGCCGTCCCGCCAACCAAGGTCTTCGGGACATGGAAAGCTGCGGTCACGACAATTGACCAGACCAAGAACCCAGCCACATTTACTGTCACGCCCGATGCTGACCCAGCGAAGAATAACTGGAACCTCGGACTAGGCTCCGATCCGGTGCCTACCGGGTTAACGAACGAGGGCTTTGGCGCCGAAGTCCGCTGGGATATCAGCACGCTTGGTTTGATCAGTGGTCACCAGTATCGCCTCTACTTCATGGTGCATGATGGCGACCAGAATAAGACTGGCGGCGATGTCGGCCAGGCTTGCGGCATCTTTACGATGCCTTAGAACCCATCTGGCTCTGTTGAAGGCCCCGGCTCACAAGGCCGGGGCCTTTCTTTGCAGCATTCCTCCTGACAACATTCTGTGGAACCTAAACGGTCTCGGCGAGGCCCGACTTCGCCCTGGGATTAAGAATTCTCTATCAGTAAGTTAAATAATACTGTGGCTGCTGTAGCCACGGCCCTGCCTGCCTCGCCGTAGCCTCGGCGGAGGCGGGTGGGCCGTTCCCGTGGTGTCAAAAGCAGTGCCGAGGCGAACCGGTGGCTACAACATTTGTGAATTTGCTCTAGGAAGTTAAGGGACGAAGTGGCAATGTGCCGTCCGTCGCGCTTGTCTTTGAGCGTATTCCTTACTTGCGCGGTCAATCCACCCGACACTTATGGCATTTTCGGCCCGCATTCGCGTACCGTTTCTAACGGCACTGCTGTTCTGTTCCGGCGCCTGCGCGCTGGTGTACCAGATGATGTGGTTGAGGGAATTCCGGCTCATCTTCGGTAGCTCGACCCCGGCAACTGCGGCAGTCCTGGCCATTTTCATGGGCGGGCTTGGACTCGGAGCCGCCTGGTTCGGACAGCGGGTCGAACTCAGCCCCAACCCGCTTCGGCTCTACGGCAGGCTTGAATTGGGCGTGGCGGCGGCGGCGGCAATCACACCATGGCTGTTGGTCCTAACGCGCGCGCTTTATGTGAAGACAGGCGGAGTGCTGGCATTGGGCTCGGGCATGGCCGCGGTGGTGCATGTGCTGCTCGCCGTGTTGGTGCTGGGGATACCTTGCACGTTGATGGGGGGAACGCTTCCCGCGGCGGTGAAGTGGGTGGAAACGGAGGCCGACGTGCAGCGGGGCGCAACGGGTGCGCTTTACGGGGGCAACACCCTCGGCGCGTTGACCGGCGTCGTGCTGAGTACGTTCTGGCTCCTTGAACGGCTCGGTAACCGGCACACTTTGTACGCAGCGGCAGCGGTCAACATGGTGGTGGCCGCAATCGCTTTGGCCGTGGCGCGGTTCACGGATCATCCCAATCGTAAACCCCACTCATCAGAGGTCCGCAAGGCTGCGCGAGCCGCCGTTCCGAGTCGAAAGCGCGAAGCTCCGCCTTGGTTCGTCTATGCTGCGGCAGGTGTGACCGGATTCGTGTTCTTCCTGCAAGAACTGGTCTGGTATCGGATGCTGACACCCCTCATGGGAGGATCAGCCTATACCTTTGGAATGATCCTCTCCCTGGCTCTGTTCGGCGTCGGCGTGGGTGGGTTCGTTTATCGGGTTTTCGTCGCGCCGCGCCCTGGCGCGGTTACTTTGTCGTCATTTGCCTTGCTTTCCGCGCTGCAAGCTTGCTTGCTGGCTATGCCCTATGCATTAGGCGACCGTGTGGCCGTATTCGCCTGGCAGGTCAATAATCTCCGCTGTTTTGGCTTTGGCGGCCAGGTGCTGGGCTGGACGATGATCGCGGCGATCCTGGTGCTCGGTCCGGCGCTCTTGGCTGGGGTCCAGTTTCCATGGTTGGTCGCATTGTTAGGCGAGGGCCAGAAGGAAGCCGGACACGACGTTGGCAACGCGTATGCGGCCAACACCATCGGCGCCATTGCCGGTTCTCTGCTGGGCGGTTTTGTGTTGCTGCCCGCCTTGACCGCCCCCGGGTGCTGGCGCTTGGCGGCGTGGCTTATGTTGGCACTGAGCGTGGCTGCGTTGGTACTGGCGCGCAGTCAGAGCGGCTACAGGTCACGGGTGGGCGTGGCCGGATTAGCGGTGCTTGGCGTTGGACTAACGATGTTCGCGATGGGGCCGACCGGCGTTTGGCGGCATACTTCGATCGGTTACCCTCGGTTGGTCACGATTCCCGGCACGCCTAACGAACTGCGGGCTTGGGAAAACCGGATGCGGCACCGCGTGCAGCGCGAGTTCGAGGGCCGGGAAGCGAGCGTCGCCGTCACGTCGTCGGAGGACGGCTACTCTCTCATGAACAATGGCAAGTCGGACGGCTCGACGTTGAGTGACGCGCCCAACCAGGTCATGTTGGGTTTGTTGGGCGCGTTACTGCATCCCCACCCCACGCGTGCTTGCGTGGTTGGCTTGGGCACTGGTTCGACTGTGGGCTGGCTCGCTGAAGTGCCGGGGATGGAGCGAGTGGACGTAATCGAGTTGGAGCCTGCGGTCGCCGAACTCGCGACCAATTACTTCGCAGCGGTCAACCGGAACGTTCTTAGCAAACCCAACGTGCATCTGACAATCGGCGACGGTCGCGAAGTCCTGCTGGTCGCTGGCGCCGCCTATGACCTGATTGCCTCCGAACCGTCGAACCCTCACCGGGCTGGGGTGACGAGCCTGTACACGCGCGAGTTCTATCAGGCGGTGCAGCGCCGGTTGGCCCCGGACGGGATTTTCACCCAATGGGTCCAGGGCTACGATGTGGATGCGCGCACGATCCGGCTGGTTTATGCCACGCTCAGCTCAGTGTTCCCGTACGTGGAAACCTGGTCCACTCAGCCCGGCGACCTGTTGTTTGTTTGTTATCAGGAACCGCCCGCTTATTCGGCGGAGCAGCTTCGGGAGCGGGTACAGGTCGAGCCGTTTGCGGAGGCCTTGAAGCGGATTTGGTACACCAACTCCGCGGAAGGCGTCATTGCCCACTACATTGCCTCATCGGCGCTGGCACGGGAGATTCAAGCGCAAGAACACTTGGTGAACACCGACGACCGCAATCTGCTGGAATACAGCTTCGCGCGATCGCTGATCAGAGAGCACAGGTTCAACCCCGACCAAATAATGGCTCTGGCAAGTCGGCGGCAATTCAGTTTGCCCGAGCAGTTGGTGGGCAAGCTGGACATCTCGAAAGTTGATGAGCAGCGGTTGCTCTTTTTCGCGGGACGCCTTCAGAGATTCGGGATTCCGCAGACCGTACAGGGCGAGGTCCGCAATCGCGCTTTAGCGATTCAGGCCTACATCAATGCGGACTACGCAGCCGTACTGCGAAATTGGAGCGGAGAAGCGGAGGATCCGATGGCACGCTTGATCCTGGCGGAGGCGGTTGCGCACGTGGGCACACCCGACGAGGCCAATGCGGTGATCGGAACGATCGAGCACGACTGGCCAGTTGATGCGGAGTTGACGGCCGCGCTGGTGGCGGCCCGCAACGGTGCACCGGAGGTTGCGGCAGACCATCTGCGCAAGGCCTTCACAGCGTGCCGGCAACATCCCTGGGTGCGGTCGCGGTTGCTGGACACCGGCATGGAACTGGCCCAGCGCCTCGCTTCACAAGACCCTCGGCTTGCACAAATGATGTTCGACGCGTTCGCCCAGCCGTTGGCGGCCGGTTTATTGGAGCTGCCGCGTGCCGAACTGCGCGCGGTGCTTGCCCGCAATTTGCCCGCGCCAGAGCAACTTCAGGCGGTGATGGATTGCGAGCCGTACGTGCCCTGGTCGCGGGACTTCCTAGAATTTCGGCAGTCGGTGTACCGCGCGGCCAATTCTCCGCGCGCCGAGGCCGCCGCCCGGGACTCTGGCGGAATACCGCCGGCACGCCGAAAAGACTTTCGAAGAAGCGGCGCAGTAAACCCGCACGGGATGATCGGCGGTTATGTCATACTACGATTCGATCGCCCAGGCGAGAAGATAAAGCGCGCACAAATCAGTTCACAAATTAGTTGCTCGCTTTTACCAGAACGACGTAAGGGTGCAAGACTGTTCGTACGCAATTGTGCGTATTGCGTAAAAAGAGAAAGCCGCGAGAGTCCCTACTCCATGTTGCCCCGCTTCATGTTCCTCGAACGAAGGAAAATTAATAGCTAAAACGAGATTTTTTCGAAACTTCACGCCGAAAAATCCGAAGAACATGGTGGCGCACACTTTAATTTAGTGAAATAAAAACTATCCGCGAAAACCGAGAAACCAAAAAATGAAAAGAAAAACAACAATCACTCTGACAATTGCAGGGTTCCTGGCAATAGCAGGAATCTTTTACGCTACACCCAATACGTATATAGCTCCAAACCCTTTTCCCAGGTCCCCTTAGGCTTAGGCGTGGCCGCTGCGCCGACCGAGCTGCTCGTGAGCTCATACTGCAACCAACACCTCTATACGGTCGCCTGCGACGGGACTTTCTCGGTGTTGACGGAGATTCCTCTCAGCCCCCCGTTTCTTCAGGACTGCAAAGAGAAATACGAGGCTATCGTTCCATTGAAGTCCGCGAATTTGGCCGTGCCGCCGTGGACCGCGCGCGACATTTTCATCACACAAGGCGCTGACATCTTTAAGTTCTCGGGAGGTATCGTCACGCCGTTTACGACGATCGCAGGGTGCGCGGAGGCGGACCACAGCGGGATTACGTTCGACCATGTGGGCACATTTGACTACAACATGATCATGTCGTGTGAAGACGGGAGCGTCTGGGAGATTGACGCGAACGGAAATATTGTCGGTGGCGGGGACATCGGGACCACGAACACCCAAGCTGAAGGACCAGGCGTAGCGCCGCTAAGCTTCGGATTTTACGGTGGCCAGGTCCTGGTGGCCGACGAATCTGGCAACGGTTGGGTCCACGCAATCAAGCGCGATGGCACCGTTACTCTGAACGTCTTCCAAGTGCCCGGCGCGGAAAGCATCCAGGTCATCCCGAACAATCCGTGCACCTTCTGCTCGGGTCACGCCTTCTTCCAGGCGTTACCATTCGGTAACGGTGGACCGAACCCGGCTACGATCTACGGATATCTGCCCATCGACTTCGCAGGATTGGGTGGCAGCATCCTCGTTCCGAGCGAGAGCGGCGGAGGCACATGGCTCATACAATCGACTGGCCCCGGCCCAAATGACTATACTGTAACTGGGTTCGATCTCATCACTTTCCAGGTCATGGAAGGCGGCTCTTTCGTTGACTGCGACGTTCCCTCGCCTACGCCGACGCCTACGGCAACATTTACGCCGACACCCACAGCTACGTTTACACCTACGCCTACTTCGACAGCTACGGCAACGTTTACGCCTACCGCCACGGCTACATTTACTCCAACAGCTACGGCCACGTTTACTCCGACTGCCACAGCTACGTTTACTCCGACGGCTACGGCAACGTTTACGCCAACTGCGACTGCTACGTTTACGCCTACTCCAACTCCGTCGGGACACGTGAGTCAGCTCACTCCGACCGGGACAACCTGTTCACAGTTCGTGAACGGCACGGCCGAGACCCAAAGCAGCCTGGAGTACAACTTCACGAGCGGGAGTCGATCCAAAATGTCACCCCCGGTGTGTTCTTCTACTGGGTGAGGGTGACGGTGCCAGCCGGCAGCAACACCTTTACGGTCACTCAAACGATCACCACGGGCAACTTCACCGGCCACTTCGACATCCAGAGCGGGAGCAATGTGTTTAACTCCAACTGTGTTAGTCAGCACCCGACGATCACGCAAAACCCCGCGACCGGCGCCGTGACCGCGCACTGGAACGCACCGACTGCGGGCACTTACATCATCTCGATCAAGTACAGCTCGCAGAGCCTTGGGGGTGACCCCGCTCCCAGCCCGGGAACAACCGTTCACTACGACTTCGCGACGACGGGCGTGCCTGGTTCGACCAGTGGGCTCGATCTCGTCAAAAAGTAGAATAGAGCAAACAAGTTCACAATCAGCCGTCACGCTTCACCGCGTGGCGGCTTTTTGCTTCACGCACGCGCCCTTCTTTTCCACGGCCCGAGCGCCCCTGGGCCGCGCCCCTTCTTGTCAGGCAGAGAAGAGAATACCGATGGCCGTGTTGACTGATCCTGCATCCTTCTCGCGGCATTCGGATTCTGACGCCGAGAGCATTTCTCGAAAGCGAATTGTAACGGGCAAGCAAGAACTCCTCGCGGGGTGATTTGGAACGGGGCGGGATACGCTGTTTGATTTCTCGCGATCTGGAACAGTTTCGGCACGCTCCTTGGCGCCTAAAGTCGCAGTTCTACCTGGACGGATGTCCGGCGAGCCTGGACTCCAGGTCACTCTCTTAAGAAAACGTCGGAATCGCTAACGTTTGGAGGATGTGCCTGTATTTAGTTCATAATCAGGAACTTAAATGAGCGACCTTGAATCAAGCGTCGGAAATTCTTACGTTTTCTCACCAATTGTCGATTACACCGAGCCGGAAGTATGCACTCTAAGATTCTCATATAGAATGATTTACATATTACTCCATTACGTTGGCATCAGACGTGCTTATATTCTGGTGTCAATTAAGCAATT
Organism: uncultured Verrucomicrobiae bacterium; assembly: GCA_963725505.1. GTDB lineage: Bacteria > Verrucomicrobiota > Verrucomicrobiia > Chthoniobacterales > UBA10450 > Udaeobacter. Next base: position 170,059 of record CAVRYN010000002.1, on the reverse strand, counting down.
GACAGCGAAAACTATGAAAAACAGATCAAGTAAGACAATTTTGGTTTTCTTCGCCCTGGGGTTAATCAGTTGCGCACTTTGCGTGCAGCAAGCTCAGGCCGTCCCGATCAACCGGTGTTATCACTTTCGCAGGGGGCGTAAGTTGGACAACGCGTAGTGTCAATACGGCAACACAGGTCACGAGTTGGGTGGACCCCCACAGTGCAGAGCGTCAGTGGAAGTTTCGCCGGGTTTGTTACTATCGGAGACGCGGTAACGTTTACTCCTACGTGGACTTTTGATTCCGGCTCAGATAACTGCGTTTTGGAGGTTGATGGGTTCACGTTTGACTTAATCGCATCCAGCATCGTCTTTCAACGAGGCGGTTTTCTTGCCGTCTCTGGAACGGGCACTATTTCAGGTCACGGCTTTGATGCCACACTGGCACTTGGAGCTTTACCGCTCAGGATGACCCATCAAACGGCGGTGTTTTCCTTTTCTGCCTCGATTGTAGTACCCCCGACGGCGGTGCTACGGTTGCTCTGCTGGGACTGGCATTGGCGGGAATCGAAGGCACCCGCCGAAAACTCAGGAGGTCAAAGAGCTGAGATGGCATTTCAGCCTTTCAGCTTTCAGCTTTTCAGCACTCACCCCCCAACCAACAGTTAGAAAAATATGAGTAAACTAATTCGACACACCCAAAAACGAGGCACCGCCCTGTTCGTGGCGCTTTCACTAACCGCTTTAACAGTGCTAAGCTTGGTTTCCTTCGTCGGTAGCCCGCAGCAGTCCGCCAAGACTCCGGCAGAGACACAGGTGAGCGCGCCTGTAGCCGGCGGCGCTGACGCCGGTATTTCGTCCGACCAGGACCAGACCAAACCGCCCAGCCACTAACAGCAGCCGACAAAGGCGCCCTGCGTCAGATCGGCCCACTTTGCGAAGAAGCTGCACGAACCGCTCGCCACGCAGGTATTTAATCTGGCTACCACGCGCGCTGCCGCAGCCGAGAACGCCAGGAACGCCCAGGGCCCTGAGTCGCCTAACGACGCGCCGACCCTTACCACCGATCGCGAAGATTACGCGCCTTTCACCTATGTCTATTTCCACGGCAGCGGCTTCCAGCCCGGCGAAACCGTGGACATGCTTGTAGTCGAAACAGACCCCATCCAACAGTCGTTCGACCCGTGGCAGGTGGTCGCCGACGCGAACGGCGAATTCGACACAAGCTGGTACGTCTTCTCCCAGGATTTTAATGGCGCCTCGTTCCTGGCCACCGCCACCGGCGAAACCTCTCAGCTCACCGCGTCGGCCAAGTTCACAGATGCAAACGGTGATGGTACCATGACCGTTTCACCAGCCACCGCGATATCTGGCAGCCCTGGCAACAGTTTCACCTTCAGCTTTCTCAATGTGGACCAGACTTTCGGCGCCAATTCGACTGCCACTGTCGTGGTTCCAGCCGGTTGGACAGCGCCGCAAACTTCGTCTTCAGGTTCACCCGGCTTTGTCAGTGCTGTCGCAGTTGGCGCAGGCTCGACCGTGGGCGCGATCTCAGTCACTGGTACTGGACCCTTGGACCATCACAATGCCTTTCACCACCACCACAAACTCGGGTAAAGGATTTAACCTTACTTACGCCGGCGGCGGAACTGCGGTCACCGCGCCGAGCTCAGGCGTTTACACCTTCACAACCGGCAACAAGAACGGCGCTGGCGCGACCACACCAATCGCCGACAGCCCGGATATCGTAGTCAGTACATGCCTGTTCCAGCGCGGCACCGCGACCACGGCGAACAATAATAATAATGGTAGTACGTTTACAATAACCATCGCTAAGCCGACCGGTGTCGTTGCGGGCGATGTGATGATCGCCCACATTACGTCGCATGGCGGCTCAGCCACCGACTTCCCTACTTTGTCCGGGTGGACGAATGTCAACACCCCAGTGGACTTTGAGGGCAGCGGTCAGCACCATCTCTGCGCGTTGCTGTATAGGGTCGCCACCTCAGCTGACAACAGCGTGACGCAGTATATTTTTAACTTTCCAGTGCACAATCTTAATGTTGCCGGCGCGATTGTTGCATTTTCAGGTGTTGACACTCCGACGGTTTTCGACGTTACGCCAGGCACCTATACGACAGGAAGTGGAACGTCTATTACGGGTGTAACTTCGATAACCACGGCCTCTGCTAATGCGGCGGTCCTGATGTTCGGCGCGACGTTTGAAAGCACAACGATAACTAATTTCGCGACGGCGACATCACCGGGCGCTCTAACCCAGTTATATGGGACCCCCTCGAACGGCAACGGGGAAGTCAGTGCCGGGTGGAACTTAAAAGCGGCTGCCGGTTCTACGGGCGCTGGATCGGCAACAAACTCCGCGAACCACGCTTGGGGCGCCGTTTTGATCGCGCTAAAACCGGCCTGCACGCCAACACCAACACCGACGGCTACGGCTACGGCTACAGCTACATTTACGCCTACCGCTACAGCTACATTTACGCCGACAGCTACGGCTACATTTACCCCGACAGCCACGGCAACGTTTACGCCAACAGCCACGGCAACGTTTACGCCAACAGCCACGGCAACATTTACCCCGACAGCCACGGCAACGTTTACGCCGACAGCTACAGCTACGTTTACGCCGACAGCTACGGCAACATTTACGCCGACAGCCACGGCAACATTTACGCCGACAGCGACGGCTACCGATACGCCGACGCCAACAGCCACGGCTACATTTACGCCGACAGCCACGGCAACATTTACCCCGACAGCGACGGCTACCGATACACCGACGCCTACAGCCACGGCGACATTTACCCCGACAGCCACGGCTACATTTACGCCGACAGCGACGGCTACCGATACACCGACGCCGACAGCTACGGCTACATTTACCCCGACAGCCACGGCTACATTTACGCCTACAGCCACGGCTACCGATACGCCGACGCCGACAGCTACAGCTACATTTACCCCTACAGCTACAGCTACATCTACACCCACGGCGACGGCGACGGCGACGGCAGCGACAATCAGTGGCTCCATCTCAATCAAGGGCGGCGCGCAGCTCAACCCGGCTAACGTCAATACTGCTACCAAGGTAACAGGATGGCTCAACGGGAGTCACCTGCCGCCAACAGTTGTCAGCCGATCAGGAGACTTCGCGACATACGTAAACGTCGGAGCTGCAGTGACGATGAACGCGCCTTGGATCTTTAACCCTTCTACCGGCCTGCCTGGTCTCTGGAGTGTTGGCGGATTTACGTTTGACCTGACAACATCCACCATTGTCCTGCAGAGTGGTGGGTTCCTTAGCGTCAGCGGGACGGGGACGATTAGCGGCCATGGCTTTGACCCAACGCCTGGCACTTGGAGGTTTAGCACCCAGAATCCGAGCGCCAACGGTGTGTTTTCGTTCACCGGCTCCACGACAGCTACACCCTGATAAGACAATCAAACAGACGCTCTTCGCCGCCGTTGCCCTGCTCGGCGCAGGCGTAACCGTTGCCCTGCTCGGCGCGGGCGCAGCGCCAATCAATGGCTCCATCTCAATCAAGGGCGGCGCGCACCTCAACACGGGTTCGGTCAACACTGCTACCCAGGTAACAGGATGGCTCAACGGGGCTAACTTGCCGCCAACAGTTGTCAGCCGATCAGGAGACTTCACGGGATTGGTAAACGTCGGAGCTGCAGTGACGATGGCCGCGCCTTGGAACTTTAATTCCGGACTGGCTAATCTCTGGAAGGTTGGCGGATTTACGTTTAACCTGACAGCATCCTCCATTGTCCATCAGGGTAAGGGGTTCCTTAGCGTCAGCGGGACGGGGACGATTACCGGCAATGGCTTTGACCCAACGCCTGGCACTTGGAGGTTTAGCACCCAGAATCAGCCCGCCAGCGGTGTGTTTTCGTTCTCCGCCTCTACGACAGCTAGTACCCGACGCCGACGCCGACACCGACACCCTGATGGAGGAGGGATTGCCTTCCTGCGCTTTAGGCAAAAGTGAGCAATTGGATATCAAAAAATTAGAACGCGAACAAAAGGAAGACACCCCAGGAATATGAATATGCATAAGACAATCCTTTAGCGACCGCGACCCACACTCACCCCACAACAGTTAGAAAAATATGAGTAAACTAATTCGACACACCCAAAAACGAGGCACCGCCCTGTTCGTGGCGCTTTCACTAACCGCTTTAACAGTGCTAAGCCTGGTTTCCTTCGTCGGTAGCCCGCAGTCCCGCGATGGCGGGACTCCGGCAGAGACACAGGTGAGCGCGCCTGTAGCCGGCGGCGGCTTGCCCGCCGTAGCCTCGGCGAAGGCTGGTGACGCCGGTATTTCGTCCGACCAGGACCAGACCCAGACCGCCCAGCCGCTAACAGCAGCCGATGACACAGAGAAGCCCTGCGTGCTTCGGCCGTCCCTGCGAAGAAGCTGTACGAACCGCGCGCCTCGCAGGTATTTAATCTGGCTACCAGCCGTGCCGAGTCAGCCCAGAACAGCGAGTCGCCTAACAAAAAGAAGGGGCCGACCCTCACCACCGATCGCGAGGATTACCCGCCATTTTCCTACGTCTATTTCCACGGCATCGGATTCCAGCCGGGCGAAACCGTGGACATGATTGTGGTGGAAACAGATCCCATCCAACAGTCGTTCGAGCCGTGGACCGTGGTCGCCGACGAGAACGGCAATTTCCAGACAAGCTGGTACATCTTCTCCCAGGAATTTAATGGCGCCTCGTTTTTGGCTACCGCCACCGGCGAATCCTCCCAGCTCACCGCGTCGTGCACGTTTACCGACGCGACGCTTCCGTACTACATCGCGCCGAACTACACCACAGCGAACTCGACGGTTACCTTCGAGGGCATCTTCCAGAACACGTCGGACACCGTCGGCTCCTTCAGTATGCAGGTGCCGAGTCAGCCGACCGGGGCGAATGGATGGGTCATCACCAGCGGCAGCGTGACGGCGGCGAGTGCCGGCGACTGGACGACCCCCGCGACGATCACCGGCGGTCCCGCCACCTCGACCATCCACTTCACGGCGACCGCCAACGACGCGGTTCCCGTAAACGGTTGGGTGCGCTTCTCCATCACCGCCCACGTGGGGAACGGCACCGGCAGTGAAAACTGGACTGCGAACACGTGGAGCCACACCGGCGAGAATTCCCACAACGACAACGCCAAGAACGTCGGCTTGATAACCAACGTGTGCGACCCCAACGGCAGGTTGGCCAGCGTGATGTTCGTCAAGGCGGCCGCCACTCTAGTCACCGCCTCGAGTGCGAGTGCTACCAACATCAAGGTGTCGAACGTTACGGGCTTTGCCATCGGCCAGACCGTTCTCATCGACAACGCCGGATGCCCAGGTCCCTCGAACCAAGAGACCCGCACCATCACAAACGTCGGGACGGCCGGTACTGGCGGGACCGGCATTACACTGACACCCGCGCTCACGCTCGCGCACACGCTCGGCGAGACGGTCGCCGTTCCCGACACGACGGCGTCTAGTGGAACGCCGCACAATTACCAGCTCCTGTTCGTCTTTGTGTCCGGCGACGCCATGGGGCACGCCGACATATACCTGCCGACCCCCTGGACGGGTATCTCGAACATCTCGATCGACGCGAGAAGCAGCGTCGGCGGGTGGGTGGCGACCCACGGGGCTGGGATCACCTCACCGATCGACAACGAGATCTCGATCTACAAAGGGACTGACGTTCAAGTCGACGGCAACTTCATCATGCTCGACTTCACCGCGACGGCGCCGACGGGCGGACTCACTACCTTAACGGCGGGGGTATACAATGGAGGAGCCGGCAGGGCGACCGGCGACGTCTTCCAGACGATCAACCAACCGTCGATCACCATCACCACCCCTACACCTACGCCTACGCCTACGGCAACGGCTACCGCAACAGCTACGGCTACATTTACGCCTACGCCAAGCGCTACGTTTACGCCGACGCCGAGCGCTACCTTTACGCCTACGGCTACAGCTACATTTACCCCTACAGCTTCGGCAACGTTTACCCCGACAGCTACGGCAACGTTTACCCCGACAGCCACGGCTACATTTACCCCTACAGCCACGGCAACGTTTACCCCTACAGCTACGGCAACGTTTACCCCGACAGCCACAGCTACATTTACGCCGACAGCTACGGCAACGTTTACGCCGACAGCTACAGCTACATTTACCCCTACAGCTACGGCTACATTTACGCCGACAGCCACGGCAACGTTTACACCGACGCCGACAGCCTACAGCCACATTTACGCCGACAGCTACCGCTACATTTACCCCGACAGCCACGGCAACGTTTACGCCGACGGCAACGGCTACAGCGACGTCTACGCCTACGCCCACGCCGACGGCAACGGCAGCGCCAATCAATGGCAGCATCACCATCAGGGGCGGCGCGCACCTCAACACGACTTCGGTCAACACTGCTACCCGGGTAACATCATGGCTCAACGGGGCTAACTTGCCGCCAACAGTTGTCAGCCGATCAGGAGACTTCGCGACATACGTAAGCGTCGGAGCTGCAGTGACGATGAACGCGCCTTGGACCTTTAACCCTCCTTCCAGCCTGCCTGGTCTCTGGAGTGTTGGCGGATTTACGTTTGACCTAACAACATCCACTTTCCAGCAGGGTGGTGGGTTCCTTAGCGTCAGCGGGACGGGGACGATTAGCGGCCATGGCTTTAACGCAACGCCTGGCTCGTGGAGGTTTACCACCCAGAATCCGCCCGCCAACGGTGTGTTTTCGTTCTCCGCCTCCACGACAGCTACACCCTGACGGAGGAGGGGAGCCCCCGGCTCCAGCAAGCACTGGGGGACGATCGCGGTCGAAATCAAGCGCCCGTGATCATAGGCAGCACAAGTATTTCAGCTTAAATAGACCGGATTCACCCTAAACGCCCGCGACGAGTTCATCTTGTCGCGGGCGTTTTCTTTAGGACGTCACCGGAATTTCTGGATCTTCCGCTTTGCTGAAAGCGCGATTCAATTGGCGCTGATCCAACTGGTGTGCCGGAGGTGATTTTTAGCCACGGATTAACCCCGTGAGATTTGAAACGACGATATCGCGGCCCGCCGCTGCAGATTTATCTCACGGGGTTAACACGGATGCTGCAACGGATGCGAAGCAACGGCCAGGCTTTCCAACACGGATAAAATGAGTCTCTCCCCTTCTCCTATCCGTGAAAATCCGTGTCCATCCGTGGCCTGCCCAGCTTTCGCCTCTTCGGCGCGACGTTTGGCCTTTCTGACCGCTACGAAGAGGAAATTTTAGAATCCGCAGTCATTGCGTCTTACGAGCAGCCTGTCCGCGGACAGGCTGCTCTGCTTTTAGTCCTATGCCAAACAAGCCACAGATTAACCCCGTGAGATTTGAAACGACGATATCGCGGCCCGCCGCTGCAGATTTATCACACGGGGTTAACACGGATGCTGCAACGGATGCCCGCCACGGCGGGTAAACTGAGCAACGGCCAGGCTTTCCAACACGGATAAAATGAGTCTCTCGCCTTCTCCTATCCGTGAAAATCCGTGTCCATCCGTGGCCGAAAATAGCCCACTTACCTTTTTTTGATTTTCATAACCCTGGGGCGCTGCCTTCGTTGCGATCCAGCGCGAGCGCGCCTGGTTCCGGGTTCATAAGATCCACCACGAAGGACACGACGGTCCACGAAGCGCGAAACCTTTCAATTTACTTAATTCAAAGGTCTTCGTGCTCGCAGCTGCCGGCCGTGGCGGGTGTCCTTCGTGGTGGATCGCGCTAAAGCGCTGACTCGCACCGGTTTCCTGGCAGAAAACGTCGGAATTCTTAACGTTGGAAGATGTGCCTGTATTTAGTTCATAATCAGGAACTTAAATGAGCGACCCTTGAATCAAGCGTCGGAAATTCTTACGTTTTCTTACCAATTGTCGATTACACTGAGCCTGAAAGTATAAACTTTAAGAGTCTCATATAGAATGACTTACCATACTACACCCTTAGGTCTGGCATCAGACGTGCTTAAGATTCTTAGTCAATTAAGCAATTGAGAAGGGAAAACAATGAAAAATAGATCAAGTAAGACAATTTTGGTTTTCTTCGCGCTGGGGTTAATCAGTTGCGCACTTTGCGTGCAGCAAGCTCAGGCCGTTCCGATCACCGGTGTTATCACTTTCGCAGGGGGCGTAACGTTGGACCAGCCTACTGTCAATACGCAACACAGGTCACCAGTTGGGTGGACACCACAGTGCAGGGCGCCAGTGGAAGTTACGCCGGGTTTGTTCATGTCGGAGACGCGGTAACGTTTACTCCTACGTGGTCTTTTAATACCAACCCCTCAGGAATAACTATGTTTTGGCAGGTTGATGGGTTCACGTTTGACTTAATCGCATCCAGCATCGTCTTTCAAGGAGGCGGTTTTCTTGCCGTCTCTGGAACGGGCACTATTTCAGGTCACGGCTTTGATGCCACAGCTGGCACTTGGAGCTTTACCGCTCAGGATGACTCATCAAACGGGGTGTTTTCCTTTTCTGCCTCGACTTTCTCCAGTCAGGCTACCCCCGACGGCGGTGCTACGGTTGCTCTGCTGGGACTGGCATTGGCGGGAATCGAAGGCATCCGCCGAAAACTCAGGAGGTCAAAGAGCTGAGATGGCATTTCAGCCTTTCAGCTTTCAGCTTTCAGCTTTTCAGCACTCACCCCACAACAGTTAGAAAAATATGAGTAAACTAATTCGACACACCCAAAAACGAGGCACCGCCCTGTTCGTGGCGCTGTCAGTAACCGCTTTAACAGTGCTAAGCTTGGTTTCCTTCGTCGGTAGCCCGCAGCAGTCCCGCCAAGACTCCGGCAGAGACACAGGTGAGCGCGCCTGCTAGCCGGCGCTACCCGCCTATTTCGTCCGACCAGGACCAGACACAGACCGCCCAGACTTCAACAGCACCCATGTCTCGCGACGCCCTGCGTCAATCGGCCCAGTTTGCGAACAAGCTGTACGAACCGATGGCCTCACAGGTATTTAGTCTGGCTACCACGCGCGCTGCCGCAGCGCGGAACCTCCAGAACGAGTCGCCTAACGACGCGCCGTCCCTCACCACCGATCGCGAGGATTACGCGCCATACACCTATGTCTATTTCAAGGGCACCGGCTTCCAGCCCGGCGAAACCGTGAACATGATTGTGGTCGAAACAAACCCAAACCAACCATCGTTCCAACCGTGGGACGTGGTGGCCGACGCAAACGGTAATTTTCAGACCAGCTGGTACGTCTTTTCCTCAGATTTTATTGGCGCCAGCTTCCAGGCGACCGCCACCGGCGACTCCTCCCAGCTCAGCGCGGTCGTAACACCACAGGCAGCGCCAATCAATGGCTCCATCTCATTCAAGGGCGGCGCGCAGCTCTTCCCGAATAATCGGCCAACACTGCTACCCGGGTAACAGGATGGCTCAACGGGAGTCACCTGCCGCCAACAGTTGTCAGCCGATCAGGAGACTTTGCGACATACGTAAACGTCGGAGATGCAGTGACGATGGGCGCGCCTTGGATCTTTAACCCTACTTCCAGCCGGCCTGGTCTCTGGAGTGTTGGCGGATTTACGTTTGACCTGACAGCATCCTCCATTGTCCTGCAGGGTGGTGGGTTCCTTAGCGTCAGCGGGACGGGGACGATTAGCGGCAATGGCTTTGACCCAACGCCTGGCACTTGGAGGTTTAGCACCCAGAATCCGAGCGCCAACGGTGTGTTTTCGTTCGCCGCCTCCACGACAGCTAATCCGCCGACGCCGACTCCCACAGCGACAGCTACAGCTACTGCGACGGCTACGGCGACGGCGACATCTACCGCTACAGCGACGGCTACCGATACACCGACGCCGACAGCCACAGCTACATTTACCCCGACAGCTACGGCTACCGATACACCGACGCCTACAGCTACAGCTACATTTACCCCGACAGCTACGGCTACGTTTACGCCGACAGCTACAGCTACATTTACCCCGACAGCTACAGCTACATTTACCCCGACAGCCACGGCAACGTTTACCCCGACAGCTACGGCTACATTTACGCCGACAGCTACGGCAACGTTTACGCCGACAGCTACGGCTACATTTACCCCGACAGCCACGGCAACGTTTACGCCGACAGCCACGGCTACATTTACCCCAACGGCTACAGCGACCTTCACGCCGACGGCAACGGCTACAGCTACGTCTACACCAACGCCTACGCCTACGCCGACGTGCGCTGCAGCGACAGAGGTAACCTTCGTAAACTCCACCACCGGCACGAGCATGACGACGGGGACCTTTACGCTCAAGGCGAACACGACCTACCTCGTGTTCGTGTTCATGCACGGGGGGACGGATACCACCGCCACGTTCAGCAGCACAAGCCTCGGCAGCCCGACGTTCCACAATATCGGGACTGGGTCGCTGGGCTACCACGGCAATGGCGGGGGAAACCATCCCGTGGACGCCGAGTTCGGCCGGTACCTAACCGGCGGTGTGAGCAACGCGGGCCCCGGAACGATCACGGTCACCTTCAATAACACCATCACCCAGGCCTACGTCCAGGTCATCGAGCTCTGCGGCAACGACACGTCAAACCCGATCGCGCAGCAAGCGTACGCGAGCTCCGGAGCGACCGGCACTACCTCCAACCCGTACACAGCCAACCTGCCGTCGCCGCTACACGTCACCGACTTCAGCGTATACTTCCTCAACACGGAAGAGGACCTCGGCGTCACGACTCCGACAAGCACCCCGGCGAACACGAATCTCGCCTACCGACACAATACAAACGGCTGCGCGGGCACGTTCTTCAAAGATCCGTCGTCGGCAAGCCAGTCGTTCGACCAGGCGCCCACCCCCACCGCACACCACTGGGGGACGATCGCGGTCGAAATCAAGCGCCCGTAAGACAGCCAAGTCATAGGCAGCACACTATTTCAGCTTAAATAGACCGGATTCGCCCCAAACGCGCCCGCGACGAGTTGCATCTTGTCGCGGGCGTTTTCTTTAGGACATCACCGGAATTTCTGGATCTCTCTTCCTGAAGACCGCAGATTGCGCAGATGAGCGCAAATAAAGTCTGGCCTGAAAATATCTGCGCCCATTTGCGGCAGCTGCGGTTTTATTCGGAACTGCGTCCTTTGGCGTGTTTCAGGGACGTCTCTTCTCCAATCTCATCCGTGCCATCCGTTTACCCCGTGGGATAATGTAACCTTTAGTCAACAAACCGAAGCGGCGTTCGCCTATCCCACGGGGTAAATCCGTGGTTAAAACTTCAGTTGCGGTGGAGCCGCGCTAGGTAGTCCGTGGTTGAATCTTATAGGTCTCCATTCGTGGTTAAATCTTCGGGCGTGCGCTCGCCGGAGATTACCTGAACAATGGAACGCCTTCTTTACAAAATGCTTTGGTCATGTCGGTGTATGCTTTGCGCCATACTTGGCCGCCGGGGATATTTAACAGCTCCAGGATGGGTTTGTCGTCAGTCAAGATCACTGCATCGTTGAGATCCAGTTTCTGCGGATCATAGAAGAACGTCTCGATGTCCACCTGCTGTCCATCCTTCGACACTGTCATGCGCAGCTGGTGGAAATCCTGTTTGTTCGTGCTTGCTACAAACACGACGCTCCTGGTAGCTTCAGCGCCCGGTGTCGGCAGGATTCTCACCTCCAGGCCAGCGGCAAGCAGCGTTTTGTAGATGGACCTGGCTGCTCGTCCCGGGTTTCCCTCCAAAAATCCGTTATAGTTTACGACGATCAGACCGTCCTTTTTCAAAAGAGACTTCGCCCTGGTTAACGATTCAAGGCTGAAAACATGCGGCGGAGGGAACTCGCCGCGATAAGCATCGAATACTATGACGTCATATTTTTTTTGCGTCTCTTCGAGGTAGTGCCTGGCGTCGTCAACGATAATGTTCACCTTGTCGCTTAATCCGAAGTAATGCCGTGCAACTTCCGGGACACGTCTGTCCAGTTCGACTGCATCCACGTTAAACCCCAGGTTGTTTTGGAGGATATTGGCGAAGGCGCCGCCGCCCACACCGAGTATCAGTGCATCGGATTTTTGGGGGAACTTGCTGCAAATCGAAGCAAGGTAATAGATATCACCCCATTTTGACCTGAGCGTGTCTTTGTCCAGACACGTTTGGCCGATGCGGTTCATAAAAAGGTAACGGTCGTTGAATTTCTCGTCCCTTAAATACGACAGGTCAGCGACCAAAAGCTGCCCTAATAATCCTTCGGAAAAATATTGCACCTCGACACCTTTGCCCGGCTGCTGAGTCTTGATCGCCCCAAAAGAAAACAGAATGGCGGGCACGAGCAAAAGCGACGCGTACTTTTTTCGCGCGACGAGTTTCGCGAACGGGACCGCCCCTACCGCAAGCCCGGTAACGATGGAAGGCAGCGTCAACCCGTATCGCGGAATGATAAAAAAACCGAACACCGGCAGCGCGATGATGCCGCTGGCGGATGAAATTGCGTACACAATGCCGGTGCTGCCTCCGGCATGATCCGCCGTGGCGGACACCCTTCGTATCAGGAACGTCGGTACCATGCCTAGAAACATTAGCGGCGGCAGAATCAGCGCGACGCTGACCAGAATAACAGCGGCGCCAGGGGCGATATTTTCAAAAGCGATCGTTAACAGCGACGCGGACACATGCATCAGCAATAAAAACACTGACGCGATCAGCAGCACCCATAACAGAGCATCAGGGCCGCGGTATTTGTCGGCGATGACGCCACCGAGAAAATAACCGATTGCCAGCGCCAGCAGCGTGCAGCCGATGACCGTTGCCCAGACGTAGAGCGATGAACCGAAGTACGGCGCGACCATTCGCGCGGACATCAGCTCGACAGCCATCACCGTTGCGCCTTCGAGCACGGCAAACAGATAGATGGTGCGTGTTACACCTGTAGCCGGGGTCGGTGACCGCGGGTTCAATTTGGCTCTCGATTTCTTGCGGTTGCTGCCGACCCTGGCGGCCGCCGGGGCGGACGTTGTAGGGCGTTTCTGTGAAACGCCAACCGCGGCGTCTGACACAGACGCCCTACAATCTTGGGCTTCGGCCCGCCCATCCATGTCGCTTGCCTTCGTGGCGCTCCATTGTCTCTTCCCGACGAACGCCCTCTTCACAATGTAACCGAGAGGCAACGCAGCCAACGCCAAGCCTGTGACAGTCGCGCACAATCTGAGTCCGGCGACAGGGATTAGATAGAGTCCCAGGAGGAACGTGACTACTATTCCGCCTACAGTGGAGGTAAAATAAACTGTTCCGGCGGTCTTGCCGACTGTTTCAAGCTGTGAAGACATCAAGCTCACCACCATCGGGCCCACGATCCCGAAAGAGAGCATCGGCGGAAGCAGCAGGAGGATGCACGTCACGCAGATCCCGGCGATCAGACCCATTCCCTTTGTAAGCGCTATGGCAATCGAAGCGGTCAATGGCAATGCCACGACGAGCACCGCCGAAATTCCGAGAATGACGAAGAGCATTGTTTCGGACGCTCCTTTTTTTGCGAGCCGGCCGCCGGTGTAATAGCCGAGCGTCAGACCCAGAACAGTCATCGTGAGGACGGCGGTCCAGACATAGAGCGAGTTGCCATAGAACGGGGCTACCAACTTGGCGCCCATCAATTCCACCGCCATCAGCGCTCCGCCTTCGATCAGAAGAACAATAAACAGGTGCGGGAACTTTTTCAGCACGGCTGTCTATCAACTCGCGAACGCTTTCGGAGTCAATCCATAAAGAGCGTTTGCTACGAAGCCGCGGCCGAAGTTATCCACAGATTACGCAGATTACCGCAGATTACTGAAGCGAACAGGTTTCCATGAAGACTCAATGTTCACCACGAAGGACACCCGCCACGGCCGGCAAGCTGAGAGCACGAAGATTTCAATTAAGTAAATCCAAAGGTTTCCTTCGTGGACCTTCGTGTGCTTCGTGGTGGATCTTATGAAGCCGCTAAAGCACCGAGGCGAACCGGCCACAGGTCCGCACACCGGACGGATTCGTCCTGCGGCGAACCGGTGGCTACAACATTTATGAAATCGCTTCGAGCGCCGAAGGCGCGACATTCACATCAAAGCGTGGGGCAGCGCCCCAGGGTTATGAAAATCAAAAAAAGGTAAGTGGGCTATTTTCGGCCACGGATGGACACGGATTTTCACGGATAGGAGAAGGGGAGAGACTCATTTTATCCGTGTTGGAAAGCCTGGCCGTTGCTCAGTTTACCCGCCGTGGTGGGCATCCGTTGCAGCATCCGTGTTAACCCCGTGTGATAAATCTGCAGCGGCGGGCCGCGATATCGTCGTTTCAAATCTCACGGGGTTAATCTGTGGCTTGTTTGGGATAGGACTAAAAGCAGAGCAGCCTGTCCGCGGACAGGCTGCTCGTAAGACGCAATGACTGCGGATTCCAAGAAATTTCCTCTTCGCAGCGGTCAGAAAGGCCAAACGTCGCGCCGAAGAGGCGAAAGCTGGGCAGGCCACGGATGGACACGGATTTTCACGGATAGGAGAAGGGGAGAGACTCATTTTATCCGTGTTGGAAAGCCTGGCCGTTGCTTCGCATCCGTTGCAGCATCCGTGTTCATCCGTGGCTAAAAATCACCTCCGGCACACCAGTTGGATCAGCGCCAATTGAATCGCGCTTTCAGCAAAGCGGAAGATCCAGAAATTCCGGTGACGTCCTAAAGAAAACGCCCGCGACAAGATGAACTCGTCGCGGGCGTTTAGGGTGAATCCGGTCTATTTAAGCTGAAATACTGTGCTGCCTATGACTTGGCTGTCTTACAAAATCCGCCGGGCCATTAGGTTGGCGTTCGCCGCGGCGAACGCCCTACAAATTTCGCCTTTCAGATTTCGTCGTCGAAAAATCCGTGGCGATAGGGCCACTGTTTCCAATGTTCGACCAAGCCCGCACGCACCGGATTCTCGCGAATATAATTCCACTTCTCGTGAATAGATTCCGAGGTTCGGAGGAGCCGATCGAATCCGCCGGGTTGCCATTGGCAATTTGCCGGAAATTCATACACCTCGTTAAACCAGCGTTTCAGCCACTTCAGGAAGGCTGCGACGCTTCGTTCGCGCTCGAGAGGCGCGGTAAGCAAATGGACGTGATCCGGCATCGCCAAGACACAATATGTGTTCCATTTGTCCAGACGTTTTAGCGTCTGGCATAGAGTTCGCCAGGCGGCGTCATTTGCCAACGCGTTGCAACGCGGAACCACACAGACGGTGAGAAAGTAAATCACGCGGCATTCCCACGGTAGCATTACCGGAACACGTGGCGGTCGAGCCATACCAGGTTTTAATTGTAGGGCGTCTGTGTCAGACGCCAAGGTTTGATTGTAGGGCGTTCGCCGCAGCGAACGCCAAGCCCATTTAGGATCGGCGTTTCACAGAGCGGAGCCGCGGGGACGCGAGCGAGACAGACGGGAAGCCCGAATGGGCGAGAGAGCGGGAGCGAACGAGTCAAACGCCCTACAAAATCTGGCCAACCCAATGCCCGGCGTTTCGCAAAGCGGAGCGGCGGGGACGCCAGCGACACAGACGGGGAGGCCGCAGGCCGAGTAAAAAACTCCTGCCATCGCTAACAATCCTACAATAGTCAGAGTAATTTTTGTTCTGAGAGGGATTTTTTTCATTTTTGGATTCCCCCGTGCCATTAGCACGTCCGGACAGCGAGCCGAGGGCGGCCCGGCTCCATCGACATATATCGCGACGAATGTTGGAGACAGCCTGCCCTCAGGCTGTTTCCCCGGTTTTCGGTGGCTCTTATTGCACGAAGGGCCGGCTTGCGCCGGCCCTTCATTGTTGAAGCGTGCGGTGCCCTTTATGGCAACATCGTAACGGGCCCAAACGGGCTGAATGTTGCCGAACCAGTGTAGTTGCTGGGGGTCGTGCTGACGTTGTGCTGGAAGGTAAACGTCAAGGTTGCGCATGAACCCGCGGCGATCGTCCGCTGGGCAGTTCGTGCCCAGCAGCAAAGTGGTGGTAAGCGAGCCATTGCCGGTTGACGTGTTATAGATCGTGGTCCCGCCCATCTTGATCTGCTGCAGGTTGCCATTAGTAGCCTGCGGCCAGGTGATGGATAGGCCCGTAAGCAACTGGCCCGTTCCCGTATTGTTCTGGAACGTGACCGTGACCGTCTTCGCCGCAGGTCCGCTGCCGCCGAACGTCTTGCTAGTGGCGACGACCACGGCCGGTGTCGCGGTTGCCGTAGCCGTTGCTGTAGCAGTCGCAGTCGGGCTTGGGGTTGCCGTTGGGGCAGCCCCCGGCATCGACAAAGTACACACAATCCTGGCCGACATCGCCGCCAGTCTGATTCTGGTCGCCATCGTGCACCATGAAGTAGAGGCGATACTCGTGACCTGGGATCAGGTTAAGCGAGGACAGGTTCCAGCGGCATTCGGCGCCGTAGCCCTGGTTCGTTGGGGTGGGCGTTGGCACCGGATCACTACCCGGGCCCAGGTTCCAGTTGTTCGTAGTCGGGTCAGCGTCCGGAGTGACCGTTATTGTGGCGGGATTCGTGGTTTTGTCCACCGTTCTGACTGCACCTTTCCATGTCCCGAAGACCGCATCAGGCGGGACCCCTATGCCGCCATACTGCCAGTCGCCCGCAAGCGGGTTCCCCGGATTTGCCGTCACGTCTGTTATGTACATCACGGGGTAGATTGGGCGACCCGCGGTGTCAGCCCCTGCCTGATCGCCGTCCTGAATGGTCGACCCAACCACTGGGGGTTGTGCGTCATCCGGGTTGGTGACCATCGGCGAAATCGGGTAGTTAGTCGTACTCGAACTTGCGCCGCAATTGCCGGTTATCACCTGAACCTGGCGAATACCCAGCGTCATGGCGTGTTCGTCATTGTAGAACATCTGCAGCGTTTGGGGGTTGCAGTTGGCATCCACCGACATTCTGAAGGCGCGCAGCACCTCCGACTCGTTGAACGCGATATTCGTTTTTGGGTTCCCACTTACGAAGGGATACGGAGGCGAGCAGGCGGCCAGAGCACAGGGCGTTAGTGTTGGTGTCGGGGTAGGGGAATGCAGGCGTAGGTGTCGCTGTAGCCGTTGCCGTCGGCGTAAATGTCGCTGTAGCGGTAGGCGTAAATGTAGCTGTAGCCGTCGGGGTAAATGTAGCCGTGGCTGTCGGGGTAAACGTTGCCGTAGCTGTCGGGGTAAATGTAGCTGTAGCTGTTGGCGTAAATGTAGCCGTGGCTGTAGGGGTAAACGTAGCCGTAGCTGTCGGGGTAAATGTCGCTGTAGCTGTAGGCGTAAACGTAGCCGTGGCCGTAGGGGTAAATGTTGCCGTGGCTGTAGGGGTAAACGTAGCTGTAGCTGTCGGGGTATCGGTAGCCGTAGCTGTAGGGGTAAATGTGGCTGTGGCTGTCGGGGTAAATGTAGCCGTAGCTGTAGGCGTCGGTGTATCGGTAGCCGTAGCTGTAGGGGTAAATGTAGCTGTGGCTGTCGGGGTAAATGTAGCCGTAGCTGTCGGCGTCGGTGTATCGGTAGCCGTAGCTGTAGGGGTAAATGTAGCTGTAGCCGTCGCTGTAGCTGTAGGCGTCGATGTTGCCGTGGGAGTCGGCGTCGGCGGACTAGCTGTCGTGGAGCCGGAGAACGAAAACACACCGTTGGCGGGCGGATTCTGGGTGGTAAACGTCCACGAGCCAGGCGTTGGGTCAAAGCCATTGCCGGTAATCGTCCCCGTCCCGCTGACGCTAAGGAACCCACCACCCTGCTGGACAATGGAGGATGTTGTCAGGTCAAACGTAAATCCGCCAACACTCCAGAGACCAGCCAGGCCGGAAGGAGGGTTAAAGGTCCAAGGCGCGGCCATCGTCACTGCAGCTCCGACGTTTACGTATGTCGCGAAGTCTCCTGATCGGCTGACAACTGTTGGCGGCAGGTGATTCCCGTTGAGCCATCCTGTTACCCGGATAGCAGTGTTGACCGAACCCGAGTTGAGCTCCGCGCCGCCCCTGAGTGTGATGGTGCCATTGATTGGCGCTGCCTCAAGTGTTACGCCCGCGCCGAGCAGGGCAACGGCGGCGAAGAGCGTCCGTTTGATTGTCTTATCCATATTCATATTCTTGGGCTGCCTTGCTTCTGTTCGCGTTCTAATTTTTTGATATCCAATTGCTCACTTTTCCTAAAGCGCAGGGGTTGTGGTCCTGCCCGAAGCGCCAGCTGAAAGCTGAAGCTGAAAGGCCATCTCAGCTCTTTGCCCTCTTAAGTTTTCGGCGGATGCCTTCGATTCCCGCCAATGCCAGTCCCAGCAGAGCAACCGTAGCACCGCCGTCGGGGGTAGCCTGACTGAGAAAGTCGAGGCAGAAAAGGAAAACACGCCGTTTGCTGAGCCATCCTGAGCGGTAAAGCTCCAAGTGCCAGCTGTGGCAGTCAAAGCCGTGACCTGAAATAGTGCCCGTTCCAGAGACGGCAAGAAAACCGCCTCCGTTGAAAGACGATGCTGGATGCGATTAAGTCAAACGTGAACCCATCAACCTGCCAAAACGCAGTTATTGCGCCGGAACTAAAAGACCACGTAGGAGTAAACGTTACCGCGTCTCCGACATTAACAAACCCGGCGAAACTTCCACTGGCGCTCTGCACTGTGGGTGTCCACCCAACTGGTGACCTGTGTTGCGTATTGACACTACGGCTGGTCCAACGTTACGCCCCCTGCGAAAGTGATAACACCGGTGATCGGAACGGCCTGAGCTTGCTGCACGCAAAGTGCGCAACTGATTAACCCCAGCGCGAAGAAAACCAAAATTGTCTTACTTGATCTATTTTTCATTGTTTTCGCTAAATTAAAGTGTGCGCCCCTATGTTCTTCGGATTTTTTGGTGTGGAGTTTCGAAAAAATCTCGTTTTTCTGAGCACGTCTGATGCCAATTAAGTTTGCCTTTAGAGAGCTACTTCCATGCCATGGAGTTTATTTGCGGTCGACGTTTTATCGTAAGTCATTGTATATGAAACATTTAAAATAATTAACTTTAATCTTCTGCGGTTCAAGCAGCTATGATAAATTTGTAAAGAATACCGACGTCCACAGGCGCATAACCCCATCTCTATGGTTATAAATGGTTACTACCTAAAGAGTTACGATTCAACGTAAGGAAAGGCGGCGGTCTTCGCCTTTATTTCGTCGTTCTTCCCCGGATATCCGGCCAAACGCGGCACTCCAGGCATGTTCGACGTGCACGTGGGTCATGAAGAAAGGAAATCAACCACGGATGACACGGATTTCACAGATAGGAAAAACCAGAAAACAAAAACCCTCCCTTCGTCTTCTCTTTATCCGTACCCATCCGTGTAATCCGTGGTCGTCCTTATCAGCGAGGCCCAAATGAAAAGACTGGTGACCAGGTATTCCAACGCGTTCGGCGACGTAAAGAAAATGCGCGCCGTGGTGAATGAGGGAAAATGAAGAAAGGAAATCAACCACGGATGACACGGATTTCACGGATAGGAAAAACCAGACAAAAACCCTCCCTTGGTCTTCTCTTTATCCGTACCCATCCGTGTAATCCGTGGTCGTCCTTATCAGCGCGGCCCAAAGGAAATCAACCACGGATGACACGGATTTCACGGATAGGAAAAACCAGAAACAAAAACCCTCCCTTCGTCTTCTCTTTATCCGTACCCCATCCGTGTAATCCGTGGTCGTCCTTATCAGCGAGGCCCAAATTCACCCCATGAGATAATGCTTTTCCACGCCACATACGGAAAAACCAGACAAAAACCCTCCCTTGGTCTTCCTTTATCCGTACCCATCCGTGTAATCCGTGGTCGTCCTTATCAGCGCGGCCCAAACGAGAAACTCGCGCCACGTATTCAAACGCGTTCCGCGTGATGCGCGTCACGGTGAACGGGGAAATGAAGAAAGGAAATCAACCACGGATGACACGGATTTCACGGATAGGAAAAACCAGAAGACAAAAAGCCTCCCTTCGTCTTCTCTTTATCCGTACCCATCCGTGTAATCCGTGGTCGTCCTTATCATCATTGAGTTTTTGCTTCAGCGAGCAACCGCCTGGCCTCCGAAGCAAACGGCTCCTGAAGCCCAGCTGCCAACGCGCGTTCCAGGTCCTGTGTGGCTTCGGGTTTTTGCTTAAGCTCCAAATGAGACACGCCCAGGTAGTAGAGGCCCGCCGCGTCCAACGGATTCTTGCGGCCGCTTTCTTGCAACAATTGAAGAGCACGGCCGTATTCCTTTTTTTGAAAGTTAATTTGGCCAAGTGTTCGTGCCACTTCTGGATCATCCGGCAGAGCTATCCGTGCTTTGACAGCGAAATCGTAGGCTTTATCCAAGGTAGCGGGATCTTCCAAATACAAGACCGCTAAATGCTTTTGCGCTGGCGCAAAATCAGGGAAGCGCTGCAAGATTTCACTATAAGTGCCAATGGCCTTTTTGAAGTCACCTCGTTGTTCCTCATTGCCAGCGCGAACTGCCAACGCTGGGACGTAGTTCGGGTCCGCTTTGAGAAGTTTCTGGATCTCGGGCTCAAGGGTCACAGCTTCTTTTGGATTTCTATCCAGCGCTGTCATGCGCAAAAACGATTGCGCATCTCCAGAAATCTCCGGAGCCGGCGCCACTTTTAAGGTGCGTTCCATTAACTCGCGGGCTTCACTTACTTTTCCCAGGCTGTATGCAGCCCAGCCGCAATCGTGCAAAACCGTCGGGTCATCGGGAAGCTGTCGTGCGCTTTCCTGGAGAAGACTATAGGCCCATGTAAAATTACCGGCATGGTAGGCGGCGTGTCCGAGAACGTAGGCGACGTGTCCGAGAATGCCGACGACCTTGGGATCATAAGGCGCGAGCTCTCGCGCTTTCTTCGCGAATTCGAACGCCTTCTCGTTGTTCTGTAACGGACCGGCATTGAGCTGAGCGAGTTTTATGAGCGGGGAAAGCAGCTTCGGATTGATCTTCAGCGCGCTCTCGTACTCGGCCGCCGCTTTCGCGAACGCCTTCTCTTTTTCGTAGGACTCCGCCAGACGGAGTCGCGCTAATGGGTCATTGGGTTGCTGCTTGAGCATTGACTCGAGCTGCTCACTGGAAAGTGTCGCCGAGTCCAGCGCGTCAAGCAGACTAAGACGGCGTTGCGCCTCTTCTTTGCCTTCGAAATTTGCGGTCCCCTTCAGTGCTTGCTGGAAAGCGGCGCGCGCTGTGTCTGCCTGGCACATCATATAACTGGCCATACCGAGATGAAACTGGACGTCGGAATTCTGGGGCAACTTGCCGGCACTTTCCTGGAGTAATGTCTGGGCCTGTTGATAATCCCCCTTTTTGTAAAGGACCCAACCCAAAGTATCGGCGATGCTCGCGTCGGATCGCAGCTCACGCGCCTTTCGAGCCAATTTGTATGCCTTGTCCACGTCATTCAACTTTTCCGCATAAATGTAAGCGAGATTGTTTAACGCCGGGACAAACTCCGGATTCTTAGTCAAAAGCTTCTCGTAGGCATCGCGTGCCTTAAGTGGATCCTTTTGCTTCTCGTAAATTTCTCCAAGCGTCATTAAGAGCTGTGGATTGTCCGGCCGTTTGGCAAGGGATGTCTGGATCTGGTTAAGTGCTTGAGGAAGCTTGTTGGCCGCAATGTAAGTGGAAATCAACAAGTCGTAGGCGGGCGAAAAATTCGGATCGAGGGTCAGCGCCTTTAAAAGCGCGGCTTCCGCTTGATCCCATTCTCGTTGAGCGACGTAAACCTTTGATTCGACTACATACAAAGGCGCCGAGTTCGGAGTTTTCTGAAGCGCCGACTGCACGCGCTGCATGGCGCTTTTAAAATCGTTACTTTCAATGTCCAAGCCAACAAGCTGCTCGACCGGGGGAAGCTTATCGGGAGCGAGCTGGAGAGTTCTTTCAAAAGCTTGCCGGGCCTCGTCGGTCTTGCCCTGTTGCCGCAAAATCACGCCAAGAAGATAGTAATCCTGGGCGTTCTGTGGTGTGACCGCGATCTGCTGGCGCACGATTGCAATCGCCTCATCCAAGCGACCCACGGAGCGGTAGGCGTCCACTAATAAAACTTGGGCCGCGGTCAAGTTGGGTTGCTGTTTCAATAACTCGACCATCGCCGCAATAACGTCCTGTGGCTTGTTGTTTTGGAGGTTAAGGTTGGCCAGCACCAGGATCGCCTCAACATAGTTCGGGTTGTGAGCGACAGCTTTCTTCAATTCCGCAATTGCTTGAGAGGAATTGTTGTCTTGGAGATAAGCAAGCGCCAAATAGTACTCGATTCCGGGGGCGTTGGGATAGGTTTTGTCCAAGGCTTCCATAACTTGGAGGGCTTTCTTGCTCTGGCCTTTAGCCAACAACGCTTGAGCCTCCAGGGTCCGGGCATCAATATTCTGAGGGTCCCGGCTAATAACATTCTCGAGCAGCGATATCGATTCGTCGTATTTCTTTTCGCTAAATGCCAGCTGAGCGAAAAGGACCCATGCTGGCAAATAATCAGGAGCCTGCCGCGTAATTTCCTTCAGAGTCGCCCGCGCATCGTTTGGCGCCCCTCGAGTGGCCTGAAATTCCGCATATTTCATGCGCTGAAGCGATCGGGCCGGGGCGAGTTCGGCGGCAGTTTTGAATTCCTGCCCGGCGCGATCCATATCCTTTCGTGAAAACAGGAAGTTTGCCATGGCCATATGAGCAATGGCCGACTTCGGGTCGGCGGTGAGTGCACGCTGCAGTTCGTTCTCGGCGGTTGACAAATCGCCCTTTCGCAGAGCGAGATTCGCTAACGTCAGGTGCAGGTTGGCGCTGTCGGGCGGTTTAATCTGCCGAAGTTGTTCTTCCGTATCATCGGCTTGCTCCTTGGATAGGGTGGAATCGCCGAGCACGATCAGGGCTTGGCCTTCGCTCGGAGACTGCTGCAAAATTGCCAACGCTTCTTTTCTCGCTTGCTCAGCTCCTCCTAACATAAGGCGGGCAGAGGCAAGTTTCGTCCGAATGTTAAGATCATTCGGATCCAGGTCTCGTGCTGCGCTGAGAAATGGCAATGCTCTTAGCGGTGCGCCTTCCTCGAGCCAGATAATACCCAATTGCCTGATTGCAGTTCGGTTCGTGCGATCCAACCGAAGTACGATCAAATATTCTGTTCTGGCCTTGTCATAATCACCCGCTTTGAAGTAGCGATCGGCGCGCTCCAACGTGCGAGCTCTCCTGGCCGCCGGTGTGCACCCGCCCATCAAAGCAATCGCCAGACAGGCTGCTACAACCGTGAGAATGGCGGATCTTAAAGGAGGTCTCGATGTTTGCATATGGAGCATGGTTTCGATCTTAGTGTTGTTTAACGATCGTTGGGTTCAAAATAGCCCGCCGCCAAGGCGCGAGGAGGGAGCATGTCCTTCGCGACCTGCGACCCAACTCAACCTTCCGGGCCGCGGTTCTTTGGGCCTCGCGGCAATTGTAAAGCCATACCGGTTGCACAATACTAGTGCACTGAGTCAGAAGATTCTGCGACAGCGCCGATTTCTTTCTGTCATGTTGAGCGAAGCGAAACATCTCAGTCTATTGCTCGTCCATCCAAAGCAGAAACATAATCAGACGGCGCGGCAGGCGATCGACACGCATTTGATCGCCCTCTACCTAAGTTCGGATTTTTCTGTTCAACCACGGATTCAACGGATAACACGGATAAAAAATATGATGCACGAAGAGTTGAGCGGCAAAATCATCGGCACGGCGATGGAAGTACTCAACGAGTTGAAGCCAGGACTTGATGAGAAACTCTATGAACGCGCGATGGTCATCGAGTTGAAGCGGCGAGGACACAATCTTTCGATCCAAAGATCATTTCCGGTTTACTATCGCGGGGAATTGATCGGAAACCTCATTCCAGACCTGATTGTTGATGATGCCATGATCGTCGATCCCAAGGTAGTCTCGTGCTTCACCGACACGCACGTAGCGCAAATGCTCGGCTATCTAAACATCACAGGCTTGGACCTGGGGCTTCTCATAAATTTCAAGAATGCCCGCCTGGACTGGAAACGTGTCCTACGGCCGCAAGCGACCGGCGAACACGATATGCCTGATCTACGCCGGTGAGTGTCTTCATCCGTGCCATCCGTTTACCCCGTGGGATGATGCAATCGTTAGTCACAAAGCGAAACGGCCTTCGCCTATCCCACGGGGTAAATCCGTGGTTAGATCTTCGGTTGCGGCGGAGCCGCGCTGGGAAGATTGCGCTGAAACGTTCAGATTCATCTGTTACACAACACTAGTTGGTGTTTGTATTGGCGCGCTCTTTGCCAATGCCGAGCTTCTCCATTAATTCATAAAGAGTCGGCCGGCTAATTCCCAGATCAGCAGCCGCGGAAGTGATTTTACCGGAATTTCTCTTGAGCGCTTGCTCAATCGTTTCACGTTCGACGTGCTCGCGTGCTTCTCTGAGAGTGGTTACAGATGAGGATTCCACACCTTGATCCGGTTCCAACTCGAGATCTTTCGCAGTCACTCGCGATCGCTCGGCCATGATGACGCCCCGTTTCACGCGGTTCTGAAGTTCCCGCACATTCCCTGGCCATGAATAACGGGTCATCGCGCGCAACGCGTCAGGCGCGAAAACCAGCTTTGTCCGGCCGTTCTGGGCGGAATACCTTTGCAGAAACTCGCGGGCCAGAAAGACGATGTCGTCGCCTCGTTCGCGAAGCGGCAGCAGCCGGATCGTGACAACGGCAAGACGAAAATATAAATCCTCCCGAAATTTCCCGTTGTCGATCAACTGTTTCAGATCGGCGTTGGTCGCGGCGACAATCCGCGTGTCCACTTGAATTTCCTGTCTGCCGCCCACCCGCTGCAGGCGCTGTTCCTGAAGAAAACGGAGAAGCGTTACCTGAATGGCGGGAGGAAGTTCGCCAATCTCATCCAGAAACAAGGTGCCGCCGTTGGCCGTTTCAATCATTCCTTTGCGCTGAATGTGCGCACCGGTAAAAGCGCCCTTTTCATGGCCGAAGAGCTCACTTTCCAGAAGGTTTTCGGGAATGGCGTTGCAGTTAATCGCGACAAAAGGGCCATCCTTGCGCGCGCTGCGACGATGAATTGCCGCTGCCGCCATCTCTTTACCGGTGCCGCTGTCTCCGAGCAAGAGCACCGGGGCATTCGTCCCGGCTACCTTGCGAATGAAAGCAAAGACTGCCTGCATTTGTGGACTGGTGCCGAGCATGTCTTCAAATACATCGGATCGCTGGCTCTGTTGTAACCGATGGTACTCTCTCTCGAGTTCCACCACGTGGATGCATCGCCGAAGGAGCAGCCTTAATTCCTCTATCTCCACCGGCTTGCACAAGAAATCGTAAGCGCCCGCGCCAACCGCCTCGATAGCATTGCGTTTTTCCTCCTGCCCGGAGACGATGATGACCTTAGCCGTACTATCGACGGCGAGTATTTCGGACAGCGCGGCCAAGCCTTCATCGCATTCGTTAGGGCGTGGCGGCAGGCCCAGATCAAGCAACGTCACCGCCGGGGCGTTGGCCTTAAAGGCTTGGAGCGCTCCCGTTCGGTCTTCGGCGAAATCAATGTCGTAATCCTGGTTCAACGCCCATTTCATCTGAGTCCGGATCGCTTCGTCGTCATCGACGATGAGCACTTTGTGTTTCATGTTGTTTGGCGTTTTAGTAGACTATTGACGTACTGGATGACCCGCACTGCTTAACAAAATCGTCGCGACTTGAGAGGATTTTTTCGCGCGGGCATTTTGTGATGGAACCGCAGATGACGCAGATGAACGCAGATACTTTGAGGCGACAACTTCACGTGCGCTTATCAGCGCAATCCGCCGTGTTACCTCAGGGTTCATCGGCCGAACGGCTGCGGACGACTCGTTTCCAGCTAAGCTTGGCAAATTTAAAATTGAGAAGCAGCGCCAACTCTAACTCGCTGATCGCAAGATAACCGAGCATCTGGGCAATGTGGTCATCGGCGAATGCTTCCACGACCTTCGGATCAACGATCACTTTTTCATCAACGAGGATGTCCGGGATCAACGTGCCGACCAGATGACCACGATAATGGACGGGGAAACGTCGCTGCTGCTCGACCTGATGACCTTGGGCAATCAGTTCCAGCACAAGCGAGTTTTCGTAAATCTTTTCGTCGAGGCCCGGCCTCAGACCGTTCAGCACTTTCATGGCGGCACCGATGATCGCCGCGCTGAGTTCGCGCTGTGGATATTCGTCTTTCATAGCCGTCGAACTCTAACCTCTGCTCGACAAATGGCGCGGATAAACGCAGACGATCTTCCCAATCTGCGGCCATCTGTGTCATCTGCGGTTAGTCTTTATCTTCGGTTGCGGCTTTGCCGCTCTGGGTTTCATGTTGTTTGCCGTTTTAGGAGACTATTGACGTACTGGGATGACCCGCACTGCTATAACCCAAAATCGTCGCGACTTGAGAAGATTTTGTGGCATGGCCAACCAAAGCCACAGATTCCCAACCGCTAATGTCCGGATTATTCTGTTCAACCACGGATTCAACGGATAACACGGATAAGAAATATGATTCACGAAGAATTGAGTGGCAAAATCATCGGCGCTGCGATGGAAGTACTCAACGAGTTGAAGCCAGGACTTGATGAGAAACTCTATGAGTGCGCCATGATCATCGAGTTAAAGCGCCGTGGACACGATGTTTCGATCCAAAGATCATTTCCAGTCTACTATCGCGGGGAATTGATCGGAAATCTCATTCCGGATCTGATTGTTGACGATGCCGTGATCGTCGATCCCAAGGTGGTTTCGTGCTTTACCGAGACGCATGTTGCGCAAATGCTCGGCTATCTGAACATCACAGGCTTGGATCTGGCGCTCCTCATAAATTTCAAGAACGCGCGCCTGGACTGGAAACGTGTGTTGCGTCCCCAAGCGCCCGGCGAACACGACATTCCTGATCTGCACCGCTGACGGTCCTCATCCGTGCCATCCGTTTAATCCGTGGTTAAAAGTTCGGTTGCAGCGTAGCTGCTCTGGGCGGGAGCAAGGTTAGTCCTACAGGCAACATCACCCGAAAAGTTGTGCCGGCTCCGGGTTCGCTCTCGACTTGGATCTTCCCCCGATGTGCTTCGACAATCATCTTGGATTGAAACATCCCAATGCCTAGTCCCTTCTTCTTTGTGGTCTGAAAGGGTCGGAAAAGAGATGTCTTCAAAAATTCCGGGCTCATCCCGCAGCCGTCGTCGGCGACGGAAAGAACCGCCCAACCGTTGCTGTGACTCGTCTCAACTCTCACCTCGCCTCCCGGTCCGAGTGCCTCGCGGGCGTTGAGAAGCAAGTTAGTGATTACGCTGCCAAATTGCTGCCGATCCAGTTTAAGTTTTGGCTGCAGGTGAAGCTTCTGCACCACGTTTATTTCCGGCGCGCCGTTTAAGACTTCAAGCGCGTCAGTAACAAGCAGATTGAGGTCCGCTTCCACCGGTTTGAGTTCGAGATGTCGCAAGGCTCCAACGCGGCTGATAAGCTGGTTGATGCGATTTGCTGTCTCGCCGATCCCGCGCAGAGCGTCTTGTCGAAAAGTGGGATCATCAAAATGCACGGGCAGATTCTGAAGAGTCAGGCTTAGGGTTGAGGCCGCGTTTTTCAAATCATGAATGAAGAATGCGGAGATGGCTTGAAAGGCTTCCAGCTCTTTCGCCCGCATCACCTCTTCGGTGAGCCGAAGGTTCAGCAGACCCACTGCAATCTGATCGCCCATGCATTTCAACAAATCCAGTTCTTCAACCGTGTAGGGAACGCCACCGACGCGATCTGCCAGGATGACCACGCCTATGCAGCGGTCTCCCGTCCATAACGGCGTACAAACCCGATTGCCTCCAGTGCGAAATTGGCTCGAACTGATTCGCCTCAAGGTCTCTGCAAAATCGCCTTTTGCTTTTTCCAAATCAAAAGGTTTGGAAAGCCTGCGAATACTCGCCAGGGCTGGTTCCAAGCCAGCCAGATTTGGGAGCGCGCCGGTGGTCTCGCGTTCTGATCTCGAAGTGGACGCCGCGAACGTCAGCCGGTCTTGTTCGTCAAATAGCCAGATAGTGACCGACAAGACGCTAAAGGTTTCAGAGATCAATTTTGTGGCTGAAGCGCACAAGCCGGGCTGATCGAGCACGCTGGACGTGCATTGAGTAAAGCGCGTCCATATCTGGCGGAAATCATACTGCGGCCTTTTAAAATGGTGGCTAACGAAACGCCCCATATTTTGCCGAAACCGATTTGAGAACGATAACACAGCCAGGAGAGCGAATCCCAGCAGCACGACGAAGGCTTGGAACCGGAACGTCCCCGGTTCGCCGGTCCGCGCCACGATCTGGCCAAGCACCCCGACAATAAAAAGATACGCCCCAACCAACAGAGCCGTCAGGGAAGTGCGCAGAACAGCATGCGAAGGATAGACATCGATTTCGCCGAAACCACTCCGAAGAAAAGCCACCGCCATCAACGCGGACCCGATCAGCAGCGCGGCTGTATCAACATCGTTAGAATTCAGGACCTCGCCCGAAAAGAGCAGTCCCTGGCTCAGGGTGTAAATCCGCGCCCCGAACACAATCCCGAGACCGAGAACGATAAACTTAATTCTCCACCGCATCGTCCCGACAGCCGATCGGAAGGTCTTCTCCAGATTCATAAGAATCAGCACAGTGACCAACAGCAGAGAGCCATTCAGTATTTTGGCCGCCGCATGAGAGCCAATCCACCAGGTTTCGCCCGACGGGCTCTCCGGAAAAACCGGTGCCAGTTGCTCCCAGAGAAGCAGGGACACGCCTACCGGGACCAGAAGTGCCGCCAGAACGAGAAATCGTGACCTCACCGGAAATCCGCGAGAGCCTCCGCGCGAATACGTGAAGCTAAAGCAAAGCCAAATCCCCGGAAGAAATGACTTCGTCACCAGGGTAAGACCTGCCCAAAAGGCCGCCCTTTCGGGAATAGACGCGGCAAGCCACATAGCGGCCGAAGAGACTCTCCAGCGCGAAAGTCAGCATCCCGACTGAGAAACACCAGGTCGCAAGCGAACGGCGTCCGCGACAAACCGCTGCCACGGCCAGGGCCGCACTAAACGTGGCGGCAACCAAAGCTAACACAGAGTTCGGGTTCACAACTTGCTCCGAGCCAAGGTAATGAATTGCATTTTTAATAGACCATCTCTAGATAGGGGACGAGTCTGCCAGAGATCGCTGCGGCAAGGCGAAAGATATCCTTCATGGACTTTACCGACGGCACGCAGCCGCAGCGAAAGTCGGCAACCCTCCGGCTAACTCTGGCAGCGGCTGCGTTGCTCCTCAGTCACAGAACGCTTCGGCTATGCTCCTTCGTCGCGCCTTGCCAGCCACTCGCCAGGGCTAGCGCACTCATTCCCTTTTATGAGATGGGTCTACAGTTCAGCTACGGCAGAAGTCTCCGACCGATAGCCAAATCGAAATCTCATCCCTTCAGCCGTCTGCTATCTGCTATCTACCATCTACCGGCGAACAGAATGTTCCGCCCTAATCCGGACGTCTCCCTTGCGCAGCCACCACAACACTAGAAAAAGTGGAATCAGCGAAAGCACGAAAAAGAGGGGGCCGCCGCGCCGGTGGATGAGGCTGTGAATCATTTGCGGGCCGACATTCACGCAGAGAAGCCCGATTACAAGAATCCGAAATCCGTTTCGCAAAATGGCAAGTGGAATGACAAAAGCGACCAGCGCTAAACGCCGCCACGGGGTCTTTAAGAATAAATTGGCGGCCAGGATGCTGGTGATGAAGAGCACCCAGCTCGATCGAATGCCGCTGCATTCCTGCGCAACCTCGATCGTGATGTTCGGCAGTTGGAAAAAGAGACCCGCCCGAAGAAAAGGCGTGCCGCTCAGGTTGAAAAAGAGATTGGCTACTTCGGCCGAGGCATATTTCGAAGCCGTCTCGAGCGCATCTGCCATCGCATCCGGCATCGGCACCATGAAAATGAGGTAGGCCAGGGGAAAAGCAGCTGATCGCATCCAGCCGCGTCCGAGAAAGAAAAATCCTCCCGCTGCGAGACAGCAAAGGAACGAGAGTGTCAACAGCACGACGCGAGTATTGATAGCCGGTGCTCGCGCAGCAACTTCCAGCGACTGCGTGTAGGCAAAAAGGCCGAGGCCTGCGGCCAGCGACACCAGCGTAAGCAAAAGGTCGGTGCTGTGTTTTTTTGGTAATTGATCTCGCCGGAGATAAAGCAGGTAAGCAGAAACAAAGGGGACCAACAAAACATATGAATGCAATTGGCTCCCGGCTACATAACTGATCAGCATCAACAGAGGCCGGGCGAAAACGGCCAACAGCACAATTGCAAAACACATGCCGCTCCAAAAGCGCCATCTCTGTTTTTGCCTCGGACGAGCTGGATTCGGAGAGGTTCGCTGTTCGCGTGGGAACACTGATTTCGCGAGCAGCAGCCGTGTTGTGTGAGGGGCTCATATCCAAAGTATTCTCAGGCTGACGTTAGGGCGTGATTGGTTTCTTTCATGAATTGAAGTTTGTAGATGCCGTCAGCCGCTCCGCTGTCATTCCGAGCCGAGCGAGGAACCCCACAATCGAAGTCCGCGATACACGAGAATGCTTGTGTGATCCAAAACCCTGTGAGAGGTCCTTCGCTTCGCTCAGGATGACAGTCCTCAGTACTTGTAGGTCACTCCGGCGAAGTAGCGATTCCGCGAGTAGCCTGAGGTTCCTCCTGATGAAGTTCCTCCAGACGAGCTCTGGTTTGTGTACTCGTAATCAGCGTGCAACGCGAAATGCTTATTGATTGTATATTTGAGGCTGAGATTGAAATGCAAGGAATCCTGCGAGCCTGTCGAAGTGCTTACAACTGGCCCCGTTGTCCCCGCTTGGTTTTCCTCGTGATAATAATACATTCCGGCCTTCAAATTGATCCGCGAAGTTAGATCGTACGCCAGGTTCAGTCCGGTTCGGAGCGTCGTGGCCCCCGCCGCGAGAGTCTGGCTGGGCTGTTCGACTCCATAAGTTGTTATCCAGCTTAGCGAATGGTTGCCACCCTCATAACTAACCTTCAGTTGGGCGTACGGGTTGATCGTGTTGCCGTCATTTTTGAAAAAACGAAATGATGGACCTCCAAGCAGGTTAATCGACAGGTGCTCAGTCAAATGATGGTCAACACCGGCGAGTGCAAAATGAATGGTCGCATCACGCGACGGCGCGGTGTCGTAATCTATGACTTCAAAGCGATATTCTCCAGTGAGACTAGTGCGGCTTGTCAGGCTAAATTGAAGCGACTCGGCCAGCGTATTCTGGAAGCGGTCCTGACCTACTCCGATCGCCGACGTCGACAGAGACGACGACTCATACTTAACGCGCTCGAACGTGTAGCTTGTTACACTGGATAGTCGTGGTAGCCAATGATAGGTAAGCGAAAAAATATCGGTCGTGTCGAAGTGAGGAGCGCGCACGTTTGTGGGACCAATGTTGGATTGGAAATTAGGCTCGGTCTGATAAGCGCCGTAAACGCTGGCGTAGAAGGAAAGCCGTGTCGTGAAGTTATGCGTAAGCGACGCAGTGAGGGTCACATCTTTGTCGTCCGTGCTCACATCGAAATACTGAGTAAACCGTCCGACAGCAAGCAGACGAAATTCTGTCTGTTCCCCCGGCCGATTATAAGTCAGCACAAGGTTTTCTTTTGCGAACAATGAGCTTGGGCTGCTTGAACTTGCGGCAGGGTTGCTCCCGATAACGTGGTCGTCGTAACCGAGATCCACGCCGGATGTGATTTCAAGCGGAACGCCACCCCCACCACCCTCCACCGGCGCCTGCCGCTTCCGACGACGCCACCGCCGCCGCTCCCCATATTGACCCATTGCTTCATTGTGTGAAATCAGCAAAAAAGCCGCGAACAGGAGCGCGAGCGGTAGCGAATCAATGTGGCTGCGGATCCGGTGAATTCGACATGGCAGAATCATGTCTGGTTGCAAATCGCGCCAGCCGGGCTCGGGCTCAGAACCAGTTCCGCGAGATGTAGATCACGTCCCCGTCTTGCACATATTTGGGTAATGTAGGCTTGCCTTTAACGGTCGGCCGAAGATTAATGGTCTCAGTGCGCTGTTCTCCGTTGATTATGCGAGTGAGATGAATATTACTCGCGCTCCCATAGTCGCTCGGTCCGCCTGCTTCCATTACCGCCTGGTACACAGTCGTCGGGCGATTAAAAGTGTATACGGCCGGTTTGTTGGCAAATCCGGACACGGTCACGGTTGCCGTGCCGTTCTCCAACGTCACCAGCACTTCGTTGTTATCAAGCTTGCCTTCGTAGCGGCTGACGAGCTCGTGTTGAAAATCGATGACCCTCTTGCCGGCAGCCGTGACTTCGCCGATGAGCGGCAGACTCACCTTGCCGTCCCGTCGAATTTTCTGCGTTTGATCCGGGACGCTCTCGTCGGCATAGGCAACCTTGATCTCATCTCCTGGAGAGAGCCTTACTGCTGTGTGAGGACCTGGCGGATTCGGCAAAGGCGGTAGCGGGCTCTGGCACCCGCCGCACAGGAGCGCAGCAAAAAGCAAGACAGAAAAAAGGCAAGAAAATCCGCTCAACTCTCGTCTACGGGAGCACGTGCCCGCCAATCGGCGATTGCCCCACAATTGTCTTTTGTTCTGCACCATGCAGCGTTGTTTACTCTAAAAAATTGTTGATATGCAAGATGAAATACGACGTCAGCTGGATTTGACTGCACAATCGGAAATCTGGTGAAAGGTTTTTCAGGCGAGTGAGTGTATAAAGTGCGTTCACAAGCTGCCGAGCCATTTGCCACGCCTCAAGATCTTCGAAGCTCGATATTCGTTCTTTCCGATGTTCGTTTTTCATTCCCCAACCCTATCTCCGATCTTTCATCTCCCAACTTCTATCTCCGATCTCCCTTCCCGCTTCCATCTTCGCTTTCAGTTTTCAGTGTTGACTCTGACCTCTGACTTCTGACTGCTGTCCTCTGTCATCTGTCCTCTGGCTTCGACCTCCCGCGGCTCCGCCGCGCCCGGCCAAAAGAAGAGTCTGGCATAAAGATAAGCAGCCCCTTCGCTGATAACATCTTTGACGCCTTCACTGTAGTGCCACCAATGTTTTGCATCGTAATCAGGATTCGGGACCGCGATGATCCCAATCTTGACACCATCTCCGAGTGCCTTTTGAAAGAGAAGCCTTGTCCGCCGCGCGTGAAGGTCTTCGGTAATGACGTTCACGTAGCGGACCTGTATCTTGTGAGCGGAAAACCAATCTCGCAGCGCCACAGCGGCACCATAAGTCCGGTCTCGGTCAATAACATGTGAGGGAACCATTTGTAATGATTCGCTGGGAATACCATTTGCTTTGAGCCGTTCGGCCCCAACGCTGGCCGAGGTCTGGAAATCGTTAACGTAGCCTCCATTTCCCTGTACGGGCCCGCCCGTTGAAAATACTTGCTGGTAATGGTTGATCTTGAACTCGGCGACACCGGCCTTGATGGCATAGCCATGAACCCAGCCCTCGACGACAAGAACCTCTGCATCGACGCGATGGGTTATGGCAAGAAAAGGGTAAATGCCTCTGAAAATCAGAGTCCCGACCAACAAGAGAGCAAAAACCAGGAAAAGTCGGCCTCGCCACGAAAGCGACCATCGCTTCTTGCAATCAAAAAAACCCCACAACGCGCGCTCGGATGCTGCCTCCGCCGTTGGAAGAGTGCTTGTTGTGGTTGACGAATCTTTCGCTCTCTCGCGCATCGGTCCTCGCGTAATTCTATGTTACTACTGCTCATGCCTTCCGAGCCATCTCAGAATACGAGAGAGGATGTTCCACTGCCAGACATTCCGGACTTCACGCGGCCGTGAGTGCACGGGCATTTTTTAACTCTCGTATGATGGAGAACAGGTTTATTGCCACCCGTCGCGAGGGAGTAGAAACGGCGATGTATGCGGCCCCAGCCAGTAGCGCCACGGGACCGCAAAAGAACAGTTGCATCCATGGATTAGCGTGCAGAACGAAAGTACGAGCCAGCCAGGCCGTACCGCACGCCACCCCCCAGACAGGCAGATGTCGCAAGCATGCGATCCAAAGATGTTTGCTGGTCACCGGACCTCGCCGGCCAGCGATGTGATAAACGAATGGCAACTGTATCAGAATACACGAAGCTGAATAGAATATCGCCACAGCGGCGGGACCGAACGGAAGTCCGGCGAGGAAAGAACAAAGGGTGACACCCGACATGATCGCGTTGGTAAGGACCCAGTCCTTCCCGCGTCCCTGGCTGGCGAACAGCCACGCCGACGCGGTGGTAAGCGGATAGGCTAGGGCTGCTATTGTAAAGCCGGCGAAGATCACGGCGGCTGCTTCCCACTTCGGGCCAAGCACGGCGAGTGTCACCGGATAAGACAATGCTAGAAACAGACCGGCGAACAGAAAGCTCATCAGCGCGATCGCTTCGAACACTTGAAGAAATGTTCGCCGATACCGGTCAGGCTCGCTCTGTATTCGCGACAGCGCGGGAACCAGCACGGCCTTGATTGGGATGATGAATTGTTGCAGCGGCCGTAGGAGAAGGACGGAGCCTCTGGAGTAGAAACCGACGGCCGCGGCGCCGAAAAACCGCCCAATCAAAAGGCAATCCGCACCCCGGGCAAGCGATAACATCAAATTTCCTACGGTAATGTGCGCGCCGAACCTCAGCAGGTGCCATGTTTGCGCGTTCCGGGAGGGCAACCGGGGCCGCCAGTGCGAGACCGACCACGCCAGCACGAACTTGATGGTGGCCTGAAGCAGAATGGCGAATACCAGAGCCCAGTAGCCATATTTCCAAAGCGCCATGCCGATGCTGATCAGATAACCGACAAGCATGGAAACAACGTCGATCATTGCGATGACTCCGAAGCGCATCTGCCGGTTTAGCAGTGCAAGGTGTTGGACCGTCGAGCTGGCGAGCAGAAACGTGATTGAGAGCACCAGCGTGATACCTATAAGCCGCGGTTCGCGATAGAACCACGCGATTGCCGGCGCTGAGGCAGCCACGAAAAGAGTAGTTACACCTCCCACGACCACGTTTGCCCAGAACAGATTGGAGACTTGTGCATGGGTGATTTGCTGGCGCTGCACCGTGGCGGTCGAAAGCCCGGCATCTTGGAAGATAAGGAGAAAACCCGTGACTGCTGTCACCATGGCTATTAGCCCGAAGTCCTGTGGCACAAGCAGTCTGGCCAGCACCATGATATACGCCAGGTTCAGGAGGAACCGCGCGCCCTGCGCCGCCCCAGTGACCAGCCCGCTGGAGATCGTGCGCTGCCGGAGATTCGTCAGCAGATGGTCTGTCGCGAAGTGTTGCTCGGAAGCGCTGGCTGTGGGCGAACTTTCCGAGGACACGGCGCACGCCACCTCGCTTTTTACAATATCGGAAAGATCAACGCTCATCGCGATGCACTCAACGAGTCCTGGCAACCAATGCATTCAAACTGCGCCATAACCTATTCTGCTCAATGTTCAGCGGAGGTGATTTCGAACCCAGCCAAAGCAGCCGGCGGATTGGACGGCCAGGGCACTTCAATTCCAAGCATTTCTCTCAATCGTGCGGGTTCGTCCTGGTAGTACGACAAAATAAAATCCTTCGT
The DNA here is from genome assembly GCA_963725505.1 of uncultured Verrucomicrobiae bacterium. GTDB lineage: Bacteria > Verrucomicrobiota > Verrucomicrobiia > Chthoniobacterales > UBA10450 > Udaeobacter. The sequence goes on along the minus strand of CAVRYN010000002.1, from coordinate 134,481 downwards.
GGAAGGAGACATCGCCACCTTCCTCTCTCTGCTGACGTTCAATTTCTCGTATGCGGCATGTGCCCTGCGTTGAATCTGCCGCAGCAACCGGCGTAGCGGCTTTGGAGTACGCCTGGCTGGTCCAGCGAGCTTTAGGTTGGCCTCCATATAGGCCCGAAACAACCAGTGGCTTCGCACCTGCACACCTTTGTTCACGACCTTAAACGTATAACCCTGAAAATAGGTCTCATCTATGCCGAGTGACCTGCATGTCTTGACCATGAATGAAAACGGATCACGGCGAAGGTCTTCATAGAAGAGAACCTGGATTGACGATGCGCCAAAGACCTCAAAATAACGCTCCAGATACGTTGAATAGCGCCCCTGGCGAAGAGCCCCGAAGGCTTGACGCGGATATCGATTTGGGAAGCTATCCTCGGTCTCTTTTTGAAGAGCAACATAGTCGTCGAACGTCATCCTGGATGGTATCTTACCCAGCGACTGGCCAAATCGGTACCAGGACAACAATCTGGAGACCGGCTCCCTCAGAATAAAAATGAAGTGGACGTTTGCCAACGTCCTGCGAATAACATCCGGCGTATTCGGGGAATAAAGATAGCCTGGAGTAGCTTCAAACCTCCAGTTCTCTTGTGGCTGAGACCCCTCAGATTCAAAAAGATCCAGGTACGCTTGCAGGCCATTCTTTTGATATCGCTTCTCTGACGGGTGCGGATAGTCGGCATCGAGAAAGAATCCTGTTTCCTTCACGGACGAGCAAATAATCTGCGGATGCTTTTCAAGATAAGTAAACACGGAAGTCGTGCCTGCTTTGCTCGTGCCTCCGATGATAAGAAATTTGTAATCTGAAAACGGCGTGACGGCTTTCATAACGTTTGTCAAAAAGTCACTGGTCAGAGGGCAGAGGACGGAGGACGGAGGACAGAGGGCTTGCTTCAGATATCAGAGGTCAGAGGTCAGAGGTCAGCCTAATCCGCGAAATCCGCGTTATCCGCGGTTAAGTTTCAGAAATCAGCCAGAAGATAAGACGTTGGAATAAACGGCCGTCGTTATTGTAGCGACTTTATCCCACGAATATCGCTCGTTCGCATATTCCTTGATCTGCAATCGCCTGTTTTCGAGGTTCCTGAATACTTCGCTCTGGAAATATTTGTCGATCGTCTCGGCTAGGTCAGATGAATCCTTTGGCTGGCAGACAAAACCAGTTCTTCCTTCAACGATGTCTCGCCGCAAAGAGCCGACATCTGTGGCGATCACCGGCAGACCAAAACTGTACGCCAAAAACGGAACGCCACTTTGGAAAATGTTGATATAGGGTGCGACAAGGACGTCCGCAGCTTTGAAATACAGCTCTACTTCTTCATCCGGGATGTGTTCGATCCGCTCGATGATCTGGTTTCGGAATCTGCTGCCGGCAATCTTGCGCTGAATCCCGTCCCAATAGGCCGCGTGACCCCTCTTCACCTTGCCGGCGATGATAAGCCGATAGCTCTCATCTTTCGTTGCCACATTGTTGAAAGAGTCGATCAAATATTCGAGTCCTTTGTACGGCGCGACCTGACCGAAGAACAATGCTGTCTTATGCTCCGGGCTCACTCCTATCTTTTTCTTTGCCTGGCCCCGCGTGATTTCAGTTACTGGCGCCGTGTTATTAATTCCGAACGGAATGACGCTTACTTTTGCGGCACTTACGCCGAACACGAGCACTAGTTCTTCCTTCATCCGAGCAGTGTGGACAAAAATATGATCCGACAACCGGTATTGAATTCTTAAGGAGAATCGGTTCAACCAGCTGTCGGTGCCATCTCGGGCGCGAATGTTCACATTATGTGCAGTCAGCACGACACGCTTCCTTAAGAGCTTGTAGTAGAACATGAGCACGCTTCGGTCGAAAACCTCGAACTTATTGTTCCACAGGATATGAAAGATTTTCGGCCGGGCGCCGGCAGCATAACGAATCAACCGCCAATAGTATCTCAGCACTCTTGCTGCCTTTTGTGAGACGGTTGCTATTGGACACTGATCTCCGCGCAGGTTTAGGAAATTGACCGACCGATTATTCAGCAACTCCGGTAGCATTAATTCGTCGCTACCAATTACGTCAAACGTCACGCCTAACGAAGTAAACGATTCTACCAGACCCAATACGTAAGGCCTGTCGCTGCCGCCGGTAAGGAGAGCGACGCGCGGAGTCAGAGGACGGAGTTCAGAGGACAGAGGACAGAGCTCGGATATCGGTTCGCCGACCTGCGGTGGGCGGAGGCCTCTGACTTCTGACTTCTGGTTTCTGATCTCTGAGATTGCGCTCACAGTAGAGTCGCTCTGGCTTCTGATTTCTGGCTTCTGACCTCTGAAACCTCCAGTTGCGCCATTACGGCGTCGAATACCTCGTCGACAGTTATCGCCGTCGTTGCTGGCTCGTCATAACCGCGCTTGTAGAAGAACTCTTCAAGCAATGGCGAAACGATCTTCTTCTGAACTCCGTAGTCATGAATCTCCCACGGACTCGTGCAGGTAAAGAGAGTTACACATCGCGTGCCAGTTCCCAGCGCTAAATGCATGGGCAAACTGTCCCCGCCGACTAAGCACCGGTGGTTTTGGACGTCCGATAGATGTTCGAGAAGCGACGGGCGCTTCGGCAGCACATTGACAATTAGCCCCTGATCTTCCAGTTGCTGTTTCAATTCTGCGTAGTACGCCCATTTCTTCATCGGCCAGATAGAACCAGAATCGGCTGCTATGGCAACATCGCCTGATAACCCTGTTTCGATCGGATTCGGCAAACAGTAGGGCTCACCGGCAAAGTGCAATCCCAATCCAGCGAAAATCATCTCTTGATATGTCTGGCGGTTTTGGAATTTCAGCTTGTCAGCTTTCAGCTTTCCGTAAGAGCTGATTAGACTGAGATCAAACCAGCACTTCGAGTTGTCGGTGTAACGCAAGCGGTTGGACGAGTCGGCGTAAGCGCCGAAGATCTCGGCCGGCCTGAGATTCTTCAGAAATAGGGCAACTTCAAGAGTGTCCTCGAGATTTATGGCTAGGTCGTAGGGAGTATCTAAGGCTCGCGAGCGCTCTTCCCAGGAGAAGTAACGCAGATTATGTGCTAGCCCGTCCAGGAGCACACCGTTCTTCGCCGCTGTGATCCATGTGACCGAACCGCTCAACCGGTGTAACAGCGGTGTCGTGCGGACAACATCTCCGGTAGCGCCCAGTTTGACGATCAAGACGTTCATACTAACTAAAGCCTTTCGTGGCTAGAAACAGACAGCAATGGATCTTGCATAAGTTCAGCAAGTCCGTCCTGCAATGGGCAACGCGGACAAAATCCCAATACTTCAGTCGCTGCGGCTGCGTACGCGGTTGAATGCCGAATATCGCCCGATACACTTGGCAGGAAGATCGGCGTCCGATCTGCATCGGGAAAAAATCGGGTCAACTCGCTGCGTAACTTCAAAATAGAAGTTGGTACTCCCGTGCCAATATTCAAAACTAACCAAGGTGTCTCCTTCGGAATCTTCGTGACCGCTGCTCGCAAAGCAGTCGCCGCGTCTTTGACATAAATGAAATCGCGTGTCTGCTCGCCGTCGCCAGTTATATTGACAGGCAGCCCGTTTTGCATTGCATACATGAACTTCGATATCACGCCTGAATACGGCGACGATTGAGATTGACGCGGGCCATACACGTTGAAAAATCTCAGACTCACGAAACTCAGCCCTAGTGCTCCGGCAAATAACTCGCCGTATCGCTCGCTGGTTAGCTTCTGTAGCCCATAGGGAGAACTCGGCCTGGTCTGACTCGATTCCTTCGTGGGCACTTCTGTGGCTTTGCCATAAACCGCAGCAGAACTTGCAAAGACAATGCGTTTTATACGCAGCTTACTCGCCAGTGTAATCGCGTGTAGAGTCAGCGATAGATTTGATTCATGTGCTTGCATCGGCTGCTCCCACGATGTGGCGACTGATGGCCACGCGGCCAAGTGAACAATGGCATCGAAGTTTCCTGCAAAATCCCGCGCTTCGCATGTGCGGAAATTTTTCTTAACGAATTCTACGCTCTGATGTGTCGGAAGGTTATCGACTCTACCACTGCTAAGATCGTCCACGACAACGACCTTGTCGCCGAGGCCTACCACCAGATCGACAAAATGTGACCCTATAAACCCGGCACCACCGGTAACTAGAAACCTCATCTTAATCGGCGCGCGCGGTTAGAAAACCTCCGCTCTGCGCGCGCATAGCATTCGGCGGGCGGGACGAAGCGTCCACGCTAAATTTCAGCGGCTCCAAGCACGAACGAAAAGCGGTTTCACCCTGGTCATTACGGCCGCCGTTGTGCAACATTAGGATGATCTGTCTCCCGATAAGAAGCGACTGACGCATCAACAGCGTTCGATTGCCCATTTGCGGAACGACTACTCCGACGGTCTGTCTGTCCCGCCACGGCGGGATTGCCCCTCGACAGGTTTTCATCCCTTTAGCAATGACGAGAAAATGAGTTGAACAGTTAAGGCCTTGTTGATTTCCTCGAGGTAATTGTGCGTGCCCGCGATATGGCGCTCGACCATTTTATGCACTGTCCGATAATCGAAGAAGCGCGTGTACTCTGCTTGTGGGTCAGAGAGTGTTTCGCGCACGAAAGGCGCAAAAGCAGTCTTGATCCAAATCCGATATCCTTCCCATTTCTGCCGGCCGCTCAGCAGCCGCTCGAGGTGCCAGCGCTCGAGCTTTCGATCCAGCCAGGTAACCCAATGAGGAGTCGAATAGAGGTAGATGTACTCGACTTTTAATAGGGCCCAAAAGAGATAATCCGAAAGCTTCGTCACAAGCCGATTCCGGCTCGTGAAGCGGCCCATGTTTGTGATGTTCCTGGCAAATTCCGGCGCTCTTTCCCGAACGTAACGTTCCTGAAGATCGCCTGCTGCCCGCGTATCTGTGGGAGCCTGATACATCGTCTTGACCAATTCGTTGTCCATGTACGGTGTACGCAGGACAAGTTGCGATTGTTCCACCGCAACGCGCGGATATTCGTGCCATGGAATTTCTTCTGTCACCACTCGGGTAAGAGTGTTTCCCCGCGGATTTATATCTTCGTAGGTGGGAAGCTGTTCCACGAGCGTTGGCATGTCACCCCTCAGGAAGCCACGTTTGTAGGTACTCGAGGGAACCAGGCGCCGAATACGGACAATCTCGCTCCCAAATTTGCCTGTGAGACGAATCGGAGCAATCTCGCGTGCGATTTCATTGAAAAAGACATCATGTGCTCCGAAGGCGTCGTGCGTTCCGTCAGAAATGTGTACTGCGCGTCGCGCATAATCGCCAAAGCCTCGGAGGAATTGTTCATTGATCGTGATGCATTGGTGAGCTTGGTGATAAACGTCGGCCGTTTTTCGCGAGGTGCGGATATCGAATAACTCACCCCAGGCACCGCCAAAGGTGTAGCTGGGGTGCTCCTTAATTTGGTCGCGAAGCCCCGCCATAATAAGGCGACTGTCGAGCCCCGCGGTGGAAGAGAGGGCTACGCTTCTCCCTTCTCTGGCATAGCGGGGGAAAACACGCGCGACGGTGTCTGCCCATTGGCGGTAAAAGGTTTCGTCCTCCAAATCCGGCTGGTTTTCCCACTCACTGAAATCGAAGTATTGTCGCTTCTTCGGACAAGTAATCTGCTGGAAAGACCATGCCGATGCCTTTGGCAAAAGGGAAATGCCGCGAAAGAGCGTGCGGTCTCCCAGGACGCAGTTGTATCGTAAATATTCTGCTAGTCTCTCCGGGTCGACGACGCGCAGCGCCGGACGAATTTTCAGCAAGGCCTTCGCCTCCGACGCGAAGAGAAACTCATCAGGACCGTCATGGAAGTAGATCCGTCCCATCCCATACCTGTCGTTAAAAAGAGTGACCCGCTTCAATCGGCGATCGATGATAACACCGGCAAACCATCCGTTGAGCTGTGCAAAGAATTGCTCTCCAAGCTCTTCGTATAGCTGCAGCAAGTAGGACGCCTTTGAAGTGTGCCTATCCGGAATGGAGCTCCTCGAGCAAGTGATCAACCCCGACTCTTCGAAGGTCTCACCGGTAAAGATCATCACGGTGTTGCCATCCTGGGTTACAAGCGGCATACCCTCGGCAAATGAACCGGGATGGGCTGTCCAACCGATTCGCAATCCGCATTCTTCGTCGATGAAACGGCCGTGTGAATATCGATTGTTATACCTCATCGCGCCTAGCATCGAGTCGAGATCTTGATCGATCTGCTCATCGGGTGCGAAGCGGATTATTCCTGTGAGGCCGGGCATAGCGTAGTTAACTGCTCTTAAGTTGTATCATTGCAGGACGCGGGCGATCGGAGGCACCTAGGCAGGCAAGAAGATCAGCAGCTCCGCAGCTGCGCTCGGATTTTCAAATCAGATCCGTGCCGACGCAGGAAACCGGACGAGAAAGGAAATCGATCCTGATGGGATAGCTCAGACTTTTGTAACCAGAGCAGTAGTTTGCGCGGCATTCTGTCGAGCATGAAAACATTGAGCGACCTGTAATCCAAGATGCTAAAGCCAGCCCGTCGAAGCTCGGTGACGTACCAACGGAACGTCCGAAAATATTCCAGCTTCGTATCCCTGCCCATCGCGAGAAGGAAGCGTTTCATCAGCGACAAGGTCGATAAATAAATGGACGCAAGATTCTTTACATGGAGTACGAGGGTTCCGTCCTTCTTCAAGATGCGCGCAAATTCCCGGAACGCAGCTCGCAATTGAGTGTCATCAATATACTGGAGGACGCTCATACACAGGATGCGGTCAACAGTGCCATCGGGAAGTGGCACAGAGGTGATGTCCCCTTGGAAGACTTCCACATTCTCAACTTTATTATGTGCGAGCCGTTTTTGACAGCGCGTTACAGCAGCCGCCGAATAGTCCATCGCAATGATTCGACGAACGGATCGGTGCAACAGCAGGATGTTGGCCCCAGTTCCACAGCCGGCATCGAATACAAGTTCCGATGGTTCTGCCGCGATGAAGGCGAGTAATTCCCTATTGGAGAGGCTTTCCATCTCAGTATCGCGTTGCCGCGTGCCGCGATCGACCTCATAATCAGAAACGGTCGAGCTGTTCGTTTCGTCCCAGTATTGCTTCCACGAGAATCTTGTGGTCATTGTGGCTTAGCACTGATTATTCCAACGATGCCAGGTGAAGCGAAGTTGTTGCTTAAAGTTCTGTCCGACGTCAACTCGACCTACGTAGTTTGGGCGAGCTTCTCTGTTGCGAGGCCGTGCTACAAAACACAAGCCTTTTCTCCGGAATCTCGCTGCTTCCAGATTCGAGCCGGACCATGCAATTTGCCCGTCTTCACTTCGGCTTTTTCTCCAGCAGCGCCGCTTTCGAGACGGTAACGATGGTCGCGCGGACACACACTCTAACCTGTCCCGGCGTGTCTTCTGGTAACGGTGATGCTGGTATCGTTTCATCTAACCCCATAGGAACCCCGTTTCGCTTACGTGGTCTTCATGGCTTCCAGCAAAACAAAACCCAGTCGTGGCACTCCTTTGGACGTGCCTTGGTGTAGATTTCCGTATATTCAGGAATGTGAACAGCTCTCAATCCGAGCATGTCAGCCGTTTTCACAACCGTTGAAAGCTTAAAACAAGATACACCGGGATACTGCCACTCTTGATGCATTGAGTCTTCCTTATCTGGTGTACCGCGGCTGCCATATGCATTTCCCTCGGCTAAATTAATAGACGCCAGGATGCGTCCCCCTGGCGCTAAAACCTTACCGACGTTTCGCAGGAATATTTCCAATTGCCAATGGGCACAGTGTGACAATACAGAATGGGACAAAACAAAATCGAACTTGATTCCCAACTCGCTCGCATCAAAGTCATCCACACTTAGGAATCTGGGCTGTTTCTGCTCGACAATTTGACGAACGTGACGGTTCTTTATTGCTGTTTGTCGCAACCATTCGTTTGGATCGACTCCGACGTAGTTGCCTTTGTCAAGATATTGCATCAGCGGGATTCCAGCATGCAGGCGCCCACAGCCGACCTCCAACACCTTCGAGTTAGGCCGACATCCCTGTCGCTTTAGAAGTTCAAATTGAAGCTGTCCGCTTACCTCGTCAGTGCCGACGTAAGATCTTGCTCTCAATCCTGGCGGCAAGTACGGTATGACGAGTCGCTTGATTGACGATGGTGTTAGCTGTTTGAGTAGATCTACCAGCTGCATCTTTTTAGTAGGTACGAGTCGCATATTACATTCAGGCCGCTATCGCTATCCTACGTGCCAAACGACTCAGCCTACACATGGGAACAGTTCAGTTAGCTGATCAGTTAGAATGTGCTTTATGGCTCGGGAGCAACTTCTCATTCAGCCCGTACACATAATTTTGGAGGAAGCCAGATTCACGAAGGAAAACAGCAAAGCCGTTTTGTTTGAGAAAGGAGATGACATCTGCCTTCGTTCTCAGCTCATTCGGTCCGCCTTCGTTCGCGAGGAAATCATGGCATGCAATGCAAATATTCTTGGTCTTCTGCACCATTTCGCCCATGCCAGCGAGGGCAAGCCGCTCAGCACCTTCTATGTTCATCTTGAGGAAATCTACCCGTGATAACCCAAATGATCGGAAGATGGAATCCAGTGTCGTGCCCGCCACTCGAATTCCCGAATCCACTCCAATAATGCTATTTGCTTCATGTTCGTTAGAATCACTGATTTGTACTTCTCGCTCTTGATCCCCGACTGCCGCCTGAACAAGCGTGACATTTTCTAGTCGGTTCTTCTCGCACATCTTCGACAAGCAACGAAACGTTCTGGGGTGGGCCTCTATCGATATGACACGGCCGGATACGCCCACGCCTCTCGAAAAGAGTAGTGTCTCCCATCCAGTACCCGCACCGACATCTACGATTGTATCCCCCTCGCTGGGAAGATACTTATAGAGAAAGAAATGAAAAGTCTGTCGCTCAACTTGTTTGGGCGTCCAAAGCGTTAGCCTCGGCTCGACGAGTGTGCACGATGGAAATCTGTGAACCCACTCGCCCTCGTAAGATACCTTGCATAGCTTTCCTACTCGGACGGTTGCAAGGATTGTAGCCAACGCCGCCAGAATAGGTCGGAAGCCCGGTCTGTTAAGTAACTTGTATACGCTGTGCTTTAATTTGTGTTTCAGCTGCAAGGTTTGAGCTGCTCCGTTTTTCGTCCACCGGATGGAGTTACGCTTCTTGTCTCATCGCAATTGTTGCGCCAATTATATCGATCCAAGTTGCAACAATCTGGCCGTAAGTCCTCAAACTTCATGAAGCTCGCGCCTGCTAGAAAGCGATCTACCTGGTACCGGATTTCCAGCGTAGGTATCAGCTATTTCCCGCGAGGCGACAATACCGGCAGCCAGCGCCTTTGGCGGAGGAAGATCTGGTTTCGGACCTCGTCGCACAGCCCAATTCAGAACCCGGGTAGTGCTCGCCGCCTTCGCGTCCCAGGTCAGGCATTCCCGGGCATAAGCCATTCCTTGCCGCCGTAAGCGCTCGAGCAGATCCCGATTATGGGCCAGTTCCGTTAAAATCCTTTCCATCTGCGCCACGAAGTCGCTCTCATTCGTGAGTGGCACCTTGAATCCCACCTCTGCATAGACGATATCGCCAGGCCCGCCGAAGTCCGCGACCACAGGAACGGCTCCGGTCGCGAGAGCTTCAAAGACCACGCCTGCACCGAAGTCGCGAACCGATGGAAACACCATAACATCCGCGGATCGTAGCCTGTTAATTACCTCAGCATGGCTAACCCAACCACAGAAGGAAACCGCTTTCTCGATCCCGAGCGACTTTACAAGCTGCTCTAGGCGATCTCGCTCCGGGCCATCGCCAAGGATGCTGAAGCGGGCCAAATCGTTTCGCAAAAGGGGAGCAGCCGCGCGCAATGCGAGATCACAAGCCTTGCAGGGGATTAGCCCCCCGACAAAGATCAACTCCAGCTTGGCGCCGGGCTCCGGACTGCGCGAGTCGCCGGAACACAGGGAAGGAGCGATGCCGGGCTCCGGAACAAAAAATAATTTGTCGCGATACGCGGCAAACTCGGCATACGTCTGGGACGAAGCGGCTATGATCGCTGCCGCGTGGCGATAGGTGGATCGAGCAAAAGGCAGGAACCGGTACAGATTCCTCAAGCCGGAGATCCATTGCTTCTCGTTCTTGGCCTGACTGAAACCCGGCACATACGGGAGTCCGCCGTTAATCGGTCCAATCACGAAGGGAATAGGTCCGTTCCGCAGAAAGAAAGCGAAAGGACTGGGCAAGACCGCTGTCATCGGTACGAGGCGCAGAACGACATCGAACTCACCCGCAAAGATCCGGTGCCGCAACTGTCGCCAGGCACTCCATTCAAAGGCAAGAGCAAAGGGATAACCGGACGCGGTCATTGCCTGACTTGTATAATTATATCTGAAGATCCATCGCAAACTCCAGGCATAGATGCGCTCGAGGAATGGCATCCGGACCACTTCGATGGCACGAAAGGGCGCCTTTGCGCGGCGCAGAGCGTCCTCAACGGGCGCTCGAGCGACCAAGGTCACATCGTGGAGTTGGGCGAGCGCTGCCGCATGAGAATAGGTGACAAAAGGAATGCTGACACGCTCCGGATCGCAGTCCGGCCCCAACAGCAAAATGCGTAATCGGCTCATGAATTCTGCTTGTGGAAAAACACTCTCGCAAACTCAGACTCGACGGAGCTAGTCGTCACGCTTTCGAATCCGGTATCGCCCTGACACCTCGCAGTCGATTGCTGACCGATCCGTATCGTCAAAATGGCCTTCAATATGGCAATATAGGCTGAGCGTAGGAACCCGACCGGTGTTATTTTTCTCAATTGTTCACGAGTCGCCAACGCAAGTCGTACCAGCGTCTTCGCACGTTCTTCAGCGATTTCTTAAGCTCCTTTGGAACGGCCTCTTTCCATCCACGATGAAGACCGAGCTTCAAGGCCAGCTTCCCTTTAGTAGTCAGGGGGACGAAGTACCTGGGAAGATCAAACTTTTGAAAACCATTGTTTCGCTTGAAGTCACCCAGGCGGTCGTCAAGCCAAAGCGCATACGCAAGATATGGAATTTCTCTCTCTGCACAGCGTTCTACTGCTTTGGCCAAAAGCGCATTATTTGGCGCTAAATCGCGATGCGCGATCTTGGAAATAATTTGACCCAGATATGCGTATCTGCCTGCGTCGGCCAGCATGATGAAACCTACCAGTTCTTCGCCCAGGTATGCTCCGAAAATTTCTTCCCTGAACAAGAACCGGCTGAACTCGCGTTTTACGGTTTCAAAATCCTTTCCATAGTGTAAGTAACACCGTCCCTGTCTGATCGGAGTCTCGTTAAAGATCGATGTCATTCCCTGAACGAAGAGATCGTCAAACGTAGCCAGTTTCACAACCACACCTGCTTTTTGGCTTTTCCTGACCATGTTTCGAGTCTTGCAGTCAATCTGTTTTTCCCACCAATACGAGTAGGTCTTAATTGGGAGCGCAGCGATCGAATCCGGCTCCGTAGTGTAAGAGTATTTCGCTTCGGTGTCCGGCAAACGTTGCCAGAAGGTCAGAATATCCGGTGCCGGTTCGATCTTCCCCAGCTCATCAATCAATACTGTGGGATCTTCGATGTCCTCGTACCATTCCTGCTCGAGCCTGGCGATGCGCGGACTGTTGCCCTCAATTAGAATTGTCTTACCATTAACCTCCATATCGGTGATCATACAGCTAATGAATTCCGTTCGAAGACCGGTGGTCGATTCGAACGAACTCGGCGCAACCATTGCTCAAACATAACAAGGCTGAAAAGGAGTTTGTGGTTGTCCTGGCCCCCTGATTGGTGGGCTCCCAGAAGTTTGTGGACTGGCGCAGGCTTGAGCAGCTCGAACAAAAGAGAGCTTTTGTCCAAAAGTACTTCGGAAATCTTACCGTCAAGCGACAAGCGAAACCAGTCATCCACTACGTTAGCGGCGAACCCGCGCTTCTTGCGCTTAAGGACACGCGCTGGCAGATAACTCCCGCAAATCTGCCGATGCAACCATTTCCGGGTTCCGCGGCGGACTTTAAAGCTTGCGTCCAGCCGCTGCACGTATTCGACTACGGTGCGATCGAGGTAAGGCACCCGCACTTCCAGCCCATGGGCCATGGAGAGTTTGTCGGCGTACATGAGCAGTTCGTCCGGAAGTGATGAGCGGATCTCCAGCAGCTGAAAGCCGCCCAATTCATCGGTGTGCACCATTTGCGGAGTCAGTTCTTGCCAGTAATCCACCAGCTCATCGCGGTTCCCGTTCGGAAGCACATCATTCCGAAAGAGACCGCTAACAGTGGGCGCGGGCGCCAGAGAAAAAACATCCTGATAGCGTCTCATTCGGTCGGTCGTGCCAAGTGAAGAAACGCCACGCTTCATGGTCTCATTGCGGGGAAGTCCATTAACCGCAAAACCGAGGGCCAGGCGGAGGGAGCGCGGGAGAAACCGCCACCATTCTCCGTAATGAACACCCAAGTGGCGCTTGTATCCGCCGAAAAGCTCATCCGGCCCCTGGCCGATCAAGGCTACTTTGACATCCTGCCGCGCGCGCTGGCAGACAAGATACATCGGCACGATGGAGGAGGCGGCTACAGGCTCTTCCAGACATTCTACGACCTTTGGCAAAGTGTGTTCAAACTCGGCGCGATCCAGCTTCACCGCCACGTGTCGGGCGCCGAGGAGTCTCGCTGTTTCGGCCGCATCAGCTAACTCATCATCTTTAAATGTGTTGCCGTAACCGATCGAATATGCCGGCCAGGCACCGCCGTGTTCATTCATCAGTGCCAGGAGCAACCCCGAATCGAGGCCACCGCTAAGAAGTATTCCCACCGGCACATCACTCAGCAGATGTCGTCGGACCGCTGCCCGATACAATCCCAGAAGGTCTTGTATAGCTTCTCGATCTTCTTTCGGACTCGAGAATGGACTCGGTGTGTAATGGTACCAGCGCTCTTCCGTGCATTGACCATCCTCAACAACCAGCATCGTTCCCGGCGCGAGTTTTCGGATTCCCTTAAAAATCGTTAACGGCGACGGCGTATATCGAAAGCGAAGAAAGAGATTGAGCGCCGCAGGATCGACATCGGGCCGGCCGTTGTCCGCAGCAAGAATCGGCCGGATTTCCGATCCAAATGTGAGGTGGCCACTGTCGATCTTGTAATAGACGAGTTTTATGCCCATGGCATCGCGGGCCACAACCAACCGCTTCTTCATCACATCCCAGATGGCCAGCCCAAACATGCCGTTGAGGTGATTCAAGACGTCTGTGCCCCATTCTTTGTAACCATGAATGATTACCTCCGTGTCCGATCGAGTTCGAAAACGATGTCCGCGTTGTTCCAACTCAGCGCGCAAGTTCCTTAAAGTTATAGATTTCGCCATTTAGAATCACCCAGACGCTTTCCTCGGCGTCGGACATAGGCTGATGTCCGCCCGCCAGATCGATGATCGATAGGCGGCGGAAACCGAGCCCGAGCGGACCTTCGACGAAATACCCTTCGTCGTCAGGCCCACGGTGGACCAACGTTTGGGTCATCGCACGAATCGTGTCCGCTTCGACCGGTTCGTGGCGAATGAAGTTAAACTGGCCGCAAATGCCGCACATCGTTCTATTAAATCTGATGACCGAGGTCCGATGACTGAGGACAGAAGGCTAACTTCTCTGCTGACAGAACTTTTCAGGGTCTCGCCATCATTGTCCCCAGCATTTGGCCGATCCTGGAGCATTTCACTAGCAAGGCCTCTTGTTCGCTTTTTCGAGAAGTAATTGCAAGCGATGGCAGTATCCAACCAATGCTGCGTTTCAGCCTGTTCTCCGTCAGCGTCTGTCAGCTTGCTTACGAAATGGGCTACATACCGGCGCTTTTGCCAGGCCTCAGCAAGGTTGGCCCCTATAGACCTCGATGCTCGTCGAATTTGATCAGTCAAAGCATAGCGCTCTTCCGGCGGAAACCGTTTTGAAGTTTCAAAGATCTCCTGTTGAACTTCAAAGGCCAGTTTATAGACTCGTAAATCCTTAAAGCTCGATATCTTTTCGCTCATTTCATTTTTCTTTCTATCGCAATTTCAACTGCTCCGCTGATCCTTGCGACCGCTGTGTGCCTTCGATCCTCGGTCCTTCGCCCTCTGTTCTCCTTTGAAGTCCGTCCTCCGTCATCCGTCCTCGGTCGTCTGAACTCGCGCAAGTAAAACGCGAGCGCGCGAAACATCTGCGACTGTCCCCAGCGGTGCATGGGGACGTTGTCCCAACCGAAGTGCAGCCTGCGCGAACGAAACGAGCCGTCCGGCTTGACCCAGTCTTTCAAAATTCCCTGAACGACCGTTTCCAATGTCGCTTGCAACTGCGGGAATCGGTCGCGGAGCAGCAGGCACAAGTTGATGCACTCGGCGCAGTCATAGAGTTCACGTTTGTAAACGGTTAGACGCGGCGCTTTGGCGAAAGGCTTGGGCATTCCATCCTCGGCAAACAGATTGCTGAGATAATAATCGATTCCCTTTTCGAGTGCGCGGAATGTTGCTTCATGCCCGGTCAAAGTATGGATCTTCGCCAGCGCCTTCATGACGAAACAGGTGTGAAAATGATCAATGAAATCCCGGACGCCATCGACTGCGTAAAACCACGACCCGTCTGTATTTTGGTTTTCCAAAACGAAGTTCAGATTGCGTTCCGCAATTTTCAAATAATCGTCATTGGAGAAGACCTGGGAAGCGCTGGTTAACAAGAAGGCCCGATAAGCCGCAGCATTGATTACTCCTCCTTCATCATAAGGTGTATAAGAACAACTGCTGGCTGTTTCTGACGTCGTGAAGTCCTTGATATCGTTGGCGGCGTGCCGCGCGATGGATTCGGCGATTTCCATCGCACAGAGGTCAGAAGTCAGAGGTCGGAAGTCAGTGTCTGATCTCTGATCTCTGATCTCTGATCTCTGATCAAGTAGCTGCCCTACTTGAAGAAACGCTTCGTAGCAGTAAGGCGTCGTCGTAATTAGTGGTGTCTGCTGCTTAATAATGCCTCCACGCCAAACCCAATCGAAAGGATAACCCCAGCAATATTCTTTGAAACCAGGACAACGCGATGTTCTAGCTCATCTAAAAAGTGCATCGCGCGTTTCGGAGATGTCCGAGGTCACCGGTCAGCCTCATATAAGAAAGCAAATCCCATCGCGTAATGAGCGTCTGCAATCGGGAAGCGGAGTGGATGATGGAACAGGCGTCGGCCGGAAGGCAGGAATGCTTCACAAAAAATCATCGGAGCAACGGCAGCAGTTCCAATGATGCGCCTTCGATAATAGAGCGCCTTGGCATATCCTCCTAGCCGGCCGGCAAAAAAACTCTGAAAGTCCCACGATTTTTCACCGTATGCCTCCAGCCAGTCGGTGAAAGCGCCCAACGCATCGGAAACTCTGTGTGTCGCAGAGGACTGATGACGGATGACGGACTGACGGACGGAGCGAGGATCATGCACGAGTCAGAAGTCAGAGACCAGACGTCAGAAATTGGGGAGCGGCGTTATCCCGATATAACTCTTCACAATTCGACGCTTCAACTACTCAGCGCGAGCGGCTAGCTTCAATTTCGCCGGCGTAATATAGTTATCGCGGACTTCGCAAAGATAACGCCTGAGCATTGCCTTCGTCTGGTAGGAGATAGGTTCCGCGTGCGCGCCGTTTGCCGCCGGCTCGGTGTAGGTGATACGGACCAGCGCCTTCTCTCCGGCCTTGAGTGGAACTTCAAACATCACGAAGCCTCGATCAACGGACCACTCAAGATCGCGCTGCCCCGCCTGGATTGATGTGATAGCTTGCGGCTCTGACTCACGTCGCTGAACCATATAGCGTTTCTGCCTGCTGGATCGGTTCTCAAGCAGCAACTCCTTTCCGTACATCTCCACTTCAACGGTCCCGGGCGAAACTTCTCTTTGGCGGCAACTACGCCGAACTACGTCACCCAGGCCACGCCAGGTCGGCGCACATTGCAAAGCATTTAGGGCCTGGACAAAGCTGACCAGGCGCGCGCCATGATCACTGCAGTAATCGTGGTGGATCACTGCTATTGCAGGTTTACCCAACAAAGCGTCGAAAGCAAAGTTTTCAATTCCCTCCCATGGATACCTCCGGGTAAAAAGCGGAAAGGAGTAGCCCATAACCGCGATGTCCCACACGTCAGAGATTTTAATCGCACGCGGACATGGATCAGCGCTGACAACATCGTTGTTGACCGCGGCAATCAGCTCGGTGTGCTTTAGCGCAGTCATGGCAGCTTCCGAAAAAATGCCTTGCGGGAATACCATGACGGGATCGTAATGAATTCCGGTAATGGACTCATGACGATTCATTCGCTCGAGCGCTTGTTGCGCCTTCCAATAGAGCCGTTGCTGATTGGAGCTACCGAACTCTGCCCCGGTATGATCGCAGCCATGAACTGAAAGTGAGTAATGCTCGGGGTTGTCTCTGAACAGCCGAGCTACGTCGGGAGCGCTTCTGCGCCAATTCCATGGAATGAACGCGATGTTCGTGGAAAAGTTATGCTGCTTCATTAGAGACAGAAGTTCCTGAAAATCCACGAAGCCGTGCGTGGGCTTTAGCACAGGGTCATCGATGACCAGGCAGGCATTTATCTCAGGGGCAGACCAGCACCTTTTGGCAAACGCCCATTTAATATAAAGGACAAGAGGTACAGCACTCAAGAAGTGATCCCGGACGTTAAAGTTTTGAGAGGTCAGCTCCGCATCCAGATCCACTATATTTCGTGACGTGGATACAAAGACAGGGACGCCCTTGTATTCAAATCTGACAAAAACCGCACCACCACTGGCCGAAATGATGTTTACGGCGTTTTCATTCATACTTGGTAAGAGAACGGCAGCATCCAGACTACTTGAACAACTAACACGCCGCCCGGCCATTATCTTACAGAAGTCATTCAACTGATCCGTCACCGAGAAATGGGCGGCGCCTGAATTCGGCCTGACCTGCGCTATTCCGTCTCCGGCAAGCTTACTGCATAATTGTTGCAGAGTACTTAGGTCCTCATTCGAATAAACGAATGCCGAGTGAATGCTTAATCCCCACCGTTCGCCAGCTCTTGGTTGTTCTTCCAAGTATCTAATGAACCGCAGCAGAACATTTGCTGAACATAACAAGCGGATCTTCTCCGAATTTGAGCCAGCCGTGCTCTGAAAGAACGGAAACTCCAGTGGCGAGGCAGTGTGACTTACACCAAAAAAATCAATAACCCTGGCAACGCGTCGATCCTCCTTCGAGACGTTATCTTCCGTTAACAATAGCGCTTTTTCGTGCATGCAGAAATGTGTCAGGTCCGACTGATTTTCAACGCGGCGCTACTGGTTTTCTCGCAACAACCAACGATCTCATGGCTCGCGATTTAGCGAGTATATTTAGGAGCGGTGACAGCGCCCTCATAACACCGAGTCGCAACTCACCAGCGGAATGAGGAACCCAGCAGAAATGTTCTCGTCTCAATATCTCGAAGCCCGCTTTTGCAAATGGCGCAGCGTATTCTTCCAAAGACGGAACATAACATTGTTCCTTTTTGTTCCAGCGCAGTCTCTCCCTTAGATCGCTCCGGAAAAGCGGGAATCGATTGTTCATGTCGATGACAACACATACGCCTCCCGGGAGAAGAAGGTCGAAAATGTCTCGGGCGTTATCCATCTCCTTTTCCGCGTCATGGCAATACCGGACTGTGTTTACTCCAAGAATGAAGTGAAACGAATTCCGGAGACTTGACCTCTCGGTTCCGGCCGAAGCCGAAAGATCGCTAATCAAGCTCTCATTCTTAGCGACGTAGAATTCAAGGCGGTGCAGATCCTGCTCCCGGAGGCAATTCTTAGCCTCGCACCTGGCCGTTTCAATCATCACCGGGGAGAAGTCGGTGCCAACAGCGCGTGCAACCTGAATCCCTTTGCTATTCAGCACCGAAAGCAGGTGCAGTAGATTCATCCCGCCTCCGCAACCGAATTCCAGGATACGAATGCCACCTTCCCTGGTTTGCTGAGGCAAGTGGGCGAGCGCTTCGAGGTAAACCGCCTTATAATCATGATCGAGAAGATAACTGATCCCGCACCCTGCGGTGGCGTTGGTGTACTTCAAGATCTCATCCTGAGATGTATATTGGTGCAAGTACGCATCCGTCTTGATAGACGTCTCTTCAACGTCAGCCTTCAGCCCTCTGTCCTCTGTCCTCTGCTCTGCAATATCCGACATTTGAATTCCGTCCTCGAGAACGTGATCAGCTCTCCTCCATCAGGATGGAAAAACTGTTCACCTTCTTGAGTCGTAGAAGTACCCGGAAAATCGCTCTCAGTTTTTTCATCTGTTCATGCCGGTGAAAACGCATCAACTCCGGGGACACAGCGCGTTTAACTCTTCGCAACGCGGCCCAAACGTAACCCAAAAGCAGCGCAAGTCCGCCGAGGAGGACCGGCTTCTTTGTTATGCGATATGCTACGCGGAACAGTTGCCATACTGGGGAACCGCCGAGGTAATAATCTTTTTCGCCATAGGAAAAAAGGGCGCGCAGGCGGCCCTTTTCGGCTGTGCCCAGCGTACGATAGTGATGAAATCGTTTTTCGGAGAACGACCGGACTTTCCATCCCTTCATCCGTGCTGTCATGACTGCAATCCAATCTAGTCCCCCTGCCTGATTTGGAACATAGCCGCCGATCTCTTGGAAGCATTCACGCCGGAAAAGTTGACATGGCCCGGCCACGTAATTCTCACCCTCGAAGCTGTCCTTGCTCGAATCGTAGTGCCCGTCCTGGGTAAAAGGAGTTCCCGCGACGCCAAGTTCTGGGTCTTCGGAAAACTTCTGCATCAGGAATTCCATGTAGCTAGGTTCGAACGAAACATCGGCGTCCAGGTTACCGATGATCTGGAAGTCGAGGGATTGAACTCGTTCCAAGCCGGCGTTAACCGCGTGCGCCTTCGAAGCAAAATTGCGGTCCTGGCGTTGGTGGCGTCGGACCAGTTCGATCCAGGGATAACGTTTCGCATACTCTTCGACGATCTTCGCCGTTCGATCTGTGGAGTTATCATCTACAATAACCCATCGCTCAGGCAAAACTGTCTGCGTGACCACTGAGTCAAGCGTGAACCCAATAAACGCTTCCTCGTTCTTCGCGGCAGTGATCAACACATATTTCATATGTGAGAAGTCAGAGGTCAGATGTCAGAGGACTGATGACTGAGGACCGATGACCAATGACCGATGACCGATGACCGATGACCGATGACCGATGACCGATGACCGATGACCGATGACCGATGACTGCTATCTGATCGCTGACTTCTGATCTCTGATCTCTCTCCCCGTTTTCCGTCGTCTGTCGTCCGTCTTCCGATCTCTGACTTCTCTCCGAGCCGTAGGTTCCTAATCCCCTATGGCATCACGCGCAGATGCTGCGGCGACTCGGGAGTGTCCGCTCACCAGGGGATGCGGGTAAGTGTAAGTGCCGACGTAATCTGCCCCATTGAGTGACGCAGTATATTTCGCTACCACTGCTTCGCTTGAGCTATTGTTGTAAAAGTCCCGGCCTTCTTGTAAAAAAGTTTGAGCAGCAGGTAAAAGAGACGTTGGTAGATAAAAGTCCATTTCCGTGGTGCCATTATACTTGTTGTTCCAAGCATAACATGGTTCCAAAGCTTGATGCGGCCATGCCGCAGTCCCAGTTACACTGTTGAGTGTCGGAGGCGGTTGAGTATAACCACCTACGAGTAAATCACCTTTGCCACGTCCGGGTTGGTCGATGGCGATTAGCACCTTGTGAATTTCATAGGAATCTCCAGCAGTCCATGTCGGGGTTGACCCATATCCTCCGGAAACACATAAGACAGTCAATGTGTTAGATGTGTTGCTCGCTATCAACGACATTTGGTTGTCTGAAACTCTTTTCGCAGTGTATCCAGCCCACTGATTTGTAGTCCATCCAGGGCTTCCCGAATCCACTATTGTAGTCGCATCCGATCCACTAGCACAGGTTCCACTGGCGAATAGATAAGGCGAATGTCCGTCAACGTGCGTCCCGTCTGATTCAGTCGCGTTCACGTCCCACGGCTCATCTCCCGTTGCGCCGTGAAATGAGGTGGCAACGCTTGGATCAAAGTTGAAATTGAAACGCAGATAAGAAAAGCTCAATGCTCCGTTTAACGGCACGCCTGAAAAGGTATTGTCGTGATACAAGTAAACCCCAGTGCGAATCCCACCTAATCCCACCGTTGCTGGATTTGTAAAATGGAAATCGTTATTGTAAACCTCTGCCGCTCTGGTTCCGCGATAGCGGTGCTCGGTTCCATGATTTTGGACTTGCACATCATAACAATGGTTGTGCCTAATCACCATTCGTGCCCCGTAATCGGCATCAATAGCTCCATTAATCGGCCGCCCACTCGTATTGCGGAAGTAATTGTCCTCAATAAAGATAAACTTTCCCGTTCCAAACCATGGGTAATCGGCAAAACTTTTATCACCTGCCAAATTGGTGTCTCCGTTCCAGTTGCGCATCCGCACCAAAATTGTTTCGGTGTATATGGACGGATTCTCGAATAGATTATGGTCGATTACGCCATAGACAGCTGAATTCACAAATACGCCGACAATTCGGTGCATCCCGATAAAATGGCAATGATCGAGTCGAACTGCCGTGGCTTGGGTGGTTCCGCCGAGAGAAACAATCCCGCCGTTCACGCTAGTATTTCTGGTGCCAGGCTTGAAAGTGATCCCCGTAACTCTTACGGTTTTCCCTGTAACCGGCGACATTGCTATTGCGGGTATGTTATTAGACAGCATGTCGTCCAAGATGATCGTTTGATCGTTCGCTGTCCCATTGTCTGAATTAACTGTCGTTTGCCCTTGAATAGTAATGTTTTTCGTAACCGTGATGCCTAAAGTCCAGGAGGCCGTTCCAGCCGGAATAATTACTGTGTCGCCATCTCGGGCGGAGGCGACGGCTTTTGCAACATTTGTGAGGGAAGGACTGGCAGCGTTGATGGTGGCTGCTTTCGATGCGTCGGAAGCGGCGAAGAACAACACAGTGAGGAACGAATTTAGAGCCACATAATTCAGCCGCGGCCGAAACGGCGAACCAGAATTGGGAAGCCGATGGCGGGCAGCCCGGCTAACAGAGGCCTTTCGTGCATCCAATTGAGCTCGAGCTTGTGCCTGAATTTCGGTGGCGTTTTGCCTCGGATTCATCCAATTCTCAAAATATCCCATATTTTCCATACACCGCAGGAGTTGTGCCAGTAGTGCGCAAAAAATTGGGTTCTCCTTCGGCATACGCGAATTCCATGTCCTCTTCTGTTTTGGCACGCCCGATAAGTGGTTGCGCGGTCGTCGTGAGGTGAGTTCGTGGGTAGTCCATGGCGATGAGATAGAAAATAAACCAGATCGGGTGAAGCGTTTTGAATCCCGCTTCTGTCCAGTTGTAAGCGACTATTGCAATAAAAAAACCCAGCCGAAACCGGCTCCATTCAAAATCTCGCCAGAGCCCAGAACGTATTTTCCAGAATGTCGCAATGAACAGCGCAATGAGAATAAACAGGCCAATCAACCCCAGGGTCAAATAGGTTTCCAAATAGCCATTATGAGCTTCGTTTGGGATAAAAAAGAAAAGTCCTTCCAACTGCTGCGGTCTTTTTCCCAACCAAAAGCTTTCAAATCCCGTTCCCAGAACCGGATTGATATCAATTGCCAGAAGGTGTGTCCAGAGGAGGGTTCTCCCCGACAGGGAGGCGCCTCTGCCCAGAGACTCGGAAAAACGTCCTGAAATCCCAAACGCCAGTTCTCCTCCGACAACCAGAACTAATGCTGCCAGCAAGTAAGTTCCAACAAAATTCTTATTAATAGAACGGATTCCGACAAAAACGACGATCAATGCCCCGATGAGTAGAGATATGAAAGGTGTGGCACTGTGCGATTGGCGAAAGAGCCAGCCAATCATCAGAGAAAAACCGACCACCAGCCCAAGCTCGTTACGTCTCCAAGTGTTCCGCTCAGTTTGCCAGACTTGCAGTAGATACCAAAAGAAAAAGAAACCCAGGATCAGGCAAACTGCACCCAGCATGTTCTTATTTGTGTTGATACCTGTGCTCATCGCCATGCCACTCCACCGGTCGTACGTCCGTCCCAGTTGAGGATAGTATTTGATGAACAGAATCGAAACCGGGACCACCACATAGGCGCATCGCTTCATCAATCTTTTTACCGCTTCCTCAAGATCAGGTTCTGTAAGGACGATCAGGGCCATGATCGGATGACCAAGGATCTTGATCCACCGCTTGAAAGCCACGAAAGGAAAATCAGACCAGGCGATGGAAATGAAACAGTAAAGCAAGAAAGCAATAAGCCATCCGTTGTTGTGAACAATTTCCGAAAGACGGACTTGTCTCCTAGTTAGCACGCAAAAGCCCGCCGTAATCAAAGCAAAGAAAAACCAAGCATCCAGCGGACTCCCTTCTTCCACCGACACCGGGCCAGACACAGGCAGGCCGAAGATGTTCAGCCATGCGGAAAGGGGTCTCGAGCAACCGATCACAAACCAAATAAGTGGAAGCCAGAGAGCGCCGCTGACATCTGGCTTTTCCCGAATGTCTCGCCAGAAAAGGAAGACGATGAAGGCAAGCGTCAGAAGCAGCGCGACGGGTGGCGGTAGGTGGAGACCCATTACTTCGTTAGCGGGTTACGACGTTAAAATATGGAGCAGGGAAAGAGTCGAACTTCCATCTTCGCTTTTGATCGCGACGCTCTCGCCAATTGAGCTACTGCCCCGTTTAAGGAAAAAGTTTAGATCAAACGTCAGAGGTCAGAAGTCAGAGGTCAGAGGTCAGAGGTCAGAGGTCAGAGGTCAGAGGTCAGAGGTCAGAGGTCAGAGGTCAGAGGTCAGAGGTCAGAGGTCAACCTCGTGCTTGCTAACCTCAAATATCTCCATCGCCAGCTCATAGGCCTTTTCATAAACAATCCTTTGCTGATCTAATCTGCATTGCGTTTCTCCGAACGTTTGCGACCCAGCTAATCTCTTAACTCTGAGCTGTGACCTCTGAGATCTGACATCTGACGTCTGACCTCCGTCCTCCGTCCTCTAGCCGCCCTCGCGATCAGTCATCTGACAGAACTGGCGTTCGATGCTCGATACCGGTCAAGTTCGCAGCAGTCAACTCGATTACTTTCGGGCATTCCGAGCTCCAAAAATCCGAGATCACGTTAGCTACATGCGTGATTGCCTCTTCCGGCATTTCTGGATAGATCGGCAATGATAGGATACGGGATTGATTGAAGTAAGCGGCTGGAAAGTTTTTCGGAACGTGGCCGAGATAAGCGTAGGCGGGATAAAATGGCAGCGCTTTCGGATAGTTCAAAACGGTGGAGATACGTGCCTGGCTGAGATGCTTCCTTAAAGCGTCCCTGTTTTCCGTGCGAATGACATAGAGGTGATACACATGGTCGCGATCGGACTTCACAGTCGGCGTAATAACATCGCCCACGTCTTCTAAAAGCTCGTTGTAACATGCGGCAACACGGCGGCGCGCCGCAGTCCACGCTGGCAAGTGGGGCAATTTTGCATTCAGAATAGCCTGCTTGCAGCCCGTCCATGCGGCTGTTGATCCCCTCCATCACGTGATCGCCTTTTCCGCCGTGCCGAGCGAATTTTGTCATCCAATCGGCCAGCCGATCGTCATTGGTCACAACGCATCCAGCATCCCCATAGGCGCCCAGGTTCTTTCCCGGACAAAAGGAGAACGTCGCAACGTTGCCGAAGGTTCCTACAAGCTGTCCCTTGTAGCTGGCGAGATGCGCCTGGGCGCAATCTTCTATAACCCACAGATTATGCTTTCTTGCGATCGCCATGATCGCGCCCATGTCGGCCGCCTGTCCATAGAGATGAACCGGAACGATACCGACGGTGGCAGGTGTGATCTTTCTTTCGATATCAGCGGGATCAATGGTGAAGGTTTCCTCGTCCGTGTCACAAAACACGACCCGGCCGCCGGCCTGCGTTATGGTCTCAGATGTCGAGATCGAGGAATGTGCCGAGGTGATGACTTCGTCGCTGCGTTTCAAGCCAAGCCCTCTCAGGGCGATGTAGATTGCGTCGGTCCCGTTCGCGCACGAGACGCAGCGCTTCACGCCAAGCGTTCTCGCCCATGCCTCCTCGAAGGCGTCCACGTGCGGTCCGCGAATGTAGGCTGACTGGGCAATTACGTCCGCAATCGCGCTATCGATCTCCTGCTTGATCGTGAGGTATTGGGCGTGCAGGTCAACGAAGGGGATTTTCATGTTTGAAAAGCGGAAAGGCTGAAATGCTGACCTCAGAAGCGATGCGTCATCAGTGATTTGTCACAACAGAAGTCAGCGGTCACCGGTCAGACGTCAGATGTCAGATGTCAGATGTCAGATGTCAGAAGTCAGATGTCAGATGTCAGACGCAGGACTGAAACGATGAATTGGATCGCCCCGATTTATCATTGCTCCCGAGCATCGCCCCAGACTTCATGGCATTTTTCGATCAACATCGCCGTGATCGGATCGTCTGACAGAGCTTATGGACTCGCAATGGAGGTTTTCATAGCAGCGAAAGTTTCGAGCCACGATGTCGGTCTCGACCATTCTCGCCATCTGCGTCGGTCAGTCTGTACGATCTACGAAGGCATGTGCAAATGTCGTTATCGTGGCACGCTTCGCCGCACGCTTCCCGAATGTAGATGGTGCAAACAGTGACCTCGAGGAACGTGCGGATTTGGTCTGTCAACTGAGAATACCTCTCTTCTGGGGGATAAGCATGTTGCTTCGTCGCAAAAATTTGCATCGCCAGTTGGCGTAATGCTTTCTGATAGCACGATTAGCCATCCTTCGCGCGACTTGATTCTGCATTTCTGATTTCTGCCTCGTGGCCTCTGACTGTCTGATCATCTGATCTTCTGATCTCTGACATCTGATCTCCGACATCTGACCGCTGGACGTCGGCGCTAAAGCCGACGGAGCAGCCGCGCGGGATTGCCGGCGTAGAAGCCAGGCTCAGTGATGTCTTTGGTCACAACCGCGCCCGCGCCAATTACCACGTGATCGCAAATGGAAATAGGCAGGATAGTGGCATTCGTGCCGATACTAACATTGTTACCAATCCGGGTTGCTTGCCAAGCCTCCCGCTTAGGCGCTGGACCGCCATTCGCGAAAAGGTCATTGATAAACATGGCTCCATGGGAGACAAAGCAATCGTCGCCAATCGTGACAAGCTCACAGATGAAAGAGTGGGATTGAATTCTGCAACGCTTACCAACCGTCGCTCCCTTTTGTATCTCAACGAATGGTCCAACGAATGTGTTATCTCCGATTGTGCACCCATAGAGATTAACTGGTTGAACTACTGTGACGTTTCCCCCAAATGTTACATCGACAATCCCAGCGTGCCTTACCTCCGGTTCCGTCATAAGCTCATAAACTGCCGATCGCACTCAAACGCCCCGTCACCAACAAATCCCTTCGTACTGCTTCGGCCTTTCCGCCGGTTCCTCGAGCGCTCGCACCAAATCAATGACGGCTCGCCCATCGGCATAGTTTGTAAGAGCTTCCCGGATCGGACGCGTGTTCTTGCTGATAAGCACGACGTCACTACTTTCGATTACATCTCGCGGCGAACTCAGCATCAGCGAAGAAATATGAGGAATGGTCTGCTCTATGTACCGGCGGTTGGCCCCGACTAATTTCGCCAACGCCACCTCTTCGTCGTAGACTGAGAGTATGTAGCCTTTCCCGATTAGGGTCTCAATCAGGACCACAATCGGACTTTCTCGGAGGTCGTCTGTGCCGGCTTTGAAGCTTAAGCCAAGGACCCCTATTCGTCGTTTTTCCGTTCGACGAACCAGGTTAAACGCCAACTCCATTTGCCGTCGATTCGTCTCAAGTGTGGCATTTAGCATCGGAAGCTCCACGTCGACTTTTTTGGCTTGGTAGAGAATGGCGCGAAGATCTTTCGGTAGACACGAGCCACCGAAGGCGAAACCTGGTTTTAAGTAATAAGGCGAGAGATTTAGTTTGTAATCTTTGCAGAAGATTTCCATCACTTTGTGGCTATCAACCCCTAAAGCCTTGCACAGATTGCCGATTTCGTTTGCGAAGGAGATCTTTACGACGTGAAATGCATTGCACGAGTACTTAATCATTTCGGCTACACGAATAGACGTGCGCTCGACCGGCACTGCCAGGTCGGCATAAAGTGTAGCCACTTTGTCAGCCGATCGATTGTCCAATGCCCCGACAACAGTGAATGGAGGGTTTTGAAAATCGTGAACAGCCGTTGTCTCCCGCATGAACTCGGGGTTCATGCAAACCCCGAAATCGCGCCCGGCCTTCTTTCCGGAAACCTCTTCGAGCAAGGGCAACACGGTGCCTTCAACAGTTCCGGGAAGGACTGTGCTTCGAATCGCAATCACAGGAAATCCGTTGGAAACACGCAGCAATTCGCCGATCGAAGCGACGACCCGGCATACCTGAGCCAGTCCAAGGCTGCCATTTTCGTTGCTCGGGGTGCCTACGCAGACCAATGAAATATCGCCCAACGTTTGCGCGTTGGTCAGCGCGTGCAATCGTCCAGCGGCGACGACGCGTTCGATGATTTGAGTGAGGTCCGGCTCGATAATTGGCGACTTCCCAGCATTGAGGAGATTGACTTTGCTTTCATCCAGATCCACGCCGGTCACGCTATGGCCACGGTCGGCCAGGCAGGCAGCGGTCACACAACCGACGTAGCCCATTCCAAAGAGGGTGACATTCATATTTGACTAATCTTGGCCTTGAAAGTCCGAAACTTGGCATTCTACTCGTTCGTCTCCGCTCGGACCGGTCCAAAATGTTTTATACGCCGCCAACAAGTTTCGGCCGGTTACCGACCATTGAAGATCATTTTCAACCCGCTCGCGACCGTGCAAGCCCAATTTGCTTCTGAGTTCCGGATCGTCCATCAGCAGCATGATCGCGCGGGCAAATGCCAGTTCGTCATTCGGCGGAACAAAAAGGGCGGCATCCTGCGCGGAAACTCTGGTTTCCTTAAGGTCGAAGCTAACTATCGGCTTACCGTGCGCCATGTACTCCATGATCTTGATCCAGGTCGATACATTGTTGAGGGGACTCGAGGGATCGGGGTCAACACAGATATCGGCGGCGGCAAGATTTTCCAACAGCTCCTGATCCGGAATGAATCCCGTGAATTCTATGCACCCATTGAGGCCAAGTTGGCCGGCTAAACGCTGCAAATCGGGCAGCGAGTCACCTTCTCCGATGATGACGCAATAAAAGTCTTGCCGCTGTAAGTCATTTTTCAGGCGATTCAGCGCTCGAAGCAAATAGTCGACGCCATCCTGTGGATTGAGGCTACCAACGTAACAGAGAATGGTTCTGTTCAGCCCACGCAAGCGTTTGGAAGGAGGCTTTGACGCCATCCGTTCGGGACTCGGCCCGTTCCGTACGATAAAAATACGATCTTGCCGTACGCCTCCCCGTTCGATCTCGATCTCTTTGTAGCTATTATTCGTCGCAATCGTCACATCGGCCAATTTCAGACTACACCACTCAAACGCCCGCAATAGACGGGTGTAAATTCCGGGCTTGGCCGAATAACGAGATTGATATAATTCCGGGCATAGATCGTGATGATCGAAAACGAACCTTTTGCCGAGCAATTTAAATGGTAAGGCAACGAGGAAAAGTGTGTCAGGAGGGTTGTGCGCGTGGATAACGTCGAATCCCGATTTTATAAAGATGCGCGCACAATATAGCAGGCACGCTGTTGTGAAATAGACGTATTCGACCAGATATCCGATGAGCGAGCGAAACCGCAGCCAAAAGAGTGAGAGGCGACTTCTTTCGCCGGATGGTGTTTTCCGAAAGAGCTCAAAACGTGAGATGCGGTGCACGTTAACACCGTCGACGTTTTCGTGATAAGGTTGATCCGGCTTTCGGTAGCAAACCACCGACACATCATAGCCGGCGGATTTAAGGAGCAGCGCCTCATTTCTGACACGCGTATCTTGCGGGAAGTAGTTTTCGACCAGCATCACGACGCGTGTCGCTAACCCAAATCGTTTAGATTGCGGCGTGAGTTCATCTGCTCTATCCGGCAGCCGAATGGCGTCTGCACCATTGGGGCCGGTTGACAGTAATCGCACCATCGGTGAGAGCTTGGCCTTTCGCATTCGTCCGCGGCAGCTTCTGTTTTACGTATGCCGCCACTTCTCGTGGTAAAGCGTTCCAATAGGTTTCGCCGTAACGAGACCGAACTTCAGCTAAGAAAGCCTTATAAAGGTGGCTGCTATATGTGGTTTTGCGGGGAGGACCTGAGTCAAAATGCATATAGTCTGGATGGATGTCCACCAAAGCCATCCCGCCGTTTTTCACTATCCAATCCAGTTTGTTCAGCCACACGTCATAAGTCCGTTCGCGGAGCAGCAGAAAGAGAGTCGAATCCTGCGGCAAAGTATAGGGTAGTTCGACATAGCCGCCGGCTCGGCCAGCGGAATGACCCGCCACGGCGGGCGAGCTGCTGACCCGCCACGGCGGGCGAGCTGCTGACGAATGACGAAGGTCAGAGACACTGGCCGCCGACATCTGACTTCTGACCTCTGACCGCTGACTCGCTGGCGCTGGTACCCAGAACGGAAAGATCGTATGGCACCCCTGAGGCTGAGGCTCGAACGGGTCTGTATCAAATGTCGATGCGTCATATGCAACGTTCAACTGGTGCAACCAGTCGAGCTTGTGCAACATGAACGCCGATCTAAATCCCACCGCTCCCCACTCAGCAAGATAGCGATTAATGCTAGCGGCGTTCCGCCTGAACTCCCTGTCAGATTGGTAGAGCCGTCCGTCGTGTCGAAGGTCATGGATCCCAACCTCAAAACCATTTTGCGTCAGTTCCTCTCGCAGCTGGCGAGGATCCTGGTACTCTCCTTCGGGAACGAAATTGAATGAGGAGCGAAACCCAAGGTCCATGTCGAGCTGCATCAAATCCCTGCACCTCTCCAAACCAGCTGTAGTTTCCACGTCGTGTGTGAGGACGAAAGCGAATTTCTTGCCATCGGGCCAGCCTGGCCAGTGTTGGGGTGGCTGCTCGGAGCCTGGCATAATCGGCCAGACACCGGTCGCACGCTTGCGAGTACGCAGGGCGATGCTGCGCCGCACCCCCATTCGGATAGTCCGCGGGATTAGCGGTTTTAATCCGTAATAAATTCTATTGCGTAACACGAGTGTGTGCTGGGAGTTTGGTGTCCCCTGTTATTAACCACGAATGGACACGAATAGACACGAATGAGGGAGGAACCACGGATGACGCGGATATCACGGATTGGGGAGCGCAGCGCTCCTATTCTTGCTCATGCTCGTGTTCCGTTGTTGGGAACCGACATGAAGCAAGAAAATGGAGAAGGCGGCAGCCGCCACGCAAGGAACCGGCAGCGATTCGCTTGCAACGACCTCAGTTACAAGCGCGATGACCCTTGTTGATCAAGATTCACCATCCAGCCACTTCGGAACGTAGGAACGCGCCTTGTTAACCACCACGTCAACATTGTCTCGCTCCGCGACCAACTTCCCGTAGCCGCGCTTTATCATCTCACGGTTGTTCTTTTCCGCCTCGACCACGAGCAAAAGCTTGTCCATGAAAGCAGCCATCCCCCATGTGGGACTTGTCTGGGCCAATGGGGGCATGTCAAAAATAATGTAGTCGAAGTCGCTGGCTTTTAGATTTGGCATCATGTCAAAGAATTTTTTCAAACCGAGCTGCGCCGGTCCCGCATTGGGTGATCCCACAGTAGCCAGATAGAGATTCTGCGAAACCGAGGCGATGGTATCATCTGGCTTGAGAGCCGCATTAAGAGGATACGCAGGCTTGCCCTTGAAAAAAGGGTGCACCTCTTGCGGACCCAGGTTCACATCGACAAGAAGCACCTTACCATCGTTCATTTCCGAAAGTGAGGCAGCAAGCCCCGCGGCGAGCGTTGACGTTCCTGCTGCTTTCGAAAAGCTGGCAACACCCACGAGCTTCGGTTTATGCGTCAAGTGCTTCAGTTCAAAATAAAGACCGAGTCGATCCCGGATCGCGTCGCAGTAGCGCCGCATGAAATGGCCGGCCTCCCACGGCGCCAAATTAGAGTGGTGCAGCTTCGTCACCGGCGCTTTTGGATTTGCCGGTGAACCGTTCGGAGGCAAGACCAAATGGCCGTTCCGACCATTGGAGTACGGTATCGAGAGCATGAGCGGAATGTGCAACTGCGTTTCCAGTTGGAGTGGCCGCCCAATGGTCTGGTTCAAAGCCAATCCCCTTAACAGCGCGAGTGCTATACCCAAGGCTATTCCGCCACCGGCCAGTCCAAGGGCAATCTTATTGCGCGTTTTGGTTTCCAGCATGGGTGGAGAGGGTCGCTGAACCGCGCTGATGTTGGGCATTTTGGAGGGATCCAAAGCCTCATCGACGCGTGCCTTTTCGAGCGATGCCGCGAAATATTTGTAATTCGTTTCGTCCATCTCTCGCCTCCGCTCCAATTCTTCAATTTGCGGACCCAGGTCAGAAAGTTGTTTCGTCCTCTGTTGAATATCGCGAAGCCGGGCCTTAAACGCCTCGACCTTTGCCTGTGTGCCGGCGACCTGGGCCTTTGCGCTGTCCAGGGTCTTTTGAGATGACGACCCATTTGATTTCCACTGCTTTGGCTTCTCCTTCCCCAGCTGGGTGGCGAGGGCCTGTTGTTCGAGCAGGGACGCCTCCGCGGCGTCCAGCTGTTTCTTGGCCTCCGCCGTCTCATCACTAAGGGCGTCTAAGCCGTCCTTTAGCGAGGTAATCCCCGTCTTGTCCCTCAGCGCCTTTAGGGCATCCTCCGTCTGATTTAAGCGCGCTCGAACCTGATCGGTTTGTTGGGTTACAAAATCGAAGGCGCCAGCGGAGCGGTGCACCTCAAGATGCTTGATGAAATAACGACTCAACAGCTCCTGTAAAACGAGCGGCGCGATCTGCGGGTCGCCATTTTTGTAGGATACGACAATGATGTTGCTTCCCTTGGTAGAAACCGCACTCAACCCCGAACTAACGACGCCGGCCGCTGCAGTTTGTGTTGCTGCCGCAGAGGGCTGTTTGAGACCGATTGCATGGGCGACTTTGGCTAGCAGATCCGTACCGGGTGGCACGCATCACGCGCTTGGGACCGATCGCCTGGGCCACTTGCACCGCCAGATCCCAACTGGTCAGAATCGCGATTTCAGCGCCGATTACTTTGTCCGTGTCACTGCTGGATGTGCCCGAGGGCCTCGTGCCCTCGATCGGGTCGACGGCGCTCCTTTCCAGAACATAGCGCACCAGCAACTTGGCCTGTGACTCGTACACCGGCGGGTAAAAGAAATAAAACGTCGCGGCGGCGATGATGCCTACGACCGCGCAAAGTATGATTGTCCACTTGCGCTTGAAAAGCGCAAACAGAATGTCGCTCAGGTGAATGCCCGAATGGTGTTGTTGTACTTCTCGTCGAACTTCAGCCATAGTTTTAACCTTTCAGTCGAGATGCGGATAGATCATTGAGCCCGCCAGCCTGTTCAATAGTAGTGGCAACCTCCCAAAGACCTTCTTGTGGAGCCCGGAGTCGTGGGATCGCGCGGGAGCTAAACAGTGACGACCGGATGGATCAACGCGGAAGTAATCAATTGTTTCCTCCTGCGTGTTCCAGGAAAGTTTGAACCGTCGCAAACCTTCGTTTTCCTGCTCGGTGCGCCCGAAATGCAATTTTTCCGCGCCGTTGCGCGCCAAAAACTGAATGCCTTGCCACATGACAAGATTATTGGCGCGCAATGCCTGAAATCTTTTATCAGAAGCGCCGTATTTATAAAGGGCGTTCCTTCCGAAGCGGAAGAAGATCGCAGCGGCTATTGGGCGCGGCCCATGCTGGGCGAGAACAATGAAACCGAGACCGCGGTTTATGATATGCTCGTAGATGTTCAGAAAGAACGACAGCGATTGCGGCGGGAGACCGTGCCGCCGGCGTGTTTGTGCATGAAGGTGGTAAAAATCATTCATGGCCGCGCGATTGCGGGCGACGACCGCCTTTACGCCGCTGCGCTCTGCCTTGCGGATAGCCCGGCGAACTGGACTGGCAAAGCGAGTGGCCAGTTCCTCTGCGCTGCTGCGCAAATCGAGTGTATGCCCATAAAATTTCTCGGCTGAACCCAGAGCGCCTTGAAAGAATTTGCCCCCCCTTATTTCAAGGTGTTTCCAACGACGTTCTTGCGCAAGGCGAACGAGATGATCTCTTACCAAGCCCACCGCCTCTGGATCAAAGATGAGCGGTTCGCACGTATCGCTAAATGGAAGGGAGACGCCACGGCGGCCGGTGAACAAACTCCGTACTTCCATCAGCGGAATCAGCGCTGCTAACCGGTGTCTGCGGGAAAACTGAAGGTAAAAAGGCTGATGGTTATAAGTTTTGTGAAGCACCTTCGCCCAGGCGCTGGTATGGAAGCAACCGGCATCGCGATGTAAGGCAACAACATGGTCCCAGCCCGGATCATTGATAGGATCGAGAATCCGCACTTGCAGCGATTTGTCACTGGTCTTCGGTTCCACAAAAGAATCGTCGCCAGCGAGCGGTGTCGTTTCCACTACTTCCGCTTGTTCGAGAGTCTTCAAAACCTTTTCGCCTAGTGTTGTGTAACCGGTATGGCTTGCCAATCGCCGCAAGGAGCTTGCGGACTTCAAGAAGCGAGTTCGAAGTGTGCCCAAAATGGCCCGGCGCCTGCGTTGCCTCTCGGTCACCCGCGGTCGCGGAAAAGGACATGCTCCCTCGTCGCGCCTTGGCGGCGGGCCATTTTGAACTCAACGATTGGCAAGCCATACCGGTTACACAACACTAGACGAGCGCTTCCACACCAGTCACTTCGCTGACGCAGCGAGCGACATATTCGGTTTGCTCTTCGGTTAATTCAGGAAACATCGGCAAAGAAAGAAATTCCTCGGCCAGATTCTCTGCGATTGGAAACGCGCCCTCTGTGTAGCCGAGATCTCGACAGGCCTCCTGAAGATGAATCGGAATGGGATAGTGCACGCCACAGCCAATTCCTTTCTGCTCCAGGTATCGCCGAACTTCGTCGCGTTCCTGCACTCTAATCGCATAGACGTGATAAACGTGCCGCGCATAATCCGCCTCAAACGGCGTAGCAACGCCTTCGATTCCCTCGAAAGCCTGATTGTATTGCAAAGCGCGTTGGCGTCGCAGCAGATTTGCTTCTTCGAGATGTCGTAATTTAATGGACAAAATTGCCGCCTGGATGCCGTCCATCCGGCAATTCCAACCAACCAGGGTGTGATAATACTTTTGGGTCTGACCGTGGTCTCGAAGGACTTGAATTTTCGCTCGTAACTCAGCGTCGTTCGTCACGACCGCGCCAGCCTCACCAAAAGCGCCAAGATTTTTTCCCGGATAGAAGCTGAAGCAACCGGCGTCGCCCAGAGTGCCTGCTTTTCGACCCTTGTACTCAGCGCCGTGAGCTTGAGCTGCATCTTCGATGACAAAAAGCCCGTGTGCCCGCGCGAATTCCAGAATCGGATCCATGTCCGCCGGTTGCCCGAAAAGGTGAACCGGAATGATCGCTTTGGTTTTCTCCGTCAGACTGTTCTCAAGTTCCGCCGGATTCATCGTGAATGTGTCTTCGTCCACATCCACAAACACCGGCTGAGCTCTGCAATAGGTAATGGCCTCGACCGTGGCGAAGAATGTGTTCGGGACAGTGATTACTTCATCGCCCTCTCCAATTCCAAGCGCCAGGAGAGTAAGCCAAAGCGCGTCTGTGCCGTTGCCCACACCGATGGCATATTTCGAACCGCAGTAAGCTGCGAACTCCTTTTCGAATCTTTCCACGAACGGCCCGCCAGCAAATGCGTTGCTCTTGATTACGTCGCGAATAGCGCGATCGAACTGGTCGATCAAGGGCGCGTGATGCGCCTTCAGATCAAGAAAGGGAACTTTCATTTGCGGCTTGGCTGATGCGCTGACAATCCGGGCAGCTCCGGCCAAAAGCTTCACGCGTTCCGCGGTGAGCCGGTGCGCGGCTGGCGCGCCACTTATCCGGCCAATGCTTCAACCTCAAGAACCTCTGTTTTGGCAGGGGCAAAAGCTGGCGCCGGGCGAGTGGAAGAGGCGAATGTCACCGGTGCGCCTTTCATTTTGAGGGAAGCATTAGCCGCTTCGAGAATCCTGAGCATCTCCAGTCCCCGCAGGCCATTCGTTAGCGGTTCAGAATTCGTTTTAATGCAGTCAAGAAAATGCTGGCAGGCCAGCTTTAGAGGTTCCTCCTGGTGGACGTATGGGATGTAGCTGTCCCCGTAATGATACGAGTATTGAAATTCAGCAAACGTGTCGTAGTGCGGCGGACGTTCTACCCGTGCATCGTAGATGCGGATCTTTTCGTGTGTCTGCAAATCGTCATATACGATCATGCGTCGCGTGCCGACGATCGTCATTTCGCGAATCTTCCGCGGCTCGAGCCAGCTGCTCTGAATGGTTGCAAAGCGCTTGCGCGAGAAGGAGAGCGACATGTTTGTCACGTCCTCTACCCCCGGCGTAATATGAGCGTTTCCCTGGCAGTTGATCGTGGTGGGAAATTCGCCAAGGATATGGAGAATGATCGAGATGTCGTGCGGCGCCAGGTCCCAGGCGACATTAATGTCCTTTTGGAATAGTCCCAGGTTGAGACGCCGACAATTAATATAGCGGATCTCGCCCAGATCTCCGGCTTGAACAATTTGGGCAATCTTTTCCACCGGCGACGAGTAGAGATAGGTGTGATCGACCATCAAGACCAGACCATTGCGCTCGGCGATTTCGATTAGTTCCTCGCACTCGGCGGAAGACGAGGCCATCGGCTTCTCGATGAACGTATGCTTGCCTGCGAGCAGGCTTGCCTTGGCCAATGAATAATGGTGCTTCACTGGGGTGGCAATGACGATGGCGTCCAAGTTTGAACCATTGAGCAATTGCTGCGGGTCGCTCACGCCCTCAACATCCCCATATAACACGCCAAGATGTTTTAAGCGTGCTGCGTTGACGTCGCAGACTGCTTTGAGCTGGCAATCCGGAAGACTTTTGAAGTTGCGAACCAAAAGAGGTCCCCAATAGCCGCATCCGACTACTCCGATGTCGATTTTTCTTTTCATATTTGTGGATCTGATTCCGCTGGGATTTGTAAAATCATCGTCCGTGAACCAGAGCTTCCATCCGCCTGCCGGCTGCGATGCGGCACCTGGCGGGATTCGAAGAGTTGCCCGGCCATAACGGTGCCGGTCTTAAGCATGATTTTCAGATCGAGCCAGATCGACATGTTCTTTAAATAGAATAGATCCATCTCAATCATCTGGCGGAACGTGGTTTTGTTTTTCCCGTTTACTTGCCAGTAGCCGGTCAGTCCCGGCAGACAGTTCACGCGTTGCCGTTGCCACGGTTCATAGTGGGCAAATTCATTTGGGGTGCACGGCCGCGGACCCACCAGACTCATCTCACCGCGGAGCACGTTGAAAATTTGAGGCAACTCATCCAAACCGCTCGCACGCAGAACCCGACCGAAAGGGGCCAGGCGAGGGTCGCCATGAGCATCCAGCTTCGTCATCGGACAATCGACCCGCATCAAATTTTCGAAATAGCGCTCGTGAGTTTGTGTCTCGGCGCTCAACCTCATGGTCCGGAACTTCCAGATGAAAAAATGTCTGCCGCCCAAGCCAATGCGTTTCTGCCGGTAGAAGATCGGACCAGGCGAGGCGATTCGCGTCACCAGCATCAGCAAAATCATTAGCGGTAGCCAGACCGGCAGTAAAAGCAGAATGCACGTAAGATCGAGACTGGCTTTCCAACCAGGCACCCTGCGCAGAGAAGTTGCCGAGAGTTCGCTCGCAACATGAGGAGCGTTTCCGTTCGAGCCGCTGTAGGACAGGCTACCGCCCTTGGTCGCGAGCCCCGCGTACCGGAGGTGACCTTCTGCTCTCATCTGGTGAGTTCCTTCAACTGCTGCTACGCCGCTAACTGGCGAGGGCTCTGGAACGAGGAGGGAACCGCATTTAGTTTTTTCGGCGATCAAGGAAATGTGACAACGGAGTAAATTCTGGGGAAGCTCCCTCTCAAAAATGCGAAACAAGGCGGCTGCCAGGGAGTTTGTGTGGATGATGCCCAGTTGACATCATTAAAAGCGCCATCTTCAGTCATGTCGGAGGGGCCGTCTAATAGGACTTTGGTCGTACGCCAAAGTCGCCGCAGGAATGAAGATTCGGCTTCTGCCAGAAATTCGAACGGATTGGCGATGTAGTTCGAGCACGCGCGTTCTCCAAAGTAAAATGCCGAGTGTTGATGTCCTAAAACCGCCTGAATCGGCTACCAAAACCGGGAATAAAACAAGTTGGGGCCAGATTTGTGCATGCAGCCGCCGTAGAGTAAGGGCCACGATATGTTGGGATAGGCTGTCTGAGTTCATTAGTCTCCTGCATACTCACCTTCTACGGAAACTGGCGGGCGAAGTTCCGAATATTTTACAGGATGAGAGGATTCTAGCAAAGTTACGGAAGTCCTGCAACCACTTTTTATGAGAATAATTTAGAGGAACCAAAAATGGGAACAACTGTGGATCAATCGGGGAATAATGGTTTGTGCGCCAAGTACACCCTTGCCTTCAGAAGGGACTCTACCGCGATTAAACGCGTGATACAGGCGCGATCTGTTGACGAACGTTCTTTGTCCACTTCTTTATCCACCGACGACTTTTTTTGAGCATATTTGAGAACAGTTGGGATACAGCCCGCCCGACGGTTTTACCTATGAAAAAGCAGGTGAGAGCATGTGGGAGAACATGGGCGTATTTGTTAGGCGCTCATTGCGAACGAGACGCTCTTACCAACTGAGCTATACCCCCGTTTACTACGGAGAAGTTTAAACGGGATGTATTATGCTCGTATTGAGATCGGCGGCAAGGATCGTCTCAGCCAAAAACCGTCGGACGAAAAGTTTTGATCATCCACAGACTCAGCGCCGACTCGCTGGCTTGCTTCCCTCTACTACCAACGTGTGTGGACATTCTGGCGTGCCTTCCCATTCTTTAGCCATTACACCTTTGTCGAAGAATTCAGGATATCCGGATTCAGTGACAGGGAGCACAAACTTCAAATTAACGAAGCCTGCGGCGGAAGCTGTCTCCTCAAGAAATGACGGTGTCAGGATTGTTAAGTGCTCGTGGCGACAGAAGAGGTAATTCTCCAGTCGTCCACCGATGCTCGCTCGAGCATCTGGGAAATCAGGGAACCAATCTTTATTGCCAGCCAGATATTGTCGCACTGCGGAATCACCATTCGGACCGCCAACTCGGAAAACGCCTCCCGGTTTCATGATGCGAGACATCTCTCGGAAATGGGCGAACAAGTCCGGAAGATGTTCTATGACATGATGAGAGTAGATCGCATCCACTGATGAATCACGGAAACATAATGACTTGGAAATGTCCGACCACACATCGCACTTTCCTGTAAAAATGTTGGCATCGACATTAATCCAGCCTGCGAGGTAATTGCGCTGGCCTGGGCCAAGATGCACTCGCACTAACTCTTTGTTGTTCTCTTGAGGCGCACGCGAAGCGCGATAAATGGC
Organism: uncultured Verrucomicrobiae bacterium; assembly: GCA_963725505.1. Lineage (GTDB taxonomy): Bacteria > Verrucomicrobiota > Verrucomicrobiia > Chthoniobacterales > UBA10450 > Udaeobacter. The sequence continues at coordinate 96,788 of CAVRYN010000002.1, read as the reverse complement.
GGCATTGAGCCGCATAATAGGCCCTGCCATTGTGTAGAAAAGTTCCTTGGCGCGTCGCGATATCACAGCGGCTGAGATGGAGTGATAATATTATCATAAAACACAGCCAATCGCATTTTTACCGCGTCTTGTGAATATGAGCCCCGCGGCAGCGACATCGCTTTCTTCTGATAGGCTGGCGTCCGTCTCCATAGTAATACGAGCGATGCGAAAGAACGATTGCAGCGGACGCGTTCGGGTTTAGGTTCGTTCTCCAATTTTTCGCATGCTCCAGACGATTCTTGCTCAGGCTCAAAGCTCGGTGCCTCAGACAGTCCCCGGCGGCGGCATCGGCTCGTTTTTTGTGCCGTTGATTTTCATTTTCGTCATCATGTACTTTGTGATGATCCGGCCGCAGAAAAAACGACAGCAACAGCAGCAGCAACTGATTGCGAGTTTAAAAACCGGCGACCGAGTGGTGACCAACGCCGGGATTCACGGTCTGATTTCCAATGTGAAAGAGAACACCGTTCTGGTGAAGGTGGCCGATAACGTAAAGATCGAGATGGACAAATCGGCCATTACGACAGTGTTGAAAGAAGCGTGAATCGTTAAATCGTTAAATGACCCCCGCACTCACATTTTTCATTGGGCTTGCGATGCTGGTTCTCTTCGGGTGGTACTTTGCCACCGATCAAGGGTCGCGGAAACGCCTGCTGGCAATGACGCTGATGCTTTTGCTTGTGATTTTCAGCATCGCCACGATCTGGCCCCCGCAGAAAAAGATCGCGCTCGGCCTCGATATTCAAGGCGGCACATCATTCCTGATCAGGCTCGTGCCCGGCGACAAGCCGATCACCAAAGGAATGCTTGATCAGGCGGTGGAGGTGATTCGCAAGCGTATCGACGTTTTTGGAGTCAGCGAACCGATCATCAGCCCGGTCGGCGGCGATCGGATTCTGGTTCAGATTCCGGGCCTGGACACGGCGAAGATTCAGGAGGCGCGCGATCAGCTCTCGCGCGTGGCGAAACTCGAGTTTCGCCTGGTTTATCCCGATAATGGCGAGCGACTGCGCGAGATCGACGAAGGCAAGCAAGTCATTCCGCCGGAGTACCGGATCGAAACGTATAAAATGCAGCGTGAAGGCGAAAAACCGGTAGAGGAACGGTTGCTCGTAAAAAAGAAAGCTGATTTATCCGGCGAACATGTTTCGAGCGCGGGCGCTTCCTATGAAAAAGATGGCTGGGTCGTCCACTTGCGATTTGACGCTGAAGGCGCCAAGCAGTTTGGCAACATCACTGCGGCAAACGTTCATCATCGCTTTGCGATTGTGCTTGATGGAATCACCCAATCCGCCCCCGTCATTCAAGACGCGATTTATGGCGGCGACGCACAAATTACGGGAAGATTTACCGAGGAGGAAGCGCGCGGATTGGCCAGCGTCCTCGAGAATCCGCTGCAAACACCAGTAAGCATCGAGGAAGAGCGAAGCGTATCGCCGACCTTAGGGCTGGACTCCATTAAAGCGAGCATTCTGGCCGGCTTGGTCGGGCTGGCGATCACGCTCGTCTCCGTTGCAATTTACTACAAAATTCCCGGTCTCGTCGCGAATGTCGCACTGATCATCAACCTCATCCTGCTCGTCGGCGCGATGACGATGTTTCACTTCGTCCTGACGTTGCCCGGTATTGCAGGCATCATTTTGACAATCGGACTTTCGGTGGATGCGAACGTGCTCATTTACGAGCGATTGCGCGAAGAAATGGCGCTAGGGAAATCACTCAAGATCGCGCTAAACACTGCGTACGAGAAAGCGTTTAGCTCCATTTTCGACGCAAACGTAACGACGCTGATTACCGCTGCGATTCTGTTTTGGAAGGCCACCGGCCCCGTCAGAGGCTTCGCGATCGCACTTTCGCTTGGCATTCTGGCGTCGCTGTTCACGGCGCTCATCGTGGGACGGAACTTTCTTGGCTGGTTTGTCGATACAGGAAAACTGAAGCGCATCTCGATGTTGCATTTGATTTCGGCGCAAAACATCAATTTCCTCGGCAAAGGCTTTATCGCCTGCATGTGTTCGCTCGCCTTGCTGTTGGCTGGCGCAGGCGCTTTCTACATTCGAGGCGAGAAAAATTTTGGTGTCGATTTTCGCGGCGGCGACCTGATTACATTAAGCGCGCCGAGCAAAATCGACATCGGGCAGGTCCGCCACGCGCTGCAACCAATTGGACTTGCCGACGCGTCGATTCAAGAATCCACGCAGGTGGGCAAGAATTACATCACCATCCGCACGCCGTTGAACACCAGCGATAAGGCGGAAAAACAAATCATGCAGACGCTCCCCAACGCCGGCTTCCATGTGGAAGGTTCCGAGCGAGTCGGCGCGCTCGTGGGCGGTGAGCTGGCAAAGAGTTCGTTGATCGCGCTCGGCCTTGGCATCCTGGGCATTTTAATTTTCGTGACGTTCCGCTTCGAACTTTCCTTTGCCGTAGGCGCGATTGTCGCGTTGCTGCACGATGTGCTTATGACGGTGGGCGTGTTCGCGCTTCTCGGCCGCGAGCTGACTCTTACGATGGTTGGCGCAGTGCTGACCATCGCCGGTTATTCCATTAACGACACCATCGTCGTTTACGACCGGATCCGTGAAGGCCTTGCTAGTGGCCGACGCGGCACCATCGAGGAGATAATGAACTCCAGCATTAACCAGACGCTCAGCCGTACTATTCTCACGAGCACAGTCACGCTTATCCCGATTCTCTGTCTGTTTTTCTTTGGCGGCGCGGTGTTACGCGACTTTTCCCTCGCCATCATTATCGGCGTGGTCGTCGGCACTTACTCTTCGATCTTCATTGCCTCTCCCATCGTCCTTTGGTGGACGCGAGCCCGGGGCGGCAGGGAGAGCGCTTTACGCCGCGAAATCACCGAAAAAGCAGCGACCGCAGCGAATCCGCTCGCCCAGCGCTAAAGCGACCTAACTTCGGCGGGTTTCCCGGGCAGATTTGACGAGGCCGTCCAGCCCGAGTACTCTCCGGCTCGGTTTTTAAGATAAAGTCCTAAATTCGGGGAGTGATGATTGATGCCAGAAGTGATTGTTCGTAAAGGTGAACCTGTCGATCGCGCGTTGAAGCGGCTGAAAAACAAGCTGGATGCCGAGGGTATTCTCGAGGAGGTCCGCCGTTTGCGCGCCTTCGAGACGCCTTCGCAAAAGCATCGCCGGAAGGCAAAAGCCAACGCCAAGCGCGGTAAAATGAGGTTTCGGTTTAATCCATCGTAACAAGGGTTAAATGTTAAGAAGCTAAAACGTTGGGCCGAGGCAGTAGTTCTCGTTGTAACGATTTAGCTTTTCTCAGCGTTCTTATCTGTAAAAAGTTCCCTGATCGCCTGCACCAAGCCATTGATATCGTGCCGGCGCGCCTCGACATCGACTTTGAGCCCCTGATCGCGCACAGTTTTTGACGTGATTGGGCCGATGCTGGCGATTCGCATTCCCTTCGGCCACGGCAATCCGAGCGCCAGAAAGTTTTCCACGGTTGAAGAACTTGTGAACGTGATCAAATCGGCGCCATCCTGCGCCAATTGATGCCGCGCGCCGCTGGTGTCGCGCGTCTCCGGCACCGTCCGATACGCGAACGCTTCGTCCACAATCGCGCCTGCAACTGAGAGCTCTTTGGGCAGAACGTCCCGCGCCTTTTCTGCGCGCACCAAAAGAATCCGCAAATTTTCGATGCTTCCCTGCTTTTTGAACTCCCGCGCCACCGCCTCGGCCACGAATTCTTCCGGCTGAAGATCGACGTGCAGATGAAAGTCTTTCACCCGTTGGGCGGTGGCGGGCCCGATGGCGGCAATGCGCACGCCGCCGATCTCACGGGCGTCGTCGTACAGCTTGAAGAAAATATCGAAGAACGCTTCGACGCCGTTTGCGCTCGTGAACACGATCCAGTCATAGGTGTGCGCGTCCTGCACCAGCTCCGCGAATTCGCGTAAATCGCTCGGCGGCTCGATGCGGATGGTGGGCAGTTCGATCACGTGCGCGCCGAGCGCCCGCAGTTTGTCGCTTAAGACGCTCGCCTGCTTTCGGGTTCGCGTAACGACAATCCTTTTTCCCAGGAGCGGCCGCTTTTCGTACCAATTGAGACTGTCACGCAATCCGACGACTTCACCGAATACGGCCACCGCCGGTGCTTTGAAATCGCTGTCGACAGCTTTTTTGGCGATATCTTCAAGAGTGCCGGTAAGCGTTTCCTGTTGCCCGGTCGTAGCGGAGCGCACAAGCGCCACCGGCAAATCGCTGCGGACGCCTTGCTTGAGCATTTCGCTCGTGATGGATCTGAGACGTTCCACGCCCATTAGCATGACCTGTGTGCCGCCCAGTTTTGCCAACGCCGCGTAATCGATTGCGCTTTCTGCCTTTGCTGGATCTTCGTGGCCCGTAAAAAATGTCACGTGCGAATTATGCGCCCGATGCGTCATGGGAATGCCTGCATAAGCCGGCCCGGCGATGGCTGAGGTGATTCCAGGCACAATTTCAAATGGGACTCCCGCATCGGCGATCGCCTGCGCTTCTTCGGCACCCCGGCCGAACACAAATGGGTCCCCGCCCTTTAACCGAACGACCTGCTTTCCTTCGCGCGCTTTATCGATCAGCAGCGCGTTGATTTCCTGTTGGGTTCGGCTTTCACCCGGTTCTTTCCCGGCATAAATAATTTCGGCATCGTCCCGCGCCCAACGAAGTATCTCCGGATTTGCCAAATGATCGTACACGATCACGTCCGCATTCTCGATACACTCCTTTGCGCGCAAGGTCACCAAACCGAGATCGCCCGGTCCAGCGCCAACCAGACAAACTGTTCCGTTCTGTTTGGTACTCCTGGTCATGTTGTTACTCTTGCGTGATCCTTCGCAACAATTCGCCGGCTAACTTCCCGCCTTCATCGCAGGCGCCTTCCACTTGGGCCTCCCGTGGCGCCGCCGATTCACCTAGGAAAACTTGCGCGCGCATTTTCATCTTGCGGTTGTCAATCTTTGCAAGCACGCCGACCGGACAATTGCAATCACCCTGCAACCCACGCAGAAATTCTCGCTCCGCCTGCAAACAAAGCAACGTTTCGCGATCGTTTACGACAGCTAGGAGTGCCTTTGTGCTTTGGTCATCGATGCGAACTTGGAGCGCGATTATTCCCTGGCCACCAGCGGGCAAAAAAATTTCGCACGGAAGAACCTCAAGAAAAAATTGCCTGCCTTCAAAGCTGATTTCGGTGCCAGTCGGCGACAAGCCCAGGCGTTCAAGTCCCGCGCGTGCGAGGATGATGGCGTCCCATTGGTTTTCCGCCAGTTTTCGCAGCCGCGTAGGTACGTTGCCGCGGAGATCGACAACGTCCAGGGCCGCACGCTTCCAGAGCAGCTGATGTTTCCTTCGCACGCTGCCGGTTGCGACCGTGGCGCCCTCAGGAAGGCAAGCGAGACCGCCCAGGTGTTTGGAAACCAGCGCGTCTTCCATCGGCGCCCGGGAAAGAACTGCCGCGATTTCTGCGTCCGGGTTCGTTTCACTCGGCAGATCCTTGGCACTATGGACAGCTATATCTACTTCTCCGGCTAGAAGCGCGCGCTCGATTTCTGCCGTGAACACGCCTTTTCGTCCTGCCCGAGGATCGACAACTTTGACTTTGTCCCCATGTGTCGCAATAATTTTGGTCTCGATCTTTGCCTCTGGCCGCACCCGTTGAATTGCTTTTTCCACCAAACGAGCTTGCGCACGCGCCAGTTCGCTGCCGCGTGTCCCCAGGATTATCTTTCCAGCTTTCATGATCGCTGCTCTGTAGCGGCGGTCTGTGACCGCCGATAACGCGTTACCCCGATCGATATTCCAATCGAAAGACCTCGCCCATAAATGGCCAATCCTCTGCTTCTTTTACCAAGCCAGCCCGCACGGGATTCTCGCGAACGTAGCTCCATTTCTCTGAATACGATTCGCTGCTACGGAGGACGTGGTCGAAAAACGTCTTTTGCCAATGCGGTGCGTCAACCCCACCCAAGCGCAGAGTTTTCGACAAAGAGTTCTTGAACGACTTCATCCATTTGGAGAGCGTGATCTTCTCGTCGTCAGTTGCCGCAAACAAATGGATGTGATCTGGCATAATCACGTATCTACCGACCCAAGCGCCATGCAGAGGACCTTGTTGTGCAAACCAGAGAAAGCTTTCGTGCACTCGCGAGTTCGCAAGAAGCTTTCGTCGCGACTCTGTACATGCTGTCACGAAGTAGATTGGCGATCGTACGAACACGAACTCAAGCCGACGCAGGCGCTGTTTTTTATTCTCGGCGGTCATAGACCGCCGCTACAGCTCGGACGCCCGTAGCGGATTTTCGCCGAGCGAGTGATGCTCCGCAGTTTGCAAGGGGCGATTCAGTCCTCGAGAAATTGAATCGACAAAATCCGCGACATGTTCCGCAATGATCGCCTCTGCTGCGGCAACCTGCTGGCGTCGGAGGGCGAGTGATTGCTCCGCCACGGATCGTATGGAATCGATGTCGTAAAGATAAACCCCTTCCATTTCATTTACGCTGGGATCGACGTCGCGAGGCACGGCAATGTCGATGATAAAGAGCGGACGATCCAAACGCTCACGCAACATCGGCGCGAGTTTGTCCGCCGTCAGCAGCGGCGTTTCCGATGCTGTCGATGTAATCAGAATATCGATCTCACGGCATTGCACCGCCCACTCGTCGAACGGCACAGCGCGGCCACCTGTCGTCTGCGCCAGCTTGCACGCGCGATCCATCGAGCGATTGGCTACGAGAAGATCACTGACGCCGCGCGAAATAAGCGCACGCGCAGTGCGTTCGCTGGTTTCGCCTGCGCCAAGCACGAGAACCTTGCAATCGCTTAATTTACCAAAAATTCTTTGCGCTAAATCGACAGCGACTGAGCCTACCGACACCGCGCCGCGCGCAATGTCCGTGTGCGTGCGGACCTGTTTCGCTACGCGAAAGGCGCGCTGAAACAAACGATGTAAATACGGACCGACTGCTCCGGATGTTCTGGCGGACTCGTATGCTTTTTTTGCCTGTCCGAGTATCTCGCTCTCGCCAACAACCATCGAATCGAGCCCGGAGGCGACTCGGAAAAGATGCTGCACGCACTTTTCAGCCTCGTAGCGATAAAAAGGGGGCGCGTAATCGTGAGGATCGATGTCGATTTTTCGCGTGAGGCAACGCGCAATTTCATCCGTGGAAACGCGTTTTTGCGAAACCGCATAAACCTCCACCCGATTACACGTCGTCAGCAACAACGCTTCCGCGCAACCGGTTTGGCGCAGGGTCGATTCGGCCGTCGCGCTAGGGCTGAACTGCTCCCGTGTCGCCACGTCGGCGGTGTGATGACTTAATCCGAGACAGAAAAGATTCATGGCAGCGGACGCATTTCCGCGGTGAATTCGATTCCCCAGAGAAGTGCGAGTGCCACGCTAAAGCCAATGATGCATAACGTGGCCACCCATCTCGGCGCGAACCACCGAAGATGACGACCTTGTAAAATCGTCGCGTAAAGCAACCAGACCCCAATAGCGGCCACGACTTGCACGCGCGGCAATGGGCGGCCCGTAAAGAAACCGCTCACAATGCCCAGCGTGTAAAGCGCAAAGCCCCACCACAGCAGCCGGGTGATGGTTGCATAAAGATCTGTCAGCGGCGGCAAATGATAAAAAACAGAATGCAACTGATGCGTCTTAAGCTGCCGTTCCTGGATCAGATACATGACGCCAGCGATGCAAGCGAGAGCGAACGCCCCGTAGGCCACGGTCGAAATCGAAGCGTGAAATTCCAGCCACGGATTGGCTGGCACTTTCACCGGGTGACGGATGTCGATTGGCCCTACGAGCGCAAAACCTTGCAGCAAAACCACCAGCGGTGCGGTGAACGCGCCCATCAGCGAGAGGCGATAGAGCGGACCCACGAGTATGTACATCAGCGCCACCGACCACGCCAGAAAAACGAAAACCTCGAACAGGTTCGTCAGCGGACAGCGACCCAGCGCATGACCGCGGACCGACAAGAACGCCGTCTGAAAAACAAATCCCAAGCCGACCGCAAAAAAATTGAATCGCATCGGACGAAACACCCCGGCACGCAGCTCAATAATCGTGTGCACGACTGCTGCGAGAAAACAAACTGTCGAAACAATGAGGAGATAACGATCCACCGGGACAGCCTATTCTAGATTGCCGTCCCGAGTTGGCAATCCTGTGTAAAGTGGCCGCGTGATTACTAATTTGCTCCTCCGGCGCGTCCGTCGCGGAGAAGGTTGATTGACCTTTCATTGCAGCCCACTAGCGTTCCCGCCGATGGCGTTGGACATACTTGGAAAGCTCCGCGCTGCTGTTCGCGACGTGCCCGATTTCCCAAAGAAAGGGATCATGTTCAAAGACATCACGCCCGTCTTGAACGATCCCGCTTTGTTCCGTGCGTCAATTGATCTTTTTCTGGAGAGGTGCCGCGGGAGAAAGATTGACAAAATCGTCGGAATCGACGCGCGGGGCTTCGTTTTTGGATCGGCGGTGGCATATGAACTTGGTGTTGGTTTCGTGCCGATCCGGAAGCGCGGCAAGCTTCCCTACCGGACGGAGGTCGCGAAATACTCGCTCGAGTATGGCGAGGCGGAAATGGAGATGCACATCGACGCCATGAGAGAGGGCGAGCGGGTTGTGCTGGTGGATGATTTACTCGCGACCGGCGGGACTTCTGCTGCCGCAGCTGTCCTTATTCGTAAAGCTGGCGGAAATCTGGTCGAAGCGCAGTTTCTAATCGAGTTAGAATCCCTTCATGGCCGGAAGCAACTCGAGCCGACGCCGGTCACGTCGTTCCTAAAATACTGAATTTTTGCACGGCAGACATAAGCGCGCGTGCTGCGTCAGGCCACGCGCACTGTCATGTCTGAGCGAAGCGAAGACATCTCGGATCAAATTTTGGATCGATGCTCGCCCAATCGGAAAATTAATCCAGAGATGTTTCGCTTCGCTCAACATGACAGCGGTAGGATGCAGATTTTGGATTTTGGATTTCCAACTTTAGATTAAACCGCGATCTAAACTGGCGATGAGAATGTCCCGACATCTGGAACAAGTTCTGGCGCACGCCGAAAACCGTCTTGCGGCCACAGGGACCAGACGACCAACGGAGGTTCTCCCGCTTTACAAAAAATTTCTCAAGGTTGAAGAGCATCGATTGCGGCTGAAGCATCAGGCCGGCGGGGGTGGCCGCGAAATTTGCGCGCGACGGGCTGAATTGATTGATATCTTATTGCAGTACGTCGTCGGCGCCGCTGCTGCGGCTGCTGCTCCTGGAAATGACGCAGCCAAAGTTCCGCTCGCGTTGATCGGTCTTGGCGGATATGGCCGGGGCGAACTCAACCCTTTCAGTGACATTGACGTCATGCTGTTGCATCGGCAACGATACAAGATTTCTCCGCACCTGGAGGAGATGGTAAATCAAGTTCTCTATCTGCTATGGGACAGCGGCTTTAAGGTTGGGCACTCCACGCGTTCCATTAAAGAAGCGATTGCCCAGGCCAACCGTGATATGCGCACAAAGACGGCCATGCTGGAGTCGCGTTTTCTCGCCGGGGACAGAGAGCTCGCACGCGAGTTTCGAGAGCAATTTCGTTCAAAATGTGTCGAGGGGTATGAACGCGAATATGTCGAAATGCGCATGCAAGACCAGGTTGCCCGGCACAAAAAATTCGGCGACAGCGTCTATCTGCAAGAGCCCAATCTGAAGAGCGGCTGCGGCGGGCTGCGCGACTATCAGAATCTGCTTTGGATAACCTACTTCAGGGAGGGCTCGCTGAGCACGAACCAGTTGGTGGGCAAAGATTGGCTGAGCGAAAGCGACCAGCGACGGATCGAGAGAGCCTACGATTTTCTCCTCCGCTTGCGCACGGACTTGCATTACGCGACCGGACGCGCCACCGACGTACTGCACATCAACCTGCAGGAGCAAATCGCAAAACGGCTCGATTATTCTCCTCGAAACGGCCAGCTCCGCAGCGAGGCGCTTATGCGGGACTACTACGACCACACGCGAAATATCTTACGGGTGACCGAACGCATCACGGAGCAATTTGTGAGCGGATACGTCACAAGCAAGACCCGTTCTCTTTTTAGTTTTCTTCCGTTAATAAGAGCTGACAAAACTCCAATCGGGGACTCTTTCTTTGTTCGCAATAAACAATTGCATCCGGCGCGGCCGGATATTTTTCGCAAAGATCCCGAACAGATGATGCGGGCATTTCAGTGGGCGCTGGAGCGCGCCTTGGATCTTAGCCCGGAACTGGCGGATTTATTGAGCAGAAACCTCGGCCAGGTTACCCGCACCTATCAGTATGCGCGGGGGCCGCGCACGATCTTCAAATCGATTCTATCGCAAAAAGGGAAAGTGGGACGCATCCTGCGAATGATGCATCGGGTCGATTTTCTCGGTCGCTACATCCCCGAATTCGGCCAGCTCACGTGCCTGGTGCAGCACGAATTTCTGCATCGTTACACAGCGGACGAGCATACGCTGGTGTGTATCGACAAACTCGACGCGCTGGCGGAGACGAATGATCCCAAGCTGATTGCTTATCGCAGAATTTTTGAGGAGCTCGAGGACCCGCTGGTTCTCTATCTCGCGCTGCTCTTGCACGACAGCGGCAAAGCCGTCGGTGCACGGCCACACTCGGAAGCGAGCGCCCTCTTCGCACAGCGCGTTGCCGCCCGTTTGCAATTATCCTCCGAGGAGCGCAAGTCACTTATCCTTCTGGTCGATCATCATCTTACGCTTTCCATGATCGCGCAGCAGAGAAACCTGGACGACCCAGCCACGGTTATGGAACTGGCCCAGATTGTGAAGAATCAGAAAAACCTGAACGCGCTCATGCTGCTGACTCTGGCGGACGGCCAGGGCACAAGCGCCGAAGCGTGGTCGGATTGGAAGGAGTCCCTCGTCTGGCAGTTGTTTCACCAGACCTCGCGTTATCTGGCCGACCGGAAATCTTATGACGAACAAACAAGAATCGAGCGCCAAAGCTTGCAGGCTGCTGTGTCCGAGAAACTTTCACCGGACTACGCAGAGGAAATTGAAGCGCACTTTGACTTCATGCCGGATCATTACTTCCGCGCGAGCGATCTTCGCGAGATTGTCGAGCACCTGAAATTATTCCGGTCGTTCCTCGAAAACGTCTCCACGGGGGGAGAGCTTCCGCTGGCGCCAGCAATCAAATGGAAGGTTGTGCCAGAGCAGGGGCACACTGTTATGACCTTCTGCACGTGGGAGCGCGAACGGTTGCTGGCAAAAGTTGCCGGATCGTTTTCCGTTGTGCCGTTGAACATTTTGAGCGCCGACGTTTTTCCGCGCGGCGACAACGTGGTGCTCGGAGTTTTCCGCGTGTGCGACATGAACGCCCGCCCGGCCACCGACCCACGAGATTTCAAGCTGGTAGAGCAAACTTTGCGACGAGCCCTCGAAGACGAGAGCTTCTATTTTCTGCCATTAATCGAAAAGGCGAAGCGCCAAAGCCGTCGTCTCGCGCCGGCAATTGAATTTCCGACGCGCATTGCCATCGATAACAGAACGCACCCAAGCTACACGCTTATTGAGATTCAAGCTCCGGACCGGCTCGGATTGCTCTACGACGTGCTGAACTGTCTTGATCGCGAAAATATTTTGATCCCACTGTCTCGTATTAACACGCAGGCCGGCGCAGCGATTGATACGCTGTATGTGGTGGACGGCGCCAACCACGCCAAGATTACCGATTCACACCGGATCCGGGTGATCCAACAGCATCTAAAAAACGCGATCTTAAGTGGAAGCGCTGCGAAATCGCAGTAGAAAACACGAGCGCGTTTCAGTTTTGCTACGTACTGTTTGGGTCTCATGAACGCTCTTATTCTCGCAGCCGGGTACGCAACGCGCCTCTATCCGTTAACGCTCAAAAAGGCGAAGCCGCTGCTCGTGGTGGGAGGCAAACCGATTATCGAGTGGGTGGTGGATAACCTCGCGGGTATTCCTGACCTGGAAACGATCTATGTGGTAACAAACGACAAATTCGCGGCTGACTTCCAAGCCTGGAGCGAACGCTATCGGGACCGGCAACCGGAATTCAAATTCAAAATCATTAATGACGGTTCCACCAGCGATGAAGATAAGTTGGGTGCAATTGGCGACATCAATTTTGTCGTCTCGCGCGAGAACCTGAGCCAAAGCAGCCTGTTAATCGTCGCCGGCGACAACCTGTTTACTGAATCGCTGGCGAATTTTGTGGAATGCGCGAGGGGAACTGACGCAACGGTTGCGGTCTATGATGTCGGCGACGCTGAAGCCATCAAAAAATACGGCAACATCACCGTTGATGCGGATGGAATCATTACCCGCTTCGAGGAAAAGCCGGAGAAACCCCAGGGAACCCTGGCTGCAGTCGCTGTTTACTATTATTCGCCTGCGGTTCTGTCTCTTTTAACGACATATCTGGCTGCAGGCAATAATCCGGATCAGCCAGGCCGTTTTGTGCAATGGTTCTACACGCGCAAACCAGTAAAGACGTTTCAGATCAAAGGCAAATGGCTTGATATCGGAAGCAAAGAAACGTTGGAAAACGCAGATCAGATTCTCGCGAAGATCAAAGCGGGAGAATGACGAAGAACGAATGACGAAAATGCAGCACATGTGAGCGCCTTGGTCATTTTGTCATTCGGGTTTCCTTCGTCATTCGGCATTTGTCATTCGCCTGCCCGCCGTAGTCCGGTGGCTGCCGGACGAAGGCGGGTCATTTTAACCGCCCTTCATCAAACTCGATCAGATCGAAATACGTCCGAATATCTTTGCGGCCTTCGCCGCCTGCCTCTTTAAGGAAATGCAGGAAACGCGCCTTTTTGGCAGCGGTGTCGGGATGGCGCGAAATCATCGCCTGGTTCCATTGTTCGATTGCTTCGGGCGAATGTTTTGCGCCGTTTTCCTGCACCCATTTCAGAATCGAGGCGTCATCCTCCAGTTTGTTGGCAATCTCTTCAAATGTGTCGCCATCGATTTTGAGGAACGCGAGCAAATGTTTATCGAAGCCGACGGTTTTGTAGTTGTAACCGTCAAGCAATCCTTTCCGATGCAGTCTGGCCTTGTCGATCAAACGCGGCAGATGCACGAAGCCGCCAAGTTTCTCGTAAGGACTGCGTGGATGCAGTCTTGGCATGGAGTTGATCGGTGTTACGTCGCGGGCAAAGGCCGCGGTGCCATTTCTGGAAAATTCGACTCCGGATCACTCGCCGCGGCCGGCTCTTGTTCCTGCAATAATTCTCCCTGTGTCAGGCCGATCTGACCGATGACGAGCTGGCCGGAAAACATCCCGCCTTTTTCTACTGTGATGGCCCTTGCCGTGACATCGCCTTCCAGTGCGCCTTTCCTCTCCACCGTGACCGTTTGCGCAACGATCTCGCCCGACATTCTGCCTTTGATTTCGACGCTTTCCGCGCGGATTCTGCGGAAGCAGTGAATGTCGGCTTTGCGATCAACCATGACGTGTCGAGCGCTGATACGCCCCGGAATTTTGCCTGAGTAGTTAATCGTCGCGGTGTCGTCGCATTGCAGATTCCCGCGCAGCCTGCCTTCGACTAAGGCGGATCGACAAACCACGCTGCTGCTGGCCAGATCGCCTTTGCCGGTCAGATGCACGTCGCCCCGGGTTCGAATGCTTCGGCTGAAACCGCTGGTGATTTTGTAGTCGCGCAGATCAATATGCGCACTACACGACGGGCAGATTGTTGAAGTCGCCGCGCCACTGACCTGCTGTTTTCGTTTACAATCAAAACACTCGATGACGGAACTGTGTTGTCGCTTCCAAAAATCCTCGAACCTGCCAAGAATGGAGGAGCTCTCTGGCGGGGGCGCTTCTTCCCTTGTCCGCAGTTTCAGGCCAGGCTTCGGCGTGAATGGCAAAAACGAGCGGCCGCACTGGCGACAGATCGAGCTTTTGGCCGCAGCATATTCCATCTGCTTAAAGCCGCAGTGCGGGCATTCCGCACTGACTTTTACAAGCGACGGATTGGCCACTGGACCCTAAGCCGAGATCCTTTCCTTATGCGCGCGCGCCAAAGGCTGCTTTGATGGGCTCATTGGGCCGCACAACCTCAGGCCGAGCTGCCGCCTTGGCGGAAAACGTTCCGCTGGTGACTTCCGACTTGCCGATAAAAGTGGCTCCCTCTTCGATGGTGAGACGCGCTGCTTTCAGATCTCCCTGCAACACGCATTTGGATTTTAGCTCGCAACGCTCGGACACGGTGATGTTGCCGTGCACTTTGCCATAGACGGTGATCGATTTGGTTGTTATCTCGCCCCGAATTTCAGCGTTTTCACCGACCGTCAAAACGCCATCAGAGTTAATGTCCCCTTCGACCTTCCCGTCGATGAGCAGTTCTTTTTGGAACTTGATCGAGCCTTTGATTTCGACATCGCTCGAGAGGATGTCTTTACCTCCGTGATCTGCCATAGGATTTGAATTTGGGTTATCGGTTATTGTTGACGTTTTTGGTTCTTCCCGACTCGCAGAATGATTGTTGTCATCTGTGTCCGGATACCGCGGCTCTTCTCGGACCGGCGGCATCGGCTTTTGCGGGACGAATCTCTTAAGCATTGAGTAGATTGTGACACTCGCCGATGCCTGTCAACGGATTCTCGTGTGTCATCGGAACTTTTTATTCATTTTTATCGTTCAACAGCGGTCCGGTATAGTTTGAACGTCGCGGTCTGCGCGGAGAAAATCAGAAAATGCGGCGCTTGGCCGGGCGTTCGATCCAATACGTGACAGAGCGGATGCAGGGGTAATGCCTGGTTCAGGATGGCTGCGGAATTTTGCGCCACGCGGTCGGAATCGTACGCACAAACCCACGCCACTCGGTGTTTCTGCAGAATTTCGCGGGCTTGTTGCAAATCCTCCGAAAGAAAAAATCGCGCGATGTCTGCGATGCCGTTGAGGCTCTCGTGCGAACTTCCGGCCACTCCAGGCTGCCCGGACCAATAGGCGATCGAGGGCGAAAGCCACCACGGCGCAAGAAACGGATGCACGTCGCGCGATTGCAAGTTGAGCGCCAGTTCGCGCAACTGCGCCGATTCATTCCGCCGTTCCACGCGAGCGGCTAATTGCGTTTCATTTGGCCAAAGCCGTTCATCCCAATCGCGCAAAATGGGAAAGATCGATAACACAAATGCAATCCAAACTGCTGCTCGCGATTTGATTGGCGCGAGCAAAGCCGGAAGCGCAAGCGCGAATATTAATGCAAAGAAGTATCCCCAGCGCGCTTGCCAAATGGTGAGCAAGTACGTGGCGAAGAGAAGAACATAAATTGCTAGGATGCGCACTCGTTGCGCGCCGTCTCTTCGCGTCCTGATATTCATCCAAATCAAAAATGGCGCGACCAAAAACAGATACCCGCACCAGCGCAGCCAGATCGGATTTGCCGGTGAGATGTGCACGAGTTCGCCAATCGTGTGCGCCCAGTTTCTGAAAATCCCGTTCGAACGCAGAACCGATAACGACGGGATGCGCCGCTCAATCAAGAGCGCAATCGCAGTGATCAGAACAAAACAAACCCAACCAGCGCGGCAAGATTTCGGTGTAGCCGCGCCGCTGTGCGGCGTCCTTTTCCCGCCGAGCACCCGGCTTTGCTGCGCTACGGCGTGGCAGGCGAGCAGGAGCACGATTACTAGCAGGAATAGAACGAGCGATTCATAGGCAGAATTCCAAATCGCCAATCCCCAAGCGGTTCCGCTCAGGACGGCCCATCGTGCGGTCGCCGCGCCCGTTGCTTCGCCGCGGCTCCACTCCGCGCAAATCGCGATCGTCACGAGCAGCATGGACAACGATTGATGATCGGGCCTGCCAAGCTCCGTCCCATGGACGAGAATCGGACTGATCGCGTACAGGCTCAGCATCACCCAGCGATGACGGAATTGCATTCGACGCGACCACCACCAGAGAAACCAGCCGCCCAGCAACGCAAGCAAGGGCGAAACAAATGCCCCAGCCAAATCGAGCGCGTGCGCCGTGAACGGCTTTAGCAGAAGCGACAGTCCGAGGATGAGATAGTCGAACGGCGCGGTCGTGTGTGGAGTTGTCCCCTGTGGAAAATTTTCAAACGCATGATGCCGCACGATCAGTCCCGGCCTTGCATCGCACATCTGCACGCGCGTCATCCGCGCATAACAATCCGCATCAACGAAGTAAATGTTCCCGCCGACAAAAACGTCCTGATAATTCGCGCACCGTGTTGCCAGGATTAGTGCGGTAAGAATCGCGAGTTCAACAAAGATCAGAACAAACCGTCCGAATCGTGGCACGGATCGACAATTGCAAATCGGCGATCCAAAATCGAAATCAAAAATGCTGTGGCCTTGAACATTCGACGTTGGAAGTTGAATATCGGATGTTCGCGTAGCGAAAATGGGCCTGTAGCTCAGCGGTTAGAGCAGGGGACTCATAATCCCTTGGTCCCAGGTTCGAATCCTGGCGGGCCCAGCCCCGAAAGCTTCTGGGGCTGAAACCCAGCAAGTCCGATTACCAAATTCTAAATCAATAAATCGCTAAATGGATTCTTCTCAGTTGCAATTTTCCCCTGCGTGTTGGAAGCTCTCCGTCCCGCTCTCGGAACATAGGCTTGAAGCCTGTGCGGCCAGCGGGTTTTGAACCCGCCATCTCGAGCTTCAGCTGCGAAAGGATTCGGGGCTGAGCGCACAGACTCAGAGGTCTATGTTCCGCACGCGGTAAAGAGAGGAATTGCCATGAACCAGATCATCGATGCGATCGAGAAAGAACAACAAAAAGCCGACGCGAACACATTCAAGGTCGGCGACAGCGTCCGCGTCCATACGCGGGTTGTGGAGGGGGACAAGGAACGAATCCAGATATTCGCCGGAGTCGTCATCGGACGCAAAGGCCGCGGGCTGAATGAAACATTTACCGTGCGCCGCATTTCCTACGGTGAAGGTGTCGAGCGAGTTTTCCCGTTGCACTCGCCGCGCATTGCAAAGATAGAGGTGGAACAAGAGGGGCGCGTTCGCCGCGCAAGATTGAATTATCTTCGTACCCGCAAAGGCAAGGAAGCAACAGCGGTGCGGGAGTGACGTCGGTCATTTAGCGATTTGGCGAATTAGCGAATTAACGATTGAAGCATGAGGATTAAATCGCTAAATCGTTAAATCATTGAATCGCTAAATTGGGGACATGTATCGGCGCTGCGGTTTTCGTTACGAGAAAAAACTCCGCGCTAATGGCGTCGCTCGCATAGCCGGCATCGACGAAGCAGGCCGCGGCGCGTTGGCGGGTCCAGTCGTCGCGGCTGCAGTGGTCCTGCCCGAAAAATTCCGTCATCGTCGCCTGAACGATTCCAAACAGCTTGCGCCTGAATTGCGCGAGGATATCTATTGCGAACTGGTCGCTAATCCCGAACTGAGATGGACTGTTGGCATTGTCGATTCCATAGAGATCGATCGAATCAACATTCTGCGTGCGAGCCATAAAGCCATGCGCTTCGCAGTCGAAGCGCTGATCGACCAACCCGATCACGTTTTGATCGACGGTCTGCCTGTGATCCCATTTCCATTTCCGCAGACGGCGATAATCGATGGTGATTGCATTAGTTTGAGTATCGCCGCCGCAAGCGTGATCGCCAAAGTTAGCCGCGATAGAATGATGCGTGACTTTTGCGCGCAGTTTCCGCAATATTCTTTCGGCCAGCATAAAGGTTACGGCACCGAACTGCATCTCGTTAAGCTCCATGAATTCGGCCCTTGCCCGATCCATCGCCGATCTTTCGAACCGGTGGCGCAACCGCTTCTCGCTCTTGAGGAACTCGCGGAAATCGGTCCATCTCCGGCGCGGCGCGCACGGCGAGAAGTTGGCGTGTCGATTCCTGCGGCGTAACGGATACAAGATTCTCTACCGTAACTTCAAGGGGCGCAGCGGCGGCGAGATCGATATTGTTTGCCGGGATAACGACACTCTCGTATTCGTCGAAGTAAAAACGCGCACGCGGGAAGATTTTGGCCGGCCTGTTGCCGCCGTCGATCGACAAAAACAAAAACGGATTTCTCGCGGCGGCCTGGCCTGGCTGCGGATGCTCGACAATCCCGATATTCTTTTTCGCTTCGATGTTGTGGAAGTCATCGTTGCCGATGACGCGAAACCACGCCTTGAATTGATCAAGAATGCATTCCCGCTCTCGAAGCCATATCTCTACTGATGCGGCGGATTAAGGTCGCCTGTCCCTTCCCAAGGGAGCGGGGGAGGGTGAGGATTGCGCCATCTGTGTCGCGGGCATGGAAGAACCCCTCACCTCAATCCTCTCCCCTTGGCCAAGGGGAGAGGCGGGGAGTTGGGCACGATCAGCGCTGGAATCTACTTGCAATCAAACTTCAGCCGCCTCGATAATCCGCAAACTTTGTGAACACCAAAATCAATCATCTCGCAGTTTGGATCCTTGTCGTGATTCACCAACTTATCGGCTGGGGATGGTACGCCGTCTTTGGCGAGAAATGGCTCAATCTTCACGCCCGGACGATGACCGACATCGAGCGCACTCATAACGTCAGCGCATACGTGTTCGCAATCGTTACCGCAATCGTGGTGAATTACACGTTGGCTTGGCTGATCTCACGTCTCAATGCAACCACGGCAGTCGCCGGATTGAAGATCGCGCTGCTTTGCTGGTTCGGCTTTTTATTTGTTGAACACGCCACCATCGCGGTGTTCTCCGCTTTCGAAACAAATCCCTGGCCACTCATCCTGATCGACATGGGCCGACCGTTTGTGGCCTTTTCGATCAGCGGCCTCGTCCTCGGCGCCTGGCGCAGGCGCTGCACTGTAGCCGCGATCGTTGACCGCGGTTTCTAGAGTGGGCGCGCGACCAGTGCTGGACAATTGCACTGCTGTTGGCAAAATCAAAGTTTCCAGCCATGGCTGATCCCATCCTCGTTGCACAATCTGAGGAACCAATCTTTTTGCTGCCCAAAATGGCGAATCGACACGGATTGATCGCCGGCGCCACAGGGACGGGTAAGACAGTCACGCTGCAAACTCTGGCGGAAAATTTTAGTGCGCGTGGCGTGCCGGTTTTCATGGCCGACGTGAAAGGCGATCTCGCTGGATTAAGCCAGCCTGGCGGGAGCAATCCGAAGGTGATCGAGCGCGCAAAAGAGCTCGGTATTGCTGATTTCAAGGGTGAAGCTTGTCCGGTCGTGTTCTGGGACGTGTTCGGCGAACAAGGCCATCCCGTGCGCGCGACTGTTTCGGAAATGGGCCCGCTGCTGCTCGGACGCTTACTCGATTTGAACGACACCCAGGAAGGCGTGCTCAACATGGTCTTCAAGATCGCTGACGATAACGGTTTACTCCTTCTCGATCTCAAGGATCTGCGCGCAATGTTGCAGTACGTCGCGGACAATGCAGACCAATTCAAAACGCAGTATGGAAATATCTCCTCTGCCAGCGCGGGCGCGATCCAGCGCAATCTGCTCGCGCTAGAATCGCAGGGAGCGGACAAATTTTTCGGTGAGCCCGCGCTCAATCTCGAAGATTTGATTCAAACTCAGACTGGACGCGGCGTCGTTAACATTCTCGCTGCTGACAAGCTGATGCAAAAGTCGCCGAAAGTGTATGCGACGTTTCTGCTCTGGATGCTCTCCGAGCTGTTCGAAAACCTTCCCGAAATTGGTGATCCGGAAAAACCGAAGTTGGTCTTCTTTTTTGATGAAGCGCATCTGCTCTTCACCGATATCGCACCGACGGTCCAACAAAAGATCGAGCAGATGGTGCGACTGATCCGCTCAAAAGGAGTCGGCGTTTACTTCGTCAGCCAGAATCCGCTGGATATTCCCGAGGTCGTTCTTGGCCAACTCGGTAACCGCGTGCAACACGCCTTGCGCGCTTTCACACCGCGCGACCAGAAGGCGGTGAAAGCCGCTGCCGAAACGTTTCGGCAAAATCCGAAACTAAACGTTGAGACCGTGCTCACTGAACTCGCCGTTGGCGAAGCGCTTGTATCAATGCTGGATGAAAACGGCAGCCCGCAAGTCGTGGAGCGCGCAAAAATTGTTCCGCCACGCAGTCAGGTCGGCGCAATCACGCCGGATCAGCGAAAGCAAGTTATCGATTCGTCGGTGCTCGCGGGTCACTACGAAAAGGCCATTGATCGGGAATCGGCTTACGAAAAATTGCAGGCCAGAGCAGGGGAGAAAACGCAAAGCGCCGGCTCAGCGCCAGTGGCACTGGGTGAGCCCCCGCCTGAACGGCCGCAATCATCGGTGCTCGCGGAGGCATTGGGAAGTGTCACTGCTGCGTTTCAGCCAACGATCGGGCCGCGCGGCGCTGTTCATGATTCGCTTGCGACTTCAATGGCCAAGAGTGCGATGCGCGCAGCCAGCAGCCAAGTCGGGCGCCAACTTGTTCGCGGCCTTCTGGGAGGAATTCTCGGCGGCAGCGGGCGCCGACGATAGCTGTAGCCACGGCCCTGCGGGCCGTGTTCGTACGTCGCACAGCGACGTGGCTACAGAAAAAGAAATCGCCGGATACGTTTTGCGCACCCGGCGATCTGAGTCGGTATTTTATTTCTTTGGCGAAGCCGCCGGACTGGCTGCTTCTTTCTTAGCACCTTTGCCCGCTTTCACTTCGATCTCTGTAGCGGACATCGTGTAGGTGATGTGAACTTTATCGCCAACTTTGACGTCTCCGGTGACTTTGGTGTTGGCGTCACGATTGATTTCCCAGCGGTCTTTTCCCTTCTGGACCGCAATCATCGAGTCATTCACTTCCAGCACTGGTCCCGTCGCCTCATAGGTTTTTGCACCCGCGGCAAAGGCTGCGCTGCTCAGCGCCAGACTCGCTGCGGCCAACAAACTGAGTGGTAATTTTATTTTCATGTGTGGGATTAGACTCCTTCCGGTGGGTTCTATTCAAGCGTTTTGCGCGAGAATTATTCCAAGGATCGCCCTTCGTCGAGAATCAAATTTCAGGACGCTGTAGCGGCGTTTGTGTCAAACGCCGAGCAAACAAAATGGGCGCTTGGTACAAGCGCCCTACAATCACTCTTTTGTCGATTCCGGCATTGCCTTCACACCGACCCGCGCGAGGTACTGTCCGCTCTTTGTCATTCCGAGCGGAGTCGAGAACGGAGTGAGCGGGGCTAGCGACATAGACGGTTGAGCCGCGAGGTAGCGGCGAGAGAGTCGGGAGACGAACGAGTCAAATCTCTAAATATTTCTGTGGATCCTTATTGCTTCGGCGGGTCTGGCATCGTTCTCAGCCCGACGCGAGCGAGATATTCATCGGCTTGAAGCAAATCATTGCCCGCGCGCTCAATGATCTTCAGCAAATTATCCATCGACGAAACTTCCTCAAGCTGCTCAGTCAGGAACCACTGGAGGAAATTGATGGTGATGTAGTCGTTCTGCTTTCGCGCCAACCCGACCAGCCCGTTGATTTGCTGGGTGACATGAATTTCCTGATCGAGCGAAAGCTTGACCGCATCGCGCGGAGTCTTGAATTTCGATTTAGGCGCATCGATCGCCGGGATCGCCACGCGCCCCCCAGCATCGACCACATATTTGATAAATCGCAGCGCGTGGCCTTTTTCTTCCTCGGCCTGCTGAAAAAAATGCTGCGACAACTGCGGCAACGCCTCGGCCGCAAAATGCGCCCCAATCGCGTAATACTGCAGCTCCGCACTGAATTCGTATCCGATCTGTTCGTTAATGGCGTCGATTACTTTTTGACTTGTTAGCATGGTGATTTCTTTAAGGTTTCCCCGCTGTTTTCAGTGGAATGTGGCTCGTGACCAGTTCTCGCAAATTCAGTTTCGAACTGGCGTGATCGATATCGATGCCGACCAGATTGCCGTCCGCATCATAATCCAAGACGACGCCCTTGGAAACCTCGACACTTTCGGCGCTGGGTTTGGCCGATAAATCGATGTAAAGGGAATCCGTGTCCGGGTGGTAATTCAATTTCATGGTTTGAAACGACGATCAAGGAAGGCGTTGTGTATGGTGACTTTATCGGCGAGCGTCACCACTCGCAAGTAGCGACCGCCCAGCTCATCGACGCGCGCCCAAAACCGATGTCGATCCTGCTCCTGCGGCTCGGAGCGAATTGACGATTCGATCACGCGAATGCACATCTCCCTGGTGAGATACGGCCGTTTGCGCACGACCTCGTTCTCGAAATAGGGAGTGAATTTGTAAGCCGGTACGCGTTTAAGATCGCAATTTGCGACGTTAATAAAAACTCAGAAAACACCAGCTTGAGGTCGCATCATAAGCCGCTTACGATGCATGGGAGCAGGGGAGCCGCATTTAGAAGCGCAGAAGATCACAATCGCGGCAACACCTCCACCGCGAAATGCGCCGCGATCGCGTAATACTCCAACTCCGCGCTGAATTCGTATCCGATTTGTTCGCCTGCTCGCGACGACTGTCGGAGTTGATCGCGTCAATGACCTTCTGGCTTGTTAACATGGCGAACCCTACCGCGCGGCCGCAGTAGCGGATTGTTAATAGTACAAGCGGACCGAAGCGGAAAGAGTTGGTTGAACGCTAGAGTGCGTTCACCAGCACGCGAGAGGCGTTTGTCCCCTGCGAGAAAAGAGCCATCGAGAAACCCAGCGGGGGTTTTAGTTCTGGCGACGTCCTATTGGCTCGCTTGCGCCCGCAAGCTCACCCGCTGCCCGCGCGGGTTTGACCATCTACCCGCCGGCTTCCCCGCACGGCGTGTTCTCTGCTCGAGTAGGCGTGCCACAAAGCAAAATGCCCGATGAGATAAACCCACCGGGCATTTAGTTCTGGCGACGTCCTACTCTCGCACGGCCTATCGCCGTACTACCATCGGGGCTGCAGCGTTTCACTTCCGTGTTCGGAATGAGAACGGGTGGGGCCACCGCGCTATTGTCACCAGAAAAGAGAGTTGATGGTTGCGAGTTGATAGTTGAGAGCCATCAACGGCCGATCACCGCTCATTTCTGGCGATTCGCATCTTCGGATTTCAAAGAACTATCAACAATCAACCAACGACTATCAACTAGTCGTACTGGTTCTCTGATATCTACACACAGGGAGTTTTTCTGATCCGCTTCAACGCTTTAAGGTTTCAACGGGTCACGCAACTTTAAGGCTTCGTTTTGTTTTGAGATCTTTCATTTCCCATTACTGCCCCGAAACCTTTCGGGACAGCTTATTGGAAAGTAAAAGATCAAGCCGAACGGGTTATTAGTACTCCTGAGCTGAACACATTACTGTGCTTACACCCGGAGCCTATCAACGTGGTGGTCTACCACGACCCTTCAGGGAGAACTCATCTTGGGATAGGCTTGGCGCTTAGATGCTTTCAGCGCTTATCCTTGCCGAACATAGCTACCCAGCACTGCTCTTGACAGAACAACTGGAACACCATCGGTTCGTCAGACCCGGTCCTCTCGTACTAGGGTCTGAACCCCTCAATTCTCCTGCGCCCACAGTGGATAAGGACCGAACTGTCTCGCGACGTTCTGAACCCAGCTCGCGTACCACTTTAACCGGCGAACAGCCGGACCCTTGGGACCTTCTCCAGCCCCAGGATGTGATGAGCCGACATCGAGGTGCCAAACCCTGCCGTCGATATGAGCTCTTGGGCAGGATCAGCCTGTTATCCCTAGCGTACCTTTTGTCCGTTGAGCGATGGCAATTCCACATTCAACCACCGGATCACTTGGACCTACTTTCGTACCTGCTCGACGTGTGTGTCTCACAGTTAAGCTGGCTTATATCCATATACTCGACACCTGATTGCCAACCAGGTTGAGCCAACCTTCGTACTCCTCCGTTACTCTTTGGGAGGATACCGCCCCAGTAAAACTAGCCGGCTGCCAGTGTCCCTCTCCCGGTTTCGCGGGCCGAGGTTAGTTATTCCAGTACCGAAGGGTGGTGTTTCATTGGCGACTCTGCGACCCCCAAAAGGGCCGCTTCACAGTCTTCCACTTACGCTAAGCATCGAAACCGAAACAACAGTAACAGCGTGTAGTAAAGGTGCATAGGGTCTTTCCGTCCTACTGCGGGTAGGCGGCATCTTCACCGCCATTACAACTTCGCTGAGCTCCTCGTTGAGACAGCGGTCAACTCGTTACACGATTCGTGCAGGTCGGAACTTACCCGACAAGGAATTTCGCTACCTTAGGACCGTTATAGTTACGGCCGACATTCACGGGGACTTCGGTTCAACGCCTCGTCCCGCTTGCGCGGGACTAACGTCTTACCATAATCTTTCCGCATTGGTCACGTGTCACACCCTATACGTCGTCTTCACGACTTGGCAGAGTGCTGTGTTTTTGGTAAACAGTCGGTTGACCCATTTCACTGCGACCACCTTACGGTGGCACCCCTTCTTCCGAAGTTACGGGGCTAGATTGCCGAGTTCCTTAACGAGGTTTCACTCACGCGCCTGAGTATATTCTACTCACCCACCTGTGTCGGATTACGGTACGGGCAACCGTGGGAACACGCGGAAGTTTTTCTTGGCTCCTGTTTTAATGGATCCGCTTCAGCCGAGGCCTCCACGTCCTTGCCCTTGCGGGCAGACCGCCACTTTCAATCGGCGGCCCATCTCCACAGAAACGTCACTTCCGAGCTTAACCACAGCCGGTGCAGGAATATTAAACCTGCTGTCCATCGTCTACGCCCTTCGGCCTCGACTTAGGTCCCGACTAACCCTGGGAGGACGAACCTTCCCCAGGAAACCTTGGGTTTACGGCGGACAGGAATTTAACCTGTCTTATCGCTACTCATGTCTGCATCCTCACTTCTTAACGCTCCACGTTCGGTTTCCCTTGCGCTTCGATGCATTAAGAACGCTCCCCTACCAATCCATCCTGGCGAACCAGAATGTATTCCAGAGCTTCGGTATACCGTTTATCGCCAATCATTATCGGCGCGAGATCGCTCGATGAGTCAGCTATTACGCACTGTTTAAATGATGGCTGCCTCTAAGCCAACATCCTCACTGTCTGTGCAACCTCACATCCTTTCCACTGAACGGCATTTGGGCACCTTAGCTGCTGGTCTGGCATGTTTGCCTCTCGCGCGTGAAGCTTATCCCCCACGCACTGACTCCCGTGTTACGCCCTGCGGTATTCGGAGTTTGATTGAGTTCGGTACCCTGGTATGGGCCCTAGTTCATCCAGTGCTCTACCTCCGCAGGTCAGCACACGAGGCTAGCCCTCAAGCTATTTCGGGGAGAACCAGCTATCACGGGGTTTGATTAGTCTTTCGCTCCTACCCACAAGTCATGCCAGACGTTTTCAACCGTCACGGGTTCGGACCTTCAGTTGCGGTTAAGCAACCTTCATCCTGCTCATGGGTAGATCACCTCCGCTTCGGGTCTACTACCAGCGACTAAATTCGCCCATTTCGGACTCGCTTTCGCTTCGCCTCCGGCGCAGAACGCCTTAGGCTCGCCACTGATAGTAACTCGCAGACTCATTAAGCAAAAGGCACGCGGTCACCCAGCCCCAGTTGGACTGCAACGTCGCAGTCGTTTTGGACATCATCTGTCCAACTGGAGCTGGGCTCCCACACCTTGTAAGCACATCATTTCAGGTACTATTTCACTCCGCTCGCAGCGGTTCTTTTCACCTTTCCCTCGCGGTACTTGTCCACTATCGGTCGCCAATGAGTATTTAGGCTTACGCCGTGGTCGGCGCAGATTCATACGAAGTTTCACGTGCATCGTATTACTCAGGAAATCCCTAGGCGTGCTCGGGTTTTCGGTTACGGGCCTTTCACCCTCTATGGCGCAGCTTTCCAGAAGCTTCACCTAACCTTTGCACTACCACGTCGGGCTCCTACAACCCCTACCGATAAATCGGCAGGTTTAGCCTGTTCCGCTTTCGCTCGCCACTACTGACGGAATCTCTTTCGATTTCTTTTCCTCCGGTTACTGAGATGTTTCACTTCGCCGGGTGTCGCGATGTTCGTGCTATGGATTCACACGAACTCGAGCAGGTGTTATCCCACTCAGGTTACCCCATTCGGAAATTCACGGGTCAAAGCGTGTTTGCCGCTCTCCGTGACTTATCGCAGCTTGCCACGTCCTTCATCGCCTATTGGCACCAAGGCATCCATGATGCGCTCTTTGTAGCTTGATCAATCTGTTCAGTCCGACGCATGCCGGACCGAGATTCGTTGATAACTGAAACTCTCTTGCTAAAGCCAATCCGCTGAAGACAGCGGACGCTACAGCAACTTGATTTCAGACTCAGCTCTTAAAGTTGTACTTTCTTACTACCCTGTATGTAGATGTCAAAGAACCAGCCGTTCACGTACATTTGAAACGAAAAAAAACTCAATCTCGAATCCGACTTGAACTCGGCTGTCCCGCGCCGTCGCAGGTGCGGATGCAGCCGATAAATCATGTCGGGACAAAATTGAGTTTCCAATTTGCAGTCCCCAGATGTACGTAGAACGCGCTCCAAACTAGAGGAGCCCCGCTTCCAGCGGGACAGTTAAAATAACGGTACATCCATGACAGTCAACCTAGATCACAGCAAATTTTACCAAAATTTTCCAGGATTGTATTCCATTGATGCAAAGCATCTTACATTGAGATGCCTCGCATTGGCTCGTACGTTGCTGTCTTGTTCTTGTAGTGTTCGGAGCAGCTTTGACTCTATACCTGATTCCCAACGCGTTGGAGATGCTCGAGATGAAAAACATGATGTAGCGCTGCGTGCGCGTAAACGGCATCATATGCCTCGGCGGGGAACTTGGCCGTGTTCAAGTCGGCGACTTCGTAGGTTATGCCATCCAAGCCTTCTGCTTGCGCTGTTTTCCTTGCACTCTCGATTGCATTCTCGGCAACATCGACGCCGTGAATAAGCTGACAGAAATCGCGCCGGCGCAACGTCCGTTCAATGATTCCGAAGCCGCAACCAACCGACATCGCCCTAACAGGCTTTGCAAAGCTGGCCAAAGTCCGGCAGAATGATTGATCCAATCGATTGCCGGATCTCCGGTGGCGCGGAGGTTCATATTCTCTAAGACGCGGGGGACCCGAACCCATTGTGTTTCGGGAGCCTCCCTTTGAGGATCGCTCCACCACTCAGCTGTCCTCTTGGTTGCCTCGCTCATGTAAAATAATGCTTCATTGCAGCGCCGCTGCAAAACAGGCGCGAACATGAGTCGCCTCTAAAACAAGACACCGGCTGCAAGCTCTAGCAACATGATTACTGTATTGCTCGTGCAACGGCGATTTTTCCCAGCAATTCCGAGCGATCTGAATTATAGAGGCGAAACTCGTAGTTAGAACCTGTTTGGATCCAATGCGCCAAAGCAAAACCGCGGCGGCCGTCTGCAAAGAGGAATTCCTGGCCTCCATTCACCGATACAAAGACCCTGCCGAGGCTCCCATCCGCGGTGTCCCAGGAAATCATCGTTTTGCCGACCTCTTCACTTGTTGGAACTGGATTCGGGTTAGCAGTCAGAATTGGCGGTCGTTTTTCCAGCAGGCAAAACGCGCGCTCATCGTGATCTGGATTTGCTGGAGTAGAGCTTATCGTATCGCCAATCGTGGCATAGGATAGCAGGTTCCATCCCGTGCGGTCGATCAATCTCTTCAGCCCGTGCTCTGAGAAAATCCAGAAGTTCGTGTCATCATCGTTGCACTCTTGTGGTCCAAGCAGATACGCTACGGGGTACGCTGCCAGAGGCGAACCATCCGCCGTCTGTTTGGCAATACGCGTGCTCAAAAAGCAATATTTCGTCAGTCGCGCCAACCTTTCCAAAAGAAAGAAGGGGTTCTTTAAATGATAGAGCGTTCCCAGGAAAAAAACGGCATCGTATTTTTGCCCAGCGAGTGTGAATTGGGAATCCAAATCGATTGATCGGATCGCGACGGACGAGTTTAGGGCCTCTTTGAGAGTTCGTGCGCCCTCCAAATGATTGAAGTTCGTGTACTCATTATCGATCGCCTCCACCGACATCCCGAGTTTCTCCAGGTAAAACGCAAGGTCTCCATCAGCGGCTCCAATGTCTGCCACTTTTCCGTGCGTACCTCGGCAGAGCTCCACAAGGTTGACCTGCGCTATGGAGCAGAGCTGTTCCAAGACTGGGACATTGTGCAACGTCGAGTAGGGATACCAGAACGACTTGGGACGATGAGCCAATTTAGTTTCCCAAAGATTTTGCTCAGTCGCAATTGCGAGTTCGCGAAGAGACAATGTCATGCGGTTGCTACTCGAGGCGGTCGGATTTTCAGTGCATTTCTAACCTGGGAGCCTGTGGCGCTTTCTCTGCTCCGGCAGTCCGGCCGATTTGCAGGGCCCGTTGGTACTGGCTTTCCAGAGTAGCGATGTATTGGGTCCGTTGCGCAAATGCGCTCTCCATTTCATCGACCGCAGCGCCAGAACCTTCGGCTGGCTGTGGAGTTTCCTCGAGCTGCCGACTCAACCGCGTTGCCTCGTCGACTACGACTGGATCAGCAGCCTGATCGTCTGTTTTGAAATCGGCTGGCACATTGGAACTGTTGATCCGTTGCGCGAGCGGCTCGAGGCATCTGGCTGTGTAGGATTCTCCGAGAAATTCGAGCAACGAGCGCATCGTCGATTCCGGATTATCGATCAAATCCGAGTACCGGACGCGACGAACCACATTCGGGCCGTAGGCGCGCTCAGCCATCACGCATGCGCTGACGGTTCGAATCCAGTACCGGTACGCCTCCTCTTCGTTGGCAACCAAGTTAAATCCCGCTACGCGATGAAAGTTGACCATCGACCGCACGACTGCTTCAACGTCGCGGAACAAATGGATGAACAAAGCCTGGGGAAAAAGCTTCCGCAGGCCGCAGATGTGTAAAGAATACTCCGGCGTGCCATCAACCCAACGCGCTTTAGGGCCAACCAATATGCTGGTGGCTTCGAGCCAACGAGCGTCAACTTTTGTCGCTGCACTCCTGGATTTGCGTTTTCGTTCCAGATCCGCGCGATGTTGCACGATCAAGTAATTGATGCTCTGCCCCAATGTCGCGAGCAATTCACTGCCGCTAATGTCCATCGCGCTTAGGATCGAATAATCACCTCGTGCGGTACCAATTTGGTGGGCAACAGCGACATTGACGGCGAAGTCCCCCATCCAATTTGACTCTGGCACCGGAAACAAATCCGGATGGTGCCCCAGACACCAAGTTAGAATGCTGGTTCCGGAGCGCGGCGACCCCACCACAAAAATTGGTTTGTTTACGTGCTCCTGCATTTCAGTATCTCAATCTGTCTTCCCTAATCGCCTGCGCATCCAAAAGCTGCCGCCGCCCCACCATGGCGAATTGGTAAACGTGGCCTTGAGTTCTTCCATCCAACGGTGAGCCAGGTAGGCATTCGCCATCAACACTTCGAACTCGGAATTAAAGCTCAGAAACGCTTGCAGCAGATATTGCTCGGTCCAAAAGCGAAGTTCATCCATTACCCAGTCACGCCGATAATCGAAAGGCAGAAAAATATCGTGAACGTGTACGATCACACCCGGCTTGAGACGCGGCAACACTTCCAGGAAAAGATAATTCACGTCTCCACCAATTTTTACCGTATGAGAACTATCGATGAACAGAATGTCGCCCGACTCGAGCTGCGAGAAAAATTCCAAGCCAATGTCTTCTACCCTTTTCTCTATCAGGGAACGCAGTCCGGGAAATCCCTGCCGGAGAAAATCAAGTGGAAACGGCTCAATACAGATCAGGGCGGAGTTTTTATTCCTTGCAATGGCCTCGGCTGCGACGAGAGACGAAAACCCGCTGCCGACCTCGATGATCAACCGTGGTTGAAAGTGGCGGATCATACAATAAGCGACCAGCGCGTCGGTGCCGTCAAAGAGCCCGTTATTAAAATGAAAACGGCCCGGTTCACCGGTTGGCTCGGCCGGGAACCGATCATATTCGTGGCGAAACTTTGGAAATTGATTCCGCAGTAGATCGAGCTGGATCGTGTCGTTCATGTCAATGCCAACCAATTTGCTCGGCCGATCCCAGAGAGTTTCAGGCAGGGACCGCGTATCAGGAATCGGTTGGTAGAAATGCACCGGTGTCACATGAAAACCGTGTCGCTCCCAGAGCGGAAATATCTCGTGAAATTTTCCGCTTTGCAGACAATGGGGCGTCACCCTGGCGATAAATTGGGAAACTTCCTTCATATCGATGTTTCCGCGCGTCACTTCGCCTGCCAGCTCTCGCAGAATCGCCGGCACCGATTGGAAATCACGTCTGACTTGTAATGACGCGACGGGTGTGTCGGGCCGACTAGCGCCATAAAGACGAAAGTCATATGCCGTTGAACCCACAATCCATGGGATTTCTATCTGCCCGGATGGTCCCTGGCTGACTACCTTCTCCTTGCCGGGGGAAGTGGAGACGCGCACCTCTGCTCCCGCGGGATCGTTCGCTTCCCACGAAATCAGCACGCAGCCTTGCCCGAAAGAAATTGGGTTCGGATGCGCACTAATTTTTCCGGTGATGTGTGCGGCTGGCTTCGTATTACTCACTGGTAACAACCGCGGATCAGCTCTTGGCTGCTAGCACAATCTCGGCTCGCTGAACGCCTGCGTACCGTTCCAAACTTCCCAGGTGATCGTCGCTAAACAAAGACTCCAGCTTTTTACGGGCCGCATCGTTCGAATACAGGGCGCGTGTTTTCCGGACGCCGTTTTCTGAAATCCGGTTCCAAAGTTCTTCCGATTCGTAGAGTTCGATGAGTGCCTCTGCAAAATCCTCCGGCTCGTCGGCTACCAAAATGTCCTCGCGGTCCTTTAGTTCCATACCCTCCACCGCCAGAGACGTTGCTACTACTGGCACGCCAAAGGCCATGCTTTGGTTGATCTTGCCTTTCACGCCTGCGCCAAACCGCAGCGGTGCAACAGACAGTTTCACACTATCGAAAAACGGACGCACATCTCTTTGTAGTCCAGCGACGATGATTCTTTCGGTTGCCAGAGCAGCAATTTCCGGCGGCGGCTTGTCGCCGATGATGTAGAATTTGGCCTCGGGCAGACATTTGCTTACCAGAGGATAAATCTCCCGCACAAAAAACAGGACCGCATCAGCGTTTGGTCTGTGTTGGAACCCACCGATAAAGAGCCAGTCTTGCCGAAGTGCAAATGGCTTCTTTGAACCGGGGATATCGACGATATTTGAAACCAGTTGAATGGATTTGCCGGGCCACTTCTCCTGGAGCAACCGTTGTTCAACGGGGCTTACCACCCAGGTTTCATCAGCTTGCTCGATCAATTCATGTTCCAACTCCTCTTTCTCCTGTGCTTTGCGACGCACTTCAGGGTCACCGGTTAACCGCGCCTCGCCATCTTCGCGGAGGTGATGGAGATCAACCGTATCAAAAATGACGCGACTTCGTGGCGCGTGCAGTCGAACGTCCGCGATATGTTTGTGCGCGAAATCGCAGCGGCTCAGTACGACGGCGTCGAAGTCGCCGCCGTGTGAAACAAGATAGTCACGCACTTTCTTGATATACGGATGATAAACAACTTCAATCCCGCGTTTCTGAAGCTCACTGGTGTACGGATGAGTTTTTGCCAGATTATCTGGAATGAACGTCACGCGATGACCAAGCCGACGAAGGAGCTTGAGGATTTGGAACATTCGCAGCGATCCCGAATCCTGATCTGGTTTGGGAACATAGTGATCGATGACCAGAATGTTTTTGCGGCCGGGCGACGCTTGTGACAGGAACGCGACGTCGCCGTTGGCTGGTTTGGTTATCAGTTCAGCGGCCCACCTTTCCGCAAATGTCGAGCGATTAATATCCTGATGCTTTTTTGTACCGGTTGAAAGATCGGTTCCGCCCGTCGCTCCCTCGTAGTGGATGACTTCGCTGAGCGGCTGATACAATACGTTGTACCCGGCTTGGCGGACTTTGAACGCCAGATCAGTGTCCTCGTAGTAGGCCGGTGCGTAGCGCGGATCGAATCCGCCTACGCTTTGAAACAGCGCCTTAGGAATCATCAGGGCAGCTGCCGAGCAGTAATCTACTTCACGCAGATAATTGTATTCAGGTCTTCCTGGATCATCGGACTTGCCATAATTCAACCCTGAAGCATCGCGCCAGATGATTCCGCCGGCTTCCTGCAAACGGCCATCTGGATAAAGAAGTTTGGATCCGACGATGCCTGCCGCTGGCTCTTCGGCGAAAGTATCGAGCAATGCGCTCAACCAGCCCGCCCGAACGAGCGTGTCGTTATTCAGGAAAACGAGATATTTGCCGCGCGCCTTCTCAGCACCGCGGTTGCAGCAAAGAATGAAACCGGAATTGGTCTCGTTGCGCAGATAAACAATCCCTCGCATCCGCGGGATTGCCTCCGCGGTCTCATCTGTAGAACAATCATCCACCACAATAACTTCAAAGCGTTCCGTTCCCTGACGTGCCTGAAGGGAAGCAAGGCAGGCTTGGGTAAAGCGGAATTGGTTGAACACTGGAATGACGATTGAAATTTCAACCTGCTCGTGAATCGGAAACTCAATCGGTCGCGTCGGCTCGGGAGGTTCAGCAGGCGCCACTCTTTGCCCAGGGATTGAAAGTACGCCTGAAATCAGTGCCTGAATTTCCTGGTCAATCGCAGCGACCTCCGGATGGGCCGTTCGCCACTTCCGGTAAGTCGAGACGATTTTTTCGAGGTGCCCGTAGCCTAACAACTCACGCGACTGCTGCGGAGAAAATTTTGCCTTCAAGGCAGCAATAGGATTTGCCATTTGCCACCGCGTCGAAGAGCGAAGTTGAGCTGCGGCGTTACCCGCGTCGTCCAGGAGCCGACAGAGCTTTTTTGCAGCCTGCAACTCTTTCTGCAGTCGGTTCCGCAGCTCTTCCACCTGCGCTTCGCTTTCGGCAAGAAGCTGATCCTGCCAAGCCAAGTGCTGGCTCAGTTGGCGGATCTCATACTCGAGATGCTCAATGCGTACGACCCTTTCGGGAACGAACGCATCTAATTGGCTCACCGCTCCGGGAAGCAAATCGGGTTCGTCCTGTTTCGCAGCTTGCAAGTTCCTTCCTATCTTCCCGTTGGCTTCGTTAATCAAAGCGCGATAGAATTCGATCACTTCGCTGGAGACGCGAGCCTCTACGAGGTCGTCAATACTGAAGCGAGTGTGCCGTTTCTTTCTTGTTACGAGTGCTGCAGCGTTGGCTACCTCCGCGTCGGGCAACCCCATGAAATGTGTAATCCGCCGCAATTCGTTCTCCGGATCGTCAAAAAACAAATCGTAGTGAGCTACAAGCCGCTCTTGCATATCTGCTGTCTGGATCAAACGCCGGTTGTAGATTTCCCACAGCCGCAAACCAAACGAATAGGAAGTTCCATTTCGTTCCCGCATCGAGTGCGCGACTTCGAGCGGGTTCCGCACCACCACGACTGTTTTCAGCCCAGGCAACAGCTGGTGCCAGAACGGCAGCGTCAAGCTGTTGCGCGGATCTTTCCAGCCCCACGCGCTTGCCGAATCAAATCCTTCGATCAGCAGCCGGGCCTTCATGCGCAATGGATCGAGGCGCGGGTCACTGAAATTCTCTTGGGCGTTCGGCGGCAGGTCCCAGGCGCCGCCGAGTTGATTCAACAATTCATCGTTTACTGCCACGAATCCTAGATGTTCCCAGAACCCCTCGGGATTATCTGCCTGCGGGGGCATCAATGCGCTTTCTGGGCCAAGGTAAAGCCCGCAGGCCTGCAATAGCCTGGTGAGCATCGACGTTCCTGAGCGATGCGCGCCGGCGATGCAGATCGCCGTCTGGGTGTGAGCGCTATTTTTCACTCAAAACGCTTAAGCAACGATGAGCCGACCAGTGCGTCAAGCCGATTAGTCAGTACAGGTCATCAGTGATCAGGTGCTTCTGGCGCGCCTCTTCCGCATATTGTAAAATCTTCGTCGCACAAATCCCAGCTCCATCTAAGTTTTCCGCTAATGCAGCGAAGTGACGGCCGCGGGCCCGATGAAATCCGACCACTCCATTTCGAGTTGAACGTAGCGCCGCATGCAAGCGGCTCAGTGCTTGTTTCGATGGGTAACACGCGCGTGATCTGCGCGGTCACGATGGAAGAAGCAGTGCCGCGCTGGATGAAAGAGCAGGGTGTGACCGGTGGCTGGCTTACCGCCGAATATTCGATGCTTCCATATTCGACCCAGCCACGCAAAGCTCGCGATATTGCGAAAGGTCGGATCGACGGACGCAGCGTGGAGATTCAACGTTTGATCGGCCGTTCGTTGCGAGCGGTTATGGATCTCGAAAAACTTGGGCCGCGCACGATGTGGGTCGATTGCGACGTGTTGCAAGCCGATGGCGGGACACGCACCGCCGCGATTACCGGCGCCAGCCTGGCGCTGGCCATAGCCTGCCGAAAATTTGTCCGGGAAA
This sequence comes from uncultured Verrucomicrobiae bacterium, assembly GCA_963725505.1. Lineage (GTDB taxonomy): Bacteria > Verrucomicrobiota > Verrucomicrobiia > Chthoniobacterales > UBA10450 > Udaeobacter. Next base: position 62,378 of record CAVRYN010000002.1, on the reverse strand, counting down.
AAAAGCTCGACGCGCCTCCAATGCAAAAGCTGGTCGCGGCAGTGAGCGCCGGCATTCTGGATGGACAGGCGATATTGGATCTTAATTACGAGGAGGACAAGCTCGTTACCGTTGATTTTAATCTTGTGGCTACCGAAGACGGCGAATTCGTTGAAGTACAGAGCTCCGGTGAAGAAGCGACGTTCGCCGGGTCACAGCTGGATGAAATGCTCGCGCTTGGGCGGAAAGGTATCGGCGCGCTCATCGGCGCGCAGCGCGCTGTTTTGGCGCGAATCATGGTGACGCCGCCGGAGGCGTGAAATTGTAGGGCGTCCGCCGCGGCGGACGCCGGCCAGATGTTCTTGCGTTGGCGTTTCGCGGAAACGCCCTACAATTATGCCGCAAATGAAGCGGGCGTTGATCACCGGCATTACCGGCCAGGACGGAAGTTATCTGGCGGATCTGCTGCTTGAGAAGGGCTATGAAGTCCACGGCATCATTCGCCGAGCCAGCACCTTTAACACTTCGCGCATCGATCATCTCTATGCTGATCCCCACGTGAACGGCGTGCGACTGTTTCTGCATTACGGGGACCTCAGCGACTCGGTAAACCTCGTAAAGCTTCTTTACGAATTGAAGCCGGATGAGATTTATCATCTTGGCGCACAAAGCCACGTGCGCGTGAGCTTCGATATTCCGGAATATACCTCTGACGTTACTGGCGTGGGCACAATCCGCATTCTGGAAGCGATCCGCGAAGCGGGATCGCGTTCCCGTTTTTTTCAGGCGTCGAGCAGCGAAATGTTTGGGAAGGCGCAAGAAGTGCCGCAGACCGAGAAAACGCCATTCTGGCCGCGCAGCCCGTACGGCGTAGCGAAGGTTTTTTCATATTGGGCCACTATCAATTATCGCGAGAGCTACGGCTTGCAGGCGAGCAACGGGATCATGTTTAACCATGAAAGCCCGCGGCGCGGCGAAACTTTCGTCACGCGCAAAATTTCACGGGCGGTTGCTGCGATTAAGCACGGTCTGCAAAAAGAATTGTTCCTCGGCAACCTGGACGCAAAACGCGACTGGGGATACGCGCCCGAATATGTCGAAGGCGTCTGGCGGATTTTGCAACTCGACGAAGGAGATGACTTCGTGCTGGCTACTGGCGAAACCCATACCGTCCGTGAGTTTGTCGAAGCCGCCTTCGGTCACGCCGATCTTGATTGGAAGCAATTCGTAAAGCACGACCCGCGTTATGAGCGGCCAGCCGAGGTGGACGTGCTCCTCGGTGACGCTTCAAAGGCGAAAAAAATTCTCGGCTGGGAACCAAAAGTCCGATTTCACCAACTTGTGCAAATCATGGTGGACGCGGACGTGGATTTGCTCTCGCGGCAAACGCCGAGAGAACATCTCGGCAAACTGCCGTGAGGCAGGGACGGCGCGCTGCGGTCGCCGCGGTGACACATCGCGGCTGCGATGTCCCTACCGGATTGCGAGGGTGCCGCGAGGAACAAAGCCAGGAATAGCCGATGCCAGGGAGCCATCAACGATAGTTACCGCAGCACCGATTCCTACGATGTCGTATAAATTTATGATGTCGCTCGAGCGCATTCGAATGCATCCATAGCTGGCAGGCCTGCCGATCAGCCGTTCCTCCGGCGTGCCGTGGATGTAGATATCCCGGGTGAACGCGTTGGCATTTCGCGGCTCGAGTCCGCGCAACCAGAGAATACGCGTCACTATGGGGTCCCGGCCAGGCGAATCCGGCAGGACAATTTCACCGGTGCGCCGCCGATCTTTGAATACCGCACCCGGTGGCGCATTATCGCCAATTTTTTCCGCGATCTCCAATTGACCCAGTGGTGTATACCTGCTGCCACGCCAATCGCCGAGACCGAACTTGGACGTGGAGACAGGATAGATGGTCATAAGATTGCCGCGGTCCAGAACGGCTAACTTTTGCTCGCGTGTGCTGATTACGATTTGATGCCGCGTGTCGGGAGCTGCGCACGACGCGAAAAATAGCGCGATAAGCAATGTGGTATAGGCTTCCAGCGCATATCTCATCGGCAGGATGCTGATGCCACATGGTTCATTGATTTTCATTTGCGATTAAACCTGAAAAACTTCTCAGCGGTTTCGGTTGTCGCTTCGGCAATTTCTTCCAACGGAACCTGCCGCGCTGACGCAATCGTTTCCGCTACGATGCGCGTGTGCGCCGGCTCGCAACGCTTTCCGCGAAAAGGGACGGGCGCCAGATAGGGGCAATCTGTTTCCACCATGAATTTCCACAGCGGGATTTGTGCCGCGACTTCTCGCACGGGTGCGCCGTTTTTGAAAGTGACAATCCCAGTAAACGAAACGAGGTGGTCAAGATCGAGAACTTCATTCGCCTGACCGAGCGAGCCGCCAAAACAATGAAAAACGCCGCGCAGTTTGCCCGTGTGTGGCTGCATGATTTTCAACGTGTCCTCCCACGCGTCGCGTTGATGGATCACTGCGTTGAGCCCCAGCTCCACGGCGAGGTCGAGTTGTTGTTGAAACAGACTCGCTTGTTTCGATTTGTAAGCGCCGTCGCGAATCTGCGCTTCGATTTCTTCATCGGTCTCAGTGCGCAGTGCAGTCATCACCTGGACCTGCTTTTCTTTCGCCACTTCTTCGCTTGGCAGACGATGATAATCGAGGCCCGTTTCGCCTATCGCCACAACGCGCGGGTGCTTTGCCAGTTCGCGCAACGGCGTAAGAACATCTTCCTCCGCTTCTTGCACGTACGTGGGATGAACGCCGACGGTCGCGTAAACAGCCGGATATCTTTCCGCAAGATCGATCGCGCGCTGGCTGCTCTCGATTGACGTGCCGATGGTAATGACGCGGGTTACGCCCGCCTCGGTCGCGCGACGCAGCACGTCGTCGAGATCCTGGGCAAAATCAGGATAATCCAGATGCGCGTGGGTTTCGACTAGCATTGATTGATTGTAGGGCGTTTCTGTGAAACGCCAACTCTGGCGGCGTCTGACACAGACGCCCTACAGTTTCACCATTCGAGTATCGTGCTCGCCCAGGTGAGCCCGCCCCCGAAAACAACCATTAAAACATAATCGCCGCGCTTAATCCGCCCACTGCGATTGGCTTCGTCGAGTGCGATAGCTACTGCCGCAGCGGACGTATTGCCGTAGCGATCCAGATTCACAAACATTTTGTCGCGCGAAATGCCCAGCCGATCGGCGATGGCCTCAATAATGCGCAGATTTGCCTGGTGCGGAATGACACAGGCAATGTCTTCGATGGAAAGTCCGGCTTGATCGAGGGCTTTTTTCGCTGCGTTAAGCATGGCGATAACGGCGTGTTTGTACACTTCTTTGCCGCTCATGTGGATCGTTGCTAAATGCATGTCCGCATTTTCCCGCGTGATTGGGCAACGCGAACCGCCGCCAGGCATGAACAAAATATCGCTGTACTGGCCGTCGCTGCCGATGTGAGTGCTGATGACACCGTGCGCGCTGCCACGATGACGCAAAATGGCAGCGCCAGCGCCATCTCCAAAAAGGACGCAGGAGTTGCGATCGGTCCAGTTCGTGATCGATGTCAATTTCTCGGCCCCGATCACGAGCACCGTGTCGTGTGTATGGGAGGTGATGAATTGCTGTGCGATCTCCAAGCCGAACAGGAACCCAGCGCACGCTGCGGAAATGTCGAGGCAAGCAGCGTTGGTGGCCCCGATCTTCTTCTGAACGAAGCAGGCCGTGGCTGGGAAAAGCATATCGGGAGTGGCCGTTGCCACAATAATGAGATCGATTTCCTTCGGCGAAATCTTGGCTTGCTCCATTGCCTTGAGTGCGGCCTTGGCTGCCATATCGCTGGTGTTTTCATCCTTTGCGGCGATGCGGCGCTCCTTGATGCCGGTGCGCGTAGTGATCCAGTCGTCGCTGGTATCGACCATGCGCGAGAGGTCCTCATTGGTCAGAACCTTTTCGGGCACATAACTCCCTGTGCCGATGATTGAGACCGTGCGCAGCGTTTTAGTGGAGCGCGGGCTCGAGCGGGGCTGTCGTTTCATGGTAACGGCGAATCTCCTCGACGATATGCGGGTTCACCTGCTGTTCAATGGACTCGGCCGCCACTCGTAGCGCATTTTTGATCGCCAACGGCGTGCTCGCCCCGTGCGCGATGATGCAAATCCCGTTCACACCAAGCAGCGGCATGCCGCCGTATTCTTCGTAATTCGTTTTGTCTTTGATTACGCGAAATGCCTTCCGCGCCAGATAGGCCGCAACCATTTGAATTTTAGAGCGCGTCAATTCCTGTTTAAGCCATTTGAAAATCGCCACTGAAATCGATTCGCACGTTTTCAAAATCACGTTGCCGACAAAACCGTCGCACACTACAACTTCCACAGGGTCTTCGAACAAATGCCGGCCTTCGATATTGCCGCGAAAATTCAGCGAGCTCGCCTTCAACATTTTGAAGGCCTCCTTCGTCAGGTCGTTGCCTTTGACATCTTCTTCGCCTAACGAAATCAAACCGACCCGCGGCCGTGTGTATCGGAGAACATGGCTGGAGTAAACCGAGCCCATGATGCCATATTGCAAAAGATGCTCCGGGCGCGCGTCGATGTTCGCGCCGGCGTCGATCAAAACAAAAACGTTGAACTGCGTAGGCAAGACCGCCGCGATACCCGGCCGGTCGATCCCCTGGAGCGTGCGTAGTTTAATCATGCTCGCAGCGACTGCTGCGCCCGTGTGGCCGGCGCTCACCACCGCGTCCGCATCACCGCGCTTCACAAGATCTACAGCGCGACTGATTGATGAATCTTTCTTGCGTCGAACGGCCGTCCAGGCGCGATCGCTCATCTCCACCACTTGAGTGGAATGCACAATGTCGATGCGTGAGTCGTTGCACTGATGTTTGCGCAACTCATTCTCTATCTCGCCGGTGTCTCCGACCAGATAGAGCTTGGTGATCTGCCGGTAATCACGCAGCGCCATAACGGCGCCGGAAACGAGGTTAGGCGGGCCAAAGTCACCGCCCATCGCGTCGAGGGCGATCTTCATCAGTGGGAAACTTTGCGAACTTTAGTCGCCGAATGCAAAGTGAAAATTAGGGCGGCGTTCAAGCGTTCAAACGTTGAAGCGTTTTAGTTTTTGTCGTTCCCGCTTTAACGGTTCGACGAGTTTAGTCTTACTTGCTTTCGAGCGTCAACACCTGTCTCCCGCGGTAATAACCGCACGATGGGCAGGCGATATGCGACGGGACGCTGCTTCCACACTGGGGACATTTGTTCAGATGCGCGGCATGCCAACGGTTCGCTGCTTTGCGCATGCGTAACCGCATCTTAGATGTTTTGCGTTTTGGGACTCCCATTGCAAGCGAAGTAGGAAAGCAGGAAATCAGGAAAAGACAATGTGAATCGTGAATCGATGCGGACGTAACGCTCGATTTAACGATTCTGGATTTTCAATTTGTCCAGTGCGCTCCAGTCCGGTCTCCGCTTCGTATCCTGCTCCGCGGTTTTGACCTGTTTCGCCTTGCAAACCCGACGACCGTCCCTGTCGCAATGCGGATGCGCTGGCAGGTTTAGTAAAATTTCCTCGCGAATAGAGGGGGTAAGATCGACGGTCTCCGGCCCGTGCGGCTCCATGTGCACGGCGAATGCAGGCACTCGAACCTCGTGCCCGAATTTTTCCAGACACGACACACAACGCAGCTCAACTAGCTGTGACAGTGAACCATTCGCCCACAGGGCTCCTCCCGCAACGCCAAGATCGATATCGTAATGCAGTCGGCCGGCGCAACGAATTCCCTCTGATTCCAGTTCCTCGATCGGGCAATCCTCTTCCCCTTCCAGATGCAGACCTTGGGCTGGAATTTGTTTTAGGTGCACTTTCATGAGCCAATCCTTTCGCCATATTTATCAACTGAATTTCCTCCTCAGCGCCTTAGCCACACACGCTGGAACGAAACTCGAGACATCGCCGCCGAGACGCGCTATTTCTTTTACAATTCGAGAGCTGAGATAAGTGTATTCCTCCTTCGGCATTAAAAAAATCGTTTCTACCGCGGCATCCAGTTTTCGATTCATCAGCGCCATTTGAAATTCGAACTCAAAATCGGAGACCGCGCGTAAACCGCGGATCACTGCTCCGGCTTGTTCCGCCCTGGCAAATTCGACGAGCAACCCTTCGAACTCAGCAATTCGCACATTGTCGATTCTACCGGCGGTCTCTTGCAGCAAGTCGAGGCGTTCTTTTAACGAGAAAAGCGGTTGTTTCTCGTCATTGTGCGCGACAGCGACAACGACTTCATCGAATAGTTTTCGCGCACGCTCAATCACATCCAGGTGACCGTTGGTCACCGGATCGAAGCTGCCGGGATAAATCGCGCGTCGCATCTGCGAAAATTCGCAGAGGAACTTAGAAATGAAAAGCAGATTGGTAAGGCGCGGCCGCCGAGGGCGCGATCTCTGTGTTGCCGAATTTCCCCGGAGCGCGACAGTTCAATGCATTCCATGGCTGATCCATCGCCATACAAAAGCATTGCCGTCGCGACGACATTTTCGCCGCGCTTCAGAGAGGTTCTAGCCGAAGCGAAGCGAATCCGGGAACGTTTTCCGGCCGATCTTCATCTGATCTATGTGGGCGAGCGAAATGAAGAAACAGTAGAGAAGTTCAGCGACGCCCTCGCGGCGCTGCATCTTCCGGCCAATTCGGCGATTCATTATGAGCAGGGAGACCCGGCCGAAGCTATTTTGCGCGCGCTCACTCGTGAGAAGATCGACGTGATTGTGGCCGGCGCGCTGGAAAAGGAGGTCGTGTTGCATCCATTTCTTGGTAATGTCGCGCGCCGCCTCGTGCGAGAAGCGCCCTGTTCGGTTGTACTCTTCACGATGCCTGCGGCGAACCCCAAACCGTTGCGCCGGATCGTTTTCGTTGCCGATTATTCCAGTCACGGGCTAAAGGCTTTGAAAATAACGCTGCCGCTGGCCGCGTCCGAACCGTGCGACCGGCTTTATGTTATTCGCATTATCACGACGTTTGATCAGGCCCGCGCGTCGATGGGCGCGGGTGGCAGTAAAGGCAAAGATTCCAGCGCACACGACGCGGAGGAAGAGGCGCTGGAACAATTCGTTCTGTCGGCCGGTGCAACGGATGTACCGATTGAGGTCCGCTGTGTCCGCGGCAATACCGGATTGGCTGCGTCGGACTTCGTTCAATCGGTCAAGGCGGACTTGCTGGTAGTGCCGCTGCAGAAAAAGGGCGGAGCCAATCTGCCGCTTCCCAACAACATCGCCTGGATTACCGATGTTATTCCATGCAATCTGTGGGTGATTCGTTAAAGGTGGATCGCGTTCTCTGAACGCGATGATAATGTCAGGCGCCGAAGGCGCAGTTATTTGGCATCGTCTTCGGAGAAGCCGATCCACCTTGTGATGAACGACGCGCCTGAATTTCAGCCGTACGGCCTGCCGCATCTTACGGTCATTTTTCTCACGATCGTGCTGCCGTTTGCGCTTGCTGCGATTGTGCGGCGCACAAAATCGCAGCGCCTGGAGAAGATGATTATCGGCGTCCTCTCAGCCGTGCTCGTCTTGAATTATATCGCATATTTAGTTTTTATCCGCAGCCACGGCATTGTGGATTGGCGGCAAATGTTGCCAATGCAAATGTGCGACTGGGGCATGGTGGTCGTAATCGTGGCGATGTGGACGGGAAATCAACGCTGGTTCGAAGTGGCGTACTTCTGGGGGATTGGCGGCACGTTGCAGGCCGTCCTCACGCCAAACCTGCGCTTTGGCTTTCCAGACTGGCGTTTCATCAGTTTTTTCACCTCGCATTGCGCCATTATCGTCGGCGTGGTTTTCCTGATGTTGACCCGCCGATACCGGCCATATCCAATGTCGATTGTGCGCGTGTGGCTGTGGTCGGAGTTTTATTTTGTGGTCACGTTCATCGCCGACGAACTGACTGGCTTTAACTACGGCTTTTTGCTGCACAAACCCGAAGCGTTTTCCATTTTGAGTTTTCTTTCTGATTCGCAACCGCTGTATCTTCTTCAAATGCACGGAGTCGCACTGCTCTTTTTTCTCGGTTTGTATGCGCCGTTTGCGATTTACGATCTTGGGAGGGGAAAATTGCTAAGGAACGCAGGAAAGCAGGAAGCAGCCCTTTAAATTTCCTGCGTTCCTGCTTTCCTTAGAGATTAGTGTGAGGGCAACGCCATTACGCGTCGGCAGAGTCATGATCGGCGGCAAACGTCCGGCGTTCATTCTCGGGCCGTGCGTGATTGAGTCGGAGAAGTTTGTCTGGCGCATGGCGAGGAAGATCACTGAAATCTGCTCGGTCGCAGACGTTGATTTCATTTTCAAGGCCTCGTACGACAAGGCAAATCGGACTTCGGTGCGGTCGTTTCGCGGAATCAGCGTACGCGAAGGCTGCGAGATTCTTTCGGCCATCGGGCGTGACTTGAAAATACCAGTGACAACCGATGTTCATTCCCCGAACGAAACGGAGATCGCCGGCGAAAAGATAGATATGCTGCAAATTCCGGCGTTTCTCTGCCGGCAAACGGATCTGCTACGCGCTGCCGCGGAAACGGGTCGCGCGATCAATGTGAAAAAAGGTCAGTTCCTCGCGCCGTGGGACGTGCGAAACATTGCCGAAAAACTGATCGCCTTTGGCAACTCACAATTCTGTTTCACGGAGCGCGGCACCACGTTTGGCTATAACAACCTCGTGGCCGACATGCGCTCGCTCTATTGGATGCGGAAAGCCGGATATCGCGTGATCTTTGACGCGACGCATTCTGTGCAGCGGCCAGGCGGGGCAGGGGACTCGACGTCGGGGGACGGTGCCCTGGCTCCGGCACTGGCCCGGGCCGCGATGGCCACGGGCTGCGACGGAATCTTTATGGAAGTGCACGAAAATCCGGCGCGCGCATTGTCGGATGGGCCGAATCAGGTTCCGCTAAAGGATTTGCCCAAGCACCTGCGCATGTTAAAGGCTATTCATGCTGCCGTCTCGTAGCGGTCGCGCTGGCTATTGGAACTGGCTGGTTTGCTTATTATCAGTGCTGCTGTCCGTTTTAATATCGGCGCCTCACCTGTCGGGTCAGTCAAAAGGCCACAGGAAGAAGGGGCGCGCGACAGCGACGCCGACTGCGTCTCCGGGCGAACAAAGCTTAACCAATATCCCCTTGCCAATCGGCCATGAAGCCAAGGGCCTTGTGTTGCCAGATTTCGATGGCGAAGGCCATCTGCGGGGAAAATTCGAAGCAGGAACTGCGCATCGCATTGATCAAGAACACGTCGGCTTTCAACATCTTAAAATCACGACGTATACGCCGGAGAATCAGCCCGATTTGCAAATCGACATGCGCACGTCAGTGCTTGATTTGAAAACACGAATCCTTAGTTCGCAGGAGCGCACCACCATTCACCGAGCGGATTTCAACATTGCTGGTGATTCAGTGTATTTCGACAGCAACACGAAGACCGGACGATTGATCGGAAATGTGCAAATGGTGATTACTGACAAGTCGCATTTGACCGCGAAACCAAACACGAACGAATGAGAAAAGCGGCAGTGTTATTTCTTTGTATAGCGTGTGCCGCGGTAGCATGTTTGGACGCGCAGATCGCTGCTCCACCGGCACCAAAGGCTTCCGCCACACCATCGGCTAAGAAAGCGAAGAAAGGAGCGAGCGAAAAAGGGAACAAATCATCCGCTTCCCCATTGTTTGGTCCCGGTGCGACGGGCAGTGAATCGACTGGACCGACTACAACGGAGATCTATGCGGACGAGGCTTTCTTTGATTCGACTAAGAACATGGGCATCTTTACCGGCCGCGTGAAGGTAACCGATCCTCGCTTCAGTCTTCAATCAGACAAGTTGACCGTGTTCATTACGAAAGGACAAAACCAAAGTCTGGAAAAAGCGATTGCCGAAGGGAACGTCGGCCTCGTGCGCGACCGCCCGGATCCGAACGGTGGTCCGCCCACGCGAGCTGTTGGCCGTGCCGACAAAGCAACTTATACCGCTGCAACCGGCGATATTGAACTGAGGGGTACGCCGCGCGTGCAGGAGGGGCCGAACATGCACGTCGCCACGAGTCCTGATACGGTCATGGTCATTAACCAGAACAGCCAACTGACGACGCACGGCCCGAGCCGCACCCAGATTACTCAGCAGCCCAAGGAAGAAAAAAAACCGACAGTGACTCCAGCTCAGAGTGCACCCGCTCAGAGTTCAGCTCCACAGACGCCGCCTCCGGCGGCTCTTCCGAAACCATGATTAGCCAAACTGCGCCAGTTTCGACTGCCAAGATTCATCCGCCCGTCCCAACGAAAGCGGAAACTGTTCTGAGCACTGAGCAGCTGGTCAAGATTTACGGCGGGCGGGCAGTGGTGGACGGGATCAACATGTATGTTCGCGCGAGCGAGATCGTCGGACTGCTGGGGCCGAATGGAGCAGGCAAAACTACAAGTTTTTATATGATCGTTGGTTTGGTGAGGCCCAACAGCGGTCGCGTGATCTTTTCAAACACCGATGTCACAGACTACCCGATGTACAAACGAGCACGTCTCGGCATGGGTTATCTGCCTCAGGAGGAATCGATCTTTCGGAAGATGACAGTGGAACAAAACATTCTCGCAATCTTAGAAACGCTACCGCTGAGCAAGGCGGAGCGGCGAAACCGTTGCGATCAACTGTTGCACCAGTTTGGCATTGAGCGGCTCGCGAAAAACGTCGCGCTCACATTAAGCGGCGGCGAGAAGCGACGCTTAACCATCGCGCGTTCGCTGGTCACACAACCGAAGTTGCTAATGCTGGACGAGCCATTTAGCGGCGTCGATCCCATTGCGGTATATGATGTGCAACAGATTATCGTAAACCTGCGCAAGTCAGGACTCGCCATCATGATTACCGACCACAATGTGCGCGAGACTCTCTCAATCGTGGACCGCGCCTATCTGATTTACGACGGCCGGGTGGAGAGCGAAGGCACAAAAGATTTCCTCGTTAACGATCCGATCAGCCGCCAGCTATATCTCGGCGAACGCTTCAAAATGTAACGTGCGCAGCCGCACGTCATCCTGAGCGAGGCGAAGGATCTCGTGTGAACTTCGAGCGTCATACGCCCATACCGCGCGCGGCGACGACACGCGTGTAAGAAATTTGGCAAGGGCGTCGACCGCCTGTTTGATGCAGATTGGAAATTGCGCGGTATTCACGCTAGAAGTTATGTCTAATGGCAGAACGACGCGGGACTCAAACGATCACATCCACAAGCAATCAGCAGAAAAGCGTCCCGGTTGTCACGGTTGAGAGCTTTTACAATTCTCACGCCGAAAAACTACAGATGAAATTGGAAGGACCGCGCGTGGGATTCCATCGGAAAATTCGCGAGCCAACCATCAACCGCCCCGGCCTCGCGCTTTCAGGTTTCTACACGTATTTCGCCGAGAAACGCGTGCAGGTATTGGGCGCGGCGGAATATTCTTATCTCAAGAGCTTGTCTTCGACGCTGCGCATTCGGCGATTTCGAAAGATGTGCGAGCGGAAGATTCCGTGCCTGGTGATATCACGCGGATTTCATCTTGCGCCGGAGCTAGTGGCTGTCACCGCAGCGGCAAAAATCGCAGTGTTCCGCACCCCGATGATCACCATGAAGTTCATCAACGCCGCAACGATCGCTTTGGAGATGGATTTTGCGCCGACGGTGACCGAATTCGGCAGCATGGTGGACATCTTGGGCGTCGGCGTTTTGATTCGCGGAGCGAGTGGCATTGGAAAAAGCGAGTGCGTGCTGGGGTTGATCGAACGCGGTTACAGTTTGGTAGCTGATGATGTGACGCGGATTACGATGATCGAGGGACGCGAGCTCATGGCTACGGCGCCTGAACTCACCCGCAATCACATGGAAGTACGCGGGATCGGCATTATTGATGTGGCGAAGGTCTTCGGCATCGGGAGTATTCGAGTCGAAAAGCGCCTGGACCTCGTTGTCACGCTCAAGGACTGGCAGGATGTAGAAGAAGTGGACCGGATCGGGCTCGACCGCGAATTTTACGAAATCCTCGGACTCAAAGTCCCGCACGTGACTATTCCAGTCAGGCCTGGCCGCGACATGGCGCGTTTGATCGAGGTCGCGGCGATGGACGAAAAATTGAAAGGATTGGGTCAAAGCGCTGCCCTTGATTTTAACGCGAAGCTGCTCCGAGTGATGGAGCAGAAAGGAGCAACGTAATGGCCTTATTGTCTCGAAGAGCGACCCGCGCGGCAGCCGTACGGAAGGTCGAGAAAGAAATTACAATTGTGAATCGGCTCGGACTACATGCCCGGCCGGCCGCCATGTTTGTGCGCATCGCGAGCCGTCACCGCTCGGAAATTTGGGTGTCGAAGGAAGGCGAGGAAGTAAATGGCAAAAGCATAATGGGTCTGATGATGCTCGCTGCCGGGCAGGGGTCGAAACTGCGTATTCGTTGCGAGGGACCAGACGCGGAAAAAGCAATGGAGGAACTCGAAGAACTGATCAACGCGCGGTTTAACGAAGATGGATGAGGCCCATCCGACCATATGACGTATGGGACGGATGCGACGTATGCCCAGCCCAACGGTCTGACTCGCAATGTTTGACATCTGCCTTACTCTCCCAAGTGGATGAGCGGCGACAATGCGCTAAAAGAAATTCGGTTTGAAGGAGCTGGCGTCTCGCCCGGAATCGCCCGCGGCCAGGTTCATGTCGTCCGCGATGAGCTGGATGAAGTTCTGCATTATCGCATTGCCCCTTCCCAGGTCGCGGATGAAATCAGTCGCTTCGAAACGGCCCTTATCCAAACGCGCATGCAGATTCTGGAGATGCAGCAGCGTATTGCGGAATCGATCGGGGCAAAAGATGCCGCGATTTTCGATGCTCATCTGCTGGTAGTCGAGGACCGCACTTTGATTGACGAAGTGCTCCGCAAGCTGGAGACCGATCTATGCAATGTGGAATGGATTTTTCAAGAAGTCGCGACACGTTACGCCGAGACCCTGAATAAGATCGATGATCCCTATTTGCGAGAGCGCGCTCTGGATATTCAGGACGTAACAAAACGGGTAATTCGCAACATCCAGGGGAAGGCTCCCAAGACATTTCTTGCCCTGACCGAGCCGCACATTCTGGTTGCGCATAATCTTACGCCTTCAGATACCGCAAGCATGAACCGGGCGAAGGTGCTCGGAATTGCGACCGATCTCGGCAGTCGCACTTCGCATGCGGCAATTTTAGCGCGTTCTCTCGGTATCCCGGCCGTGGTTGGCTTGCACGATATCACTGCAAAACTGGAGACCGGCCAGCACGTTCTCCTTGATGGGAGTGATGGCTGTCTGATCGTCAATCCGACAGCGGAAACACTTGCGCAGTACACAGAGATCGAATCACGCAGAGCCAAAGTCACGGCGAAACTGAAAGAACTGCGCGAGACAACCTCCACTACGCGCGACGGCCGGCACATTGTTTTATCGGCAAACATTGAACTCCCGGAAGACGTTGATGCGGTCGAGGCCAATGGTGCCGAGGGCGTCGGACTTTATCGCACCGAGTTCCTGTATTTGAATCGGACTACTCTGCCAACCGAGGACGAACAATATAAGATCTACCGGCAAGTTGCCGAGCGAGTCCGCCCGAACCCGCTGATTGTTCGAACATTTGACCTTGGGGGTGACAAGTTGGCTCCGGGGACAGTCGATATCACCGACGAGCTGAACCCGTTTCTTGGCTGGCGCGCGATCCGTTTCTGTCTCGAGAATATAGACATCTTTAAGACGCAGTTGCGCGCTATTCTTCGTGCCAGCGCCGTCGGAAACATAAAAATCATGTTTCCCATGATCTCCGGACTGGATGAATTGCGAAGCGCCATCGCCGTGCTTGAGGAGTGCAAAAAAGAGCTGCGCAGCTCAAAAATTGAGATTGCCGAGAAAGTCGAGGTTGGCGCGATGATCGAAATCCCGAGCGCAGCCATTTCTGCCAGCGTGCTTGCACCTGAAGTCGATTTTTTCAGTATCGGGACAAACGATCTGATTCAATATACACTTGCGGTCGATCGCGTGAACGAGAAGATCGCGCATCTTTATGAGCCGACCCATCCAGCAATACTCCGTCTGCTCAAAATGATCGCCGATGCGGCTCACGCCAATAATATCTGGGTGGGCGTGTGCGGAGAAATGGCGGGAGATATCGCGCTCGTCCCGCTCTTGCTGGGTCTCGGCATGGACGAGCTCAGCACGGCGGCGATTCTGGTCCCGAGAGTCAAGCGCGCCGTGCAAAGTCTGGCCATTCCAGAATGTCACAAGTTGGTGGAGGAAACGTTCAAACTGAACACCGCGTCAGAAATTCTGGCCCGTTGCCTGGAATTGGCGGACAAACACTACGGGGATTTGCTGGGCTGAAGCCCAACAAGGTTACAAGAGTTACAATGTTATAAAGGTTGCAAAGGTTCTATCGCCAGGAAAGCCGTGACCATTGTAACGCTGTAACCTTTAGCCTTTGTAACCTTCTTATTCTTCGGTTTCCGGGTCCGGCCTCAGTCCCTCTTCCTCCATCTTGCGCAAGACGTCGCTCATATCGTCCACTTCGTCCCAAACATCCTGACTCACATAGATGGGCGCCTTTTGCTGAGTGGCCATGGCAATGCAATCGCTGGGTCGCCCATCGAGTTCGATAATCTTTTTCTGCTGCAATTCGTTTTGGACCCGGATGATGACCCGCGCGTAGTAGGTGGCATTTTTCAGATCATTGATAATGACTCGGTCAACTTTTGCGCCGAGAGCCGTCATCAAATGCGCCATCAGATCGTGAGTGAGCGGCCGCTCCTTGGTGATCTGACGCATGAACATCGTGATCGCGCTGCCAACTGTTTGATCAACGTAGATGATGAACACTTTCTCGTTATTGCCAATAAACACCGCGCACCCGCCGCTTGTCGGTAAAACCGCCCGCACCTGCACCTCGATTACCGTTTTGTTCACGAGCGAACGTTATCCGCAGCGAAATGAAAAACAAGCGGTGCGCTGCATGCGTCTCATTCGTCCCATAGGACACATGGGACATCTGAGTCGCATGAAAATTTTCGCTCCGTGGGCTTGAATGTTCGACGCGCTGATTGAATATGCGTTCTGTCCTTTTGTGGCTGCGTAACGAATCGAAATGAAAACCGAGTGGGACCTTGAGTCCGCCATTGCCACATACAACGTGGACGGATGGAGCGAGGGTTATTTTACTGTCAATAGCTCAGGCAACGTCGAGGCCAGACCGTTAAAGGATAATGGCGGTTCGATCGATCTTCTGGCGATAGTCAATGAAGCGCGCGCCAGAAACCTCAGTTTTCCGTTGCTGATTCGGTTTCAGGATTTGGTCCGGCACCGCGTCGAGTCAATCAATCGCGCGTTTCAAAGCGCGATCTCTGAGTTTGGTTATGGCAATCAGTATCGCGGCGTTTTTCCAATCAAAGTCAATCAGTTGCGCGAGGTGATCGAGGAAATCATCGATGCGGGCGAACAATTTCATTTTGGGCTCGAAGCAGGCAGCAAACCGGAGCTGGTTGCCGCACTTGCCATGCAGAAAGACCCTGAGAGTTTGATCATCTGCAACGGCTACAAAGATCCCGCTTTCATTCGCATCGCGCTGCTTGGCCGCAAACTTGGCAAATCGGTCATTATCGTCGCCGAAAAGCTGGAAGAGTTGGAGCAGATCATTCGCGCATCAAAAGAGGTCGGCGTCGAGCCTTACATTGGCATTCGTGCTCGCTTGTTTAGCAAAGGCTCGGGCAAATGGTCGCCCAGCGGCGGCGAAAACGCCAAATTTGGTCTCGACACCACCAATCTCGTGGCTGCCAGTCAGATGTTGAAAGAGGCCGGGCTGACGCATTGCTTTAAGCTCCTTCATTTCCACGTCGGCTCGCAGGTGCCGGACATTTCGACGATCAAACGAGCTGTGCGCGAAGGCGCGCGCTATTACGCAAAGCTTTGCAAACTCGGGAATCACCTCGGGTATCTCGATGTCGGTGGCGGCCTGGGCGTGGATTACGATGGATCACGCAGTGATTTCGATAGCTCGACCAATTATTCGCTCCAGGAGTATGCGAATGACGTCGTCTGGAACATCATGGACGTGTGCGATTCCGAAGGGGTCGCGCATCCCATTATTGTGAGTGAAAGCGGGCGCGCCATTGTCGCACATCATTCCGTGCTGGTGTTGGAAGCATTCAGCGCCATCGAGAAAACTGCGCCGAAACTCAAGAGTCGAAGCCGCAGAGAAAGATCACAAACTCGTGGGCGACATCCTCGACGTAAAACAGCGCTTAAGGCGCGGAAATCGCCTCGAGAGTTTGCACGATATTCAACAGATAAAGGAAGAAGCGCAGCAAACGTTCGATCTCGGCCTGCTCGACCTCGAATCGAAGGCGAAGATCGACACCGTTTACTGGCAGGTCGCGCATCAAATTGTGAACATGCATCGTGGCCTGCGTTATGTGCCCGATGAAGTGAAGGACCTCGAAGTCACCCTGGCCGATCAATACATTTGTAACTTCTCTGTGTTCCAATCCCTGCTCGATCACTGGGCGCTCGGGCAACTTTTCCCGATCATGCCGATCCATCGGCTCACTACGCCGCCGGATCGGCACGGCACGATAGTGGACATCACCTGCGACTCCGACGGCAAAGTCTCCAAATTCATTGATCTCCAGGATGTGAAAGAAACGTTGCCGCTCCATCGCATCCCTCCGGGCGAGATGTATTACATCGGCGTGTTCATGGTCGGGGCCTATCAGGATATCATGGGCGACCTCCACAATTTGTTCGGCCGCGTCACCGAGGTGCACGTTTTCCTCGATCCCGACGAAGAATCCGGCTGGTACATCGAGGAAGTGATCGAGGGTAGCACCATCGGCGAAGTGCTCGCCATGACGCAGTGGGACAAAGTCGAGTTGATGCGATTGCTGAAGTTACAAGTCGATGCCGCCATTAAAACCGATCGACTCAAGCCAAACGATGCAATGAAGCTTCTTTCAGACTACGAGCGTTTCCTCCAGGAGTACACATATCTCACTCTCAACGGCACGAGGCCATCACCGCAACCAGGCAGTTGGCTGCCGCTGAGTTGATGGTAGGGTCGGCGCGCTGCGCCGACCGGACGCCGCAGCGCGGCGTTCCCTCCAGCCGTGCGATTTGAAGGTTGAGGGTTGAGTGTTCCCGTTGAACCTTAAGCTTTGTCGCTTCTCATATGACGCAGCTTTCTCCAACTCCAATTAACGACGCGCTCCAAAGCACCGCGCCCACCGCCGCAATTCAGGTCCAGGGCTGGGTGCGGACACGGCGCGATTCGAAAGATTTTTCATTTATCGAGCTGAATGATGGCTCATCGTTGCGCAATCTTCAGATCATCGCGAAAAGCTCGTTGCCGAATTACGCCGCAGTGCAACGGCTCGGAACCGGCGCATCCATTAGAGTAATCGGCGCGCTGGTCGCCTCGCAGGGTAAGGGACAAAAGTGGGAACTGGTCGCGGACAACATCGACATTGTGGGAACGGCCGACGATTCCTATCCGCTGCAGAAAAAGGGGCACACATCTGAATTTCTTCGCGAAATTGCTCATCTACGGCCCCGCTCAAATCTTTTCAGTAGCATTTTTCGTGTACGGGGCCGGCTTGCGTTTGCCGTGCACGAGTTTTTTCAGGAGCGCGGTTTTGTTTACGTCCACACGCCCATTATCACCGGCAGCGATTGCGAGGGAGCCGGAGAATTATTTCGTGTTACGACTCTCGATCCGGCAGCCGCCGGGGCGAGAACGGCGGATGGCGAGATCGATTATACGAAAGACTTTTTCGCTCGGCCGACTTACTTGACCGTGAGCGGTCAGCTCGAAGCCGAGGCGTTGGCGCTGGCGCTCTCAAAAGTTTACACCTTCGGTCCGACGTTTCGGGCCGAGAACTCCAACACGTCCCGGCACGCTAGCGAGTTCTGGATGATCGAACCGGAGATGGCGTTTTGCGATTTGCACGGCAACATGGATCTCGCCGAAGAGTTTGTGAAATATCTGATCGCAGACGCGAGAAAAGATTGCCCCGATGAGATGGAACTCTTTGCAAAGTTCGTGGATAAGGAATTGCTCGCGCGACTGGATTTCGTTTCTGAGCGGCCGTTCCAACGGATCACCTACAGCGATGCTGTCGATCTTCTGAAGAAGAGCGGCGAAAAATTCGAGTTCCCCATCGACTACGGCTTAAACCTGCAATCGGAGCACGAGCGCTGGCTGACCGAAAAACATTTCAAATGTCCGGTCACGGTTTTCAATTTTCCGAAGGAGATCAAGCCTTTCTACATGCGATTGAACGACGACGGGAGGACCGTTGCTGCGATGGATTTGCTGGTGCCTGGAATCGGCGAAATCGTCGGCGGCAGCCAGCGCGAAGAGAGACTGGAGATGCTCGAGGAAAACATGCGCCGGCACAAAATGGATCCTGCCGATTACAGATGGTATCTCGAGCTTCGGCGCTACGGGACCGCGCCACACTCCGGGTTCGGCCTCGGTTTCGAACGGATGCTGATGTTCATCACCGGTGTTCCCAACATCCGCGACGTCATTCCCTTTGCCCGCACGCCCGGCAGCGCCGAATTCTAGTCGTTTGTCATTCCGAGCGAAGTCGAGGAATCTCGTTGTTAGTTGACTCCAGTGATCAATGCTGGGTGTCTCTTATCCTTGTAAACTCCAGCTTGGAACCGCCTGGTTCTTGCAGCACGAGATGGTCCGCGGAAATTTTCACCAGATAAACTGTCGTAGCGAATGGCGTCTCGATTTTAATCCGGTCCTGATCGCCGAATTTGTACCTGCCGCTTATGTCCCCTACAAGGACAGCGCCATTTGATCTAAACTCCCAAGCCGTTGCATCGGAACCGGACATTCGCCATTTGCCGACGATGCTAGAGTTTCCGCAGCCGGCTACCATGCACAGCAAGGCAGCCAAAATGGTTGCCTGCAAGTTCTCCTTCGATTGATTAAACCGGATTCGCATGGAACTCCGGCTGATTTTGCTCAGAGTGTTTCCTGCGGGCGAGAAAAAACTCGGAGCTTATTTCTTCTTTGACTCGCGCTTGGGCTCTTTCGATTCCTTAGGCTCGTTCGCAGCGCGCTTGGATTCGCTGGGGCGATACTCTTCCTGCTCCGCGGCGGCGAAAGCTTTTTCCAAGCCGACCATGTCTTCGCCGGGACGAAGCGTATCGAAAGACTCTACTTCTTTGCGCAGTTGCTCTTCAGAATAGTTGGCGGCTTTGATCGACAGCCCGATTCGGCGTTCGATCTTGTCCACCTTGATCACGCGTGCTTCCACTTCCTGGCTGACTTTGAGCACGTCTTTCACTTTCGCGACGTGATCCTCGCTCAATTGCGAAATGTGCACGAGCCCGTCGATGTCGTCCTGTAATTGCACAAACGCGCCGAAACTGGCGAGCTTTGTCACTTTGCCTTTCACCAGATCGCCGATCTTGTACTTCTCATCGATCGTCTTCCACGGATCTTCGGTGAGTTGTTTGATCCCAAGACTGATCCGTTGGTTTACTTTGTCGATGTCGATAACGACGGCCTCGATTTCGTCGCCTTTCTTAAACATTTCGCTGGGATGATTGATCTTGCGGGTCCAGCTTAAGTCTGACACGTGAATCATGCCGTCGATGCCTTCATCCAGCTCCACGAACGCGCCGTAAGCGGTCATGTTGCGAATCTTGCCTTTCACCTTGCTGCCAATGGTGAATTTCTTCTCGATCTCATCCCACGGATTCGGCTCGAGCTGCCGCAGGCCCAATGAAATTTTCTGTTCTTCTTTATTTACGCCGAGCACGACAGCTTCCACCTCCTGACCGACGCTAAGAATATCAGAGGGTCGCATAATCCGTTTCGTCCACGAAAGTTCAGAAACGTGGATGAGGCCTTCCACGCCTTCTTCGATCTCAACAAATGCGCCGTAAGGAACAAGGTTTGTGATTTTCCCTTTGATGCGCTGGCCAGCAGGGAAACGCTCCTCAATCTGGTCCCACGGATTCTTCTGCGTTTGTTTGAGTCCCAGCGACACGCGCTCTTTTTCCTTGTTGATGTCGAGCACGACAACTTCCAACTGCTGTCCGACCTTCAATAACTCGCTGGGATGTCCCAGCCGGCCCCAGGTCATATCGGTGACGTGCAGCAAGCCATCCATACCATCGAGATCGATGAATGCGCCGAAGTCCGTGATGTTTTTCACGGTGCCGGTTACGCGGTCGCCCACGTTCACGCCTTCCATGAATTTTTGTCGTTTTTCACTGCGCTCCTGCTCGATCACCTCGCGCCGGCTAAGTACGACGTTTTTGCGGTCGTCATTGAGCTTAACGATTTTGAAATCGTAGGCGTTGCCAACGAATTGTTGCAGATCCTTTGGCGGAACGACGTCGATCTGGGACGCCGGCAAAAACGCTTCGACCCCGATGTTGACCATGAGCCCGCCTTTAACCACGGATTTCACCTTGCCTTTGATGAGACCGTCACCTTCGAAAACACCGACGATCTTGTTCCAGTTTTGGCGATAGGCTGCCTTTTCCTTCGAGAGAACGACCATGCCTTCTTCGTTTTCCAGTCGCTCCAGGAGCACGTCCACTTCGTCGCCCACTTCCAGCGAATCGGCTTCTTCAAATTCAACCAACGGAATGACGCCCTCGGATTTGTATCCCACATCGACCAGCACTTCGCGCGGGCGAATTTCCAAGATGCGCCCCTTAACGATGCTTCCCTCGCGGAAGTCCGGCATCGCCTTCGACATCACGTCCTGCATTTGAATCATAAATAATAAGCCTCCTTCAGGCGCTGTAGCCCCGAAATTCTTCGGGGAAGATTTCCGCGTAGCTGCCATCACGGAAGCGGGACGCCATAGTAGGCGTTTTTGTGCAGAAGGTCAACTGACTGCGCCGAGTTACAGCCGCGTGTCATCCTGAGCGAAGCGAAGCGGAGTCGAAGGATCCCGCGAACTTACCCAATGGTTTGGCCACGGGATTCCTCGACTTCGCTCGGAATGACGGTGTCTGACGTTCTGCGTTCGGCGTTGAGCGTTGGGCGTTTCCCCATTATCGTCCGGCAGAACATGTCGTTAATCCGATTCCCGATATTGATTGCTCTTCTCGCAGCCGTATCACTGCGCGCCGAATCTCCGACTGAACAAAAAGTCCTCGGCGCGATCAAAACGCCAGACCTCACCGTCGTTCATCTTTGGGCGCCATGGTGCTCGAACTGTCAGGCTGAATTCAAGAGCGGTGGCTGGACCAAAATTGTTAATGAAAATCCGAATGTGAAATTTTGTTTCGTATCGGTTTGGAACGATGGCCAGGACGGGCGGGCGATGCTGAAAAAATTCGCCATCGCCGATCAGCCAAATGTGACAATTCTTGCCGACCCCGGCCCGCGTCGCGGCGAAAACAAGATCAAACAATTCGCCGGTTTGCCGCTTTCGTGGATCCCGACGACTTGGATTTACAAAGGCGGCGAACTCCGTTACGCATTAAACTACGGCGAAGTCCGTTTCCCTGTGCTCCAACAATTTCTCGCGGACAGCGAGTCGGAGTGGTCGCACAAGGGCGAACCGCCTATCGAGTAGGCTTTGCATGAGTGACTCTTCTGAAACGCTGGCAGGCGCCCACGATAAACCGCCCGCGATTCTGTCGCTCATTGGCGACACGCCGCTGGTGGAGGTGACGCAGTTCGACACCGGCCCGTGTCACCTTTTTCTGAAGCTTGAAAATCAAAATCCTGGCGGCTCCATCAAGGACCGCATCGCGCTATCGATGATCGAAGCGGCGGAGGAGGAGGGTAAATTGCAACCCGGTGGCACGGTCGTAGAGGCCACAGCAGGCAATACTGGCCTGGGTCTGGCGCTCGTTGCCGGCGCCAAAGGCTATCGCGTCCTGCTGGTGATTCCGGATAAGATGTCGCAGGAAAAAATCTCGCACGTGAAAGCGCTCGGAGCCGAAGTGCGCATCACGCGATCTGACGTAACTCGCGGTCATCCGGAATATTACCAGGACGTGGCCGCGCGACTCGCCGAAGAAATTCCAGGTGCCTTTTACGTGAATCAGTTTGGCAATCCTGCGAATCCTCTGGCGCACGAGCGCACGACCGGTCCGGAAATTTGGGAGCAAATGCGACACGATGTTGATGCTGTTGTTGTGGGAGTTGGTTCGGGCGGAACGCTCACGGGTCTTGGGCGCTTCTTCAATCGTGTGAAGCCACGTCGCGGAATCGAAATGATCCTGGCCGACCCAACCGGCTCTGTTTTATACGAGTACGTCAAGACCGGGAAGCTGGTCGAATCGGGAAACTGGGCAGTCGAAGGGATCGGCGAAGATTTTATCCCGGAAATCGCCGACATGTCGTTAGTCACTGAAGCGTTTGAGATTGATGACGCAGAAAGCTTTGCGACGGTGCGTGAGCTTTTGCACAAGGAGGGAATCTTCGGCGGTTCATCGACCGGCACGCTTCTCGCCGGTGCCCTGCGCTATTGCCGGCAGCAAACCAAACCAAAACGTGTGGTCACTCTCGTTCCCGACACCGGCAATAAATATCTCTCGAAAATGTACAACGACTTCTGGATGGCCGAGCAGGGATTCATTCACCGGCCGCCACACGGCGATCTGAGCGATTTGATCTCGCACCGATACGAAGCGGGTGAAGTGATCACGGTCGGTCCGGACGACTCGCTGCTCACAGCGTTCAAGCGCATGCGCGGCTCGGACGTCTCGCAGCTTCCGGTCGTCGATAAAAACGGACGCGCCATCGGGATCATCGACGAATCTGATCTCCTGGTGAGGGTGCTGCACCGCGACACATCGCACTTCAACGATCCGGTGGAAAAAGCGATGACCGACCGGTTAGAAACGCTGCCGCCAGACGCGAAAATTAAAGACTTGCTGGATGTATTTGACCGCGGGCGGGTCGCTATTGTGATGGAGGACGACAAATTTCTGGGGCTGATTACGCGCACCGATTTGCTTTCTTATCTCCGGCTTCACATGCCGAAATCGGCCACGCCGCCAGAACGAGAGTTTGTCTGATTCATCTTCGTCCAAATCACATCAACATGAAAAAAGAACAGGGCTTCGCGACCCGTGCCATTCACGCCGGCCAACAACCGGATCCCACGACCGGTGCGGTCATGACGCCGATTTACGCCACGTCGACATACGTCCAGGAAAGCCCGGGAAAACACAAAGGCTACGATTACGCGCGCTCAATCAATCCAACCCGGCTCGCCTACGAAAAGTGCATTGCCGATCTGGAAAGCGGCACGCGCGGCTTCGCCTTTGCATCCGGCCTCGCTGCGATGGCGACAGTGCTCGAGCTGCTCGACAGCGGCTCGCATATCGTCGCCAGTGACGATCTTTACGGCGGCACATTCCGTTTGTTCGATCGAGTGCGGCGCCGCTCTGCGAACCTTGATTTTAGCTATGTCGATTTGACCGACGCGAAAGATCTCGAGCGCGCAATCAAACCAAACACGCGCATGGTTTGGATCGAAACGCCGAGCAATCCGCTGCTGAAGTTGATCGACCTTGAAGCGATCGCGAAAATCGCGCGCAAGCGAAAAATAATTTCTGTGTCCGACAACACATTTGCCACTCCCTGGATTCAACGCCCAATCGAGATGGGCTTCGACATCGTCGTGCATTCCGCGACGAAATATTTGAACGGCCATTCCGATCTCGTGGGCGGCGTTGCTGTCGTTGGCGAAAACAAGGAACTCGCTGATCAAATTGCATTCTTGCAAAATTCGGTCGGCGCAATCGCTGGCGCGTTCGACAGTTTTCTTGTCTTGCGCAGTTTGAAAACGCTGGCGCTCCGCATGGAGCGGCATTGCGCGAACGCGCTGGAAATTGCGCGCTGGCTCGAAGAACAGAGCGAGATCAAATCAGTCCACTATCCCGGCCTCAAATCCCATCCGCAGCACGATCTGGCCCGACAACAGATGCGCGGTTTCGGCGGCATGGTCACGATCGTTTTGAAAACGGACCTTGCCGGAACGCGGCGTTTCCTTGAGAACACGCATTTGTTTGCGCTCGCAGAAAGCCTGGGCGGGGTGGAAAGCCTCATTAATCATCCTGCGCTCATGACCCATGCCTCAGTGCCGAAGGAGCAACGCGAAAAGCTTGGCATTACTGATTCGCTCGTTCAGGCTATCGGTTGGTGTCGAAGATGTTCGCGATTTAATTGATGATCTAAAAGGCGCGCTCGAAGCGATCTGAATTGTAGGGCGGCTGTGTCAGCTTGCAGGCGGTTTGACACAAACGCCCTACAAATCTGGCGGTATCTCGTTTAATTTCCGACTCACAATGGGCAACGCATTCGGCCAACTCTTTCGAGTCACGACTTTTGGTGAATCGCATGGCGGCGGCATCGGCGTGGTGATCGACGGCTGTCCGCCGCGGATCGAGATTTCCGAAGCGGACATTCAACGAGAGCTGGATCGCCGTCGGCCGGGTCAAAGCAAACTCACCACGCAGCGGAAAGAGGAAGACCGATGCGAGATTCTCTCTGGCGTTTTCGAAGGGAAAACGCTCGGCACTCCCATCGCGATCGCAGTTCGGAACAAAGACGCGCGACCTGAAGATTATCAGGAGATCGCCGGTAGGTTTCGACCGTCACACGCTGATTACACTTACGAGGCTAAATACGGAATCCGAAACTGGCAGGGCGGCGGTCGCGCGTCTGCGCGCGAAACGATTGGCCGCGTGGCCGCGGGCGCTGTCGCCAAGAAAATCTTATCAATGTTGTATCCGGATTTCGAGCTTGTCGCCTATGTGACGCAAGTTCAGGACATCGTTGGGAAGATTGATCGTTCCACTGTGAAGGTGAGAGACGTTGAAAAAAATATCGTCCGCTGTCCGGACGCTGCGGCAGCGAAAAGGATGATATCGCTGATCGAGCGAGTTCGCGATGAAGGCGACTCGGTCGGCGGTGTGATTGAGTGCGTTGCGCGCGGCATTGCACCGGGGCTCGGCGAGCCTGTTTTCGACAAGCTCGAAGCAGACTTGGCAAAAGCTATGCTGAGCATACCGGCCACCAAAGGCTTTGAGATCGGCTCCGGATTTGCAGCGACGCGGATGCGCGGTTCGCAGCACAATGATCCTTTCGAAATGCGCGCAGGAAAAATACGCACGACGACAAACAACTCCGGCGGCGTGCAGGGCGGAATCAGCAACGGTGAAGACATTTATTTCCGCGTGGGATTCAAACCGCCAGCGACGATTGCGCTTCAGCAGAAAACCGTCACCAGTTCCAAGCAGCAAAGCGAGCTCGCGGCCCGCGGACGCCATGATCCGTGCGTTCTTCCTCGAGCAGTGCCAATTGTGGAAGCGATGGCCGCGCTGGTGCTTTGCGATCACGCACTGCGGCAAAACGCGATCCGTTCGTCCAGTCGATAATAGATCTCGCACAAGGTCCACAGTGGACTCAACGGCATGACGGAGAATGAAATTGCGAAGCAGATTTTAGACGCAGCGTTCCTCGTTCATACTAAGTTAGGTCCGGGTCTTCTCGAATCGGTGTATGAGGTCGTCATGGCTTACGAGTTTAAGAAGAGATGAATTACATCGCCACCATCGGTCTGGAAGTGCACGTTCAACTCAAGACGCGCTCGAAAATGTTTTGCGAGTGCCCGGTAACATTTGGAGCCGAACCAAATTCGCATACTTGTCCGATTTGCGTCGGTCTGCCTGGTGCATTGCCGGTGATGAATCATGAGGCGTTGCGCCTGACGGTGCTGACGGGGCTCATGCTCGGATGCGACATCGCGCCGGTGTCCAAATTCGACCGCAAAAACTATTTCTATCCGGACATGCCAAAGAATTATCAGATTTCCCAATACGACATGCCGCTTTGCACGAATGGCAGCGTGCCATTACATGACCTGGCCTATCCGAAAGATGCGCAGAAAAATATCGCAACCCCAGGCAAGCAAGTGCATCTGGTGCGGATCCATCTCGAAGAGGACGTCGCGAAGAGTTTTCATTTCGAGAACAGCACAGGGATTGATTTTAACCGCGCTGGCACTCCGTTGATGGAGATCGTGACGCAGCCCCAAATCAATTCGCCAGAGGAAGCATTCGCGTTTTTAACGGCGCTGAAACAAATCCTGATCTACGGCGAAGTGAGCGACGCCGACATGGAAAAAGGGCAGCTCCGCTGCGATTGCAACGTTTCCGTACGGCCCGAAGGGCAACGCGAACTCGGAGCAAAAATTGAGATCAAGAATATGAACTCGATCAGTGGCGTGCGGCGCGCCCTTACTTACGAGATTCAGCGTCAAATCAACTTGCTGGAGAGCGGCGAACGACTCGATCAGGAGACTCGCGGCTGGGACGATACGGTTGGCGAAACCTTTCTCATGCGCACAAAGGAGTTCGCACACGACTACCGCTATTTTCCAGATCCTGATCTGGTGCCTGTGAAAACTGACGTATTGATGGCTGACGTGCGAGAGCACGTGCCGGAGTTACCAAAAGCGAAGCGCGCGCGCTTCGTGGATCAATATCAGGTCAGCCCGTACGATGCGGGCGTGCTGGCGAACGATCTGGAGCTCGCAAGATATTTTGAGGCGGCCGCTAAAGGCGCCAAGAAACCGAAGAATATCGCCAACTGGATCTTAAACGATTTGCAGAACGCGCTCAGCGCCGCCGGTAAGGCCATCCATGATTGTCCGATTCCGCCGGAGGCGCTGGACGAGCTGGTTAACCTCATCGACACCG
Source organism: uncultured Verrucomicrobiae bacterium (assembly GCA_963725505.1). GTDB lineage: Bacteria > Verrucomicrobiota > Verrucomicrobiia > Chthoniobacterales > UBA10450 > Udaeobacter. The sequence continues at coordinate 35,616 of CAVRYN010000002.1, read as the reverse complement.
GGAAAATTAGCGGCAAGCAAGGCAAGGAAGTGTTCGCGGAGATGTTTGCGAGCGGCAAAACCGCAGCCGCGATTGTGAAGGAGAAAGGGATCGAGCAATTAAGCGATGCTGGCGCGATCGAAGGGCTCTGCGACGACGTGATTGCGGCAAATCCCAAGCCCGTGGCAGATTACAAGGCGGGTAACATGGCTTCATTGAATTTTCTCAAAGGCCAGGTGATAAAATTGTCGAAAGGCAAAGCGAATCCACAGATGGTAGGAGAGATCTTGGAACGTAAGCTGAAGGCCTGAAGAAAACGTCCAACGCTCAACGTTCCAACGTTCAATGCTCGGTCATTCCGAGCGGAGCGAGGAACCTCACACTCGAAGTAGCAGTCACACTAGCTACTTTGGGTGGTGCAGCGGCGGCGGGTGAGATCCTTCGCTTCGCTCAGGATGACAAGTGCAGTGCACGCGATGAAATTGCTTTCGTGCGGATTCTAATTGCCCCAGACAAATTCAAAGGCTCCCTCAACGCGCGCGAGGTGGCCCAAAACATCGCGAAAGGGCTGCGCGATGTGCTGCCGGACACAAAGATCGACATTGTGCCGATGGCAGACGGTGGCGAGGGAACTGCGGAAGTGATTTGCGGTGCACAAGCCTGTACCTGGTTGCAATGCAAAGCACACGATCCGCTGGGTCGCGAGATCGGTGCCCGTTACGCTTGGATCGAAGACGCGAAACTCGCAGTGATGGAAATGAGTGAAGCCGCTGGAATGCGACGGCTAACTCAAAGCGAACGTGATCCGCTTCGGGCAAATACATTCGGCATTGGCGAAATGATTTTGGACGCCGCGAATCGTGGCGCGAACAAAATCATTATTGGCCTTGGTGGCAGCGCAACAAACGATGTCGGATTCGGAATGGCGCGGGCTTTGGGTTTTCGATTTCTCGCGCATGAGCACGAGTTAAGAGGCGCGGTTACTGAGCTGGCTGGTCTCGAGCGAATCCAGAAGCCGAAAGACTTGATCCTGCCGAACATTATTGCTGCGGTGGATGTGAAAAATCCGTTGCTCGGCAAGAATGGCGCGACGCGAGTGTTTGGTCCGCAGAAAGGCGTGACAAAGGACCAGATCGACAAATTGGAACGGGCGCTGAGCAGGCTCGCCGACGTTGTCGCCAAAGAATTTGGAATTGACCATCGCGATGAGCCCGGCGCGGGCGCGGCAGGCGGACTTGGCTTCGGTCTGATGAGTTTTTGCGGCGCGGAAGTTCGGCCGGGTTTCGACGTGGTCGCCGAAGCGGTGAACCTCGAATCGAAGATCAAAAATGCCAATCTTGTGATCACGGGCGAGGGGAGTTTGGATCTGCAGACGCTTGAAGGAAAAACGCCACTCGGCGTGGCACGGCTGGCGCGGAAACTCGGCAAACCCGTTTTCGCGTTTGTCGGCCGTGCATCCAAAGATCCAAAAGTTCACGAGATTTTCGACGCGGTTTACGAGAATGCGCGGCCGGGAATGAGTCAGGAAGAAAACATGAAACACGCTGCGGAACTATTGCGCGAGAACGCACGCGAGCTGGCAAAAACATTGTAGCGGCGGTCTATGACCGCCGGACGAATGATCTGCTTAAACATCAGGATTGTAGGGCGTCTGTGTCAGATGCCACCTCGGAGGTGTGAGGCGTTTCACAGAAACGCCCTACAAACTTTGTCTACCTCAGCAAAGTTCACGGAACTGCTTCGCTGTTTCGACGTAACTCCACGCCCAGCGGGCGACGTCTTTTTGTTCGTCGGCGGTGAGTTGCCGGCGGATTTTCGCAGGCGATCCGAGGACGAGCGAGCCGGGCGGGATTTTCATCCCGATTGTGACCAGCGCGTTCGCGCCGATGATACAGCGCGCGCCTACCTCGACATCGTCAAGAATAATGGCGCCCATGCCGACCAGCACTTCATTGTCGATTTGGCACGCGTGGACGACGGCGTTGTGGCCGACAGTGACCAACTCGCCCATGGTTGTCGGATAGTTCGTATCGACGTGAACGACGGCATTATCCTGAATATTTGAGCGCGGGCCGATGATGATGCGGTTGATGTCGCCGCGGAGCACCGCGCCGTACCACACGCTGGATTCTTCTTCGAGAACCACGTCGCCGAGCACCGTGGCGCCTGGGACGACCCACGCGCTCGAATGAATTGTAGGACCTTTTTTCAAACGCGCAGCGATGCCGGCGTGTCCAGTCGCCAGTGAATCTGGTTCGATATGCATTTAACAATCAACGTCTAACAGCCAATGTCCGCCGTCCAACGTTGAAATGAGAGAATCGGATTTTCTTATTCGTCCGTCTGAGCGATTATAAACACCGCATGCCTGAGTTTCCTCCAGAAGAAGTCACGCCATTCGTTTTTTCCGATCCCAGCGGCAAACGCTGGCCACGTCTGCGCCTGATTCTGCTTATCGGTGGCGTGCTGTTTTTTCTGGGGACCGTGCTGTTTGTTCAAACGCTTTTTGTAGCGCCGAAAATGAGTGTGCCTTTCTCCCTGCGACAGTTAAAGGGACAATTGAAAGCGCTGCAAAAACAGAATCCGGCCGGCCAGTTGCCGGCGAGCTCGCTGCTGTGGCAGAAATTTAGCGCAGCCCGGCAAGCGGCAAGAAACCTTGCCGCCCCAGCGCCAACAACTTCGCCGCGGCCTCGCAAGAAATCTCCCAACAACGAAGTACGCCTGGCATTTTACGTCAACGGAGATCCCGACAGTTATGCTTCACTCGAGCAACACGCGTCGCAGATTACCCATCTCTGCCCCGAATGGATGACAGTGATCAACGGCATGGGGGATTTGCAGATTGATGGGGACACCCGGCTATTGAAGCTGGCCGCGACCAAGGGGATGGCCCTCATGCCGCTGCTGACCAACCTCGTCGGGGACACCTGGCAGCCGGAAGCCATTGAGAATCTGGCACACGGCCCACCGAGTCGGCAGGACCGGTTTATCGAAAGCGTGCTTTCCGTGCTGCGTAACGCGAAAGCCTTAGGCGTAGTGATCGATTGGCAGCAAATCGACCCGGTTTACAAAAAGGACCTCACTAAATTTATCGACAAGTTCGCAGACGCCTTGCACGACGATAACAAGGAGCTGTGGCTGTGCGTTCAGCCCGGCCAGGAGCTTGATTACATCGATCTCGATGCACTTTCTGAAAACGTCGATCGGTTCGTGGCGATGTTATTTGACGAAACCTCCGAAACCGATCCGCCGGGACCACTGGCGTCGCGGTCGTGGTTTGAAGGCTGGATACGCGTCCTGGTGCAAGATTCCGACACCAAGCAATGGATCATTGCAATCGGCAGCTATGGATATGACTGGACGATCGGGGGGAAGAAAGCGGAGATGATCAGTTTTTCAGAAGCAATGAGCCGCGCCAATGATGCGGAGATCGACAGTGCGGAAGTGCAGGGGCCGAGTTACAGCCCGTATTTTTATTTTCAGGACGAGGACAAGGAGCACGCCGTCTGGTTTCTGGACGCTGTGACATTTCTCAACCAACTCCGCGAGGTGCGCGACCAAAAGGCAGGCGGCTTCGCGCTTTACCGGCTCGGTAGCGAAGACCCCGCAATCTGGGACGCGTTGAGCGTTCCGCGGGATTTCAAGTTAGATAATCAGACACGACAGGCTCTCGAACTGATAAAATCGACCGACACCATAACGGACGTCGGCGACGGCGAGGTCGTAACGGTCGATGAGGATCGCAGAGACGGTACGCGCAAGCTCACTGTGGATGCCGACGGTTATCTCACAGCGAAATACGTGACCTTCGCGCAATTCCCGACGCTTTATCATCAAGGCGCTGGCGGCGAACATCAGGTCGCAATCACTTTTGACGACGGCCCTGATCCGCGATGGACGCCAAAGATCCTGGACATTCTCAAAGCCGCGAACGTAAAAGCAGCGTTTTTCCTGGTGGGCGTAAACGCGGAGCGGTACCCGAGCCTAGTTCGTCGCATTGTCAACGAAGGGCACGAGATCGGGAACCACACCTATTATCATCCAAACCTTGCGCTCTGCTGGCCGGAGCACATCCGGCTCGAACTAAACGCAACACAGCTCTTGCTCGAAACGATCACAGGTCGCGCCACCACATTGTTTCGCCCACCTTACGCGTCGGATACCGGCCCGACGCAACTGAGCGAATTGACCCCGCTGAAAATTGCGGAAGACCTCAATTATCTCGTGGTCCTGGAGAATATCGACCCGCAAGATTGGGCAAAGCCCGGAGCGGACATCATTTTGCAGCGCGTGAAACAGCAACGGCACGATGGCAACGTCATCCTGCTGCACGATGCGGGCGGAGATCGCTCCCAGACAGTGGAAGCGCTTCCCCGGATTTTGGATTGGCTGCACACTCGCGGGGACACCGTCGTGCCTTTGAGCACGCTGCTGGGCACTACGCGCGACGCTGTGATGCCGCCCGTCCAAGGCAACGCACAATCAGTCACTCGTCTGGTGAGCAGCACCGGGTTTCGCGTCTATCACAGCATCGAGCAATTTCTCTGGGCGTTCATGATCGTGGCGACGGCGCTGGTGGTTATCCGCACGCTGATTGTCGTTTGGCTCGCGTATCGTTTTCGGCGGGGACCGAAAACAGATTTTGCCGAGCCGATCAGTGTGGTGATGGCTGCTTACAACGAAGAGAAAGTGATCGCGGAAACTTTGCGCACGCTTCTCGCGACAGACTACAAAGGCGAAATCGAAGTCGTCGTCGTGGATGACGGTTCGCGGGATCACACTGCTGCGGAAATTGAACGCGTTGTACGCAGCGAGCCGCGCATTCGTTTGTTGCGGCAGGAAAATCATGGGAAAGCGCGCGCGTTGCAACGTGGTCTCGCGACCGCACGCAGTGGCATCGTTGTTTTCATTGACGCTGATACTCAATGTCAGCGCGATACGCTGCCGCGTTTGCTCGAGCCATTTGCAGATGCGCGGATCGGGGCGGTGTCAGGTCATGCGAAGGTCGGAAATTTGCGAACGTTTATCGCTCGCTGCCAGGCTCTGGAATACACGTGCGGTTTTAATCTGGACCGGCGCGCTTACAACCGCTGGAACTGCATCACCGTTGTGCCAGGCGCGATCAGCGCGATCCGAAAGGGTGCGATCGATGAAGCGGGCGGTCTGAGTCTGCAAACTCTCGCCGAAGACACTGACCTCACTCTCTCATTGCACCGAAATCGCCAGCGCATTGTTTACGTCCCCGATGCAATTGCGTGGACCGAAGCGCCTGAAACCGTGCGCACACTGGCGCGACAACGTTCTCGCTGGGCTTACGGCACTCTGCAATGCCTGTGGAAACACCGCGACATGGTGTTCAACTGGAACTACCGCGCGCTTGGCTGGTTCAGTTTGCCGAGCGTCTGGTTTTTTCAAATCAGTCTCGTGGCTATTACGCCAATGGTCGATTTGTTCCTGTTTGCGTCGCTGCCGTTTGGCGCCTGGAACGCGGTGTTGCCATTCATTATTATTTTCCTCGCCATGGACGTGATCCTCGCCACCCTCGCGTGCATACTCGAAGGCGAACCAATCGTGCGCGCCTGGCGCATTTTGCCGATGCGATTGATTTATCGGCCGATGCTCAGTTACTGCATCTGGAAAGCGATCCTGCGCGCGATCAAAGGCGCCTGGGTCAGCTGGGGCAAACTCGAGCGCACCGCCAGCGTGCCCGTGCGGGCGTGAGGAAAGCCGACGCCTGGATGACGAATGATGAACAAATGTCTCGTTAGAGGATTAACGGATGCGCTGGAACGTTGTCATCGGAATCGCCAGGGCTGAAGCACAGTCAACTCAAAACAATCAACGTTTGCATCACTTTCAATAGACCGGAGAAACCTAACCCGCCTCTTTCCAAAACCCTTCCTGCAGCACGCGAGTAATAACACCTCTTGCGCAGGTTCCAGATCAGTCAGCAACATTTGCCACGTATCCGGGGCGTGGTAGAAGTTGCGAGAGCTATGCAGCAAAACATCGACAGCATTCTCGACGCCGCGGAGCAGCGGGAGGCGAGCGACGTCTTCCTCCAGGAGAACGAGGTACCGCGTCTTAAGATCAATGAACAAATCATTGTGCTCGACAAAGAACCCCTGTCGCTCGCGGACATCACCGCGTTCTGGCAGGCCTGCGGCGCGAACGCGCAAGGCGACGGCGACATGGATCGCGACAGCGGCTTCGTCTCGCGCACGCATACGCGTTACCGCGTGAGCCTGCATCGCACCATGGGCAGGCTCGGTGTGGTCATGCGCCGCATCAAGACCAACGTCCCCAGCTTGAAAACCCTGGGAGCGCCAGAGTGGCTCCTGCACCAATGGGGCGCTCGCGCGCACGGCCTGATTCTTGTGACGGGACCAACCGGCTCAGGGAAATCCACCACCATCGCGTCGTTGCTTCAATGGATAAACGAGAACCGGGTGCGACATATCGTGACGATCGAGGATCCGGTTGAGTATCAGTTCACCAACAATCGCTCTTATTTCACGCAGCGACAGGTCGGGCGTGACACCCGCACTTTTGCCACCGGGTTGCGGAGCGCGCTTCGTCAGGCGCCGGATGTCATTTTTGTTGGTGAGATCCGGGATTACGAGACTGCGTTGACGGCCCTCCAGGCTTCGGAAACAGGACATCTCGTTGTTTCGACCATGCATTCGGAGAACGTTGGGGACACGATGGAGCGCTATTTGAATCTTTTTCCGGCCGAAGCCGCGAAGCATGGCACGAACCTTTTGGCAAACCAGCTCTCTGGCGTCCTGTGCCAGAAGCTGGTTGAATCTGCTGACGGAGGTTTGCATTTGCTGGTGGAACACGCCGAAAATGCGGGCGCCATGCGCGACTGGATCGCGAGACGAGAGTTGCAGAACATTGCTCAGTATATCGCTCGCGGATCGGACCCTGCCGCCGTTTCATTTTTGCAATCGACGCTCAAAGCTCTCCAGGCCAAGATCATCACCGAAGCGACCGCCATGGCTTCGGTCAGCAATGAATCCGAGCTGCGTCGCGCCATGAGGGGAATCGCGTAGAGGAGTTCTCCACACAGTTTGAATTGTTATGAAAAAACATGACTTGATCGATTATCTGATGCTTGGCGAGCAGCAGGGCGCTTCTGACCTTCATTTGACGGCAGGGGCGCCGCCGATGATCCGGGTCGCTGGTGCTATCAAGCCGCTGACGGAAGAGGCGTTGTCCGCGGAGGACACAAGGAGAATGGTGGTCGAGAGCTTGAAGGAGGGACAACGGGCGAAGCTGGAAAATGAGTGGCAGCTTGACTTCGCGTTGCAAGTCGATGGTGTCGGGCGTTTTCGCGGAAATGCGTGCTATGTGTCAGGTGCGATTGAGGCCAACTTCCGACGCGTCCCCTCTGAGATCGGCGATCTAAAGTCGTTGGGACACTCTCCTGTGGTAGATCGTTGGTGTGACGAGAGAGCCGGCATGGTACTGGTGACTGGCGCGAGCAGTCAAGGCAAGAGCACAACGCTGGCGAGCATGGGCCAGACGATAGCCAGACGGCGTTCCGTCAACATCGTCACGATTGAAGATCCGATCGAATTTGTTCATTCGCAGGGGCGAAGCCTGGTGAACCAGCGCGAGATTGGTTCCGACGCAACCAGCTTCGCTTCAGCGCTCAGAAACGCCTTGAGACAGGATCCGGACGTCATTCTTGTGGGCGAGTTGCGGGACACCGACACGATCCAAACTGCGATTACAGCGGCGGAAACAGGTCACCTCGTGATCGGAACCCTGCACACGAACGATGCGCCAACGGCCATTGGGCGCATCCTTGATGCCTTTCCAAAGGAGGGCCAGCAGTTCGTCGGTGCCCAACTTGCGTGGTCGCTGCTGGGAGTGGTATGCCAATATCTCCTGCCGCGAAGCGGCGACCAGCCAGGATTGGTTTTGGCCACGGAATTGATGACGGTGAACTCGGGAATCGAGGCGTGTATCCGGGACCGGCGACTTTCGCAGATACCGGGACTGATTCAAATCGGAACTCCGGACGGCATGCATACCGTGGACGATAGTCTCATCGAGTTGCTCCTGGCTGACCGCATCAATCTTATGGACGCGATGGCTCACGCGAGGGACCCCAATTTTGTGAAGGAGGAGTTCCAGAAAGCTTTGAAGTCCCAAAGAAAAGGGTGGTTTGCAGGAATGTTGCGCAAATGAAATGCCAGCCTTCAATCTGCAACTTTTCCGCGCAAAACAGTGAGCGAATACGGCGGGAGGTCGTAGGATGACGATGCCTCCCGCGTAAAGCGCGCGGGTGGGAGACTTCGGATTGGATGACCGTTTGGGCCGTCGTCCTTCCAGGCGTATTGCTGCCGTGAAAATTGAATTACCTCAACTTGGCCCACAAAACCCGCTGGCTGCGGTACGCCGTGAATGTTGAACTGTACGTTGAGCAGGGCTGTGCGGTTCGGATGTTTGTTAATTGCTAGCAGCGCCCACTGTTTATCCGGTCGTCGGACCGCGTACATTGTGACGACAGGCGATGAAGCCGGTTTCTTTTGCTGGGTCGTTACTGGAAATATCTCGTGTGTCTCGTTTGTTGATTGCATCCATTCCTTCGTGATGAGCTGAGTGGCGTAGTACGCAGACAAGCGATTCAGTTGGTCGTTTTTTGGATTCAACTGAAGCATCATGAGATTGCCCCATGAACATTTTAGTTCGTCCTGGAGATAGTTTGGCTCGTAGCCGTACAAGTAAGCCTTTGCGCCGCCGAGATTGAGAAAGGTTCCCACAGTGTCTGCTGTGAATAGCGCTCCTTCGATGTCCACCTCCGCGCGCCCTGAAAAAACCGAGTAACCGTATTCGGTCATTAGCCACGGGATGTCCGAAGGCACGCCATCGGCGTGCAAGCTGGCCAGCATTGTCTCTAAGCGTTTGGGCGTTTGTAATAACCGCGGTGCAGTGTCGGCGCAGATGTTGTCGAACGGATAAAATTCAAACGAAAAAAAATCGAAGCGCACTCCCACGCCTCGAACGTATTTCAGAAACCGATTCATCCAGGAACGATTTCCGGATGCGTCGGCCCACGTGAGCAATTGGTCCTCGAAGTTTTGCAGGCTTGGCCCTCCTAGTTTTAATTGCGGCTTGAGCGCCGTGAGACGGCGAGCGACTCCGGTGTAAAGCGCGGCGTAATCCTCTGGCGAAACCCATTGTCCGTCGGGCTCTTCGCCTAGTTCAACGCCTTCCAAATTGTAATTGCGCCGCAGCAAATAATTGATCTCAGCTGCGGCATTCTCAGGCGTGTCGTACAACACGCCCACTGGCAGGAGCACTGGCAAGTTGTTCGTGAGCTTACCTTGCAAAATGAAATCGAGCCCCGGCTGCTCGATACTGAAGTCGATGTCTTCAGCGCGATGCCACGGATCTGTGGATGACACGTAAATCACTGTCTGCCGATGCCGATTGCGCGCGTGGCGAACGTGATCACGAAAATGGTCATGCTTACCGATGCTCCCGAGCTCGATCTCGCGAATCGCAAACCCGAGCCGATCGCGAATATCATTCGACGGTTCCGCGCTTGTTCCCGAACCGTGGCTCATCACGATGCGAACGAATCGCACCGATCGTGCACGCGCGCCGAGTGGAATTAATTCATCACCGCCATGCCCGTCGGCAACGGTTCCCTTCGCGAACGGCTGCCAGTCGTCGTCATCATCGGCATGCAAGTGCATTGGGTCGTCGCCCGGCCAGTACTCGACTCGATATTGCTTGGCGTAGGGCGTCCCCCAATGAATGCGGATAGCATTCACCGGTTTCGATGCGCCGAGATCGATCACGACCCATTGCGGATGGGCATCCTCAGCTTCGCCGGTGAAATGAGAGTCAAGATACGGATTGCTTTTCCAAAATGAATCGTGATCGCCGTCGGCGATACGAGAATAACCGTCGTCGTTCGCCTGATCGATCGTGTTTCCGCGCCGTGGCAAATGATAGCCGTAGGAGACGTTGATCGTTTCGCCGAGCGAGTCCTCCGACGTCCAATATCCGCACTGGTGGACCGGATCGCTCCACGTGCCTCGCGGGTTCCAATGCCAGACTTCACCGGCGAGCTCGGTACGCAGCCGATACGTCAATGGGCCCAACCCGGCGGAGAGCATTTCTGCGATGTTCTTATCGGTAAACATCCGAGCGCATTCGCCTTTCTCGTGGCCGTCCACGCCCGCGCCCAGCGCTAGTGTTGGCACGCACTGGTTTACCGGATGATCCGCGGAGACAATCGCGGAGACTATGAGCGGCTTATCGCCACCACGTATTTCTGTTGGTGCCGCTAAATGGACAAGCGTCGAAACAATTGCTGCACCAAACAGGCAATTCCATCTTGCCAGCCACGCACTATTCACGGCGTCCTACATAAGCGCGTATCGTAAGCAATCAAAGCGATGCGAAGACGCGTCGTACCACTTCGTGCGAAACAACACTTAGGCGTGCGTGCCTTTTCGCGAAAGCTTTTGGAGTGCGACGCGTTCACGCGTCGCTTTTTGTTTTCTACCGCTGCCCTTTCTCTAATTGCTTTCTAACTTCGCCTTTTTCGCGACGAACGTCACTTAGATGGCCCTGGAGAAGCGGTAGTTGGGATTTTTGCGGGTTGGGGTGGTGGAGCAGATTCCTATTGTTCTTACCACCATAGTATGCAGGTCCGGGTTGCTTTGCCTCGCCGATCTGGAGAAGCAAGTCGTCCTCCTGTTTCTGAAGCTCACCATAGCGGGCTTGCAAAGCCTGAGTGCGATTTTTGGCTGCGTCTTGTTCGAGGAGAATCGTGTTCTGCTTTGCTGTTGCGGCCTCTCGTTGACGTTGGGCTTCTTCCTGCTGTTTTTGATATGCCGTGTAATTTGCAGCCTGCTCCGCAGAGTATGCGCTGGCCTTTTGCTGGTCATAATGGAAGCGCTCTTGGACTTCCTTTGGGAGTTCAGCAAAGTAAACCTTTGAGACTCCCAACGTGGTCTTGACGACAATTCCGTCGGGATCGACGCGGGTGATACTGGCGTCTTTGTATTCTTTGCCATTAACGGTTTTGAAGTCCTCCGAGAAGGCGGCGGCTGCGAAGGATAAGACAGTTAGCCAAGGGAGAAGCTTCATTTTTTCCAGGGGCTCAGAGGCTTTTTCCGTGATTTGAATTCGGGAGTCAACAAAGATATTGGCACGGCAGCGATGAAGGTGCAGCCCCCAAGGAGTGACGGCTTCCCAGCCGTCGCATAGTGAAGTCGACGGCTGCCCAAGCCGTCGCTCCTTGGTCTTTGTTCGTGCTTTGCGCAAACAAGCAAGTATGTGGCAGATTAACCCATGCGAACCGCGACGGTCCGCGAATTGCAAACGAATACGCTTGAACTCGTGCGCGCCTTGGCTCACGAGGACATCATCATCACTGATAAGGGGCCATCCTGTGGCAGTGCTGAAGAAGGCCTATCGCGACTGATTTGGTTGGAAAGCCTTTTCCGAAGCGGGATATTCGCAAAATGCCGAGGAGTGAAGATGATTCGACAGAATATGTTTCCCGAGACCGTGACGGTCGATGATGTGTCGCCACACGCTGAGTCATGAAATGTTGGCTCCGGTGACTGTACTGAACTCGTTTCTTTTTTCGAGCGCGCTCAGTGTTGCGCTGCTCTTAGCAGGCTGCAGAAAGCCCGGAACTGCTGCGCAAGTCGATCCAAATGGCGCGGTGGAGGTGGTCGTTCCAGAGCATGGCGCTTACACGGGTGCGTTCATAGATTTTGGCGAAGGGGAGGATGACGTCAGCCTCGAGGAAATCGAGGACTTCGAGCAGATGGTTGGCAAACATCAAGCCATCATCGCTTCGTCGAGCTATTGGGGAGAACAAAATTTTCCCGTGGACAATCTGAACGTCATATGGCGACATGGGTCGCTGCCGCTTGTTTTCTGGTCGCCGTGGGACAAGCCTTACGAGGAAGATCACGGGCCGGACAAGTTCAGTTTGACTGAGATCCTCGCAGGCAAGTGGGACACCTATATCGACAAGTGGGCGCACGCCGCTCGAGACTTTGGTCATCCATTAATCGTCGTATTTGGCGTCGAAATGAACGGGACCTGGTTTCCGTGGTCGGGTGCTTACTACGGTGGCGCGCAATGGGATCCTGAGCAGAAAAGTTGGAAAGGCCCGGAAACGTTTCGCAGGGCCTATCGTTACGTGGTCGATCGCGTCCGCGCGAGTGGCGCCTCTAATATCAAATGGATGTTTCACACGAACAACTATCCCTATCCTTACGAAACCTGGAACTGCGCGCCTGCCTATTATCCCGGCTCGGATTACGTCGATTGGCTCGGCCTTAGCGTTTACGGGCAGCAATACAAGGACGAGCCGAATCCGGATATTCCGTCACTTGTGACGTGGCCGTATGAGGAAATGTCCAGGCTCGATCCGCATAAGCCAATCATGATTGCTGAATGGGCAACCGGCGAATTTCCGCATTCGGCCGAACGCGGCGGAGTAGGGAAAGCGGCGTGGATCAAACAGGGGCTCCAGCTATTTCGCACGCGGTATCCGCGGATTAAAGCAGCGGTTTACTGGCACGAACGCTGGCAAAACGCCGATGGCTCTTACAGCAACCTGCGCGTCAATTCTTCCGTCGAATCCCTCAACGCCTATCGCGAGGGGGTCGCGCATCCGGATTGGCTGGGCGACCTGATCCTGCGTGCAATTCCGAAAAGGTAACGACGCAATTCAGCGCTTTTTGTAGCCGTCGCCCTGTGGGCGACGCACGCGCTTTGCCGCATCACAGGTTGCGCTTCCCACAGGGAAGCGGCTACAGAAAAACCGCTTTGAGTTAGACAAAATGCGCACTTGGCAGCGTCTTGGATATAAAGACCGTGAAAAGGTCATGGACAATATCGCCAGCCATGAGGATTGGAAGAGTTGCTTTTCTGAGGTTGCTCCGGGGTTGCTGCTCTTTGCGCGGCAATGGGTGCAATCAGCGGCCGATGCGGAAGACGTGGTCCAGGAAGCTTTCGTCAAGTTCTGGCGACGCAACCACAACATTGAGAACCGCGCGCTGCTTTACGCCGCCGTGCGTTCCATCGCTTTCGATTTTATCCGTCGCGACAAACGCCGCGCCCGGCGCGAGGCGAGTGCTTTTGCCGAAGCCGAGCCAGCCATCGAGCCGCAGTTTGAATGGGAAGATGAAACACAATCGGCTCTGGCTGCGGCAGTGGGTTCTTTGCCGCATGATCAACGGGAGGTGCTCGTCTTGAAGATTTGGAACGAGCTGACCTTTAACGAGATCGCCGGCGCGCTGGGAATTTCTCAGAACACTGCCGCATCGCGTTATCGGTATGCCTTAGCCAACTTGAAGAAAAATTTGCAACCGCAATGAACGATTTCTCCGAGCTTGAGAATGAACTGAGAAACCTGCGACCGGCCCGGCCGTCGCCGATCCTCTTTGAGCGGATCGAGGAAGCCCTCGCCGATCGTAGGGCGTCCGCCGCGGCGAGCGCCAGATGGAATTGGTGGCGTTTGACACAAACGCCCTACAGTCTAGGCTTCGGCCTCGCGGCCGCGGCGGTTTTGGTCTTGTTCGCGGCAATCAGTCTGGAACGCCGGCAGGAGCAAGGCGAAAAAATCGCGCAAACTTCCACCTGCGCCGGAAACAAAACCGGTTTCAGCTCCCCGCCGCAATGGGAGCGGCGGCTCCACATTCTCCGATCGATTTATTCCTGCTGGCGCGACGCAGGTTGTTTATAACACGCGCGACGAAGGATTGCAGTTTGCACGAGGCTCAGAGCAACCGCTGCGCCGCCTTCGCTATCAGACGCATCAGACCTGGCAGTGGCGCAATCCGGCGACTGGCGCATCACTTCGTGTTTCTTACCCCAGCGAGGAAGTCGTCCTCATTCCGGTTTCAGGCCAATGATTCAACAAAACAAAACTATGAAAATAAAATCCATCGCTGTAATCGCAGCCATCGGCTTGTTGCCGATCTCAGGGTTTGCTCAAACACCACCCGCGCCGCCAGAGCCGCCTGCTCCGCCCCATCCACCAGGGCCGCCAGGTCATCATGAGAAAGGGCCAAAGTTCCCGGTGACATATCTCGGTGTGGAGACATCGCAGGTTCCGGATGTCGTTAGTGAACAGCTCGGTCTGGCTAAAGGCCTTGGGTTGGTCGTCGAATACGTGGAGCCGAATAGTCCTGCCGCGTCGGCAGGCGTTCAGCAGAACGACATCCTTAAGATGCTGAACGACCAGATTCTGATCGAACCCAGCCAACTGCGAAAACTCCTGCAGACTTTCTCTGAAGGCACAGAGGTGACCCTCACAATCTTGCGCAAGGGCAAAGAGCAAAAGATCACCGCTAAGCTCGCTAAAAAAGAAGTGCCACAGCGTCACTCGTTGATTCCCGGAGGGAACCACGATTGGCATTGGGATTTCGACGACACGGGCGATCTCGGCGAGCAAATGCAAGAATTGAAAGAACAGTTGAAGGAACAGTTGGGCGACGCACAGCACGGCATCATCCGTGGGGCGGTGATGCAAGCTCACGAGGCGGCGCGACGCGCACGAGAAGGTGCCCGTCGCGCTGCGCGAGAGATTCGCATTTTGAGTAGAGACAACGGAGCGCTCACGGCTACTAAGATCGACCTTGGCAAGGCGCAAATCGTTTTCTCCGACGACAAAGGCGAGTTGAAATTGGAAAACGTGGATGGAAAGAAATTGCTTACGGTTAAAGACCCGCAAGGCAAATTGATCTTCAGCGGATCGGTCGAATCGAAAGAAGACCTTGATAAAGTTCCGGCCGACGTTCGTGAGCGGTACGAGAGACTACAGCAGAACGACTTGCCGGAAGTCGGGCCGCGAGCCGATGTCGATAATGGGGATGCGGATGATGACGATGATGATGATGATGAAGAGGACACAACGCAACCGGCCGATACAGTCGTGGCGACGCCGGGCATTCAGTGGTGTCATCCCGAGCGGAGCGAGGGACCTCACAACGCAAGCTTGGAGCACGCGCGCCAAGCAGGCGTGATCAATGGGCATGGGCGAGATCCTTCACTTCGTTCAGGTTGACAGCCTCGTGTGATTTGAGGCAGAGGAGGAACTCCGCCGAGCACCTTAACCTGGTTTAGCCAGCTCCGAAGGTTTTCGCGAGCCAGCCGCTCGGCGGAGTTTTCTTTTCGCTGTAGTGTCCGCTGCACGCCTCGCCGTAGCCTTGTGCGAAGCGTGGGTCCTCAGCGGTATTTGTTTAGCGCCAAAGGCGCTGTCTCATACAAGTCCGCCACAGGACGGATTCGCCGTGGCGAACCTGGGGCATCGCCCCAGGAATTCAAAGCACATGTAAACGAGCGCTGAAAGCGCGCTTCAATCCGGCGCGGGCACCGAAGTCGTGCCGAAATTGGGCGCTGGACGTTGCGCGTTGGGCGTTGAACGTTTGCTCATTCCTGGACGTTTTCGATTACGAGCATGAGCACGATCAAGAGCAAGTACGATGTAGTCATCCTTGGTGCCGGTCACAATGGGCTTGTGGCCGCGAGTTATCTCGGGCGCGCAGGATTGAGTGTGCTGTTACTGGAAAAAAATGACTACATCGGCGGAGCGACCACTTCGCAAAGGTTATTTGCGGATTATGATGCGCGGCTATCGCGGTATGCCTATCTGGTCAGCCTATTTCCTCAGAAAATCATCCGCGACCTTGGGCTGAATCTTGAGCTGCGCAGGCGCGCGATCGCGTCGTGTACGCCGTACCTTAACCACGGTCAGCATGGCACCCTGCTTTTGAGCAACCTCGAGGAGGACGTGAGCCGAAAATCGATTGTCGATCTGACTGGAAGCGACGCCGAATTCGAGGCGATGAAAAAGTTTTACAATTTGCCGCGCGTTTTTGCCGAGCAGGTTTGGGACTCGATGCTTGAGCCGCTGGTCCCGAAAGAGGAAATGGCGCGCCGGTTTAATGTTGATGCAATCTCGCGCGAGGCGTGGCGCAGTTTGGTTGACGAACCGCTCGGGAGCGCCATCGAGCGTTATCTCCGAAACGATCTCCTGCGCGGCCTTGTGTTCACCGATGCGAAGATTGGAGTGTTCACATATCCGCACGATCCCTCGTTCGTGCAGAACCGCTGTTTTCTTTATCATCTCATCGGAAACAAGACAGGCGAATGGAAGGTGCCGGTGGGCGGGATGGGCGCGGTATCCTCCGAGTTGGAACGTGCAGCGCGCAAATCAGGCGCCGAACTACTAACGAATGTCGATGTTCGCACGCTGAACGTGAGCGGCAAAACGCGCAGCGTCGAATTTCGCGTCGATGGCAAAGGCGATGCCGTCGAGGCGCGGTTTTTATTGGTGAACTTTGGCCGGAACGTCTTGGCAAAATTTACGGGCCGATTTTTTCAACCGGATCGCACCGACGAAGGCTCCGTGTTCAAGATAAACATGCTTCTGCGTCGATTGCCCAGGCTGAAGGCGAAAAAATATCCGGCGACGGATGCGTTTTGCGGGACCTTCCACAGCGACGAAAGCTACGAGCAAATGAATGCCAGTTATGATCGGGCCTCTGGAGGGCGATTGCCGGAGAAGACGCCGTGCGAGGTGTATTGCCATACGCTGACCGACGACAGCATTCTGGCGCCAAACCTGCGTGAGCAAGGCTTTCACACGATGACGTTGTTCGGACTCGATGCGCCGTGGAGCTTGTTCGCGAGAGACAACGACAACATGCGGCGCGCGGCGGAGAAAAGATTTCTCGGAAGCGTAAACCAGTGGCTGGAAGAACCGATTGAAGATTGTCTCGCCGCGGCGCGCGATGGCCGCCCTTGTATCGAAAGCAAAAGCCCGGTTGATATCGAGGATGCGCTGGGGATGTATCGTGGGAACATTTTTCAAAACGCGCCGACCTGGCCTTTTGCCGAACGCAAAGAGCAGGTCGGCACTTGGGGCGTGGAGACTGAATACGAAAATGTGTTCCTCTGTGGATCGAGCGCCTTTCGCGGCGGCGCCGTCAGCGGGATTCCCGGCCATAACGCAGCGATGAAGGTGCTGCAGGAGTTAAAAGTTAATCGTTGAGGATTGTGAGGCTTGAAGAACAAAAGGAAATATCCAATGCCTAAACCAGCAACTCGGATATCTACATCAAACGTCAAGGCTCAAACATCAAACATTCCGGAAGCTAGTCCGTCTGATGTCGCGTCAATCGATGCGATTGTCACAGCAGCGTACGAGGTGATCTCCGGACCCGCCGGTAAGAAGCGTGACTGGGACCGCGAGCGGTCACTGTTTCTTTTCGGCGCGCGCTTGATTCCGACTGCCGTCGAAGCCGGAAGGAACGATGTTGATCTTGCGCCGCAGATGCTCGACGTCGAGGGCTACATCGAGCGCGTGGAACCGCTCATTGAGAAAAAAGGGTTCTACGAAAAAGAAATCGCGCGGCGGGTCGAACAATTTGGCCAGATCGCGCACGTTTGGAGCACATACGAATCGCGTCACGATCTGAGCGATCCGGAACCCTTCATGCGCGGGATCAATAGCATTCAGCTTTTCAATGACGGAAAGCGTTGGTGGATTGTGTCGATCTACTGGCAGCACGAAAGCATGCAGCACCCGCTCCCCGCAAAGTATCTTTAATGTTCCGCTTGCTGCGCGCGCATGTGCTTTTGTTGACTAGCGCGCACTGCTGCGGATGACGCGTGTGGCGCGGCAGAACGGAGCGGCAATCACGCGGCGATGAAGGTACTGGAGACAATCAAAGGGTAGGGACTCGCCTGCGATGTCGGGACAGCGTAGCGCGCGTCGCTACCTGTGGGCGGTAAACGCATTCACTTCCTTTGCGAATTTATGGAGGCTAATCACGTCAGATCCCGGCGCATAACGCAAAGCGATGTACGTTTCGGTGATCTGGCGAACACGCTCGGACTGGTTAGGCAATGATTGAGCCGCCCGTGTTGCGAAATCCGATGGGCCCTCCCATGGATCGCGTGACACCCCGATGCGGGTAAGCTTCTGACAAAAGCGTTCATACAATGCCTGGATCCGATCGGCACGAGGGCGCGTCCGCAGTCGCATCCAGCCGGCATAAATGATTAGCAGGGCAGCGATGGCAATCAGCACATGCATCACGAGCGGGAGAGGTCCGCTATTGGTCAGTCCCAGCGACGTCAGCAACACGTCCTGAACGTCGGCGTCGAAGCCAAGGACGCGAGTGTCCCACTGATAGTTAAGGTCTTCCCACAACGACTTAATCTGGTTGACGAGCGCCAACCGCACCAGCTGCGTGACGAACGAGCTTTGACCAGTGGCCATTTCTCCGGAAGCGACGTGGCCGGCTAAAAACGAGCTGAGATCTTGACTCGCTCTGTCGGGCGCAACCGCGGTAGTTGGATCGATTCGCGTCCATCCATTCTCTGGAATCCAGACTTCGCACCAGGCGTGAGTGTCTGCCTGGCGCACGAGAAAGAATCCGCCCAAGTCATTGTATTCGCCGCCCAGATAGCCGACGACGACCCGCGCCGGGATTCCGGCCAGCCGCATCAGAGTAGCGAAACTGGCCGCGTAGTGTCCGCAAAAGCCCGTTCGACGATGAAAGAGAAATTCCTCCAGATCGTTCTTGTTATATTCGCCAGGTGACAATGAATAGCGAAATCCTTGGGTCCGAAAAAACTGAAGGGCCCTGGTTACCGTCGCCCGCGGCTCGGAATCGTGGGCCGCGAAGGATGCTGCCAACTCACGCACCGCGGGACTAATGGATGCGGGCAGTTGAAGCGCTTCGCGGCGTTCGTAATCCTTGAGCTCCTTTCCTAGTGGTTCGGTGGATGAGACCACTTCATAGCGGCGCGCTTTTCGAATCGGCTGAACGCTGTACAGATAATTGCCGCGTGCGAGCATTGTGCCGGAAGGGACTCCAAAGGGGCGATCCAACGCAAACATCCAGCGTGCCCCATGCGGTGCGATGGTAATTCGCTGGCGAATCGCCTTGTCGCTCGCGGGATATCCGTGAGACGAATCGGAAATGGACGTTGGCGCATAAGGCGCTCGCCACTCCATGCCTTCGCAATGCCACATGACCAGTCCCCGCCAATACATGGGACCGGCAGGCGCCGTCCTGCTGTCGGGAAACTCCGCGCGAAAGGCGATGTTCGTAGAATTCGCCAGCGCTGCAATGCCACCGGGAGAAAGCCGATCGGAAAAACCGGTCATCGCCGAGTGAAGGTCGCTGATCCGAAACTGGAAGCCGGTATTAATTCGCGGAAACAGGAGGAACAATAAAACAACAAGTGGCGCGGCCTGGGCCAGCAGTTTGAAAGTGGTCGCCAGCGGAAGCCAGAAAGCGCCCGGTGACGATCCACGATGAAACTGGATCAGCGCCGCAATCAGCAATGCGAATGCGATAAAGAGACAAAACGCGATCGCAAGGTCCTGTGAAAGAAGAAAGCCGCAAAGGCAAAGCACCCATGCCATCATGACCATCACTTGAAACTCGCGTGCCGTGTGTGCTTCGAGAATCTTGAGTGATACCAGAACAACCAGAAGCGATACGCCAGGCTCAATGCCCTTGAGAGTTCCGTAGCTGAGGAAGATTGCACCGACAGTTACGGCCGCGAGGAACAGTTTTAAAATAGTCGAGCGAAGCCGGTAGCCTCTTGGCTCCATCCAGAATTTCAGTGCCAGCGCGAGAAGAAAGAGGCATGCCACCCAGCTCGCGAGCTTGCCGAACATCGGGGGAAGAGTGAACAGCAGCGCCGCTGCCAGCCAAAGCAGCGGTCGCCGTGGAATAGTGGTGTCTCTCCAGTGCCGTTTACGGCTGCTACTCTTACTCATGCTCACGCTCCTTGCCCTTCCGGGAACAAACTCAGCACGCGCAGGCATCGGTGAAAATGTGCCTCTCCAACAGCGGCCAGGATATCTGTGTTTGGCAGACGTAAACTGTAAGGGCGTCGCACGCGTTCGGCTTCGATCACCCAAAGCGCAAGTTGCGACAATCTCTCTTCGATGCCGTGAAAAGGCAGAGCAGAAAAATCGAGGTGCACCGAGCCTTCCGCTTCGGCGGCAAATTGTTTCGTCATGAGTGGCTGACCGCGCGCCACGGCTCTCCAATCGATGTGACGTTGAGATTCGCCCGGCACGTAGGCGCGGACTCCTGCAAAATCATCGCCTTCTCCAAGCTCCGTTTGTGGTCGGCTGTGCGGTGAACGGGCACGATGCACCGGAAGTCGGGGATCGCCCGACGGCTTTGGATACACCAGGTAAGTTTGCGAGGAGGTGAATCTTTTTAAAACCCGAACGAATCCGAGCGGATAAATACTCGTTAGGCGAAACGTTCCAACTCTGTGTTCGCCACGCTGCTCCGCTGGGAATCGGAGCGTCACACGAGCGGCTTTGCCGGCTGGAATGTAATCGACGTGTTTGCGCTCGCCGCCTCGACCCGGCAGAACCAATTCGATCCCGCGGCGCGTGGTACGCGAACAATTCATAATCTCGACTGGCAGTGAAACCTCTTCGCCCGCAAATGCCGGCTTCGCAGATTCCGGCGCTATCGTCACATCTGCCAGATTGAGCAGCGTGTGCGGAATTGAAACCAGAAAAACCGCCATCAGCCCAAACAGCAGCAGGTAAACGGCCGGGCTATTTTGGCTCGACGCCGCATACCACATCGCTCCCAGCACAAACAGCAGCCCCGCAAACCCTGCGGTTGGGTAAAGCAGTGGAAATCTTCCTGCTTTCACGGGACGGGCACGCTGTGCAACAGATTATCAGCAAGTGTGCGTCCGCTTTGTCCGAGTTGCTCGATATCGTGGCCCAGCCGATGCCCCATCACTGCAATGCCGATTGCCTGAATGTCCTCCGGCAACACCATGTCGCGTCCGTTCATCAGCGCCCACGCCTGGGACGCGTGCAGCAAGGCCAGACCCGCGCGTGGTGACAATCCAGTGGCGTGACGCTGTCGCGAGGCATCGAGTAAATCCTGCAAATAATCGAGCAGCGCCGCCGAAGCGTGCACCTTTCGCACGTTATCCTGGATCTCGATCAGCGTTCGTGGGTTAATGACCGGCTTCAATTCCTTCAACATCTCGCGCCGATCCATTCCTAAAAGCATGGCGCGTTCGCTGGCGCGGTCCGGCACACCCAGCTCGATCCGCATCAGAAAACGGTCCAACTGCGATTCAGGCAACGGAAAAGTGCCCACGGCAGTTTGCGGGTTCTGCGTCGCGATCACAAAAAATGGCTGGGGCAGCTCGTAGGTCACGCCGTCGATCGAGATGTGGTGTTCTTCCATTGCTTCCAGCAGCGCGCTTTGTGTCTTTGGCGTCGCCCGGTTGACCTCATCGATTAGCGCCACTTGCGAAAAAAGCGGACCACTATGAAAGACGAACCGCTGCTGATCGCTGTCGAAGATGGAATTGCCTAGAATGTCGGCAGGCAATAGATCGCTGGTAAATTGGATGCGTTGAAAGGCGAGGGCGAGGGAGCGCGCCAATGCGTGGGAAAGCGTGGTCTTGCCTACGCCCGGAATATCCTCGATCAGCAGGTGGCCGCGTGCGAGCAGACACGCCACGGCAAGCTTTACCGCCTGGTTCTTTCCCACGATCACCTCGCAAATCTGCTTTACGAACGCGTCAACATGGTCCGTCACGCCGAAATCATCTGCGGGAATAACGCGGCGCGCAAACATCGTTTCTCGGTTGGAGGGCTTTCAGGAAATCAGCCGCTGAATTTAAGATGGCCTGACGGAACAAAATGTGATCAGTGAATAGTCATCAGTGAACCGTAAAGTCAGGTTCCAGCCTGAACGCTTATTACTGACTGCGAATCACTGATCACCGATCACCGTCACTTAATTCGGGAGTCGGCTTGGAGGATTTTTGTTTGGCTTTGGTCGTCTTTATCGAGTTTGCTTGCTCCATTTTCCGTGCCGCTGGGGGAGGGGAAGAATGCGCGTCGCGATAACATTTTGTGGCTAGCCCAAGCACGAAGGCCGCAACAACGAAAACGGCTACCCGTTTTTCTGTTGGAGTGAGGCGGAATCTCTGCCTCACTTCATCGAATTTGAAACGCCACTGTTTTTTAACCACGAATAAACACGAATGGACACTAATTCATGAGAATGACGAAATCCGAATGACGAATGACGAAGGAATGACAAGGAAAGAAGCCTGCGAATCACCCGAACAAACGCCAAAATGTTCCGGCAATAGCAAATAATTCGCGTTAATTCGCGTGATTCGCGGGCAGGCCTTTTTTATTAGTGTTTTTTCGTGTTCATTCGTGGTTGCTTGGTTTGCGCCGCGGTTGAACCAGAACAGAGCGGTAATGCCGTCTGATTTTGGAATCGTAGAACCGCGCTTTTGATTCCGCCGACATGAGGTCGCGATGAACCGCGGAAGGCACATCGAGATAACGATAGATGGCGCCGTTCACGAATTCGATTTCAAGAATGTGCCGGCGCTTGCTGTAGCCCACGGCCGCAATGGCGCTCGATTCAACGCGCTGACGCGGAATGTGCGAGACGATCTGATTTGGTATCGGTGACGGTTCCGCGCAATACGCCGACGGGATGGCGTCGAGCATTGCAACGAAGACTGCCAGCGAAACGCGTAGCATGGCGGTAATCTAACCACGAATGAACACGAATGGACACGAATTCAAAGCAATCGGCTTCTACTCGCAAGCTCAGCGGCGGGTACTACGGAACGCAAGCCAATCCGTAGGGCCGAGGTATGGTTAGCCGCTTGTTTGGGAAACAACAACTTCTCATCATTAGTGTCTATTCGTGTTCATTGGTGGTTAACTCATTGCCCGAGTGGCGTGGTTACTTCCGTGCCCGACGGCAGCTTGAACTCGAAAGTCGAAGCGGGAATCGGCGCGCGCGTCTGGTTTGAATACGTGGTCACGATTCGATCGCCGTTCGGCAGCAGCATATCGGTGCGTTCGACGCGCAGATTGTCATCGATTCGCAGATCAAGCTTTTGAAATGCGCGTTTCATCGAAGGCGCGTGCGGTGTCAGCGCCAGCTCATATCCCTTGTCGGTCTTGGCTGCATTGATTTGGAACGTGTTTTCGATGTTCTCCAGGTTTAATGCGGAATTGATCGCCGCTACCGTCGTATCGAGCGGTGATCCTTTGCCTAGTGGATATCGCTCGGCCGATTTAAAATTTGGATAATAAATCCAGAGCTGGCGACCATCGCTCACAGTGACGCTGGGCGAATTGCCTTTTACTTCGCGCCGGAATTTGTTCGGGGGTTGGAACCAAATTCTGCCCGAGCTCAAGATCGGCTTCTTCATCAGCCGGATCACTCTCTCTTCCTGAAAATCGGCCTGTGTGCTACGGTTCTGGCGAATTCCGGCGAGAAGACTCTTGAGATCACCCTCGGAAAGCGGCGCCGTTTTCCCCAGAGATGTCAGCGCTACAAAGGCAAGCGCCGCAAATACGGATACGCGCATTCCACGATTCTATGCGTCAAATCCAATTCTCAAAACCGTGGTTAATCGCTCATAACCGTTCGCCGCGTTCACCGAAATAGCGAGCGCACGCCCTTGCCGGGACAACTCCGCGTGAGCGGCAGACAAGATGCGTGCGCTCCCGAGATTCGCGTTCTTAATTTTAGTCCTCAGTGATGATCCCAAAGAGACCGTGCGCTTCGTCTGCGATTCCAGCAGTGAAAAAAACTCCTCCGTTCTGCGCAGGAAGCATATCCCACAAACCATCAAACTGGAGTGGCGTTGTTCCATCGGTGCGCATGAGCGTCTCGATGAACGCGCCAGTCATCGGATCGTAAACATTGATGAGGCCGTCACCGAAGTTTCCAACCCACAGTTCGTTTTCCACCTCAACGAGTCCCCATGGCGCGTTGAGATTCCCGCCCGAGACGAGGTGTCTGAGAAAGTTTCCGCTGGTATCGAATACATTTACAAAGCCACAGCCCGGACACGCAACGTCATCTTCGCGCTTATGATCCTGCTTGGCGTAGGTCACAAAAATTTCGTTATTGAAATTGCGGATGCCAAACGGTGCGTAGCCAGCCGGAAGGCTTGGGTCAACGAAGCCGTGGGGATTCACCTGATGAAAATTTTCATCGAAGGTGTCGACCTGGCCGTTATGGAAATCTGTCGCATACAAAAAATTGTGGCCGCCGGCCACGCCAAGCGTCGCGCCTTTGTAAATGGCGTGGTGGCCGCCCTGGCTGTTATCGACGGCGATGATCGCGTGCGTCCCATCTAGCGTCGGGTTCCAACCTGAAATGGAACCATCTTCGCTCACAAAGATGAAGCGAGCTGGCTGCGAGTTTCCATTTTTCGTTACCTGAAAGAACGACGTACTGTTGAAGACAACGCCGGTGGGATTGCCTCCGTCTTTATTGTGCCTGGCTGGCGGAATCTCTACTATCAGCGAATTGGCTGTGCCATTCTGACCGTAAAGAGTGGAGACACCGGTGCCGTTATCGCTGACCCAAATCGTGCCACCCGAAGAGACTGCCATGCCCCATGGATTGACAAGATTTGGATCCGTGTGCTGCGCGACACCGGCGATGTCGGATTGGAAGTTTGTCCACGAATAGGTGTCCGCGCGCCCAGACGTGGCCGTCAGAATTGCTGCTGCCAACAGGGGTAGAGCAATTTTTATGTAAGCATTAGTTGTTTTCATAGGTTTGATGATTGTTTTTATGTAGGGAGAATCGCACCGATCCATACCGGGCAGCGCATCAGAAAAGTAACAGCGTTGTTACTTTTCGGGAGGGCTTTGTTCCTGCTCCCGCGGCGAGCGATGTGCCTAGAAACGAACGACGGCTGATAGAACGTCTCCGAGGTTTAACTCTCTTTTCCAAGTTGTCCTCTAAAGGACGATTCTCGCTCTTGCTAGAATCATTTGCTGTAGGTTCGCCTATTGTTTTCATGCCCGTAGAATCGCAGCAATTCACGACGCACGCTGCACGGGAAAAGTTACGCGTTTGTTACCTCACCGGCTGCGCCAGAAGCCACCTGTTTGAACCTAACAAGTGCTTTCTCGCTGCCTGGGACGTGAAGCAAGCTCGATACGTTTGGCGCCGCTTAGATCTCGTTTATTCTCCGACCAGGCTCCAGCCGGTCGGAAGAGTCGGGCCGAACGCGGCGCTAACGAGAACGTTATTGTTCAGATACCACATCGCTGTTTGCGATGTGATTCTCGAGCGCATCCTGCGAATGAACTCGGGCAAGAACGCTAAACCTGCTTGACGCCCTTTCCCCGAAGGCATTGAGTTGCGGAGTTATGAATCTATCGGAGAAGCGATGCTCGCTCAACCGCGTGTCCTCAAGAAATCAAATTCCCGATCGGCTTCATTGGAAGGAGCGCGGTTCTGGCAGTGGCCATCATCGGTTGGTGCGGCGCCATTCACGGCGCGGAAATCCATGAAGCCGCTGAATTGGGCGATCTGGAAAGGGTCAAGGCGTATTTGTCGCAGGACCCGAAACAAATCAACCTCGTGGACGCCAAGGGCCGGACGGTGCTGGCCCGCGCCGAACGCAGCGGCAAGAAGGAGGTCGTGGAATTCCTGTTGGCAATGGGGGCAACGGAAGACATTTATGCCGCGGCGATTGTCGGCCACGTTGACAAGGTTGCCGCTTTTCTGAAGCAGGACCCGAAACTGATCAACGCCAGGGACAGTGGCGGCAGAACAGCTTTGCATTGGGCGGCGCTTTACGGTCAAGAGAAAGTGGTGGAATTGCTTCTGGCTGAGAAGGCGGATGTGAACTCGCTGGATGAGGACGGATTCACGCCCCTGCACTGGGCAGCGACATTTAACCAAAGCGACGCGGTAAAAGTGTTGTTGGCGAACAAAGCGGACACGAATCTTAAGGTCCAGAAGTATGGGTGGACGCCGCTGCGCCTGGCGGTGATCCATGGCCATATGGCGACGGCCGAAGCACTGTTGAATGGAGGCGCGGACCCCAACGTAAAAGATGAGGAAAACATCCCTCTCTTGCATCAGGCTGTCATTCGCGGCAAAAAGGAGATGGTAGAATTGCTGCTAGATAAGAAAGCGGATGTGAACACGAAGGACTCGGAGGGGGAAACGGCGCTGGATGAGGCGGAGGAACAAGGCAATAAGGAGATCATCGACCTTTTGCGCCAGCATGGCGGGAAGGGAAAATGACCGCTGTCGCGCTTGTGCAATTAGCTATTCTTTTTGATTTAGATTCGACGCGGTGCTGAGGTTTTCCATCTTCCGGCAATGGCAGCAACAGGCGCGACCAACCATGAATAACCCACGCATCACCACGCCGCTGGTCAAGTTATTCGTTTTGGCGGTTCTTGGATGGGGTTTATACGCGCTCTGGCACAAAGCTGTTCCGCGTCACGAGGAGGAACCGGAGGCGAAAGGCGAAACGGAAGTGGCTGTCCAAGTCGGAAAGATTTCTCTGGCGACGTTACGCCACGGCGTGACGGCATATGGCACAGTCGAGCCGGAGCCGGGAGTGGCGGGCAAAGCTCCGGCCTCCGCCCAAATCAAGTCACCAGTGGCGGCCATCGTTGCCGAGGTCAACTGCTTCGAAGGTCAGCAGGTCGAAAAAGGCCAGACCCTGTTCACACTCAACAACAGTCGCAAGCCGGATGGCTCCATCGAACAGGCGCTGCTGAAAATCACCGCGCCGCTTTCCGGGACGGTAGTTTACGTGAACGTCAGGCCCGGCGAAGTGACCGACCCCGAAACGCTAACACCACTTGTCGAACTGATTGATCTGAACCGTTTGATTGTCGCGGCCAATGTCCCCAGTTCGCAGATGCCAGCAGTGAAGTTGGGCCAGAAGGTGGAGATCGTCCCGCAACAAAGCGAGATTCGCGATACCTTCGACACAACCGAACCCGGTGCGTCCAACCCGGCGCCAGTCGCTTTGACGGGAACGGTGACGCTTATTGAAGACCGGGTTGATCCCAAAACCGACATGGGACCGGTTGATATTTCTGTCCCGGCTGACGCCCGATTGCGGCCCGGACAGTTCGTCCGCGTGCGAATCATCACCGAGGAGCGCCGTGATTGCCTGACAGTTCCGTCACGAAGCATCGTCAAGAATGAAAGCGGGGAATGGGTGATCTACCTGGTCAGCGGGAAGCAGGCCATCCAACAACCCGTCAAGGTCGGGTTTCGCGACGGCGACATGGTGCAAGTCCACAGCCTCATCCTCCAACCGGGAGATAAGGTTGTCACGACCGGTGCGTACGGACTGCCGGAGAAAACAAGAATCCGCATACTCAACGAGTGACTGGCGCAACTACCGCCGTCACCAAGAAATCATGAGTATGAAGTCAGCCATCGGAAGCTTCGCCGTCCGGCACGCCGTCTCGATCGTCTTTCTGGTGATGGCCCTCTGCTTTGGCGGCGGCTATGCGGCGCGGAAGATGGGTTCGTCCGTTTTCCCCGAAACCGATTTTCCCCGCGTGGTCATCATGGTGGACAACGGCGTGATGCCCGTCGACGAAATGATGGCCACCATCACCCGTCCCATCGAGGAGGCGATGAAGGACATCCTCGGCAGCGAGACCATCCGCTCCACGACCGGGCGTGGCACGGCGCAGATAGACCTTTTTTTCTCGTGGAAGGTGAACATGATGCAGACGGAGCTTTATGTCCTAAGCCGCCTCGCGCAAATCCGCCATACCCTGCCCGCCACCGCCCAGGCGGAAGTTTACCGGATGAACTTCTCCACGTTCCCGATCATCGGCATCAGCCTGACCGCGCCCGGACGGGACATCTCGACGTTGTGGGAACTGGCGCGTTACGACTTGAAACCGAAATTTCTCCGCTTGCCCGGCGTGGCACGAGTGGAACTGGTAGGTGGCCAGGCCCCGGAGTATCAGGTCATCGTTGACCCGCTGCGGCTCGCGGCGTTGCGCCTGACGCTCGCGCAAGTGACCGATGCCCTCAATCGGAACAACTTGGTTTTCGGCACAGGACTGCATCAGGAAGACAACCAGATGTACCTGACGGTCGTGGATGGCCGCGTCCATTCCGTCCAGGACATCGAGAACCTCACGATCACCACCGGCCAAGGTCATCCCATTCGCCTCAAAGATTTCGCCCGAGTGCTGCGCGGGAAGGAGCCGACGTTCAGTGTGGTCACCGCCGACGGCGTTGATTCGGTGCTGCTCAACATCTATTCCCAGCCGGACGCCAGCACGTATGACATCGCCCGGCAATTGCAGGAAAGACTCCCCGCCATCCGCAAGGAATTGCCGCCGGACGTGAAGCTGGCGTTTTTCTACGATCAATCGCTGCTCGTGCGCGACTCCATGCGTAGCGCGTGGGAGGCCATCATCTTCGGGTTGTTTCTTTCCATCGCGATTCTCTACCTGTTTCTGCGGAGCTGGGGCACGACGCTGGTTGCGACGGTTGTGATTCCCGTCACCGTGCTGCTGACGATTCTCGTCATGAAACTCTGCGGCATGAATTTCAACCTGATGACGCTGGGCGGCATCGCCGCGGCCATCGGCCTGATCATTGACGATGCGATTGTGGTGGTGGAGGCGATCTACGCCAAGATCGCCACCGGCATGAGCCGCCTGGAGGCGATTCCCGCTGGCATCGCGGAGATTTTCGCCGCACTGCTTGGCTCCACGCTGACCCCGGTCGTTGTGTTCGTCCCGCTGGCGTTTCTCGATGGCATCGTCGGCGTATTTTTCCGCGCGCTGGCGCTCACCATGGTCGTGTCGCTGCTGACTTCGTTGCTGCTGGCGCTGACGCTGACACCTTCGCTCGCCGCCTGGTTCATCCGCATCCCCGCGGAAAGAAAATCGCGAGACATCCACGAGGTGGAGCAAGGCGGTTTTGTCTTGCACCGGGTCGTCCGCCTTTACGAATTCACCGTGCGCCTGGCGTTAAACCATCGGTGGTTCACCGTGGCCATCGGCATACTGGTGCTCATCGCCTCGGTCGTCTTGTACCCGCGTTTGAAAACCGACTTCCTGCCAGAGATGGACGAGGGCGGATTCGTCATTGATTACGTCACACCACCCGGCGCCAGTCTTGGGGAAACCGACCGCCAGATGCGGCAGGCGGAAGAAATCCTCAGAGCCACGCCGGAGATCGAAAGCTACTCACGCCGCACTGGGGCCGCCTTGGGCGTGCACCTGGTCGAGCTAAACACCGGCGATTTTCTGATCAAACTGAAACCCAATCGTAAGCGCTCCACTGCAATGGTCATCGCCGATCTCCGGGAAAAATTCCACGCCGCCCTGCCGACCGTGGATTGGGATTTCCCCGGCATCTTGAGCGATCTCATCGGCGACCTCATCTGGTCGGACAAGCCGATTGAAGTAAAGATTTTTTCTGCCGACCTGGAATTTCTCACCGACAAGGCCGAGGACATCGAGGAACTGATCACGCCCGATCCCAAGGCCAAGACGGGGGTGGCCGGCGTGGTGGATGTCTTCAACGGTCTGGTTTACACCGGCACTTCGATCCATCTGCGGGTGCGCTACGCCGACGCGCAACGCTATGGCCTGAACGCCGACGACATAGCCCAGGCCGTCAACATCGCCATGCTCGGCCAGACCGCATCCACCGTGCTCGAAGGCGACCGCGTCGTGAGCATCCGCGTGAATCTTGACCAGTCCTCCCTGAAACACCTCGACACGTTGCGCGAACTGCCGTTGCGCGCCGCCGACGGCACCATCGTGCAACTTTATCAGGTGGCGGACGTCGTTGAGACTCCCGGCGAACTGGAACTGCACCGCGAAGACATGCGCCAGAACCTCGCCGTCACCGCACGCGTGCAAGGCCGCGACCTAGGCAGCGCCATGGCGGAAATCCGCCGCCTCATCAGCGCCGACCCCGCGCTTCCGCCCGGCAGCATCGAATACGGCGGACTCTACCAGCAGCAGCAGGAATCGTTCAGCAACCTGATGATTGTATTGATCATGGCCATCGTCCTCGTCTTCACCGTCGCGTTGCTGGAGTTCCGTTCCTTCTACGCACCGATCTCCATCGTTTTCGGTGCTGTGCTCTCGGTGTTCGGCATCATCCTCGCGCTGCTGATCACCGGCACCACGTTAAGCATCATCGCCTATCTGGGCGCCATCATCGGCATGGGCATCGTCCACAAGAATGGGATTCTTATGTTGGATTACGTCGAACATCTCCGCGCTGACGGAATGGATTTGCGCGAAGCCCTGGTGCAGTCCGGCCGCCGCCGCTTGCGTCCCGTTCTTATGACCTCCCTGGCCGCTGCCCTCGGCATGTTGCCGCTGGCCTATGGCATCGGTTCGGGCGCGGACATGCTCCGCCCGCTGGCAATCTCCGTCATCGGCGCCGTCTGCATCTCTGTGCTGCTCTCTTTGGTCGCCACACCCACGGCCTACTACCTGATGTTGCAACTTCGCGAGGCCCGCCATGAATAATAGTGATGTTGTTACGTGTCCGGCGCTCACATCTTGCAGTTTTGAAGAACTATTTTCGTAGGAAACACGAATTCAAAAACCACCCACATCATCCGTTGAAAATTGTATCAATTACGTTCGATTACTGAGTCTCGTCGTGTTGAGTGGGATTTAGAAAAAGGTGTACGACTCACGTCCTGCTGAGATGTTCGATCATGCGCAAGAGCGCCATCGCGGAATTATGAAAGCGCCGGTCAGTGTGATCTTCTTCGCCGCAAATCGCGGCGCTTCACTTCGCCGACTTTAGAAACTCAACGATAGCACGCTGTTCCTGGCCGGTAATGTTAGCGCGCAGACGCATGTGATGAACGATCACATCCCATTGCGCGTTGCCATACATTGTGGGCGGTCGAATATTATGGCAGCGCAGACAATTGTTAGACCAAAGCTCTTCACCCGTAAGACCCATGTAGGAATCGCTCGAGACCGCGCCGCTCGACTCAGTCGCCGTTTTCCGTTTTGCCTTAGGGTCCGCAAACAGACTCAAGCTCGCGCTGATGAAGAACAGGAGAAAAGCCGTGAGAAGACTGCGATTCAGCATTTTGATCATAAACCTCCTTTGCTCAGAAACCCATTGCTGTCTGAAAAAACAGGGCGTTCCTGTTGCGCTCGCCGTTCGGCTTATCCCATTCGTACGCAGCTTTGATTACGGTGCTGGGGCTAAGCCAGTAATCCAGCCCAATAGTGCAACGGGTTTCCTCCGGGTCGCCAAGCCCACTCGGATCGGCGCTTAGGTGGTCCCAGCGGAAGATTATATCAAGGTTCCTTAAGTGTTACCTACGTGATCGCACGACGGACCAGTGTGTGTTAAGGGCGTTCGCGGGCGTCGATCGTATAACCAACGTGCCGCACAGTGTGAATCAGCTGAGGATCACCGATCTTTCTTCGCAACCGGCCGATGAACACCTCGACCAGCTTTGTATCGTACTCGTGCGGGTGTTCCCAGACACGTTCGCACAGCTCGGTGCGCGTAAAGACACGGGCAGGCTCCCGCATCAGCACCTTCAGCAACATTAGTTCCCGCGGGGAAAGCTCAACTCGTTTCGCGCCGCGGTGAACATCGTGATTGGCCAGGTCCAGTGTGAGATCACCAACCCGAAGGTTTAGCACCGGTTCTTCCGGATAACGTCGGCCCAGGGCATTCACGCGAGCCACCAATTCGCGCATGGCAAAGGGCTTTGGCAAATAATCGTCGGCGCCAAGTTGCAACCCGGTGACGCGGTCTTTCACCTCACCTCGAGCCGTAAGCATCAGCACGCGACTGGCCATGTGTTCCGAACGCAAATGCCGCAGGACATCAAATCCGTCGATGCCAGGCAGGATGACATCCAGCACGATTAGATCGAACGGTTTCTGTTTTGTTTTATCCAAAGCTCGCTCACCGTCATGAACGATGGTCGCATCGTGTCCAGCCTCGGTGAGTGCCGAAGCAATTTGCCTTGCTAACTGGACGTCATCTTCAACCACAAGGATGCGCATGACTTTTCGAATGGTGGAAATTTAAAACCTTATCGTGAATTGGGCTGCGAAGAGGTGATTGTCCTCACCTGCGCCTGTTGTTTCGTGCTGATAATCATACTGGAGTTTTACCTGTGCGTGTGGCGTGAAGCGATACGTTGCGGCGATGTCGATTCTGCCGAGGTCTTGACTCCATTGAACGTTATGGCCGTAGCCATCACTGATCGTGCTGAAGAGCTGTTGGTTCCAGCGAATGGCGCCAAAGAACTGCGGCGTAAACTTATATTTTGCTTCGATGTAATAAGCGAATGTATCTGCGTTGCCAACCTGCGGCACTTCAAACCGCGCTTCATAAAGTTCGGCCCAGACTTGCAGATGATGCCAGGCGAAACTTGCATCCTGCCCAAGAACAAATTCGCGATAATCATCGATGTCGTGCCCGGGTGGCAACGTGGGTTCGGCTTCGCGCCGAAAATATGGGCCCTCACTTGCTGAGAAGCCAAAATTCCACGCCTCGTTAGGCCGGAAACCGACCCGCGAACTGAAAGTCGGATTTTCGAAACCATTTTCCGTAATAGGCCAGGATTCGGGCCGCGACGAGAGCGAGGCATTCTTCATTTCTATCGCGTAATCGAACTGACCCAGTTTTCCTGAAATAGAAAAGCCATTCGCGTAACTGGGTCCCCAGATTACCGGATTGAACGCGTATTTTCCGTAGTAGTAGGGCCGTAGATGAAATCGAGCGGCTGAATACGGAGCGTATTTGTCCTGAATAGCGGTGACATTTTCGTAAACCAACGGCGCGTTGATAAACGGGTTGTCCCACGATAAATGCCGCGGGACCCAATTGCCGACGACGGTGGCGAACTTGCCGATTTGCGCGGTCAGACGGCCATCTTCCCACGGTGTGATGCGCAACGCATATTCGTCGAGCCGAATCTGAGCGCCATGATTGCTCGGGTCAAAACCGCGATCCAGCCGTGAGTGCGCAAAGAAATAAATCTGCGATCCGATTTGCGTGTCCAGAAAGAGAGTCAACCGTGGATTGAAAAGAGTGTCGATGTTGCTATCAATGAGACCCGGCGCAGGTTGTTCGAAGTGATAAATCTCCAAATCGAGCGTGCCGCTCAATCGTGCGCGGAGATTGTCTTGAAATGCAGAAATCGTGAGCGCAGTGTCGAGCCGGTCGAGAAAATCATCGATGTCGAAGGCGCACGCAGTGCAGGCAAAAACGCACAGGCTGAAAGCGCGCAACTTCATGTAACTGCATTAACACCGTCCGCGGCAGGAAAGCGCATTTCAAACTCGGTCCAATCGTTTTCCGAACGCACCAGGCGCAAATCGCCGCCATGCAGCCGGGCCAGTTCGCGCGCCAAATTCAAGCCGATTCCGTGACCCGAAGCAGCCGACGGCGTCGAGTTGTGATGAAACCGTTCGAAGATGTTTTCACCGGGTGGAATCGTGCGGCCCGTATTGCCGATAGTCAGCACAACGTCCGCGGCGTTGCCGTGCGCGCTGACCCGGATCCGTCCGCCGGGGCGATTGTACTTTCGCGCGTTCTCCAGGAGATTTTGCACAATGAGCGACGTGTACTGTCTTTCACCAGCGACGAACAAACCGACTGGAAATTCTTTTTCGATCTTCACATCAGGCGAATCGGGAAGCGCGCCAAGATCGTCGAGCCACTCATCGATGAGCTGGCTAAGATTTACCGGTGTCGATGCGATTTGAAGATGACCAGCGTCCATGCGCGACAAAAGAAGCAACTCGTCAATCACGCCGGTCAACCGATGCGTCTGATGGAGCAAAGCGGACAGCTCCTCGTAAACTTCAGGTCTGAAATCTTCACGCGCCAGCAATGATTCAATGCCAACGCGAAGAACGGTAACCGGACTTTTCAACTGATGCGAGGCATCGGCCGAATATCGTGTCGATCTTTCCAATTCCTCAGCGGTCGAGGCGAGCGCGGCTTCAGCGCGTCGTCGTCGTGCACGGTTTTCTTCTGAATCCAGCGCCAGCTTTTTTACTGGCGCCGAAAACCGCAGCGCGACCAAATGGCTTGCGACGAAACCGCCTAACAAAAGCAACGCGCCTGCGCCGCCAATTTGCCAGCGAAGCCGGTGCAACTGCGCCATCGAATCGGCCAGTGGATAGACGCAAATTTCGTAAGCAGGCGGAAAGAGAGAACCGGGATTGAGCCGCTTGTAAAAAAGAAGCTGTGGCGCACCATCGACGTTGACACGAAAATTGTTTTCTGCGCGATCCGGCAGCTGCCGGACCGCATTGGCTATCTTTTCGCTTAAAGTTGCCTCCGCAGATTTCGGAAGCGAAGGCAAATGCAATTGGCCGTTCACCCAGATGCCGCTTTTCATTCCGGTGCCAGCGTCCGTCTGCCTGGGCTGAAACGGATTGAACCCGACAACGAGGGCCGAAATGACATCGCCCGTATCGGTCGAAAAAATCGGCACCGCCAGAACTTCAGCGACCGCACCTCCGACGCCGTGCGACTTTTTCCTGGACGTATCCGATCTGCTGCGTCTCAGGTAATTTCGTCAAGGACAGCTGGTCTTCCGCTTTCGCATCCAGCTGCCCAACTTCCCTCGGGTTCGGCGGTTTCAGGACGGCCCCCGTGCCATCCAGAAACCGATAGAATGTTGCGTGAAGCGATTGCGCGCCCTGCTCCGGAGGCGGTTCTTCGCCTTCCATTAGATCGCGCAACTCGTCCTTTGCGCTTGGATAGAGTAGATCGATGGCATTGTCCTCTATGGCCGCGTGGATCCGTGACTTGGCGGCGAGCGTATTGCAGCGATCGGCCAGCGCTGCGTGACGCAATTCCTCGAGTTTGTGCAGCGAGGAAAGTTCAGTCTGAAAATTCTCCTGCAAATTTCGTTCTGCATCCGCCGTGACCTTGCGCTGCGCGAGATAGAGACCGAGCGCCGTCAGGGCTGCGACAATGACCATCATGGCGGTGAACAACCGAGTGCGAAAGCTCGCTACCTCTTTGTCTCTCGCCTGTTCCGGCGCGCTCATGGGAAATCAACGTGCAGCGTTTGTCCGTTCTTCAAGTCAACCGGCTTTTCTCGCGTGGTCCTGCTGTCGATCCACGCCTTGATCGTGTAGTGACCCGCTGGAATTCCGTCTAATCGAAAGTGTCCAGCTGTGTCTGTCATCACAAAATACGGAGTATTCAAAACGAGAATCAATCCGCGCATGTGTTCGTGAATGTCGCACCGCAGTGTGACCAGGCCCGGCTTGTCGAAAACTTGCGACGGGACCGGTCGCTCGTCGGGCCGATAACGCCCAAGATCAAATCGTTTGGCAGGCGAATACGAAAAAATGTTGTGATAAGTGTCATCAAGATTTGGGAATTCAACCTTCGTTCCGACTCGCACCGGCAGGAGCGCTGGAATGAAGGTCAAATCCTTTTGGGTGACTTGTTTCGTCGGTAGCGAAGCCGGTTCGGGAAAAGAACCGTCGAGATAAACCACAGCCAGCGGCGGCTGGGTGGAAAGAACGCCGCCTTTGGTGACGATCTCGTAGCGTTTCGCCTGCACCGGCGCCGAATGCGATTTCGGCAGTTCCACGCGTCCCTCTACCGTGGTGCTTGCCGGAAGCGCCACGGGAAGCAACGAAAGAACCGCGTTACACCAAAGCAATCCGCGCAAACGCATTTTATCGCTAGTCTAGCAGGCGTTTCATCGGACGAAAAGTGTTTGCGGCCGCATTGAAAAAGTAACAGAGCCGTTACTTTTTGTATCGCTGCGCGATTCAGCGTCGCTTTTGAATCG
>CAVRYN010000001.1:0-46445 GCA_963725505.1 uncultured Verrucomicrobiae bacterium | reverse complement strand
TTACACCTACGCCTACTTCGACAGCTACGGCAACGTTTACTCCTACCGCCACGGCTACATTTACTCCAACAGCTACGGCCACGTTTACTCCGACTGCCACAGCTACGTTTACTCCGACGGCTACGGCAACGTTTACGCCAACTGCGACTGCTACGTTTACGCCTACTCCAACTCCGACACCAACAGGCACGGTAGGCTTGCCGTGCCCGGCCGGAAACTTCCTTGGGGGTAACACTGGCGGGGGCGCTCCGGGCGACATCTCGATCGCATACGACCAGTTCCCGGCCCCCAACGACAGCAGCTACGGCGTCAACTCCGTCGGCTGGCACCCCGGCAAGCAAGGGGGACACTCGTTCAGCGACCTGACCGGCAGTGACAAGGCCGGCTTCCAGATCCTGAGGCCGAATGGCACGATCGCAGTCAGCTTCAACGTTGACTACATCACGGCATCGTCACTCGGGTCGCCGCCGTCCGGCTACAGGTCGCTCGGTCCCTTCGGTGGTGACGGCAGCATTGTCGTCAACAGCACACCGGCGCTGGTGAACAACGGAACGCAGATCCAGTGGGATACCTCGTTTGCAAGGGACCTGAATGGACCTACGGTGTGGGGCCCCAGCCCGACCTGGCCGACCCCGACGTACTTCGTGGGTGGCGTCCAGACGATCGGAACATCCGGCACGAACAGCGCCAACCTGCTGACCGACTCGCCGCCTGTCAATTGCAGCCTCGCCACTGATCCCAATTGCCTCACCAACTACGGCCCACCGAAGGGGATTCAGTACCCGCTCGCGGTGCCAAACCCGTGGGTCAAGTCGTACGACAACCCAGAGTACACCACTCCCGGGGGTGGTCCCATCCCGAACGGTCCGTTCGACGCGGGGCACGTCGATGGCTGGAACTTCCACGACACGTACTTTGTGACCTTCAAGCAGACGTACCTGACCGCGATTGGCTTCGACTTCAGCAACTTTGCGATCGCGAACTTCGACCCGGCGACGAACACCTTCACCTGTCCGTCCGGAGAGTGGTGCATCGCCCCGAACCCAACAGCCCTGCATAACTCGCCGGCAAAGGCGTGTCCGAGTCCGTCACCGACGCCGACGCCGACGATTGCGCCGACACTAGTTGTCACTAGCAAGACGTTGAGCAAGAAGGACGTCAAGGTGAACATCAAGAACAATACGGCGGTGAACCAAGTGGTGACAGGGCTGTCCATCACCTGGCCGCAAGGTCCTAATGGCAACCTGAACACCATCAAGTTCGACGGGACCACGATCTATAACACGTCAACCGGCGGTGGCTCGCTTACCACCAGTTCGCTGCTGGGCACGACGGCCCAGCGAACGATCATCCCGGGCGAAACCGACACCGTGCAGTTTACCTTCCAGAACAACGTCGACCCGATGGCTAACCACTACACTGGTTCGCTCACGTTCAACCCGTTCGGTCCCCTTACGATCCTGCCATAAAGAGCACCGCACGTTTCAACAACGAAGGGCCGGCGAAAGCCGGCCCTTTTTTTGCCTCATTGCGCGTAGCGGAACATAGGCCTCTGGCCTGTGTGCCCAGCGGAGATCTTCTCCGCTGAATCGCGTAGCCCTAACCCAGGATGTCACCCCCGAAAGCTTTCGGGGCTAAAAGCGCGCCTCAACGCGCCAATGAATCGCGCCTTCAGCGCTGATGTCCTGCATCGATGGTCTTCCTTGGGCGGTGCCCAAGGCTGAGGATGAATGCCGCGCCTTTGGTGCTAACCGTTTCGTACAAGTGAAAAGATGGCCAATGTATCCGGTTTTCGCCATATGCCGAGCAGATCCAAAGCGCTCGCCGCGCCGAGCGCATTCCAAAACGCAAGCGCGAATTGGACGTGGAAGCGGCGGCCACGTTTTGGAGTGCGGCGCTGCTGCGCCGCTTTCCATGCACTGGAACTTGCCATGTAACTCGTCGGCTTGAGGTCAAAGACCTGGTTGTACACATACAGGGCGGAAGCCGAGTCCCTACGCGTAGGCTCTTAGAACGAGGGCAACTCTACCTGGCAAGCCGGCGTGACGGAAGTCGCGATCATTTTCTGCGTATTGCCAAAAGGGCCCAACCCGGGACAATCCGCACTCAGGTTACAATGTCATCCTGAGCGGACGCGAAGAATCTCAGATCATTTCTGGACCGGTACCGTAGAGCAATAGACAGAGATGTTTCGCTGCGCTCAACATGACAGCGCCTCTATGAGATGGATTCTAATAGCTACAAACGACCCTCACCTGAAAAACGGAACTTTGTACTTCAGTTGTTCGGTTAATACGTTGTCAATGGCTAGCTGGCGCCATTCTTCGTTCCACTTGTTATTGAGTTTGTCGAAAACAGGCCTGTCATCCGAAAGCACCAGTGCGTCGGTTAAATCAATATCCTTATCGGTCTTCAATTCCTTATAGAAAGGAGGAAAGCCTCTGCAGCATGCATTGAGCCTTGCGGTATCCAGGGAGCCGTAGTCGAGCTCCACCGGGGAAGCGGCAATATGGATATCGCCGGAATTGCTCCTGGTCACCTTCAGAAAAGAACCGGCAAACAAACCCGCCATCAACCATTGTCTTGAGGAGCGAGCGGGCTGCCCTGCCATACTTTCCGTAGATATATCCCTGGAAATTGATCAGGATCAGCCCGTCGGGCGCCAGGATATTTTTTAGCTCGCGGCAGGATTCCCGGGTGAACATGTGGTTTGGCTGGACCTCCCCGTTGCAGACGTCTATCACCACCAGGTCGTACTTGTCCGTGGCGGATTGGACAGATTGGATAAAATGCCTGCCATCATCGACAAACTCCCGGACGCCGCGTGGGTCGAATGCAAAATATTCTTTAGCTATGCTGAACATCCGCGGGTCGATTTCCACGATGTCGAGTTGGAATCCCATGTTTTTCAATTCGCTGGCTATGCTTCCGCCTCCCATGCCGATGAGCAGGGCTTTCGCGCCCCTAGGCTTCAGGCCTGCAAGGGTTGCGATACGGTGGGTAAAATTCAGGTGCGACATCGGCGGATCTGTCATTGCGGCGTAGGTCTGCGTGATCTGGTTTATCATCGCCAAGCGCACAATGTCGCCACTGTCAGCTTCCGAGTATTGAAAGACGGTGATCTGCCCGAGTATCCCTTCGCTGCGGTAAATATATTTCCCGCTGACTTCAGGCGGATCTGCAAAGGGTTTTCCTGCTGCCAGGAAGGAAAATACAATGACAAAGGCAGCCGCGGTGGCCCAGAACCTGAATTTCCGGCATAGCACGACCAGCATGACTACCATGCTCCCCAGCAGAATGGCAGTTAGATAGACCGAATTGCGGATCCCCCAGTCGGGCAGAAGAAAGAATCCCATCAGGAGTGTCATGATGATTCCCCCGACGGTTGAAATGGCGTAGATGGTGCCGGCGGTCCTGCCGGTAGCCTTCAGCTCCTGATTGCTGATCTGGATGATCGCGGGAGAAACCATTCCCATGCAGACCAGGGGCGGGAACATGAACAGGGTGCAGGAAACCAGCGATCCCATGCGTAATCCCAGGCCGTTGGTTACAGGCATGATCTTTAAGGCAAGCAGCGGCATGATGGAGATCAGCACTGTTCCAGCCAGCAGAACCCCGATCAGCATTTTTATCGCGGCATAGCGGTAAGTGGCCCATCCACCAAGGAAATAGCCTGTTGTCAGGCCCCCGAGAGTGACAGCCAGCACGGAAGCCCAGACATATAGGGAAGTCCCGTAAAAGGGGGCGACCATTTTAGCGCCTGCCAGCTCGATCGCCATCACCGCGCCTCCTTCGATAAAGGCTACCAGAAGTAATAAATTCCTGCGGAAAGGCAATTGCCCGCTCGTACTACCGTCAGGGGTTTTCATGGGTGTTTTTTTGTCATACACCTTGAGGGTCTCGCTCGCTCCAATCGAGCACAATTTTGCCGGAGTGCCCGACTTTTCATCACACAAGACGGGACATCTTTCAGGTTCACAATAACGTACTCAATCCCGTTCCGTTTACGACGCTCGCAGACTGCGGAGACGATCACAGCGGGATTACGTTCGACCATCAGGGCACATTTGGCTACAACATGATCGTGACGTGTCAGGACGGCCCCGTTTGGGAGATTGACGGGCACGGAAATGCGATCGGTGGCGTGCTGCCCGGCGATCCCATCGCAAACTTGGGCACAGAAATCGAAGGACCAGGTGTAGCGGCGACAAACTTCGGCTTTTACGCTGGCTTTCTCCTGGTGGCCGACGAGACTGGCGGTTGGGTCCACGCAATCAGCCCTGTCGCTCCTCTACACCCCGTTACTCTGAACTGTCTTCAACGTGCCCCGCGCGGAAAGCATCCAGGTCATCCCGCCGGATTCCGTGCACCTTCTGCTCGGGTGGCGGCCTTCTTCCAGGCGTTACCGTTCGGTAACGGCGGGCCCTAACCCGGCTACGATCTACCAATATCTGCCCATCAACTTCGCAGGGTTGGGTGGCAGCATCCTCGTTCCGAGCGAGACCGGCGCAGGCACCTGGCTGCGATACAATCGACTGGCCCTGGCCAAAATGACTATAGTGTAACTGGGTTCGATCTCATCACTTTCCAGGTCATGGAGGGCGGCTCTTTCGTTGACTGCGACGTTCCCACGCCTACGCCGACGCCGACACCCACAGCTACGTGAATTACACCAATGCTCACGAATTTGGTATTCGACAAAGAGCGGGGAGTGCGCGAGAATTTCCCCCTTCATCCGTTCACCCCCACTTCACCCTTTATCTCTCCCACGAAGGAAACATTAAGTAGCTAAAAAACGAGAAAAACCAAAAATGAAAAGAAGAACAAAAATCACTCTGACAATTGCAGGATTGTTATCGCTGACAGGAATCTTTTACGCCGCCAGTCCAACTCAGCTTAGCTCTGTCACCGACGTCATAGGCGTGGCCGCTTCGAAGACTGATCTGATCGTTACCGAATACTGCAGCCAAAACCTCGATACGATCGACTGCTCCGGGAATGTCTCGGTGTTGGCGACGATTCCGGGCCCGGTTGGTTCGTGTTTAGAAAAATACGTGGCTATCGCTCCATCCCAGTCCACGAATGCCGGGTTTACCCCGCGCGACATTTTCGTCACACAAGGCCCTGAGGTTTACAAAATTTCAGGAGGCGTTGTCACCCTTTTTGCGACGATTTCTGGCGCGCCAGCCGACCACACTGGGATCACGTTCGATCATGTCGGCACGTTTGGCTACAACATGATCGTGACGAGCCAGAACGGCGGCGTCTGGCAGGTTGACTCGACCGGAAATCCCACACAGATCGCGGATCTAAGCACGGGCACGGATCTGAGCGGGAGCACCAATTTTGACCACCCGAACACCAATCTTATAGCGCTAGTTATAGAAGGCCCCGCTGTGGTACCATCAGCGTTCGGGACTTACGGCGGCCAGATCCTGGTGGCCGACGAAAACAACGGTCAGGTCCACGCAATCGCGAGCAATGGCACCGTTACTTATGATGTCTTCGATTGGGTCGGTGCGGAATCCGTGGTAGTCATCCCGTCGGCTCCGTGCAAGTTCTGCAACGACACCCCCGGCCCCGGCGCCTACTTCCAGGCGATACAAGACCTTGGCGCAGCTCTACCAATATCCGCCGACCGATTTCACAGGGTTGGGTGGCAGCATCCTCGTTAACAGCGAGTTCGGCCAAGGCACCTCTGTCATAACCTTCAATGGCACTGCCTATAATCAGACTTTCTTCGATAACATCGCCGGGTCCCTATATGAGGGCTCCGCTTGGGCTGACTGCGATGTTCCTACGCCTACGCCTACGCCTACAGCGACAACAACCCCTGCGGCGACAGCAACGCCTACGCCAACGACCCTTAACGTGTCCGCAGCCACCGGCACCTACGGCGGCAGCACGACATTTACCGCAACTCTCACCCGGGCCTCTGACAATACTCCAGTTGCCGGCAAGACCATCAACTTCACTCTGAATGGCAATCCCGCGGGAAGCGGAGTCACCGATGCCACCGGCCTGGCAACGAGTAGCGCCGTCCTTCTTTCTGGAAGTTCGTATAACGCCGGAGTCTATCCAACTGGCGCTGCTGCCAGCTTCGCCGGCGATCCTTCCTTTGGCGCCAGCAGCGGACACAATTCGCTGACCGTCAACAAGGCCAAACTTATCGTGTCGGCCGATAGCAAGTCGCGCCTGTATGGCGAGCCCAATCCGACGCTCACTGCGAGCTACACCGGGTTCGTGAATGGCGAAACCCTCGCCACCAGCGGAGTGACTGGCACGCCGACGTTGACGACCACAGCCACCCAGTCCAGCCCGGTTGGCAAGTATCCAATCAGCATAACGCAGGGAACGCTGGCGGGCGGCAACAACTACGCGATCACGTTGGTCGATGGCACACTGACCGTTTACCTCAGTGGCATCATTGGTCTCCAGAAGATAACCATCGGCGCAAGCAGCGCTTTAGTTGACTCATACGATTCGTCGGCGGGTCAGTATTCACAGACCAACCAGAGCAACGATGCCCTTCTGCTCAGCAACGGCACCATCACTTTGCAGGGTGCCAAAGTGCATGGCGATATGATCACGGCCGGCAACGTAATCCTGCAGGCCAACAGCCTGGTCACTGGCAACGTGGTTTACGGAACCACCTTCAGCAACTCGGGGACGGTGCAGGGGTCAATCATTCATCAGTCCACCACGTTCATTGACGCACCGATACCTGATGCTTGCGGAAGCTATACCAAGGCGCCGACGACTTGGATCACCGGCGCTTACACCTATGACGCCACCAAGGGCAACCTAACCGTGAGCGGCGGCGGCACGGCCACTCTGGCCAGCGGCACCTATTGTTTCAACAATGTGACAGTCAGTGGTGGATCGACACTTAGAATCAACGGTACGGTCATAATCAACGTCACCGGGAAGTTCACTGACAGTGGCGGCAGCTTGCAGAACACCTCCTACATCCCG
The DNA here is from genome assembly GCA_963725505.1 of uncultured Verrucomicrobiae bacterium. Lineage (GTDB taxonomy): Bacteria > Verrucomicrobiota > Verrucomicrobiia > Chthoniobacterales > UBA10450 > Udaeobacter. The sequence continues at coordinate 39,470 of CAVRYN010000001.1, read as the reverse complement.
TTCAACCTGCAAGTCTCCAGCAGCTACACCGGCAGCAACGGCGTAACCGTCAGCGGCACCAGCGCCACGTATTTAACCATCTATGCTCCGGGAACAGACGTTACGATTTCGGGCGGCGGGCCGCTCTACGGCGCGCTGGTCGGCAAGACGCTGACAGTCTCTGGAAACTCGTTCGTCCACCAAGACCTGGCCTTGCCAGATGTCTGGTCAGTCTTTGGGCCGTAGCCGGTTTCCGAGCGAACGCCAATCCGAAGAAGATAGGGCCGGCCCTTTTTTTCTACATCAATATTCTCTGTAAAGAGGCAAGTAAAACCCGGAGCGTGTAGAGCCATGTGCCTCGCCTGCCAGAGTGAGCGCGCCAGTGTTACAGCGGAACGGAGCGCCTGCTCCGACAAATTAGTTGCTCGCTTTTACCAGAACGGCGCAAGGGTGCAAGATTTTCGTACGCAATTTTGCGTATTGCGCAAAAAGAGGAAGCCGCGAGAGTCCCTACTCCATGTTGCCCCACTTCATCTTCCTCGAACGAAGGAAAATTAATAGCTAAAAACGAGATTTTTCGAAACTTCACGCCGAAAAATCCGAAGAACATAGTGGCGCACACTTTAGTTTAGTGAAATAAAAACTATCAACGAAAACCGAGAAACCAAAAAATGAAAAGAAAAACAACAATCACTCTGACAATTGCAGGGTTCCTGGCAATAGCAGGAATCTTTTACGCTGCACCCAATAATCCGTATACACCCAATACGTATATAGCTCCAGATCCCTTTTCCGCGGTCCCCTTAGGCTTAGGCGTGGCCGCTGCGCCGGATCTTTTGCTCGTGAGCTCATACTGCAACCAAAACCTCTATACGGTCGCCTGCGACGGGACTTTCTCGGTGTTGACGCAGATTCCTCTGAGCCCCCCGATTCTTCAGGACTGCAAAGAGAAATACGAGGCTATTGTTCCATTGAAGTCCGCGAATTTGGCCAGTCCGCCGTGGACCGCGCGCGACATTTTCATCACACAAGGCGCTGACGTCTTTAGGTTCACGGGAGGTGTACTCATCCCAACGCCGTTTGTGACGATCGCAGGGTGCGCGGAGGCGGACCACAGCGGGATTACGTTCGACCATGTGGGCACATTTGACTACAACATGATCGTGTCGTGTGAAGACGGGAGCGTCTGGGAGATTGACGCGAACGCAAATATTGTCGGTGGCGGGGACATCGGGAACACGCACACCCAAGCTGAAGGACCAGGTGTAGCGCCGCTAAGCTTCGGCTTTTACGCTGGCTGGTGCCTGGTGGCCGACGAGTCTGGCAACGGTTGGGTCCACGCAATCAAGCGCGATGGCACCGTTGCTTTGAATGTCTTCCACGTGCCCGGTGCGGAAAGCATCCAGGTCATCCCGGACAATCCGTGCACCTTCTGCTCGGGTCACGCCTTCTTCCAGGCGTTACCATTCGGTAACGGTGGACCGAACCCGGCTACGATCTACGGATATCTGCCCATCGACTTCGCCGGGTTGGGTGGCAGCATCCTCGTTCCGAGCGAGACCGGCGCAGGCACATGGCTCATACAATCGACTGGCCCCGGCCCAAATGACTATAGTGTAACTGGGTTCGATCTCATCACTTTCCAGGTTATGGAAGGCGGCTCTTTCGTTGACTGCGACGTTCCCTCGCCTACGCCGACGCCGACAGCTACAGCTACAGCTACATTTACGCCGACAGCGACAGCTACGTTTACGCCGACAGCGACAGCTACATCTACACCGACAGCAACGGCAACGTCTACACCGACAGCAACGGCAACGTCTACGCCTACACCTACTCCTACGCCTCCGGGGGTAGGTTGTACGCAATCAACATCGATTCAGGCTAACTTTAACAATTTCGCCATCGCTCCCAATAATTTCCTTTGGTTCAGCAGTGTGCTCAAAGCGGATCATTTGCCCACGAATGCGCCGGTGACGGTCACCTTTACTAATCAAACCATCACAATCCCGGGTTTTGGGACGGTTACTGTGCCGAACTCGACCGTGACGTTTAATCCTGCAGCAGGGTCTGCTTCGACGACTTTCGGCGGAACGTGGACGACGACCGTACCGTCGAATATAAAAGGTAACACGTTCTTTTCGGGTGATAGTGTCCAAATCCCAGCTGGTCTGCCGGGTTCAGTCAAACCCACCTGGAGTGGTACGATCAGTATCGACACGCCCGGAGTGAGTGTGAATTGGCAATGGGCTGCGGCTAATTACCCCGGCGCCCATTTCAGCGCTAACAACGGCGCGCTGGGAGTAAAGTCGGTGGATGATAAGACATTGGACATCCAATTACCCAAACAACAGCGACCACGCCGGTACGCCGGAAAACTTCAAGCAGTTTGTTGTCGGCGGTGGAACAGGCGGCGGTGGCAGCAACTATACCGGAAGTTACAGCAGTACCTCAGGGCATTTGCCAACACCACTAACAGTGGCGGGTTTTAGAACTATAACCAAAGATGCGAGGGCCTCCAAGCCCTCGCATTTTTGCGCCGGTATCTCGTAGAGAGCGGACGGCTTTGGGCGTGTTCATTCTCAACTTCGCTGCCAACAGGGCAGCTTCAGCCCGTGCTGTAGCATCCGCTGTCCTCAGCGGATGGCCCCTTGCCGCGCCAGACCTGATGCGCTGAGGACAGCGCACACTACAGCCACGGCGCGCCTTTCTGGGAATCTCAGGGCAGGCTTTCGCTCAGGATAAAACTCCGGCCCAATCGAGCACGATTTTGCCGGAGTTGCCGGATTTCATCAGCTCGATGGCTTCCTTGAATTGTGCGTAGGGAAAGCGGTGCGTGATGACCGGTGAAATGTCGAGGCCGCTCTGGATCATAGCGGTCATTTTGTACCAGGTCTCGTACATTTCGCGGCCGTAAATTCCTTTCAAAGTCAGCGCGCTGAATACTACCGTGTTCCAATCGATCGCGGCTGTGCCGGGCATGATGCCGAGCAGCGCGATCTTGCCGCCGTGAAACATGTTCGGCAAAATGTCGGCGAACGCTTTCGGATTGCCGGACATTTCCAGCGCGATATCGAACCCTTCCTTCATCCCGAGCTTCTGCATTGCGTTGGTCACTTTTTCAGTCCGCACATCCAATGCGAGATCAGCGCCCATTTTTCGCGCCAGATCGAGCCGATACGGATTCACGTCCGTGATCACGATGTGACGCGCGCCGGCTCGTTTGCAAATCGGAATGACCATGCAACCGATCGGCCCGGCGCCGGTGACGAGCACATCTTCGCCCACGAGATCGAACGAGAGCGCAGTGTGCACGGCGTTGCCCAGCGGGTCGAAACAGGAAAGCACATCGAGCGGAATCGACGGATCGGCGTGCCAGCAGTTGTCCTGCGGAATCGTGACGAACTCGGCCCAAGCGCCGGGGCGATTGACGCCAACGCCCTGTGTATTTGGGCAAAGATGACGGCGCCCGGCCAGGCAATTGCGACAATGTCCACAGGTGATGTGTCCCTCGCCCACTACGAGATCGCCGCGCGCAAAGCCTTTCACGTGACCACCTACAGCCTCAACAGCGCCGACAAACTCGTGGCCGATTGTCATCGGCACAGGGATCGTCTTCTGCGCCCACGCATCCCAATTGTAGATATGCACGTCAGTCCCGCAGATCGAGGCCTTCAATACTCGAATGAGCACGTCGTCGCCCTCAGCTTCTGGAACAGGAACTTCTTCAAGCCAGAGCCCCGGCTCGGCTTTGGCCTTCACCACGGCCTTCATCATTTTTTGCACGAGTGGAAATTAGGCGAATCAGGAAAGCGGGAAAGCAGGAAAATTCGGCGTTACAGTAGCGCATGCGTCTCGTCCGGTCGCCGTGGCGAGCTTGCGATCTTGCTCCGCGCAAACCAGAGGGCTTCGTCATTCGTCATTCCAATCGCTTATGTCTTGCGCCGAGAGCACTTAGCCTTATGCTCGTTAACGATGTGAAAACAACGCAGCTCCACCTGCGTAGCCAGGCGGAACATCGGGACGAATTATTTGCTTCGACTCGTTGGACGATGGTTCTCGAAGCGGGCGATTCGATGACGACTTCCGCGCACGCACTCGGTGCACTTTCGGAGCTATGCCAGATCTACTGGCGACCGCTCTACGCTTTCCTGCGCAAGCAAGGATATCGGCAGGAGGATGCGCAAGACTTGACCCAGGGGTTTTTCGCGCACCTGATCGAGACCCGGACCTACGCGCACGCCGATCGCGAGAAAGGCCGGTTTCGCTCTTTTCTTCTCGGTGGACTGAAACATTTCATCTCAGACGCTCGCGATCACAGACGTGCGTTGAAACGCGGGGGCGGAATTCTGCCGGAAAATCTGGATGAGAACGCAATCGCCGAGGCAGAGGCGCAAATCGCGCGAGCAACGAAATGGCAGGCGGACGAAGTTTACGACCGCGAATGGGCCGCGTCCCTATTGCGGGAGGCGCTGGATCGTCTCACGCAAGAATGCGCGCTGGCCGGCAAAGCGGAACTTGTTGGCTACCTGACTCCATATCTTGCCACCCCGGAAGACTCGGCTATCCCATACGAAGAGATGGTGCGCCAATTCCATCGGCCGATCGCGACTTTGCGCAGCGACGTGGCGCGATTGCGCGCACGTTATCGGGCAATTCTGCGGGAAGAAGTCCGCGGCACAGTGGCTGAAGCGGCGGAAGTGGATGACGAACTGCGTTACCTGTGTCGCGCGTTGGCCGGCCCTTAAGAGCATGGGCATGAGCAGGAGCTAACGCAGCAAATGCAGCCGACTCCCCCGCAAATTCCGACGTGCCCGACCTGCGGCGGCGCGCTTGAGAAAACGCATGGTGGCGGGCTTGGCTGCCCGGTTTGTTTGTTGCGGGCTGGAATCGGCCTTGAAGATTCGGCCATTGAAGCACAGGAGGATTCGACAACTTCGCGGCATTTTGGAGTTTACGAGATTGAGCGCCGCGAGGACGGAAGCCTTTACGAGCTTGGGCATGGAGGAATGGGCACGACCTATCGCGCCATCGACACCACGCTCCAGCGCAAGGTTGCGTTGAAGGTCATAAGAATCGGCGTCGCTACGCGAAGCACTGAAGCCCGCGAACGTTTCCTGCGCGAAGCCCGCGCCGCCGCTGCGCTGCGACACGAACACATCGGCACCGTGTTCCAATTCGGAATCTCCGAGGAAACAGGCCAATTCTTTTACGCGATGGAATTGATCGAGGGCGAGACGCTGGATGAACGCATTCGCCGCACAGGCCCGCTGAGTGTTCGCACAACCATCGATATCGCGCAGCAGGTGGCTTCCGCATTAGCCGCAGCGGAAAAACGCAGCCTAATCCATCGCGATTTAAAGCCGGGAAATTTGATGGTGATCTCGCCCGATGACGAAGAGGGAGGCACTGCGGAGCGCGGCGTTCCCATCGTCAAAATCATCGATTTCGGTTTGGCCAAAGTCCTCAATGCGCCGGTTGATCTGACGCGCCTCACACACGACGGCTTTGTCGGCACGCCAGCATTCGCCAGTCCGGAGCAATTCGAAAATTCCGCGCTCGACGTGCGTTCCGACATCTATTCGTTAGGCGCAACGCTGTGGTTCGCGCTCACGGGAAAAACGCCGTTTGGCGGTCAGGGCTTCGAGGAGATTCGCCGCGCCCAGCAATCAGATGTGCTCCCCTTCGAACAATTGAAAGCAGCACGTGTTCCGTCTCGTCTGAAGTCGTTGCTCAAATCCATGCTCGCGTTCGAGCCCGCGGCACGACCCGGCACACACGAATTGACCACGGAATTGCGACGTTGCGCCGCACAGGTCGACGGAGAACGACGCGCCCGCATCGCTCTGGCAGCCGCCGCGATACTGATTCTCGGCGCTTCTGCATTTTCCATTATTTGGCCGCTGTCGAAGGGCCACCAGCCAGCGGCTGTGACCCAGAAACCACCTTTGACCTTCCCGGTTGCGGAGAAAAGCATTGCCGTGCTTCCGTTTGAGAACCGGAGCGAAGAGAAACAGAACGCCTACTTCGCCGATGGAGTGCAGGGCGAGATCCTGACTGATCTGGCGAAAGTCGCCGATCTGAAAGTGATCAGCCGCACCAGCGTAATGCAGTACAGAAGCGGGCCTCAGCGCAACGTGCGCCAAATCGGTCAGGAACTCGGCGTCGCGCATGTCGTGGAAGGAAGCGTTCAACGCTCTGGGAACCGTGTGCGCGTCAATGTGCAATTGGTTGATGCGCGGACTGACCGGCAATTATGGGCGCAGACCTACGACCGGGATCTTGCCGATGTATTCGCGATTCAAAGTGAAATCGCAAAGGCCATTGCCTCCGAGCTTGATGCAAAGCTGTTGCCGAATGAAGAAAGTGAAATCCTGCGTCCCCCGACGAACGACGTCACCGCGTTCGATCTCTACACCCGCGCCAAGAATATTTTCTTAACACCGACCTTTAACGTTGGCTCAAAACCGACTTTGCTGGAGGCGCTCGATCTGCTCAACCAGTCAGTTGCGCGTGATCCATCGTTTTTCCGAGCATCTTGCCAACTCGCCTTTGTTCATGACGCGCTTTATTTCTTCGGTCACGACCATACACCTGCGCGTCTGGCCCTGGCGGAAGCAGCCATTCAAGCGGCCTCTGGCCTCAATCCGGATGCAGGCGAACTACACCTCGCGCGTGCGTGGAATCTTTACTGGGGATACCTCGATTACGACGGTGCTTTGGCTGAACTGGAAGTTGCCCGCCGAACTTTGCCCAATGATCCGCAAATATTGTTTCTTACCGGCCTCATTCAGCGGCGTCAGGGGCACTGGGAAGAATCTACGCGAAGCCTTGAGCGCGCGGCTGAGCGCGACCCGCGTAATTTTGGGGTGTTGCAGGCGATTGCAGGAAATCATGCAACTCTTGGGCGCTATGCTGAACAAAAACGGTGGTTAAGCCGCGTGCTTGCTGTCGAACCCAACGACGCCGCTACGAAACTGATACTTGCTTCCGTCGATTTTGAGCAGAGAGCCGATACCCAGCCGTTGCATCAAACAATCGATTCAGTTCGGGCTACAACTCCTGCTGTGGTGCCGAGTCTCGTTAGTCAGTGGCTCACGTGGGCGGCATTAGCCGAACGCGATGCCGCCGCATCAAATGACGCAGTAATCGCAGCCGGCGAAAATCCCATCGAGCTGGGAGACGATGTCTTTTGTAATCGTGCATTTATGGAAGGTGTTATCGCCCGAATGGCGAAGGATGCTGGCAAAGCGCGGTCGGCTTTCACTGAGGCGCGCGCCCAGCAGCAGAAAATCGTCGAAGCTGAACCAAATTTCGGCCCGCCGTGGTGCGTGCTGGGCCTGATCGATGCCGCTCTCGGGCACAAGGAAGAAGCGCTACGCGAAGGGCGGCGCGCGGTTGAGCTTCTGCCGGTGGAAAAAGATGCGGTCAGAGGTCCGGCGATGATCAAGTATCTGGCGATGATCGCTGCCTGGGTCGGTGATAACGAGCTCGCCTGCCAGCAACTGGCCGTTGCCACCCGTCCTCCACGCACCGTCACCTATGGTCAATTGAAACTGCTTCCATTTTGGGACCCGTTGCGCGGCGACCCGTGTTTTGAAAAACTCGTCGCGTCTCTCGCGCCAAAGAGAAATTAACCACGAATCAAACACGAATCGGCACCAATCGGTTTTTGAGAATTGGTGTTCATTGCGGTTGAGATTCCGCACAAAGAACCAAGCAAACAAAGGTGAATTCCGACTGACCTGATTGCGGAAAAACCTTCGTTCTCGTCGTTTCCTTTCGTAGTGGCAGGCGTGCTTGCCGCGCCGAAGCGTTGCGAAGGCGGGTCGCCTTCAAACCCCTTCTCCCTTCTGCTCTGAATCCGTGGCATCCGCGTCAACTGTCACGCCCTTGCCTTCGGCCAAGGCACCTCCGCGGTGTCCAGTAAAGTTTTTTGCCATGCCCGCCAAAATTTTCCGAAGGAAAGGGTAAAGGCCGGAAATGAGTTCTCAAAGACGAGAGGTCAAAGAAGGCCAAAAAAATGAAAGGAAAATAAATAATGAAAAATCAAAACATCGTATTCATAGCCATGGCGTTTGCGCTTGCGTTTGCGCTCGCGCCAGTCACCAAGGCGGTGCCGAACCCTGGCGGTATCGTTAGTCACGACCCCGCTAACTCGCGGCCAAGCCCTGGCGGTGGCCCGAGCCCCGTGCAGTGGCCCCCTCCCCCAACGGGCCAAGAGGCTGTGGAACTCCCGGTTATCACCATCCATAGCACCGGAAATATCCTCCGGGGAAAGACCGGTTCATTCGTGCTGGACATGAAACCAGCACTCATGTTGGGTGGAACGTACGTAAACTTCTCGGTCAGCGGCACCGCTGTCGCAGGAGTTGATTACGTTGCGCTTCTCTCCCCGACCTACATCGGACAATCCGGCTACGGAGTGATCTCGCTCACAACCTTGCCTGACCCAAGAGGACCATTCAACCGTCAGGCGTACAGCGTTGTGGTAACCCTGGAGCCTGGCGCGGGATATGCGCTAGGCGAAGCGAAGTCAGCTATAATCTGGATTAAGCCTTCGCTGTGAACCTTCGACAGGCAGCAACGAACGGCGCGCGCCGTCCCCGGGTAACCTTCGGGGCGGCGCGGCGTCGTTATCTTGCCTCCATTAGTGGACGGCAGCACGCGCTACGAGGTGGTAAACGCGATGTTGCTCAATAGTTTCCTCTTGGTTTCTGAGTGTATCGTGATCCCACGTAATCCGTGTAATCCGCGACAAAAATTCTGGGTTTCGAGAATTTTTGCAACGCCGTGAAAAATTTTCCGAAGGAAAAGGTGAAAGCGAATACCTATGAGAACAAAGATCGCACGCCATATCAGCCCTGCCGCGATCGCCATAGCGCTGTTTTTGGCTGTCGCACTCCTCCCGCGCGGGGTCACTATCAAAGTCATCAACACTGGCAACAGCGGCGTCGATTACTACGTAAGGCACTCGTCCTCGCTAGCGACGGCGGGAACGCACCGTGAATAGCGGTTCCAGCCGATGCTGACGCTAAAGGTCCTGGTGTCAGGGATAGGCACTGTAGAACCCCGAAACTCCGGGGGTCACAAAAGGACCAAGGGAGCCAAGAGACTCCCGAATTTCAAAATCACCGGAATGATCTGCGGCGCGGTGATGCACGCCGGCAGTTTAACTCACTCGTCTCTCCGGCGGGCAGACGCTGCTTCGCCCACTGCATCGCCCGCGCCAAAGTAAAATTGCAAGGCGCCAGCTACGCGCCTGGGAGAAAATTGATTGCCGAATTTGCGCGCCGGCCCCCGAGAGAGCGCGCGCGCACGCTGGAGCGCGTCGGACAATGCGTCTCACAGATTGCGGCGGAGTCGTATTCCGCCAATGCGCACCTCATCTGCGCTTGCACCAGATTCCATCATTCGAGATGATGCAGCGCATGCCCGTAACTTTTGAGCAAACCGGGACAACCGTAATTCCGTCCCGTTCTGCGTTCATTCTGCGATTCGCCAGCACGATCGCCCTTTGGACAATCGCGCTGCTGATCATGTTCTCCGGATATGAGATCTTGTTTTGGTTGTTGATCAGCGTCTTCGGAATGATCGGGCTATTGGAATTTTATTGGATGCTCGATCATAAGGGACTCCCAAATTTCAAAATCACCGGAATGATCTGCGGCGCGGTGATGCTCGCCGGCAGTTTTTATTACTTTTCCAAAATCGGGCCGGCTGGCTCCTACGATTTCGAAGTTGCCGTTCTGCTCTTTTTCCTGTTGACGGTGTTCGGCCGACAAATGTTTACGCGGCTGCGTCACGACGAACCGTTGCAAACGATGGCTTACACTTTGTTCGGGCTCCTCTACGTCCTTTGGCTCTACAATTTCATCACCAAAATCGTCTATCTGACCCCGCGTTCGAGCTCGGGCCACCTGACTGGGCAGTTTTACGTCTTGTACCTGATCGCGGTCACAAAATTTGCTGACATGGGCGCGTATCTCACGGGCAGCGCGGTCGGGCGGCATCTGATGGTCCCGCACATCAGCGGCAAGAAAACCTGGGAAGGTTTTTTTGGTGCAATTATTTTCGCGCTGCTTTGCAGCCTGGCGCTGTTCAAACTAATGCCCGGCCATTTGCCGGCGCTGAGCTGGACGCACGCGACGGTCCTGGGGTTACTTCTTGGATTCGCCGCGGTGCTCGGCGACCTGGCTGAATCAATTATCAAGCGCAGCACTGACGTAAAAGACTCGGGAAATTTGCTCCCGGGAATTGGCGGTGCGCTCGATCTTTTGGACAGTCTGCTTTTCACCGCGCCGCTGTTGTTTTTCTATCTGCGGCTGGTGATCAGAGTGCCCTAAGAAAGAGTTGCTGACAGAATTAACAGAATGATCAGAATGGAAGAGAAACGGGAAAGGTACGACATTTGCGGCCAGATCATCGGCGCAGCGATGAAAGTGCACTCGACTCTTGGTCCGGGATTCCTAGAATCGGTCTATCAGAACGCGCTCATTTGGGAGTTGCGCAAGAGCGGATTCAAGGCGGAAGTCGAACGGCCAATCACCGTTTGCTATGATGGAGAGATCGTCGGTGCATTTGCTGCTGATGAAGGTCTGCTCCTAAACTTCGGAACCGAGCGGTTGGAGTTTAAAAAGAAATTTCGACGTCCAGCGCAAGGCGAAGAAGTCTCCCTCTGAGATATTTTGTTAATTCTGTTCATTCTGTCGAAAAAATGAACCGCAAACGAGTCGTTATCCTAGGCGCGACAGGGTCGATCGGCCATAGCGCGCTGAAAGTTGCCCAAGACATTCCTGAGCGGATGGAGATCGTCGGGCTGGCCGCGAACAGTAACGCCGAAAAACTCGCCGCAGCTGCGAATCAAACGCGCGCGCCATTTGTCTGTCTCGTCGATGAAACCAAGATTGACATGCTCCGCCACGCGCTCGAGTACAAGCCGCGGATTTTTTCGGGAGAAGTCGGTTTGCGCGAGATCGCGTGCCTGACCGATGCAGACATGGTGCTGGTGGCGATCGTCGGCACCGGCGGTTTGCGACCGGCGCTCGCGGCAATTGAAGCGGGCAAAGATCTCGCCGTCGCGAGCAAGGAGATTCTGGTCATGGCAGGCGAGATCGTGATGCGGGAGGCGCGAGATAACCGCGTGCACGTTTTGCCGGTGGATTCTGAGCATAACGCGATTTTTCAGTGTTTGGAAAGTGGGAGGGACCTTGGTGCCCCGACAGATCGCGGCGCTCCCACATTTCAATCCTCCGACGTCCGTCGCATCATTCTTACCGCGTCCGGCGGCCCGTTCCGCGAAACGTCGCGAAAAGATTTCGATTCGATCACACCAGAGCAGGCGTTAAAGCATCCGACCTGGAATATGGGACCGAAGATCACAATCGATTCCGCGACGCTATTCAACAAGGGCTTGGAAATGATCGAGGCGCACTGGCTTTTTGGCGTCGAGATGGACCGCGTAGAGGTCGTTATTCATCCGCAGAGCATTGTCCATTCAATGGTCGAGTTCGCAGACGGCTCGACGCTGGCGCAGTTGAGTTATTCAAACATGCGTTTCCCGATTCAATACGCGGTGACCTGGCCAGACCGCGTCCCGAACACTTTGCCGCCGCTCGATTTTTCGAAGTTGTCGAAGTTGGAATTTTTTACGCCGCGCTACGACGATTTTCCCGCACTGAATCTCGCGCGACGAGCGGGCGAGACCGGCGGCACATTGCCCGCTGTGATGAATGCCGCGAACGAGATCGCTGTCGCAGCCTTCTTAAATCGACAAGTGCGTTTTCCGGACATCTGGCGCATTGTTGAAGAAGTGATGAATCGGCACACGCCCGTTGCGCACTCTGATCTCGATGCAATATTGCAAGCCGATCAGTGGGCGCGCAATGAAGCGCAGGGATGCGTCAAATCGCGAAATCGTTAAAAGAGTTACAACGGCAAACGCGATGACGTGTCCAATCAATGACCAACCCCTGATCACCAGAGACTAATCACAATGCTTCTGCACATCATCCGCGTCATCTTCATCCTGCTCGAGGTTCTCATTCTTTTTAACTTGCTCATCGTGGTGCATGAGCTGGGGCATTTTCTGGCGGCGCGCTGGCGAGGACTTTACATAGAAAAATTCGGCGTCTGGTTCGGCAAACCGCTCTGGAAAAAGACGATCAACGGCGTCCAATACTCGCTGGGGTCGCTGCCGTTCGGAGGCTTCGTGGCGCTGCCGCAACTTGCGCCGATGGACATCATCGAGGGCAAGGCGGATCTGGATCGGGCGAAGCTGCCGAAAATTTCTGCGCTCGACAAAATCATCGTAGCCATCGCCGGCCCGTTATTCAGTCTGCTGCTGGCGCTTTGTTTCGCCGCTATTGTCTGGGCGGTCGGTCATCCGGTGAGTGAAGGAGACTCGACCACTGTGATCGGTTACGTAGCGCCCGATTCGCCGGCGCGAAAGGCTGGTCTGCAACCTGGCGATAAAATCCTGTCAGTGGACGGCAAACCAGTCCGGCGCTTTCTCGGGATGAACGACAGCGTGAGCTGGGATGTGGTTCGCAGCGAAGGCGACAAGATCGCTGTGAAATTCCAGCGAGACGGCGCGGTGCAAACGGTTTGGGTGGAGCCTTACAAAGCAGAGACTCGCGGATGGCGCAGGAAAAGTGTGCGCCAGCTGCTCATCTATCCGGCAGAGACCCCGATCATCGATAAGGTGGAGCCGAACACTCCGGCTGCGAAGGCTGGGCTGCGCTCAGGAGACATCATTCGCGGGTTTGATCAAACGCCAATCTACAATCCGATCGCGTTGTTGGAATACATCAGCAAACATCCCAGCGACGAGCTTGTTCTCCATGTGGAGCGAGGCGGTGCCAGGTTTGATGTCCCCGTGAAACCGACGCTTCTACCCACGGCCGGTGAAATGAAACCACGCATTGGAATTCAATGGGACACGTCGGGGATAGTATCGATCCAGCATCCCAATCCAATCGAACAGGTTTACAACAGCGTGACCAGCACCTTAAAGACGATTGGTGCGGTGGCCTCGCCGAAGTCGGACGTAAAGTTGCAGCATTTAAGCGGCCCGATCGGGATCGGTCGTATTTACTACCTGCTTTTCCAAAGCGAACGCGGCTGGCAACTCGCGCTGTGGTTCAGCGTTATTCTGAATGTGAACCTCGCGATTTTGAACATGCTGCCGATTCCCGTGCTCGATGGCGGTCACATTGTGCTGGCCATTATTGAGTCGGTGCGCCGCAGACCGGTGAATATGCGTGTGCTTGAGGTCGTGCAGACCAGCTGCGCCGCGGTGATCATCGGTTACATGCTCTACATCACGTTTTTTGATGTGCAGGACTTGCCCTTTGTCAGAAAAAAACTCGACCAGCTCGAGGCACAATCGCCTGCCAAAAATAGCCAAGCGCCGTAGGCTGCAAGCGTTGCGAGCTCGGTCGAGCCTTCGTACATTCGAACTCTCGTGAACTATTGCATTGATCCTCTTCGTTATCATCGCCGCGCGACGCGCGAGGTGAAGGTGGGGAACGTCGGGATCGGCGGGGGCAATCCGATCCGTGTCCAATCGATGATTACCTGTGACACGATGGACACGGAGGCGTCGATCCAGCAGACGATCGAGTTGGCCGACGCGGGCTGCGAAATCGTCCGCATTACTGCGCCTACCGTAAAGGACGCGCGCAACCTTGAGCACATCGTGAAGGGCCTGCGGGAGCGCGGCTGCGATGTGCCGATCGTCGCCGATATCCATTTTAAGCCTGAGGCAGCGATGGAAGCAGCGAAGTGGGTGGACAAGGTCCGAATCAACCCGGGCAACTATGCGGATTCGAAAAAGTTCGTCATCCGCGAATACACGGATGAGCAGTACGCAGCCGAGCTGGCTCGCATTCGCGAGCGGTTTTCGCCGCTGGTCGATCTTTGCAAGAAACGCCGGATCGCCATGCGCATCGGGACGAACCACGGCTCGCTCTCCGATCGCATCCTGAATCGCTACGGCGATACGCCTCTGGGGATGGTTGAAAGCGCGCTGGAGTTTGCACGGATCGCACGCGACTTGAATTATCACGATTTCGTTTTCTCGATGAAAGCGAGCAACCCGAAAATCATGATCGCGGCGTATCGGTTGCTTGTCGCGCGATTAAATGAGCTCGGCCCGGACTGGAATTACCCGCTGCATCTGGGAGTAACCGAGGCCGGCGAAGGCGAAGACGCGCGAATCAAAAGCGCGATCGGAATTGGCTCACTGCTGGCGGATGGAATTGGTGATACGATCCGCGTTTCGCTCACTGAAGATAGTCCTCATGAGATTCCTGTGGCGAAAGCGTTGATTGAGAACATTCGAAAAACGTCCAACGCCCAACGTTCAACGCCCAACGTCGAACTCTCCTTTGACCCGTACTCGTATCAACGACGCGGTACGGAAACGCTCGCTGTAGCCGGGATCGGTGATCCCGGCCAACGAATTATGCTCGGCGGCGCAGAATTGATTCGAGTAGTCGTCAGCCAGGCAAATTTCGACAAGATCGCGCACAAGATCGACAAAATGGGAGATTACAAGCCAGAGATTGTTTACGAGGCTGCAGAGATCGTAGAAATCGATCCGCGCGATGACTCAGCAGTTGCGAAAATAAATTCGGAAAGCACGCCGCAACTGGTAACCGTGCGTGATGATGTCGATTTTCCGGTGATCGCAGCGTTCCGCTTGCTGGCGGCAAAGTTGCATCCTCGGCATCCGATTCTGCTCAAAGACGTTTTTCGTCATTCCAAGCGAAGTGAAGCGAAGCGAAACGGAGTCGAGGAATCCCGCGAAGAAACCTTACCGCTATCGCAACGGGATCCTTCGACTTCGCTGCGCTCCGCTCAGGATGACAGAAAGGACTTTCTTGAGACCCTCCTGATCGCATCAACCAACATCGGCTCGTTGGTGTGCGATGGAATCGGCGACGCGATTTTGGTGCAGGGCGAGGAAGCGCCGGGACAAGCGCTGCGTTTGAGTTACAACATTTTGCAAGCCGCCGGTTCGCGCATTTTCAAAACTGATTATGTCGCCTGCCCTTCCTGCGGACGGACGCTATTCAATTTACAAACCACAACAACCAAGATCAAAACGGCGACGTTGCATCTCAAAGGAGTAAAGATTGCCATCATGGGTTGCATTGTGAACGGCCCGGGTGAAATGGCGGACGCCGATTTTGGATACGTTGGCGGCGCGCCTGGCAAAGTGAATCTCTACGTCGGCAAAACAGCGGTTAAATTCAACATTCCAGAAGCCGAAGCCGTGGACCGGCTGAAAGATTTGATCCGCGAGCATGGCAAATGGGTTGATCCGGTGGCAGCAGCGACGCCCGTGGAAGCGGTTTCATAAGTTAATATTATGGCCGATAAACCACGCTCAGAACGTGCGGGGACAACACGGCCAAAATTCGGTCGCATCTCGAATTAATTAGAAAAGGTTATGAAAAAGAAATTAGTGTTGCTCTTCGCGGTCTTATTTTGTTTGAGCGGGATTTCAGTGCCAGTCGTTAATGCAGTTGAAATATCCGTCGGGGTTGGCGATCGCCCGTATTACGTGCACGGCCCCGGATATTGGAACGGACCAGTTTATTATGTCTGGGCTCCAGGCTATTGGGACTGGCATCACCACCACAAAGTGTGGCATCACGGCTACTACCGGGTTCACCACAAGCGCTGGTGGGTTCGTTAAAACGGTCCCTTAGTCCAGCGATTGTGACGCCCGCTGTCGGCAGTCGCGGCAAGACTAGATAGCGTCGCGCGTAACAGAGCCCAGAGTTCGCGAAGATAAAGTGCCATATAGCACGCGCTGATCGCTTCGCGGCAGCGTCATAAATCGTCAGCCCGGCGTACGCAAAAACGGATCGGCACCGGCGCGGTTAAATTTTCGCATGGCTCTCGACGGCGTTTGACTCCCCCGTAATCTCCCGTAATCTCCCATAGTATTCGCGACTCTCCCGCTCGGGAGAAGCTCTTCTCGAATGGATAAAATCCGTAATATCGCCATCATTGCGCACGTCGATCACGGTAAGACGACGCTGGTCGATCAACTGCTGCGCCAATCGGGCACGTTTCGCTCCAATCAAAAGATTGAAGAGCGCATGATGGATTCGATGGATCTCGAGCGTGAAAAAGGAATCACGATTCGCGCGAAGAACGCAGCGTTTCAGTGGAACGGTTACCGGATCAACATCGTCGATACACCGGGTCACGCCGATTTCGGCGGCGAAGTCGAGCGGATCATGAAAATGGTGGATGGCGTGCTGCTTGTCGTCGATGCGCACGATGGGCCGCAGGCACAAACGCGTTTCGTTTTGCGCAAGGCGATGGAAAACAAACTGAAGCCGGTCGTTGTCATCAACAAGGTCGACAGAGAAAACGCGCGCCCGCACAAAGTCCTGGACGAGATTTTCGATCTCTTCGTCGAACTGAAGGCAACCGACGAGCAACTCGATTTCCCAATCATTTACGCGAGCGCGAAGAACGGTTTTGCCATGCGCGAACTGCACGAAAACAACGACGACATGACGCCGCTCTTTCAAGCGATCGTGCAACACGTGCCGCCGCCAAAAATTTCGAGCGAGCCATTCTTTCAAATGCTGGTCTCAAATCTGGATTACAGCGATTACCTCGGAAGAATTGCGCTCGGGCGTATTGTTAGCGGTCGCGTCGCAGTTGGCGACTCGATCGTCTGCATCCACCGCGATGGCCACCGGGAGCGGGCTACAGTCACGGCGCTTTTCACCTATTCGGGATTGGAGCAGGTGGAAATAAAACACGCGACCGCCGGCGACATCATCGGGCTGGCCGGTTTCGAGGGAGTTTATATCGGCGAAACCCTCACAGACCGCGAAGAACGGGCGCCGCTTCAATTTGTGGATATCGATCCGCCAACGATTCGCATGCATATTGTGGTAAACGATTCGCCGTTTGCCGGGCGCGAAGGAAAATTTGTGACGGCACGGAATATTCGCGAGCGCCTTGTTCGCGAAACGCGCGGCAACGTCTCACTCCAGATGAACGACACGGAAACCGCAGGCGCATTTGAGATCAATGCGCGCGGCGAGATGCAAATCGCAATTCTGGTCGAGCAAATGCGACGCGAAGGGTACGAAGTAATGGTCTCGCGTCCGGAGGTGATTTTTCATCGGGCAGAGGATGGCACCCTGCTCGAGCCGCTGGAAAATCTCTACGTCGATCTACCGAACGAAAATCTCGGTGACATTTTGCAGTCGGTTGCCAATCGCAAGGGCGAGGTTGTCAGCATGTCTCATCACGCGACACGCGTGTCGATCGAGGCGATCATTCCGACTCGCGGCCTGATTGGCTTTGAGACCGATCTTATCAACCTAACCCGTGGCGAAGGATTGATGAGTCATCTCTTTCGCGAATACGCGCCGTTCAAAGGCGAAATCGAAGGACGCGGTCGTGGTGTGATGGTGTCGATGGAATCGGGAGTCAGCACGGCTTACGCGCTCAACAACATTCAGGAACGCGGCCGGCTTTTCATCGGTCCGCAGGAAGACGTTTATGTGGGGATGATCGTCGGCGAAAACGCGCGACCGGAAGATTTGCCAGTCAATCCCTGCAAAGCAAAACATCTCACCAACATGCGGAGCCAGGGCGAAGGCAAAGGGATTCAGCTCGAAGCGCCGCTGTGCATGAGTCTGGAACGCGCGATTGAATACATTGACGTCGATGAATATGTGGAAGCGACACCGAAGTCATTGCGCTTGCGAAAGCGAATTCTCGACGCGACCGCCCGGAAGCGCGCCGTCGTGATAGCTGCGCCGAAGGGCCATGTCCGGGCGAGACCGCAGCCCTTCACGGTTGCATCCAATCAGACCGTGCACGTGGACATGAGTATCGACACGGGCATTCGATAACAGAATGCGGCCCGCGGTGGCGGACTGAACACGCAATATGTCTCGTCAATACACGTTGCAACACGCCGCGTTATCCCGCAACCACGCGATCCATCTCGATTATGCTGGTGAACTGAACGAACAACAGCTCGCAGCGGTGACTGCGCCGCCCGGTCCCATTCTTGTCATTGCCGGAGCGGGCTCGGGAAAGACGCGCACGCTCACTTATCGAGTAGCTTACCTGCTCGAAAACGGGATCGATCCGCGGAATATTCTGCTTCTCACATTCACGAATAAAGCCGCGCGCGAAATGCTGAATCGCGTCGCAAATTTGCTCCCCGTCGATGCCAGCGGCCTTTGGGGTGGAACATTTCATTCGGTAGGAAACCGGATTTTGCGCAGGCACGGCAGCGCGCTCGATTACTCGAGCGGATTCACCATCATGGACCGGGAAGATCAAAAGGATTTGATCGATACCGTGGTGGCCGGCGCAGGCATCGATCCCAAGGAAATCCGGTTCCCGAAAGGCGATGTGCTTGCGGAAATTTTCAGTTTCGTCGTCAACACCGAGAACCCGCTGGAGGAATTGCTCGCTGAAAAGTTTCCTTATTTCCTGCCGCTGCTCGACAAGATTCAAGATGTTCACGCGCGATACGAAAAAAAGAAGAAGGCGACCAACTCGATGGATTTCGACGACCTCTTGCAAAAGACGTTGTCGATGTTTCAGCAGCACGAGCGAATCGCGGAATTTTACCGGCGGCAGTTCCAGTTCATTCTCGTAGATGAATACCAGGACACGAACAAGATCCAGGCCGACCTCGTGGATCTGCTCGCCCGCGATCACCGCAATGTGATGGTGGTGGGAGACGACGCGCAGTCGATCTACTCCTGGCGCGGCGCGAACTTCCAAAATATTCTCGAATTTCCGAAGCGTTATCCGGACGCGCAGGTGTTCAAGATCGAAATGAATTACCGGAGCGTGCCGGAAATTCTGGAGGTGGCGAACGCAGCGATTGCCGCAAACGTTCAACAATTCCGCAAACACTTAAGCGCGACGCGCGAATCAAAAGCGCTCAAGCCGGCTCTCGTGGCACTGAACGACGGCGCGGAGCAAGCGCAGTTTGTGGCGCAACGCATTCTCGAGTTGCGCGATGAAAATGTCGATCTCAACGACATCGCCGTCCTCTACCGCGCGCATTATCACGCAGTCGAGCTGCAACTGGAGCTTTCCCGTCGCGGGATTCCCTATCAAATCACCAGCGGCATCCGGTTTTTCGAGCAGGCGCACATCAAAGATGTGACTTCATTTGTCCGTTTCGTGGCCAATCCGCGAGATGAAGTCGCCTTTAACCGGATGGTGAAATTGCTTCCCGGCATTGGCAATCGTACGGCGGAAAATCTTTGGCGTGAATGGGAGGCAGGGATTGTAGCCGCGGACGTTGACCGCGGTTCTGAAAGAGAATCAGGGCCAGCCGGGGTCAGCGCCCCCGGCTACAGTGAACGTCTCCAAGCGATGCACGTTCCCGCCAAATCAAAGACACTGTGGACGCAACTGGCGCATACCCTCGATGAGATCGCACCCGGCGGCCAACCTAATCCGCCCTCGGAAATGATCACATCGGTTGTGGAAGCGATTTACGATGACTACGCCAAGGTGAACTTCACAAACTACGAACTGCGTCGCGAAGACCTCGAGCAACTCGCGGTTTTTGCCCGACAGTTCAAAGACGTCCACGAGTTTCTTTCTCAATTGGCGCTGATCAGCAACGTTGATGCAGAGATCGCACCGACCCAAAGCGCAGATAAAGAAGCAGTGAATCTATCGACGGTGCACCAGGCGAAGGGTCTCGAGTTCCATACAGTATTCGTGATCTGGTTGACCGACGGGATGTTCCCGAGCAGCCGCTCGCTCAACACCCGCGATGCGCTGGAGGAAGAACGGCGTTTGTTCTATGTGGCCATCACGCGCGCCCGCGACGAGCTTTACCTTACTTATCCACAAATGCGCTTGTCCGGCGGCTACGGCGACGTGTTTCAGCGGCCATCACGTTTTTTGCAGGAAATTCAAAACGACCTCGTCGAAGACTGGCAAGTCAAAAGAGGCTGATTCTCTGGCCACGGATTGACACGGATCAAACACGGATGAGCAGATGTTAGAAATCGAAGGAGAGCATCCGGACAAGTTGCTGCATCGAGCAACGACCGAGGCGATCATTGGAGCTGCGTTCGAAGTGCATCAGGAACTTGGGTACGGATTTCTCGAGCGAGTTTATCAGCGTGCCTTGCAGGTCGAATTGATCCGCCGGGGTGTTGCCGCGGAGATCGAAAGACGCATTCAGGTTCAATACAAAGGTGTGGTGGTCGGTGACTACGACGCCGATTTAATTGTCGCCGATTCCGTTGTTGTGGAAATTAAGGTTAACCCACAGTACGACAAGCGAGACGAACCTCAGTTGCTCAACGAGCTAAAAGCGACCGGTTTCAAGGTAGGATTACTCGTTAACTTCGGACGAAACAAAGTCGAGTATAAACGCCTTGTCTTCTAATCCGTGTTTCATCCGTGTTCATCTGTGGCTGAAAGGAATTAATGGAGCTCTCGCCGGAGAAAAAAATCGCTGGAATCCTGGCGCCACTGTTTGCTTTGCGCGGGAAAGAGGATTTGGGAATCGGCGACACGGCCGCCTTGCGGGAGTTCATCGATTGGGCAGCAGGAATCGGATTCAAACTTGTCCAGCTCCTGCCCATCAACGAGATCGGCTCCGATAACAGCCCATACAACGCCATCAGCGCCGTGGCCATCGAGCCGACGACGCTGCACCTTGAGCCGAACTCGCCGCAAGATCTAACGCGCGAAGATTTTGATGCTTCAATTGCCAATGTAGATCTGCCCCAACTCTCTGTTGGCAGAGTAAAGTATCGCCAGGTCAAAGAACTAAAGCGGCGCTTGCTGGAAAAAGCCTTTGAGAATTTCTCCGTTCACGCCAGCGAAGAACGGCGATCGGAATTCCGAAAATTCTGCGAGCAACAATCGGCGTGGCTCTCCGATTACGCACTTTTCCGGGTTCTGATGGAGGCGAACGGCGATAGCGCCGCATGGAATCGATGGCAGCCGCAACATCAGACAATCGAAAGAGCACGTACTTGGCTGCACGATCTGCCGCACGAGCGACAAGCAGTCTTGAGGCGTCGCGCAGAATTCTTCTGTTACGTGCAATGGATTGGGCACCAGCAATGGTGCGCGATCAAATCGTACGCCGAAGAACGCGGCGTGGCGTTAATGGGCGATATTCCGTTTGGAGTCAGTTATTGCAGCGCCGATGTTTTCGCACGCCCGGATGAATTCGTGCTCGACTGGTTCGGCGGAGCCCCTCCCGAACCTTACTTCAAAGACGACGCGTTCACGCAAAGATGGGGTCAGAACTGGGGCATCCCGCTCTATCACTGGAGCGCCATGCACGCGAACAATTTTCAATGGTGGCGCGAGCGTGTGCGCGCTGTCCGGCGCACGTTTCATTTGTCCCGGATCGATCACGTCCAGGGATTTTATCGCATCTACGCCTTTCCCTGGCGGCCACAGCGGAACAAGGAATTCCTCCCGCTCAATGAGCACCAAATGCTGGAACGAACTGGCGGCCGCGCTCCACATTTCGTTCCCCGCGACGACAACACTCCCGAAAACCGCGAACTAAACAAACGCGAAGGCGAAGAATACCTGCGTGTGATTCTGGAAGAAGCGGGCGCCGCGCGCGTGATCGGCGAAGACCTAGGCGTTGTTCCCGAATATGTGCGGCCGAATTTGCGATTGCTCGGCATTGCGGGATTCAAAATTCCGCAATGGGAATCGTACAACGGGATGATCATTCCCGGAGAAGCATATGAACGGCTTTCCGTCGCGACTTACGCGACCCACGATCACGAACCGATTCGCGCCTTGTGGAACGACGCATTCGGGCGCCCAACCCCGAACGCTGAGCAAGCGCGAGCCACAATCATGAAGATCGCCTTGTTCGCCGGGCTGAATTCAAAGATTGACGGTCTCGATTTTGAAAAAGATTTTTACCCGGCGATCATGGAAGCCCTTTTCAAGAGCGACTCGTGGATCGCCATCGTCATGATCACCGACCTGCTGGCGCGCACATACCGGTTCAACGTACCCGGGACAAAGGCCAACTTGAATTGGACACGGCGAATGCAGCGCTCCATTGCGCAGCTCACTTCCAGCCGCAAAGAGCAAAGGCGAATGCAGCTAATTCATGCGCTGCTGCAAAGAGCCGGGCGCGTTTGAACTTCGCGCGCTCGCCAAATCGCGTGAAAACGGTTGTAGCCACGGCCCTACGGGCCGTCCTCCTCTGCGCGACTTAAACCGGCCGCAGGCCGGTGGCTACAACACTTGACAAGTCGTCTCGGCGTAATGGGGGCTACGCGCTCTTTTCAATCGGCGCGCCGACTTTGTTGCCCCATTCGGTCCAGGAACCGTCGTAGTTGCGGACGTTCTCGAGTCCCAGCAGATACGTCAGCACAAACCACGTGTGACTCGAGCGTTCTCCAATCCGGCAATAAACAATTGTGTCTTTGTCGGGACCGACTCCGCATTGCTCGAAATAGATTTTTGCCAGTTCTGAAGCTGGCTTGAATGTGCTGTCATCATTGGTGGCAGTCTTCCACGGCATGCTCTTCGCCCCAGGAACATGGCCGCCGCGCAGCACGCCTTCCTGCGGATACTCCGGCATGTGCGTGATCTCACCCCTGTATTCGCCGGGCGAGCGCACATCGACCAGTGGTTTGCCGCTCTTGCTTTGCGCCAAAGCTTCATCGAAAAACGCGCGAATCTCTTTGTCGAATCGTTTCTTCGGCACGGGATAATCTGTCCTCGCATATTCCGGGACTTCCCGCGTCATGCGGCGGCCTTCCGCTTTCCATTTGTCCCGGCCACCATTGAGGATTTTCACTTTGTCGTGCCCGAACAAACGGAACGCCCAGAGCGCGTAGCACGCCCACCAGTTGGCCTTATCGCCGTAGAAAATGCAAGTGGTGTCTGGCGTGATGCCGTGGCGGCTGCACAGCCGTGCAAATTTCTCCGGTGAAATATAATCGCGAATCAGAGGATCCTGCAGATCGGCGCGCCAATCGATATGCACCGCACCGGGGATATGCCCGGTATCGTAAAGCAAAATGTCTTCATTCGACTCGACGATCCGGATACCGTCGTCCTTGAGATGTTTCTCCAGCCAATCCGTCTCCACCAGCGCTTCTGGATGCGCGTACTGCGTCGGGTAAGTAGCCATAGGAGGAAAAATTTCAGCTGCTCTCACGAGCGAGCAAGAGATTTTACGTCGTGCTGAAGGCGCGAGCGCCAGAGCTCTGCGTAGCAGACCCGGCCTCACCGCAAAATGGAATCAGCCGGATAGACCACGCCATTCTTGATAACGGTGTCGATATCGGAAGCATGCTCGATGTCACCCACTGGATTGGATTTCAAAATGACTAAGTCGGCGAAATAGCCGGATCTCGATGTGTCCGATGTGCGCGCCGGTGTCGCCGCCGAAAAGTTTCGCCGCGTTCGCAGTGGTGCATTGCAGGATTTGCATCGGCGTCAATCCCGCTTCTTTCATTAACTGGAATTCCCGGAACAATGCTGGCCCATGAATTGTGCCGATGTTTCCCGCGTCGGTGCCGGCAGCAATCGTGACGCCGGCATCCTCTAGCTTCTTCAAGTTCGGGAGCGCGACTTCATACGTCTTGTTGATCCGATCCAGCGCAGCTTTCGGATCAGCCAACGCGTCCTTGATCCGTTGTGGCAATTTGTCCTGCGGAATCTTCGTGACGTCGAGTGATGCGATCACTTCCGGATTGCCCCACTTTTGTTCCTCCGGAGTGAGATTCAACTGGTGCGAAAACGTCCGGCCGTAACGCTCGAACACTACGAGCGTCGGACACAGAATCGTGTGTCGATCTTTGAGTAGCTTCACAAAGGCATCGTCGATCGGCTTGTCGATCACACTGTGAACGAGAATGTCCGCGCCCTCCTCAACCGCAGCGCGCGCGGTCTCCAATTCGGTCGCGTGAACTGCTACGCGAATTTTGTGCGCGTGACTTTCTTCAATCGTCGCACGCGCAATAGGACGAAACGAATCGACCGGATGATCTTTATCGACGATGTACCAGATCTTCACCAGATCCGGTTTTTGCTCCGCGAGTTTGCGCACGAACTCGCGTGCTTGATCGGGAGTGTCGATCTTCACAATCGGCGGGTCGCCGAGATCAAGCTTCTCGCGCGAAACACTGGAAATTAACGGTCCAGCCACTGCGACGCGCGGTGCTTTTGCGGTTGCGTTCGCCTTTTTGCGCACCTCGAAGTTCCACATCGGACCGCCGACATCGACGACGCTGGTGATGCCACAACGAATGTAGCGCGCGAAAACATCGTCGAGATGCGACTTGATCCAGGCGACCTCGTCCTTGTACGGACGAACGCTGTTCAGATCGGCGCCATCTGGTCGCGTAAACAAATCTGCCGATTGAAAGAAGTGAACGTGCGTGTCGATGTATCCCGGGCAAAATGAATTTGCCGACGCAACTCGATCTGTTTGCCGAGTGCGGCAGCATCCTGTTTACCCATCGCGACCCGTTCAATCTTGTCACCGTTGATAACGACCGTCGCATTCGGCAACACTTTGCCGTCGGCCGGATTGATCACCGTCGCGCCCACAAGCGAAATCTTTTCGGCGTGGAGCGTCGCGATGGAAGAGTAAGAACGAGATTACGAGCTCAATTCGAAATTTCATTCGAGAGATTCCTCCGACTTCGCTGCTACGGCGCAGCAACCCCGAATGCTTTCGGGGTCGGAATGACAAAAACTATTCTTTCGATTCGGGCACCGCTTTCTCAGCGGCTTTGAAACCGATCTTGGAATGCGTGCCGTCGCAAAAGGGTTTCTCGGTTGACGCGCCGCAGCGGCAGAGTGCCATCCGTTTTTCCACTGGAAATTTGTTGCCGTCGACGTCGATCAATTCCACCTCGCCCGTCACGATGTAAGGGCCGTTTCTGATTGTCTCGATTGTTACTTGAGCCATGGCAACACTAAAGCACCAAATGCCAAACCCCCAAGCACCAAGGACCAAGGAATCAGTAGGGTCCAAAGCTCAAACGGCAACGGCTGCAGAATCCGCGGAGCACAGGCCGCAGGTCTGTAGAGTCAGCAGCTTGTCGAACGCATCGAATCAATGCGCGCAAGATTTTGTGAACGCGGTTTGTGCCAACGCCTTTTGCAGCTCAAGCGGGACGCTCACCTTCTGCATTTGCGATGCCTGCCCTTTACAGGCCTGCGGTAAGGGCTGGAATTTTTTTCGCTTCCTGCGCAATCGTCGCTTGTTGTTGCGCTATTTTCCGATGCGTCTTTAAACACACTCGCTCAGCAAACCTGCAAAAGCGTTGTCTGATTAATTCCCGATACTGTGCCAGCGTAGTTCTCCTGATTTTTCCGAAAACGAAAACCATGCGCTCGGAAGGATTGCTCTGTAATTTGCGGTCTATAGAATGATCTCGCTGTGCTGAGGATTTTCCGCCATCAGATCAGTCAGCGATCACTCACCATCGTTGCCGTTTGTGTCTTCTTGGCGGCGATTACGTGGCTGGTCTTCGGCCAGACGCTGGCTCACGGCTTCGTTGACTACGACGATCCGCAGTATGTCTATGACAATTTAGAGGTGACGAGCGGCCTCAGCCTGCACGGAATGACGTGGGCGTTCACGCACAGCTACTTGAACAATTGGCATCCGCTCACCTGGCTAACGCACATGCTCGATTGGCAGCTGTACCAGCGGAAACCTGGCGGCCATCATTTCACGAACGTGCTGTTGCACACCGTTGGTGTGCTTTTGTTGTTTCTTGTGGTCGCACAGATGACGGGAGCGCTCTGGCGCAGCGCTTTCGTGGCGGCAATCTTTGCGATTCATCCCCTGCACGTGGAATCAGTCGCATGGATCGCAGAGCGCAAGGATGTGTTGAGCGGCGTGTTCTTCATGCTGACGCTGGGCGCCTACATTCGCTACGTTCACCGGCAAACCCTTGGCCGATACGCGGTCGTGTGGACCTTGTTTGCGTGTGGACTGATGTGCAAGCCAATGCTGGTGACGCTGCCCTTTGTGCTTTTGCTCCTGGACTATTGGCCGCTCAACAGAGTCAGAAATCAGAGGTTCGAAGTCGGAAGTCGGAGATTAGGAGTCAGTAGTCAGCCGCCTTCAGGAAGCTACGGAGAGTCGAGGTGGTCACTGGTTCGCCATCTCATATTGGAAAAAGTCCCTTTGCTCGCGCTGTGCGTAGTCTCCTCCGTTATTACTCTTCTCGCCCAAGGGGACGCGATCGTTTCGATCTCGCGGTTGCCGTTTTGGTGGCGGCTGAATAATGCCTTTCTGAGCTACATTGTGTATGTGCGCCAGATGCTCTGGCCATTCGGTCTGACGCCGTTCTACACCTATCCTCAAACAACATTGCCCGGCTGGGAAGTCGCGCTTTCCATTGTGCTACTGATCGGGATTACGGCAGCGGCGATTGCTCTGAGACGAGGGCATCCCTATCTGGTAACCGGTTGGTTCTGGTACCTTGGGATGCTTGTGCCTGTGATCGGCGTCGTCCAAGTTGGTTCGCAGGCGCATGCTGATCGTTACACCTATCTGCCGCAGATCGGCCTATACCTTGCGCTGACGTGGATGATTGCCGATCTTGCGAAAGCCTGGCGTCGCCAATGGATTTTAACCGCGGCAGCGACAGCCGTGATTGCCCTCTTGAGTTGGAGTGCATGGATTCAAGCCTCGTATTGGCGCGAGAGCGAGTCGCTGTGGAAACACACGCTTGCTGTGACGGCAAACAACGAGGTAGCGCACAACCACCTTGGCAAGCTCTTTCTTGAAGAAGGATTGATCGATGAAGCAGTCGCTCATTGCCAAGCGGCAGTGAATTCGTTGCCAAATTCCCCGATGTTTCAGGCCAACCTGGGTACGGCCTTGCTCCATAAGGGCCTGACCGATGAGGCGATTCTTCATTTCCAAAAAG
The DNA here is from genome assembly GCA_963725505.1 of uncultured Verrucomicrobiae bacterium. Lineage (GTDB taxonomy): Bacteria > Verrucomicrobiota > Verrucomicrobiia > Chthoniobacterales > UBA10450 > Udaeobacter. Next base: position 12,561 of record CAVRYN010000001.1, on the reverse strand, counting down.
CGATGGAGTTAGCGCCGAATCGCACCGAGCGCGCCAAAGTGCAGTCTAATATGGGCAATGCGCTCCTCCAGAAGGGTCTGGCAGATGAGGCAATTGTTCAATTCCAACAGGCGCTGGAATTAGCCCCAGCCGACGGGATCATTCACAGTGATTACGGCAACGCACTTCTTCGGAAGGGCCTGGTAGATGAGGCAATCGTTCAGTTCCAACAGGCGTCGGAATCAGCTCCGAACGACAGGATCATTCACAATGATTACGGCAACGCACTTCTTCGGAAAGGCCTCGTGGACGAGGCCATTGTGCAGTTTCAAAAAGCGCTGGACTCAGGGGTCGAGGATGCTTACGCACCCAGTATTCACTACAATCTCGGCAACGCTCTTCGAAAAAAGAAATTGCTGCGCGAAGCGGTCGCTCAATATCGGGAGGCGCTAAAAAGAGAGCCTCGGCTGGTAGCCGCCCAGGACAACTTGGCGTGGACATTGGCAACAGCTCCAGATGCATCGCTTCGGAACGGCTCTCAGGCGCTTGAGTTGGCCATGCAAGCCAACCGGCTTTCCGGAGGCAGAGATCCCATCGTTCTGCGTACGCTCGCCGTGGCTTATGCAGAGAACGGGCAGTTCTCTAAGGCTTTCGAAAGTGCTGAGAGCGCCTTGGAATTAGCAACCACGCAGAGGAACCAAGCTCTCGTGGAAGCGCTGCAGCATGACCTCTCGCTCTATCAGAAAGAGTTGCCTTTTCGCTAGCCCTGATCGGTATCGGATCTGCGACTTAACCCTAACCATCCGATGAAGCCAGCGGCTGTGCACTCCATGCACCAATACGAAGTACGCCCGCGCAAAGATAACGCAGCGTCGATCAATTCCACTTCGCCCGTCACGATGTAAGGGCCGTTCTTGATTGTCTCGATTGTTACTTGAGCCATGGCGTTATTCTACTGTCATGTCCACCAAAGTGGAGACATCTCTAAATATTTTTCTGAAATGACAATCGATATCGATGCATCGCGGCAGCGTCGTTCGCTTGACTTTTTGCGCGGGTTGCGCATTAAGAACGCCGTCGAAAAATTCTATGCATCATTCTTTGTTGGGCGTTTTGCGGGCAGTTTTCTCTGCTGGTCTTGTTTTGTTCGTCACGGGTTGTGGTGAAGACCCTCGTTTTTCTGCCAGGACGCAGTATTTGGGCGGCGCGTACGGCGGCACACAGGCTGGTCCGCCACGCGACACTGTCTCCTATTGGGACGGAGACAGCGTTGGCGGAAGCCCCTCTGTGAAGATCAGTCTCGGAGAACAGCGCGCCTATTTTTATAAAGGTAGCGTGCTCGTCGGGGTTTCACAGTTGTCCACCGGCCGCGAAGGGCTCAACACTCCGTTCGGCAATTTCAAGATCATTCAAAAGGACAAAGACCACGTCTCCACCTTATTCGGTGACTATGTGGATTCGGCCGGCAACGTGGTCGTCCCCAATGTTGACATTAAAAAGGATCCCAAACCACCACCGGGCGCTCACTTCAGAGGCACGCCAATGCCGTACTTCATGCGCATCGTGTCAGGGACGGGCATGCACGCCGGCTATTTGCCAGGCTATCCGGCGTCGCACGGGTGCATCCGTATGCCTGAATTCATGGCCGAAAATTTCTTTAGATCAGTCTCAGTCGGAACGCCGGTAACGATCACGAACTAGATTGCAGACCTGTGTAGGGGACGACGCTGTCGTACCACAGGTAGCTGACAGCTTCCCCTACAGAAACCAGGGCCAGGATCTAGGCTTGCAGAAAATTCCCAGTGGCGGCATTCTGATGATCCCGCTGGAAGAAATATGATTGTCATCACACAACCCAACGCGACCGAGGAACAGATCCAGCGGATCGTCACACGCGTACGCGAGTTTGGACTGGAGGCACAAATCAGTCGTGGCGCATCGCGCGTGATCATCGGCGTAATCGGGCCTGAGGCGCTGCTTCGCGAAAAGCCGATCGCCGCGATGGCTGGCGTGGAAGCGATCGTGCCCGTGCTAAAGCCGTACAAGCTTGCCGCGCGCGATTCGCGTGGGTCTTCTTCAGTCGCAATTGGCAACGTGCGCCTGGGCGAACACGAGGATGTTGTTCTGATTTGCGGCCCGTGCTCGGTCGAAAGCAGGGAGCAGATTCAATCGATTGCTACGATCGTGAAGGAGTCTGGCGCAAAAATTTTGCGCGGTGGCGCGTTTAAACCGCGCACTTCGCCATACAGTTTTCAAGGATTACGCGAAGACGGACTTCGCTTCCTCGCAGAAGCGCGCGCGAAGACGGGTCTGCCTGTGGTCACTGAAGTCATGGACCCGCGCGAGCTCTCCATGATCGAAAAGTACGCAGACTGCCTGCAGGTTGGCACCCGCAACATGCACAATTTTTCTCTCCTGAAAGAAGTCGGCCGCAGTAGATTGCCCGTCCTGCTCAAGCGCGGGTTCAGCGCCACAATCTACGATTTGATGATGAGCGCCGAATACGTTCTCAACGAGGGCAACTCGAACGTAATTCTTTGTGAGCGCGGCATTCGCACTTTCGAGACGGCCGCCCGCTACACGCTCGATCTTAGCGCTGTTCCGATCTTAAAGTCTAAAACGCATTTGCCAGTAATCGTCGATCCGACGCATGCGCTCGGACTGCGCGAGTTTGTGCCGCAGATGTCTCTGGCCGCAGTCGCCGCCGGGGCGGACGCGCTAATGATCGAGGTGCACGATTCCCCGGAGTTGGCCAAAAGCGACGGGAATCAGGCGCTTACGCCGGAAATTTTGGCTGAGCTCGTCCCGCGCCTTCGCGCCGTCGCCGCGGCCATTGGCAGAACACTGTAGCCGCTTCGCTGTGCGAAGCGCGCCGTTGACGTGTTTACAACTCGCGCGCCTTCGCGTCTCACAGAGACGCGGCTACAACTCTCCCGGAACGTGGCGTAACTTCTAGCGTGGAAAAATCGATCCGCACAGAGCTTCCGGAACGTGTCGCGGCGAGTGAACCGATCGCGCGCAAACTTGCCGCGATCGAAAAGGCTGCGTGGCCGGTGCAATTTTCACATGTCATCGAGCCGGCCAAGCCTTTTTTGACCGCCACGATAGCGCACACCTGCAATCGATTTCGGACCGATGACCGCAAAGCTGCCGATTCCACGATCTGGGTGCTCTGCCCGAGCGTTCATTCACAAGAATTGTTTTACGAAAGTCTGCTCAACTGGCAGCCAGACGCGCTTTTCCTGCCAGAAGCCGAGTTGGCGGCGGTAGAGAATGTTCTGCCCGACCCGGAAATTGCGGCGGAACGGCTGGCGTTGCTAATGCAAATCGGGACCGGTCCGCGCATCATCGTCGCGACGCGCGCAAGTCTCGATCAACCTGCGCCAAAGCGCGGCACTCTCCAATCGGCCGTTACTCAACTCCGACGCGGAGCAAACATAAAGATGGAGAATCTTTTCGACCAACTCGTGAGCAGCGGTTATGAGCGCGTCGCGCAAGTAACCACTCGGGGACAGTTCGCCGTCCGCGGCGGCATCGTCGATGTCTATTCGTGGCAGGCGCCGTTGCCGTTCCGGCTGGAATTTTTCGGCGACCAAATCGAATCAATGCGCGAGTTCGACATCGATACTCAAACGTCAGCGCGAGACCTAAGGTCGGCCGATATTCTGCTCGAAACAGCGGACGGCCACAGCGGGTTCGTTCGCGATTACGTCGCTCCAAATCATCTCAAGATCGAAATCGAACCGGAAACAACTTCGAACGCACAGGTCCAGATCAGCGAAGGCTGGATTGAAACCGGTCCAGAAGATTTCGGCGGCGCGTTCGAGGATTGCGACGTCGGCGAGTTTGCGGCCGGCGATCTCGTGCTCGCCGAGGCAAAACGCGCGCACTTTGTCGAACGCTTAAAAGAATGGCGCGCGAACGAAGCGAGGATCGTCATTTATTTTCAGACCGAGGGCGAGATTGAGCGCTTCCGCGAGATCATGGCCGGCGCCATCAACGGTGTCGATTTTGTCGAAGGAACTCTCGCCCGCGGCTTTTGTTTCCCGGCAGCCAATCTCGTCGTCCTGTCGGCTGCCGAATTGTTTGGACGATTCGCGGTCCATGCGCGCAGGCATTTGCGTCGCGCGGAGCGCCACCGCGCGCAAATCGATTTCAGCGAGTTGAACGAAGGCGATTTGGTCGTGCATCTCGAGCACGGCATTGGACGATTCCTGGGGCTGCTTCGCCTCCCAAAACCTCCCGATGCAGTCGACACGGCTGCCAATACAGACGGGACGCAGGAAGTTCTCGCACTCGAGTTTGCAGATGAAGCTAAGCTGTACGTCCCACTCGAGCAGGCATACCTCGTTTCCCGCTATGTTGGTGCAGGGAAAAAATCGCCGCCGCTAAGTTCACTCGGCGATGGGAAATGGGCCCGCGCCAAAATTAAAGCCGCGGCTTCCATTTTCGATTACGCCGGCAAAATGCTCGCGATCCAGGCGGAAAGACAAATGCACTCCGGTCATGCATTCGCCCCGGACACAAAATGGCAGGCAGAATTCGAACATTCCTTTCCGTTCCGCGAAACGCCGGACCAAATGAAGGCAATCATCGATACGAAGATCGACATGGAGCGTCCGCGTTCGATGGACCGTCTGATCTGTGGCGATGTCGGTTTTGGCAAGACCGAAGTCGCAGTTCGCGCCGCGTTCAAGGCGGTCATGAACGGCAAACAGGTGGCCGTGCTCGCGCCGACAACGGTCCTCGCTCAACAACACTTCGAGGTGTTCCGGCAACGCATGCTCGATTACCCCGTGCGCATCGAAATGCTCAGCCGCTTTCGTTCGCAATCCGAACAGAAAAAAGTGATAAAACTGCTGCGCGAAGGCGGCGTCGATATTGTCATTGGCACGCATCGGCTGATCTCGGGGGATGTCGTCTTCAAAGATCTCGGACTCGTTGTGATCGATGAGGAACAACGCTTCGGAGTTCTGCACAAGGAGAAGTTCAAAGAGCTCTTCAAGCTGGTCGATGTGCTAACGCTTTCGGCCACGCCGATTCCGCGCACCCTTTATCTCTCACTTGTCGGCGTTAAAGACATGTCCACGATTGAGACTCCGCCGCTCAACCGTTTGCCCGTAGAAACAGTCGTATCGGCCTACGATGAACGAATCATTCGCGCGGCGATTGACCGCGAACTGGAACGGCAAGGGCAGGTGTTTTTTCTGCACAATCGCATAGCGACCATCGAACGAGCGCGCGACCGGATCGTCCATCTTTGCCCACAGGCAAGAGTTGAAATCGGGCATGGCCAGATGGACGCCGACGAGCTGGAAGCGGTCATGGCACGATTCATTGCTGGCAAAACCGACGTGCTGGTTTGCACCACGATCATCGAAAGCGGTCTCGATATCCCAAATGCAAACACGATCATCATCGATCGGGCAGATCAGTTTGGTCTCGCCGACTTGTATCAACTGCGTGGACGCGTCGGCCGAGCCGAGCACAAAGCTTACGCCTATCTGCTTCTTCCGCGGGAAATGATGACAATCGGCGCCGCGCGCAAGCGGATCAGCGCCATCAAACAGTACAGCTCGCTGGGCGCGGGTTTTCGCGTTGCCATGCGCGACCTGGAGATTCGCGGCGCCGGCAGCCTCCTCGGCACAGCCCAGAGCGGCCACATCGTGGCGGTCGGTTTCGATTTGTATTGCCAGTTGCTCAAGCAGGCGGTGGCCCAGCTGAAAGGCGAAAAGGCGCGGCTCCGGCTGGATGTCGATTTACGACTCGATTTTGTCGTGACAAACGAAGCGGAGTTCGTTTCGCCGCCAACAAGGAGCGGCGGTCTCCAGTCCGCCGAAGCATTTCGAGAAGCGCCTCTCGAACGCATCCCAGCGTTCATTCCGGTCACTTATGTCGGCGACTCCGCGCTGCGCATCCGAGCGTACCGCGATATTGCGGAAATCACTTCGCATGAGCAATTGGATCGGTTGCGGCGCGACTGGCGTGATCGCTTCGGCGCTTTCCCTGCGGCAGTTGACAACTTGTTTGCTCTCATCGAAATCAAGTTGGCCGCAGCAAGATCAGGGGTGACCCGAGTGGAAGTGCGCGACCGCAAACTAATGCTGATGCGGCATGGGGATTTTATACTTGTCGCGGGCAAATTCCCTCGTTTAGTTGCAGCGAAAATCGAGCAGCACCTCTGGGAAATTGTGGAACTGATTAAGAAACTATGAGAGACCTCGTACGTCCATTTGCAGTCGTTTTACTGGCGGTCTGCGGGCTTGCACTATTGCCCATTTGTTGCGCTGCGTTTGCCCAGGAGCCGCTGGTGGTGGATGGCATCGCAGCGATTGTGAATGGCGATGTGATCGCCATATCACAAGTGCGCGCTCTATCCGCACCACGGGAAAAGCAGCTGCGGGCGCAATACACCGGACAGGAATTGGAAAAACAACTGAAAGCAGCGCGCGACTTGGCGCTGAAAGACCTGATTGATCGGCAGCTTGTCATTCAGGCGTTCAAAAAAGAGAAGTACGAAATTCCAGATCACTTCGTGGATGAGCGGATGCACGAGATCATCCGGGAGAATTTTGGCGGCGACCGCAATACGTTTATCAAAACGCTCGAGGCGCAGAATTACACGTTGGGCGAGTTCAGGCAAAAGGAGATGGAGCAAATGATCGTTCAGGCGATGCGCAGCCATAACGTCAAGAAGAGCTCGATTATTTCGACCACGAAAATAGAAGATTACTACAGGAAGCATCGCGACGAATTTACCAGCAAGGAGACGATCAAGCTGCGCATGATCATGATTCCCGGCCAAAAAGATACCGCGACGGCTCCGGCACAAAAGGCGCTGGCCGAAGAAGTGCTCGGCAGACTGGCCAGCGGCGCAGAATTTGACCGAACAGCGCAGGTTTATTCGGAGGACAGCACTCGGGACAATGGCGGCGACTGGGGCTGGATCGAACGCAAGACTCTCGCCGAGCCGCTGGAAAAGTTCGCCTTCAACATACCAGTCGGCAGAATTAGCAACATCATCGATTACGCCGGGAATTATTACATCCTCAAAGTTGAAGACAAACAGGGCGGCACGACGAAATCACTCAACGAGGCACGGTCTGATATCGAGAAAAAACTGATCCAAGAGGAAGCGCAACAAATTCAGGAACGCTGGATCGCCAGCCTGCGCCAAAAGGCCTACATCAAGACCTTTTGATCTAGCGTTGGAAGTTGGAAGTTCAGCGTTGGACGTTGGACGTTGGACGCTCGGGTTCGGCGTCTCCCGCGCTGGTACTCCTGAACGATCACGAGCATGAGCACCAGCCTTCGCACAGCTACGGCTCGGCAAGCGAGCAGGAAACCGCGCATTGGCATCACGTTGGGCGACTGCGCCGGAATCGGGCCGGAGATTGTCGATCTCGCTCTCAAGTCTGATCGCATTGCGCGGCTCGCCGACTACCAGATCATCGGCAAATATCCTGATTGCACGCCAGGACACCCGACTGAGGAAACCGCGCGTGCCTCTGCGGCTGCGCTCGAAGAAGCTGTCACACTCGCGCGGCGGGGCAAGTTCGATGCAATTGTAACCGGGCCCATTCACAAAGCCCGCATGTACGAAGTCGGCTTTAAATTCCCAGGGCAAACCGAATTTTTGGCTGAGCGCTGCGGCGTCAAAAATTTCGCAATGTGCCTGACCGGCGGAAAAATCACAGTCGCGCTCGTCACCACGCATATTCCGTTGCGCAAGGTTCCGCGCACACTCAAGCAATCGGAGATAGTCCGTGTCGGTTTGTTGCTCGCGGATTTTCTTCGTTGCCGCGGGACGCGCGCACCGCGCATCGCCGTTGCAGGATTGAACCCGCACGCCGGCGAATCGGGGAAACTCGGGCGCGAAGAAATCGAAATCATCGCGCCGGCCGTCGCCGAGCTAAACCAATCACTTCTCACTTCTCACCAATCACCTTCTGTTTTCACCGGCCCACACTCCCCCGACACGGTTTTCCACCGGGCGATTGAAGGCGAATTCGACGCGGTGCTTTGCATGTACCACGATCAGGGATTGATCCCGCTGAAACTGCACGCATTTCATGACGGCGTGAACGTGACGCTGGGTCTTCCTTTTCCGCGCACCAGTCCCGATCACGGCACGGCATTTGAAATTGCCGGAAAAGGAATCGCACGACCCGACAGCATGATCGCGGCAATTAATCTCGCCGTGGAACTCGCTGAATGTCATGTCGAGCAAAGTCGAGACATCGCTGTCAATTAATGACGAAGCTCGAAGGAAATCCGAATGTTCAAATGACGAAGCGCTGTCGAATACGATTTTTCCTAATTCGGATTTCGTCATTCCTTCGTCATTCGTCATTTGGATTTCGTCATTGCCCTGACGCTCTACAACTATGAGCACGAGCAGAATCGCGAAATACGCTTCGGTCTTTAACATCGGGCTCCAGAACACGTTCGTGTATCGCTGGAATTATTTCCTGCGCGCGCTCTTTGGTTTGATCCCACTGGCCGGCACGGTGTTTTTGTGGAGTGCAGTGTTCAAGGAGCGCGGCGGCAGCCTTCACGGCTACGATTACGGCTCGATGATTTATTACTATTTGCTCACCCTTCTGGTCAGCAATTTGGTCGTGCCGACAGAGGACGAATGGCAAATTGCCGCTGATATTCGCGAAGGCCAGATCAATGCGCTTCTCACCAAGCCGATGAGTTATCTCGCGTACCGGTTCAGCATTTTTATGAGTGGCCGACTCGTTTACAGCTTCGTCACTCTTCCGCCGATTGCGCTGATCTTCATTTATTTCCGGGGGTACATCGTGCTGCCCACCGATCCCCTGATTTACGCGTTGACAGCGATCTCGATATTGATGGCGGCGTTCATTCAATTCTTTATCACCTACAGCCTGGCCATGATGGCGTTTTGGATTTTGGAAATTTCCACGATCGTGTTCATCGTTTATTCGTTCGAATATTTCCTCGGTGGCCAGATGTTTCCCATCGATATCATGCCGTCCGCGGTCCAGGCCGTCATGAAATGGCTGCCGTTTTATTACGAGTTGTTTTGTCCGGTCGCGATCTTTCTCGGCCGATTAAAGGGGCCCGACCTCGTGCAGGCGCTGGCGATCCAATCCGGCTGGCTATTGCTAGCCTGGGCCTGGGCGCGTTTCATGTGGCAACGCGGCCTCGGCCATTACCAAGCTGTCGGCGGATAAGGTAGCTGCCCAATTGTCGATACAAACGTCGAACGCTCAACTCCGATAAATCGCGAGCAGGCGTCCAACGCTGAACGCTCAATTCAGCTCTTCCGAGTTGGACGTTGGATCGTTGAGCATTGAACGTTGGACGTTTTCATCCGAAATAGCACGCAGCCATGGCGCGACTTCACGAATATCAAGGCAAAGCCATTCTTGCCGCGAACGGATTCAAGATTCCGCGTGGTCGCGCCGTCTCGAGTGTCAATGACGCGGTCGCGGCAGCGAAAGAATTAGGCGGCGAAGTCGTCATCAAGATTCAAGCCTGGACAACCGGGCGCGCCGGTATCGGCGGAGTCGCCTTCGCCAAGAAGCCGGATGATGTTCGCGGGCACGCGGAGCGGATGCTGTCGATGAAAGTTGGACAATTTCCAGTCGAAGCCGTGCTGGTGGAAGAGAAGATCGACATCGAGCGCGAGTTTTTTCTTTCGTTCGCCATCGATGACGCTGCTCGCGCGCCAGTGATTATTTTCGCCGCTGGCGGCGGCACCGGAATTGAAGAGCGCGCTGCTTCAACGCGGCGCATTCCGTGCGATGTGAAAAGCGGGCCGCTGGATTCGGCCGTGAGCGAAGCAGTTGCTTCGTGCGGACTTTCGCCAGCCCATGCGAAGCAACTGGCCGAGTCGATTCGAAAATTATTTGCCGCCGCGCGCAGCGTTGAAGCGCGCTCGCTGGAAATCAATCCGCTGGTGCTGACCAAAAATGGCGAGTTCGTCGCAGCCGATTGCCGGATCACGATTGACGATTACGCCGTGGTGCGACATCCGGAGCTGAAAATTGAAATTGCGCGAGAATTCGATCATCCGCCGACGGCTCTGGAACGTGTCGCTTACGCGGTCGAACAAAACGATCATCGCGGCACATTTTATTTCGCGCAGTTGGCCACCGCGGCTCCGAAAGATTCCAAAGGTCTGGTTGGTTTTCACGGCGCAGGCGGCGGCGGCTCGATGATGTCGATGGACGCAATCGTCAACGCCGGATTCACCATTGCCAATTTCACCGACACCAGCGGCAATCCATCCGCGTCGAAAGTCTATCGCGCCGCGCGAATCATTCTGGCCCAGCCCGATCTCGTCGGATATTTCGGTTCCGGCTCCGGCGTCGCGAGCCAGGAACAATATTGGTCTGCCTACGGATTGGCCAAAGCATTTTGGGAACTCGATCTCGATATTCCCGCGGTGATTCGTCTCGGCGGCAACACCGAAGATCGCGCCGTGGACATTTTGCATCGCATGTCGAAGCTGCTGCGCGCGCCGGTCGAGGGTTATCGAAAGACCGATACACCGGCGATGATCGCCGCGCGTTTCGCCGAACTTGTCGCCGGCGCGGGTGGCAAGAAATGGAAACCGCGCCTGCCGCGTGTGCCGAAGTTCGTTAAAGATCCGTCAGCCACGAAGTTCCCGGTAAAAGGCGGTCGCGTTTGGATCGACACCGCGCGCTGGCCGCAAATTCGCGCGGCAGTCGATGAACACTCCGGCGGTTTGATTGTCGATCGCGCGGCGCACCGGCTTTGTCACTTGCCGAGCGAAGAATTCGCCACCAAAGATTCCGAGTTGCTGGCCTGCGATGTCGAATGCCGGCTCGCCGGAATCGAAGGTTTCTATCTGGAACTTGATATTCCCGGACTTGACGAATTGATTGGAGGCGCGCGCTAAATGGCAATTCTGATCGACGAAACAAAGCGCGTGCTGGTGCAAGGCATCACCGGCCGCGAAGGTCAGGCGCGCACGCGCTTGATGCGCGAGTACGGAACGAACGTGGTCGCCGGGCGTGACGCCGGGCAAAGGCGGGCAAACCGTGCTGGGCGTGCCGGTGTTCAACACGCCGCAGGAAGCGGTGAACGCTCTGGGCAAGATCGACATCTCCGTGCTTTTTGTTCCCGCGGCCGGCGTGAAGGACGCGGCCATTTCCGCGATTGAAGCGGGAATCAAACTCACCGTGCTGGTGCCCGATCGCGTGCCGGTGTGGGACGCGATGGAGATCGCGGCGGCGGCCAAAGCGAATGGCGCGATGTTTCTCGGACCGAACACGCTTGGCGTCTTGAGTCCGGGCAAGGCCGTGGTCGGCATGATCGGTGGTCGCGCGGAAAGTGCGCGGCAATGGTTCAAGCCCGGCATTCCGACCGGCGTTGGCGTGATCAGTCGCTCCGGCGGCATGGCTTCGAGCACCGGCTATTATCTAGGGACAAGCCGGCGTGCGCATTTCAACCATCGCGCACATCGGTGGCGACGCGGTTCTTGGAATTCGCATTCCCGATGCGGCGCTGATGTTCGAAGCCGATCCGCTCACCGAAGCGATCGTGATCTTTGGTGAAATCGGTTCGTCGCAGGAAGAGGAACTGGCGCAACTGATTCGCGATCGAAAAGTCACCAAGCCGGTGATCGCCTACATCGGCGGCAAAGCGGCGCGCGAAGGCACGCGCTTCAGTCACGCCGGCGCGATCATTGAAGGCGGTCGCGGCACGCACGCCGGCAAAGTGAAAGCGTTGCGCGAAGCCGGCGCGACCGTGGTCGATGCGTTTGGCGAATTGCCGGGCGCGGTGGTTGAAATTCTCAAACGAATGAAAGGACAAAGTCTTATGAGCGAAGCCGACAAGAACGCGGTGTGGAATACCGCCGTCACGCGCATCGAGCCGAACCGCGTCGCGGTGCGCGGATACGACATCGCCGAGCTGATGGGGCGCGTCTCGTTTGGCGCCGCGGTGTATCTGATTTTGACCGGCGAATTGCCGTCGCCTGCCGATCGGACGTTTGATGGACGCGATTCTGGTGTCGTCGATCGATCACGGCGCGACGCCTCCGAGCGCGTTGGCCGCGCGAACCGTCGCATCCACCGGCGCGTCGTTGAGCGCGTCGGTCGCCGCCGGCATCATGTCGATCAATCGTCATCACGGCGGCGCGATTGAAGATTGCGCGCGGCAACTGAAAAAAATCGCCGATCGCGCCACGAGTGAATCCATTTCGATGGATGAAGCCGCCACGCGCACGCTCGCGGCCATGAAAGAAGCCGGCGAACGCATGCCGGGATTTGGTCATCGCTATCACACCAAGGATCCGCGCACGGCGCGGCTGTTCGAGCTGGCGCGCGAAGCCGGCGTGGACGGAGCGCACATGAAAGCGGCGCGGGCCGTTGAAAAATCGTTCGCCGATGCCAAGAAAGCGCTGCCGATCAATGTCGACGGCGCGATCGGCGCGATCCTCGCCGATCTGGGAATGAATCCCGCGGCGTTCAACGGCATTTTCATGATCGCGCGCACGCCCGGCCTGGTGGCGCACGTCATCGAAGAGCAAACCCGCGAGAAACCGATGCGCCGAATCGATCCGGTCAATCACGGCTACGA